>NZ_JAENHT010000001.1:0-1362847 GCF_016620385.1 Kosakonia sp. LAM2021
AAGGAACGTTGAAGACGACGACGTTGATAGGCCGGGTGTGTAAGCGCAGCGATGCGTTGAGCTAACCGGTACTAATGAACCGTGAGGCTTAACCTTACAACGCCGAAGATGTTTTGGCGTGAGAGAGAAGATATTCAGCCTGATACAGATTACATCAGAACGTGAGAACGGTCTGATAGACAGAATTTGCCTGGCGGCACTAGCGCGGTGGCCCCACCTGACCCCATGCCGAACTCAGAAGTGAAACGCCGTAGCGCCGATGGTAGTGTGGGGTCTCCCCATGCGAGAGTAGGGAACTGCCAGGCATCAAACAAGTGAAGAGGCCATCCTGACGGATGGCCTTTTTGCATTTTTACGCAGCGAAACAGCACAGGCGCTCGCCCTGCGATGCCGGTTTTAATCTTTCATCTGCCCGACAGAAAGCCTCATGCGGAACAGACAGTAAGTACCGGAAAACTACCCCGCCTGCCCAATCCAGCACACAACAGGCGTGACTGCCTGCCCAGAAAAAAGCCTCATGCGAAAAATCGGAGCTTTTTTGTACAAGTCCCCATATGCCCCTATTCTGAATTACTTACCTTGCTAAGTTGAAATGTGATGTAAATCACTCCTGATATATAACAAATGTGTAACATTTTGATTTTTGCGCTGAGTGGATATGGATATTCACGAGGTTCATATCTCCCAAATGTTTAGCAGGAGTATCAGTAGAATGGCAGAAAGCAGTGTGACCACACCAGACTCGCTCACCAGCAGCGATACTCGACGCAGGGTATGGGCGATCATTGGCGCTTCATCAGGTAACCTGGTTGAATGGTTTGATTTCTATGTCTACTCCTTTTGCTCCCTCTATTTCGCGCATATCTTTTTCCCCGCCGGCAACGCAACGACTCAGCTATTACAAACGGCGGGGGTTTTTGCCGCAGGCTTCCTGATGCGACCGATCGGCGGCTGGTTATTTGGCCGTATCGCAGACAGGCGCGGACGTAAGGCATCAATGCTTATCTCGGTGTGTATGATGTGCCTGGGATCGCTGGTCATCGCCTGCTTACCCGGTTATGAGTCCATTGGCACCTGGGCGCCAGCATTATTATTGCTGGCGCGCCTGTTCCAGGGGCTATCAGTGGGCGGTGAATACGGTACAAGCGCGACTTATATGAGCGAAGTTGCAGTGGAAGGGCGTAAAGGGTTTTACGCATCATTCCAGTATGTCACGCTGATCGGCGGGCAGTTGCTGGCTCTACTGGTTGTTGTGGTATTGCAACAGGTTCTGAGCGACGAGGATTTACGTGCCTGGGGTTGGCGTATTCCGTTCGCGCTCGGTGCTGCACTGGCTATCGTTGCGCTGTGGCTACGCCGACAACTTGATGAAACCTCGCGGCAAGAGGTACGGACCCTGAAAGAGGCGGGATCGCTAAAAGGGCTGTGGCGTAACCGCAAGGCTTTCATTATGGTGCTTGGTTTTACGGCTGGCGGCTCACTGGCGTTCTACACCTTTACCACCTATATGCAAAAATATCTGGTTAATACCGCCGGAATGCATGCCAATGTTGCCAGCGTCATTATGACAGTTGCGTTATTTGTCTTTATGCTGATTCAACCCGTTATTGGCGCGCTGTCGGATAAGATAGGACGCCGTAATTCAATGTTGCTGTTCGGCGGTCTTGCCACGCTTTGTACTGTCCCGATTCTCAGCGCACTGCATAGCGTTACTTCACCTTATGCCGCGTTCGCGCTGGTTATGCTGGCGTTAGTGATCGTCAGTTTCTACACCTCAATCAGTGGGATCCTGAAAGCCGAAATGTTCCCGGCGCAAGTTCGTGCGTTAGGTGTCGGGTTATCTTATGCCGTGGCGAATGCGCTGTTTGGCGGTTCGGCTGAGTATGTTGCGCTGTCGCTGAAATCGGTCGGTTTTGAAAGCAGTTTTTTCTGGTATGTTACTGTGATGAGCGCATTAGCATTTGTGGTTTCCCTGATGCTGCATCGCAAAGGAAAAGGCATCCGGCTTTAGTGTCTATCTTGCCAGTTGCCACACGGCAAAACCGGTTGTGGCGCCGGCAATATCCCATGCGAAATCTTTCCAGCTCCAGCCGCTCCCTGCCGGGCGGCTATCCCATAACTCTTTCGATGCGCCAAGGCTAACAGAAAACATCAGACCATATATCGCACTGCGGTCACGGCTGGTGCCCTGATGTTGCGCGTATTCGTTCCCGGCTGCCGAAAGCATGGCCGAACCAAGAAAATGTTGTGCTTTATCTTGACCGCTCCAGCTATCGTTCGCCATATGGCTACAGCCTGTCAGCAGCAACGTTGTTGCCAGCAAGGTGTATTTCATTGAAAGACCTGAAAAAAAGCCCCGTCACAGAGACAGGGCTTAATGTTAAAGAATGCGGCTAATCAGCTTATCAATGCGGATACGGCGCAGGCGGCGTATCAGCTTACGCACTTTCACCGGGTAATCCGCAATGCTCTGCAAATCGCGGTAATGATTTACCACGGTGGTGTGCGTGCGAATAAGTTCCAGCTCTTTATCACGCTGTGCAGCCAGCTCATGTTTTGGATCGTGGATAAGCACTGCGTTTTCCAGATCCAGACGCCAGGCGCGTGGGTTCAGGTTGTTTCCGGTGAGCAAGATCCACTCATCATCAACCCACATCCCTTTCAGGTGGTAGCTGTTATCGTCATCTTTCCACAGGCGAACGACGAGCTGATCGGTATTCACATAATATTGCAGGCGGCTTAAGAAACGGCGCAGGTTGATTTCATACAGATAAGGTAACGCGCCAATAATCTTAAACGGCTCATCTTCAGGAATGAAAAAGTCATTCGCCGTCTTATCGCCAACAATGATTTCGACTTTTTTCCCCTCGCGCAGCAACTGAATAATATTGCGAACCAGTACCGCAGGCAGGTTGAAATAGGGCGTACAAATCGTCAGCTTGTGTTCTGCGCACGGCATCAGATGGAAAATCGTCTTATTCAGCAGGCTGGATTTACCCAGACCAACCAGCGGAGTCACTGCCAGTTGTTCGTTATCCGCATCGCCCTGGAAATGGTACGACGCATCACGCAATTCCTGGCGGAACAGGCGGATATCGTTTTTGATTTCCGGGCTTTTCGGACGCTGCGGATCGTCAAGGCGGTTTACGCCGCGGCCCTGGATCAGATTCCGCTCAACCCAGCCTTGCATGACGTCAGCCATCTGCGGATTGCGGATCAACTGATAACGATCATAGCGGTATTTATCGTGCTGATGCAGGTAAACATCGTTAAGGCTCGCGCCGCTATACAGCACGCAGTCATCAATAATAAAGCCTTTGAAGTGGAGCACGCCAAGCGCTTCGCGGGTATTAACCGGCACACCGTAAACGGGAACGACAACGCCCGGGTTTTCCTGCGCCAGACGGCAGTACCAGTCCGCATTGGTATTTGACGCTGCTGCGCCAATACGTCCGCGCTGAGCGCGATGCCAGTCTACGAGGACGCGAACATCCAGCTCCGGGCGCTGGCGTTTTGCTTCATACAGCGCGTTCAGAATTCCTTTCCCGCCATCATCCTGCTCAAGATACAGGGCAATGATATAGATCCGGCGCGTTGCGTTGGCTATCTTCGCAAGCAGCGTCTCCCTGAAATCAGCAGGCGCATAGAAGAACTCTATGTCATCAGCTGACTGAGAAATCTTGGGTAATTGGGCAAGGTGTTGTTGATGTTTATTACGCTTAAATTTTGACAACATCACAGTGCGTTTCTTCTCTGTTTATTGAAGGGTCTTCTGTAGCATGCAGACGACATAAGCGGGCAATAATAACACCGAGCCTGCTAAAGTGGTCAACATTTCCAGTACCTTACTCGGGATTACTCTGTCTGGGTCAGATGGAGCGACAAACCGACTATGCCATCTTCCAGTTGGATATCGACATCGAACCCCAATTTACGCGCCAGTGTCACCATGCCGCGATTGTTGGGCATAGTAATACCATTCAAGCGCTTAAGTCCGTGATCCCGGGTATAACTGATGAGCTTTTCAAGTAAACGTCGTCCGAGCCCGAGCCCTTTCAAATCGGATCGCACCAGCACGGCAAATTCAGCGTCAATATTATCCGGATCGGAAATAGCGCGGGTTACGCCCAAAATCTCTTCGCCCTGATCGGTGCTGCGCACGGCCACGAAGGCCATTTCCCGATCGTAGTCGATCTGCGTCATATTCGCTAAATCATCGTGGGTAAATTCGTTGATCTCGCTAAAATAGCGATAGTAGAGATCTTCTTTTGTCACCCTGGCAATAAATGCCTGTAACTGAGGTTCGTCTTCGGGAAGAATCGGGCGGAACAAGCACTGCTCGCCATTTCTCATCTCAACGCGTTCTTCCAGATGCTGCGGATAGGGGCGAATTGCAAGACGCGTCTCACCGTTCCCGGCGCAGGGCGCAATGGACATCGTGACATCCAGCGCCGTGAATTCGCTGCCGGAGGCCAGTAAAGGGTGAATGTCGAGCCGTTCGATTTCCGGGCAATCGACAATCAAATTTGAGACCTGAACTAAAAACTGGCTCAGACCAGCGATATCCAGCGTGCGTAATGCGCTGCGCCCACGGATCTTTTTACTTTTGATCGACTGAATGACCAGATAGCGCGCCAGATTCATGTTCAGTGGCGGAAGCGCCACGGCGGCTTGATCCTCTGCCCGCCACTCAACGCCGCCTTCACCTAACATGATCAGCGGGCCGAACACCGGATCGTGTTCTACCACGACACGCAGTTCTTGCGCGCCAGCGCGGTTCGCCATGCTCTGCACTTGCAGGCCATGGATGCGCGCTTGCGGCCAGTTCATTTTGACGCGATCGATAATCGCATCAGCAGCCTGCTGCACCTCTTTCGCGGTACGCAGATAAAGCATTACCCCCTGGACTTCCGACTTATGCGGGATATCCGGAGAACGCAATTTCAGCGCGACCGGGTAGCCAATCTGTTCGGCAATATGCACGGCTTCCGCACTGTCGCTGGCAATCCATGTTGGCAGCGTTTGTAATCCCCAGGCGCGCAGGATCGGCTGTACTTCATGGGTATCCAGCGTTGCTGCGCCATCGGCCAGCGCCTGCTGCAGAAGAGTGTGTGCTGCGGCAGTATCTGCTGTCAGGCTTACGGAGATCGCCGGCGTTTCGCGCAGTTGCTTCTGGTTTCGCCGATATTCCACCATATGCATAAAGGCCGTAATGGTGCCTTCAGGCGTTCGATAAGTTGGCAACCCGGCTTCGCTGAACAAACGCCGCGCTTCCTGCGAGGAAAACTCACCGCACCAGTTGGTCAGCACAGTGACATATTTCCCGCGGGAATGCTTTTTCAGCGCGTCAATTAACGCCACCGCGCTTTCGCTGCCTGGTGCGGCGGCGCTGGGTGCATGGATCACCATCAGCGCATCGTAATCCTGGCTATCAAGCAGAATTTTCAACGCTGCGATGTAGCGCTCGCTGCTGGCGTCATCGCGTAAGTCCAGCGGATTAGCGGGTTCCACATACTCCGGCAGTACGGCGCGCAGCTGCGTGATCGTCTCTTCACTCAGTGTGGCCAGCTTGCCGTTGCGTGACCACAGTTCGTCGAGTGCCAGTGCGGCGGGTGCCGCGCCATTACTGATGAGCATCAACCGTTCGCCGCGCAACGGGCGCATATGGCTGAGCGTTTCGACGGCGGAAAAAAGCTCATGGGTATCCTGGACCCGCAATAAACCGGCGCGCTGAATAGCCGCATCCCAGGCCGGATCGAGCCCCGCATGGGAATGCAGCAGACGCTGCGCTTCCGGGCTGCGCCCGCTTTTTATGACCAGAATCGGTTTATTACGCGATGCGCTACGTGCGGCGGAAACAAAGCGGCGGGCATCACTTAGCTGTTCCAGATAGAGTAGAATGGCGCTGGTTTTACTGTCGCGCGCCAGGAAATCGAGCAGTTCATCAACATCAATATCGAGGCTATCGCCGAGTGCGATGAAATAAGAAAACCCCATTTCCCGCTGCTGCGCCCAGTCGAGTATGGTATTGGAGACGGCGGCAGACTGGGAAATAAACGCCAGTTTGCCGCGTGTAATCGGCACCGGCGAGAAACTGGCGTTCAGTCCTTGCCAGGGAGCGAGTAAGCCCAGGCTGTTCGGGCCAAGCAACCGCATCTGGTAGCGGCCTGCGCAGGCGAGCAAATCGGCATGTTGCTCTGGTGGAGCGGAAAGGATAATGCAGGTTTTACACCCCTTTTGGCCGAGCGCCTCAAGCAGCGTCAAATTACGTTTTGCGTGGGTACACAACACCGCAAGATCCGGCGTGAAAGGCAGGCTGGCGACATCCGGCCATGCCAGCACGCCCTGTACCGCTTTATAGGCGGGCGTCACCGGTAAGACAGGACCTGCGAAACCGCCTGCCAGCAAATTGCGCATCATTAAAAAACCCGCGCGATCCGGCTTCATAGATGCACCCACCACCGCAATCGATCGGGGACGTAATAACGCTTCCAGCCCTCGTTGGCTCATACCGGCCTCCGCAAAAGAGTGACCCGATGATATTAAACGTTTTCTGCGGCGTTTGCTGTGATGGCGGGCGAATGATGCGGTTTCCCCGCCAGGTAACGTTCACGAAACAGAGTGAAGTGATCGCCGAGCGCTTGCGCGGCGGTGTTATCGCCAGCCAGATCCAACAGAGCAATAGCCACTTCCGCCGTGCAGTATTGATCGTCTGCGTGCGCTTCCCGTAAGCGATAGGCAGACACGCGTGACAGATCGACGGAGATAACCGGTAATGCATCCAGATAGGGGCTTTTGCGAAACATTTTCCGCGCTTCGGTCCAGGTGCCATCCAGCATAATAAACAGTGGCGGTTTACCCGCAACCGGAGCGCTCAACACCTGACGCTCGCTGCCCGCGTAAGAGGCCGGGAAGACGACCATCGGTTGGTACGCTTCGCTGGTGCATAAATCGATTAGCGCTTGCGGCGGCTCGGTTCGAGACCATTGAAAAGCCTGCGTGTCAGGCAAGATATCGGCAATCAAACGCCCCGTGTTACTGGGTTTCATCGGCTCGGTGTCAAACATGACCAGGCAAAAACGGCTGTTGGCGCAAGCCGGTTTTAAGGTATCACACAGACAGTTTTTCAGCGGCAGCAGGCAGCGCTGGCAGCGGCGAATACGGTTGCCACGCGCCAGAAACGGGCGCGTCGAACGGGCAAGGCGCTCAGCACGGAGTTGGAGAACAGCGTTATTGGTCATGAAGGTCGCGCAAGAAAAACGCCATTGTCGCAGAGCTGAAAACGGGGCACAAGATGCGCCCCGAAGGGATCACAGTGATTCGTTAAGCCAGCTGTCGAACGGCGCTTTTGGCATCGCGCCGCTTAGCATGTCCACCACTTCGCCATTTTTGAACAACATAATGGTTGGAATACTGCGAATGCGGAAACGCGCACTCAGCTCGCGCTCGGCTTCGGTGTTAACTTTTACAAAGCGCACTTTACCGCTGCGCTCTTCCGCGACATCTTCGAAAATCGGTGCGAAGTTGCGGCACGGGCCGCACCACGGCGCCCAGAAATCGACAACCACAGGCAGGTCATCTTTAAGCAGTTTATCCAGGGTTTCGCCAGTCGCATTGATCACATCTCCATCGAACAGCTCATGTCCACAGCGCCCACATTTCGCGCCATCGTTCATTCTTTCTTCAGGAATGCGGTTCAGCGCCTGACAGCTTGCACATACGGTATTCATAACTAACCTCAGGGAAGCGATGGTACAAAGCGGCGTTTCGCCGGTATGTTTCTTCAATGTTACATATTATTGATAAGAAGGTTTTAAACGACAACGCGTTTTATTCAATGAGTACAATAGCCGATAACTTTTGAACGAATTAATGGCTAAGCGCCAGCACATCAGGTAATCTGCGCGCTTCGCGCAGCGCTGGTGGAGAAAAGCATGAACGATGAATTAAAGAATAAAAGCGGCAAGGTCAAAGTGATGTATGTCCGCAGTGATGATGATTCCGATAAACGTGGCTACAACCCGCGCACCGGGAAAGGGCCAGCGCGTAGTGGAACGTCTTCGCGCGGTGGCGATGACCGTCGCACCTCCCGCGATGATAAAGGTCGTGCTGGCCGTGACGACAGAAGTCGTTCTGCCCGCGATGAGCGAGGCCGCCCTGCTCGTGATGACAGAAGCCGCCCGCAGCGAGACAATTTCAGCAACCAGAGTGATTCGCCGTGGCGTACCGTTTCCCGCGCGCCGGGCGACGAAACGCCGGAAAAACCGGATCACGGTGGTATTAGCGGTAAAAGTTTTATCGATCCGGAAGTGTTGCGCCGTCAGCGCGCGGAAGAGACGCGCGTCTATGGCGAAAATGCCTGCCAGGCACTGTTCAGCAGCCGCCCTGAATCGATTGTTCGCGCCTGGTTTGTGCAGAGCGTGACCCCGCGTTTTAAAGAAGCCCTGCGCTGGATGGCCGCGAACCGTAAAGCGTATCATGTGGTTGATGAAGACGAACTGGCGAAAGCCTCCGGCACGGAGCACCACGGCGGCGTGTGTTTCCTGATCAAAAAGCGTAATGGTCTGAGCGTCCAGAAATGGGTGGCGAATGCCGCAGAAGAAGACTGTGTGCTGGCGCTGGAAGATGTGGGCAACCCGCACAACCTCGGCGCAATTATGCGTAGCTGCGCGCATTTCGGTGTGAAAGGCGTGGTATTGCAGGATGCGGCAGTGGTTGAATCTGGCGCGGCAGTCCGTACCGCAGAAGGCGGCGCGGAACATGTTCAGCCGATCACTGGCGATAGCTTTGTCGATGCGCTGGAAGAGTTCCGTCAGGCGGGTTATGCGCTGGTGACGACTTCCAGCCACAACGGAACGCCGCTGTTTAAAGCCGAGTTGCCGAAAAAGATGGTACTGGTGCTGGGCCAGGAGCGTGATGGTTTGTCTGATGTGACGCTATCTCGTGCAGATTTAAGCGTCTCAATTGAAGGCACCGGCAACGTTGAAAGCCTCAACGTTTCTGTCGCAACCGGCGTGTTGCTGGCAGAGTGGTGGCGTCAAAATAAAGCCTGATAACGCAACGTCAGGTGTATTAAAAAATGCCAGCGTAATGCTGGCATTTTTTTATTCTACTCGCTGAAAACCACATCTTGCGGGCGTGGTTATCAACATGCTTTGGCTCTGTTTTATTGCCTTTGGATTTCAATCTCACGAGCCAGGCAGAGGCTTTAGTGCGTCCTTCCTGAGCGTAGTCATTGCCGTCTCTTATAAGGGCGGATTTTTACTCACTTTCGGCCGGGAGTGTCGGCATCCAGTCGATTGGCGCTTCGCCCTGTTTTTCCAGCCATTGATTCGCCAGGACGAAATGGTTACAGCCGAAAAATCCACGGTGCGCGGAGAGCGGTGATGGATGCGGTGCTTTCAGAACATGATGGCGTTTTGTGTCGATAATCGCCCCTTTCTTCTGCGCGTGCGAACCCCAAAGCAGAAATACCACACCTTCGCGATGCTCGTTAATCAGGCTAATCACTTTATCGGTGAAGGTTTCCCAGCCGAAGCTTGCATGCGAGTGCGCCTGACCGGCGCGCACAGTGAGCACGGTATTAAGTAGCAGCACACCCTGACGCGCCCAGCTTTCGAGATAACCATGTTGCGGGCGGACAAAACCCGGAATGCTGGCTTCCAGCTCTTTATACATATTCAGCAGAGAAGGGGGAGGCGCAATGCCCGGAAGAACAGAAAATGCCAAACCGTGGGCTTGTCCCGGGCCGTGGTAAGGATCCTGACCGAGGATTACAACTTTGACATTGCCAAGCTCAGTGAAGCGAAAGGCGTTAAATACATCTTTCTGCGGCGGATAGATGGTTATCCCGGACTGGCGCTCAGCCGCCACCGTGCTAAGGGTGTTAATAAAGTACGGCTGCTGTTTTTCTTCTGCCAGCACATCATGCCATGTTAATGAAGTGGTCATCCCGCTCTCCTGCAACGTTCGTTCCCCGTAGCTTAACTGCTTATTTCTCCGGAACAAAATTCACTGTCGTCCGTGAGCGATAATCCTAAAAATATTTTTAAAATTTACAAAAATTTTAAGTCAGCGCGATTGGCGTAACTTGATATAAAACAAGTATATTCCCCAATGGTCATTTTTACTGTGTGGTTTTTATTGATTTAAATCAAAGAATACCGCATGTCGGACTGGTATATAAACAATCAGACAACAATGGTTTTACCAATTGGCCGGAAAGCATCCGGCGAATCAAATAATGTGCCTAAGGGAGGCTATTCATGATTACTGGTATCCAGATTACTAAAGCTGCCAATGACAACCTGCTGAATTCGTTCTGGCTGCTCGATAACGAAAAAGGCGAAGCACGTTGCGTGTGTGCCAAAGCGGGTTATGCAGAAGATGAAGTGGTTGCGGTTAGCAAACTCGGCGATATCGAATACCGTGAAATTCCGATGGAAGTGAAGCCGGAAGTGCGCGTTGAAGGCGGCCAGCACCTGAACGTTAACGTGCTGCGTCGTGAAACACTGCTTGATGCCGTTGAACACCCGGAAAAATACCCACAGCTGACGATTCGTGTATCCGGTTATGCTGTGCGTTTTAACTCTCTGACTCCAGAACAGCAGCGCGACGTTATTGCTCGTACCTTTACTGAAAGCCTGTAATTTCAGGCACACATAAAAACGCCGGGATATCCCGGCGTTTTTTTACTCTTCTGTATTTTGCGGCGCAGTACTTGCAGCGCTCGGCTTACGTCGTTTACCAATGTTTTTGGTGTCACGATGGCGTTGCTTCACGCGCGGCTTCTCTTTTTCTTTCTCTTTTTTCTTCTCTGCGCGCTTCGCCAGCACTTTCTTCGACGGTTTGCCAGTCAGCTTTTCACTGGGCGCTCGCGTTTTTGCACGCAATTCATCTATCACGCGCGGCTTCAGCGGTTCTTCAACATAACGGCCAATTTTACCCAGCAGCAGATGATCGTGCGCTTCAACCAGAGAAATCGCGGTGCCTTTACGGCCTGCGCGACCCGTACGACCGATGCGGTGCAGGTAGGTATCGCCGCTGCGCGGCAGATCGAAGTTAAAGACGTGGCTGACATCGTCGATATCAATGCCGCGAGCGGCGACATCGGTGGCGACCAGTACATTCACACGGCCTTCCGTCAGCCGTTTAATCGCTTCGTTACGCTTCGCCTGCACCATCTCACCTTCGAGATAGCAGTTGTTAATGCCCGCTTCACGCAGCCAGTTCGCCAGCTCATGCACACGTTCGCGTTTGCGCACAAACACGATAGAGCGGCTGACTTCAGGTTGCTTGAGCAGATGTACCAGCAGCGCGGTTTTATGGGCGACGTCATCGGCACGGTAGTACCATTGGTGAATTTTTTTGCGCTCACGCGTTGATGGCGTGGCGGAAACTTCGACAGGATCTTCCAGCAGGCGCTCGGCAAAATTTTTAATCGCCTCGCCTTCCAGCGTCGCGGAGAACAGCATGGTCTGCTTGCGCCAGCGGGTTTCACCGGCAATGTGCTCGATATCTTGCGCGAAGCCCATGTCCAGCATGCGGTCTGCTTCATCAAGGATTAGCGTCTCTACCGCGCGGCAGTCGAAGTTCTCTTCTTTAATATATTGCAGCAGGCGGCCAGTGGTCGCGACCACGATATCCTGGTTTTCGCTGAACACTTCCGCGTGGTTCATATACGCTACACCGCCGGTAATGGTGGCAATATCCAGATGCGTGTTAGCGGCAAGCTCGCGCGCGTGATCGGCAACCTGCATCGCCAGCTCGCGGGTCGGCGTCAGGATCAGGATGCGCGGCGGGCCGGATTTTTTACGCGGGAAGTCCAGAAGGTGCTGCAACGCAGGCAGCAGATATGCCGCTGTTTTACCGGTGCCGGTAGGGGCGGAACCGAGGACATCACGCCCTTCAAGCGCAGGCGGAATGGCGGCGGCCTGGATGGCGGTCGGGCGTGTAAAGCCTTTGCTCTGGAGCGCGTCCAGCAGGCTGTCGTCAAGTTCGAGTTCGGAAAAAGTCGTTACAGTCATGATCTACCTCTGTGTGGGGCGCCGATTATAGACGTTACGGCTGCAATCTTCATCTGTTGTCTGCTTATCGCTTTTCCAGCGCTTTGCTTTCCCCTATGCTACACCGGTTTCCGAATCGAGGTTGTAAAGATGTCCCAGTCAAAGGCTCAGTTGCGCCGTGACGGCTTCACGTTTAAAGAATTCTTTGTTGCTCACGATCGCTGTGCCATGAAAGTGGGCACCGATGGGGTGATGTTAGGCGCATGGGCGCCGGTTTCCAAAGCGCGGCATGTGCTGGACATTGGTACCGGTAGTGGGCTGCTGGCGCTGATGCTGGCGCAACGCACATCGCCAGAAGTAACAATTGATGCCGTCGAGCTGGATGAGTACGCTGCCGGGCAGGCGCAGGAAAATGTTCAGGCTTCGCCGTGGGCTGAGCGCATTACCGTGCATCAGGCGGATATCTGCCAGTGGAGCACGGAAAATACCGCGCGCTACGATCTGATTGTCAGCAACCCGCCCTATTTTGACGAAGGGGTACAATGCGCCACGCCGGAGCGCGAAAAAGCGCGCTATACCACAACGCTTGATCATCAGTCCTTGCTGGAAATTGGCGCAACGCTGATTACGGAAGAGGGTTATTTCTGCGTCGTTCTGCCGATTGAAATCAGCGAAGCCTTTGTCAGCAAAGCGCAGACACTGGGCTGGCATCTGCGTTTGCGTACGGATGTAACTGAAACAGAAAGCCGTTTGCCTCATCGCGTCCTGTTGGCATTTTCTCCGCGAGACGGCGAATTGTTTGCCGATCGTCTGGTGATCCGTGGGCCAGATCAGCGTTACTCAGAGAGTTACACCGCGCTGACCCAGGCGTTTTATCTGTTTATGTAGTTTTGTGGCGAGAGCACCGTCGGGCCGGATTCCGGCAGTAAATTGGGGTGATCCAGCGTGAAATGCAACCCACGGCTCTCTTTACGCGCCATTGCACAGCGGACAATTAATTCCGCGACTTGCACCAGGTTGCGTAGCTCCAGCAGGTTATTCGAAACACGGAAGTTCGCATAGTATTCATCGATTTCCTGCTGTAGCAGCGTTATACGGCGCAGTGCGCGCTCAAGGCGTTTAGTGGTGCGCACAATGCCGACGTAATCCCACATAAACAGCCGTAATTCGTGCCAGTTGTGTTGCAGAATCACCCGTTCATCGGCGTCGTCCACGCGGCTTTCATCCCATGCTGGAAGCGTCGTAGCCGCCTGGGCATGCGGTAGCCGGTGGGCGATATCTTTTGCCGCCGACCAGCCATAGACCAGGCACTCCAGCAGTGAATTCGACGCCATGCGGTTCGCGCCGTGTAAACCGCTATAGCTCACTTCCCCAATCGCATACAGCCCGTCGACATCGGTACGCCCGCGATCATCAATCATGACGCCGCCGCAGGTGTAATGTGCTGCCGGTACAATCGGAACGGGCTTTTTGGTTAAATCAATGCCAAGCCCGAGCAACTTTTCGTAAATCATCGGGAAATGGTGACGAATAAATTCAGCCGGTTTATGGCTAATATCGAGATACATGCAATCGACGCCGAGACGTTTCATTTCATGATCGATCGCGCGGGCGACCACATCGCGTGGCGCTAATTCACCTCGCGCGTCAAAATCGGGCATGAAACGCGTGCCGTCCGGGCGTTTCAGATGCGCGCCTTCACCGCGTAACGCTTCCGTGAGCAGGAAATTGCGTGCTTGCGGGTGGAACAGTGCAGTAGGGTGAAATTGATTAAACTCCAGATTCGCCACCCGGCAGCCCGCACGCCAGGCCATTGCAATGCCGTCACCGGAGGCGATATCCGGATTGGTGGTGTACTGATAGACCTTCGAGGCGCCGCCGGTTGCCAGCACCACGGCTTTTGCCTGACAGGTTTCCACCTGTTCTTTATTACGGTTCCACACCCACGCGCCCACTACGCGGCGCGTTCCGGCCAGGCCAATTTTGTCGGAGATAATCAGATCCACCGCATTGCAGCGCTCAAGCACGCGAATGTTCGGATGGTTAATCGCCTGGGAGACCAGCGTGTTTTCGACCTCTTTGCCCGTCGCGTCGGCGCTATGCAGGATGCGGCGGTGGCTATGCCCGCCTTCACGCGTGAGGTGGTAACTGGCTTCGCCGTTGGCAGCAACTTCGGTATCAAACAATACGCCTTGATCAATCAGCCACTGGACACACTGGCGCGCGTTGCTGGCGACAAACTCCGCTGCGTGGCGCTCAACAATTCCGGCGCCGGCAATGAGCGTATCTTCCACATGCGATTCGATGCTGTCGGTTTCATCAAATACCGCAGCGATACCGCCCTGAGCATAAAATGTCGAACCTTCGCTAATGGGACCTTTGCTTAAAACAATGACCCTATGTTTGTCTGCAAGCCGCAAAGCCACCGAAAGACCGGCCGCGCCGCTGCCGATGACCAGTACATCACAGGAGAGTTCAGGAGTCGTTTTCATGGTTTGTTTAATTTACTAAACAGTGTTTGCGCAGCATAGCACCGTAAGCGGGAGATGATCACTGTTTTTTGCGATTTTTGTACTAATGGCTAAACATGATGATCGGGTCGGAAATATCCATCCAGGAAAAAGATATTAAGAAGCAGTTTGTTAGCTAAGGTGTATTAGAGGTGAAAAAAAAGCGGTATTGCGTTACTCTCTGGCGATCTTAAGGTCTTTTCTTTGAGAAAACACATTGTTCAAAGTTTGCAGACTTATAATGAGTCAGAATGAAAAGTCTGTAGAACGATGCACAAAAACAAAGGCGTAACGGAACTTTATTACAGACCGGTCCTCTAATTGGCTGCTTGCTCATATTGTGCAGTATTGGAGTGGCGTTTCTGGATACGCGTGGAAATTGGTTTTGGGGAGACTTTACCTCGGATGAGCGAGCAGTTAACGGATCAGGTCCTGGTCGAAAGGGTCCAGAAAGGAGATCAGAAAGCGTTCAACTTACTGGTGGTGCGCTACCAGCATAAAGTGGCGAGTCTGGTTTCCCGTTATGTCCCTTCGGGCGATGTGCCTGATGTCGTACAAGAGTCATTTATAAAAGCCTATCGCGCGCTTGATTCATTCAGGGGGGATAGTGCTTTTTATACCTGGCTGTACCGAATTGCGGTTAATACAGCGAAAAATTACCTGGTTGCCCAAGGGCGCAGGCCGCCATCCAGTGATGTGGACGCAATTGAAGCAGAAAACTTCGAAAGTGGCGGTGCACTGAAAGAAATTTCGAACCCTGAGAACTTAATGTTGTCAGAAGAACTGCGACAAATAGTTTTCCGTACCATTGAGTCGCTCCCGGAAGATTTACGCATGGCAATCACGTTGCGGGAGCTGGATGGCCTGAGTTATGAAGAGATTGCGGCCATAATGGATTGTCCGGTAGGTACCGTTCGTTCGCGTATCTTCCGTGCGCGGGAAGCTATTGATAATAAAGTTCAACCGCTTATCAGGCGTTGACGATAGCGGGATACTGAAAAAGGTATTAGGCATGCAGAAAGAACAACTTTCCGCTTTAATGGATGGTGAAACGCTGGATAGTGAGCTGCTCGTTGAGTTGTCTCAGGATCCGGAAATGCAGAAAACCTGGGAGAGCTACCATCTCATCCGCGATTCCATGCGTGGTGATACCGCCGATCTCCTCCATTTCGATATCTCAGCCCAAGTAATGGCCGCGATTGAGAAAGACGCTGTTCAGGCGCCGGCGCCGTTGATTCCTGAAGCTCAGCCCGCTCCTCATCAATGGCAGAAAATGCCGTTCTGGCACAAAGTTCGACCATGGGCCAGCCAGCTTACTCAGATGGGCGTCGCGGCATGCGTATCGCTTGCTGTAATTGTTGGCGTCCAGCACTATAATGGCTCGGCTGAATCAACCCAACAGCCCGAAGCGCCAGTGTTTAATACGCTGCCGATGATGGGCAAAGCCAGTCCGGTGAGTTTGGGTGTTCCGTCTGATGCGACGGCAAATGCCGGTCAGCAACAGCAGGTGCAGGAACAACGTCGTCGCATTAATGCGATGCTGCAGGATTACGAACTGCAACGCCGTCTGCACTCCGAACAGCTTCAGTTTGAGCAGGCGCAAACACAGCAAGCTGCTGTTCAAGTGCCAGGAAATCAAACTTTAGGAACGCAATCGCAGTAATGAAGCAACTTTGGTGTGCCATGTCTTTTGTGGCTACTGGCTTGTTCTTCTCTGTCAACGCCTCGGCTGATGTTTCGTCCGGGGCGTTGCTGCAGCAAATGAACGTGGCGAGCCAGTCGCTTAACTACGAACTCTCATTCGTCAGCATCAATAAGCAGGGTGTTGAATCGTTACGTTACCGCCATGTGCGTCTTAACGATCAGCCGCTTGCGCAGCTGTTGCAAATGGACGGCCCCCGCCGCGAAGTGGTGCAGCGTGGCAATGAGATCAGCTACTTCGAACCGGGTCTTGAGCCTTTCACGCTTAACGGCAACTTCATCGTCGATTCACTGCCGTCGCTGGTTTATACCGACTTCAAACGTCTTTCTCCCTATTACGATTTCATCTCCGTCGGCCGCACGCGCATTGCTGACCGACTGTGCGAAGTGATCCGCGTTGTGGCGCGTGATGGCACCCGTTATAGCTATATCGTGTGGATGGATGAAGAAACTCGTCTGCCGATGCGCGTTGATTTGCTTGATCGTGATGGCGAAACCCTTGAACAGTTCCGCGTTATTGCGGTTACCGTTAACGGTCAGGTGACTAACAGCATGCAAACACTGGCGAAAGCCAGTTTGCCACCGCTCCTTTCACTTCCGGCTGGCGATAAAGTGGTATTTAACTGGGAACCGGCCTGGTTGCCGCAGGGGTTTAGCGAAGTCTCCAGCAGCCGTCGCCAACTGCCGACCATGGATATGCCCGTTGAATCTCGCCTCTATTCCGACGGCTTGTTCAGCTTCTCCGTTAACGTTAACCGTGCGAATCAGAATAGCGCCGATCAGATGTTGCGCACCGGTCGCCGTACCGTTAGCACAACGGTTCGCGATAACGCCGAAATTACTGTCGTCGGTGAATTGCCGCCGCAAACCGCAAAACGTATTGCGGACAGTCTCAAATTTAAGGCCGCACAATGATAAAAGAGTGGGCGACCGTCGTTTCCTGGCAAAATGGTAGCGCGCTGGTCGAATGTGATGTCAAAGCTTCCTGTAGCAGTTGCGCTTCGCGTGCCGGTTGCGGCAGCCGTGTGCTGAATAAACTCGGTCCGCAAACCACGCACACTATTGCCGTACCGAGCGCAGAGCCGTTAGTTGCCGGGCAGAAAGTTGAATTAGGCATCGCCGAGAGCAGCCTGCTGGGCTCCGCGGTACTGGTCTATATGTCGCCGCTGGTAGGCCTGTTTGTCATGGGTGCCATTTTCCAGGCGTTCTTCGGCCAGGATCTCGCAGCGCTTTGCGGCGCAGTGCTTGGCGGCGTCGGCGGTTTTTTACTGGCCCGTGGTTTGTCGCCAAAGCTTGCCACGCGCAGCGAATGGCAGCCGGTTATTCTCAGCGTCGGTCTGCCCCCGGATCTTATCCGCGTCGACAACGCATCCGCTGAACGCCAGCCGTAATATCCTCTTTAAGTCTTACGATAATAGCGATACTTTTCTGCCTGGTATCAGCATTTCCCCGCATTGTTGTTGTAGTGTAGAATGCGGCGTTTCAGTACATTGACGTCAGGCGCGTACAGGCCTCTTAGTTACTCGTAAGGCATAAAAACTCACTATATGAAGAATATTCGTAACTTTTCGATCATCGCTCACATCGACCACGGTAAGTCGACGCTGTCTGACCGTATCATCCAGATTTGCGGTGGTCTTTCCGATCGCGAAATGGAAGCCCAGGTTCTTGATTCCATGGATCTTGAACGTGAGCGCGGCATTACCATCAAAGCGCAAAGTGTCACGCTGGATTACAAAGCCAACAATGGCGAAACCTACCAGCTGAACTTTATCGATACCCCCGGTCACGTTGACTTCTCCTACGAGGTTTCCCGTTCGCTCGCCGCCTGCGAAGGCGCACTGCTGGTGGTGGATGCAGGCCAGGGCGTGGAAGCGCAGACGCTGGCAAACTGCTATACCGCCATCGAGATGGATCTGGAAGTCGTACCGGTACTGAATAAAATCGACCTGCCAGCCGCCGATCCTGAGCGTGTAGCAGAAGAAATTGAAGACATTGTTGGTATCGACGCCACCGATGCGGTGCGCTGCTCGGCGAAAACCGGTGTGGGCGTGCCCGACGTGCTGGAGCGCCTGGTGCGTGACATTCCGCCGCCGGAAGGCGATCCGGATGCGCCGTTGCAGGCACTGATTATCGACTCCTGGTTCGATAACTACCTTGGCGTGGTTTCTCTGGTGCGTATCAAAAATGGCACCATGCGCAAAGGCGACAAAATTAAAGTAATGAGCACCGGGCAGGTTTATAACGCTGACCGGCTGGGGATTTTCACGCCGAAACAGGTTGATCGCACCGAACTGAAGTGCGGTGAAGTAGGCTGGCTGGTTTGCGCGATTAAAGACATTCTCGGCGCGCCAGTGGGCGATACCCTGACTTCCTCCCGTAACCCGGCAGATAAAGCGCTGCCAGGCTTTAAGAAGGTCAAACCGCAGGTTTATGCCGGTCTGTTCCCGGTCAGCTCTGACGATTACGAAAACTTCCGCGATGCGCTCGGCAAACTGAGCCTCAACGACGCCTCGTTGTTCTATGAACCGGAAAGCTCCACCGCGTTGGGCTTTGGTTTCCGCTGCGGCTTCCTCGGTCTGCTGCACATGGAGATCATCCAGGAGCGTCTTGAGCGCGAATACGATCTGGATCTGATTACAACCGCGCCGACCGTGGTCTACGAAGTGCAGACCACCAATAAAGAAGTGGTTTACGTCGATAGCCCGTCTAAGCTGCCGCCGCTGAACAACATTGACGAGCTGCGCGAGCCTATCGCCGAGTGTCACATGCTGCTGCCGCAGGAGTACCTGGGCAACGTTATCACGCTGTGCGTAGAGAAACGTGGCGTGCAGACCAACATGGTTTACCACGGCAACCAGGTTGCGCTGACTTACGAAATTCCGATGGCGGAAGTGGTGCTGGACTTCTTTGATCGTCTGAAATCAACGTCGCGTGGTTACGCGTCGCTCGATTACAACTTCAAACGTTTCCAGGCCTCTAACATGGTGCGCGTGGACGTTCTGATCAACGGTGAGCGTGTGGATGCGCTGGCGCTGATCACCCATAACGATAACGCACCGTACCGTGGTCGTGAATTGGTCGAGAAGATGAAAGAACTGATCCCGCGTCAGCAGTTTGATATCGCGATTCAGGCGGCGATCGGTAACCACATTATTGCCCGTTCGACAGTGAAACAGCTGCGTAAAAACGTGCTGGCGAAATGCTACGGCGGTGACGTGAGCCGTAAGAAAAAACTGCTGCAGAAACAGAAAGAAGGTAAGAAACGCATGAAGCAGGTCGGCAACGTCGAACTGCCGCAGGAAGCGTTCCTTGCCATTCTGCATGTGGGCAAAGATAGCAAATAATCCTAAGGAGTTGGCATGGCGAACATGTTTGCCCTGATCCTGGTGATCGCGACCCTGGTGACGGGTTTTTTATGGTGCCTTGATAAGTTTATTTTTGCACCAAAACGCCGGGATCGTCAGGCCGCTGCGCAAGTTGCGACAGGCGATGCGCTCGATGCAAAAACGCTGAAAAAGATCGGTCCGAAGCCTGGCTGGCTGGAGACCGGTGCTTCCGTATTCCCGGTGCTGGCCATTGTGCTGGTGGTGCGTTCGTTTATTTACGAACCGTTCCAGATCCCATCTGGTTCAATGATGCCAACGCTGCTTATTGGTGATTTTATTCTGGTGGAGAAGTTTGCCTACGGAATTAAAGATCCGATCTACCAGAAAACGCTGATTGAAACCGGTCATCCGAAACGCGGTGACATTGCGGTATTTAAATACCCGGACGATCCGCGTCTGGATTACATCAAGCGTGTGGTTGGCGTACCGGGCGATAAAGTGACCTACGATCCGGTGACCAAACAAGTGACCGTGCAGCCGAACTGCAGCTCGGGTCAGGCTTGCGGGAGTGCTTTGCCTATCACTTACAGCAACGTTGAAGAGAGCGATTTTGTGCAGACCTTCGGACGTCGCTCCGGTGGCGAGGCAAGCAGCGGTTTCTTCCAGTTACCGAAAGGTCAATCCCTGGCGGATGGCGTACGTTTAACCGAGCGTAAAGAGACGTTGGGGGATGTGACGCACCGCATTCTGACCGTGCCTATCGCGCAGGATCAATTGGGGATCTACTATCGCCAGCAGAGCCAGCCGCTGGCAACCTGGATTGTGCCGCCGGGTCATTACTTCATGATGGGTGATAACCGCGATAACAGCGCAGACAGCCGCTACTGGGGCTTTGTGCCGGAAGCGAACCTGGTTGGCCGCGCCACGGCAATCTGGATGAGTTTCGAGAAACAAGAAGGTGAATGGCCGACAGGCGTGCGCCTGAATCGTATCGGCGGAATTCATTAATTAACCAGGGCGCAATCACCGCGATTGCGCCCTGAATTATTTCCAATATTATTCCCACCAGACTAACGACAACCCCGGTCGTTGCGTATAGAATATTCCCCCGAAGTTTAAGGCTGGTTCCCCCGGGCGCCACAGCACACGAAACCGCGTTGGTTTTCTCAGGTCGGTTTCGTGTGCTGCATTGTTGACGCATTTATTTATTGGTATCGCATGAACCCCATCGTAATTAATCGGCTTCAACGGAAGCTGGGCTACACTTTTCAACATCATGATCTGTTGCAGCAGGCATTAACCCACCGCAGCGCCAGTAGCAAACATAACGAGCGTCTCGAATTTCTCGGCGACTCTATTTTAAGTTATGTGATTGCTAACGCGCTCTATCATCGTTTCCCGCGTGTGGACGAAGGTGATATGAGCCGCATGCGCGCGACGCTGGTGCGTGGAAATACGCTGGCGGAAATTGCCCGCGAATTCGAGCTGGGTGAGTGTCTGCGTTTAGGGCCGGGTGAACTGAAAAGCGGCGGTTTTCGCCGTGAATCCATTCTGGCAGACACCGTTGAGGCGTTAATTGGCGGGGTGTTCCTTGATAGCGATATTCAGACCGTCGAAAAATTAATTCTGAGCTGGTATCAAACGCGCCTTGATGAAATCAGTCCTGGCGATAAACAAAAAGATCCGAAAACGCGCCTGCAGGAGTTTTTACAGGGCCGTCATCTGCCGTTGCCGTCTTATCTGGTGGTGCAGGTGCGCGGCGAAGCGCACGATCAGGAATTTACTATCCACTGCCAGGTCAGCGGCCTGAGTGAACCGGTGGTTGGCACGGGTTCCAGCCGTCGCAAGGCGGAGCAGGCTGCCGCCGAACAGGCGCTGAAAAAACTGGAGCTGGAATGAGCGAAGAAAAAACCTATTGCGGATTTATTGCCATCGTCGGACGTCCCAACGTTGGTAAATCCACCCTGTTGAATAATCTGCTTGGGCAGAAGATTTCCATCACCTCTCGTAAGGCGCAAACCACGCGCCACCGCATCGTTGGCATCCATACGGAGGGCGCGTATCAGGCGATTTACGTCGATACTCCGGGCCTGCACATGGAAGAGAAACGCGCCATTAACCGTCTGATGAACAAAGCTGCCAGCAGCTCCATCGGTGACGTTGAACTGGTCATTTTCGTTGTGGAAGGTACCCGCTGGACGCCGGACGACGAAATGGTGCTGAACAAGTTGCGTGACGGCAAAACGCCGGTGATCCTCGCGGTCAACAAAGTGGACAACGTGCAAGAGAAGGCCGATCTGCTGCCGCACCTGCAGTGGCTGGGAAGCCAGATGAACTTCCTCGATATCGTTCCGCTGTCTGCAGAGACCGGTCTGAACGTCGATACCATCGCCGGCATCGTGCGTAAGCATCTGCCGGAAGCGGTGCATCACTTCCCGGAAGATTACGTGACCGACCGCTCACAGCGCTTTATGGCCTCGGAAATCATCCGTGAAAAACTGATGCGTTTTCTCGGTGCGGAACTGCCGTACTCGGTCACCGTGGAGATCGAACAGTTCGTGACCAACGAACGCGGTGGTTACGATATCAACGGGTTGATCCTTGTTGAGCGCGAAGGGCAGAAGAAGATGGTGATTGGCAACAAAGGTTCCAAAATCAAAACCATCGGTATTGAAGCCCGTAAAGATATGGAAGAGATGTTCGAAGCCAAAGTTCACCTGGAACTGTGGGTGAAAGTGAAATCCGGCTGGGCCGACGACGAACGCGCGCTGCGTAGTCTCGGTTACGTAGACGATCTCTAAGAGCCTGCTCTCTATGGCTCCCGGGGTGCAGACAGACGGCCAGGCCGTGAGTGTTCAGGCGCTTGATCAAATAAGCGCTCTGGGTAAGCGGATGAAGCCAGCGCTCCTGCGGCCTGAAAGACGACGAGAATAATATGGAAGGCTGGCAGCGCGCTTTTGTTCTGCATAGTCGCCCGTGGAGCGAAACCAGCCTGATGCTGGACGTCTTCACGGAAGAGTCTGGCCGTGTGCGCCTTGTTGCCAAAGGCGCACGTTCCAGGCGTTCTAATCTGAAGGGCGCATTACAACCTTTCACTCCTCTGCTGGTGCGCTTTGGCGGGCGTGGCGAAGTCAAAACGCTGCGCAGCGCGGAAGCGGTATCGCTGGCACTGCCGCTCAGCGGCATCACGCTCTACAGCGGTCTCTACGTTAACGAACTTATCTCCCGCGTGCTTGAACACGAGACGCGCTTTTCTGAACTCTTTTTTGATTATCTGCACTGTATCCAGGCCCTGGCTGGCGTCAACAGCACGCCGGAACCGGTGCTGCGCCGTTTTGAGCTGGCGCTGCTCGGGCATCTGGGTTATGGCGTTGATTTTCTCCACTGCGCCGGCAGCGGCGAGCCGGTCGATGATGTAATGACTTATCGTTACCGGGAAGAGAAGGGCTTTATTGCCAGCGTCGTGATAGATAACAGCACTTTTACCGGGCGGCATTTACGCGCACTGGCGGAGCGGGAGTTCCCGGATGCCGACACGCTACGCGCCGCAAAGCGCTTTACCCGTATCGCGTTAAAGCCGTATCTTGGTGGCAAACCGCTGAAAAGCCGGGAGCTGTTCCGGCAGTTCGTGCCAAAAAGATAGCAGAATAACAACCGGGCTGGCGCGGCGAAGCACGCGTCAGTTCCTTTGAGAACATTGAGGATTGTCATGGCTGAATTACTGTTGGGCGTCAACATCGATCACATTGCCACACTGCGTAACGCGCGCGGGACGGCTTATCCGGATCCGGTTCAGGCCGCTTTTATCGCTGAGCAAGCAGGCGCTGATGGCATCACTGTGCATTTGCGTGAAGATCGTCGTCATATCACCGACCGTGACGTGCGAATTCTGCGCCAGACCTTGCATACCCGAATGAATCTGGAAATGGCGGTGACCGAAGAGATGTTGGCGATTGCCTGCGAAACCAAACCGCATTTTTGCTGCCTGGTGCCGGAAAAACGCCAGGAAGTGACCACTGAAGGCGGGCTGGATGTTGCTGGCCAGCGCGAGAAAATGCGCGATGCCTGCCAGCGCCTGGCGCAGGCGGGTATTCTGGTATCGCTGTTTATCGATGCTGATGCTGAGCAGATCAAAGCGGCGGCAGAGGTTGGCGCACCGTACATTGAAATTCATACCGGTTGCTACGCGGATGCGAAAAACGATGCCGATCAGGCAAAAGAGCTGGAACGCATTGCAAAAGCGGCGACCTACGCGGCAAGTCTCGGCCTGAAAGTCAACGCCGGGCACGGACTGACCTATCACAACGTCAAAGCCATTGCCGCGCTGCCGGAAATGCACGAGCTGAATATCGGCCACGCCATTATTGGTCGCGCGGTGATGAGCGGCCTGAAAGAGGCGGTAGCGGAGATGAAACGGTTGATGCTGGAAGCGCGCGCGTAATGGCGATTCTGGGATTAGGTACGGATATCGTCGAGATAGCCCGCATCGAAGCGGTGGTCGCCCGTAGCGGCGATCGCCTTGCTAAACGGGTGCTGAGCGACAACGAGTGGGCGCAGTATCAGGCGCATCAGCAGCCGGTTCGCTTTCTGGCGAAACGCTTTGCGGTCAAAGAGGCGGCGGCAAAAGCCTTAGGCACAGGGATCCGTAACGGGCTGGCGTTTAATCAGTTCGAAGTGTTCAACGACGCGCTGGGCAAACCGAGCCTGCGTCTTTGGGATGAAGCACAGCGAATGGCGGAACAGATGGGCGTGCGCGCCATGCATGTGACGCTGGCGGATGAACGCCATTACGCCTGCGCGACGGTGATTATCGAGAGCTAAATCTTGTCTGCGTGGTGCATCAGAACAAACTTGTCCCACAGCTGTTCTTCAGTTTCCACATGTGCCGGATCTTTGAGGATGGTATTGGGTATCGGGCACACTTTCTGGCACGTCGGGGTTTCGTAGTGGCCGACGCACTCGGTGCAGCGATCGCTGTTGATCTCATAAATGCTGTCGCCCATCGAAATGGCTTCGTTCGGACATTCCGGTTCGCACATGTCGCAATTGATGCAGCGTTTTGTAATTAGTAAAGCCATTTCAAAGAATTACCGTCAAATCTGGATGCTATCTGGAAACTACTGAATATTAACCGGCGCACTTTACCACAGAAACCGGATAGCCCCAATCACGATGATGCTTTTGCGCACAAAGGTGGCGTGGGACAACCTTTCTACTCCGTCCTGAGACGTTTTGGCGAATGTTCTTAATCAAACATAAGAAAAGCGCCATTGACCGCATAATATTTCTGCGCCGAAAATACAAATAACACCCGAACAGAATAGTATGCGGTGTGTTTTTATTGAATAAGAATAATTACCCCATCTCTGATATATAAATATTATATATATCTTAGTGCGACCTGACAGGGGTAATTAATAAGGGACTATGATGAAAAGAGCGAAATTATATCTCGCATTTATTTCCAGTATCACAAGCGGGCTGGCGAATGCGGCGAATGGGTATATCTATACAACGCCGGTGCCACCTGCGTATGAATCCTCCGCAAACCAGCGTGCGTTGCGGACAAACGAAGAGACCTCAACCTATATCAAATGTGTGTATAACATCGATAATCAGGACCAAAGCAATCCGGCTTCATCATGGGCATGGGCACGCGACGGGAGCAACTATCTAAAGCTGCGCGGGTATTGGTATAGCGCCACGCCGCTGGCAAATATGTTTTATAGCGAATCATCCTACGCAAGCCTGGTGAATATCTGTCGGAGTACGTTAAAGGCCAGCAATATTAATGCAGAAACCGTTATTCCTTACGCATCTGATTACACGCTCTCCTGGTATTATATGATTTGGCATCAGGGGCAGGCACAACCGGCGATAATGTTCGGCAATAATAAAATTGATCGCATGGTCATATTTGGCGACAGCCTTAGCGATACGATTAATGTTTATAACGGCTCATATGGCACGGTTCCAAATCACGCATCATGGTTTCTTGGCCATTTTTCTAATGGCAAAGTCTGGCACGAATATCTGGGCGGTTCGCTGAATTTACCGGGCTACGTTTGGGCGACAGCCAATGCGGAAAGCGGCGAGAAACCGTTGTTTAACGGTTTTGACAAGCAACTGGATTCTTTCAGCGCTTATCTGGGTAAAACAGAGAACTATGACATTGCGCAGACACTGTTTACGGTGCTGTTTGGCGGTAATGATTTTATCACTGGTGCAAAAATGCCGGACGATATCATCGCTACGTATCGCGTACAGCTGGCGCGTCTGGCGGCATTGGGCGCGCAGCATATTGCGATATTCAGGCTGCCTGATTTTTCCGGCATTCCCAATGTCGCTACGTGGACACCAGCGGAAAAAGAGGCGCTAAAAAACAAATCAGAGAATTTTAACCAGCAGTTGGACCAGCTACTCGGCGAATTACGCACCGCATACCCGAAAACGAATTTTTTCACCGTCAAACTGGATAGCGCATTTAATGATCTGCTCAGTGAAAGCGGTAAATATGGTTTTGTTGATACCAGCGAAACTTGCCTGGATATCTCCGCTTCGGGCATCTCTTACGCCACAGGCGTTGCGGTGAAGCAGGCATGTAAAGCGGCGAGTGGCGCGTTTGTTTTCTGGGACAATATGCACCCGACCACCAAAACCCATGCTCTACTCGCGGAAATGATGCGGGAGGAGATAGTGCAACATCTGACCAACGGCGGCGAGTAACGCGCTAAAGCTCCTCGTCCGCCAGGGCGGGGAGGCTACACCAGTTTTTTCACCAGCTCTTCGCTATGGCGAATACGCTCCGGCGCATGCTCAAGATCCTGTTGCACCAGCGCCATAAACAGCAAATCCGTAAGCATCATTTGCGCGCTGGTAGAAGAAATCGCCGCGCTGCGTGTCGCTTGCTCTTCGGCGATGGTGTACAGGCAGTGCGTGGCCCGCTGTTGTAATGCGTTCGGCGTGAAGCCGGTTATGGCGAGGATCTTGCCGCCAACGCGTAGTGTCTCATCGGCCGCCATGTTAATTTCACGGCGTTCGCCGCTATAAGAGACCGGCAGCAGCAGATCGCCCGACTCCATCGCCTGCACGGTTGCCAGCAGCGCGTGCATATCCTGCTCGACCACGGCGTTAACGCCGATTTTCATCAGCTTCCAGCCAAAATTACGTGCGACCAGCCCGGAAGCGCCAATACCCGTCAGGATAATACGCCGTGCTTCGCGCAGCAGCCGCACGCTCTCCAGCAGTTTCTCCTCGCTGTTGACATCCAGCGAGGCATGCATGGCACTCTGGTACTCTTTAATCAACTTTTCGCCCACCACCCGCAGCGGATCATCGCCACGGATCTGGTTATGTACCGGCACAGACCACGGGTTGCTATTGCTGGCTAACGCTTCGCTGATCGCCAGCTTCATCGCCGGAAAGCCTTTGAAATCCATCTTCTGGGCAAATTTCACCACGCTTGACTGGCTGACACCTGCTTCTGCGGCCAGTTGTTGCGAACTCAAATGGCGGGCGCGATCGGGGTTTTCCAGCAGAAATTCCGCCAGCTTTTTATCGCTCTGCGCAAGGCCTGGGTAGCGCTGGCGAATGCGGATTAGACAATTCATAAGATCTCCGGGAGCAAACCCATCCGCGATATTTTGCCGATGAATGAATTTTATATTCCAGTAATAGATTGCGATTATGAATTAAAAATTCTTTTAGCACAAAATATCCCTGAATGGGTTTTGACAGCGATCAAGAGGATCCGCTGAGGCTGTGTTGTTTAACCTTCGGTGAATTATCGAGCAGGCGAATTGCCGGAATAAAACTGGCACCAGCGCAGGCAATGACCACTGCAATTGCCGAGGCGATCAGCACGTTGCTGCTACCGAAGTGCGTCGCCAGTGGCCCGGCGGCCAGCTCACCAACCGGAATAGCGATAAATGACCCCATTGCGTCGTAGGCATAAACACGCGCCAGCTTCTCCGGCGGAATATGTGTTTGTAATGACTGCGCCCACGCCACGCCGAACAGGCCGAAACTGACACCTGCAAGAAAAAATGCGGCCAGCAACCATGCGGTAGACACACTTTGGCTCAGGAGATAGATCGGCACCGCGCATACGGCAACCAGCATCACACCGATAAACAGGTCGCGTCGTGGACGCCAGCGCAGCGCGAGGAACGAACCGACAATCAAACCAACGCTCTGCGCGGCGACAATCACTCCCCAACGCGTGCGGCCAAACGAGGCATCGGCAATGATCGGGCCGAGCACCATCACCACCCCGCTGAATGCGGCATTAATAATGGTGAACTGCACGACAATGGCCCACACCCAGGCACGGCTGATGAACTCTTTCCAGCCATCGCGCAGATCTTGCAGGATATTGCTTTGCGCCGCCGTCTCCTGAATAGCACCCATGCGAATGGCCAGGTAAAGCGGAGCCGAGGCGGCAAAGCCCAGCGCGTCAATCGCCAGCCCCCAGCCAGGCCCGACGGCGCTGGTGAGGATGCCACCGAGCGACGCGCCGACGACCGTTCCGCTATAAATACCAAGCTGGATAAAGGCATTGGCTTCGCGCAGGTTATGCGCTGGCACCGTTTGCGGCACCAGCGCGGACGACGCCGGCAGCGCGATCCCCGCCGCTGCGCCGTTAATCGTGCCGAGTATCGCCAGGAGCATCACCGTCGCTGAACCGTCCAGCACCAGCCAGGCGACAACGCCTTGCGAACAGGCAGCGACCAGCGACGACAACACCAGCACACGGCTGCGTGAATAGCGATCGGCCAGCACACCACCGACCAGTAAAAACGCCACGTTAAACAGCGAACGTGCTGCCACCACAATACCGAGCTCGGTGGCGGAACCACCAATGTCCAGTACCGCAAAAGCCAGCGCAATGGGGGCAATGCCGTTACCGAGCACCGTCAGCAGACGGGCAAAAAACAGATGGCGAAACGGGGCAAAGTGAAAGGCGCGTGTATGTTGTGTTGTCATCAGGTTCGGGGTGAATTAAAGGTTCTGGCCAGTGTAAAGCATCCCAGGCTGGCCAACATAGCCGCTGATTATTACAGGTATCGGTGACCGATTGTTACCGGAAAAGTGTAGGTCTATCTGTTAGGCTATTGAAAGAGCGATCGCCAGAAGGAGAGGCCCGGCGGTCGAAGGTTAACCAACAGAGGACTCCCATTTGGCTAACAGCGAGCGCCGCGTCGTCTTTTTTGATCTTGATGGAACCCTGCATCAGCAGGATATGTTTGGCACGTTTCTGCGTTACGTTTTACGTCATCAGCCGTTAAATGCGTTGCTGGTGCTGCCTTTGTTGCCGGTGATTGCGGGCGGATTATTACTCAAAGGACGCGCCGCGCGCTGGCCAATGAGCTTGCTACTGTGGGGCTGCACGTTTGGCCATAGCGAACGCCATCTGAATGCGTTGCAGCAGAAATTTGTCAGCTGGTTTCGTGAGCATGTTACCGCCTTCCCGGTCGTGCAAACGCGGTTAACCAACTATCTGGCGGCGTCCGATGCTGATATCTGGCTGATTACCGGCTCGCCGCAGCCGCTGGTGGAGCAAGTCTATTTTGATACTCCCTGGCTCCCGCGCGTTAACCTGATAGCCAGCCAAATCAGCCGCCGCTACGGTGGCTGGGTGCTGACTATGCGCTGCCTCGGGCATGAAAAAGTCGCCCAGCTTGAACGCAAAATCGGTACACCGTTGCGTCTCTACAGCGGCTACAGCGACAGCAAGCAAGATAACCCGTTGCTCTATTTTTGCCAGCACCGCTGGCGCGTGACGCCACGTGGCGACTTGCAACAGCTGGAGTAGTGTCGAACCGATAACGGCTGTGTATAATGCGCTCCGCCTGAATTACTGGAGTAACTCGCTTTGTCCATTCCTGAACTGAATCACGACGTCTGGATGCGTCATGCGCTCACCCTGGCGAAACGCGCCTGGGAAGAGGGCGAAGTGCCGGTTGGCGCGGTGCTGGTGCATAACGGTCAGGTGATCGGCGAAGGCTGGAACCGGCCGATTGGTCGCCACGATCCTACCGCGCATGCGGAAATTATGGCGTTGCGCCAGGGCGGGCTGGTGCTGCAAAACTACCGTCTTATTGATACCACTTTATATGTCACGCTGGAGCCATGCGTTATGTGCGCGGGTGCCATGGTGCACAGCCGTATCGGGCAACTGGTCTTTGGTGCGCGGGATGCGAAAACCGGCGCGGCGGGCTCGCTGATTGATGTGTTGCACCATCCGGGCATGAACCATCGGGTGGAGATAACCGAAGGCGTGTTACGCGACGAATGCGCCGCGATGCTGAGCGATTTTTTCCGCCAGCGTCGGCTGGAGAAGAAAGCCCTGAAAAAACCGGCTGGCGATCCCACAGCTTTCTAGAGCCTGGTGGCGCGAAGCGCTAGCGGTTAACTTTTAGCGGGTTTTGCACCAGCGCATCGGATACCAGCAGCGGGTTACGCGGGAAAGCTTCATTAGCGGTTAACGCGCTAAAGGGCAGCACGCCATAAGCCGGGCGATTTAACTCCTCGGTCGATACTGCCGGGTAACTCTTCGCCAGCTTCAGCGCTTTTGCGGCTTCTTTCTCTTTTTCCAGCAAATAACCGACCAGGCTAATTTCATACTTACGAATATTTTCTACATAGGCATAGGCTTCATGCCCGCGTGCGTAACCGTACGTCAGCTTGCTGTAGTACTGCTTCTGGCTTAATAACGGCAGACGCTGTTTCACATCTGCCCAACTGTCCGGATTGCCTTTCGTCTTCGCCGTCAGCGCTCGGGCATCCAGCATATGTGCGTAGCCCATATTGTAAGCCGCCAGCGCGAACCAGATTTTTTCATCCTGCGGAACGGTGTCGGGCACTTTGCTCATCATGTCCACCAGGTAACGCGCGCCGCCGCTGATGCTTTGCTCGGCGTCAGTGCGATCGCTTAAACCTAAGCTCTGCGCCGTGTTACGCGTCAGCATCATCAAGCCGCGAACGCCGGTGGGTGAGGTGGCCTGGGAATCCCAGTGTGACTCCTGATAAGAGATGGCCGCTAACAATCGCCAGTCGATCGCCTGGGCGTATTTTTCAAACAGCGGTTGCAGATCCGGCAGCACGCTATCGACGGCGCGTAAAAAGGTACGCGTGTCGACATAGTCAAAATCCTCGCCGTGGCCGAGGTACTTCTCCTCCAGCCGTGCAAGCGTGCCGTCTTCATTCATGTTATTGAAAAAATCGAGCATCGCAGCCGACAGCGTATTATCGTCATCGCGCTTGCTAAACCAGGTAACGGGTTGCTCATCGGTAATATCCAGCGCCACCGCCAGCTCGGGGTGCACGCGCTGGAACAGGCTAATGGCGACCGAATCGGCGACGGTATAGCTCAGTTTCCCGTCGACCACTTGTTGCAGCAGCGCGGTCGTGCCGAGCTTTTCATCCACCGTCCAGCTCAACGCCGGGTACTTCTTCTCTTTTAATTCACGCAGATCGTCCAGCGCGACATGACCAGGAGCGATGGTTAACTGGCTGGCATTCACGGATTCCAGCGTGCGCGGTCGATAGCTGCCCACGCGGTACACTAGTTGTTGAGAAACGGAGTAGTAGACTGGCCCGGTTTGGTAGTTTTTCACCCGCTCGCTGTTGTAGACCAACCCGGCGGCGAGCATATCGGCGTCGTCATTATCAAGGTCGTCAAACAGTTGGCTGATATTCTGGCGCACCGTGACTTTCAGTTTGACGCCAAGGTAATCGGCGAAGTGCTGCGCAAGATCGTAATCCAGCCCATACGTTTTGCCATCAATGATGTTGTACGTCAGCGGTGTGGCGACCGTACTGACGCGCAGCTCCCCACGAGCTTTGATCGCCGCGATGCGATTGTCGGCTTTGCCGAACCAGGGGATAGAAGGCCACAGGGCCGCTGCCAGCAGCAGGGTGACAATGCCGATGAGCAGATAATTAATCTTAAATTTTTTCAAGGAGTTAATTCTCTGCGCCGTGCTTTGCCTCAGAAGGTTCTCGTGATGATAACAGTAAGGTTTGTCGGTGATTGAGCGGCATTCTGCGCAACAAAACGCCAGTTGGCAACTAATTAGAGCATTCGGCGACAGCTATTGTTAAAAATTGGCGGCGATTTTATTTCGACGCAAACGGTTTCGTCGGCGCGCAGGATTCTCTATAATGACGCCCGTTTTCCCCTGGTGCACACTTAAAGCGTCCCCGACGCTTCGTAATCGAAGACGAGAGACTTATGATGGAAATTCTGCGTGGTTCGCCTGCATTGTCCGCTTTCCGTATCAACAAACTGCTGGCACGTTTTCAGGCCGCCAACCTCCCGGTAAGCAACATTTACGCCGAATACGCTCACTTCGCCGATCTCAATGATGGGCTGACAGAAGATGAATACGCGCGGCTCCAGCGTCTGCTGAAATACGGCCCGAGCCTTAGCAGCCATACCCCGACCGGAAAATTACTGCTCGTCACTCCTCGTCCTGGCACCATCTCTCCCTGGTCTTCTAAAGCCACCGATATCGCTCACAACTGCGGCCTCAACAAAATCAATCGCCTTGAGCGCGGCGTCGCCTATTACGTTGACGCAGCCGGGCTGACTGACGCTCAGTGGAACGACGTTGCCGCAGAGCTGCATGACCGCATGATGGAGAGCGTCTTCACCTCACAAGCAGACGCCGAACGCCTGTTTGAGCACCATCAGCCTGCGCCGGTAGAGAGCGTGGATCTGCTCGGTGAAGGCCGTCAGGCGTTGATTGACGCCAACTTGCGTCTGGGGCTTGCGCTGGCGGAAGACGAAATCGACTACCTGCAAGATGCGTTTACCCGCCTCGGGCGCAATCCGAACGACATCGAGCTTTATATGTTCGCGCAGGCGAACTCTGAGCACTGCCGCCACAAAATTTTCAACGCCGACTGGGTGATTGATGGCAAACAGCAGCCGAAGTCGCTGTTCAAAATGATCAAAAACACCTTCGAGCAAACGCCGGATTTCGTGCTGTCGGCTTATAAAGATAACGCCGCAGTGATGGAAGGTTCTGAAGTGGGCCGCTTCTTCGCCGATCGCGGGGAAGGGCGTTACGACTACCATCAGGAATCGGCGCATATTCTGATGAAAGTGGAAACCCACAACCATCCGACGGCGATTTCGCCGTGGCCGGGTGCGGCGACAGGTTCCGGCGGCGAGATCCGCGACGAAGGCGCAACCGGCCGTGGCGCGAAGCCAAAAGCGGGTCTGGTGGGCTTTTCCGTTTCTAACCTGCGTATTCCAGGCTTTGAACAGCCGTGGGAAGAGGATTTCGGCAAACCGGATCGTATCGTCACCGCGCTGGATATCATGACCGACGGCCCGCTGGGCGGCGCGGCGTTCAACAATGAATTTGGTCGTCCGGCGCTGAACGGTTACTTCCGTACTTATGAAGAGAAAGTGAACAGCCATAACGGCGAGGAGCTGCGCGGTTACCACAAACCGATCATGCTGGCGGGCGGCATCGGCAACATTCGCGCCGATCATGTGCAGAAAGGTGAAATCACCGTTGGCGCGAAACTGATCGTGCTGGGCGGCCCGGCGATGAATATCGGTCTGGGCGGCGGCGCGGCGTCGTCGATGGCATCTGGTCAGTCCGACGCCGATCTCGATTTTGCCTCCGTACAGCGCGACAACCCCGAGATGGAGCGTCGTTGCCAGGAGGTTATCGACCGCTGCTGGCAGCTGGGCGATGCCAACCCAATCCTCTTTATTCACGACGTTGGCGCGGGTGGTCTTTCTAACGCCATGCCGGAGCTGGTGAGCGACGGCGGGCGCGGTGGTCGTTTTGAGCTGCGCGATATTCTGAGCGATGAGCCGGGAATGAGCCCGCTGGAAATCTGGTGTAACGAATCGCAGGAGCGCTACGTGCTGGCGGTTGCCGCCGATCAACTGGCGCTGTTTGACGAGTTGTGCCGCCGCGAGCGCGCGCCGTACGCGGTGATTGGTGAAGCGACGCAAGCGCAGCACCTGACGCTCAACGATAAGCACTTTAACGATCAGCCGATCGACATGCCGCTGGATGTGCTGCTGGGTAAAACGCCGAAGATGACCCGCGATGTCGCGTCCCGACAGGCGGCTGGCGAAGCGCTGAACGTTCAGGGCATTTCCATTGCCGATGCGGTTAACCGCGTGCTGCACCTGCCAACCGTGGCAGAAAAAACATTCCTTGTGACCATCGGCGACCGCACGGTGACCGGTATGGTTGCACGCGATCAGATGGTTGGCCCGTGGCAGATCCCGGTGGCGAACTGCGCGGTAACCACCGCCAGCCTTGATAGCTACTACGGTGAGGCGATGGCGCTGGGCGAACGTGCGCCGGTTGCGCTGCTGGACTTCGCTGCTTCCGCCCGCCTGGCGGTGGGGGAAGCGCTCACTAACATCGCCGCGACGCAGATTGGCGATATCAAACGCATTAAGCTATCGGCGAACTGGATGGCCGCCGCCGGGCACCCTGGCGAAGACGCCGGACTGTATGCGGCGGTGAAAGCGGTAGGCGAAGAGCTTTGTCCGGCGCTCGGTTTAACCATTCCGGTGGGTAAAGACTCCATGTCGATGAAAACCCGCTGGCAGGAAGGCAGCGAGCAGCGCGAAATGACCTCGCCGCTGTCACTGGTGATCACTGCGTTTGCCCGCGTTGAAGATGTTCGCCGCACGGTTACTCCGCAGCTTTCCACGGAAGATAACGCCCTGCTGCTGATTGACCTGGGTAATGGCAACAACGCACTGGGTGCCACCGCGCTGGCACAGGTTTACCGCCAGCTTGGCGACAAACCGGCTGATGTACGTAACGTTGAGCAACTGAAAGGCTTCTTTGATGCTATCCAGGCGCTGGTGGCGGACCGCAAACTGCTGGCCTATCACGATCGCTCCGATGGCGGCCTGCTGGTCACGCTGGCAGAGATGGCCTTTACCGGCCACTGCGGTATCAACGTTGATATCGCGTCTCTGGGCCAGGATCGTCTGGCGGCGTTGTTTAATGAAGAGCTGGGCGCGGTGATTCAGGTGCGCGCGGCCGATCGCGAAGCGGTAGAAAGCGTGCTGACGGCTTACGGCCTGGGTAATTGCGTTCACTATCTTGGTAATGCTGTCGCTGGCGATCGCTTTGTCATTGAGGCTAATGGTCAGGCGGTGTTCAGCGAAAGCCGCACTCAGCTGCGCATGTGGTGGGCGGAAACCACCTGGCAGATGCAGCGCCTGCGTGATAACCCGGAGTGTGCGGATCAGGAGCATCAGGCGAAAGCCAATGACAACGATCCGGGCCTCAACGTGAAGCTCTCTTTTGATATCAATGAAGATATCGCCGCGCCGTTTATTGCTACCGGCGCGCGCCCGAAAGTGGCTGTGCTGCGTGAACAAGGTGTTAACTCCCACGTTGAAATGGCGGCTGCATTCCATCGCGCCGGTTTTGATGCCATTGACGTGCATATGAGCGATCTGCTGGCAGGGCGCACTGGCCTTGAGCACTTCCAGGCGCTGGTTGCCTGCGGCGGCTTCTCGTATGGCGATGTGCTGGGTGCAGGCGAGGGTTGGGCGAAATCGATTCTGTTCAACGAGCGCGTGCGTGACGAGTTTGAAACCTTCTTCCACCGTCCGCAGACGCTGGCGCTGGGCGTGTGTAACGGTTGCCAGATGATGTCTAACCTGCGTGAACTGATCCCTGGCAGCGAGCTGTGGCCGCGTTTTGTGCGTAACCACTCAGACCGCTTTGAAGCGCGCTTCAGCCTGGTCGAAGTGACGCAAAGCCCGTCGCTGCTGCTGAGCGGGATGGTTGGCTCGCAGATGCCGATCGCCGTTTCCCATGGCGAAGGTCGCGTGGAAGTGCGTGATGGCGCGCATCTGGCGCAGCTGGAAAGCAAAGGGCTGGTGGCGTTGCGTTACGTGGATAACACCGGGGCCGTGACGGAAACGTACCCGGCGAACCCGAACGGCTCACCGAACGGCATTACGGCTGTGACCAGCGAAAGCGGGCGCGTAACCATTATGATGCCGCACCCGGAGCGCGTGTTCCGCACCGTTTCTAACTCCTGGCACCCAGAAAACTGGGGCGAAGACAGCCCGTGGATGCGTATCTTCCGCAACGCCCGTAAACAACTGGGTTAATTTCGCCATAATCAGTAAGCCCTCTTCTTTATAAGAGGGCTTTTTTTTCGCCTGAGCAAAAGTGTCGGTATTTCCCAACATTGGGTATTGAGTAGTGTCTCCAAACAGAGACATTTAATTAATTGATTATAAATACTTTATTTTTGATGCTATCAGTGTGTTGCTAAATAGCGACAGGTTGTTGAAATGATAAGCACATCACATTTTCATTTTTAAAACATTAAATGCATTATAATCAATTGGTTAAAATATTTATTGGTATGTTGGCACAATATCTGCATAATATTAAGCAGTGGCTCATTCACCTTCTTATGTCAGCCCCTTCGGGACGCGCTACATAAACTTCGAATGACGCACTTAAAGGTGCCTGCCGTCCACCTGCTGATTATTGCGCTGCTTTATCAGACATCGGGCGAAACGTCGAGTTAGGCACCGCCTAATTTCATAACAAAGCCGGGTTAATGCCCGGCTTTGTTGTTTCTGGCTTTTGGTAAATCAGTTAGCATCTCCCTACCTTTTTTTGCGAGAGAACTGCATTGAAACGCTGGCCTGTTTTCCCCCGCTCGCTTCGCCAACTGGTCATGATGGCCTTTTTATTAATTCTGTTGCCGCTGTTGGTGTTAGCCTGGCAGGCATGGCAAAGCCTGAACGCACTCAGTGCGCAGGCGTTACAGACCAATCGCACTACGTTGATTGACGCGCGTCGCAGTGAAGCAATGACCAATGCCGCACTGGAAATGGAGCGTAGCTACCGGCAGTACTGCGTGCTGGATGACGCCACCCTGGCGCGCGTGTACCAGAATCAGCGTAAGCGCTATAGCGAGATGCTTGATGCCCACGCGGGCGTGCTCCCTGACGATAAACTTTACCAGGCGCTGCGCCAGGATTTAAACGCGCTCGCCCAGTTACAATGCAAAAATAGCGGCCCGACAGCCGAGGCGTCATTGCAGCTTGAAGCGTTTGCTGCTGCGAATACCGAGATGGTGCAATCGACGCGCGCGGTGGTCTTTTCCCGCGGGCAACAGCTTCAGCTGGAAATTGCCGAACGCGGCCAGTTTTTCGGCTGGCAGGCGTTGGTGTTGTTCCTGGTGAGCCTTGCGCTGGTCCTGTTGTTTACCCGCATGATCATCGGCCCGGTGAAGGGCATCGAGCGGATGATTAATCGCTTAGGCGAGGGGAGAACCCTGGGCCGCAGCGTTGTTTTTAAAGGCCCGCGCGAGCTGCGCTATGTCGGCGAACGGATCCTCTGGCTGAGCGAAAGGCTGGCCTGGCTTGAATCACAGCGTCATCAATTCTTACGCCATCTTTCCCACGAGCTAAAAACGCCGCTTGCCAGCATGCGCGAAGGCACCGAGCTGCTTGCCGATCAGGTTGTTGGACCGCTGACGGTAGAACAGAAAGAGGTGGTGGAGATCCTTGATGCCAGTAGCCGCAATCTGCAAAAACTGATTGAGCAGTTGCTGGATTACAACCGCAAGCTGGCCGAAGGTTCGGTGGAGCTTGAAACCGTGGAACTCGCGCCACTGGTAGAAATGGTGATCTCTGCCCACAGTTTGCCGGCGCGAGCTAAAATGATGCATACCGATGTCGCCCTTGATGTGGCGACCTGCCAGGCCGAACCGATGTTGCTGATGAGCGTGCTGGATAATCTTTACTCCAACGCGGTGCACTATGGTGCTGAATCCGGTAACATTTCTCTGCACAGCTATACTGCCAACGCACGGCTCTGTATCGAAGTGGCAAATACCGGTACGCCGATCCCTGAAACGGAGCGTGAAATGATCTTTGAACCGTTCTTTCAGGGTAGCCACCAGCGAAAAGGAGCGGTGAAAGGCAGCGGGTTAGGGCTAAGCATTGCCAGAGACTGCATTCGCCGTATGCAAGGCGAGCTGCATCTGGTGGCGAGCAGTAAAGCTGATGTCTGTTTCCGTATTGAGTTACCCCTCAATGCGCCGGAAAAATCCACTCAATGAATCTAAATCTGGTGAGTATGTCGCATGTTTTTTCCCGCGTGGTTAACGCGGTTACACAGCAAAACGCCTGGCTTCGCGTATTTCCCTGTCTGCTGCTGGCGGGCTGTGTTGCGCAAAAGCCGCAAAGCGCGATTCATGACCCCCAGGAAGAACGGCTCCCTGAACATCAACTGGCCGATTTCTTGTCCACAGATTGCGACGATATCTGGTCGCTGTCCGGGCAAAACGTCGACACCAACCCGCTTTACTGGCTGCGCGGTATGGACTGCGCGCAGCGTTTATCGCCCGCTGCAGCGCGTGCCGAAGCACGTACCTGGTCTGACGATAACTGGCAGGCCACGTTCAGGCGTGGCATTTTGCTCTCTAACGCCAAAATTTCGCCGCTTGAGCGTCGTGAATACACCGAGCGACTGGGCGCATTAAGCCCCACGATCCCTGCGCAGGTTCGCCCACTGTTTGAGCTCTGGCGCGATGGTGAAAAAGCCCAGTTGCAACTGGCGGAAGAGCGCGCCCGTTACGCGAAATTACAGCAATCGGCGGACAGCGAGCTGGATAGCCTGCGCCAGCAGCAACAATTCCTGCGTGAACAATTGGAAACGACTACACGTAAACTGGAAAACCTCACCGATATTGAACGGCGTCTCTCCACGCGTAATAAACCCGCCGCTACCGACCTGCCGGACAGTTCTCACCCGTCTAAAAGCGACGGCACCCAGGAGGATGTGAAACCATGACCAGCCGTAAGCCTGCCCATCTGTTGCTGGTGGATGACGATCCGGGGCTGTTAAAACTGCTGGGGCTGCGCCTCACCAGCGAAGGCTATAGCATCGTTACGGCAGAAAGTGGACAGGAAGGGTTACGCATTCTCGCGCGGGAAAAGGTCGATCTGGTGATAAGCGATCTGCGCATGGATGAGATGGACGGCATGCAACTGTTTGCCGAAATCCAGCGCGTACAGCCGGGCATGCCGGTGATTATCCTGACGGCGCACGGCTCGATTCCCGATGCGGTGGCCGCTACACAGCAGGGTGTGTTCAGCTTTCTGACCAAGCCGGTAGATAAAGACGCGTTGTATAAAGCGATTGACGATGCGCTGGAGCACAGCGGTTCGGCAATGGACGACCAGTGGCGTGAAACCATTGTCACCCGCAGCCCGGTGATGCTGCGTCTGCTGGAGCAGGCGCGGATGGTGGCGCAATCTGACGTGAGCGTGCTGATTAACGGCCAGAGCGGTACCGGGAAAGAGGTGCTCGCACAGGCGATTCATAACGCCAGTCCGCGCAGCAAAAGTGCGTTTATCGCCATCAACTGCGGCGCGTTGCCGGAACAGTTACTGGAATCTGAGTTGTTCGGTCACGCACGCGGTGCGTTTACCGGCGCGGTCAGCAGCCGCGAGGGGCTGTTTCAGGCGGCAGAGGGCGGCACGCTGTTCCTTGATGAGATTGGCGATATGCCGATTCCGTTGCAGGTCAAACTGCTACGCGTATTGCAGGAGCGTAAAGTGCGCCCGCTTGGCAGTAACCGCGATATCGATATTAATGTGCGCATCATTTCAGCCACGCACCGTGATTTACCGAAAGCGATGGCGCGCGGCGAGTTTCGCGAAGATCTCTACTATCGGCTGAATGTGGTGAGCCTGAAGATCCCGGCGCTGGCTGAGCGCGCGGAAGATATTCCGCTGCTGGCCAATCATTTGCTGAAACAGTCGGCGGAGAGGCATAAACCGTTTGTTCGCGCCTTTTCCACCGATGCCATGAAGCGGTTGATGACCGCCGGCTGGCCGGGCAACGTGCGCCAGTTGGTTAACGTTATTGAACAGTGCGTGGCGCTCACCTCATCGCCCGTGATCAGCGATGCGCTGGTGGAGCAGGCGCTGGAAGGGGAAAACACCGCGCTGCCGACCTTTGTTGAGGCGCGTAATCAGTTTGAACTGAACTACCTGCGTAAGCTGCTGCAAATCACCAAGGGTAATGTCACGCATGCCGCGCGCATGGCGGGGCGCAACCGCACCGAGTTTTACAAATTACTCTCCCGCCATGAGCTGGACGCCAACGACTTTAAAGAGTAATGGCGAAATGATTATGGTACTGTGAGCAACCGATTACGATGCAGCAGACTGGCAAAAGCGTGTAAGGAACGACCATGAAAAAGATTGATGCGATTATTAAACCTTTCAAACTGGATGACGTACGTGAAGCGCTGGCTGAAGTCGGCATCACCGGGATGACGGTAACGGAAGTGAAAGGTTTTGGTCGCCAGAAAGGCCACACTGAACTTTACCGTGGCGCGGAGTATATGGTGGATTTTCTGCCGAAGGTGAAGATTGAAATTGTCGTGACTGACGACATCGTTGATACCTGCGTGGACACCATTATCCGTACTGCCCAGACCGGTAAAATCGGCGACGGTAAGATCTTCGTCTTTGACGTCGCGCGCGTTGTACGTATTCGTACCGGCGAAGAAGACGACGCCGCAATCTGATATTTTTCCCTCACCCCGCAGGGTGAGGGAGTCTGTTTTACAACACTTTATGCGGACCAAAGCATTCGTAATGAATGCTGTCTTTGTTCACGCCAAGCGTGACCAGCTGTTGCGCGACAAACTGCATAAAACCGACCGGCCCGCAGAGGTAAAACTGCATTGCCGGATCGCTGAACTTCCCTTCCAGCGCGTGTAAATCCATCAACCCTTCACTGTGATAGCGACCGCTATTCGCCTCAGCCGCCGCAGGCTGTTGATACCAAATATGCTGATAAAAATGGTTCAGCGACGCGCCGAGTTTGCTCACTTCATCGGCAAAAGCATGCACCTCACCATTCATCGCGGCGTGGAACCAGTTTACCTGCGCGCCATGCTGCGATTTGGAAAGGCTGTCGAGCATCGCCAGCATCGGTGTTTGACCGACACCCGCAGAGATCAGCGTGACCGGCGTGTTGCTCTGCACATTAATAAAGAAATCCCCGGCAGGCGCTGCAAGGTGCACAATATCGCCCACTTTCGCACTGTTATGCAGCCAGTTAGAAACCTGCCCGCCCGCTTCGCGTTTTACCGCGATACGGTAACTTTTGCCGTCAGGCTTGCGGGTCAGTGAATACTGGCGGATCTCCTGATTGGCGAAACCCTCCGGCTTCAGCCAGACACCCAGATATTGCCCGGGCTGATATGCGGCGACCGGCTGACCGTCGACCGGTTCGAATTCAAAGCTGGTAATCAGTGCGCTCTGTGGTTTTTTCTCTACCAGGCGGAAGGCGCGCGTGCCTTGCCAGCCGCCGGTTTTTTCCGCGTGTTCGCTGTAAATCTGCGCTTCACGATTGATAAAGACACCCGCCAGTACGCCGTAGGCTTTTCCCCAGGCGTCCAACACTTCTTGCCCTGGGCTGAACATCTCATCCAGCGTCGCCAGCAGGTGTGTGCCCACAATGTTGTACTGTTCCGGCTGGATCTGGAAGCTGGTGTGCTTCTGGGCAATTTTTTCAACCGCCGGCAGCAGCGCGGCAAGATTATCAATATTGCTGGCGTAAGCGGCAATGGCGTTGAACAGCGCTTCACGCTGATCGCCATTGCGCTGGTTGCTCATATTGAAAATCTCTTTCAGTTCCGGGTTGTGAGTGAACATCCGGTCGTAAAAATGGGCAGTGAGTTTTGGTCCGGTTGCCGCCAGCAGGGGAAGGGTGGCTTTGACCGTAGCGATGGTTTGGGCGTCGAGCATGATTGCTTCCTTTTTTGCAGATTATTTAAAGTTGTATTTTAAATGAATCTTATAGCGCAGCGACCAGGCTTGTAAAGAGCGGACAATGTAAAGGGATTTACCTCGTGAATAAGTTGCATCACAAACCTGAAAAGAAATCCGCTTTAAAAGGGAAGTATGTTATCGCTCAAACCCTTGTCTGACGCGGAGCCAATCGTTTGCGTAAAAACCTTTGTCAAGACCTGTTATCAGAATATTAATCAGTTATACTGTGGGCCGTTCCCCAAATTTGGGCCCTCATTTAGAGTTGTTTTGTTAGCTGAGTCAGGAGATGCGGATGTTAAAGCGTGAAATGAACATTGCCGATTATGATGCCGAACTGTGGCAGGCTATGGAGCAGGAAAAAGTACGTCAGGAAGAACACATTGAACTGATCGCCTCCGAAAACTACACCAGCCCGCGTGTAATGCAGGCTCAGGGTTCTCAGCTGACGAACAAATACGCCGAAGGTTACCCGGGCAAACGTTACTACGGCGGTTGCGAGTATGTGGATATCGTTGAGCAACTGGCAATTGATCGTGCAAAAGAGCTGTTTGGCGCGGATTACGCTAACGTGCAGCCGCACTCCGGTTCACAAGCGAACTTCGCGGTCTACACTGCGCTGCTGCAACCGGGCGATACCGTTCTGGGTATGAACCTGGCGCAGGGCGGTCATCTGACTCACGGCTCCCCGGTTAACTTCTCTGGCAAACTGTACAACATCATCCCTTACGGTATTGATGAGTCCGGTAAAATTGACTACGAAGACATGGCGAAGCAGGCGAAAGAGCATAAACCGAAGATGATTATCGGTGGTTTCTCTGCTTACTCCGGCATCGTTGACTGGGCAAAAATGCGTGAAATCGCCGACAGCATCGGTGCTTACCTGTTCGTTGACATGGCACACGTTGCGGGTCTGATTGCCGCTGGCGTTTACCCGAACCCGGTTCCGCATGCGCACGTTGTGACCACCACCACCCACAAAACCCTGGCGGGCCCGCGCGGTGGTCTGATCCTGGCGAAAGGCGGTGACGAAGAGCTGTATAAAAAACTGAACTCCGCTGTTTTCCCAAGCGCGCAGGGCGGCCCGCTGATGCACGTTATCGCGGCAAAAGCGGTGGCACTGAAAGAAGCGATGGAGCCAGAGTTTAAAGTTTACCAGCAGCAGGTTGCCAAAAACGCCAAAGCGATGGTGGAAGTGTTCCTGAACCGTGGCTACAAAGTGGTGTCTGGCGGTACTGAAAACCACCTGTTCCTGCTGGATCTGGTGGACAAAAACCTGACCGGTAAAGAAGCGGATGCCGCGCTGGGCCGTGCGAACATTACGGTGAACAAAAACAGCGTGCCGAATGATCCGAAGAGCCCGTTTGTCACTTCCGGTATTCGTATCGGTTCCCCGGCTGTGACTCGCCGCGGCTTCAAAGAAGCGGAAGTGAAGGAGCTAGCTGGCTGGATGTGTGACGTGCTGGATAGCATCAATGACGAAGCCGTTATTGAGCGCACTAAACAGAAAGTTCTGGATATCTGCGCCCGCTTCCCGGTTTACGCCTAAGTTTATTCAGCTTTGAAAAACCCGCTTCGGCGGGTTTTTTTTATGCCTTAATGCAGTGTGCTATAGCCATGAATGCCCATATAAATCCCGACGAGTGCGATAAGCGCGCTGGAAAAATAGGGGGCCTTACGCGCCAGCGTATTGAAACCAGACCAGCGTTTTGCCGCTTGCTGTACGCTGATTGCCGCGCCAACGCCAACCGCCACCAGTGTAAGTGCAAGCCCGATACTGAAAGAAACCACTAATGTTGCGCCCAATGTGATGGCTTTTAACTGAATACAGATCAGCAAAATGGTGATCGCCGCCGGGCAGGGGATAAGCCCGCCGGTTAAACCGAATAGCAGGATCTGCCCGTTAGTCACCTCGCCGCCGGTAAAACGCCGCTCAATATCCCGCGCGTGCGCCCGCTCGTGCGCATCCTGATACTCCTCCTCTTTGGTCACTTTACGCAGCGACAGAATTGTTGGCTGTGCGGTAGCCCGGGCGTGTGAAACGGGTTGAAGCACCAGGCTGGGCACGCGATGCGCATGGCTGTGGTCATGATCGTGGTGGTGATGATGCCCGGCGAGCCACGAACGTTCACCTTGCCAGGTGCGCAGGAACATCCACACCGCCGTACCGAAAATGATCACCGCAGACACCATTTGCAGCCAGGGTTCAACGGCTTGCGCGGTGAACTGGTTGCTGAGATACATGCCTCCGAGCGCAATCAGCCACACCACCACCGTGTGCGATAGCGTGGCGGCGAGACCCAGCATCACGGCCTGTTTAACCGTGCCTTTAATGGCAATGATAAATGCCGCCATCATTGTTTTAGAGTGCCCCGGTTCGAGGCCATGCAGCGCGCCTAGCAGGATGGCGCTCGGAATAAAAAACCAGGCGTTTCCTTGCTGAAAAAGGGTGGTGAAGTTATTCATGAGAATAATTCTCGGTAAAAATTTGTGCGCTCAAATCTACTCCCCCCCAGTAAAAAATACTATCCCCCAGTAGAAATAAACTCCCCCCCAGTTGATGCATGGTATGCTAAGGGTCGTTTAAGCACGGTCGATTTGAGGTCTGTATGTCGCACACCATCCGGGACAAGAAAAAGCTGAAAGCGCGGGCGAGCAAAATCGAAGGGCAGGTTGGCGCGCTGAAAAAAATGCTCGATGAACCTCATGAGTGCGCCCAGGTTTTGCAGCAAATCGCGGCGATCCGTGGCGCAGTAAACGGGTTAATGCGCGAGGTGATCAAAGGCCATCTGACCGATCATATCGTGCATGAGAACGACGAAATTAAGCGTGAAGCGGATCTGGATGTGGTGCTGAGCGTGCTGGATTCTTATATTCGCTAAGCAATGACGAGTAGCCCGGGGGCAGATATTCGCCTGCAAACGTTGGGCAAGCGCATGTGTTGCCTGATTGTTACTTGCCAGCCCTGTTATTTATCGCCAGACTATCGCCTCCATTCAGGAGGAAATCATGGTCTTGCAGTCCACGCGCTGGCTGGCGCTCGCTTATTTCACCTACTTTTTTAGCTACGGTATCTTTTTACCTTTCTGGAGCGTCTGGCTCAAAGGCGTAGGGCTGACCCCCGAAATCATCGGTATGTTGCTCGGCGCAGGTCTTGTCGCCCGCTTTCTTGGCAGCCTTTTCATCGCCCCGCGCGTGAGCGATCCTTCCCGCTTGATTATGGCTTTACGCGTACTGGCGCTTGCCACATTGCTGTTTGCGCTGGCGTTTTATGCAGGAACGCATGTGGCGTGGCTGGCGGTCATTATCATCGGTTTCAACCTCTTCTTTTCACCGCTGGTGCCGCTCACCGATGCGCTGGCGGGCACCTGGCAAAAACAGTTCCCGATGGATTATGGCCGCGTGCGTCTGTGGGGATCGATTGCTTTTGTGATTGGTTCGGCGCTCACCGGCAAACTGGTGAGCCTGTTTGATTACCAGGCGATTCTGGCGCTGCTGACGCTGGGCGCGGCATCCATGTTGTTGGGGATGCTGCTGCGTCCTTCCATTTTGCCGCAGGGTGAAAATCGCCAGCAGGACGGCGCAGGCTGGCAGGCCTGGCGGGCACTGATTGCACAGAACTGGCGTTTTCTCGCCTGCGTGTCGCTGCTGCAGGGCGCGCATGCCGCCTATTACGGCTTCAGCGCCATCTACTGGCAGTCGGCGGGGTATTCTGCTTCAACGGTAGGGTATCTGTGGTCGTTGGGCGTGGTAGCGGAAGTGGTGATTTTCGCGCTCAGTAACCGGCTGTTCCGCCGCTTCAGCGCGCGCGATCTGCTGCTGCTTTCCGCTGTTTGCGGGTTGGTGCGCTGGAGCCTGATGGGCTGGACGACCGAGCTTCCGTGGCTGATTATTGCCCAGATCCTACACTGCGGCACGTTCACCGTTTGCCATCTGGCCGCGATGCGCTATATCTCGGCGCGGCAGGGCAGTGAGGTGATTCGCCTGCAAGCGGTGTATTCAGCGGTCGCGATGGGCGGCAGTATTGCGCTGATGACCATGATCGCCGGTTTCCTGTTTGAACATCAGCATCAGGGGCTGTTTTTTGTCATGGCCGTGCTGGCCATTCCGGCCCTGTTCCTGCGCCCGAACGTCGCCGTACAGGCCCGCTAGCTTTCCAGCATGTCGCGAATATGCCGCTGCTGTTGCCCGCTCAGCGGACCGTCGGTGTGGATCAGCGGCGGTGAGAACAGCGGCAACGGCGTAGTGTAAGGCGTGATAATCAATGTCACGTCTTTCGGTGCGCCGGTCTTACGAAATTCCGCCAGCGGCAAATATTTAATACTGAGCGGCAGCAGTGTTAATTCACGCAGTTGCTGCTCAATCTGCTGTTCGCGCGTACTGTCTTCGCCAGTAATCAACACCACTTGTTTCTCATGCAGATCGCTGTCCTGCATCAGCCAGGCGCCGAAAATCACCGCCACCAGCCCGGCCTCTTCATCGCTAAAGCGCAAATCGTACTCGTCTTCCAGTTCCTGCAATGCATCGCGGGTGGTTCGCATCAGGCGCGGGTAAAGCTGGTTAATCTCGTCGGGCAGGCTGTTATCAATACCAATGCCGAACAAGCTGCGATCCAGCGCCTGGGCAATGTGAATATAGAGCTGGGCGCTTAAACCCTGCTCGTCGCTGAAGCGCAGCCCCGCCAGAGCGTGAAAGCGGGCGATCATCCGGCGGATAGCTTTTTGCAGACGGCGATCCTGGTGTTGCTGGTCACGCAGCGGATCGGGCGTGCGCACCAGCATAAACAGCAGCGATAAGAACAGGTGCTCATTCTGCTGCGGAGAGTCGACAACGCGGCGCTGCCAGTGACGCACAATCTCCTGTGCTACCTGATACTCGGCGCGCATTCGCGCCCATTCTTGCTGAACCGGGTTAAATTCCGGGGTATGTCCCTGGTGATGTTGCAGTAAACAATATTGCAAATAGAGACGCAGAAATTGCATATCCCGGCATTCAAAGACGCGCTGCAGGCGGCGCGAACAGAGATTAATCAACGCCAGCAGGTTTGTGTCGTCGTATAACGTTCGGGCAATACCTTGCTGTTTAAGCGCGGTTTTTAACGCCGGAGTAAACTGTTGCGTGATAAATTGCGGGCACAGCCGCAACGCACGGCGAAGCCAGTGCAACAGGCATAAACGTTGATCGAGCGGAGCGCCCTCAATCCGAAAGCCGCCGTTAGGGTGGGGAACGATTGAGAGCCGGTGGTAGCGCTGAATTTCACTTTCCGTTTCAGCGATATCCCGGCGAGCCACGGCGTCGTCCACTCCATTCATAGCGCTGATATGTTCCATGGTGACGTGCTGCCCCGGCAAGGCGAGCATCAAAAGCACCTGGCAGCGGCGCTGCGGACTGGAGAGCGCAGATGGCGGTGTCATTACAATTGTCATCTGTCAGATTCCAGTTGGGGTTTTTGATAAGCGTAGTTAAAGGTATGCTCAGCGATAGCGCAGCGGCAGCTCTTTCATTCAGGATTGCCGGGGAGCATCACAGAATTTTTCTCGTGGGGAATACATGCAAGCAGTTAAACAATGCGTCAGTAGCCTGTTTCTCGCGCTTTTATCATTTTCAGTGGTGGCGCATCCGCACAGTTTTATCCGCATGAAAACGCAAGTGTTAATCGACAATGGGCAGTTCACCGGGCTGAAAATGCGCTGGACGATGGATGAGATCACCTCAGCAGACCTGCTGTATGACGCAGGCAATGCAAAACCCGGCGATGAGATCTGGAAAAAACTGGCGGCGGAAGTGATGGCAAACGTGCTGGGTCAACACTATTTCACCGAAGTCTGGCACAACGGGCAGAAAGTGAAGTTTCTTAACCGACCCACGGAATATGGCATGGAACAGATCGCGCACCAGGCGGTGCTGACGTTTATTTTGCCGCTCGCCGAACCGCAGGGGCTCGGCGGCCAGCAGTATACTTTTTCCACTTTCGATCCCACCTATTTTGTCGATATGAGTTACGCAAAAGCGAGCGACGCGGCATTGCCTGCTACTGCGCCTCAGGGCTGCAAACTGGCGGTACAAACACCCAAACCGGGAGAAGAGGTGCTGAATTATGCCCAGTCGCTGGATAAAGCCGATGCGCCGGCAGAAGATATGGAACTCGGTAAACAATTTGCCCAGACGGTGACGCTGACATGTCCGTGATGGTGAGCGCGACGGCGCGAAAACGACGCTTATTGCACTGGTGGCCACTGGTGCTTTTTATAGTATGCGCGCTGGTCGCCGCATTGTGGCTATGGCAGATCTGGCCGCAAGTGATGATGAAAAGCGTTATCTGGCAGCGCGATGTGAATATGAAAATGAGCAGCCTACTAAAAGCGGTGGCGGAAAACCCGCGTCAGGCCGGTGGGGTGCTGTTGCTGTTTAGTTTCGTCTATGGTGTGCTGCATGCGCTTGGACCGGGGCACGGCAAAGTGGTGATCACCACCTGGCTTGCCACGCATCCGTCGAAACTGAAACCGGCGATTGGGTTAACGCTGGCCTCTTCTTTGTTGCAGGGGCTGGTGGCCATTGCGCTGGTCGTGGTTGTGCTGAGTATTCTGGCGCTGCCCGCGCGGCAGCTGCATTTGAGCAGTTACTGGCTGGAGAAGGGCAGTTATTTACTGGTAGGTGTGCTGGGAGTGCTTTTGTGCTGGCGAGCGTTGAAAAAGCTGCGCGCGCTTGTACAAACGCCGAAATTCCGCGCCTTTACGCCGCACCATGTGCATCACGAAGGATGCGGTTGCGGTCATCAGCATTTACCCACGGCCTCACAGTTGCAGAGCGGTGATGACTGGCGCGCACGGTTAATGATTATTTTGTCGATGGGGATGCGCCCCTGTTCCTGTGCGATCATGGTGCTGCTGTTCAGTAAAGTGATTGGCGTGTTTAGCTGGGGTGTGGCGTCCGCGCTGGCAATGGCGGTCGGAACGTCGCTGACCATCAGTTCGCTGGCGTTGCTGGTTCATGGTTTTCGCCAGCTGGCGGTGAAATTAAGTGGGGATCGTGCGCCGGTATTGTGGCGACAGGTTGGCTGGACCACGCTGGCTCTGGCCGGTGGCGTGTTGTTAATTAGCGCGTCGGTAGTGATGTGGGTCAGTGCGTTACCGCCGGGCGGCGGATTACGACCGTTTTGATAGCGCCCGGTGGCGGCGAACCACCGCCGGGCACAGCCTGACTTAGCGTTTCAGCGCGTCGCTCAGCTCTTCACGCATATTCGCCAGCATCGCTTTAACCACGCGCGGGTTACCTGCCACGATGTTGCCGGTCATCATATAGTTGTGACCGCCGGTGAAATCGCACACCAGGCCGCCCGCTTCACGTACCAGCAATTCACCTGCGGCGAAATCCCACGGTTTCAGCGCAATTTCGAAGAAACCATCCACGCGGCCAGCGGCAACGTAGGCCAGATCCAGCGCCGCGGAACCGGTGCGGCGGAAGTCCGCGCATTCGGTGAACAGTTTGCCCACGATGTTGATGTAGGTGGTGGCGTGTTGTTTGGCTTTGAACGGGAAACCGGTCGCCAGAATGGTGCCATCCAGATCGCGAGCCGTGCTGCCGCGCAGACGGTAACCGTTCAGCTGTGCGCCCTGACCGCGAGTAGCGGTGAACAGTTCGTTACGCATAGGATCGTAAACCACAGCGACTTCTGTGCGGCCTTTGATTCGTACGGCGATAGATACCGCGAAGTGCGGCAGGCGTTTAACAAAGTTGGTGGTGCCATCCAGGGGATCGATAACCCATTGCACATCCTGGTCAGCGCCTTCGTGCTCACCACTCTCTTCGGTGATGATGGTGTGTTGCGGGTAAGATTTGCGGATCGTTTCGATAATCAGCGCTTCGGCTGCTTTATCAATGTTGGTCACGAAATCATTGCTGCCTTTCTGGCTGGTTTCTACGGTGTCCGGAGTTTCGTAGTTTTTGGCAATTAAATTACCCGCCTTGCGCGCAGCACGCACGGCGATGTTCAGCATCGGATGCATCGGTCTCTCTCACTGGATGTTAAAGAACGGAAAACGGCGCATATCATAGCAGCGAATTCGGATTATGTCTTTGCTTTATGATAATATGCGCGAATATTCTTTAGCCGTTGAAAATCTATGCTGCAAAATATTCGAATCGTACTGGTGGAAACTTCCCACACCGGCAACATGGGCTCTGTTGCTCGTGCAATGAAAACAATGGGTTTAACGAATCTCTGGCTGGTGAACCCGCTGGTAAAACCGGATTCACAAGCTATCGCGCTGGCCGCAGGTGCCAGCGATGTGATTGGCAATGCGCAAATCGTCGACACGCTGGATGAAGCGCTCGCCGGTTGCAGCCTGGTTGTTGGCACCAGCGCGCGTTCCCGCACGCTGCCGTGGCCGATGCTCGATCCGCGTGAATGCGGGCTGAAAAGCGTTGCCGAAGCGCAACACGCGCCGGTCGCGCTGGTGTTTGGGCGCGAACGCGTTGGCCTCACCAATGATGAGCTGCAAAAGTGCCACTACCACGTGGCGATTGCCGCCAACCCGGAATACAGCTCGCTGAACCTGGCGATGGCGGTGCAGGTTATTGCTTATGAAGTGCGCATGGCCTGGCTGGCAGCGCAAGAGAGCACTGCTCCGGCAGTTGAGCATGAAGAGACGCCGTACCCGCTGGTGGACGATCTGGAGCGTTTTTACGGGCATCTGGAGCAAACGTTGCTGGCAACCGGTTTTATTCGTGAAAATCACCCCGGCCAGGTGATGAACAAACTTCGCCGTCTGTTTACCCGCGCGCGCCCGGAAAGTCAGGAGCTTAATATCCTGCGCGGCATTCTGGCGTCCATTGAACAGAAGCATAAAGAGTAATGCGCGAAGCCGGGGAAATGCTTTTTTCGGCCTAAATATATGAAAGCACTAAACGACAAATACCTGACTAAAACAGTCAACTAAATAGTTGACCAATTTAGTCGGGAATGTCAGACTTGCGTCTGCTATGCAACATTAACATATTAATAATACACCCCGGGCAGGGGCGAGTTTGAGGCTTGTAAGACATGAGACTGACATCTAAAGGGCGTTATGCCGTGACCGCAATGCTGGACGTTGCACTCAACTCCGAAGCGGGCCCGGTTCCGTTGGCTGATATTTCCGAGCGTCAGGGTATTTCCCTCTCCTACCTGGAGCAGCTGTTTTCCCGTCTGCGTAAAAATGGCTTAGTCGCCAGCGTACGTGGTCCGGGCGGCGGTTACCTGCTGGGTAAAGACGCAAATACCATTGCCGTTGGCGAAGTCATTAGCGCGGTTGACGAATCCGTAGACGCAACCCGCTGCCAGGGTAAAAGCGGCTGCCAGGGTGGCGATAAGTGCCTGACCCATGCACTGTGGCGCGATCTGAGCGATCGTCTGACCGGTTTCTTAAACAACATCACGCTGGGTGAACTGGTTAACAACCAGGAAATCCTTGATGTGTCTGACCGTCAGCACAGTAACGAATCCCATCGCAACACCCGCGCTCAAGACGCTATCGACGTCAAACTGCGCGCATAATAAAAAACAGAATTCAGAATCAGGCCAGGGCACACAACAGTGCCCTGTTAACGCGGTCGTACATCCAGCCGGTTGCCTGATTCCTTGCATTAGAGCGATGTACGGAGTTTAAAGAGCAATGAAATTACCGATTTATCTCGATTACTCCGCAACCACGCCGGTGGATCCGCGTGTTGCCGAGAAAATGATGCAGTTTCTGACCCTGGACGGGACCTTTGGTAACCCTGCTTCCCGTTCTCACCGTTTTGGCTGGCAAGCTGAAGAAGCGGTTGATATCGCCCGTAACCAGATTGCAGAGCTGGTTGGTGCGGACCCGCGTGAAATCGTCTTCACTTCCGGTGCAACCGAATCCGATAACCTGGCGATCAAAGGTGCAGCCAACTTTTATCAGAAAAAAGGCAAGCACATTCTCACCAGCAAAACCGAACACAAAGCCGTGCTGGACACCTGCCGTCAACTGGAGCGCGAAGGCTTCGAAGTGACCTATCTCGCCCCGCAGAGCAACGGCATTATCGATCTCAAAGAGCTGGAAGCGGCGATGCGTGAAGACACCATCCTCGTTTCCATCATGCACGTGAACAACGAAATCGGCGTGGTGCAGGATATCGCGGCAATCGGCGAAATGTGCCGTGCGCGTGGCATTATCTACCATGTTGACGCCACCCAGAGCGTGGGCAAACTGCCTATCGACCTGAGCCAGCTTAAAGTGGATCTGATGTCCTTCTCCGGCCATAAAATTTATGGGCCGAAAGGTATCGGCGCGCTGTATGTTCAGCGTAAACCGCGTGTGCGTATCGAAGCGCAGATGCACGGCGGCGGTCACGAGCGCGGTATGCGTTCCGGTACGCTGCCTGTCCACCAGATCGTTGGCATGGGCGAAGCGTACCGCATCGCGAAAGAAGAGATGGCGAGCGAAATGGAACGTCTGCGCGGCCTGCGTAGCCGTCTGTGGAACGGCATTAACGATATCGAAGAAGTTTACCTGAACGGCGATCTCGAGCACGGCGCACCGAACATCCTCAACGTCAGCTTTAACTACGTTGAAGGCGAGTCGCTGATCATGGCGCTGAAAGACCTGGCTGTATCCTCCGGCTCTGCCTGTACTTCCGCAAGCCTGGAACCGTCCTACGTGCTGCGCGCACTGGGCATGAATGATGAGCTGGCGCACAGCTCCATCCGTTTCTCTTTAGGTCGTTTCACCACCGAAGAAGAAATTGATTACACCATCGCGTTGGTACGTAAATCCATCGGCCGTCTGCGTGAACTCTCTCCGCTGTGGGAAATGTTCAAACAGGGCGTGGATTTGACCACCATCGAATGGGCTCATCATTAATTGTTGCGCAAGCAGGAGAAGAAAAAATGGCTTATAGCGAAAAAGTAATCGATCACTACGAAAACCCGCGCAACGTTGGCTCGTTCGACAACGACGACACGGTTGGTAGCGGCATGGTTGGCGCACCGGCGTGCGGCGACGTGATGAAACTGCAGATCAAAGTTAACGATAAAGGCATTATCGAAGACGCGCGTTTTAAAACTTACGGCTGCGGCTCTGCAATCGCTTCCAGCTCGCTGGTTACCGAGTGGGTGAAAGGCAAGTCACTGGACGAAGCGCAGGCGATTAAAAACACCGATATCGCCGAAGAGCTGGAACTGCCGCCGGTGAAAATCCACTGTTCTATCCTGGCGGAAGACGCGATTAAAGCCGCAATTGCGGATTACAAAAGTAAACAAGAAGCGAAATAAGGCGGGAGGTTGTTGTCATGTCCATTAGCCTGAGCGACAGTGCTGCCGCGCGAGTCAATACCTTCCTGACCAACCGCGGTAAAGGGTTTGGTCTGCGTCTGGGGGTGAGAACCTCCGGCTGTTCTGGTATGGCTTATGTCCTTGAATTTGTCGATGCGCCGAACGAAGAAGACACGGTGTTTGAAGACAAAGGCGTGAAGGTAGTGGTTGACGGCAAAAGCCTGCAATTCCTCGACGGCACTCAACTGGACTTTGTCAAAGAAGGCCTGAACGAAGGGTTTAAATTCACCAACCCGAACGTTAAAGACGAGTGCGGTTGCGGCGAAAGCTTCAACGTTTAATCGCCACCATCCGATGACCCCACCGCAGCGTCCTGCGCGTGGGGTTTGTTTCGATTGCACACCCGGAATTGTTATGGATTACTTCACCCTCTTTGGGTTGCCGGCCCACTATCCGCTCGATGTTCAGGCGCTGGCGACACGTTTCCAGGATCTGCAACGTCAGTTCCACCCGGACCGCTTCGCAAACCGCCCGCAGGCGGAACAACTGGCTGCCGTCCAGCAATCCGCTACCATTAACCAGGCATGGCAAACGCTGCGCAACCCGCTAACGCGCGCAGAATATTTGCTGTCGCTGCACGGTTTTGATTTAGCCTCCGAGCAGCACACGGTGCGCGATACCGCCTTCTTAATGGAGCAACTTGAGCTGCGTGAAGAGCTGGACGAGATTGAAAAAGCGCAAGACGCGGCCCGTCTGGAAGCATTTCAACAGCGTGTGAAAGAAATGTATGACGCGCGCCATCGGCAAATGGTGGAGCAATTAGATAGCCAGACGTGGGATGCGGCGGCGGATACCGTGCGTAAACTGCGTTTTCTCGATAAACTGCGCAGCGCAACAGAACAACTCGAAGAAAAACTGCTCGGTTTTTAATTTTTTTGGAAGCACATCATGGCCTTATTACAAATCAGTGAGCCCGGTCTGAGCGCCGCGCCGCACCAGCGTCGTCTGGCGGCGGGTATCGACCTCGGCACCACCAATTCATTGGTTGCCACCGTGCGCAGCGGGCAGGCGGAAACGCTGGCCGACAGCGCCGGACGTCACCTGCTCCCTTCGGTGGTTAACTACCAGGCCGACAGCCACGTTGTCGGTTATGACGCCCGCGCCAACGCCGCGCAAGATTCAGTAAACACCATCAGTTCAGTCAAACGCCTGATGGGGCGCAGCCTGGCCGACATTCAGGCGCGTTACCCACATCTTCCGTGGCAGTTCCAGCCCAGTGAAAATGGTCTGCCAATGATTGCCACACGTGGCGGTCTGGTTAACCCGATTCGCGTCTCTGCGGATATCCTCAAAGCCCTTGCCGCTCGCGCGCAAGAGACGCTTTCCGGCGATCTGGACGGCGTGGTGATCACCGTTCCTGCTTATTTTGATGACGCACAGCGCCAGGGCACTAAAGATGCAGCGCGTCTGGCAGGCTTGCATGTATTGCGCCTGCTGAACGAACCGACTGCTGCTGCTATCGCCTACGGTCTGGACTCCGGTAAAGAAGGCGTGATTGCCGTTTATGACCTGGGCGGCGGCACCTTTGATATCTCTATTTTGCGCCTGAGCCGTGGCGTTTTCGAAGTGCTGGCGACCGGCGGTGATTCCGCGCTCGGCGGCGACGATTTCGACCATCTGCTGGCAGATTACATTTGTGAACAGGCGGAGATTACCGATCGCAGCGACGCGCGCCAACAGCGCGAATTGCTGGATGCGGCGATTGCCGCAAAAATCGCCCTCAGCGATGCCGACAGCGTCACCGTTGATGTGGCGGGCTGGCAGGGCACGATTACACGTGCCCAGTTTGAAGCGTTGATTTCAACGCTGGTCAAACGCACTTTACTCTCTTGTCGTCGCGCGCTGAAAGATGCGGGTGTTGAAGCGCAAGAGGTGCTGGAAGTGGTGATGGTCGGTGGTTCAACGCGCGTGCCGCTGGTGCGCGAACGGGTAGGCGAGTTCTTTGGCCGCACGCCGCTGACGTCGATTGACCCGGATAAAGTGGTGGCGATTGGCGCCGCAATCCAGGCGGATATTCTGGTGGGTAACAAGCCGGACAGCGAAATGCTGCTGCTGGATGTCATTCCGCTCTCCCTGGGGCTGGAAACCATGGGCGGCCTGGTAGAAAAAGTGATCCCGCGTAACACCACTATTCCGGTGGCGCGTGCGCAGGAGTTCACAACTTTCAAAGATGGCCAGACCGCGATGTCAATCCATGTAATGCAGGGCGAGCGTGAGCTGGTGGCAGACTGCCGTTCACTGGCGCGTTTTGCATTGCGCGGGATCCCGGCGATGCCGGCGGGCGGGGCGCATATTCGCGTCACCTTCCAGGTGGATGCTGACGGTCTGCTCAGCGTAACCGCGATGGAAAAATCCACCGGCGTGGAAGCCTCCATTCAGGTGAAACCGTCGTACGGCCTGACCGATGGCGAAATCGCCGACATGATTAAAGACTCCATGAGTTTCGCCGAGCAAGACGTGAAAGCGCGAATGCTGGCGGAGCAGAAAGTGGAAGCCGCGCGCGTGCTGGAAAGCCTTGCCAGCGCGCTTGCCGCTGACGCCGCGCTGTTAAGCGCCGCAGAGCGTGCGGAGATCGACGACGCAGTCGCGCAGTTACGCGCGGTTGCCGACGGCGATGACACCGACGCGATAGAACAAGCCATTAAAAATGTAGATAAACAAACCCAGGAATTCGCCGCACGCCGTATGGATCAATCCGTACGTACCGCGCTGAAAGGCCATTCCGTCGACGAGGTTTAATATGCCTAAAATTGTTTTTCTGCCTCATCAGGATCTCTGTCCGGATGGCGCAGTTCTGGAAGCTAAGAGCGGTGAAACCATTCTTGATGTCGCCCTGCGCGGCGGGATTGAGATTGAGCATGCCTGCGAAAAATCCTGCGCCTGCACCACTTGCCACTGTGTGGTACGTGAAGGTTTTGACTCGTTGCCGGAAAGCAGCGAAGACGAAGACGACATGCTGGATAAAGCGTGGGGTCTGGAGCCAGAAAGCCGCTTAGGCTGCCAGGCGCGTGTGACCGATGAAGATCTGGTGGTTGAAATTCCTCGCTACACCATCAACCACGCGCGGGAGCACTGATATGGGGCTGAAATGGACCGATAGCCGCGAAATCGGCGAGGCGCTGTACGACAGCCGCCCGGACGTGGATCCGAAAAGCGTGCGTTTCACCGATATGCACCAGTGGATTTGCGAGCTGGAAGAATTTGACGATGATCCGAATGCATCGAATGAAAAAATTCTCGAAGCGATTCTGCTAGTCTGGTTAGACGAAGCATCGTAATCATCAAACGGGCTGCCTTCGGGCGGCCCGTTTTTATGAACAGCCATAAGGATAAAAATAATGACAGAAGCTATGAAAATTACGCTGACAACGCAAAGCGCCGATGCGCGCTGGGGTGAAAAAGCCACTTACAGCATCAATAACGACGGTATCGCGCTGCATTTAACCGGGAAAGATGACGTCGGCCTGATCCAACGTGCCGCGCGTAAAATCGACGGCATGGGTATCAAACATGTTGCCCTGAGTGGTGAAGGTTGGGACGCGGATCGCAGCTGGGCGTTCTGGGCCGGTTATAAAGGGCCAAAAGGTACGCGCAAAGTGGAATGGGCGCCGCTTAACGACGCAGAGCAAAAAGAGCTGGATAGCCGCCTGCTGGTGATCGACTGGGTGCGTGACACCATCAACGCCCCGGCGGAAGAGCTGGGGCCGGAGCAACTGGCGCAGCGCGCGGTCGATCTGTTGCACAAAGTCGGTGGCGATAACGTCTCGTATCGCATCACCAAAGGGGAAGATCTGCGCGAGCAGAACTATCTCGGTCTGCATACGGTTGGCCGGGGTTCTGAGCGCCCGCCGGTACTGCTGGCGCTGGACTACAACCCGACCGGTAATCCGGACGCGCCGGTTTATGCCGCGCTGGTGGGCAAAGGCATTACCTTCGATTCCGGCGGTTACAGCATTAAGCCGACTTCCTCAATGGATTCCATGAAATCCGACATGGGCGGCGCTGCGCTGGTGACCGGTGCGATGGCGTTTGCCATTAATCGCGGGCTTGATAAACGCATCAAACTGTACCTGTGCTGTGCGGATAACCTGATTAGCGGCAACGCCTTCAAACTGGGCGATATCATCCGTTATCGTAACGGTAAAACCGTTGAAATCATGAATACCGATGCGGAAGGGCGCCTGGTGCTGGCGGATGGCCTGATTGACGCCTCAGCGCAGAAACCAGAGTTGATTATCGATGCGGCAACGCTGACCGGTGCGGCGAAAACCGCGCTCGGCAATGATTACCACGCGCTGTTCAGCTTTGACGATGCGCTTGCCGGGCGTTTGCTCAGCAGCGCGAGCGCGGAAAACGAGCCGTTCTGGCGCTTGCCGCTGGCCGAGTTCCATCGCAATCAGCTGCCGTCCAACTTCGCAGAACTGAACAACACCGCAGGTGGTTCATTCCCGGCGGGGGCGAGCACGGCGGCCGGTTTCCTGTCGCACTTTGTCGAAAACTACCAGCAGGGCTGGCTGCACATCGACTGCTCAGCAACCTATCGTAAAGCGGCGGTTGAGCAGTGGGCGGCGGGAGCGACTGGCCTTGGCGTACGTACCCTGGCGAATCTGTTAACCGCGAAGTAATCTTTTTTCCTCTCCCGCAAGGGAGAGGAAACTCTCTGGAACCACTATGTCAGAAAGCAAAAACGAATTAGAAACCCTGCTGGAACAGGCCGCAACCGAGCCTGCGTATCGTCCGGCATTTTTCCGCACGCTGCTGGAATCCACGGTTTGGGTGCCAGGCACGGCGGCGGAGGGCGAAGCTATTGTTGAAGACAGCGCGCTTGATTTACAGCACTGGGAAAAAGATGACGGCACCTCCGTGATCCCGTTCTTTACCTCGCTCGAAGCCCTGCAACAGGCGGTGGAAGAGGAGCAGGCGTTCGTGGTGATGCCTGCGCGCACACTGTTTGAAATGACGCTCGGCGAGACGCTGTTTCTCAATGCCAAGTTACCGACCGGCAAAGAGTTCACCCCGCGAGAAATCAGACACCTGGTGGGCGAAGAGGGCAGCCCTCTAAGCCAGCAGGAAGTGCTGGAGGGCGGCACGGCGCTACTGCTTTCCGAAGTGGCTGAACCGCCTGCGCAAATGGTGGATTCGCTGACCACGCTGTTTAAAAGCATCAAAACCGTGAAGCGCGCGTTTCTCTGTTCAATCAAAGAGAAGGCCGATGAGCAGCCCAATCTGCTGATTGGTATCGAAGCCGAAGGTGATATCGAAGAGATTATTCACGCGGCGGGCAGTGTGGCGACCGATACGCTGCCAGGCGATGAACCGGTAGATATTTGCCAGGTCGTTGAAGGTGAGAAAGGCATTAGCCATTTTATGATGGCGCATATTACCCCTTTCTACGAACGACGCTGGGGAAGTTTCCTGCGCGACTTTAAGCAAAATCGCATTATTTAATTATTGGGCGGTATGTTATGTACCGCCTTCTATTATTTAAAAAATTGAATTATTAGCCTTTCATTAATAACGTCACGCAGTTTTCGTCGTAAATTCCATAAATTATGTATTAATCCTATACCTGTGATACGGTGCGTTTTTACGTTTCTTTACGGTTACTTTTTATGGACAAAAAAAGCCTGCTGTACTGCTTCGGCGTACCGTTAATTCTCTTCTTCTACGCCTGCTGGCAGAATATCCGTATTAACGAAGTGGATGTTTACCAGGTCACGCAATATGGTTTTGTTGGCCATAGCGTATTTGCCGATATGTCGCGCCAGATCCTCGCCAAAGCCGGCATGTTGTTTTCTCTGTTGGGCTTGTTTGCCAGTACCAGCGCGGTAATTCTCTGTGTTTTAAGCGTACGGAAAGCCCGTATATCTGCGGAAAAGTTAATTGCCGCGTTTACCCTTTGTCGTAAATTACTGCCATTTATTATGGTTGGCGTAATGGCGTCGATTGGTTTCGCACTGGTCTGCGTGCTGTTATATGAAGTGTGCTGGATCTACACGCTCGGCAGGGCGAGCGCCTTTAATATCAAACTGGTGATATTTGTTTTGCTGATCATTGGTTCGCTGGTATTTATGGTGCTGAAAAGCCTGTTCTTACTAAAACGCTGCTTTGCGCTGTTTGAGCCACAAGATATGCAGGTTCATGGTGCGGCTGTTTCTGAAGCCGATGCGCCGGAACTGTGGCGCTGGGTCAGAGAATTAGCCCAGCGCGGGCAGGCTATTGTGCCGGATAATATTGTTGTCGGTTTATTTGAGGGTTTTTACGTCACCGCAAGCCCGGTACAAATTGAAAATGGCGCGCGGTTAACCGGCAATACGCTCTATTTCCCGCTCAGTTACGCCGCGTTTATGAATAAAGACGAAGTGGCCGCCGTGATTGGCCATGAGCTGGGGCACTTTTCCGGTAATGATACCGTCTACACCCTGCATTTCGCCGGGCTGTATGCCGGTATGGAAAACAGTCTCGACTACTTTTATCGCGATGTGGCGAGCAGCGGCTGGCTTGAGCGGCTGGCGCTCAACCCGACCATTCATCTTGGCCTGTGGTTTTACCGTCAGTTCCATGAAACGGTCAATGGCTGGAGCCGCGTGCGCGAACTGGCGGCGGACACGGCGGGCGCTCGTACCAGCTCGCCACAGGCGCTGGCGGCTTCGCTGCTGCGTTTCTCTGCGCTCAATGAACGTTTTAACGCGCCGATGGAGCTGTTCTTTAACCGCAAACTTGAGACGCACGACCTGGTGCACAGTCTGTTTACTTCGCTGCGTGAGGGCGGGCGTTTTGATGTTGCCGCCTCACTTGAGCAGGAACTGGCGCACCCAACAGACAGCCACCCGCCGACGCGCGTGCGTATTGAGCAACTCAATGTGCCGCTGGATGAAACGCTGCTGGCCCGGGCGTCGCGCCCGGCGGACGAGGCGGATTACCAGTGGATGCGCAGTTTATTTCGCGATGCTTCGGCTTTGTCAGCCGCGTTAACCGCTGGCATGGCGAGCAATGTGGAAGCGCACCATGACGCTTATCAGGCCGAATTAGAGAATCTGGCAGCACACTCCACGGAAAGCGTCGTTGTCTCGCTGCGTAAGAAAAATTTCTGGTTGTTCCTGGTGCTGGCGGTGCTCTGCGTTGCTGGTGCCGGTTTAGTCCTCGCGCTGAGTATCCAGTGGAACGCCACCGCCAACACCTCGATGGAGAAGATAATCTTTGGCCTGGCGGTCGGTGGGCTTATTTTTGGGCTGGCGAGCTGGACGATGCATACCCGCGTGCGTCAACCGCTGTTCACGCTGACTGCGCAAGGCATCGAGAGCTATCAGCTCAGCGCGCCGCTCTTGCTGGCGGAGATTGAAAATATTGATATTCGTAGTGTCAATGAGTGGGTGTTTATCGATCTCTACTGGCGAGAAGGTTATCAGCCGCCGACCTGCACCGTCGGGCGTTTGTTCCGCAGTTTTACGTTTGAGCCGAAGAAGAACAAAGTGGTAATAAGCCTGCCTGGCGGGGTGTTGAAAGGCGCACAGCGTGAAAAAATGTCGATTGAGGAGCTGTATGTCGCGCTCCATGAATACATTCAGGCCGCCTGGGCACGGCGTGAACTGAACCATTCGTAATTCGCGCGTTTACTGATGCTTGCCGCGCTGCGGCAAGCATTATTGCGTCGCTTCCAGCAGCAACAAATCCATCAGCAGGACCAGATTTGACTCGAACGAAGTGATGCCGGCGGCTTCAGCGGCAAAATGAACCGCTTCGTCGTACAGCGCAAAATGGATATCCGCCATCTCCGCGAGCGGGTTTACCGACGCGCGGGTAAACGCCACCACCGTCATACCGACGGTGCGCGCAATACGTGCTTTATCCAGCACTTGTTCCGTTTCACCGCTGCGGGAGACGGCAATAAATACCTGGTAGCGCGCCGCGTTACTGAGAAAGATATTCCGGCTGTCGCCCGGCCCGGAAATAAACGCCGTCTTGCCCAGCACCTGCAATTTCTTGGTCAGGTACTCGGCAAACAGATAGGAAAAACCGGCGCCGTAAAGAAAAAAACTTTCCTGCTCAAGCAGCAGGGCAGCAAATTGCTGCCGTTTTTCCGCGCTCACCCACTGAAACGTACGCTGATAATTCGCCATAAACTGCGCGAAAGCGGCGGGTAGCTCGGCAGGTTCACTGTGCGGCCCGGTAATGTGCGGCGTGTCTGCCAGCCGCTGTTTGCAGTGCCAGATAAACTCACTATAGCCGCTAAAACCGAGCTTCTGGCACAGGCGAATAATGGTGGCGGTGGAGACAAATGTCGCCTGTGCCAGCTCGCGCACCGTGATGTTCCCCACCAGCAACGGGTGTTCCGTCAGATGCGCAAGAACGCGATATTCCGCGCGGGTCAGTGATTCCCCGCGCGTCAACAGTGGTGCCAGTCGGTTGTCCATTTACGCCGTTTCGATGGGTAAATCGTCGCGCGCGCCCCATTCACTCCAGGATCCGTCATACAGGGTCACGTTACTTGCACCAAGCGTTTCCAGTGCAAGGATCACCACCGATGCCGTCACGCCGGAGCCACAGCTGGCGATAATCGGTTTGTTCAGATCCACACCCTGACGGCGGAAAATCGCCGCCAGCTCATCGGTTGTTTTCAGTTCACCTTCAACGACTAAATCGACCCACGGCACATTCAGCGCACCGGGAATATGGCCGCGCTTCAGACCCGCGCGCGGTTCATCCACTTCGCCATTAAAACGTGGAGCAGGGCGGGCATCGACAATTTGCGCCGTGCCTTCGTGGCTTGCCAGCAGCACGTCGGTCAGTTTTTTCACCACGTGCGGGTCGAAATTGGCATTGAAATCGGACTCCGGCAGCGGCACGTCGCCTTTTTGCAGCGGCAGGGCATCGCGCTGCCAGCCTGCCAGCCCACCGGCCAGAATCGAGACATTTTCCACACCGTGATTACGCAGCATCCACCAGGCGCGCGGGGCAGAGAAGAGATTGCCCTCGTCATACACCACCAGATGTTTATCCTGGTTGATGCCCAGTTCGCGCATTGCCACGGCGAACGCTTCCGGGCGCGTCAGCATATGCGGCAGCGGCGTGGTGTGATCGGAAAGGGCTTCGATATCAAAAAAGACCGCACCGGGAAGGTGCCCGGCGCGGTATTCCGCTCTCATGTCGCGATGCTCCTGACCCACTGGCGCCATCCGCGCATCAATCAGCTGGATTTCGGGATCATCGCTGTGCTCTATCAGCCAGTCGGCCGCGACAAAATACGAGGTGGACATGGTTGTCTCCGTGTCATCAACAGTAACCTGAATTGTTAACGTTTTTTCATGACCCGACAAGCCGACTTCGCTAACGCCGCGAGCGACCTCGTTATTTTTATGCTGGTTTGCCGTTTTCCCATGCTTTTTGCAGCGCGGGCCAGTAGTCACGGTTGGCCTCGATCATCTCATTCAGAATTGCTTTCGCATGCTGCATGGTCGGTACGGTGCGGTTGAGGGTAAATGCCTGCAGCGCTTTCTCGTAACTGCCTTCAATGGTGGCTTCCACCAGCAGTTGTTCCGACGACAGTTGCTGCATTAGCAACGTCTGGTGGAACAGCGGCACCGCGCCCATCCGCACCGGTTCCGGCCCTTCACTGGTGATATACGCCGGGACTTCCACCATGGCATCGTAAGGCAGGTTAGCAATCGCCCCTTTATTTTCCACAATCACCAGATGGCGCTGGCGCAGGTCAAAAGCCAGCGAACACGCGACATCAACGATAAACGCGCCGTGTACCCCAACATGGAACGCATCCGGCAGAATACCGGTGCGCTGATACTCCGCCGCAGCGGCAAACAATTTCTTCTCGCGCCCGTCCATCACTTCATTGGCACGGGTGTAATCGGCGTTTTGATGCGCAACAATGTCGTTTGGCATCAGGTAATACTGCAAATAGGGGTTCGGCAAAAATTCCGGGAAGTGATCCATTATCGGCTTAATATTGCGCCAGGTTTTCACCCATGACGGATCGGAATGTTGCGGATCGGTTTGCGCGGCATCTTCAGTCAACAGACCAAAACGGGCCACGTGCTCACGCAGTTCCGGCAGCCGGTCTTCACCATCGACCCGCACTTTGGTAAACCAGCCAAAGTGATTCAGGCCGAAGTAATCCACCTCCAGTTTGTGGCGATCAACGCCGAGGATCGCGCCCATATTGCGCATTGCCGCCACCGGCATATCACAAATATTCAGCACGCGCGCGTTGGGACGCAGGCGGCGCACCCCTTCGGCGACAATCGCTGCCGGGTTGGAGTAGTTAACGATCCAGGCGCTTTTGTCAGCGTAACGTTCCACCAAATCTATCAATTCTACCATCGGCAAAATGGTACGCAGCCCGTAAGCCAATCCGCCAGGGCCGCAGGTTTCCTGACCCACCACGCCGTGGCGCAGCGGGATCTTTTCATCCTGCTCACGCATTTTGTACTGCCCGACGCGCATCTGCGCGAAAACAAAGTGCGCGCCGCGAAACGCCGTTTCTGCATCACTGGTGACGGTGAATTTAATGCTCTGGCTGTGGTCACGGATCACTTTTTCCACCACTGGCGCGATGGTGTTTTGCCGGGCTTCATCGATATCGTAAAGGCGGATTTCCGCCAGCGGAAAATCTTCCAGTCTCACCATCAGACTTTTGACGATGCCCGGCGTATAGGTGCTGCCGCCACCAGCGATCGATAAAATAAACGGGGGTTTAATCATTTCTGGACTCCTTTAGAGAAACATCTCAACCGCTTCTCGCATTTTTTTGACATGCAGCCCGTAGACCACCTGAACGTTATTACCTTGTTTGATAACGCCTTTTGCGCCTGTCGCTTTCAACTGCGGCTCATTAATCATCGCCGTGTCTTTTACCGTTACGCGCAGACGGGTGTAGCAGTTATCCACCACTTCAATATTGGCGCGCCCGCCCAGGCCTTCGATAATCGCTTCGCCAACCGCGTCGTTATTGCCTTTGGCCTGGTAATCCTGCTTGTTGTAAAGGCGTGTCTCTTCGCTGTCATCCTCACGCCCTGGCGTTTTCATATCGAAGCGCAAAATCAGGAAGCGGAAGATAACGAAGTAGAGGGCGAACATGATGAACCCGACGAGGATGTACATCGGCCAGTTGGATTTTTCGGTGCCGAGCGGCAGGTTGTAGAGAATGAAATCGATAATGCCGTTCGCGCCGATGGCATGAACGCCGAACAGAGAAAACAGCATCATGCCAATGCCGGTCAGCACGGCGTGGACCACAAACAGTAGCGGCGCGACAAATAGAAACGAGAACTCAATCGGTTCGGTCACGCCCACCAGCAACGAGGTGAGCGCGGCGGGGATCAAAATGGCTTTTGCTGCGGCTTTGCGTTCCGGTTTCGCGGTGACATACATCGCCAGCGCGGCAGCGGGCAGGCCGAACATTTTACTGATGCCGCGGGCATCCCACACCGCCGTGCTACTTAATTGTGTGACGCTCGGGCAGGCCATTTCTGCGAAGTAGATATTGCGTGCGCCCTGATAGGTGCTGCCGCAGACATCTGCCGTACCGCCTAACTCGGTATAGAGGAACGGGGTGTAAACCAGGTGATGCAGCCCGGTCGGTACCAGAATGCGCTCCAGAAAACCGTACACCGCGACGCCGAATGGCCCGGCACCTTTAATCGCCAGCGCCAGCGCACTGATACCGTGCTGAGCAAAGGGCCATAACTCACTCATCACCACACCGAGCACGATGGACACCGGCAGCATAATAATGGCGACAAAACAGTGGCCGGAATAAATCGCCATCGCGCCGGAAAACTGTACGCCGGAATATTTATCGTACAGATAGCCCGACAGCGCGCCAGTGAGGATCCCGGCGAAGACGCCCATCTCCAGCACCTGCACGCCCAGCACCATGCTCTGCCCGGCTGCTTTCATCTGCGCGGCCGGGGCCAGCGCACCCTGCATCTGCAGAGTGACATTCATGGCGTTGATGAAAACAATAAACGTCACCAGACCAATTAACGCGGCATAACCTTTATCCCGCGAAGCCAGCCCGACCGGGATGCCGACAGCAAACACCAGTGCCAGGTTAGCCAGCACCGAAACGGCGGATTTGGCAATTAACTGGCCGACGTTTTGAATAAACGGATGACCGAGGAAAGGCAAATATTCGGCCAGGTTGCCGTTGCCAAAGATATTTCCGAAGGCAATAAACAAACCGACGATGGGCAAAATGAGCACCGGACCAAAGAGGGACTTACCAAAATTTTGTAGGGCATTCACGGCTCTGGACATAATGTTCTCTCTTATTAGAACCGCGCACAAAGGTGCACAGACCGCTTAACGTTAGCAGCCAGTAATATGAAATATCCAGCTATCTTATTGTTTTAAAAACAAATGACTCATAACGTAACATGTTACATTACGGGCTGTGATCGGGTTAACAGCAAGGGTGAAGAACGTTAACTGCGCTTTGCGAGGCGCTTTCCAGAATTCATCGGCGGTTTTGTAATTGTCACGGTTGCGCATAATAATGTGTGAGCCTCTTTCAACAGGTTACTTAACCAGGGATAACGAATGAAACCGCTACGTCTTGCGGCGCTGACTCTTGCGCTCGTCACCACCTTTACGCTCGCGGGCTGCGATGATAACGATAAGCCTAAGGCCGCCAGCGCACCCGAATCGAAGGCTGCGCCTGCACCAGAGCAAAAAACACCGGCGGCTATCCCGCAGGATAAAGCAAAGCTTGCTGAGCTTGCCGCACGCAGCGAAGGCAAACCGTTAACCCTGCTGGATGCCTCCGAAGTGCAGCTGGACGGCGCGGCAACGTTGGTGCTGACCTTCTCGGTGCCACTGGAGCCAGACCAGAACTTTGCTTCTGCCGTGCATCTGGTGGATAAAAAAAGCGGCAAAGTGGATGGTGCCTGGGAACTGGCGCCAAACCTGAAAGAGCTGCGCCTGCGCCATCTCGAACCTAACCGCGAGCTGCTGGTATCGGTCGATAAAGGGCTGCTGGCGCTGAACAAGGCTACGTTCGGTAGCGATTACGAAAAAACCATCACCACCCGCGATGTGCAACCGAGCGTCGGTTTCGCCAGCCGTGGTTCGCTGCTGCCTGGAAAAGTGGTGGACGGGCTGCCGGTGATGGCGCTGAACGTGGACAACGTTGACGTCAATTTTTACCGCGTAAAACCGGAATCGCTGGCCGCGTTTATCAGCCAGTGGGAGTACCGCAGTTCGCTGTCGAACTGGGAATCTGAAACGCTATTGAAAATGGCCGACCTGGTTTATACCGGCCGTTTTGATCTCAATCCCACCCGCAACACGCGTGAAAAACTGCTGTTGCCACTTGGCGGTATCCAGCCGCTACAGCAAACCGGCGTTTACATCGCGGTGATGAACCAGGCCGGGCATTACAACTACAGCAATGCCGCCACCTTGTTCACCCTCAGTAACATTGGCCTTTCTGCGCACCGTTACCACAACCGGCTGGATATTTTCACTCAGGGGCTGGAAAACGGCGCTGCGCTCGCCGGCATTGAAGTGATGCTGCTGAACGAGAAAGGGCAAACCCTCGCACAGGCCACCAGCGATAGCGACGGTCATGCCACGCTCAACACCGATAAAGAAGCGGCGTTGATCCTCGCGCGCAAAGCCGGTGAAACCACGCTGCTGGATCTGAAATTACCGGCGCTGGATCTCGCCGAGTTCGCCATCGCAGGCGATCCTGGCTACAGCAAACAGTTCTTTATGTTTGGCCCGCGCGATCTCTACCGCCCTGGCGAAACGGTGATCCTTAATGGTCTGTTGCGCGACGGCGACGGCAAGCCGCTGGCAGCGCAGCCGGTAAAACTCGAAGTGGTAAAACCGGACGGGCAGGTGATTCGTACGGTGGTCAGCCAGCCGCAAAACGGGCTGTATCAGTTTACATACCTGCTGGAAGCCAGCGCGCAAACCGGCATGTGGCACATCCGTGCAAACACCGGGGATAATCTTTCTCGTGAATGGAGTTTTCACGTTGAAGATTTTATGCCAGAGCGTATGGCGCTGAATATTACGCCGCAACCAGAGCCTGTTGAGCCTGCCGCAGACGTGGTGTTTAACATTGACGGCCACTATCTGTATGGCGCGCCCGCCAGCGGTAACAGCCTGCAAGGCCAGCTGTTCCTGCGCCCGCTGCGCGAAGCCGTTCCCGCGCTACCGGGCTTCCAGTTTGGCGATATTGCCGAAGAGAACCTAAGCCGCAGCCTGGATGAAGTGCATCTGACTCTGGATAAACAAGGGCAAGGCGAAATCACCACGCCGAGCCAGTGGCAGGATTCGCACTCGCCGTTGCAGGTGATTTTACAAGCCAGCCTCCTGGAGTCAGGCGGTCGCCCGGTGACACGCCGCGCAGAACAGGCCATCTGGCCCGCGCAAGCGCTGCCGGGTATTCGTCCGCAGTTCGCCTCTAAAGCGGTGTATGACTATCGCACTGACACTACCGTGAACCAGCCGATTGTTGATGAGGGCAGCAATGCCGCTTTTGACATTGTCTATACCGATGCCAGTGGTGCGAAAAAAGCGGTCAGTGATTTGCAGGTGCGCTTGATTCGTGAACGCCGGGATTACTTCTGGAACTGGTCGGAAAGCGAAGGCTGGCAATCACAGTTTGATCAGAAAGATCTGGTCGAAGGCGAACAAAGCCTGACGCTCAAAGCAGATGAAACCGGAAAAGTCAGTTTCCCGGTGGACTGGGGTTCCTACCGCCTGGAAGTGAAAGGGCCGGATGACACCATCAGTAGCGTGCGCTTCTGGGCCGGTTACAGCTGGCAGGACAACACCGATGGCGCGGGTGCGGCAAGGCCGGATCGCGTTACCATGAAACTGGATAAACCGGCCTACAAACCGGGCGATACCATCAAATTGCACGTCACCGCCCCTGCCGCAGGAAAAGGCTACGCGATGATCGAATCCAGCGAAGGGCCGCTGTGGTGGAAAGAGATCGATGTACCGGCAGAGGGCGTTGATCTGAGTATTCCGGTCGATCAGAAATGGCAGCGCCACGATCTCTACATCAGCACGCTGGTGGTGCGCCCCGGCGATAAATCGAAATCCGCCACGCCAAAACGCGCGGTAGGTTTACTGCATTTACCGATGGGCGATGAGAACCGTCGCCTTGACGTGACGCTCGACGCGCCGCAGAAAATGCGCCCTAACCAACCGCTGACGGTGAAAGTCAAAGCAGCGGTTAAAAACGGTGCCACGCCAAAACAGATCAACGTGCTGCTTTCTGCCGTGGACAGCGGTGTGCTGAACATTACCGATTATGTGACGCCGGATCCGTGGCAGGGCTTTTTCGGCCAGAAACGCTACGGTGCGGATATTTACGATATTTACGGTCAGGTGATTGAAGGGCAGGGACGCCTGGCGGCGTTGCGCTTTGGCGGCGATGGCGACGAGCTTAACCGCGGCGGCAAACCGCCGGTCAACCATGTCACCATTATTGCTCAGCAGGCACAGCCGGTAACGCTTGATGAAAATGGCGAAGGTACGGTGAGCTTGCCGATTGGCGATTTCAACGGCGAGTTGCGCATAATGGCTCAAGCCTGGACGGCGGAAGACTTTGGTAGCACCGAAAGCAAAGTGATTGTTGCAGCGCCGGTGATAGCGGATCTCAATACGCCCCGTTTCCTTGGCAGTGGCGATACTTCTCGCCTGACGCTGGATCTGACTAACCTGACCGATCAACCGCAAACGCTCACTGTCGCGCTGGCGGCGAGCGGCCTGCTGGCACTGGAAAGCGGTCAACCGGAACCGGTTAAGCTCGCTGCCGGCGAGCGCACCACGCTGTTTATTCCGGTGCGTGCGCTGGAGGGCTTTGGCGATGGTGAGATTAGTGCGCAAATCAGCGGCCTGGCCTTACCGGGTGAAACGTTCGCACCGCAGCAAAAACAGTGGACAATCGGTGTACGTCCCCCGTTCGCGGCACAGACGGTCAATAGCGGTGTGATGCTCAATCCAGGTGAGAGCTGGCATACGCCCGGGCAGCATCTTGCCAATATTTCGCCTGTGACCTTGCAAGGTCGCTTACTGCTTAGCGGCAAGCCGCCGCTGAATCTGGCGCGCTATATCGAAGAGCTGCGTGCTTATCCGTACGGCTGTCTTGAACAGACCACCAGCGGGTTGTTCCCGTCGCTTTATACCAACGCCGCGCAGTTGAAAGCGCTGGGTATCAAAGGCGACAGTGATGAGCAGCGCCGCGCGGCGGTGGATTTGGGTATCTCTCGGCTGCTGCAGATGCAACGCGAAGATGGCGGTTTCGCGCTGTGGGACAAGAGCGGGCCGGAAGAGTACTGGTTGACGGCCTACGTCACCGACTTCCTGGTCAGCGCGTCTGCGCAAGGGTATAGCGTGCCTATGGATGCGCTGAATAACGCCAATAACCGCTTACTGCGCTATTTGCAGGATCCGGCGGCTATGTCTATTCGCTATACCGATGACGCGCCGGCAACCAGGTTCGCCGTACAAAGCTATGCCGGTCTGGTGCTGGCGCGCCAGCAGAAAGCGCCGTTAGGCGCACTGCGTGAAATCTGGCAACGTCATGAGCAGGCCAAAGCGGCGCTGCCGCTGATGCAACTGGGTGTGGCGCTGAAACTGATGGGTGATGCGCAGCGCAGCGAACAAGCGTTAGCGCTGGGGCTGAAAACGTCTCGCTTGCAGTCCGGGCACTGGCTGGCGGATTACGGCAGCGAACTGCGTGATAACGCATTGATCCTGGCGCTGCTGGAAGAGAACAACCTGCTGCCACAGGAGCAGCCGCGTCTCCTGGCGACGCTCGCCGAGCAGGCCTACGGCCAGCGCTGGTTGTCGACACAGGAGAGCAACGCGCTGTTTATGGCCGGGCGTAATCTGCAAAACGCCACTGGCGCCTGGCAGGCACAAACCTCTCTGGATGCAGCAGGGCTCGGTGGCGATCGTCCGCAAAGCCGCAATCTCAGTGCCGATCAACTGGGGGCATTGCAGGTCACCAATAGCGGCAACACACCGCTGTGGTTGCGTCTCGATAGTACCGGTTATCCGGAACAGGCACCTGCGCCGTCCGGGAAGGTATTAAAAATTGAGCGTACGTTCCTGGGAACCGATGGTCGCAGTAAGTCGCTTTCGTCACTGAAAAGCGGTGAACTGGTGCTGGTGCGTCTCGATGTGAATGCCAGCCAGAACGTACCGGACGCGCTGGTGGTTGATTTACTGCCCGCCGGGCTGGAACTGGAAAACCAGAACCTCGCCGATAGCAGCGCCAGTCTGCAAGATAGCGGCAGTGAAGTGCAGGATCTGCTTAATCGCATGCAACAAGTGGATATCCAGCATATGGAGTTTCGTGATGACCGATTTGTTGCTGCGGTGCCGGTAAGCGCAGGGGAGTGGGTCACGCTGGTTTACCTTGCGCGCGCGGTCACACCGGGCACTTACCAGATTCCTGCTCCGCAGGTGGAGTCAATGTATGTTCCGCAGTGGCGGGCGACAGGTGCGACCAGTGGTCCGCTGATTATCGTACCGTAACGTGAGGATCGTACGTCTGATACGCACCCGCTGGCGCTGGCTGGTGGGTGTTCCGCTACTGTTGGTGTTGGGCGTTATGGCTGCAGACAAGATCTGGCCGCTGCCGCTTAGCGAGGTTGATCCGGCGCGGGTGGTTGTGGCCGAAGACGGTACGCCGCTGTGGCGCTTTGCCGATGCCGACGGTATCTGGCGCTATCCGGTTACTATCGAAGAGGTATCGCCCCACTATCTACAGGCGCTTATCCAGTATGAAGATCGCTGGTTCTGGGCTCATCCTGGGGTTAATCCCCTGTCGATTGCGCGCGCCGCCTGGCAGGATTTGCGTTCCGGCCATGTCGTTTCCGGCGGCAGCACGCTGACAATGCAGGTAGCCCGCCTGCTCGATCCGCATCCGCGTACTTTCGGCGGCAAGGTGCGTCAGCTATGGCGAGCGCTGCAACTGGAGTGGCACCTCTCAAAACGTGAAATACTCACCCTTTATCTGAACCGCGCACCGTTTGGCGGCACGCTGCAAGGCGTGGGTGCTGCGAGTTGGGCTTATTTAGGTAAACCGCCGGCGAAACTCAGCTATTCCGAAGCGGCGCTGTTAGCGGTTCTGCCGCAGGCACCCAGCCGCTTACGTCCGGATCGCTGGCCGCAACGTGCGCAGGCCGCGCGCGACAAAGTCCTGGAGCGCATGGTGTCGCAAAAGGTGTGGTCGGCAACGCAGGTGGCGGAGTCACGCGAAGAACCTGTCTGGCTGGCTCCGCGTCAGATGCCGCAACTGGCACCGCTCTTTGCCCGACGGATGCTTGGTGAAAGCAAGGCGCTGAAAATCACCACCACGCTGAATGCCAGCCTGCAACGTCAGCTTGAAGATCTGGCGTTAAATGTGAAAAGCCGCCTGCCAGCGCGCAGCTCGCTGGCGATAATCGTCGTTGATCACACAGATATGAAAGTGCGCGGTTGGGTTGGTTCCGTGGATATCAATGACGACAGCCGTTTCAGCCATGTGGATATGGTCAGCGCCGTTCGTTCCCCGGGCTCGGTGTTAAAACCCTTTATCTATGGGCTCGCGCTGGATGAGGGGCTGATTCACCCGGCTTCGCTATTACAGGATGTGCCGCGCCGGGTGGGCGATTATCGACCCGGTAATTTTGACAGTGGTTTCCATGGCCCGGTAAGCATGAATGAAGCGCTGGTACGCTCTCTTAATTTACCGGCGGTGCAGGTGCTGGAAGCCTACGGGCCGAAAAAATTTGCCGGAAATCTGCGTAACGTTGGTTTGCCGCTGATTTTGCCGACGGGAGCGGAACCCAATTTGTCGCTGATCCTTGGCGGTGCGGGTGCGCGGCTGGAAGATATTGCGGCCGCGTACACCGCGTTTGCCCGTGAGGGGAAAGCGGGAAGCCTGCGTCTGACACCCGATGCCCCGCTGATGGAGCGGCGGTTGATGTCTCCGGGCGCGGCATGGATTATTCGCCGCATTCTCGCCGGAGAAGCACAACCGGTGCCCGACGAAGCGTTGCCGCAGGTGGTGCCGCTGGCGTGGAAAACCGGGACCAGTTATGGCTATCGCGACGCCTGGGCGATAGGGATTAATGCCCGCTACGTGATAGGCATCTGGACGGGGCGACCTGATGGTACGCCCGTGGCCGGGCAATTCGGTTTTGCCAGCGCGGTGCCGTTACTTAACCAGGTCAATAACCTGTTGCAGCCGCGCTCAGCGCTTGAACAGGCGAGACTGCCGCGCGACCCGCGCCCGCAAACGGTCAGCAGCGGCGTCATCTGCTGGCCGGGCGGGCAAAGCTTACCGTCTGGCGACAGCAATTGTCGCCGCCGACTCACCACCTGGTTGTTGGACGGTAGCCAGCCGCCGACGCTGTTATTGCCGGAGCAGGAAAGTGGTCACGGGATCAATTTCCCGCTCTGGCTGAATAAAGAGGGGCGAAGGGTTGCCGCAGATTGCCCGGACGCGCAGCAGAAAACTTTGATCGCCTGGCCGTTACCGCTGGAGCCGTGGTTGCCAGCCGGTGAACGGCGCGCTGCCCGGTTACCGGTGTCTGATAAAAGTTGCCCACCTCGTGACGATAACGCACCGCCGCCACTGTTATTAAGCGGCGTGCGTGAAGGTGCGGTTATCAAACGCATCCCCGGACAGGCGTTTGCCTTGCTGCCGCTACAAAGCAGCGGCGGCGAAGGCAGTCGCTGGTGGTTTTTGAATGGTGAACCGTTAGCCTCGCATAACAACTTATTGAGCCTGAAACTTGATAAAAGCGGGGAGTATCAGTTATTGGTTATGGATGACGCAGGGCAAATAGCGACAGTGCAGTTTGCGGTGCAATAACCAATGAAATGGCGCTGTTGGCGGGGAGTGTTGCTAAAAATAGTCTCATTTTAAAAAAATGTTACCTTCATCCATAGGCAACGCCCGTATTGCTCTTTATAATCCGCGCCACACCTATTCAGGGCAACAGAACAACTTACAGAGGTAAACATGGCTATTGAACGTACTTTTTCCATCATTAAACCGAACGCGGTGGCAAAAAACGTTATTGGCAGCATCTTCTCTCGCTTTGAAGCGGCAGGGTTCAAGATTGTCGGCACCAAAATGCTGCACCTGACCGTTGAGCAGGCGCGCGGTTTCTATGCCGAGCACGAAGGTCGCCCGTTCTTTGACGGTCTGGTTGAGTTCATGACGTCCGGCCCGATCGTGGTTTCCGTACTGGAAGGCGAAAACGCGGTGCAGCGTCACCGTGACCTGCTGGGCGCAACCAACCCGGCTAACGCGCTGGCAGGCACGCTGCGTGCTGATTACGCAGACAGCTTCACCGAGAACGGCACCCACGGTTCTGACTCCGTTGAATCCGCAGCGCGTGAAATCGCCTACTTCTTCGCCGAAGGCGAAGTGTGCCCGCGCACTCGTTAATCACACGTTAAACGTGTAACGAGGTTTACACTTTAATTTGTGAAAAGCCGCGTGCAAACGTGGTATCTGTGCGTCAGAATTTGTACAATGCTGCGCCCCAGGATGAGCCGATGCTTTCCTGGGGCGCTTCTTTTTAACCCTCCACGGGCCACAACGTGTAATAACGAGGCCGGAATACATTATGACTGAACAAATTGTCATGCCTGAGAACGACGCTCTCACGGTGCCAAACAAAGATGCAAAAATTAACCTGCTGGATTTAAACCGTCAGCAGATGCGTGAATTTTTCAAAAATTTAGGCGAAAAACCCTTCCGCGCCGATCAGGTGATGAAGTGGATGTACCACTATTGCAGCGACGACTTTGATGAGATGACCGACATCAACAAAGTGCTGCGCAACAAATTAAAAGACGTCGCCGAAATTCGCGCACCGGAAGTGGTGGAAGAACAACGCTCCTCCGACGGCACCATTAAGTGGGCGATTGCCGTGGGCGATCAGCGCGTAGAAACCGTCTACATCCCGGAAGACGATCGTGCGACGTTGTGCGTTTCTTCCCAGGTAGGTTGTGCGCTGGAGTGTAAGTTCTGCTCCACGGCTCAGCAGGGTTTTAACCGTAACCTGCGCGTGTCGGAAATTATCGGCCAGGTATGGCGCGCGGCGAAAATTATCGGCGCGGCGAAAGTCACCGGTAGCCGTCCGATCACCAACGTGGTGATGATGGGCATGGGCGAGCCGCTGCTCAACCTGACCAACGTCGTTCCGGCGATGGAGATTATGCTGGATGATTTCGGCTTTGGTCTCTCCAAACGCCGCGTAACGCTCTCCACCTCTGGCGTGGTTCCGGCGCTGGATAAACTTGGCGATATGATTGACGTTGCGCTGGCTATCTCTCTGCATGCGCCAAATGACGAAATTCGCGATGAAATTGTACCGATCAACAAAAAGTACAACATCGAAACTTTCCTCGCCGCCGTACGCCGTTATCTGGAAAAATCCAACGCGAACCAGGGTCGCGTAACCATTGAGTACGTGATGTTGGATCACGTCAACGATGGCACTGAACATGCGCACCAGTTGGCGGAGTTGCTGAAAGATACACCGTGCAAGATCAACCTGATCCCATGGAACCCGTTCCCGGGCGCGCCGTATGGCCGCAGCTCTAACAGCCGTATCGATCGCTTCTGTAAGGTACTGATGAGTTATGGTTTCACCACCATCGTGCGTAAAACGCGTGGCGATGATATTGATGCCGCGTGTGGTCAGTTGGCGGGCGATGTGATCGACCGTACTAAACGTACGATGCGTAAGCGTATGCAGGGCGAGCCTATTGAGATCAAGGCACTATAATCATAAGTTGCAGCGCGAAGAATATGCTGCATTTTGTGAAAATGTCGACTATTTGGCCTGTACACATACAGGCCATTAATAATTACGGTGCGTTTCTCCTTACTTTAAGGCAGTATGTAGTGATGGAACAACGGCTTAGCAAAAAGTGCTGAACGCTGTTCTGTTATGACGAGCCTGACAGTCCTATACTGTGGGCCAGGTTTAACCGACCCGGTTTTTTCGCGGCGCGTGTAGGCATTGCGGTTATGCGCGCCTGAATGTTTAATTTTCACGTACCAGTAGTTGTAGCGAATGAATACTGAAGCCACTCACGACCAAAATGAAGCACAAACCACTGGCGTACGTCTGCGCAACGCCCGTGAACAACTTGGACTCAGCCAGCAAGCGGTTGCAGAGCGCTTGTGCCTGAAGGTTTCCACGGTACGCGATATCGAAGAGGACAGGTCGCCCGCCGATCTGGCTTCGACTTTTGTACGCGGTTACATCCGCTCCTATGCCCGCCTGGTGCACATTCCTGAAGAAGAGCTGCTGCCGATTCTTGAAAAACAAGCGCCGGTCAGAGCGGCAAAAGTTGCGCCAATGCAGACTTTTGCTTTAGGCAAGCCGCGCAAAAAACGCGGTGGCTGGATGATGAGTTTCATCACCTGGCTGGTGTTTCTGGTCGCCATCGGTCTGACGGGCGCATGGTGGTGGGATAACCACAAAGCGCAGCAGCAAGAGATCACCAACATGGCGGATCAATCTTCTGCGGAACTGAACGCAAGCAACAGCAACGCGCAAAGCGTACCGCTGAATAACGACACCGCTGCAGCAGACCCGGTTGATAATTCCGGTACGCCTGTTGAAGCGCCAGCCCCGTCGTCGACGGCACAAACGCCAGCCGCCAGCGCGCCGCAAACATCTGCTACTACCGCAAATCAGAACACCGTTGTTGCACCGTCGCAGGCAAATGTCGACACCATGCAGCAGCCTGCCGCTCCAGCGAATACTGCACAGCTCCCGACCAGCCAGGCCGGTGTCGCAGGTGCGCAAGCGGATACTAACGCACTGGTGATGAACTTTACTGCCGACTGCTGGCTGGAAGTGAGCGATGCCACCGGGAAGAAATTGTTCAGCGGCTTGCAACGTAAAGACGCCACGCTCAATTTAACCGGCCAGGCGCCATATAAGCTGAAAATTGGCGCGCCGTCAGCCGTTCAGATTCAGTATCAGGGTAAACCTGTCGATCTGAGCCGTTTTATCAGAACTAACCAGGTTGCGCGTCTGACCCTCAATGCCGAACAATCAGCAGCACAGTAACAGACGGGCAACGCGGGAGATTTTTCATGCATAACCAGGCCCCGATTCAGCGTCGGAAATCGAAACGGATTTACGTTGGTAATGTGCCCATTGGCGATGGCGCGCCCATCGCCGTGCAGTCCATGACAAACACCCGTACCACGGATGTTGAAGCTACGGTCAATCAAATCAAAGCGCTTGAGCGCGTCGGTGCGGATATCGTCCGCGTCTCCGTTCCGACCATGGACGCGGCGGAAGCATTCAAGTTAATCAAACAGCAAGTGAGTGTCCCGCTGGTTGCGGACATCCATTTTGACTACCGCATTGCGCTTAAAGTCGCCGAATATGGCGTTGACTGCCTGCGTATTAACCCCGGCAACATCGGCAACGAAGAGCGTATTCGCACCGTTGTTGATTGCGCGCGCGATAAAAACATCCCGATCCGCATCGGCGTTAATGCCGGTTCGCTGGAAAAAGATCTGCAGGAAAAGTATGGCGAGCCAACGCCGCAAGCGCTGCTCGAATCCGCCATGCGCCATGTCGATCATCTTGATCGCCTGAACTTCGATCAGTTCAAAGTCAGCGTGAAAGCGTCGGATGTATTCCTCGCTGTTGAATCCTATCGCCTGCTGGCAAAACAGATTGATCAGCCGCTGCACCTCGGCATCACCGAAGCAGGTGGCGCGCGTGCAGGCGCGGTCAAATCTGCAATCGGTCTGGGTTTGCTGCTTTCTGAAGGCATCGGTGACACGCTGCGTATTTCGCTGGCAGCCGATCCGGTGGAAGAGATCAAAGTTGGTTTTGATATCCTGAAATCCCTGCGTATTCGTTCGCGCGGCATTAACTTTATCGCCTGTCCGACCTGTTCCCGCCAGGAGTTTGACGTTATCGGTACGGTCAACGCCCTTGAGCAGAGGCTGGAAGATATCATCACGCCGATGGATGTCTCCATTATCGGCTGCGTGGTAAATGGCCCTGGTGAAGCGCTGGTTTCCACGCTGGGTGTGACCGGTGGCAACAAGAAAAGCGGCCTGTATGAAGATGGCGTGCGCAAAGATCGCCTCGATAACAGCGATATGATTAGCCAGCTTGAAGCCCGCATTCGCGCGAAAGCGTCAATGCTGGACGAAGCGCGTCGTATCGATGTGCAACAGGTAGAAAAATAAGGTTGCTGGGAAGCGGCAGGCTTCCCGTGTATGATGAACCCGCCCGGCGCGACCCGTTGTTCGTCGCGGCCCCGAGGGTTCATTTTTTGTATTAATAAAGAGAATAAACGTGGCAAAAAATATTCAAGCCATTCGCGGCATGAACGATTATCTGCCTGGCGAAACCGCCATCTGGCAGCGCATTGAAGGCACTTTAAAAAACGTGCTCGGCAGCTACGGTTACAGTGAAATCCGTTTGCCGATTGTAGAGCAGACCCCGCTGTTCAAACGCGCGATCGGTGAAGTGACCGACGTGGTTGAAAAAGAGATGTATACCTTTGACGATCGCAACGGCGACAGCCTGACATTGCGTCCCGAAGGTACTGCGGGCTGCGTACGCGCCGGCATCGAGCACGGTCTGCTGTACAATCAGGAACAGCGCTTGTGGTACGTTGGGCCGATGTTCCGCTACGAGCGTCCGCAGAAAGGGCGCTACCGTCAATTCCATCAGTTGGGTGTGGAAGTATTTGGCCTGCAGGGGCCGGATATCGATGCCGAGCTGATTATGCTTACCGCCCGCTGGTGGCACGAGCTGGGCATTGCTTCGCACGTTGCCCTTGAACTCAACTCTATTGGTTCGCTCGAAGCGCGTGCGACCTATCGCGATGCGCTGGTAGCTTTCCTCGAGCAGCATAAAGATAAGCTGGACGAAGACTGCCTGCGTCGTATGTATACCAACCCGCTGCGCGTACTGGATACCAAAAACCAGGACATTCAGGCGTTGCTGAACGATGCACCGAAACTGGGTGATTACCTTGATAACGAGTCCCGCGAACACTTCGCAGGTCTTTGCGCATTCCTCGATGCGGCGGGTATCGCTTATACGGTCAACCAGCGCCTGGTGCGCGGTCTGGATTACTACAATCGCACTGTTTTCGAGTGGGTAACCACCAGTCTTGGCGCGCAAGGCACCGTTTGCGCAGGCGGTCGTTATGACGGCCTGGTTGAGCAGCTTGGTGGTCGCGCAACCCCGGCGGTTGGCTTCGCAATGGGTCTTGAACGACTTGTTTTGTTAGTTCAGGCAGTTAATCCGGAATTTAAAGCAGAATCCGTTGTCGATATATACCTGGTGGCGTCTGGCGCCAATACGCAATCCGCTGCTATGCAGTTGGGTGAACAGGTGCGCGATGCGTTACCTGGCGTACGGCTGATGATGAACCACGGCGGCGGCAATTTTAAAAAGCAATTTGCTCGCGCGGACAAGTGGGGCGCTCGCGTCGCACTGGTGCTCGGTGAAACTGAAATTGCCGACGGTAATGTTGTGGTGAAGGATTTACGCTCTGGTGAGCAGAGTACGGTAACGCAGGAGAGCGTTGCGGCGCATTTGCGCACACTACTGGGCTAATCTCCCCGGTGAATTATCGTTAAGGAGAAGGACTGCGTGGAAATTTACGAAAACGAAAACGACCAGGTAGACGCGATTAAGCGCTTCTTTGCCGAGAATGGTAAAGCGCTGGCCGTTGGCGTCGTTTTGGGTATTGGTGCGCTGGTTGGCTGGCGCTACTGGAACGGCCATCAGGCGGACACGGCGAGAGCCTCTTCACAGGCGTATGAAAACGCGGTGGTCGCGCTTTCGGCGGGCAAACCAGAGTCGTTCACAGCGGCGGAAAAATTCGCTGCTGACAACAAAAATACCTACGGCGCGCTGGCGTCGCTGGAACTGGCGCAGCAATACGTTGAGAAGAACGAGCTGGATAAAGCCGCCGCTCAGCTGCAGCAAGGGCTGGCTGCGACGAATGATGAAAATCTCAAGTCGATAATCAATGTGCGCCTGGCGCGCATTCAGGTACAGCAAAAGCAACAAGACGCTGCGCTGAAAACGCTGGATGCTGTCAAAGCGGAAAGCTGGTCAGCGATTGTTGCCGATCTGCGTGGTGAAGCACTGCTGAGCAAAGGCGATAAACAAGGTGCGCGCACCGCATGGGAAAACGGCATTAAAAACAATGCTTCTCCTGCGCTGAGTGAAATGATGCAGATGAAAATCAATAATTTGTCCATCTAAGAGGGACCCGATGCAATTGCGTAAATTACTTCTGCCAGGGCTGCTTTCCGTCACGCTTTTGAGCGGCTGTTCCCTGTTTAACAGCGAAGAAGACGTTGTCAAAATGTCCCCGTTGCCGGTGGTTGAAAACCAGTTCACCCCGACCACGTCATGGAGCACCTCCGTGGGTAACGGTATTGGTGACTTCTACTCTAACCTGCATCCGGCGTTTGCTGATGGCGTGGTTTATGCCGCCGATCGTCACGGTGTGGTGAAAGCGGTTAGCATTGAAGATGGGCATGAAATTTGGTCGGTTAACCTGGCTGAAAAAGATGGCTGGTTCTCTACACGCGCTGCACTGCTTTCCGGCGGTGTGACCGTTTCCGGTGGCCATGTTTATGTGGGCAGCGAAAAAGCGCAGGTTTATGCGTTGAATACCAGCGATGGTTCGCAGGCGTGGAAGACGAAAGTCGCTGGTGAAGCGCTTTCTCGCCCGGTAGTGAGCGACGGTTTAGTGCTGATCCACACCAGCAACGGTCAGTTGCAGGCGCTGAACGAAAGCGATGGTGCATCCAAATGGACCGTCAACCTCGATATGCCTGCGCTTTCTCTGCGCGGTGAATCTGCTCCGACTTCCGCCTTTGGCGCTGCCATTGTCGGCGGCGATAATGGTCGCGTAAGCGCGGTATTGATGCAGCAGGGCCAGATGATTTGGCAGCAGCGCATCTCCCAGGCTAACGGCCCGACAGAGATCGATCGTCTGAGCGATGTCGACACCACGCCGGTTGTTGTTGGTAACGTGGTATACGCGCTGGCCTATAATGGCAACATGACGGCGCTGGATCTGCGTAGCGGCCAGATTATGTGGAAACGCGAGCTGGGTTCAGTGAGCGATTTCGTGGTTGATGGTAACCGCATCTATATGATCGACCAGAGCGATCGTGTTCTGGCGCTGACTACCGACGGCGGCGTGACCCTGTGGACGCAAAGTGACCTGCTGCACCGTAACCTTACCGCTCCGGCGTTGTATAATGGTTACATTGTGACAGGCGATAGCGAAGGCTACGTGCACTGGATTAACGTCGAAGACGGGCGCTTTGTCGCGCAGCAGAAAGTCGACAGCTCCGGTTTCCTGACCGAGCCGGTCGTTGCCGGTGGCAAACTGCTGATCCAGGCGAAAGACGGCACAGTGTACGCCCTTTCGCGCTAAGCGCGTCGGGTTTGTCGTTCCTGAAGACGGCTCCTGTTGCAGGAGCCGTTTTCCTGTTTTTAAAACGGCGCGCAACCCGCGACGTTTTGCTAATGAATTTTCTGTAATGAGGCTTTAAACATGGTACCTGTGGTCGCGCTTGTCGGGCGCCCTAACGTTGGAAAATCCACGCTATTTAACCGTTTAACACGCACCCGTGATGCGCTGGTGGCGGATTTCCCGGGTCTGACTCGTGACCGTAAGTACGGTCGTGCTGAAGTTGAAGGCCGCGAATTTATCTGCATCGATACCGGTGGTATCGATGGCACCGAAGACGGCGTGGAAACGCGTATGGCGGAACAGTCGCTGCTGGCGATTGAAGAAGCCGATGTCGTGCTGTTTATGGTCGATGCGCGCGCGGGGCTGATGCCTGCCGATTCGGCCATTGCCAAGCATCTGCGTTCACGCGAAAAACCGACCTTCCTGGTGGCGAACAAAACCGACGGTCTGGATCCGGATCAGGCAACAGCAGATTTTTACTCGCTGGGCCTTGGTGAAATTCACGCTATCGCCGCTTCCCACGGGCGCGGTGTTACCAGCTTGCTGGAGCACGTGCTGATGCCGTGGATGGATGAGCTGAACCCGCCGGAAGTTGTGGACGAAGAGGCGGAATACTGGGCGCAGTTCGAAGCCAACGAAAACGGCGAGAAAAAAGAAGAGCCGGAAGACGATTTCAACCCGCAGGATCTGCCAATCAAACTGGCTATTGTCGGGCGTCCCAACGTCGGTAAGTCCACACTCACTAACCGCATTCTTGGTGAAGACCGCGTGGTGGTGTACGACATGCCGGGCACCACGCGCGACAGCATCTACATTCCGATGCAGCGCGATGAGCGTGAGTACGTACTTATCGACACCGCTGGTGTGCGTAAACGCGGCAAAATCACCGATGTAGTAGAAAAGTTCTCGGTTATCAAAACGCTGCAAGCGATTGAAGATGCTAACGTTGTGCTGCTGGTCATTGATGCCCGTGAAGGTATCTCCGATCAGGATTTATCGCTGCTCGGCTTTATTCTTAACAGCGGCCGCTCGCTGGTTATCGTCGTCAATAAATGGGACGGTCTGAGCCAGGAAGTGAAAGAGCAGGTGAAAGAGACGCTGGATTACCGCCTGGGCTTTATTGATTTCGCCCGCGTGCACTTTATTTCTGCGCTGCACGGCAGCGGTGTTGGCAACCTGTTTGAATCCGTTCGCGAAGCTTATGACAGCTCCACCCGCCGCGTGAGCACCGCGCTGCTGACCCGTATTATGAACATGGCGGCGGAAGATCATCAGCCGCCGCTGGTGCGTGGTCGTCGCGTGAAGCTGAAATATGCCCACGCCGGCGGTTATAACCCGCCGATTGTGGTGATCCACGGCAACCAGGTAAAAGATTTGCCGGATTCTTACAAACGCTATTTGATGAACTATTTCCGCAAATCGCTGGATGTGATGGGTACGCCAATCCGTATTCAGTTCAAAGAAGGGGAAAACCCGTTTGCTGAAAAACGTAACACCCTGACCCCGAACCAGATGCGTAAACGTAAGCGCCTGATTAAACACATCAAAAAAAGTAAGTAATCACTTGCTTCAAACCCGCCGCCTGGCGGGTTTTTTGTTTGCCAGAATTGGCTCACCTACAAAATTCAGGCGCTGTTTCAGCCTGTCGATAGCAGTACACTCTTTATAGCTATAAAAACAAAGGGTTAATAACTGGCTTCAATAAATAATTTCAAAAGGGATATGAAATGAAGAAGGTTTTACTGTTAATACTGCTGGGCAGTGTAATGACAGGTTGCACACCGCTTCACCCCTCCGATTGTCATAAAACCACTGCGCTTGGCAGTTGCGACTCCGGGCGCTTTACCGACCAGGATGCGTACGGGAAACAGGCCCGCGCGATAAAAAACGCTATCGAATCCCGGCTTACCGATCGTTCTGTCTGGAAAGGGAAAAAATGCCGCTTACATCTGGAATTTGCCTATGATGGCAAACTGAACAATATCGAGACCAGAGAAGGGAATAAAGCTTACTGCGCAGCGTTGAAAACCGCAGCGCAACGGGCGACATTCCCGGCATTTCCTTCTCAGCGGATTTATCAGGCATTCGAGAGCTCCCGCTTCGTGATGGTGGGCGAATAGCAAACCAAACCTGACGCGGCACTTAACCCGTTTGCAGGCGGGTTTTTTGTTGCCAGCGGTGTATGATAAACGCCGTGAAAAATTAAGGAGCGCCTTATGGAACTTACCTGCCCGACTTGCCATAACCCGCTGCAAATCGTGGGAACACAGGCTCACTGCGACGGTTGCGGCAAAGACATTGAAGTACAAGCAAATTGCCCGGAGTGCCACCAGCCTCTGGAAGTATTAAAAGCCTGTGGCGCGGTGGATTTTTTCTGCCAGCACGGCCACGGGCTGATTTCGAAAAAACGCGTCGAATATACGTTGCTCTAAGGTTTGCAAATACAGTCTTCCCCTTCGCGCCACAGTTCGACAAACGACGGTGGCGCTTTGCTTTCCGGGATAAGCAGCAGCACATCCGTTTGCTGGGTGGTCCAGGTTATTTGCAAACGGTAGAAACGCTGATCGCCGCGGCCCGGTGAGTCCGGCTGGCCTGGCGGCTCTGCAAGCGGGAGCGTCTGGTGCAATATATCCACCAGCCGCTGGCGCTGCTCCGCACTGAGCTGGGCGATGACAATTTTACGCGCGCCGCTCAGTTTGGGAATGTAAGCCAGCCCGCCTTCACGGGCTAGCTCCACTACCGCATCGTCGGTTAATTCGGGTTCGTTCATCATAAAACTCCGACATCTTTCCACGCCTGTTCGATAGCAGCGGCGATTTTCTTGCCGGACCGTTTTTCGCCATGTTTGATGGTGAATTTGGCGAAGGTCGCGAAGTCGGCATTTTGCGCCAGTGACTTATCACACACGGTGTCATACCAGGCGTATCCGGCTTTTTCCCATGCATAGCCGCCTATAGCGGTTGCCGCCAGGTAAAATGCCCGGTTAGGAATGCCGGAATTCAGGTGTACACCGCCGTTATCCTCACGCGTTTTAATAAAATCTTTCATATGCGCAGGTTGCGGATCTTTACCCAGTAACGGATCGTCATAAGCCGTTCCCGGCTTCGACATCGAACGCAGCCCCTTGCCATGAATGCCTTTCGCCAGCAAGCCTTCACCAATGATCCAGTCCGCCTGATCCGCCGTCTGTTGCTGGTGATACTGTTTTACCAGCGAACCGAACACATCGGATAATGACTCATTTAACGCGCCAGCTTGTTCAAAGTAGATCAGCCCGGCTTCCGTTTCTGTGACGCCGTGACTCAGTTCATGCGCCACCACGTCAATGGCAATGGTAAAACGGTTGAAGATCTCTCCATCACCGTCGCCAAACACCATTTGTTGGCCATTCCAGAAAGCGTTCTGGTAATCCTTACCGTAATGCACGGTGCCGCTGAGAATGAGCCCCTGGTTATCCAGCGAGTTGCGCTGATAAATCTGCCAGAAGAAATCGTGGGTGACTCCCAGGTAGTCGTACGCTTCGGTGACGGCGACATCGCCCGTCGGTGGCTGGCCTTCATAGCGCACTTGCTCGCCGGGCAACGTCTCTTTTTGCTGGGCGTCATAGATATCGCGTACCAGCTCGCCTGGCGAAGTGACCAGCGGCGCATCGACTTTGCCGTGGCTGTGCGCCATCAACGTTTGTACATGCGTTAAGGTCTGGCGGGCGCAGCGTTGCTGAAGTTCAGAACCATTGTCGATAATGCGGCGCAGGATATAAGGCGGGATAACACTGTACGGATGACGTGCATTCATGTTGATCTCCTTGATAAAACAAAAAAGAACAACAAAAAGTATAGGTTCGTCTGATTTATTGAGCGCGCTAATTAAGAGGATTTACGTTGGCGCGCTTTTTCACGGGCGTGACGGCGCTGACTTCGCTCTCCACCCAGCCGTCATTCAGCCGCGTGGTCAGTTTGTCACCCGCTTTTACCTGTTTGGTCTGTTTCAACACTTTGCCGTCGGTCGCGGTGGTTACGCTATAACCGCGCGCCAGTGTCGCCAGCGGGCTAACGGCTTCCAGATGCGTGATGGCCGAACCGAAGCGTTCACGCGTGCTGCTTAAGCGGTCACGAATATTCTGGCTCAGACGATATTCCAGTTGCTGAATACGGCTTTGCGCCCGGTGAATACGCGGCTGCGGGTTTTGTTGATTCAGGCGTTGCAATACGCGCTGCTGGCGCGCGGACGTGCGTTTTAACTGATTATCCAGCGCGTTGTGCATGCGCTGTTGCAGGCGTTCCAGCACAGTTTGCTGGCGCGCCAGACGCAGTTGCGGATGCTGTTGTTGCAGACGATGGTGGACCTGGGCAAAACGGCGACTACGGCCTGCCAGATAGTAATCCATCGACATTTCTAAACGCTGTTGCATCGCCTGAACCTGGCGCAGCAGCTCCAGCTGGTTACGGCTGACAATTTCCGCCGCAGCAGAGGGCGTTGGCGCGCGCAGGTCGGCAACAAAATCGGCAATGGTCACATCGGTTTCATGCCCAACGGCGCTGACCACCGGAATGCGGCTGGCAAAAATTGCCCGCGCTACACGTTCGTCGTTAAAACTCCACAAATCTTCCAGCGAACCGCCGCCGCGACCGACAATCAATACGTCGCACTCTTCGCGGGCGTTAGCCAGCTCAATGGCGCGCACAATCTGCGCGGGCGCATCTTCTCCCTGTACCGCAGTTGGGTAAATTACTACCGGCAGCGACGGATCGCGGCGTTTCAGCACATGCAGAATATCGTGCAGCGCGGCACCGGTTTTCGAGGTGATGACACCAACGCAATGGGCGGGGGAGGGCAGTGGTTTTTTGAATTGCTGGTCGAACAGCCCTTCGGCCGCAAGCTTAGCTTTAAGTTGCTCATATTTTTGTTGCAGCAGGCCTTCACCGGCCGGTTGCATGCTCTCGACAATAATCTGGTATTCGCCGCGCGGTTCATACAGCGTGATATTGGCACGCACCAGCACTTGCTGGCCGTGCTGCGGGCGAAACGTGACGCGGCGGTTGCTGTTGCGGAACATCGCGCAGCGCACCTGAGCGGTATCGTCTTTTAAGGTGAAGTACCAGTGACCGGAAGCGGGCTGGGTAAAGTTGGAGATTTCCCCGCTGATCCACACCTGGCCGAGTTCGCGTTCCAGCAGTAAGCGCACCGACTGATTAAGGCGGCTAACCGTAAAAATTGAGGGGGATTGGAACGACGACATGTGAGCCAGATCAAATTCTAAATCAGCAAGTTATTCGTTCGATAGTAACCCGAAACGAGGGGATGGCAAGTATTTTTCTTAAAAAAGTGTGGATGCAATCGGTTACGCTCTGTATAATGCCACGGCAATATTTAACCCCCCAGGTCAGAGATATTGCCCATGCTACGTATCGCTAAAGAAGCACTGACGTTTGACGACGTCCTCCTCGTTCCCGCTCATTCCACCGTTCTGCCGAATACTGCCGACTTGAGCACGCAGCTCACTAAAACCATTCGCCTGAACATTCCTATGCTCTCTGCGGCGATGGATACCGTGACGGAAGCGCGCCTGGCAATTGCCCTGGCACAGGAAGGCGGCATTGGCTTTATTCACAAAAACATGTCGATTGAGCGCCAGGCAGAAGAAGTTCGCCGCGTGAAGAAACATGAATCCGGCGTGGTTAAAGACCCGCAAACCGTTCTGCCGACCACCACCCTGCGCGAAGTGAAAGAGCTGACCGAACGTAACGGCTTTGCCGGTTACCCGGTGGTGAACAACGACAATGAACTGGTTGGCATCATCACCGGTCGTGACGTGCGTTTCGTCACCGATCTGAGCCAGCCTGTTAGCGTGTACATGACGCCGAAAGAGCGTCTGGTTACCGTGCGTGAAGGTGAATCCCGTGAAGTTGTGTTTGCTAAAATGCACGAAAAACGCGTTGAGAAAGCGTTGGTTGTTGACGAAAGCTTCCACCTGCGCGGCATGATCACCGTGAAAGATTTCCAGAAAGCAGAACGTAAACCGAACGCCTGTAAAGATGAGCAGGGTCAACTGCGCGTTGGTGCAGCGGTTGGTGCCGGCGCGGGCAACGAAGAGCGCGTTGACGCGCTGGTTGCCGCAGGCGTTGACGTGCTGCTGATTGACTCCTCCCACGGCCACTCCGAAGGCGTGTTGCAGCGCATTCGCGAAACCCGTGCCAAATACCCGGATCTGCAAATCATCGGCGGTAACGTAGCGACTGGCGCAGGTGCTCGCGCACTGGCTGAAGCGGGCGTCAGCGCGGTGAAAGTCGGTATCGGCCCTGGCTCCATCTGTACGACGCGTATCGTGACTGGTGTGGGCGTTCCGCAGATCACCGCTGTTTCCGACGCGGTTGAAGCGCTGGAAGGCACCGGCATTCCGGTTATCGCTGACGGCGGTATCCGTTTCTCTGGCGACATCGCCAAAGCGATCGCCGCAGGTGCTGCCGCCGTGATGGTAGGCTCAATGCTTGCCGGTACTGAAGAATCCCCGGGCGAAATCGAACTCTACCAGGGCCGTTCTTATAAATCCTACCGTGGCATGGGCTCGCTGGGCGCGATGTCCAAAGGCTCTTCTGACCGCTACTTCCAGAGCGATAACGCTGCCGACAAACTGGTGCCGGAAGGTATCGAAGGCCGCGTGGCTTATAAAGGCCGCCTGAAAGAGATCATTCACCAGCAGATGGGCGGCCTGCGCTCCTGTATGGGGCTGACCGGCTGTGGTACTATCGACGACCTGCGCACCAAAGCGGAATTCGTGCGCATTAGCGGCGCGGGCATTCAGGAAAGCCACGTTCACGACGTGACCATCACCAAGGAATCCCCGAACTACCGCATGGGTTCTTAATGATTTTCGCGCCCGGTGCTCTCACCGGGCGCTTTCGTAACTTGCCTCGGAAGTAACGTCAATGACGGACAACATTCATAAACATCGTATTCTTATCCTCGATTTTGGTTCTCAGTACACCCAACTGGTTGCGCGCCGCGTGCGTGAACTGGGAGTTTACTGCGAACTGTGGGCGTGGGATGTCACCGAAGCGCAGATCCGCGACTTCAATCCAAGCGGCATCATCCTTTCCGGCGGCCCGGAAAGCACCACCGAAGACAACAGCCCGCGCGCGCCGCAATATGTGTTCGAAGCTGGCGTGCCGGTGCTTGGCGTCTGCTACGGCATGCAGACCATGGCGATGCAGCTCGGCGGCCACGTTGAAGGTTCTAACGAGCGTGAATTCGGCTACGCGCAGGTTGAAGTACAGACCGACAGCGCGCTGGTTCGCGGCATTGAAGATTCGCTGACCGCAGAAGGCAAAGTGCTGCTGGACGTATGGATGAGCCACGGCGACAAAGTGACGGCGATCCCGTCTGACTTCGTTACCGTTGCCAGTACCGAAAGCTGCCCGTTCGCCATCATGGCGAACGAAGAAAAACGCTTCTACGGCGTGCAGTTCCACCCGGAAGTAACCCACACCCGCCAGGGCCTGCGTATGCTGGAACGCTTCGTGCGCGATATCTGCGAATGTGAAGCGCTGTGGACGCCGGCAAAAATCATCGATGACGCCGTTGAGCGCATCCGCCAGCAGGTTGGCGACGATAAAGTGATCCTCGGCCTCTCCGGCGGCGTGGATTCTTCTGTGACCGCGATGCTGCTGCACCGCGCTATCGGCAAAAACCTGACCTGTGTATTCGTTGATAACGGTCTGCTGCGTCTGAATGAAGCCCAGCAGGTGATGGACATGTTTGGCGACCACTTCGGTCTGAACATTGTTCACGTTGAAGGGGAAGCGCGTTTCCTGGCTGCACTGGCCGGTGAGAACGATCCGGAAGCAAAACGTAAAATCATCGGCCGTGTGTTCGTGGAAGTGTTCGACGAAGAAGCACTGAAGCTGGAAGACGTGAAATGGCTGGCGCAGGGCACCATCTACCCGGACGTGATCGAATCCGCTGCTTCGGCAACCGGTAAAGCGCACGTTATCAAATCTCACCACAACGTGGGTGGCCTGCCGAAAGAGATGAAGATGGGGCTGGTTGAACCGCTGCGTGAGCTGTTCAAAGATGAAGTGCGTAAAATTGGTCTGGAACTGGGTCTGCCGTACGACATGCTGTACCGCCATCCGTTCCCGGGCCCGGGTCTCGGTGTTCGCGTGCTGGGCGAAGTGAAGAAAGAGTATTGCGACCTGCTGCGCCGCGCCGATGCGATCTTTATCGAAGAGCTGCATAAAGCCGATCTCTACAACAAAGTGAGCCAGGCGTTCACCGTGTTCCTGCCGGTTCGTTCCGTGGGCGTGATGGGCGACGGTCGCAAATACGACTGGGTTGTCTCGCTGCGTGCAGTAGAAACCATCGACTTTATGACCGCACACTGGGCGCATCTGCCGTACGATTTCCTCGGCCGCGTCTCTAACCGCATCATCAACGAAGTGAACGGTATTTCCCGCGTGGTGTATGACATCAGCGGTAAACCGCCAGCTACGATTGAGTGGGAATAATAGTTGGCTCCTGCTGATTAAGCAGTTGTGCTCTAAAAAAACCAGCAAGCCTTACGGCTGCTGGTTTTTTTAAATGATAATATCACTCCAGACAGATAGCCTTTGCTAATGATTGTCTATCTATTAAAACTAAGCTGGTATCGCGCTTTATTATAATTTCAGAACAGTATGGTTTAATTTATTTTTTCAAAAGGCAGTTTTTTAAAATTCAAATAGATTATCTAACCTCACGCCCAACCCATCCGCAATAACCGCAATAACTTCCAGCGTTGGATTCCTTACCCCTCGTTCAATCCCACTAATATAAGTGCGATCCAACCCACATTTGTCGGCGAAAGCTTCCTGAGAAAGCCCGCGTTCTAAACGAAGGGTTTTTACGCGTTGTCCAAAACGGACTGTAATATCTTTTGTATTTTTCATGTCCGACAGCATCGTACTTCGTTGCTTATCAGACCACGGACGATGAGTCACATAATTAGCTGTGTGGGTGATCCGATTATCAAGTGCGCCGATCAGTCAGATTCATCAAATGTGAACAGCGTGGTGAGTTCAGTGTGGAGGGCTGTCGCAAGAATATAGAGAATTTCTAAGGTCGGATTCCGGATGCCGCGTTCGATGCCGCTGATATAGGTGCGATCAAGGCCGCACTTCTCCGCAAAGCCTTCCTGAGAAAGCCCCGCTTGCGTACGCAATGTTCTGACACGTTGTCCTAACAGGACTTTGATATTTTCAGAATTTTTCATGCGTACAGCATTGTTTTTTGCTGACTATAAGTCCACGGACTATTAGTCACAATTCTAAAGACTTGTGCTATTGTGTGACTCATAGTCAACATGAAAAGGAGCATTACAATGGAACACCACGACTGGCATCCGGCGGATATCATTGCGTGTTTAAAGAAAAAAGGAACCTCGTTGGCGGCGCTTTCCCGCGAATCAGGACTGGCTTCATCCACGCTCGCCAATGCCTTAACCCGGCACTGGCCGAAAGGGGAGCGGTTAATTGCCGAAGCGCTGGAAACCAGGCCAGAGGCAATCTGGCCGTCGCGTTATCAGATATGTAATTCCGAAGAACGTGTTTGCGAAGAGAAGGGCGCATAAACGCTGAAGCATGAAAACGGTAATGGCCTGTTTCAGGGCTATTACCGTCTGCTCAGTATGTCTGATCATTTCCGCGGTATTTGCTGGCTTGACGAAATTAACCCAGCCGATATTATGTGGTATTAAGCCAGGAATTAAATTTTGAATTTAATTTCCTGCATTGTTTGAATTGAGTATGTTTTTTCGATATTGATTTTCTTTCTTAATTTAACATTTTTAATCCCTTTATCTCTTGTTGAGGTGAAAAAAGCCTCTCCCGTATCGAATTCCCTGCTTTTTAATTATTAGCCTCTTATATTTCACCTCTGTATGTAAATTCCATTTTCTGCCTTCCGTTTGATGCTATGAATGTGCGTTTTTTGAACAAATTCGGTTCATCGCCAGGATGAATAGCTATTCCATGAAACGGCATATTTGAAACGTTAGTTTGAATAGATTGGTGAATACTAAGCATATTTTTTCGCTCAAGTACCTTTTTTCTAACTCTTTGATTCAAATATGTAATGTGATTTAAATTAAATTTTAACGCCAGATTGCCGATAAGTTGTCTTCGGTATGCTCCTTTCAAAGGGGGCAGAAATTCATGAAATCACCTCAACCCAGGGTAATAAATATGTCAGTTAGGCGTTTTTCATTTCTCGTTTTTAGTCTGTTACTTGGTATTTTTCTCATCAGCTCGGCTTCTAACCTTTGGTCACTTACTCACAGCAACCAGTCGCTGGATAACGTGAACAAAGAGATCAGGGTCGTGCTGTCGGTTATTGACCCGATTAACCATAGCCGCACACTGCGTGTGCGTCTGATGGAAGCCATGATTAACGCCTCCCTGGGCGACAAACAGAAAGCGGATGCGTCGCTTGAGAGCGCGAAAGCGGTGATGCAAAAAGCCACCGATGCGTTCAACAACTACAAGGCTGCGCCACCCGTCGAGGGCGAAGAGGCGCTTTCCGCGCCTTACAGTCAGGCCTGGCAAACATATGTTGATCAAGGCCTGCGTCCGTTGATGGACGCCGCGAGCAACAACGACACGGCGCGTTTCAACCAGCTCGTCAGCACCACTGTTCCGCAGCTTGATCGTCAGTTTGAGATCACACTCGATAACCTGCTGGCCTTTCGCGAAAAATACGCCCAGCGCCTTAACAACGACGCGCAGAATCGCTTCGTGAATAGCATGGTGACCATTGGTGTTTTCGCCTTACTGTTTACCTTGATCATTGTCGCTATCTTTATCCTGCTGCGTCGTCGCGTTCTGTCGCCGCTGGATGCCGCCCGCTTACATTGCCAGAAAATGGCGGCAGGCGAGTTGCACACTCCTGTTGTTTACGGTTCTAAAGATGAGATTGGCGACATGCTCGGTTCGCTGGAGCAAATGCGTCTTGCCCTGCTGGAAATCATTGCCCAGGTGCGTAATTCCAGTCAGAGCGTGGCTCACGCGGCAGAAGAAATCGCTGCCGGTAATACCGATCTCTCGGCCCGTACCGAAGAGCAAGCGGCTTCTCTTGGGCAGACCGCTGCCAGCATGGAACAGCTAACTTCAACGGTTAAGCACACCTCCGAAAACACACAACAGGCAAATACCCTTGCGACAGCGATGCGCAGCTCCGCGCAGGAAGGGAATACGATTGTTGAAAAGGCGGTGATGTCGATGAAAGAGATCGAATCCAGCTCCGGCAAAATAGACACCATCATCTCCTTAATCGAGGACATTGCTTTCCAGACCAACATCCTGGCACTCAACGCAGCGGTTGAAGCGGCACGAGCCGGCGAGCAGGGGCGCGGGTTTGCGGTTGTGGCAAGTGAAGTCCGTAATCTGGCGCAGCGTTCGTCACTCGCGGCGAAAGAGATCAAAGAGCTTATTGAGGAATCCGGCCGGCAGGTGCTTCTGGGTAGCGAAAGGGTGTCGCAGGCAGGCGAAAGCATGCAGCGCATTATCAGCACCGTTAAGCAGGTTTCTGAGCTGATGGCGGAAATTGCGCTCTCGACCGGTGAGCAGAGCCGCGGCATAGAGCAGATAAACCAGGCTGTTGCGCAGATGGACACGGTAACGCAGCAGAACGCCGCGTTAGTCGAAGAAGCATCTGCAGCGGCGCTTTCGCTTAAAGAGCAGTCTCAATTGCTGGAAGAGACGGTAGCCGTTTTTAAACTGAGCTAACGTTTTGCCAAAACATAAACAAGGCAGGTTGATGCCTGCCTTGTTGGTGATTCTTTAATGGTTCGTCGCTACCCGGTTACCCGCTATTCAACGTATTTCTCAACAGTGTAGAAGTGCTCATGAAAAGCACGGGTGTGGCCACATCGTTGCAGTTGTCCCAATATAGCGCTGTTCAGTACATCCACTTTTCCACCACGTCATCACCCAGGCGCTCGCGCAGCAACTCCTCGTTATCCTCCTCGCCGTGGGCTTCCAGCAGGCATTTGAACATCAGCACGTCAAGGTATTGGCCCACGTCGGTGAAAATCTGCGTCAGCATCGGCGAGCTGTCGTGATCGAAATACCAGACTTCGCCGGTTTCCCGATGAAAGCACCATAAATTGCCGTTGCCCAGATAGTCGCCAAAGGCGACCAACTGATTAACCTGCGCCCATTGCGACGCCGCGTCTGGCGCACCTTTGAGAATGTCATGAATGCCGGGATAAGCATCTACCAGCGGTTCAATGCTGGCGTATATCGCGGGCGTGACGCTGCACAACCTTTCGGCCAGTTCGAGTGCGCCGAGAGTTTCATGGTAGCGACGCAGCAGCGGCGGAAGCGCGCAGCCCAGGCGTTGTTCAAGCGCTTCAATCTCTTTGGGGTTAACCGGCGCAACTGGCGCCGGGTTATTCCACTGTTCGCGCCAGGCCTGTACGCAGGCGCGCCACCAGGCCAGCCGTGCTGTCTCATCGGTAAATTCTGGCCACGTTAAGGGCGGCAGTTCGCTGCTATCTGGATTCATTTTTTTCCCCCTGCTTATTTACTCTGGCTGCTCACAGGATCGCTTACATTCGCCATGAGGACTACTGCCATTAGTGATGGCTTTACGCTATGTTCTTCGCAACGTTAAGGTAACCGAAAAAATCCACTGTGCAGAACCGGGAGCGCTATGCAGTCAGTAAAGTTAATGGGAGATGGCTATGAGCCGCAGGTCTGGCAGGAAGGCGATCAATTGACATACTCGCTGCCGGTCGATTCCGGGTTTGTCAGTTTTGATTTTAGCTTTATTATTCGCCGAAGCGATCTGGATGTCCTGCTGGCTGATGATTACCGACGCGCCGCACTCGAAATCATTGCGCACACGCTACTTCAGCATTCCACGCTAAAGGGAAATGCCCGTTTCACGCAACGCGATTTCGATAAACTGCTTGCGGATACGCTCCACTCAACGAACGATTTCCTGCAGGCCTTTATTGCCCGCATCAATCGGGAACATCGCATTGGGATTGAGCACTCTGTGAAAGAGATCCTCGCCCGTCGCGCTGCAGCGGATTAAAGCACCGTATGCACTTTGAAAGAGTGGCGCCTATTGCACGCTAAAGCGCATCGGGCTTTTCCCTCAGACAACCCCCACCAAATCAGGTAGTTTGCTTCCGGTTTGCGGTACCGGAGGCGTTATAGTGCTGTTTCATTGCAAAAGGCGTCACAAGAATAAAGAAGGGACTCACATGTCGGGTAGCCAAAAATTCGTTTTACTCCTCCTTGCGTTGGCGTTGTGCTTCGTGGTGGGAACCGGGCTGTATTCCTCGTGGTTTAATGCGGCCTCAGTTGGCGTGTTTATCTGCCTGATGCTCTATTTCACGCGGCCATTGCTGATGCCTGCCGGTTATGGTGCGAACAAAATCCGCACGCTGGTGCTGGTTCTGGCATTTGGAGCATTCTCCAGTGTTTCCAGCACGCTGAATTCGCTCCTGCCGACACTCTGGTCATTGCCGGTGCTGCAAAATGCGCCGGACTGGTTGAAGCGTCTCCAGCCTATTAGTCAGGCCTCAGATCAGTTGCTGGCTGCCATTGTGATCATTGTCGGGATTGTCTTTTTTTGCTTGCGCGACAGAAGCGTCGCAGGCGAGCTTCCGCCATTAAAAAAAGATATCGCTGACAAAGAGTTACCGCGCAAACTGAAGGTATTTTGCAATGTGCTTGAGCGCGATTTGATGACGATCGATCAGGACACTAACTGGAGCCCGGAACACTACACCGAACTGGAAGCCGAGGTCGAGATCCGCCAGGTGAAAGGCGTCGCTTCACGTAAGAAGATCATCGGGTTGCAGGATGCGATCCGCAAAGACCGAACCTCGCGCTCATTTTTGATTCTGGGAGCGCCTGGTTCCGGTAAAAGCGTCGCGCTGCGCAAGCTGGCTAAAGATATGCTGGCCGAAGTCAATAAGACGCACCGCGTGCCGGTCTACATCAACCTGCGTGAATGGGTGCCAGCAAGCACTGTGGTGGCCGGGCGTACTGAGTTTTCCGTGAAGGATCTGGAAGAGTTTGTCATTAAAAGCCTCATTCGTCGTGGTGACGCGTATACCCGAAATTTTGTTAATCAATACTTTGATTCCCTTTGTAGCTCTGGTCGCCTGTTTTTTATCTTTGATTCATTTGATGAAATTTCAGAGCTGCTGGATGCCAGTGAAAACTCAGATGTGATTAATTCACTCTCCAGCGTTATCTCGCGCTTTATGACTTCACACCCGGCGTCACGCGGTGTTTTAGCCTCACGCGTGTTCCGCCAGCCGACGCGCGCATTTCTGGCGGACAAAGTGCTGGAGATCCGCCCACTGTCAGAAGCGGGCATTTCCGAGGCGCTTAGCCACTATCCGCAATTCACGGAGCAGGTAAGAAACACCTTGTTCAGCCACCGCCCGGATTTGATTCCCTTAGTACGCAATCCCTTCATGATGGCGCTGCTTGGCGAGTGGATTGCGGTTAACCAAACGCTGCCGGTTAATCAGGCTGAACTTTATAAGAGCTACATTGATAGCCGCATGAAACTTTGCGAGCAGGAACTCAGCGATGCGGGGATCTCCTCGCGTGAAGTGATCGCGATTTCAACGGATATCGCGTGGTTTGTCTTTCGTTCCTCGAAGTTTGGCCTTGAAGCGCCAGTGAAAGTGATCCGCAGTTATTTCAATTCAGCAAATGTGGACGCGGTACTGGATCTGCTCAGTTTTGCCCGAATTGCCAGGGTGACCCCCGGCAATGACAAATCGTTCGCCTTTGTTCATCGCCGTTTTCTGGAATATTTCGTCACCAACCGTTTTTTGCAGCAGCCCGCAGAAGTGCCCGATTCGCACATTCCTACCGATTCTCGCGGCCGTGACGCGCTGGTGTTGTATGCACAGTTGTGTAGCGAAACCGAGGCTCAACGGCTGGCCAATCTTTGCTGGGATGAGATCCAACGCTATTTCACGGATGCCAGCCAGCGCATTCGCGCCATCCACTGTCTGCGCTTTTTGATTGACGCATTTGGCTCCCGCCGTGAGGTGTTGCAACCGTTCGAAGAAGCGCTTTCTGCTTTTGTGATGCAGCACGTAAAAGCGGGCGATAACATCCTGCTGGCAAAAATTTGCCTGGAAGCCACCGGGCTGCTTTCAGAGTCGCGCGCAGCGCCGGTGCTGGCCGCCGCGATTGCTGGTGAGGATGGCTGGTTGCAGGAGACTGCTTTTCGCGCCTGTCGCCATTTGCCGAAAATGGATCCCGAACTGGAAGAGGGGATGAAGAAATACGTGCTGAATATTTCGGAAACCAATTTCTGGCGCGGGCGCAAAAATATCCTGCTGAGCCTGTCGTTATCCGATGCGTTAAGTGGCGTTTACCGCGTTGCGAAGATGCGCCTGTGGAGCATGAAAGCGGCGCTCACCAGCACGGTGTTACTCATCATTATGTTGCCGTTTATCACCTTTTTTAGCGCGAGCTATGCGGCGGCTGTTTCCGCACCGATCTTACTGTTCGCCAAAGCGGGGCGTACGGCACAAAAAGAGAAGGCGAGAAAAGTGGGCGGCGATAATCCTGCGCCTCGCGCGACGGTGCCATTTGTTGATAAGGGTTTTTTATCCGGCACCATCGTGTTATTTCGGGTGATGTGTTTCGTCATTCTGTCGGTGATCAGTGTGGTCGGGCTGTTATCCCCGGCGCTGGCGCTGGCGGCGATACCGTTTTACCTCTTCAGCGGGCATGCCATTTATAACGGCTGGCTGGCGGCCGTGAATGTGGTGTTGAGTTTAATGTTGCTCGATTGGGTGGCTATCTGCCGGTTTGTACGCAGCAAAATTAATGATTTGCTTAACCCGAAAAAGTGGCTGGCCGCGCTGTCGATTCTCGCCACGTCTGTGTTGGGCGTCGCGCTTATTTTTAGCGCTATTCATTATGTCTCCCAATACCCGATGGCGGAGCCGGTATTTAAAGCCACATTCTCATTGCTGCTCGCGCTGTTGGCGGCATACGTGGCGTTCACCTTTATTCAATCTGTGCGCGGCGGGATTAAAGACGTGCGGATGCTGCGCAAATTCACCTTTGGCTTAGCCATTAAACGTACGCAAATCGCTATAATTCTTTCTGAATGCGTGTCGGATTACGGGCGTTTGCGGTTTGTTCGTCGGCTTGAAAGCGAAGGCATCTCCGCCACCGGCGACTGGCCGGAAGGGTTCAAACTGGCGGTTGGTCTTGGCGAGGCCTACACGGCGCTGGCGCGGCTGGAAGAGCGCTGGTTAAACCTCGACAGATAAGTAACGCGTTTGTGCAAGGGGGCGCATACCTTTGCGCAGACGAGCGCAAACCCACGCGGTAAGACGTGTAAGCAAAATCGGGTAAAACTAGCGTTGCGCGGTGGGGTCGATAGTCTGGCTGATTTGTTGCGACTGGCTTTTATCCTGATGGTGATACCAGGCGCCAATAGAGGAATAGACGAAGCGGCCGAAGAAAAAGATAAAGCTGATAAGAAGTACGATACGGGTCATGCGACTGTCAAATCGATGTCGTTTTCGCATACTGGTTGCCTGACTCACAATGGTTCCTTTAGGAATACCCGATCTACGGGCGACAGCGTCATTAATGCACACTCTTTTAGTCAGGTCAATTAAGCCTGGCGCAAAAACACAATGATTAAATTATCACCAAGAATTATATAAGATAAATTAAATATTTACGTGAGCAATGAAAAATGGGCGATAATGCGCATAAAGCGGGGAATTAGAGTTGGCTGGCGCGTTTTTTTTGATGCAAATCAATTAACAGATATTGTCCGGAATTAGAATTTCTGTTTGTTAACAAACTGGCACTTCACCGGTGCGCAGCACAGTCGGGTCGGATACCTGCCTGAAACACCCGCCAGGATCTGGGTTGGGTAACCGAGCATCTATGACACTTATTCAAAAATATCATCGCCTGAAAGATCAGTGGTGGGCTTTGCCGCTCATCACGCCTGTTGTTTTGTACCCACTGTTTAGTCTCGCTAATACATTTACTACCGTTTCTGGTCAGGCGGTCATTCTCTATTATCTGCCGATGGCGTTGCTGATCGTCCTGATGATGTTTTATGGCTGGGCGGCGCTACCGGGCATTGTGCTGGCGTTGATCTGCCATTATTGGCCCGCACCGCCGCTGGAAATGGTCAGTAAAGGCGTGCATTTGCTGCTGCCCATCATATTGAGCTGGGCGGGTTACCGTATTTTTGTCACTCGCCGCCACCTGGTGGCTTACGGCACGGCATTGCTGGTTTCCCAGCGTATTTTCTGGCAGGTGCTCTGTCCGGCATCGATCTACCTGATGATCCTTGAGCTGGGTGTCTGGCTGAATCTTTACGATCGGGCAGCTGGCGATAGCGGCGCGCTGGCATGGAATGTGCCGATGCTCATCAATTACCAGGCATTGCTGGTGGGAACAATGACCGGCGTGCCGTTTAGCTATTTGTTGATCCGCGTTATTCGCCATCCGCGCTACGCGGTTTCGTGGTTATCGCAAATGCGTCACGAGTTTGATCGCAAAGTTACGCGCATTGAGATCGTGGTCTGGTTCGCCGTGGTGATTGGCATTTTGCTGCTGTTACTAATGCCACTGAACAAAAACAGTTCCATTTTCAGTACCAACTACACGCTTTCACTTCTCTTGCCGGTGATGCTGTGGGGATCGATGCGTTACGGCTACCGTTTTATGTCGCTGGTCTGGACACCGCTGCTGGTGATCTCTATTCACTTTTTTTACCGTTATTTGCCGTGGTTTCCTGCTTACGACGTGCAACTGGCGATCGCCTCATCAAGTTACCTGGTGTTTTCCTTCATCATTCTCGCCATGGCGATGATGGCGACCCGTCAGAGACTGGTGCATGATCGCGCCCGCCGTCTGGCGTTTATCGACCCGGTTGCCAATATGCCCAACCTTCGCGCGCTGGGCCGGGCACTGGCGGATACGCCGTGGTCGGTGCTCTGTTTTCTGCGCGTGCCTGAGCTGGAACTGCTGGGGCGCAACTATGGTGTGCTGCTGCGCATTCAGTACAAACAGCGCATGGCGGACTGGCTCAGGCCGCTGTTATCGGCGGAAGAGGGCGTGTATCAACTCTCCGGACACGATCTGGCGATCCGCCTGAATACGCAGTCGCACCAGACGCGCATTGAGGAACTGGACGCGCGCATCAAGCAGTTCCGCTTTATCTGGGATGATATGCCGCTGCAGCCGCAGGTGGGGTTGAGTTACTGCTACGTGCGTTCGCCGGTGAAGCACCTCTATTTGCTGCTCGGTGAGATGAGTACCATCGCTGATCTATCGCTGGCGACCAACCACCCGGAGAATTTGCAAAACCGGGGCGCGGCGAATCTGCAACGCAGCCTGAAAAGCAAAGTGGATATGATGAATCGCCTGCAGCTGGCGCTGGAGGAGAACCATTTTATCCTGATGGCGCAGCTGATTCATGGCGTGCGTGGCGATGACTATTACGAGATCCTGCTGCGCATGCGTGAAGAGAACGGCGACAGCATCAGCCCGGATGCGTTTTTGCCTGTCGCGTATGAGTTCGGCTTGTCGTCGCGTATCGATTTATGGGTGATTGAACATGTACTGATGTTTATGGCGCAAAACCGCGAAAAACTCCCCGCGCAGCGTTTTTCCATTAACCTCTCGCCGGCCTCAATTTGCCGCACGCAGTTTTCCCAGGAAGTCCGGCGTTTATTACGCAAATACCGCATTGAAGCCTGGCAGTTGATTTTTGAGATAACAGAAAGCAACTCGATGACCAACCTCCAGCAGGCCAACCAGACGCTGGGGCAACTGCAACAGATGGGCTGCCGGGTGGCGATTGATGATTTTGGCACCGGTTATGCCAGCTATGCGCGGCTGAAAACCGTCAATGCCGACATCCTGAAAATCGATGGCAGTTTTATCCGCAATATTGTCTCGAACAGCCTCGATTATCAGATTGTGGCGTCGATTTGCCATCTGGCGCGGATGAAAAAAATGCTGGTGGTGGCGGAGTATGTGGAAAGCGAAGAGATACGCAGCGCGGCAATCGCGCTGGGTATCGACTATTTACAGGGGTATCTGATTGGTAAGCCAGCGCCGCTGGAGACGCTGGTTAACGAGTAGCGAACGGGCGGCTCAGGCCGCCACTTCCGGAGAGTGCTCTTCTTCGATTTTCAGTCGCCAGCCGGTCACGGCTTCCCAGTATTCCTGCTCTTTTTCCAGATCCAGTAACACCAGCGCGTTCTGGCTGAACCAGTCGTGCGGGAAGCTGAGTGTCCAGTGATTGGCATCGGTGGTCAGGCGCAATGTTGGCGGCGTAGTGGTCGCCTGGCGCTGGTTATTCAGCAGCACGCCAAGGCGTAAGATTTGCACCAGCGGTAAATACTGTTTCTTTTTAAACAGCGTAAAACGCGGCAAATCATCAAGCTTGATAGCCTTACGGTGGCAGCGCACCAGCGTCGCCATCATCAGCTGTTGCTCCTGATTAAAACCGGGCAGATCGCTGTTTTGCAGAATGTACGCCGAATGGCGGTGCATCCCGCTGTGGTTAATATTTAGTCCGACTTCGTGCAACATCGCTGCCCATTTCAGCAACGCCGCCAGTTGCGGGTTAGCGAGCTTCGCGTTTTGCGCCAGCCACTGCTCGTAAATCTGGGTTGTGGTTTCCAGCACGCGCCGCGCCTGCTCACGGTCGATATTGTACTGGCTGGCAAGGCTCTGCGCGGTGCGGCTGCGAATGTCCTGATGGCGGAAACGGCCTTCCATCTCATACAGCACGCCTTCACGCAGTGCGCCATCGGAAAGGCGCAATTCGCGGATCGCCAGCGCATCGAACACGCCGCAAAGAATAGCCAGCCCCGGCACAAACACCGCTTTACGCTCTTCGGAAAGGCCTGGCAGGCTCAGTTCACTGAAGTTCTTATATTTCAGCACTTCGGCGACCAGTTTCTCCAGTCGTTCCGGCGTGATAAAACCGTCTTTCTCGCCAGAGGCGATCAGCACTTCGTGGGCGGCTTTAATGCTGCCAGATGCGCCAAGCGCCACATTCCAGCCCTGAATGCGGAACTGCCACGCCAGCGACTCCAGCTTTTGCGTTGCCGCCATACGCGCGCGGCGGAAGTTTTCGCCATTAATCGTGCCGCCCATAAAGTACATCTGCGCAAAGCTCACGCAGCCCATACGGCGGCTTTCCACCAGCTTCGGCTCGAAATCTTCACCGATCACTAATTCGGTAGAGCCGCCGCCGATATCGATCACCAGCTTGCGGCCTTTTTCCGGCTGCGTATGTTCCACGCCCATAAAAATCAGGCGCGCTTCTTCATTGCCCGGAATGATTTCAATCGGGTAGGGGATCACTTTTTCCGCGCGTTTAAGAAACTCTGTGGCGTTCAACGCCTGGCGCAACGTGTGCGTACCAACGATGCACACGCTTGCCGGATCAAAGCCCTGCAAGCGCTCGGCGAACAGCGACAGGCAAGCCAGCCCGCGCTCCATCGCCTCTTCGCTCAGCATGTTATTGCTGTCCAGACCATCAGCCAGGTGCACGCGCTGTTTCAGTCGGCCGATGATCTGCATTGCGCCGTCGACCACGCGCGCAATGACCATATGGAAACTGTTTGAACCCAGATCGACCGCGGCAAATTCCTCCGGTCGTGGCGTCTTTTCTTGTATCGGCATAGGTTAGTCGGGCTGTTCGAGTGATTTGATGTAGTCGTAAATCGCCAGTTGTGCGCGCACTTTACGGCGGTTGCCGCGCGGCACATAGCGATTACTCAGTTCTTTATCGATGTACCTGGCTTTCACGGTATCACTTAAAAGTAAATCAATGATATCCAGAACGCGCTGTTTAAGGCGCGGATCGAGCAGCGGTGCGGCCACTTCGATACGGTAATCAATATTACGTGTCATCCAGTCTGCGGAGGAGAGATAAACGCGTTTATCGCCGCCGTTCTCAAAAATATAGATGCGATCGTGCTCAAGATAACGATCAACGATACTGGTGACACGAATATTTTCGCTGATGCCTTCCAGTTGCGGAATAAGTGAACACATGCCGCGCACCAGCAGGTTCACCGGCACGCCGGAACTGGAGGCGGTATAGAGTCTGTCCACCAGCCCTTTATCAACAAGGTTGTTCAGCTTCAGCGTAATGCCAGAGGGTTTACCTTCCTGCGCGTTAGCGATCTCCGTGTCGATCATGTCGTACAGCAGGCGGCGCGAGTTTTGCGGCGACACCAGCAAATAATCGAAACTCACCGGGCGATAGGGGTTTTCGATAAAGTTGAATACCCGGCGCACTTCATTGGTGATGCGCGCGTCAGCGGTGATCAGCGAGTAGTCCGTGTAAAGCCGCGCGGTTTTTTCGTTAAAGTTGCCGGTACCGATGTGCGCATAGCGCACGATCTCTTCCCCTTCCATACGGGAGATGAGGAACAGTTTGGCGTGAATTTTTAAGCCCGGCGCCGAGAAGATCACCTGCACGCCCGCTTCCGTCAGCCGCTTCGCCCAGTGGATGTTGGCTTCTTCGTCGAAACGCGCCTGCAACTCCACCACCACGGTGACTTTTTTACCGTTATGCGCCGCGTGGATCATCGAATCGATGATGCGCGAATCTTTCGCCACGCGGTAAATGTTGATTTTGATCGCCAGCACGCTCGGGTCGAACGACGCCTGGCGCAGCAGCTCCAGCACGTGTTCAAAGGTGTGGTACGGATAATAGAGCAGCACATCGCGTTCGCGAATGGCGTCAAAACCGTTGCGGAACTTGTCAAACCCGATGTGGCGTAGACGCGGCATCGGTTTGTTGACGAGGTTGGCTTTGCCGACATTCGGAAAACCTATAAAGTCTTTGAAGTTGTGATAACGCCCGCCGGGAATAATGGAGTCATAACGGGAGATGGTCAGCTTTTCACGCAGCATCTCGACCATGGCATCGGGCATATCACGCTGATAAACAAAACGCACCGGTTCGGCGGTCAGACGCTGTTTCAGGCTTGAGGACATCAGCTCCATCAGGCTCGATTCCATTTCGTGCACCAGGTCATATTCGGCGTCACGGGTCATTTTCATCGAATAGGCGTTCAGGGCGTCATAATCGAAGAAGCCTTTAAAGATATCATCCAGGCAGTAACGCAGAATGTTATCCAGCAGAATCATCGGCTTGCGACGGCGCGGCGTTTCCGGCGGCAGGTTTACAAAGCGTGGCACTTTATCTGACGGGATCTCCAGCAGCGCGTAACGAATTTCGTCACCGCGAATAATTTCTACCGCCAGGTAGGTGTAATCATCTTTTAAGAAGCGTACCAGGTTGGTTTCGCGGTTAATCAGCGTCGGGGTAATGTGCTGGCGCAAATACTGTTTGAAGTAGTTGCGCAGCCAGCTCTGCTGGTTTTGCGAAAGCTGGCGTTCGTTAATCAGGAAAATTTGATTACGCGCCATCTCCAGCAGCAGGTCGTTGTACAGACTGTCGAACTCCTGATCGGCTTTCAGTACGCGGGATTGGATCTTGCCCAGCAGATGGCGGGAATTCGTGGTAACGCCTTGCTCTTCGCTAATGATTAAACGGCGTTTCAGTTCAGCAAAACGGACTTTATAAAATTCGTCGAGGTTGTTGGAATAGATCCCCAAAAAACGCATGCGTTCGATAAGCGGGTTACTTTTGTCGGCGGCTTCCTGGAGAACACGTTCATTGAAGCACAACCAGCTTAGTTCTTTTTCGAGATATAACTTTTCCTGACCCATTCCTGTTTACACTCCGGTTCTTGCTCGGGACACGGCAAATCCTTCTCGCGCTCGCGGTGCCCTGACTGACAGGTGAACGTTGCTGGCGTCCCTTCGTATGACACAACTTATTATGGCGAGCTTTGCCGTCAGATGTCCAACTGTGCCAAAAAAGTATGACAGTAATCCGTTTTTCGCATCTAAGGTGATGGAAATAAAGTAACTTTTTCTTTTTGCAGGGGAAGAGGAAAGAAACCCTGCCGCGGCGGGCAGGGAGAAAAGCGATAAATTGCAGTGATTATTCGTCGGCCGCATAGCCTTCAGGCGGTAAGCGCACACCATCCAGCCATGCGCTGTTGCTGTCCATTTTCAGGCGGCCATCAACAAACCAGCTGACCACCAGCGGGTAAATCGCATGTTCCTGCGACTGTACGCGCTCGGTGATCTCTTCTTCCGTATCACCTTCAAACACCGGCACTTTGGCTTGCAAAATCACCGGGCCGCCGTCCAGCTCATCGGTAACAAAATGCACGCTGGTGCCGTGTTCTTCATCACCGTTTTCCAGCACCTGGCGGTGCGTGTGCAGGCCGGGATATTTCGGCAGCAGGGAAGGGTGGATATTCAGCAGACGTCCGGCGTAATGCGCGACAAACGCCGGGCTGAGGATACGCATATAACCCGCCAGCACCACCACATCCGGGGCGTAGGCGTCGATTTCCTGCATCAGCTCGCGGTCAAACGCATCGCGGCTGGCGAACTGATCTGCGCTCAGCGCATGAGCGGGAATATTAGCTTCCCGCGCACGTTTAAGGCCGAACGCGTCGGCCTTATTACTGAAAACTGCCCGCAGGGTGCCGTTGATTTTCTTCTGTTTGCAGGCGTCGATAATTGCCTGCAAATTGCTTCCGTTGCCGGAAATCAGCACCACGATGTTTTTCATTCAATAACCACACGCTCACTGGAATCGGATGCGTTGATGATACCGATTTTCCACGCCTTTTCACCTTTCGCATTCAGCAGCGTGATGGCTTTATCGGCTTCAGCCGCAGGCAGCGCAATCACCATACCGACACCGCAGTTAAAGGTGCGGTACATTTCGTGGCGGCTCACGTTACCGGCGCTTTGCAGCCAGTTGAACACGGCCGGCCACTGCCAGGAGGATTCATCGATTACCGCCTGGGTGTTATCCGGCAGTACGCGCGGGATGTTTTCCCAGAAACCGCCGCCGGTCAGGTGGGCGATGGCGTGAACGTCAACGTTCTCGATCAGCTCCAGCACGGATTTGACGTAAATGCGAGTCGGTTCCAGCAGGTGATCGGCCAGCGGTTTGCCTTCAAGCTGCGTAGACTGCGGATCGGCACCGCTCACTTCGAGCACTTTACGCACCAGCGAATAGCCATTGGAGTGTGGTCCGCTGGACGCCAGGGCGACCAGCACATCGCCGTCAGCCACTTTGGAACCGTCAATGATTTCTGATTTTTCTACCACACCGACGCAGAAACCGGCGACATCGTAATCTTCACCGTGGTACATGCCCGGCATTTCCGCCGTTTCGCCGCCAACCAGCGCACAGCCCGATTGCAGACAGCCTTCGGCGATGCCGTTGATCACGCTGGCGGCGGTATCGACATCCAGCTTGCCGGTGGCGTAATAGTCGAGGAAGAACAGCGGCTCAGCGCCTTGTACCACCAGATCGTTAACGCACATTGCCACCAGGTCGATACCGATGGTGTCGTGACGTTTCAGATCCATTGCCAGACGCAGCTTTGTGCCCACTCCGTCAGTGCCGGAAACCAGTACTGGCTCACGATATTTTTGCGGCAGCGCGCACAGCGCACCGAAGCCGCCCAAACCGCCCATCACTTCCGGGCGACGGGTTTTCTTCACCACGCCTTTGATTCGGTCAACCAGAGCATTGCCTGCGTCGATATCAACACCGGCATCTTTATAGCTGAGAGAGGTTTTATCGGTCACTGCTTGGGTCCCCACGCGTTTACTTGCGGTAGAAATAAAATTCGGCGCAATTCTAACAGCCAAGGCAAACGTTTGCGAGTCCATTATGTAAGGGCGCGGCGGATTCTTGCGATATACTCTTTTCCAGTCTGATTGATCGCGATCAAGCGCCTTCCTGTAGCGCAACGGAGAAAAAGCGGTATAATCCGGCGATTTTTTTTGTGGCTGCCACCTGTCAGGGGAAAGGAGAAGAGTATGAAGGTCGTGGAAGTAAAACACCCACTCGTCAAACACAAGCTGGGCCTGATGCGAGAGAACGACATCAGCACCAAACGCTTTCGTGAACTCGCCTCAGAAGTGGGCAGCCTGCTGACCTATGAAGCAACGGCCGATCTGGAAACTGAAAAAGTGACCATCGAAGGCTGGAACGGCCCGGTACAGGTTGATCAAATTAAAGGTAAGAAAATCACCGTGGTGCCGATCCTGCGCGCAGGTCTGGGCATGATGGAAGGCGTACTGGAGCACGTACCGAGCGCGCGCATCAGCGTGGTGGGTATCTACCGTAATGAAGAGACGCTGGAGCCGGTACCGTACTTCCAGAAACTGGTATCCAATATCGACGAGCGCATGGCGCTGGTTGTTGACCCGATGCTCGCGACCGGTGGTTCAATGATCGCGACCATCGACCTGCTGAAAAATGCCGGTTGCCACAGCATTAAAGTGCTGGTGCTGGTTGCCGCGCCGGAAGGTCTGGCGGCGCTGGAAAAAGCGCACCCGGACGTTGAGCTGTACACCGCGTCGATTGACCAGGGGCTGAATGAGCACGGATACATTATTCCGGGCCTCGGCGACGCCGGCGACAAAATCTTTGGTACGAAATAACTGATAAGAAATCGAAAGCCGACTTTGATAGTCGGCTTTTTTTTGGAATTCATAACACTGCCCGCCATTTTGGACGGGTGGACAACAACAACACTCAGAGGAAAACACTATGACGCGCCGTGCTATCGGGGTAAGTGAAAGACCGCCGCTTTTGCAGACGATCCCGCTTAGTTTACAGCATCTGTTCGCCATGTTCGGCGCAACCGTGCTGGTGCCAATCCTGTTCCACATTAACCCGGCCACCGTGCTGCTGTTCAATGGTGTCGGAACGCTGCTCTATATCTTTATCTGTAAAGGGAAAATCCCGGCCTATTTAGGCTCCAGCTTTGCGTTTATCTCCCCGGTACTGCTGTTGCTGCCGCTGGGCTACGAAGTGGCGCTCGGCGGGTTCATTATGTGCGGCGTGCTGTTCTGCATCGTCTCATTCATTGTGAAAAAAGCGGGTACCGGCTGGCTGGATGTGATGTTCCCGCCTGCGGCGATGGGCGCAATCGTTGCCGTCATCGGTCTGGAACTGGCGGGCGTGGCGGCGAACATGGCCGGCCTGCTGCCAGCAGATGGGCAGTCAGCGGATTCCAAAACCGTGATCATCTCGCTGGTGACGCTGGGCGTGACGGTGTTCGGCTCGGTGCTGTTCCGTGGTTTTATGGCGATTATCCCGATCCTGATTGGCGTGCTGGCGGGCTACGCGCTCTCCTTCTCGATGGGCGTTGTTGATACCACGCCGATTGCCCAGGCGCACTGGTTCGCGCTGCCAACGTTTTATACGCCGCGTTTTGAGTGGTTTGCCATTTTCACCATTCTGCCTGCGGCGCTGGTGGTCATTGCCGAGCACGTCGGTCATCTGGTGGTGACGGCGAATATCGTCAAAAAAGATCTGATCCGCGATCCGGGCTTGCACCGCTCTATGTTTGCCAACGGCCTTTCAACCATCATCTCTGGTTTCTTCGGCTCAACGCCGAACACCACTTACGGTGAAAATATCGGCGTGATGGCGATTACCCGCGTCTACAGTACCTGGGTAATTGGCGGCGCGGCGATCATCGCCATTCTGCTCTCCTGCGTCGGTAAACTGGCGGCGGCTATCCAGATTATCCCGGTGCCGGTAATGGGTGGTGTTTCCCTGCTGCTGTACGGGGTCATCGGCGCTTCAGGTATCCGAGTGCTGATCGAATCGAAAGTGGATTACAGCAAAGCGCAAAACCTGATCCTGACCTCCGTTATCCTGATCATTGGTGTCAGCGGCGCGAAGGTGCACATTGGTGCCGCCGAGCTGAAAGGCATGGCGCTGGCGACGATCGTTGGTGTGGCGCTGAGTCTGATCTTTAAACTGATTAGCGTACTGCGCCCGGAAGAAGTGGTACTGGACGCGCCAGAAGATGACGCGGCGAAGTCGTAATCATCGTGCAGAATTGAACCGGGTCTCGCGCCCGGTTCAAACCTTGCAACATTTTGTGATAGACTCACTGCGTTTTTTGTAAGCCTTGTTGAGGTACCTCTGAACACGCCGGCACAGCTCTCCCTGCCATTGTATTTACCCGATGATGAAACCTTTGCGAGTTTCTGGCCGGGTGACAACCCCTCTTTACTGGCGGCACTGCAAAACGTTCTGCGCCAGGCGCACAGCGGATACATCTATTTCTGGTCGCGTGAAGGCGCGGGGCGCAGCCATTTGCTGCATGCCGCGTGTGCCGAACTCTCCCAGCGTGGCGATGCCGTAGGATATGTGCCGCTTGATAAGCGTACCTGGTTTGTGCCGGAAGTGCTGGATGGGATGGAGCAACTCTCGCTGGTGTGTATCGACAATATCGAATGCGTCGCCGGTGACGAGCCGTGGGAGATGGCGATTTTCAACCTCTACAACCGCATTCTGGAACAGGGCAAAACCCGCTTGCTGATAACCGGCGACAGACCGCCGCGCCAGCTCAACCTGGGCTTGCCTGATCTGGCCTCACGGCTGGACTGGGGGCAAATCTACAAGCTGCAACCGCTTTCCGACGAAGACAAATTACAAGCCTTACAGCTGCGGGCGCGGATCCGCGGGTTTGAGCTGCCGGAAGACGTAGGGCGGTTTTTGTTAAAGCGGCTGGACAGGGAAATGCGCACATTGTTCGATACGCTGGATGAGCTGGATCGCGCGTCGATCACCGCCCAGCGCAAGCTGACTATTCCGTTCGTCAAAGAGATCCTCAAACTCTGAACCCTCGCCACGCGGCGAGGGTTTTTTAACCTTACAAAATCTCCAGAACCTGCTCCGGCGGGCGACCGATTCGTGCTTTGCCGTGGCTAACGACAATCGGGCGTTCAAGCAGTTTCGGGTTATCCACCAGTGCCTGCACCAGTTGCGCTTCCGTCAGTGCGCTATCGCCAAGCTGCAATCCTTTGTAGAGATCTTCTTTACTGCGCATCAGTTCGCGCGCGCTGGACATACCGAGCATTTTCACCAGCTTTTGCACCGTCGCTGCGTCCGGCGGCGTCTCGAGGTAGAGCACCACTTCTGGCTCAACGCCGTTTTCCTTCAGCAGCGCCAGCGTTTCGCGGCTCTTTGAGCAGCGTGGGTTATGGTAAATCTTCACCGTCTCTGACATCTCTTCTCCTTGTTACATTTTCTGGTACGGCTTGAACCGTTGCTGCAACTCGCGTAACTGGTCAATTCGCGCATCGTAACGCGCCTGTTGCAGGCTGCCGAGTTTCACCTGCGAACTGGCGCTGCTCAGCAACGTAATGGCCTGATCCAGCTTGCCTACCAGCGCCAGCCCTTCTGCACGCGCGGCCAGTTCCTGATCGCGGTTATTAAGCGCTGCTTCGGCCTGCGCCAGTAAATCCCAGCCGTTGACATCCTCTTTATACGTAAAGGTGTAACGGTTAAGAATGCGCGCGGCTTCAGCGGGCTGACCGCCTTCCAGGTAAGCGTTCGCCAGGTTAAGTTGCAGCACAGGATTGGTTTTCAGTTCGCTGGCGGTATTGAGGCGTTTAATGGCATCCGCGCTTTTGTTCTGCCCTAAATCGATATCGGTCGCCAGGTCGATATACCAGGCGTTATTCGGGCTGGCGCTCAGCAGCGGCTGCAAGGTTTTTGCCGCCTCGGCGTAATTTTTCGCTTCCATCGCCTGTAACGCCCGGCCATATTGCGCCGCGCGTTGTTCGCGTACATTACCTTTCGACCAGCCATCCAGCAGATCGCTGGTGAGCTGGTTACGCCCGGAATTGTACATGCCCAGCGTTCTGGCTTTCGCCATGTAGAACTCTTCGGATGATTGCACCACCACCGGGCGCATCTGGTTGGCGCGGTTGCGGGCATCCGACAAGCGGCTTTCCGGCAACGGGTGCGTCAGCAGAATTTCCGGCGGGCGCGTGGAGTAGCGCGACTGATCCAGCAGTTTTTCAAGGAATGTCGGCATCGCTTGTGGATCGAACCCGGCGCGTTGCAGCACCTGAATGCCAATGCGATCCGCTTCCTGTTCGTTCTGCTGGGTAAAGCTGATAAGCCCTTGCTGTGTACCGGCCAGCGTGCCGGTGAGCGCGCCCATCCCGGCTTGCGGGTTAGCCATCGCCAGCAAAATGGAACCCAGCACGCCCGCCCAGGTCAGCGGCGCGTTGCGTTTTTGGTCCTCCATCGCGCGCGCCAGGTGGCGCTGCGTGACGTGGGAGATTTCGTGCGCCATCACCGAAGCCAGTTGGCTTTCGTTATCCGTATAGCGGAACAGCGCGGAGTGCAGCACCACATTGCCGCCAAAAAAGGCGAAGGCGTTGATTTCGTCGTTATTGACGAGATAGAAGTGGAAAGGGGTTTTGACCGAATCCGCGTGTGCCACCAGACGCATGCCGAGGGAATTAATGTACTGCACCAGCAGCGGATCATTAATCAGTGGCGCGCTGCCGCGAAGCTGGCGAACGTAATAGTCGCCCATCTGCATCTCCTGACCAATGGAGAGCGTGCTGCCTGCCGAGGTGCCCATATCCGGCAGACCGCTGTCTATCGACTCTGCCCATGTCGGGGTGGTGGCGCCCGCACTGAGTGCGGCAATCAGGGTTGCGACCAGTGTTCGTTTCAACTGCCTGAACATAACCTCTTTCCTGTATTTGGGGTGACACACTGTTGACCTGCTTTCGGCGGCGTCGTTCCGGCTCACCGGCCTTCGAGTGTAGCCGCCTTTTGGGATGAAAAACATTGTATTCAGTGGATTGCTATGTTTCCCGCAAAGGATACGAAAAGCGAAGTCTTTTTTGTGACATTTCGATACAATTCCACTCCTTACCCCCCGCTCAAGAGGCTCATAAAAGAACGTTATGCTCGAAATGTTAATGCAGTGGTATCGCCGCCGCTTCAGCGATCCGGAGGCGATTGCGCTGCTGGTCATTCTGCTTGCGGGGTTCTGTATTCTCTTCTTCTTCAGCGGCCTTCTTGCGCCGCTGCTGGTGGCGCTGGTAATCGCTTACCTGCTTGAGTGGCCTACCGCACGTCTGCAACGTATCGGCTGTTCGCGTACCTGGGCTGCGACCATCGTTCTGGTGCTGTTTGTCGGCATCCTGCTGGTGATGGCGTTTGTGGTGATGCCGGTTGCCTGGCAGCAGGGGATTTACCTGATCCGCGATATGCCCGGCATGTTAAGCAAACTCTCTGATTTTGCCGCCACCTTACCGCGCCGCTACCCGGCGTTAATGGATGCGGGGATCATCGATGCGATGGCGGAAAACATGCGCTCCCGCATGCTGACAATGGGCGATTCCGTGGTGAAATATTCGCTCGCCTCGCTGGTCGGGCTGCTGACGCTGGCGGTGTATCTGGTGCTGGTGCCGCTGATGGTTTTCTTCCTGGTAAAAGATAAAGAGCAGATGCTCAACGCCGTGCGTCGCGTGCTGCCGCGCAACCGTGGGCTGGCGGGTCAGGTGTGGAAAGAGATGAACCAGCAAATCACCAACTACATCCGTGGCAAAGTGCTGGAGATGATTGTCGTTGGCGTCGCCACCTGGATCGGTTTTATCCTGTTTGGTCTCAACTACTCCCTGCTGCTGGCGGTGCTGGTCGGCTTCTCGGTGCTAATCCCCTATATCGGCGCGTTTGTCGTCACTATTCCGGTGGTTGGCGTGGCGCTGTTCCAGTTCGGGCTGGGTACCGAGTTCTGGAGTTGCTTTGCGGTGTATCTGATTATTCAGGGGCTGGACGGCAACCTGCTGGTGCCGGTGCTGTTCTCCGAAGCGGTTAACCTGCATCCGCTGGTGATCATTTTATCGGTGATTATCTTCGGCGGGCTGTGGGGCTTCTGGGGCGTATTTTTCGCCATTCCGCTGGCGACGTTGATTCAGGCGGTGATCCACGCCTGGCCGGATTCGCCGCCGGTGTCAGAAGAGTAAACTCACCGGGCGGCAGCCAGCTTGCCGCCCGGCATTCTCCTCAATGCGTGTCGTTCTGATGGCGCAGATAAATAATCCAGTACGTCACCCCCACCAGCACGCCGCCACCAATAATATTGCCAATCGTCACCGGCAGCAGGTTATCGGTAATCACGTTACTGATGGTGAGCGCCGGGAAGTTATCCGGCGAGCTGTGTACCGCGGTCCAGAAACTCTGCGGTGAGAAGTCACGAATAATCACCGCCAGCGGCAGCAAAAACATGTTGGCGATACTGTGCTCAAAACCGCTGGCGACAAACATGCCGATCGGCAGCAGCATCGCCATGATTTTGTCAGTCAACGTATGACCGGAATAACTCATCCACACCGCCAGGCAGACCATCAAATTACACAGTGTGCCCAGGCACACCGCTTCGATAAAGGTGTGGTGCATTTTATGGTCAGCGGTTTGCAACACATTCAGCCCCCACAAGCCGTTACCGTTCATGGCCTGGCCGCCAAACCAAATCAACGCCACAAAAAACAGCGCACCCACGAGGTTGCCGAAATAGACAATTACCCAGTTGGTAAACAGTTGCCGCCAGCTAATCAACCCGCTGGCTTTTGCCATCACCGTCAGCACGGTTGAGGTAAAGAGATCCGCCCCGCAGACTACTACCAGAATCAGCCCGAGGGAAAAACAGACGCCGCCCGCCAGCTTCGCCAGCGCAGTCGCGGGCGCAGGCCCGGCGGTAACGGTGATGTAAAACACAAACGCAATCGAGATAAATACGCCCGCAGTAATGGCGAGGAAGAACGACAGCTCTTTTCGTTTGCTGACTTTATACAATCCAGACTGCTCGGCGACTTTTGCCATTTCCGCAGGAAGTCGCAGGTCAAACGCGTTGCCGGTATCCATTTGATTCTCCTGATTCAATGCATAGTAGACACCCGCCGTCTTATGCATAGCGCATACCAGCGACAAACCAGAGAGCGTTAGCGGGTTCACAGAACCCGAAGGGGGTTACAGCACTTCGCGCACGGCGATACCAAGACGCTGCATTCGTGATAACAGCGTGGTGCGTTTCATGCCGAGTTTGGCGGCCGCGCCGCGCGGTCCGGCGACAATGCCGTTGGTTTCGCGCAGCACCTGGATAATCTGCTGGCGTTCCGCTTCGTCATTTTCCGGCGGCTCCGGGTGCATCATCTCCGCCACTTTTGGCAGCGTGAAGGGGAAGGGATCGTGGCTGACAGGCTGCACCATGCTGACCGGCTGCGCGTGCAGATGCAGGTTTAAGGTGTTATCACGCGCCAACAGCACGGCGCGTTCAATGACGTTTTCCAGCTCGCGCACATTACCAGGCCACTCGTAACGCATCAGTTGCTGGAGGGTATCGGCGGGAATGGTATCGATGGTGCGATTGAGGCGGCGCGCCAGTTTTTGCGTGAAATAACGCGCCAGCAGCGGAATATCGTCTGGTCGCTCGCGTAGCGGCGGCAGCACCAGCGGAAAGACATTCAGGCGGTAAAACAGATCGTTACGGAACTCGCGGTCAATCACCATCTGGCGCAGATCGCGGTTGGTGGCGGCAATAACCCGCACGTTCACCGGAATGGTTTTTGTGCCGCCGATGCGTTCGATCTCGCGCTCCTGCAACACCCGCAGCAATTTTGGTTGCAGCTCAAGCGGCATATCGCCAATTTCATCGAGGAACAGCGTGCCTTCATCGGCCATCTCAAAACGCCCGCGATGGGCGTTAATCGCCCCGGTAAACGCGCCTTTATCGTGACCAAACAGCTCGCTTTCCAGCAGGCTGGCGGGAATGGCGGCACAGTTGATTTTTACCAGCGGTTTATCTTTGCGCGGGCTCATCTGGTGTAGCGCGCGGGCGATGATCTCCTTGCCGGTGCCGGTTTCCCCGAGGATCAGCACTGTGCTGTCGCTTAGTGCCACAATGTTGACCTGCTGGAGCACCTCGCGCATGGCATCGCTCTGGTAAATGATGTCGCCAAAACTCTGGCTGGAGGCGATTTGCTCGTTCAGTTTGCGGTTTTCGCTGTTCAGATTCTCTTTTAAATGAATCACCTGCCGGTAGGCGTCGGCATTATCGACGGCAATGCCAATTCTGTCGGCAATTTGCTGCAACAATCGACAGTTTTGCTCACCGAAAATCGAGTCGTCCCGGTGCGCCAGCAACAGCACGCCAGGCGCGTGGTGGCTGAAGGTCAGCGGCAAAATAAACACCACGTTTAACCCCTGCATCAATAGCTGTTGCAATACCGGATCGCGCTGCCATAACCCGGCATCCTGCGTCTGGTGCAGCAATGCGCCCTGATTTTCATTGAGCGCCGCCAGCACCACCGGACTGTCACTGCGCAGGGCAAAGCGCTCGGTTTCCGGCGGGCAGCTGGGAAAGTGGGTGGCATGGCAAATAAGCTGGTGGGAGTGCAGCGTGTCGCGCAGAACGACACGAACATTATCGATGCCGAAAAAGCGGTGGATCTCCTGCGAAACATCAGCGATCAGATCGTCAAGATCCAGATGCGAGAGCACCGAGTTGGTAATGTCTACCAGCACTCGATCATGGTCGCGCTCTTCGCGTAGCGTTTCGATCGACTCGCTCAATTCCACCTGAGAAAGTTGCGCTTCCAGCGCCTGGCTTGCCAGCCGCGCCAGCCAGCTAAACATCGTGTTGTCCTGCTCCGTGAACTGGCCGCTATCGGTGCGAACAAAACGCAACTCCAGCACATCACTTTGCGCCAGCAGCACGAGATGCAGCGAACTGTCGCTGACTTTTCCACCGTATTCACGCTCGCTACTTTCGGCGCTGCCATCATCAAAGCAGCGCCAGAAGTGGGCGTTATTCAGGCGTAATTCGATAAACTGGACGGGGCTGAAAGGCGGCGGTAAAGGGATAAACGCCCGGAGTAACGAAGTGTGAGTATTCTGTTCCAGCAACTGCCGTAAGATCATGGATACGTCGCCCTTAATAGTGAGCGTAAATAGTACATTACCCCTTATTTTTGTAGTGTTACAAGCTTCACGTATAAATCACTGGGGTGACATTTATATGATGAATCATTCAGCGTAACAGCCGCACCATCAGATAGATCGCCGGTTCATGCGCCATATCCTGTAAATGTTGCAGCAACTGGCGGCTCCAGCTCCGCCAGGGTTCTTCCGCCGTTTTTGATAACTGTACGAATGTTGGTGCCAGGGTATTCACGTGGCTGGCATCGATGACGATTTCGCCAAAGGTTAATAACCCCTGCATTTTGCGCCTGGCATCCGCGTCATCGATCAACGCCAGCCAGTGCTGGTAATCATCAAGCGGGCATTCAAGCGCCACGTTGAGGCAGTCGATCACCCCAACGTGGTGACCAATCGCCAGCGAGTAGTACATCACCTGGCGACTTTTCTCTTCCAGTTCGACGCTGTTATCGACAAACTTCTGCCGCAGCATCCAGAACATCACTTTCGCTTGCTGCTCAGACATGGGCGCGCTCCAGCTCGTTCATCAGTTGCTGCACGATGGAGCTCAGGCGCGGGTCTGCCGCCTGTTGCAGCCAGTTATTCACCCGCTGTGTGGCCTGTGCGGGATCGCCTGCGGTTAATAAAGCAAAAAGCTGGTCGGTAATTTCGCGTCCCTGGCGATAACCCGCCAGCTGGCGCGCCAGCCGTTCAAGCGTCACGCGTAATGCCAGCGGCAGCGTCGGCCAGCGCACGCTGGCGATTTCATCTGCCGCTTGTTGATGATCGACGGCGTGCAGTTTTTGCTCCAGCAAGCCAAGCGCTACGGCAAAACCGTGGATCGTCGCCGCAGGCGTCGGCGGGCAACCGGGGATCCATACATCAATCGGCACAATGGTGTCGCTGCCGCCCCACACGCAGTAGAGATCGTGGAAAATCCCGCCACCGACGCCGCACGCACCGTAGGAGATGGCAATTTTATAGTCCGGTGCGGCTTCCCATGCGCGCAGCGCGGGCATGCGCATGGCGCGGGTGACCGCGCCGGTAAACAGCAAAATATCCGCGTGGCGTGGCGACGCCACCACTTTGATGCCAAAGCGTTCTGCGTCAAACAGCGGCGTAATGGCGGCGAAAATTTCGATTTCACACCCGTTACAGCCGCCGCAATCGACGCGGTAAACGTAAGCAGAGCGCTGGATATCGCGCAGCAAGAGCTGCTTCATTTTCTGCGCGGATTCATCGAGCGGCACCGGCTGGCTGACATGCTGGTTCAGCACTTTCAGGTCGGAACTCATGCTTGCTCCTTAAGGTAATAATGCACGTTAACGCTGCCGCGATGCTCCAGCGCCGCGCGTCGGCGGCACGCCGGGCAGAGAGAGGCTTGCGCCCGCAGGTTCTCCAGCTGATGCGGTGCGTTTTGGTTCAGGGCCAGCAGCTCCACTGCCAGCGCCACGGATTTTTCTGGCGCGAACGGCACGCCGCACTCGCTACAGTGCTGCAGGCGGAAGGTGGCGCGCACATAGAGATCGGCTTTGTTAGTGACCGCCAGCTCAAACTCTTCCGACAGACGGATCGCCCGCGTCGGGCATACCTCCTCGCAGCGCCCACAGTAGATGCAACGGCCAATGAACAACTGCCAGACGCGGCTGTTCTCCCCGGCATCCGTTTCCAGCGTGAGCGCGTTCGCCGGACAGGCGGTGGTACAGGCGCCGCAGGCGATGCATTGCTGCGGATCCAGTTCCGGTTTTCCGCGAAACCCCGGACACACCTCCAGCGGCGCAAACGGGTATTTCACCGTCGGCTCGCCCGCTCTGAGAATGGTTTTCAACAATTTCAGCATCGTTTCTTTCCTTACTTCAGCGGCGAGTGGCGACGTTCAATGCCGTAACGTTCAATCTCTTTGTAGGGCACGGTTGTCGATTTACGCTTGCGCACATCCACCAGCGTCACGCGGTCGGTACACGAATAGCAGGGATCGAGGCTGCCGATAATCAGCGGCGCATCGGAAACGGTATTGCCGCGCAACATATAGCGCAGCACCGGCCAGTTGGCGTAGGTCGCCGCGCGACAGCGCCAGCGGTAAAGCTTCTGGTTGTCGCCGAGCATGCTCCAGTGAACATCTTCTCCGCGCGGCGCTTCCACATAACCGAGCGCGAATTTATGCGGCTGATAGCTAAACCCTTCGGTCAGCAGCGGCGTATCCGGCAGGTTATCAAGGGCAAATTCAATCATCGCCAGCGAATCGAACACCTCTTTCACCCGCACCATGACGCGTGAAAAGACGTCGCCATCCGGCCAGGTAAAGAGCGTTTTCGGTAGGTTGCCGTAATCCGCGTACGGATGATCGAAACGTAAATCGCGGGCAAAACCGCTGCCACGGATCAGCGGCCCGACCGGGCTGAAATCGCGCGCTATCTGGCGGTCAAGAATGCCCACACCCTGGGTGCGCTGTGCCATGTTGGGCGTGGAGAGCAGCATATCGACCAGTTGTGCCACTTCCGCGCGCATCTCTTTCACCAGTTGAATGGTTTTGACGCGCTGCTCTTTCAGAATGTCGCGGCGGATGCCGCCAATCAGATTCAGACCGTAGGTTTTGCGCGAACCGGTGAGCAACTCAGCCATGGTCATCGATTTTTCACGGATGCGGAAAAACTGCATAAAACCGGTATCAAAGCCGACAAAGTGGCTGGAAAGACCGATGTTGAGCAGATGGCTGTGCAGCCGTTCCACTTCCAGCAGTACCGAACGGATGGTATGCGCCCGCTGCGGCACCACAATGCCGAGCGCATTTTCGACCGAGGTGGTGTAAGCCACGCTATGGGCAAAGCCGCAAATGCCGCAAACCCTGTCCGACAGGAATGTCACTTCGTTGTAGCCCATGCGGGTTTCCGCCAGCTTTTCCATACCGCGATGGACATAAAACAAGCGGTAATCGGCATCGACAATCCGTTCGCCATCAACAAACAAGCGAAAATGCCCCGGTTCATCGGAGGTGATATGCAGTGGGCCAATCGGCACAATGCGCGCCGAATTGCCGCCATCGTTGATAAAGGTGTAGTTTTCCGTGTCGCTGGAGGGTTCCGGGCGCAGGCGGTAATCCATGGTGTCTTTGCGCAACGGGTGCAGATCGTCCGGCCAGTCATCCGGCAACACCAGCCGGCGCTGATCCGGCAAACCGACCGGGATCAGACCGTACATATCGCGGATCTCACGTTCGCCCCATACGGCGGCGGGTACGCGCGGCGTCACCGACGGGAACTCGCGCGTGTCGGCATCGACCAACGCTTTCACCACAATCCAGCACTTTTCCGCACCTTCCATCGACAGCGCGTAGTAGACCGCGTAATGACCATTCAGGGTACGTTCATCATTGCCGAACAGCACCGGTAACCAGCCGTCATGCTGGTAATAGAGGTAGTGCACAATGTCCGGCAACAGATTGATTTTGACCGTTATAGTGACTTGTTCGAAGGTCTGGCGCTCCTCGTCCAGCACCGCGCCGGGAAACTGCGCCTTCAATGCAGCAAGACAGGCGTTGCCGCGAGGTTGCTGGAGATTCACGCTTGCTAAATAACTCACTTTCACTCTCCCTGACGATGCGACGGCGTTGCCGATGCGGCGGTGGTATCAAAATTGGCCCACAGCCAGCTAAGCTGCGTGGGATGATCATCATTGTTTTGCTGCACGATGGTGGCGGCGCTGGCCAGTAACCGGCTGACCGGCTGAGGAATATGCGTACCCATCACCAGCATCATCACCAGCAGAATCACCATCGGCGCGGTGGTGAGCCAGCCCAGCTCGCCGGTTGCCACCTGTTGCGGCGGCGTGGCGAACAGCACTTTCGCCACCATGCGCACCAGCCCGCCGAGCACCAGCGTCAGTAACACCAGCAGCAGGATGGTGACGGCGAGATGTTCCGCCGCCAGCCCGGCGGTAACGGTCATAAACTCACTGAGGAAAATATTGAATGGCGGCATACCGCCCAGCGCCAGCGCGCCGCCGCCGAGCAGCACGGCGGTAAACGGCATCACTTTCAGCATCCCGCATACCACATCCATATTGCGGGTGCCGTACTTAAGCAGCACATTACCGGAGCCGCAGAACAGCAGCGTTTTCGCCAGGCTGTGATTGAGCGTGTGCAGCAGCGCCGCCAGAATACCGAGCGGGCCGCCGATGCCGAGTGCAACGGCTACCAGCCCCATGTTCTCCACACTGGAGTAAGCCAGCAGGCGTTTCATATCCTGCTGCACCAGAATGAAGAACGCGGCGACACCCACCGACAGCAGACCAAAAATCAGCAATAGCCGGTTGGGGAAACTGTCACCGATGGCGTGACAAATAATGATGTAGTAGCGGATCAGCACCAGCAGTGCGCAGTTGAGCAGCACCGCTGAGAGCAGGGCGCTTACCGGGCTCGGCGCTTCGCTGTGCGCGTCCGGCAGCCAGGCGTGCATCGGGAACAACCCGGTTTTGGTACCAAAACCAATCAGCACAAACACAAACGCCAGCACCATCAGTGTCGGGTCGAGCTGGCCGCTCTCTTTCAGCACTTCGGTCCAGAAAATAGCGTGGTCAGGTTGTGCCATAAAGCTGGCGGCATTGGCGTACACCAGCACCGTACCGAACAGGCCAAACGCCACGCCAACGGTACAGATGATGATGTATTTCCATGCCGCTTCCAGCGACGAGCGCTGCCCGTAAATACCGACCAAAAACGCGGAACTCAGCGTGGTGGCTTCGATCGCCGCCCACATTACAATCAGGTTATTACTGGTGACCACCAGCAGCATGGTGAACAGGAACAGGTGGAAAAAACCGTAGTAGTAACAGAGCGTCGGCACGCTGATTTCACCGTGATCAACTTCATGGCGCATATAGCCAATCGAGTAGAGGCCGGTGATAAAACCGATAACGCCCAGCAGCGACAGGAACAACCCGCTCAGGCTATCGATATGCAACCAGCGGCTGGCGGCGAAAATTTCCCCTTCGCGCACCGCTTCCGCGATCGTCCACAGGGCGATGACCAACAGCAGCGAAATCCCCAGCGTATGCACCACCGTAACCAGCGTGCGCGCCACATTGCCGCTCAGGCGGCAGGCGAAACACAGCGCAGAAACCAGCAGCGGCGTCAGCAGCAACAACGTGAACATCAAGGTATGGCTCATGGTGTTACCCCTTCAGCGCCGTCAGCGTGTTGACATCCAGCGTGCCGTGCGTGCGCCAGATTTTCCGTGCCAGCAGCACCATCACAATCACCGCGAAAATGGCGTCGGTGGCGATGCCAATCTCCACCAGCTCCGGCGCGCGCCAGGCGAGCAGCGCCAGCACCAGGTGCGAGCCGTTCTCCATCAGGCAGTAGCCGAAGATTTGCCGCAAAATATTGCGCTGGCTGATAATGCACAGCAGCCCAAGCAGGAAGTGACCGAGCGCAACGGCGAGCGCCGGTTTGAGCTGCGCTATCATCGGCAACTGCACCGGGCGCACCACAAACCAGCACAGCAGCACAATTGCCGCCGCCATCAGCACCAGCGTTGCCGGACCAAACAGCCGTTCCCCAACGCCGGATTGCGCCATCTTGCGAAAGGCGTAGCCCATGATCAGCGGCACCAGCAGCACTTTGGTGAAGAATGCGCTGAACGACCACATCAGCAACTGTTCGGCGTCCAGTAACTGCGACAGGGTAAAAAAGATAGAGACCAGCACCAGCGATTGCAGGGCATACAACCAGCAGGAGACGGAGTAGCGTCTGGCGCAGGTGACCAGCAGCGAGGTGAACATCATCAGCCCCGCCAGGTTGTTAACAAGCAGTGTTCCCGTCATTATCGACTCCCTTATCCAAGCCACGCCGCAGCGATCACGCTTGAGCACAGCGACATCACAATCAGAATCACCAGTACCAGTTTCATCGCATACGGCAGCGGTGCGGCTTGCGCCACTTCCTCGCTCGGCTCACCTGGCACCACGCGCCCGAACCAGTAAATAAACCAGCCGAAGCTGGCGACGGATTCCACCAGCGCCAGAATCATCACCGCCAGTAAAATCGGGTCGTCATTCGACAGGGCAAACCCGGCGGCGAAGAGGGGGAATTTACTGAAGAAACCGTTAAACGGCGGCACGCCGGTGATCGCCAGCGCGGCAACGCAAAAGCCAATGCCCGCCAGCGGCAATGTCTTCATCACCCCGCGCAAGCGTGGCAGCAGGCGAGTACCGCAGCTGTAACTCAGTGCGCCCGCGACGAGGAAAAACAGGCTTTTGGCAAAAGCGTGGTTGAAGATGTAAACAATCCCCGCGGTGAAAGCCAGCGGCGAGCCGAAAGTCGACAGCGACAGGGCAAGGAAGATCCATGCCAGTTGCGAGATGGTCGACCACGCCAGCAGCCGTTTCATATCTTTTTGCGGCAGATACATCAAAAAGCCGTATACCAGCGTCAGCGTCGCCATGCCCACGCCAATCCAGCTGATGATGTGAGGAATGTGTCCGCCTTCGGCGATCGCGCGGGCAAAAATGTAGACACCCACTTTCACCATGGACGCGGCGTGTAAGTAAGCGCTCACCGGGGTTGGTGCTTCCATCGCATCCGGCAGCCAGGCTTGCAACGGCAACTGGGCGGATTTGCCCCACGCGGCAAACAGAATGCCGCCGTACACCAGATACGCCGCCGGGCCTTGTAGCTGACTGATGGCGCTCAGCGCAAAAGTGTGGGTATGCAAAAACAGCGTGGCCGCCGCCAGATACAGGCCAAGCGAACCGACGTGCGTGATAAGCAGCGCTTTCATCGCCGCGCGCTGGGATTTTTCGCTCTGGTAATAGCTAATCAGCGCCCAGGAACAGCCGCCAGTGATCTCGAAAAACAGCAACTGCCCGAGCAGCGTGGAGGAGAGCACTAAGCCGGACATCGCACCGATAAACACCAGCAGGAACGCATAATAACGGTTGCTGCCGTCGTGCGGATGCTCGCGGTTGCTGCGCGTCAGGTAACCGGTCGAATAGAGCGCCACCAGCAGGCCAAGAAAGACCACCGCAAACAGGATCAGGGTGCTGATGCGGTCGACTAACAGACCAAACAGCACCACCTGACCCGCTGCCAGCAGCGGCATATCTGCTGTTTCACTGCCCGCCTGGTAAAAGCGCCAGGCCAGCAACACGGTGGCAAGCGTTGCCAGAAGCGCGAAGAGCGTGGCAAGCTGCGGCGCGGTTTTCCGTGGGCAAAGCGAGACGACCAGCGCGCCGATAAAGGGCAGCAGCAGTGTCGTCAGAGCAAGAGTTTCCATTATTTTTCCGCGCTCCTTACAAACCGGTTAACCAGAGGACATAGGACAGCGCAGCCAGACTGAAGCCGAGCCAGGTCAGGCGGTGCGTCAGCAAAAAGCGCCCACGCGCCAGCGAGTTTTCCACCACCGACGCCAGCACAAACACCACCAACAGTTTCAGCAGCGTGATCACCAGCGACAGCGCCATTGCGCCCACACTGAGCGTGACGGCGTTGCCGAAGGGGAAAAACAGCGCGAGGAACAGCGAGGCCATCACCACCTGCTTCAGACCGACGCCCCATTTCACCAGCGCCAGACCGGCGCCGGAGTATTCGGTCAGCGGGCCTTCCTGCAACTCCTGCTCCGCTTCCGCGACGTCGAACGGGATTTTGCCCATCTCAATAAAACAGGCGAACCCGCAGGCCAGCATTGCCAGTAGCGTGGCGACCGGTGACATCCAGCCCGCCGCCAGCGTGTTGCTGATGGCGCTGATTTGGGTGGATCCTGCCAGTAACGCCAGCACCAGCAGCGAAAGGATCAGCATCGGCTCCACCAGAATTCCCAGCGTCAGCTCGCGGCTGGCGCCGAGGCCGGAGAAGGGGCTGCCGGTATCCAGCCCGGAAAGGGCAAAGAAGAAACGAAACAGGGCAAAGAGATAAATCAGGGTGATTAAATCGCCCGCTCCGGCAAAGGGCGCGGTGCGGATAAACAGCGGCAGCGTCATCGCCACCAGCAGCATGCTGCTGAGCAACACCCACGGCATGGCGCGAAACATCAGGCCAGATGAAGTCGGTGCGACAGCCTGGCGTTTTAGCAGCTTTTGTAAGTCGCGGTAATCCTGCCAGATCCCCGGCCCTTTTCGGGAGTGCATGCGGGCGCGGATTTGCCGGGACACTCCGGTAAACAGCGGCGTCAGCGCCAGCAATAGAGCCGCCTGGCAGAGGGCAAATAGCCCGAGTGACCACGCAGATGTCTGTTCTAACATTGTTGTCTCCTCCTCACAGCGCGATCGTCAGCAGCAGGATCACCAGCGCGGCAATCACATACAGGCAGTAGAGCCGGAAATCGCCGCTTTGCAGGTACTGCACCACGCGAGCCACGCGCTGCGTCGCACTGACCAGCGGGCGAATGATTTTCTCGTCCCAGAATGGCTCCGTACGCGTTGCCGCCTGCGTAATACCGCCCAGGCTGCGCTGTAAGGGCTGAGCCGGATCGAGCTGTTTACGTAGCTGGTAAAGCGGGCCAAACATCACGCGCAATGGCTGGGTAAAGCTGCCTGCGGAAGGGGCCATGCCTTTTTCCCACGCGTAACCACAGGCCCAGGCATCGCCGCTGCGGCGAAACGCGCCGCGCGTCTGGCGGTTGAGAAACCACAGCACGCCGGGCAGCAGGGGCAAAAGCAGTAACAGCAGGAACACGGTGGAAGGCGTCAGCATCGCTTGCTGCGCCTCACCGGGGATAAGCGTTGCGCCTTCGGCGGCGGCAAGCGCGGCGGGTGGCGTTAAGCTCAGCGCGATATGCATTAACTGCGGGGCAATCCAGCTTGCGCCCACGCCGAGCGCCACGCACAGCAGCGCCAGCACGGACATGGCGGCAACCATCGGCCATGGCACTTCACGTGCCTGATCGGCTTTTTCACTGCGGGCATTGCCGCAAAAACTGACGCCGTAAACTTTCACAAAACACATTGCCGCCAGCGCGCCGGTGATCGCCAGCATCACAATGGCAATGGGGCCAGCGAGGCGCGGGATGATCGCGTCAATGCGGGTCAGAGAGAACAGAGACTGATAGGTGTACCACTCGCTGATAAAGCCGTTCAGCGGTGGCATTGCGGAAATCGCAAGGCAGCCCACCAGAAATGCCCCGGCTGTCCACGGCATCCGTTTGCCGAGTGCCCCCATTTTTTCCATATCGCGGGTATGCAGACGAAAAATGATTGCGCCTGCCCCCAGAAACAGCAGGCCTTTAAACAGCGCGTGGTTCAGCAGGTGGAACAGCGCGCCGAGCAGGCCGACAGCGGCAATCATCGGTTGATGTAAAGCGATGCCCGCCATGCCGACGCCGACGCCCAGCAAAATGATGCCGATGTTCTCAACGGTGTGCCATGCCAGCAAGCGTTTGATGTCGTGCTCTGCCAGCGCGTAGAGCACGCCAAGCACCGACGACACCGCGCCAAAAGCCAGCACCACCACGCCCCACCATAACGGAATACCGCTGTGACCGAGCAGGTCGATACCGACTTTGATAATGCCGAAGATACCAATTTTCACCATCACGCCCGACATCAGCGCCGAGGCGTGCGACGGTGCAGCCGGGTGGGCGCGCGGCAGCCAGCTGTGCAGCGGTAACATCCCGGCTTTGGCGCCAAAACCGAAAAAGGCCAGCAGGAAGACCGCCGACGCGGTGCCCGGCTCCAGCGTGAGCGTGCGGAAACTGGCGAAATCGAGGCTGCCGCTCTGTCGCCACATCAGGAAGAAGGCGATCATGATCAATACCGACCCGGCGTGGGCGATAAAGAAGTAGAGCATCCCGGCGCGGATCGACTCTTCATCCTGGTCCGTGATAACCAAAAACCACGAGGCGAGGGACATCATTTCAAACAGCACGATGAACCAGAACGCGTTATCCATCACCACCAGGCCTACCATCGAGGCGATAAACAGGTTCATAAAAAAGCCCATCGCCCCGGCACCTTTGCCGATGTATTCCCGCACATACGCCAGTGAATAGAGCCCGCACAACGTGACCAGCAGCGAGATGACGAGCACCATAAAGGCGCTCAGGTTATCCATGCGCACCACGAAATGGGCGAAATCAAAGGGGCCAATGGCCTGAAAACTCAGCGGCACGCCGCCGTGCAATGCGCTCAGGGCGCTGGCGATCCCCAGCACGCCGCCGATCATGGCGGCGATCCCGGCGACGTTGATCGCCAGTTCCTGACTGCGGGCAAGCAACAACGACAGGACGCCTCCGGCGACGTACACCACGATTGACCACATCAATAATTGCAGGGCATCCATTAGCGTTGCTCCGGCGAAGAGGGAAGAGGAGGGAAGGTCACATCGGTTGAACTCAGCGCGGCCAGCTCCCGACGGGCCTTGAGCTGTTTATGCAGTGTGCTTTCCGTTTCCAGATGCAGCGCTTGCGTGGGGCAAGCCCGTACACAGGCAGGGCCTTCGGGCAGGAAGTCGCAGAGATCGCATTTCACCGCGATGGTTTGCACCCCCGCGTTCCAGCGTAAAAACGGGTGATCGTTGGGCGCGCTGCCGGGCACATCGCGCAGTTGTTCTTCGGCAATGTGATGCTCGTAACGGGCGGGAATATTGAGCGGGCGGCTGCCGGCGGGCGTGATCGCCCCGAACGGACACACCAGCCCACACAGTTTGCAGCCAATGCACAGCGTTTCATTGAGATAAACGGCATCATCCTGAAACGAAATGGCATTGACCGGACACACCTGTTTGCACGGCGCATCGTCACAGTGGCGGCACAGTATCGGCGCGGTTTTGCTGGGTGTGCGCACGAGTGTCAGCCGGGGATGGTGCTGCAGGCCCTGGCTTTTATGCACATCCGAGCAGGCGGCAAGACAGGTATTGCATCCTATACACCACTCGGGATCGGCAATCACAAAGCGGTTCATTTCGGCTCCCTGGAATCGAGGTAAAAACATTGAGCCTGCTTTAGCATAAGCTGTGCCAAAGTTATAAATTTTTAAATTTCAAGTGGTTGTGTGTTTTTGAGGATCGAGGGGCGAACAAAAGTGATGGTCAGCGTAGAGCGAAAATTAACCTGTCGGCACAAGTGTCGACATCACGGTGTGAAGTGTGATCGTGGTCAAATAGTTGAAGGGAGAGGCAAAGGAAAGTTGCAGGGGAGCGGCAAAGGAAAGGGCGTACCCGATCGGGCCGCCCTGAGAAAAGGTGCGTTACTGTCAGGCGTTCTCTTTCAGCCAGTTAACCACGATGTCGTGGTGATTGCTGGTTTTGAAGTCATCAAACACATGTTCAACTTTACCGTCAGCATCCACGAGGAAGCTGATACGGTGGATACCGTCGTAGGTTTTGCCCATAAAGGTTTTTTCACCCCAGACGCCAAACTGCTCGCAGACCTGGTGGTCTTCATCAGAGAGCAGCGTAAAGTTGAGCAGCTCTTTTTCTGCAAAGCGGGAAAGTTTCTCTGGTTTGTCGGTGCTGATACCCAGCACTTCCACACCCGCTTTCTTTAACTCATCCATGTTATCGCGCAGGCCACAGGCCTGGACAGTACAGCCTGGTGTCATGGCTTTCGGGTAGAAATAGACCAGAACACGCTGTCCCTGGAAGTCGGCCAAATTTACTTGTTCACCGTCTTGATCGGGCAAGCTAAATTTCGGTGCGATATCACCGGCTTTCAGTGGATTCATTACTTAACTCCATCCTGTTCATCATGCTGGGAATAGTTGACGATGTTTATACTGCCTTGCGCGTTCAATTCTGTACATAGGGCTTTGAACGCCTGCTCAATATTTGACGCGTCCTGTGACGCGGGGCTATGAGCGGTTATCTGGATAAATAACGTTGGCGCAACGGTAAGATTACCGGGCTGTGTACGGGAGACTAACTCCGCAATATTCATTTCGTGTGCGTCGAAAAGCGCAGTGAAACGCTCAATCAGGTGGGGTGAATCGGGGACTTCAACCTGCACCCACACGGTGGCTGGCATATCAGGACGCGGACGGGCATCGGTGCGCTTCATCACAATTAGCAAATCCAGCTCGGCGCCTTTCAGCGGTAAGGTCGATTCGATAAGCGTAATAGCGTTCCACGAACCCGAAAGCAGCATTATAAACGTGAACTCTTCCCCCAGCATCGCCAGACGGCTGTCTTCGATATTACAGCCGCAGCTGCTGACGTGGCGTGTGATCGTGTTCACAATGCCAGGCCTGTCGGCCCCCAGCGCAGTGATAACCAAAAAGTGTTGTGATGAGGTTGTCAAACCTGAGCTTCCTGTCAAACATGAGGTAATCATAAGGAAAGCATAAAAAAAACCGGCATACAACCGCCACAGAGCCTCAGGTCTCTTGCTTTTCTGACGGCACCGCACGTACCATTGAGAATCTTGTTCGCACAGAGGATGGCCCATGTTCACGGGAAGTATTGTCGCGCTTATCACGCCGATGGATTCGCAAGGTAAAGTCTGCCGGTCAAGCCTGAAAAAACTGATTGATTACCATGTCGCCAACGGAACCACGGCGATCGTTTCGGTAGGGACTACCGGTGAATCCGCCACGCTGAGCCATGATGAGCATGCCGACGTGGTGAAGATGACGGTTGAACTGGCCGACGGGCGCATCCCTGTGATTGCCGGGACAGGCGCGAACGCTACCGCAGAAGCCATCAGCCTGACCCAGTGTTTTAACGACAGCGGCGTGGTGGGTTGCCTGACTGTTACGCCTTACTACAACCGCCCGACTCAGGAAGGGCTGTTCCAGCATTTTAAAGCCATCGCCGAACATACTGACCTGCCGCAAATTCTGTATAATGTGCCGTCGCGTACCGGCTGCGATATGCTGCCGGAAACCGTAGGCCGTCTGGCGAAAATTAAAAATATTATCGGTATTAAGGAAGCGACCGGGAACTTAAGTCGTGTTCACCAGATCAAAGAGCTGGTTTCAGACGACTTTATCCTGCTGAGCGGCGACGATGCCACCGCGCTGGACTTTATGCAGCTCGGCGGTGACGGTGTAATTTCCGTGACCAGCAACGTGGCGGCGCGCGATATGGCTGACATGTGCAAACTGGCGGCCCAGGGGAATTACGCCGAAGCACGCGTAATCAACCAGCGTTTGATGCCGTTACACAACAAACTATTTGTCGAACCCAATCCAATCCCCGTTAAATGGGCATGTATGGAGTTGGGGCTTGTAGCAACCGACACGCTGCGTCTGCCGATGACGCCCATTACCGACCATGGTCGTGACGTTGTCCGCACTGCGCTTAAGCATGCCGGTCTGCTGTAAAGTTTAGGGAGATTTGATGGCTTACTCAGTACAGAAGTCGCGCCTGGCGAAGGTAGCGGGTGTTTCACTTGTGATGTTGCTCGCCGCCTGTAGTTCCGATTCACGTTATAAGCGTCAGGTTAGCGGTGACGAATCCTATCTGGATGCGGCTCCGCTTGCTGAACTTCACGCGCCCGCAGGGATGATCCTCCCGGTGCAAAACGGTGATTACACCATCCCTGTTGCTAACGGCAGCGGCGCGGTAGGTAAAGCGCTGGACATTCGTCCGCCAGCTCAGCCGCTGGCGCTGGTGAGCGGTGCGCGCACCCAGTTTACCGGTGACACCGCGACGCTAATGGTCGAAAACGGCCGCAACAGCACGCTGTGGCCGCAGGTGGTCAGCATTCTTCAGGGGAAAAACTACAGCATCGACAAACGTGACGATGCCACGCAGACCCTGACCACCGGTTGGGTTGACTGGAACCGTCTGGATGAAGATCAGCAGTATCGTGGTCGTTATCAAATCTCGGTGAAACCGCAGGGTTACCAGCAGGCGGTTGTCGTCAAGCTGGTAAATCTGGAACAGGCGGGCAAACCGGTTGCGGACGCCGCATCGCTGCAGCGTTACAGCACCGAAATGCTGAACGTTATCTCCTCCGGTCTGGATAAAACCGCAACTGACGCGCAAACTGCGGCGGAAAACCGCAGCGTCTCTACGCTGAACGTCCAGAGCGCCGCCGATGATACCGGTCTGCCGATGCTGGTGGTGCGTGGGCCGTTTAACGTTGTGTGGCAGCGTCTGCCGTCCGTGCTGGAAAAAGTGGGAATGAAAGTCACCGACAGCACGCGCTCAACGGGCAGCATTGCAGTGACCTATAAGCCGCTGTCCGACAGCAGCTGGCAGGAGCTGGGCGCGCGCGATCCGGGTCTGGCTTCCGGCGACTATAAACTGCAGGTCGGCGATCTGGATAACCGCAGCAGCCTCCAGTTCATCGATCCGAAAGGTCACACGCTGACACAATCGCAGAACGACGCGTTAGTCGCAGCCTTCCAGGCGGCGTTTAACCGATAATCCTCAGGGCCGGATGTTCCGGCCTTTTTTTATTATGGTGACGCAAACGTGTGCGTCAGCGTAAAATAGCCAAATTAGCCTTGTAATCACACCTGGAGTAATTAAGATGCAAAAGCAAGCTGAGTTGTATCGCGGCAAAGCGAAGACCGTGTACAGTACGGAAAACCCGGACCTGTTGGTGCTCGAATTCCGTAACGATACGTCAGCAGGGGATGGCGCGCGCATTGAACAGTTTGATCGTAAGGGCATGGTGAACAACAAGTTCAACCATTTCATTATGACCAAACTGCAAGAAGCGGGCATCCCGACCCAGATGGAAGCGCTGCTTTCTGATACCGAATGTCTGGTGAAAAAACTGGATATGGTGCCGGTAGAGTGCGTGATTCGTAACCGTGCGGCAGGCTCGCTGGTGAAACGTCTGGGCATCGAAGAGGGCATTGAGCTGAATCCGCCGCTGTTCGATATGTTCCTCAAAAACGATGCGATGCACGATCCGATGGTGAACGAATCCTACTGCGAAACCTTCGGCTGGGTGAACAAAGAAAATCTGGCGCGCATGAAAGAGCTGACCTACAAAGCCAACGACGTGCTGAGCAAACTGTTTGATGATGCCGGTTTGATCCTCGTTGATTTCAAACTGGAGTTTGGCCTGTTTAAAGGCGAAGTGGTACTCGGCGACGAGTTCTCCCCGGACGGCAGCCGCCTGTGGGATAAAGAGACGCTGGATAAAATGGACAAAGACCGTTTCCGTCAGAGCCTTGGTGGCCTGATTGAAGCCTATGAAGCCGTGGCGCATCGTCTTGGCGTGAAACTGGACTGATCTTCACCTCGCGTTACTTCCGGAGGGTGACTGCATCCTCCGGATTTCCTCACTTTTTTCCTGTGCTAATCCTTCCCTCTGCGCCTACGATCATATATACACTGAGTCCATCATTGGGATAGTGAGGTAGTTATGCGCTGGCAAGGCCGTCGAGAGAGTGACAACGTAGAAGACCGACGTAATGAGTCGGGTGGGCCGTCGATGCGCGGGCCCGGGTTTCGTTTACCGGGTGGCAAGGGTGGGATAATCCTGCTGTTGGTGGTGATCGTCGCGAGCTATTACGGTGTTGATCTCACCAGTTTACTGACCGGGCAACCGGTGAGCCCACCCACGCAACAACAGCGCGCCGCGAACCCGCATGAGGATGAGTCTGCGCATTTTACCCGCGTTATTTTCGCCACCACCGAAGAGACCTGGGGCCAGCTGTTTGAAAAAATGGGACAACATTATCAACAGCCGACGCTGGTGATGTACCGTGGCAGCACCCATACCGGCTGCGGCACCGGGCAATCCATTATGGGGCCGTTTTACTGCCCGGCAGACAGCAAAATTTATATCGATCTCTCTTTTTACGATGAGATGAAAAACAAGCTCGGCGCGGGCGGCGATTTCGCTCAGGGCTACGTGATTGCCCATGAAGTCGGTCATCACGTGCAAAAACTTCTGGGGACGGAAGCCAAAGTGCGCGGCCTGCAACAAAACGCCACGCAACAACAGGCGAATGCCTTGTCGGTGCGCATGGAGTTGCAGGCCGATTGTTATGCGGGCGTCTGGGGCCACAGCATGGAGCAGCAGGGCGTGCTGGAACCGGGCGATGTCGAAGAGGCATTAAACGCTGCGCAAGCCATTGGTGATGACCGCTTACAGCAGCGCAGTCAGGGCGTCGCATTCCCGGATAGTTTCACGCATGGTACCTCGACACAGCGTTACACCTGGTTCAAACGCGGAATGGACAGCGGCGATCCGGCGCAGTGCAATACCTTCAGCGGGCAGTTGTAATCACCTCGTGATGCAACAGCTGATTGAACTGAGCGCCCGCATGGCGCGGGAAGGGATCCGTCGCTTGCTGGTGATTGCCGGTCAGCCTGCGTGGAGTGAGGCGCAGGCGGGCACACTGCGCGACTCGCTTCCCGGCGACTGGCTGTGGGTCGGTGAAAACAGCGGCTGGCCACAACACATTCAACCTCGCGCATTAACTACCTTGCTCGGGCGTGAATTCCGTCATGCCGTGTTCGATGCGCGTGAAGGATTTGATGTCGCCGCTTTCGCCGCCCTTGGCGGGACGCTCACGGCCGGTAGCTGGCTGGTGATGCTCACACCGCCGTTCGCGCTGTGGCCGCAGCAGCCGGATGCAGACAGCCTGCGATGGAGCGACACCGCCGAGCCGATCCCGACCCCGGTTTTTATTGATCACTTTTGCCGTACGCTCCGTGACGATCCACAAACCGTGGTGTGGCAGCAAGCGTCACCTTTTTCTCTTCCGGACTTTCCTTCCCGGCCTGAATGGCACGCGGCAACTGGCGCACCCGAGCACGAGCAGGCGCAGATCCTTGAGCAACTTCGTCGCATGCCGCCAGGTGTCGCGGTGGTGACGGCACCGCGCGGGCGAGGAAAATCGGCGCTGGCGGGGATGCATATTGCCCGCATATCTGAGCCTGTCACGGTCACCGCACCTGCGCGCGCCGCCACCGATGTGCTGGCGAAATACGCCGGCGAGCGGTTCAACTTTATCGCCCCGGATGCGTTGCTCCAGCAGATAACGGCGCAGGGAACACAGCCGGGCTGGCTGGTGGTGGATGAAGCTGCTGCCATTCCTGGGCCGCTGCTGCATGCGCTGGTTTCCGATTTCCCTCGCGCATTGCTCACCACCACCGTACAGGGTTATGAAGGCACCGGGCAGGGTTTTTTGCTGAAGTTCTGTGCCGGGTTTCCGCAGTTACGCCATTACACGCTCTCCACGCCGCTGCGCTGGGCGCAGGGCTGCCCGCTGGAGCAGGTAATTAGCGCCCTGTTGCTGTTTGACGATGAACCTGTCGTTGAACCGCCGACAGGTGACATCACCATACAGCCGTTATCAGCACGGGCCTGGCAAGAGACGGCGGCGATTTATCGTCTGCTGGCGAGCGCCCATTACCGCACGTCACCGCTCGATCTGCGACGCATGATGGATGCGCCTGGGCAGCATTTCTGGCAGGCTTGCCGGGCAAAAACGGCGGTGGCCGCGCTCTGGCTGGTGGACGAGGGTGGGTTAAGTGCCGGGCTTAGCCAGGCGGTGTGGGCGGGTTTTCGCCGTCCGCGCGGTAACCTGGTCGCACAATCGCTGGCCGCGCACGGCGGTAGCCCGCTGGCGGCAACATTGCGCGGGCGGCGTATCAGCCGCATTGCTGTGCATCCTTTTTGCCAGCGTACGGGGATTGGCAGTGCGCTCATCGCCCATGCGCGAGCGCATACAACGAAGTGTGATTACCTCTCCGTCAGTTTTGGCTATACGCCAGAATTATGGCGCTTCTGGCAGCGCTGCGGTTTTTCGCTGGTACGCCTTGGCAGCCATCGCGAAGCGAGCAGCGGCTGTTTTACCGCCATGGCGATACTCCCGCTGACGGTGGCTGGCGAAGCGCTGCTGGTGCGGGAACAGACTCGCCTGGCGCGCGATCTGCCCTGGCTTGCCGACTGGCGCGAGGAAACGTTGTCTCTGCCTGTTGTTCAGTCGACTACGCTTAGTGAAGAGGACTGGCTCGAGTTGGCCGGTTTCGCTTTTGCGCATCGACCACTTTCGGCGGCTTACGGCGCGTTATGCCGTTTGCTGGCGCACGCGCATTTGCCATTGTTGGCATTGCGAGGACGGGTAAGCGATGGCGAAAGCGAACAGGCGTTATGCCAGCGTTTATCGCTGAGCGGGCGTAAAGCGCTGCTGCTATCTCAGCGCCGGGAGTGTGAACAGGCGCTCTTTAACCTGGATGCTGTTCGCGCGCTCAATCTGAAAACACAGGTGCAGAAACTGCAATTTTTTTAACTAACTCATTCAGTTAAATGGCATGGTCATTATGGCTCCCGGGCGTAAACTGCACTCAACGATTTAAGGAGACAACCATGAAACATGACCATTTCGTTGTGCAAAGTCCGCAATCCCCGGCAAAACAATTACTGCTGTTGTTTCATGGCGTTGGCGATAACCCGGTCTCCATGGGACAAATCGGCAGCTGGTTTGCACCGCACTTTCCCGATGCGCTGATCGTCAGTATTGGCGGCGTCGAAACCTGCGGCGCACCACCGGCCCGCCAGTGGTTTTCCGTGGCAGGCGTGACGGAAGAAAATCGTCAGCAACGCATTGATGCTGTGATGCCGCAATTTATTGACGTTGTGCGCTACTGGCAGCAGCAAAGCGGCGTAAATGCGTTAGCCACGGCGCTGATTGGCTTTTCGCAAGGGGCGATTATGGCGCTGGAAGGGCTGAAAGCGCAGCCGGATCTCGCTTCGCGGGTGATTGCGTTCAACGGGCGTTACGCCACGCTGCCGCAGGCGGTTTCCACGGCACAAACCATTCACCTGATTCACGGCGGTGAAGACCGGGTTATCGATTTGGCCTGGGCGGTGAAGGCGCAGGAAGCGGTGCAAACGCTTGGCGGCGATATCACGCTGGATATTGTCGACGATTTGGGCCATGCCATTGATGATCGCAGTATTGAGCTGGCGCTCAAACATTTGCGCTACACCGTGCCGAAGCACTATTTCGATGAAGCGTTAAGCGGCGGCAAGCCGAATGACGACGATATTATTGAGTTTTTATGAGCAAAAAATTCACCCCCGATAGGGGGTGAATTATGTGAGGCTTACTTTTTCGGCTGATCCTGTTTCGGCCAGTCGTCATCGTCGTCCCACTTGTCGTTGAAATCACGATGCGGCGGCAGATCCGGCTTGTTAGCGAGGAATTTTTTGTGATCGACCCGGCTCAGGTCTTTGATCACATTAATCAGTACGCCAAGTAAAAAAACCAGTACCAGAATCCACCAATATTTTGCCAGCCAATCCATGTCATCCTCCAGGCCATCAGGCGATGAGTTGTTCCATAATGCGTTGATACATACGGGCAAGCAGTTGCAAATCCGCCGCGTTCACACATTCGTTGATCTTGTGAATGGTGGCGTTCACCGGCCCGAGTTCAACCACTTGCGCGCCCATACGCGCGATAAAACGGCCATCTGACGTGCCGCCGGTGGTTAACAACTGCGGTTTGATTTCATTATAGTGCTCAATGGCATTAACCACCGCATCCACCAGCTTGCCGCGCCCCGTCAGGAAAGGTTGCCCGGAAACCCACCACTCCACGCTGTAACGCAACTGATGTTTATCCAGCAGCGCCTGCACGTGAGCTTTGATCATCTCATCGGTCAGTTCGGTACTAAAGCGGAAGTTGAACTGCACAAACAGATCGCCAGGGATAACGTTGTTGCTACCGGTTCCTGCTTTGATATTGGCAATCTGCATGCTGGTCGGCGGAAAGTATTCGTTGCCGTGATCCCACTGGATGGCCACCAGCTCATTGAGCATTGGCGCGGCGCGATGCACCGGGTTATCCGCCAGATGCGGATAGGCAACGTGCCCCTGAACACCGTGAATGGTCAGGTTGCAGGTCATCGATCCACGACGACCGTTTTTTACCACATCGCCCACCACTTCCGTACTGGAAGGCTCACCAACCAGGCAGTAATCCAGCCGTTCGTTACGCGCCATCAGCGCGTCGACCACTTTGACGGTGCCGTTGGTGGCGCTGGCCTCCTCGTCAGAGGTGATAAGAAATGCCAGACGGCCTTTATGCTGCGGATGCTGGGCGACAAAACGCTCGGCGGCGACAACCATCGCCGCCAGCGAACCTTTCATGTCTGCTGCGCCGCGACCAAATAGCATGCCGTCGCGGATGGTTGGTTCAAAAGGCGGGTTGATCCAGCGGTCCGCATCGCCAGCCGGCACCACATCCGTATGGCCAGCGAAGGCCAGCGTTTCGCCTTGCCCGCGCCATGCCCAGAAATTTTGCGTGTCGCCAAAATCCATCGGCTCAATGGTAAAACCGATAGCGCGCAGACGTTCAATCATTAGCGCCTGGCATCCTGCATCATTGGGGCTCAGAGAAGGGCGACGAATAAGCTGCTGTGTCAGCTCAATAACCGGGCACGACATAAACTACACCTCGTTAATAAACTTCTCATAACTGGATTCATTGAAACCCAGCAGCATAGGCTTACCCGGCGCGCAGAGCAATGGGCGTTTGATAATTGCAGGCATTTCAAGCATCAACGCGATGGCAGCATCATCATTGGTGATGGCTGCGCGCTGGGCTTCATCCAGCTTGCGCCAGGTGGTGCCCCGGGTGTTTAGTAGCGCTTCCCAGCCGAGTTCATCAACAAATGTACGCAGTAAATCTGCATGAATACCGTCTGTGCGGTAATCGTGGAAACGGTATTCCACCCGCTGCGCTTCGAGCCAGCGGCGCGCTTTTTTGATGGTGTCGCAGTTTTTGATGCCGTACATGGTGATCATGGTGAATCCTTTTGTCTCTTTTTTGGTTATTTGTGCAAGAAATTAGAATAACGGATTTTAATTTGCCTGTGATTTGTCTGAGAAGCAAATGTCAGCGGATATAACCACTCTGTTCCAGTTTGAATAAACTTTCAGGTGTTGCGCATACCATGCCAGTGGTTAAAAAACGGAAACCATATTGTTGATAAAATCCTGTCTTTTCCGGTACGGAATAAATAAAGGTTTTGCCGAACGGTAATAATGTTCTGACAATGTCAGACATCAGTTGTTTTCCATAACCGCGTCCCTGCATTTCCGGGGCGACCACAATATCCGCAACATAGCTGGCCCATGTCAGATCGCTGATTGCGCGCGCCGTGGCGACCAGCTCCCCGTTATGATAGCCAAACCAGCAGAAGGTGCTATTGCGCCACGCCTGCTCGACCTGTAGCGGGTCGCGCTGATTAAGACCGCCTGCGGCAATCAGCGCCGTTAACGCCAGCCAGTCCACCGCTTCAATTGCTGATTTATCGAACAATGTGATCGTCATTTCATTTGGCCCTAAAGTTTTTATGGAATATTGCCGTTATTCACATTAAATGACATGACATCGGCTCATAGTTATCACAAGCATTAAAAGTACCCCGCTAATAGCGATTGAAGCAATTGATTAACGTCTCTTCAATGTTGTTACGGGTTTAAGTAGAATTGCCAGAATAATAAGAGAGGTAGTTATGATTGAACATGAACTGGGGAACTGGAAAGACTTTATCGAAGGCATGCTTCGTAAATAATTTCCTGACGAACGATTAAGCAGTGACGGCTTAATAAATAACAATGTGAACCGACACATGAAAAAGGCGACCACCAGGTCGCCTTTTTGTTATGCAGAAATTACTGCGTGCGCGCTTTGAGCGGGAAACGGCGGCGCACCAGTACGAAGAACAGCGGTACAAAGAAAATCGCCAGCACGGTGGCGGAAATCATCCCGCCCATCACACCGGTTCCCACCGCATGCTGGCTGCCGGAGCCCGCGCCGGTGCTGGTTGCCATTGGCAGCACACCGAAAACGAACGCCAGCGAGGTCATCAGGATTGGTCTTAAACGCTGACGGCAGGCATGCAGCGTGGAGACCAGCAAATCTTCGCCTTTCGCATTCATATCATTGGCAAACTCAACAATGAGTATCGCGTTTTTCGCTGACAGACCTATTACTGTCAACAACCCGACCTGGAAGTACACATCGTTTTCCAGCCCGCGCATCCAGGTTGCCAGTAGCGCGCCAATCACGCCAAGCGGTACCACCAGCATCACCGAGAACGGCACAGACCAGCTCTCATACAGCGCCGCGAGGCACAGGAATACCACCAACAGGGAGACCGCATATAACGCTGGCGCCTGCGCACCGGAAAGGCGTTCCTGGTAAGACATGGCGGTCCACTCCAGGCCAAAACCGGTAGGCAACTGGCTAACCAGTTTCTCCATCACATCCATTGCCGTACCGGTGCTGACGCCGGGGGCGGATTCGCCGACAATCTCCACTGCGGCATAACCGTTGTAGCGCTCAAGACGCGGCGAGCCGGTTTCCCAGCGCGAGGTGGCAAACGCGGAGAATGGCACCATTCCACCGCTGCTATTTCGCACATACCAGAGGTTAATATCGTCCGGCAGCATGCGGTATTTCGCCGCAGCCTGTACGTAGACTTTTTTCACGCGACCGCGATCCATAAAGTCATTCACGTAGCTGGAACCCCAGGCGGTTTTCAGCGTGTTGTTAATATCATCAATTGACACGCCCAGCGCCTGCGCTTTGCGCTGATCAATATCGATTTGCAGCTGTGCGCTGTCATCAAGACCGTTATGGCGAACGCGGGTCAGCGCCGGATCTTTGGCCGCCATCTCAATCAGACGATCGCGAGCCGCCATCAGAGCGTCGTGGCCTGCACCGGCGTGATCCTGCAATTCCATATCGAAACCGGCCGAACTCCCCATGCCGCTGATGGCGGGCGGGCTGCTGGCGAAAACGCGGGCTTCACTGATGCGGCTAAACGCTTTGGTGGCGCGTTCGATAATGGCAAACGCGCTGCCGCTTTTCGGATCGCGGGCTTCCCAGTCTTTCAGGCGGATGAACAAACGCGCCACGTTCTGCCCGTTACCACCGGGGCCGGAGCCGACGGTAGCAAACACGGATTCAACATTCGATTTCTCGTGGGTGAAAAAATAGTCTTCCACTTTCTGCACCACTTTCAGCGTCTGCTGTTGCGTTGCACCACTCGGCAGCTGCACTGAGGTGGTAAACATGCCCCTGTCTTCCAGCGGCAGAAACGACGTTGGCAGACGCAGGAACAGCAACACCATGCCGCCAATCAGCAGCACATAGAGCAAAATCCAGCGCAGGCTGCGGTGCAGAATTTTACCGACGGCGGTTTCATAACGATCGGCATTACGGTTGAAAATACGGTTAAAGGCGCCGAAAAAGCCTTTCTGCCCATGCAGCTCACCTTTATGCAGCGGCTTGAGCAACGTGGCACACAGCGCCGGTGTGAGGATCATTGCCACCAGCACAGAAAGCACCATCGCCGAAACAATGGTGATTGAGAACTGGCGATAAATCGCGCCGGTGGTGCCGCCAAAGAACGCCATCGGCACAAATACCGCCGACAGCACCATCGCAATCCCCACCAGCGCACCCTGGATTTGCCCCATCGATTTACGCGTCGCTTCCCTGGGCGACAGCCCTTCTTCGGTCATGATGCGTTCGACGTTTTCCACCACCACAATCGCATCATCCACCAGCAGACCGATGGCGAGCACCATGGCGAACATGGTCAGGGTGTTGATGCTGTAGCCGAATGCGTAGAGCACGGCGAATGTGCCAAGCAGCACGACCGGCACGGCGATAGTGGGGATCAGCGTGGCGCGGAAATTTTGCAGGAACAGGTACATCACCAGAAACACCAGCGCGATAGCTTCGAGCAGGGTTTTCACCACATCGATAATCGAGGCTTTAACAAACGAGGTGGTTTCGTAAGCGACTTTATATTCCAGACCGTGCGGGAAAAAAGGTGCCAGCTCGTTTAAGCGATTAATCACCAGTTCTGCCGTCGCCATTTCGTTAGCGCCGGAGGCCAGTTTCACCCCCAGCCCGGACGCGGGGTTACCGTTAAAACGGCTCAGGTAGTCATATTTCTCTGCGCCCAGTTCCACCGTCGCCACGTCGCCAAGACGCACTTCTGAACCGTCCTGATTCACGCGCAGCGTAATATTGCGAAACTGTTCCGGTGTTTGTAAAAGCGACTGCGCATTGATAGTGGCGTTTAAGGCCTGGCGATCAACGGACGGCGTTCCGCCAAGTTGCCCGACGGCGATTTGCGCGTTCTGCGACGAAATGGCGCTGGTGACATCCGAGGCGGTGAGCTGGTAGCTGTTGAGCTTCGCAGGATCGAGCCAGATACGCATTGAATATTGCGAACCGTAGGCGTCAATATCGCCAACGCCGTTTACGCGGCTAATCGGATCCTGAATATTACTCGCCACGTAGTCGGAGATATCTTGTTTATCCATCGAGCCGTCGGTAGAGACAAACGCGATGGTTAAGATATTGGTATCACCGGTTTTGCGCACCGTGACACCCTGGTTTTGCACCGCTTGAGGGAGTTTACGCATCGCCGATTGCAGCTGGTTTTGCACCTGCTGTACGGCTTCATCAGGATCGGTACCGGCACTGAAATTGAGCGTCACCGTTGCCTGCCCGGTGGCGCTGCTTTGCGAGGACATATACATTAAATTATCGAGGCCGGTCATATTCTGCTCGATAACCTGAGTAACGGTATTTTCCAGTGTTTGCGCCGATGCGCCAGGGTAGTTAGCGGTAATGCGGACGTTAGGCGGGGCTAAATCGGGATATTGTTCGACGGGTAAAGAAATAATGGCAAGTGTCCCCGTAAGACAGATCAGGATCGCCAGCACCCACGCAAAAATGGGGCGATCAATAAAAAAATTCGCCATCAGAAATAAAACCTCATATTGCTGCGCATCGTTATAGTGACATTGCTTGCATCAATGTAGCGGCAATGCGGAAACCAATCGTGGAGAAAAAAAGGAGAAAATGTAAATTATCATGCCTGATTAAGGCATAACTATGCATAACGAGACTTAAGCAAAATTTCCTCCTGCACAAAATCATTTTACTTTAAATTCTTTACACTTATTGACGCTGCGCGCTGACCGTTAACGGAAAACGAAACTGCACCTGAGTGCCGCTGCCCGGCGGTGAGACGATTTCCAGCACACCGCCAAGACGCTCGGCGCGCTCGCGCATGATCGTCAACCCGTAATGCCCGGCGGGCTCCTGCGTACTGTTCATACCGATGCCGTTATCGCGAATGTAGACCGAGTGCAGTCCGTCAGGATCGGTCACACAACTGACGGTGATTTCGCTGGCCTGCGCATGTTTAATCGCGTTGATAACCGCTTCACGCACAATTTGTAAGACGTTCATTTGCTGTTGCGCATCCAGTGCCTGCGTGGGTAAACGGCAATCCAGATTCAGCTTCGCGCTGGTCTGGCTCTGCAATACATCCAGTGCTTCACGCAGCGCGGCGGGTAGCGAACTTTGCTGTAAAGAGAGGCGGAACGTGGTGAGTAGCTCACGCAACTGCTGCCAGGCATTGTTCAGACCCCGTGAAAAGTCGTCGATAATCAAGTGTGCCGGGGCGTTATCGTCCGGCACTGAGCGCTTAAGCAGCGCCAGCTGGATACGCAGATAAGAGAGCATCTGCGCCAGAGAATCGTGCAGTTCGCGGGCGATGGTCGCACGTTCTTCCATCAGCATTAATTGCTGGTAATGCTTCTGCGCCTGGTTGATATAGAGCCCGCGTCCAAGAATGGTGGCGATATTACACATCAGCGGTGCGGAGAGCGGCTGCTGGTGGCTTTGCCAGCGCAGCTCGCCCAGCACGTTCTTCTGCATATTTACCGGCAAGCTGTTCACCGGCAGCCTGGGATCGGCCTCACCTTGCTGAATGCGCCAGTTGTCATCGACAACCAGTTCCAGGAAGCACGCCGCTTTATGATCGTAAACAATCTGTAAAACGTGATGCAGACAGAGGGCGTCAATCTGGCTGGTGTTGAGCGCCTGCGAGCACTGGTACATCACTTCCAGGCGACTGTTGGCTTCATGCAGATCGCGGGTTTTTTCTGCTACCGATGTTTCCAGCGAGCGGTAGAGCTTAAACAGTTGTCCGGACATTCTGTCAAACGTTGAAGCCAGTAAACCCAGTTCGTTATCCAGTTTGTTATCGAGCGGCAGCAAGGAAAATTGCCCTTGCTGGATGCGCTGGCAGGTGGCGACCAGGTTATTAAGCGGCTTGACGACCCGCTGGCGAATACGGCGCAGCGTAAAAAACACCAGCGTGAAAATCCCGGCTGCCCCCAGCAGCGAAATAGCGACTACCAGCATCATCTTGCGTTCGGCGTAGTGCTGGAGCGCCAGCACGAACAAATCAATTTGCCCGACATAAGCCTGGATATTTTGCTCGTACCATTGCTGGTCGCCCTGAATTAGATGTTTTTCCATCTGGCGCCAGTTTTCATGCAATTGCCCATAACGTAGCTGCACTTCCTGCGGCACGTACCAGCGGTTCAGGGTTTGTAATACGGGAGAGTTCAGCGTCTGCTGGTAAATCTGGCGGTGGGGTTGTAGTTCGGCGGTCTGTTTTTGCAGCTCGTAACCAAGACGATAACTCTGCATACGCAGCGACCCGGCAATATTAATGGCTTCCGCGTCCCGCAGGCTGCTGGCAAGCGTGACGAGTGCCACTCCGGTGGAGAGCAGCGACAGTAAAACAAGAGAGAAAAAGGCTCTGGCCAGGCTTCCTGAAACAGGTTTTTTGACTATCACTGCAGCGCTTCCCAATCCTGATGTTACGTACAGGAAACATCGGCCTGAACGTCCATCGAATGAAATAATTTTTCATAAATCCTGAAATAAATTGATCTGCTACAAGCTCGTGACAAATAGATAACCTTTCTGGGCAATTGAACATTGCCTGTGTCGTGCTGCCCCGGTAAATACAATCCTCATATAAAAAATAGGGTTTATTAAACCAGAAAAGAAGGGTGCCATGAATCGTTTTATTATGGCGAATAGCCAGCAATGTATAGGATGTCGTGCCTGCGAAGTCGCGTGTGTGATGGCGCACAATAATGAGCAACATGTGTTAAGCGCCGGACATTTTCACCCACGGATCACCGTGGTTAAACATCAGCAACACCGCAGCGCGGTGACCTGCCACCACTGTGAAGCTGCGCCCTGTGCCCGTAGTTGTCCGAATGGTGCAATCAGCCGCGTTGATGAGGCGATTCAGGTCAATCAGCAAAAATGTATTGGCTGTAAATCCTGCGTGGTGGCTTGCCCGTTTGGCACCATGCAGGTGCTGGTCACGCCAATTGGCGACGGGCTGGTAAAAGCCACCGCGCACAAATGCGATCTCTGCCAGGGCAGGGCGGAAGGCCCGGCCTGCGCGCAGAATTGCCCGGCCGATGCGCTACAACTGGTGAACAGCGACGCGCTTGCGGGGCTTGCTAAATCTCGCCGTCTGCGTACCGCCAGCCATGAAGCGCAGCCGTGGCACAGTGTCGCGGCGCTGACTCCCGCCTTTAACGACCGCAAAGTGCGGCAGATGCGCAAAACGACGTCTCGCGGTGAGCCAGATAAACTGCCACTGGCGGCGCGTAAAAATGGTTTTGATGAAATCTATCTGCCGTTTCGCGCCGATCAGGCCAATCGTGAAGCGGAGCGCTGCCTGAAGTGCGGCGAACACAGCATTTGCGAATGGACATGCCCGTTGCATAACCATATCCCGCAGTGGATCGAGCGGGTGAAAGAGGGCGATATTGCGGCTGCGGTTGAACTTTCGCATCAAACCAACTGCTTGCCGGAGATCACCGGGCGCGTCTGCCCGCAAGACCGGCTGTGCGAAGGGGCATGTACGGTGCGCGATGAGTATGGCGCGGTCACTATCGGCAATATTGAGCGCTATATTTCCGATCAGGCGCTGGCGCAGGGCTGGCAACCCGATTTACAGCAGGTTGCGGCGGTAGATAAACGTATCGCGATTATCGGTGCTGGCCCGGCGGGTCTCGCCTGCGCTGACGTGCTCGCTCGCCACGGCGTGAGCGCCACGGTGTTCGATCGTCACCCGGAAATCGGCGGTTTGCTCACCTTTGGCATCCCCGCTTTTAAACTGGATAAATCGCTGCTGGCGCGCCGTCGTGAAATTTTCAGCGCGATGGGCATTCGCTTTGAACTCAATTGTGAAATCGGTAAAGACATCGCGCTGGAAACGCTGCTCAGCGATTACGACGCGGTGTTTGTGGGCGTTGGCACTTACCGTTCAATGAAAGCCGGATTGCCAAATGAAGAGGCACCGGGCGTTTACGATGCGCTGCCGTTCCTGATTGCTAACACCCGTCAGTTAATGGGGTTGCCGGATAGCGCCGACGAGCCGTTTATCAACACCGAGGGGCGTAATGTCGTGGTGCTTGGCGGCGGCGATACGGCAATGGACTGTGTCCGTACCGCACTGCGCCATGGCGCGAGCAAAGTGACCTGTGCCTACCGTCGCGACGAAGCCAACATGCCTGGCTCGAAAAAAGAGGTGAAAAATGCGCGGGATGAAGGGGCTGAGTTTGAGTTCAACGTCCAGCCAGTAAACCTGGAGTTGGATAAGAGCGGCAAAGTCTGCGGCATTCGCTTGCTGCGCACACAGCTCGGCGAGCCGGATGCCAAAGGCCGTCGCCGTCCGGTGCCGATTGAAGGCAGTGAGTTTGTTATGCCTGCTGATGCGGTGATCATGGCGTTTGGTTTTAACCCGCATTCCATGCCGTGGCTGGAGCGCCACGGTGTGCGCGTTGATGACTGGGGGCGTATTGCCGCCAGTGTCGAAAGCCAGTATCGCTACCAGACCAGCAACCCGAAAATTTTTGCCGGCGGTGATGCGGTGCGCGGAGCCGATCTGGTGGTAACCGCGATGGCGGAGGGGCGCCACGCCGCGCAGGGTATGATGGACTGGTTGGGCGTCAAAGCACCAGGGCAGCATTAAGGCGTTTGCCATAAAACAGGCTTCACGGCGTCACACTTCGCGGCGTAGTATTACGCAAAGTTGTTAGCGCTCTGGAGCCTGTATGTCGCTGAAAATTGAAGTTATCAAAGATAAAATCCTCTCTGAAAATTACTTTGTCCTGCGCAATATCACCTACGATTTGACCCGTCAGGACGGTGAAGTGGTGCGTCATAAACGTGAAGTCTACGACCGGGGCAATGGTGCCACTATCCTGCTGTATAACCGTGAAAAGCAGAGTGTGCTGCTGATCCGTCAGTTCCGGATCGCCACCTGGGTGAATGGCAACGTGGATGGTCGCCTGATTGAAGCCTGCGCCGGGTTACTGGATGACGATGAGCCGGAAGTGTGCATTCGTAAGGAAGCGATTGAGGAGACGGGATATGAAGTTGGCGAGGTGCGCAAAGTATTTGAGTTGTACATGTCGCCGGGCGGAGTGACGGAAATTGTCCACTTCTTTATTGCGGAATATAACGACGCGCAGCGCGCGAATAACGGCGGCGGAGTGGAAGATGAAGATATCGAAGTGCTGGAGTTGCCTTTCCGCCAGGCCTTAGCGATGGTCGCCAACGGTGAGATCCGTGATGGCAAGGCGGTGATTTTACTGCAATATTTGCAAACATCTGGCCTAATGGACTGAAATTAATAAGGTTATCAGCTCCGCTTTCAGATGAAGCTATCCGACAAATCCGATTGAGCAAGCCAACCGGGAAATAGAATATACGCAGGTTCTGCGTCTATTCTTCCGGGGTTGTGCCAACCATGCGTTACCGCAGCGTTTTGACTTTGCTCTTCGGTCTTCTGGCCGCACCGTTGCTGTGCGCTGCGCCCGCGCAACAAACCTTTTCCGACTGGCAAGTCACCTGTAATAACCAGAACTTTTGCGTGGCACGCAATATTGGTGAGCATCAGGGGCTGGTAATGACGCTGGAGCGCAGCGCTGGCGCGCGTGCCGATGCCACGCTACGTATCGACTATGGCGGCATCGACGCGCCGATTACTAAAGAACCGCCGATTGCCGGGCGTTTATTGTTTGACGGTCAGCCACTGGCGTTGGCGAGCGATCGCTGGCAAACCACTCCGTGGCATCTGGTGACGGATAACACTGATGCCATCACTTCGTTTCTAAAAAACATTCAGGAAGGCCAGGCGCTTACCCTGCGAGGCAGCAAGGGCGAGATTTCTCTGGTCGGGCTGAAAGCGGCGCTGCTGTTTATTGATGCGCTGCAAAAACGTGTCGGCAGCGAAACGGCATGGATTAAAAAGGGCGATAGCCCGTCGTTAAGCGTCCCGCCCGCACCCGCGTTGAAAAAGGTAGCCACGGCCAACGTTGCGCCAGCTCCGCTGACGCACCAGGAACTGAACGATTTGCTGGATTACGGCACCTGGCGAATGAACAACAGCCAGTGTTCGCTGGATCCGATGCGCCGCCAGGTGCGGGTGAGCGCGCTAACCGATGATAAAGCGTTGCTGTTGATCGACTGTGAAGCGGGTGCGTATAACATGGTCGAACGCGCTTGGCTGGTATCACGGGAAAAACCATTTGCCGCACGGCTGGTGCGCCTGTTGCTGCCTTTCACGCCGGATAACGGTAACGATGAAATGGAGTTGATGAACGCGGCATTTGATGAGAAAACCCGCGAGCTGACCACACTTTCCAAAGGCCGCAGCCTGGCGGATTGTGGCGTGTCGAGCCGCTGGCGTTTTGACGGCCAGCGCTTTCGCCTGGTGCGTTACGCGCAGGAGCCCTCCTGTGATAGCTGGCACGGCCCCGATGCATGGCCAACGCTGTGGGTGACGCGCTAACCCTTCGCTGACATAATCCTTCCCGGATATTTTTATCGGGAAGGGAATAATGAAACGCGTTTACCCACAATGGTTTGCGGCCTGCGTACTCTTTTTTGCCGTTCTGCCTGCACAGGCTGAACTGACCTCAGCAGATAAACAGAGCATCGCCCAGCTTGTCGATGTCTGGAATAGCCACCTGAATGGCAATGCCCAGGCAACCGGCAGCGATCTCTATGCGGCTCAGGTCGAATGGTTTGGCCAGCATCTTGAGCGCGACGAGGTACTGCGCCGTCAGCAAGTGTTCACCTCTCACTCACCGCACTATGCGCAGCGAATTATCACCACGCTTGATATCACCGAAGATGAGGCGGGCCAGGTTCAGGTCGAGTTTGTCAAACAAGCCGGGCTCGATGAAAAACAGGTAAAAAACTACCCGGCGCAGCTTACTTTCAGCAAGCAGCATGAGGGCTGGCGCATTAGCGGCGAAACCGATTTGCTCACCCGCCTGAATCAAAAAGAGGCGTCGGTACAGGGGCTTTTGACCAAAGGTAAGTTTGACGGCATTACCAAAGATGTCGTGTGGGTGAACGCGCGCGACCCCAAAACCGGCGGCAGTTGCGATGAAGAGGGCGACTGTGAATGTAAGCTCTGGAGCAGCAACCCGGCTGTAAAACCCGCAGTGGTGCCGCAGTGCATTGGTGGCGGAGTGGAAACGCTGTCGCAACTCGATGATAGCGGGCGCGATCGGGTCGTTGTTTTCCCGCAGTGGTGGACCAGCGCCTGGCGGGTGGTTTATGTCTTTGATATCCAGCAAGGGCAATGGGCGAAAGCGCTGCCTTCGTTTCCCATTAACATCAATATTCAGGAAGACGATGACGCCGCAACGCTGGTGAAACGCGACACGCAACACAACGGCAATGTGCTGGTGAAAAAAGCACTGTGGGATGAAAAGCAGGAAGATATCGTGACGCCGCAGGAGAGCGAGCCGTTGCTGGTAGTGAAATAAAAATGGCGCGCCAGCCGTATGCTGGCGCGCCCACGCTTATTTTTTCAGTACTGCTTTGGCTTTTGCCACCACGTTCTCGACCGTGAAGCCGAAGTAGGGGAACAGCTTCTCGGCAGGCGCCGATTCACCGTAACCGGTCATACCGACAATCGCCCCTTTCAGGCCGACATATTTGTACCAGTAATCGGCAATCCCGGCTTCGACCGCCACGCGCGCACTCACATCCGAGGGCAGCACAGATTCACGCCAGGCTTCATCCTGCGCATCGAAAATATCGGTTGACGGCAGCGATACCACGCGCACTTTATGGCCTTCGTTAGTCAGTTGCTCCGCCGCATTGACGGTAATTTCCATCTCCGAACCGGTAGCAATCAGGATCAGATCTGGCGTACCCTCGCAATCTTTCAGGATATAACCGCCACGGCTGATGGCCTGCACCTGCTCCGGGGTTCGCTCCATTTGCGTGAGGTTCTGGCGCGAGAGGATCAGCGCTGTCGGGCCATGATGGCGCTCGATCGCTAGTTTCCAGCCGACAGCCGCTTCCACCTGATCGCACGGACGCCAGGTGCTGAAGTTTGGCGTTAAACGCAGGCTGGCGAGTTGCTCCACCGCCTGATGCGTTGGACCATCTTCCCCTAAGCCAATCGAATCATGGGTGTAAACCATGATCTGCCGGGCTTTCATCAGCGCCGCCATACGCGCCGCGTTACGGGCATATTCAACGAACATCAAAAAGGTGGCGGTGTAAGGCACAAAACCACCGTGATGCGCGATACCGTTGGCAATCGCCGTCATACCAAACTCGCGCACGCCGTAGTGAATGTAGTTCCCGGCCAGATCCTCTTTCAGCGAAGTGGAGCCAGACCAGATAGTGAGGTTGCTGGGCGCGAGATCCGCAGAGCCGCCAAGCAGCTCCGGCAAAATTGGCCCATAGCTGTTGAGCGTGTTCTGCGACGCTTTACGGGTGGCGATTTTCGCCGGGTTGGCCTGCAGCTTATTGATCCAGTCGGTGGTGGTTTTCTCCCAGCTTTCCGGCAGTTCACCGCTCATACGGCGTTTAAATTCAGCTGCCAGATCCGGGTACTCTTTAGCCCAGACCGCCAGTTTCTCATTCCACTCATGCTGATGTTTCGCACCGCGCTCGCGGGCATCCCACGCCTGGTAAATCTCTTTCGGGATCTCAAAGGCCGGGTATTTCCAGCCGAGTTTCTGTCGGGTAAGCGCCACTTCTTCTTCACCGAGCGCCGCGCCGTGCGACTCCTCTTTCCCGGCTTTGTTCGGCGAGCCAAAACCAATCACCGTGCGGCAGATAATCAGTGACGGCTTATCTTTCACGCGTTGCGCTTCTTCGATAGCTTTTTTCACCGCCTCGGGTGAATGGCCGTCGATGTCGCCAATCACATGCCAGTTGTACGCCTCGAAGCGTTTGGCGGTGTCATCCGTAAACCAGCCCTCGGTTTCGCCATCAATCGAGATGCCGTTGTGATCGTAAAAGCCGATCAGTTTGCCAAGCCCCAGCGTGCCCGCTAGCGAACATACCTCATGGGAAATCCCTTCCATCAGGCAGCCATCGCCCATAAACACATAGGTGTAGTGATCAACAATGTCATGCCCCGGCCGGTTAAATTGCGCCGCCAGCGTACGCTCGGCAATCGCCAGCCCGACGGCATTCGCCAGCCCCTGCCCGAGCGGGCCGGTGGTGGTTTCCACGCCCGGCGTATAGCCGATTTCCGGGTGGCCTGGGGTTTTGGAGTGGAGCTGACGGAAGTTTTTCAGCTCTTCAAGCGGCAGGTCATAACCACTGAGGTGCAGCAGGCTGTACAGCAGCATTGAGGCATGACCGTTAGAGAGGATAAAGCGGTCGCGATCGTACCAGGTGGGGTCTGCCGGGTTGTGGCGCAGAAAATCATTCCACAGCACTTCAGCAATATCTGCCATCCCCATCGGGGCGCCAGGGTGGCCAGAATTGGCTTTTTGCACCGCGTCCATACTCAGGGCGCGAACGGCGTTAGCAAGCTCTCTACGGGACATAATTCACTCCATGGCAAAGGTTAAAGTTTAGCGGCGAGCAGATCTTCAAGGCTGCGCTGATCGACGGCGAACTGACGGATCCCGTCGGCCAGCTTATCAACGGCCATCGGATCCTGGTTATGCTCCCAACGGAATTCAGCTTCTGTTAACGGTTCCGGGCGATGGAAGGTTTGGCGCGACGGCACCAGCTTGCGCTCAACAATGCCTTCCTGTGCTTGTAGCTCTTTCAGCAGTGCCGGAGAGATAGTCAGGCGGTCGCAGCCCGCCAGCGCGAGGATCTGCTCGGTGCGGCGGAAACTGGCACCCATCACGATGGTTTGATAGCGATGTTGTTTGTAGTAGTCGTAGATATTGCGCACCGACTTCACGCCAGGATCTTCATCCACCACATACGGGTCGAGCGGTTTGCGATCGTTATACCAGTCGTAAATGCGACCAACGAAAGGCGAAATCAAAAACACACCCGCTTCGGCGCAGGCACGCGCCTGGGCAAACGAGAACAGCAGCGTCAGGTTGCAGTTGATGCCCTCTTTTTCCAGCTCTTCCGCCGCGCGAATGCCTTCCCAGGTCGACGCCAGTTTGATGAGAATGCGTGACTTATCGATGCCTTGATCTTTGTACAGCGCGACCAGTTGACGCGCTTTGGCGATACTTTTCTCTTTGTCGTAAGATAGGCGGGCGTCAACTTCGGTGGAGACGCGTCCCGGAATGCTTTTCAGAATTTCCGCACCAAAATTGACCGCCAGTTTGTCGCTGGCTTCTGCCACTTGCTGCTCCTGGGTTTTACCACGCGCTTTGCCGTAGGCGATGGCATCATCAATCAGATGTGAGAAGTGCGCCAGCCCGGCTGCCTTCAGCAGCAGGGAAGGGTTGGTGGTGGCATCTTCCGGCTGATAGTGGCGAATGGATTCGATGTCGCCGCTGTCGGCCACCACGGTAGTGAATTGTTTGAGGCCGTCTAAGTGATTCATGAAAAATAACTCCTTTAAAAGCAATGGATTACTGGAGTGCTTTCTGTCGCACTTTTGTGAGGATGAGAGGTGCATAACAAAAAAGCATAGCAGACGCGCCCGCGCCCTGCGTTTTGCGGCACGTAACAAAGTTGCGATAAATTGATAACAATTTTGTTTATGTCATGGCGAGATTTTGGCTATGTTCAAAGTTTATGCGGGCGACAGAGGCCATACTATGCGGCGCATTGGGATAGACATCGCACGTTTCACTCTGAAAACAACGTGAAAGGAACCTCAAATGGACGACCAACTAAAACAAAGTGCCCTCGATTTTCACGAATTCCCCCGTCCGGGGAAGATTCAGGTCTCCCCGACAAAACCGCTGGCAACACAGCGAGACCTCGCGCTGGCCTACTCCCCCGGCGTCGCCGCGCCTTGTCTTGAGATCGAAAAAGATCCGCTGGCGGCCTACAAATACACCGCGCGCGGCAATCTGGTCGCCGTGGTATCCAACGGTACTGCGGTACTCGGCCTTGGCAATATTGGCGCACTGGCCGGTAAACCCGTCATGGAAGGCAAAGGCGTACTGTTCAAAAAATTCGCCGGGATCGATGTGTTTGATATCGAAGTGGATGAACATGATCCGGACAAACTGATTGATGTCGTCGCCGCGCTGGAACCGACTTTTGGCGGCATCAATCTGGAAGACATCAAAGCGCCGGAGTGCTTCTACATTGAAGCGAAGCTGCGCGAACGCATGAATATTCCGGTATTTCACGACGATCAGCACGGTACGGCGATTATCAGCACCGCCGCTATTCTCAACGGTCTGCGCGTGGTCGAGAAGAATCTCTCCGATGTGCGCATGGTGGTTTCCGGCGCGGGCGCAGCGGCGATCGCCTGTATGAACCTGCTGGTGGCGCTTGGTATGCAGAAACACAATATTGTGGTCTGCGATTCGAAAGGCGTTATCTACAAAGGCCGCGAGCCGAACATGGCGGAAACCAAAGCCGCTTATGCCGTTGACGATGACGGCAAACGCACGCTGGCGGATGTGGTTGCCGGTTCGGACATCTTCCTTGGCTGTTCCGGGCCGAAAGTGCTGACCCCGGAGATGGTAAAAGGCATGGCGCGCCAGCCGTTGATCCTTGCGCTGGCGAACCCGGAACCGGAAATTCTGCCGGATCTGGCGAAAGCGGTGCGCCCGGACGCCATCATCTGCACAGGGCGTTCCGATTACCCGAATCAGGTGAACAACGTGCTCTGCTTCCCGTTTATCTTCCGTGGCGCGCTGGATGTTGGTGCGACGGCGATTAACGAAGAGATGAAACTGGCGGCGGTCAACGCCATCGCGGAACTGGCGCACGCTGAGCAGAGTGAGGTGGTGGCTTCGGCCTATGGCGATCAGGATCTCAGCTTCGGCCCGGATTACCTGATCCCGAAACCGTTCGATCCGCGCCTGATTGTCAAAATCGCGCCTGCTGTGGCAAAAGCCGCCATGGATTCCGGTGTGGCAACGAGACCGATTGCCGATTTCGATGCTTATGTCGATAAGCTCACTGAATTTGTCTACAAAACCAATTTGTTCATGAAGCCGATCTTCTCGCAGGCGCGTAACGCACCGAAACGCGTGGTGCTGGCAGAAGGTGAGGAGCCGCGTGTGCTGCATGCCACGCAGGAACTGGTGACGTTAGGGCTGGCAAAACCGATCCTGATTGGTCGCCCGAGCGTGATTGAGATGCGTATTCAGAAACTCGGTTTGCAAATTCGCCCGGATGTGGATTTTGAAATTGTCAATAACGAGTCCGATCCACGCTTTAAAGAGTACTGGATGGAGTACTTCAACATTATGAAACGCCGCGGCGTGACGCAGGAGCAGGCGCAGCGCGCGGTGATCGGCAATACCACCATTATTGGCGCGATCATGGTGCATCGTGGCGAAGCGGACGCGCTGATTTGCGGCACCATCGGCGATTACCACGAGCACTTCAGTGTGCTGCAGCCGATCTTCGGCTATCGCGACAACGTCCATACCGCAGGGGCGATGAACGCACTGCTGCTGCCGAGCGGCAACACCTTTATCGCCGATACTTACGTCAATGAGGATCCGAGCGCGGAAGAACTGGCGGAGATTACTATTCTGGCGGCGGAAACCGTGCGCCGTTTCGGCATTGAACCGCGTGTTGCGCTGCTTTCGCATTCGCAGTTTGGTTCATCGAACGCGCCTGCGGCGGTGAAAATGCGCGATACGTTAGCGCTGGTGCGTGAACGCGCGCCGGAGTTAATGATTGATGGCGAAATGCACGGTGACGCGGCGCTGGATGAGACTATCCGCCATGAACGTATGCCGGATAGCCCGCTGAAAGGGGCGGCGAATATCCTGATTATGCCGAACGTTGAAGCGGCGCGAATCAGCTATAACCTGCTGCGCGTGTCCAGTTCTGAAGGAGTGACTGTCGGGCCGGTACTGATGGGCGTGGCGAAACCGGTGCATGTGCTGACGCCGATTGCCTCGGTGCGGCGTATCGTCAATATGGTTGCGCTGGCGGTGGTCGAGGCGCAAACGCAGCCGTTGTAATGTTTGTGTCTGCGAACCGTCGATAATCGGATTGTCGCGTGTTGGTCGTGTTTTTGAAGGAAGCCGCTCGTTATTTCTGCCCGGGCTGAATTCAATCGCGATGGGTTGAGTGCCGCTGACATCGGCGAACCGAAGAGTGAGTGACAAGGTCTGGGTGCCATGGATGGCGGCCAGAGGCGAATCGAGCCACAGACAAAATTGCCGGGAGCCATTTTGAACAGCGCCTGCGCTGGCCCTGAAGGGACGAGTCTCAGGGATGGGACGAGTAATCGCGAGTTGAGCCGACCGCAGACAAGCACTCGGTAGGTGAGCGTAGTGCGAAGCACCGATTTATCGCACAGACGCGGGCATTGAAAAGGGGAGCGCGGCAGCTCCCCTTGTCCCATTCACATGCAGCGATGTTTCAGAAACTGTTGAACATCTGCTGAATGGAACAATACCTCATCAGTGACATATCCGTTGAATAGCGCTCTTTATCCGGCCTGAGAATTAAAGAAATTAAACCCAGTCTCTGACTTTTATAAACTCGCTGAGGGCAGCTTCCGGGCTGCCTTCGGCGGGTTGATAATTGTATTCCCAGCGCACCAGCGGCGGCATCGACATCAGAATGGATTCAGTGCGCCCGCCGGTTTGTAAGCCAAACAGCGTGCCGCGATCCCACACCAGATTGAACTCCACATACCGACCGCGACGGTAAAGCTGGAAATCGCGTTCACGCTCGCCATAAGGCGTAGCTTTGCGGCGTTCAACGATCGGCATATAAGCCTCGAGATAGCCGTTGCCCACCGCCTGCATAAAGCGAAAGCAGTGATCGAAATCTGGCGTATTGAGATCGTCGAAAAACAGCCCACCGATACCGCGTTGTTCGTCACGGTGTTTAAGGTAGAAGTAATCGTCGCACCACTTTTTATAACGTGGATACACCTCTTCGCCGAACGGCAAACAGATATCGCGCGCTGTGCGGTGCCAGTGGCGAGCATCCTCTTCAAAACCGTAGTAGGGCGTTAAATCAAAGCCGCCGCCAAACCACCACACCGGTTCCGCACCGGGTTTTTCGGCGATAAAAAAGCGCACATTGGCATGGCTGGTGGGCACATACGGATTACGCGGGTGAACCACCAGCGAAACGCCCATTGCTTCGAAACTGCGACCTGCCAGCTCCGGGCGGTGCGCGGTGGCTGAAGCGGGCATTGCGTCGCCGTGGACGTGCGAAAAATTGACGCCCGCTTGTTCAAACACGCCGCCATCACGCAGCACACGGCTGCGCCCGCCGCCACCTGCCGTACGCGTCCACGCATCTTCAATAAATGCGCCGCCATCAATGGCGCTCAGCTGGTCACAGATCTTGTCCTGCAAATTCAGCAGGGCGTTTTTAACCGGGTGAATATCAGGCGTGGTCATCCGCGTCTCTTCGTATGGGCTTTGTGATTATCAAACCAGCTAAAGTAGCTGAGTACGCCATCGGCAATGGCGCTGGCTATTTTCTGGCGAAACGCCGCCGTTCCGAGCAGCTTCTCTTCTGCCGGGTTGGTGATAAACGAGGTTTCCACCAGCACGGACGGTATCGAAGGCGATTTTAGCACCACAAATGCAGCCTGTTCTGTGTTACGGCTATGCAGGCGGTGTACCGGTTTGATCTGCTTGAGAATATGCGAGCCGAGCGTCAGGCTGTTTTTAATGGTGTCGGTTTGCACCAAATCGAACAGCACCTGCTGGAGCAGGTGATCTTTATCTCTGGCTTTTTTCCCGGCCAGATCGTCGGCGGCGTTTTCTTTATCCGACAGATACTTGGCCATTGCGCTACTGGCCCCGCGATTGGAAAGAGCAAACACCGACGCGCCCGCAGCGCTTGGGTTGGTGAAACCATCGGCGTGGATCGACATAAACAGATCGGCACCGTGCTGGTGGGCAATCTCTACGCGATCATAAAGCGGAATAAATTTATCGCCGGTGCGCGTCAGGCGCGCATCAATTCCCTGCGCACGCAACTGGGCGCGGACGGTTTTGGCGATCGCCAGTACCACGTGTTTCTCTTGCGAACCGTTATGTCCAATCGCGCCGGTATCAATACCACCGTGGCCCGGATCAAGCATCACAATGCGTTTTGCGCCAGCTTTCTTTGCTTTCGGCTTGCTGTGCCCGGTGGTGGTTTTGAGTGGTGTCTCGTCCTTAGCGATAGCACGAGACATGCCCGTTAATGTCAGGGCGGCCAGGCCTGCTTTCAGCACCTGACGACGCGAGGTAAGTGTTTTTAAAGGTTTAAAGGTGCTCATACGCCTGAATTGTCTTATTCGTGGTCCCTGGTGTTATAGCGTATCGTGTTTGCCGTTACGACTATCCGTGCGAACTAATGTTTTACTTTTCATTTCAATACGTGACAGAGTGACATTATGCCAAATTTCAGCGCCGAAGATGCCGGATATTGGCGACAGCGGCGCTTAGGGCCATAATCTACGTTTACACAGCTGAAAATGACGGGGAATACCATGGAGATACGCGTTTTTCGCCAGGAAGATTTCGAAGAAGTGATCACCTTGTGGGAGCGTTGTGAGCTGTTGCGACCATGGAACGATCCGGAAATGGATATTGAGCGCAAAGTGAATCACGATGTGAGCCTGTTTCTGGTCGCCGAAGTCGGCGGTGAAGTAGTCGGCACGGTGATGGGCGGTTATGACGGTCATCGCGGTTCAGCTTATTACCTCGGCGTTCATCCTGAGTTTCGCGGGCGCGGCATCGCTAACGCCTTGCTGAACCGGCTGGAGAAAAAATTGATTGCCCGTGGTTGCCCGAAAATCAACCTGATGGTGCGGGAAGATAACGAGATGGTTATCGGCATGTATGAGCGCCTCGGTTATGAACATATGGATTCGGCCAGTCTGGGCAAGCGTTTGATTGAAGATGAAGAGTACTGAGATTTATCCCGCCGATTACGACAGTCATGGTCGCCTGAAACTCCCTTTTTTGTTCTGGTGCGTGTTGCTGCTCCAGAGGCGCGCACTTGGGGGCTGTTTGTTATTGCCGGTGCATCGCGCGGGCAGGGCGACGCATTGCTCGCACTGTTTTACCCCGATCACGATGATTTCTGGCTGGGCTTGCTGCCGGGTATGCCGGCGGCCCTGACCTTTTTACTGAGCGGTCGCCGCGAACATTTTCCCCGCCTGTGGCGCGCCCTCTACCCGCTGGTATTGCTGGCGCAACTGGCGTTGCTGGTATGGCAACCCTGGCGCTGGTATACCGGCGAGGCGCTTTCCGGCGTTGGGCTGTTTCTGGTTATTGCCGATCTTTTCGCGCTGTGGTGGCTGGCGGCAAACCGGCGTCTTCGGGCCTGTTTTTCCCTTGCTCAACATTGAACGGCACTTTTTTCACTTCCGGGACTCCAACAGGCGTTCTATGAATAAAAGGAATGAAGCATGAAATCCCTGCGTACACTTATTTGCGTTCTGCCGCTGGCGTTAACCGGCTGCTCGACGCTGGCTTCCGTCAACTGGTCGGCGGCCTATCCGTGGAACTGGTTTGGTTCATCTGTCGAGGTGAGCGACAACGGAGTGGGTAACATCACCGCCAGCACGCCACTAAACGAGCAGGCAATTCAGGACGCGCTGGGTGGCGATTACCATCTGCGTAGCGGTATGAAGACGGAAAAAGGCGGCATCGTTCGTTATTTTGAAGCGCTAAAAGACGACAAACTGGCGCTGGTGGTGAACGGAGAAAACGGTGCGGTCAGTCGTATTGATGTGCTCGATAGTAATATTGCCACGGATAAAGGGGTAAAAATCGGCGCACCGTTCAATTCGCTGTTTGATAAAGCTTTCGGTAATTGCGTGAAAGGCGCGGGCGATGACAGCGTGGGCGTCGAGTGTAAAGCGCCGGGTAGCCAGCATATCAGCTACGTATTTACCGGCCAGTGGAGCGGCCCGGAAGGGTTGATGCCGTCCGATGATGCGCTGAAAAACTGGAAAGTTAGCAAGCTTATCTGGCGCCGTTAATTTGATCTTAACTCGCTGCTGCTGCGGGAAAAACAGGTACAATACCGCGATTATCGCCACGGTTTCGTGGCCTGTTTTTTCCAGGAGGAGTCATGTCCCAGGTTCAAAGCGGCATTTTGCCAGAACATTGCCGTGCGGCGATTTGGATTGAAGCCAACGTAAAAGGGGACACCGATGCCCTGCGCGTGGCGAGCCGCGTATTCGCCGATAAGCTGGCGACCTTTCAACTGCAATTCCCCGATGCGGCGCTGGGCGCGACCATTGCCTTTGGCAACAAGACCTGGCGCGCGCTGAACGGTGCTGAAGGCGCAGACGAGCTAAAAGATTTTCCGTCGTATGGCAAAGGCCTGGCACCCGCAACACAGCGAGATCTGCTGATCCACATTCTTTCTCTGCGCCACGATGTGAATTTCTCTGTCGCTCAGGCCGCGCTGGCGGCGTTCGGCGACGCGATCGAGGTTAAAGAAGAGACACACGGTTTCCGCTGGGTCGAAGAGCGCGATTTGAGTGGCTTTATCGACGGTACGGAAAACCCGGCTGGCGATGAGAAACGCCGCGAGGTTGCCATTATTCAGGATGGTGTGGACGCCGGTGGCAGCTACGTAATGGTGCAGCGTTGGGAGCATAACCTCAAGCAGCTTAACCGCATGAGCGTGGGCGATCAGGAGATGATGATCGGTCGCACCAAAGAGGCCAATGAAGAGATCGACGGCGATGTACGCCCGGACACATCACACCTGACGCGTGTTGACCTGAAAGAGAACGGCAAAGGGCTGAAAATTGTCCGCCAGAGCCTGCCTTATGGAACCGCCAGCGGTACGCATGGGCTCTATTTCTGCACCTATTGCGCCCGTCTGTACAACATCGAGCAGCAACTGCTGAGCATGTTTGGCGATACCGACGGTAAGCGCGACGCGATGCTGCGTTTTACCCGCCCGGTGACCGGCGGCTACTACTTCGCCCCGTCGCTGGATAAGCTCTTGGCGCTGTAAACCACGCACCTCTGCCTGACCGGGGAAACCCGGTCACTACTCCCTTCTGCTTATATTCTTTTCTGATTCCAAATCACCAATTGGTATATAAAACCGTTACTGGTTTCACACTCGTTATAAATAAACTGAGTGACGAAATGTCATCAGCTTATAAGGGTGCGCAATGGCCGTTAACTTACTGAAAAAAGGATATCTGACGCTGGCAGCACTGACGCTGTGGGCCGCTCAGGCACAAGCGACGGAACTGCTTAACAGCTCTTATGATGTATCACGCGAGCTATTTGCGGCCCTTAACACGCCGTTCGAACAGCAATGGGCGAAAGATAACGGCGGTGACAAGCTGACCATTAAGCAATCTCACGCTGGCTCCTCAAAGCAGGCGCTGGCGATCCTGCAAGGGTTGAAAGCGGACGTTGTGACATATAACCAGGTCACCGATGTGCAGATCCTGCACGACAAAGGCAACTTGATCCCGGCGGACTGGCAGAGTCGTTTGCCGAATAACAGTTCGCCGTTCTACTCGACGATGGCGTTTCTGGTACGTAAAGGTAACCCGAAGAACATTCACGACTGGAACGATCTGGTGCGCAGCGACGTGAAGCTGATTTTCCCGAACCCGAAAACCTCCGGCAATGCGCGCTACACCTATCTGGCGGCATGGGGCGCAGCGGATCAAGCGGATGGCGGCGACAAAGCCAAAACCCAGCAGTTTATGACCCAGTTCCTTAAAAACGTTGAGGTGTTCGACACCGGCGGTCGCGGCGCGACAACCACCTTTGTTGAACGCGGGCTTGGCGATGTGCTGATCTCGTTTGAATCGGAAGTGAATAACATCCGCAAGCAATATGAAGCGCAAGGTTTTGAGGTTGTCGTACCGAAGGTCAACATCCTGGCTGAATTCCCGGTGGCGTGGGTGGATAAAAACGTGAAAGCCAACGGCACGGAAAAAGCGGCGAAAGCTTATCTCACCTGGCTTTACAGTCCACAGGCGCAAACCATCATTACTGATTATTACTATCGCGTGAACAACCCGGAAGTAATGGCAAAACTGAGCGATAAATTCCCGCAGACAGCGCTGTTCCGTGTAGAGGACAAGTTTGGTTCCTGGCCTGAAGTGATGAAAACCCATTTCGCCAGCGGTGGTGAACTGGACACGTTGCTGGCGGCGGGGCGTAAATGATGTTTGCAGGATCAAAACGTGTGCTGCCTGGCTTCGGTTTAAGCCTCGGCAGCAGCCTGTTTTTTGTTTGTCTGATACTGCTGTTGCCGCTGAGCGCGCTGGTGATGCAACTGGCGCAGATGAGCTGGGCGCAATACTGGGAGGTGGTCACTAATCCGCAGGTTGTGGCCGCCTATAAAGTCACGCTGATTGCTGCGTTTGTCGCCTCCGTTTTTAACGGCGTGTTTGGCTTGCTGATGGCGTGGATCCTCACGCGTTACCGCTTTCCGGGCCGTACACTGCTGGATGCGTTAATGGATCTCCCTTTTGCGTTGCCCACGGCCGTGGCGGGTCTGACGCTGGCCTCGCTGTTTTCGGTGAATGGCTTTTACGGCGAATGGTTAGCGAAGTTTGATATCAAAGTGACCTATACCTGGCTCGGTATTGCGGTGGCAATGGCGTTTACCAGCATTCCGTTTGTGGTACGCACCATCCAGCCGGTGCTGGAAGAGCTGGGGCCGGAATATGAAGAGGCGGCGGAAACCCTTGGCGCGACGCGCTGGCAAAGTTTTCGCAAAGTGGTGCTGCCGGAACTCTCTCCGGCGCTGATGGCGGGCGTCGCGTTGTCGTTTACCCGCAGCCTTGGCGAATTTGGCGCGGTGATCTTTATTGCCGGTAATATCGCCTGGAAGACCGAAGTCACCTCGCTGATGATTTTTGTACGCTTGCAGGAGTTTGATTACCCGGCGGCGAGCGCGATTGCCTCGGTGATCCTGGCGGCTTCTCTGCTATTGCTGTTTTCCATTAACACCTTGCAAAGCCGCTTTGGTCAGCGTGTGGTAGGTCACTAATGGCGGAAATAACTGAATTGAAACGCTATGACAAGCCTCAGGTGAACTGGGGCAAATGGTTTTTGATTGGCACGGGAGTGATTGTCTCGGCGGTTATCCTCGTCGTGCCGATGGTTTACATCTTCGTGCAGGCGTTTAGCAAAGGCCTGATGCCAGTTCTGCAAAACCTCGCGGACGCCGACATGCTGCATGCCATCTGGCTGACGGTGCTGATTGCGCTGATCTCGGTGCCGCTGAACCTGATATTTGGCACATTGCTGGCCTGGCTGGTGACGCGCTTTAACTTCCCCGGACGCCAGTTACTGTTGACGTTGCTGGATATTCCCTTTGCTGTTTCGCCGGTGGTCGCAGGTCTTATCTATCTGCTGTTTTATGGCTCGAACGGCCCGCTTGGCGGCTGGCTGGATGCGCATAATCTGCAAATTATGTTCGCCTGGCCGGGCATGGTGTTGGTTACCGTGTTTGTCACCTGTCCGTTTGTGGTGCGCGAACTGGTGCCGGTGATGTTAAGCCAGGGGAGTCAGGAGGACGAAGCAGCGATTCTGCTTGGCGCGTCCGGCTGGCAGATGTTCAAACGCGTGACGTTGCCGAATATTCGCTGGGCGCTATTGTACGGCGTAGTGCTCACCAACGCGCGGGCGATTGGCGAATTTGGCGCGGTGTCGGTGGTGTCCGGCTCTATCCGTGGTGAAACCCTGTCGCTACCGCTGCAAATTGAGTTACTGCAGCAGGATTACAACACCGTCGGTTCGTTTACCGCCGCGGCCCTGTTGACCTTGATGGCTATTTTGACGTTGTTTTTAAAGAGTGCGTTGCAGTGGCGTTTGAATAATCAGGAAAAACGCCAGCAACAGGAGGGAAATCATGAGCATTGAGATTGCCAATATTAAGAAGTCTTTTGGTCGCACCCAGGTGCTGAATGATATCTCTTTGGATATCCCTTCCGGCCAGATGGTGGCGCTGCTGGGGCCGTCCGGTTCCGGTAAAACAACGTTGCTGCGTATTATTGCTGGCCTTGAGCATCAGAGCAGCGGGCGTATTCGTTTTCACGGGACTGACGTCAGCCGTTTGCATGCGCGCGAGCGCCGCGTTGGTTTTGTATTCCAGCATTATGCGCTGTTTCGTCATATGACGGTGTTCGACAATATCGCTTTCGGCCTGACGGTGCTGCCGCGTCGAGAACGTCCTAATGCGGCGGCGATCAAAGCCAAAGTGACGCAACTGCTGGAAATGGTGCAGTTAGCACATCTGGCGGAACGCTTTCCGGCACAGCTTTCCGGCGGACAGAAACAGCGTGTGGCGCTGGCGCGTGCACTGGCGGTTGAGCCGCAAATTTTACTGCTGGATGAACCCTTCGGTGCGCTTGATGCGCAGGTGCGTAAAGAGCTGCGCCGCTGGTTGCGTCAGTTGCATGAAGAGCTGAAATTCACCAGCGTGTTCGTGACGCACGATCAGGAAGAGGCGACGGAAGTTGCCGATCGCGTCGTCGTGATGAGCCAGGGAAATATTGAACAGGCGGATGCGCCGGATCAGGTCTGGCGCGAACCCGCAACCCGCTTTGTACTGGAGTTTATGGGCGAGGTTAACCGCCTGAAAGGCACGGTGCGCGGCGGACAGTTCCATGTTGGCGCGCACCGCTGGCCTCTCGGTTATACCCCGGCTTACCAGGGAGATGTCGATCTGTTCCTGCGCCCGTGGGAAGTAGATGTCAGCCGCCGCACTAGCCTCGATTCTCCGCTGCCGGTACAGGTGCTGGAAGCCAGCCCGAAAGGCCATTACACCCAACTGGTTGTGCAGCCGCTGGGCTGGAACCCGGAACCGTTGACGGTGGTGATGCGTGATGAGCAACCTCCGCAGCGCGGTGAGCGTCTGTTTGTTGGCCTGCAACATGCCCGTTTATACAACGGGAATGAACGCATTGAGGCCCGCATGGAACTTGCTCTGGCAGATTCTGCCTGATAGCTTAAACAGACGTGGTTTCTGCCGGATAACGTACAGGTTTATCCGGCCTACAAGCCCGGTATGCATCTTGCGACCGGGTTTTTTATTGGACAGCGATTGTGAACACATTAGAACAAACCATTGGCAATACGCCGCTGGTCAAATTGCAACGCCTGACGCCGGATAACGGTAGTGAGATCTGGGTCAAGCTGGAAGGCAACAATCCGGCGGGATCGGTAAAAGACAGAGCGGCACTGTCGATGATTGTGCAGGCGGAAAAGCGCGGGGAGATTAAACCCGGCGACGTACTGATTGAAGCGACCAGCGGTAATACGGGTATCGCACTGGCGATGATCGCCGCGCTGAAAGGCTACCGCATGAAATTGCTGATGCCGGATAACATGAGCCAGGAACGGCGCGCCGCGATGCGCGCCTATGGTGCGGAGCTGATTCTGGTCAGCAAAGAGCAGGGCATGGAGGGCGCGCGCGATCTGGCGTTGGCCATGTCGGCGCGTGGTGAAGGTAAACTGCTCGATCAGTTTAACAACCCGGATAACCCCTACGCACATTACACCACCACCGGCCCGGAAATCTGGCGACAGACCAGCGGGCGAATCACGCATTTTGTCTCGAGTATGGGCACTACCGGCACTATTACCGGGGTATCGCGTTTTCTGCGTGAGCAGGATAAAAAAGTGACGATTGTCGGTTTGCAGCCGGAAGAGGGCAGCAGTATTCCTGGTATCCGCCGCTGGCCTGCTGAATATATGCCGGGGATTTTTAACGCGTCTCTGGTTGATGAGGTGCTGGATATCCATCAGCGCGAAGCGGAAAATACCATGCGCGCGCTGGCGGTGCAGGAAGGTGTTTTCTGCGGTGTCAGTTCCGGCGGAGCAGTAGCAGGAGCAATACGGGTGTCGAAAGCGAACCCGGGCGCGGTGATCGTCGCCATTATTTGCGATCGCGGCGATCGCTATCTTTCTACTGGCGTATTTGGTGAAGAGAGTTATTCGCAGGGCGCGGGGATTTAACCCGTTAAGGAGAGGTAATGGAGATGATCCTGTTCAGGGATAAGACCCGGGCGCAGCAGGCCGATATCGTTGCCGTACAATCACAGGTTGTCTACGGTAGCGTGGGCAACAGCATAGCGGTGCCGAATATTCGCCAGCATCATTTGAACGTACTGGCCGTGCCGACCGTGCTGTTCAGCAACACGCCGCACTATGACACCTTTTACGGCGGCGTCATTCCTGATGAGTGGTTTAACGGCTATTTACAGGCGCTGGAAGAGCGTGATGTTCTGCGCAGCGTTAAAGCTGTGACGACCGGTTATATGGGCAGCGCCAGCCAGATAAAACTGCTGGCTCAGTGGCTCACAGTGTTGCGGGAAAAACATCCGCAATTATTAATTCTGGTTGATCCGGTGATTGGCGATACCGACAGCGGCATCTACGTAAAACCAGAAATTCCGCAGGCATATTGTGAACATCTGCTGCCACTGGCGCAGGGGATCACGCCAAATGTGTTCGAGCTGGAAGTGCTGAGTGGTCAGCCATGCCGGGATTTGCAAAGCGCGATTGAGGCGGCAAAAGGCCTGTTATCGGAATCGCTGCATTGGGTGGCGATCACCAGTGCGCCGGTTGAGCAACACGATGAGCAAATCCACGTGGTACTGGTTACTGCTGATGCGGTTCATGTGAGTGGTTATCCGCGTGTGGCGACAGATCTCAAAGGCACTGGCGATCTGTTTTGTTCTGAACTGGTGAGCGGCATTGTTCAGGGAAAAGCGCTCGACATGGCGATACAGGCTGCGGGCGATCGGGTCGTAGAAGTGATGGGATATACGCTGGAAAAAGGCTATGACGAGCTGATTTTACCGCCGCAGTAAAGCAAAAATGGCGCCTTTCGGCGCCATTCTTTTATGCATTACGCATTACTTTTTGATGCGGATCACCGGGGTTTCGCCCACGGTTACGCTACCAGAAAGTTTGATAAGCTCTTTGATTTCGTCCATGTTGGAGATAACCACCGGCGTCAGGGTTGACTTGGCTTTCTCTTCCAGCAGCGGCAGATCAAATTCGATTACCGGATCGCCAACTTTTACGCGCTGGCCTTCTTCTGCGATGCGTTTGAAACCTTCACCTTTCAGTTCAACGGTGTCGATACCGAAGTGAACAAACAGTTCAATGCCGCTATCGGATTCGATAGAGAAGGCATGGTTGGTTTCAAAGATTTTACCGATAGTACCATCAACCGGGGCTACCATTTTGTTACCGGTCGGTTTGATAGCAATGCCATCACCAACGATTTTCTCAGCGAACACAACATCCGGTACATCTTCAATGTTGACGATTTCGCCAGAAAGCGGGGCAATAATCTCAATGGTTCCGGTGTCTTTTTTATCATCAGAAACCAAAGATTTCAGTTTATCGAAAAAACCCATGATCTTCTCCTAAGCAGTAATTTGGGCGCATCTCGTGGATTAGCAGATTGTTTTTTCTTCAATGAACTTGTTAACCAGCGTCATTAACTCGTCCGTTGTCGGTTGAGCAAGAGCCTGCTCTGCTAACACCTTCGCATCTTCGAAGTTCGTGTTACGAATAATCTTCTTAATGCGCGGGATAGAAATGGCGCTCATACTGAATTCATCCAGACCCATCCCCAGCAACAGAAGTGTAGCACGTTCGTCGCCAGCAAGCTCACCACACATGCCAGTCCATTTGCCTTCCGCATGAGAAGCATCAATAACTTGCTTGATCAGGGTGAGTACAGACGGTGACATTGGCTGGTAAAGATGTGAAATCATATCATTACCACGGTCAACCGCCAGGGTGTACTGCGTCAAATCATTGGTACCGATACTAAAGAAATCGACTTCTTTCGCCAGATGGCGGGCAATTGTCGCGGCAGCAGGAGTTTCCACCATCACGCCAATTTCAATGCTCTCGTCAAACGCCTTGCCTTCGTTACGCAATTCTTGTTTGTAGATCTCAATCTCTTTCTTCAGTGCGCGCACTTCTTCGACAGAGATGATCATCGGGAACATAATTCGCAGTTTACCGAAAGCGGAAGCGCGCAGAATCGCGCGTACCTGGTCGCGCAGGATCTCTTTGCGATCCATGGCGATACGTACCGCACGCCAGCCCAGGAACGGGTTCTCTTCTTTCGGAAAATTCATGTAAGGCAGCTCTTTGTCGCCGCCAATGTCCATGGTACGGACGATAACTGCCTGAGAACCGCAGGCTTCAGCCACCGCTTTGTAGGCGTCGAACTGCTCTTCTTCAGTCGGCAGGGCGTCGCGATCCATGAACAGGAATTCGGTACGGTACAGACCAACACCTTCGGCGCCATTGCGCTCCGCGCCCGCGATATCGCGAACGGTACCGATGTTGGCACATACTTCCACCTGGTGACCATCAAGGGTGATCGCCGGCAGATCTTTCAGTTTCGCCAGTTCGGCTTTTTCTTCAGCAACCTGAGTTTGCGCCGCGCGCAGTGTCTCAATCTCTTCATCGCTCGGGTTAACGTAGACTTTGTTGTTAACCGCATCGAGGATCAGATAATCGCCATTTTTGACCTGAGTGGTGACGCTACCGGTGCCCACAATCGCTGGCAACTCAAGGGAGCGCGCCATGATAGACGTGTGGGAAGTACGACCACCGATGTCAGTGATAAAACCAAGCACTTTTTTCAGGTTCAGCTGAGCGGTTTCTGACGGTGTCAGGTCGGCCGCAACCAGAATCACTTCTTCCTGAATTGCGCTCAGATCGATAATCGGCATACCCAGTATGTTGCGCAGCAGACGCTTACCGATGTCACGTACGTCAGCAGCACGTTCTTTCAGGTATTCATCATCCAGCTCTTCCAGGGCTGTTGCCTGACCTTCGATAACTTCATGCGCTGCCGCATCGGCAGTCATGTTCTTATCTTTAATCAGGGCTATGATTTCCTGCTCCAGCTCCTCATCTTCCAGCAGCATAATATGCCCTTCGAAGATGGCTTCTTTTTCTTCACCGAAAGTTTCACCCGCTTTCGTTTTGATTGCTTCCAGCTGTGCCGATGCTTTGGCACGACCGCTCAGGAAACGCTCAACTTCCTGGTCAACCTTGTCGGCAGAAATTTTCTTCCGGTCGATGACGATCTCGTCTTCTTTCAGCAGCAATGCTTTGCCGAAAGCGATACCCGGGGATGCTAAAATGCCTGAAATCATAACCCTACCTTTACTTGTGACTGATCTTGAAAAGAACCCGTAAGTAAAACTTACTCAAGTTCTGCCATCAGTTTAACCAGATGCTCAACCGCTTTTTGCTCGTCTTCGCCTTCAGCGGTCAACGTCACAACAGTACCTTGAGTCAGACCCAAAGTTTGCAGTTTGAACAGGCTTTTCGCGCTAGCGCTTTTGCCGTTAGAAGTCACAGTGATTTCAGAAGAGAAGCCTTTTGCTTCTTTAACAAACTGAGCAGCAGGGCGGGTATGCAGACCGTTCGGAGCGGTAATGGTAACTTCTTGCTGGAACATTGTATTTCCCCAACTTATAGGTTTAGTGTTGTGGAACTAAAGTCTAGCCTGGCGGCATGACTTTAGCCTGTATTGTTAGCGCCGGCGCAACGGGACAAACTACAGAAGCCTGCCTGGCGCAACCAAACGCTGGCGCTTCTGGCTGCTGACGTTTCGCTCGTCATTAAACATTATGCAGCGAAAGGCAGAATTGAACCAAATCATAAAATCGATTCAGCTTGGTGAAATCTTGCCTTCGATTAATTTCGCGCATCAAAATAAATGTGATGGTTAAATACCAGACTAGGAGGTTTCAGGCAATGCCAGGTAGGGCAAAAATTTGATATATGCCACAAAAAAGCACCGCAATCGGTGCTTTTTTGGGCTTATTTAACAATCTGGCATCACTGTTGCAATTCTTTTTCAGTAAACAGATCGGCAAACAACGCGGTGCTCAAATAACGCTCGCCAGAAGAAGGCAAAATCACCACGATATTCTTATTGGTAAAGGTTTCGTCTTCTTGCAATTTCAGCGCCGCCGCAACGGCAGCACCCGAAGAGATACCCGCCAGAATACCTTCCTCTTCCATCAAACGACGCGCGGTACTGATGGCTTCTTCGTTGGTAATTTTGACAACTTTATCGATCAGTTTCAAATCCAGGTTGCCGGGAATAAAACCCGCGCCGATGCCCTGAATTTTGTGCGGACCAGGTTTCAGCTCTTCGCCTGCCAGCGCCTGAGAAATAACCGGAGAATCAGTTGGCTCGACCGCGACGGTGATCAGGTCAGTTTTGCCTTTGGTATTTTTGATATAACGCGTTACGCCAGTCAGCGTACCGCCAGTGCCTACGCCGGAGATAAACACATCAACCTGACCATCGGTGTCTTCCCAGATTTCCGGGCCGGTAGTTTTTTCATGGATTTCCGGGTTAGCCGGGTTACTGAATTGCTGCAACAGCAGGAATTTCGCCGGATCGCTGGCGACAATTTCTTCCGCTTTCTGGATAGCGCCTTTCATGCCTTTTGCGCCTTCCGTCAGTACCAGGTTCGCGCCTAATGCCTTCAGCAGCTTACGGCGTTCGATACTCATGGTTTCCGGCATGGTCAGCGTCAGTTTGTAGCCGCGTGCAGCTGCGACATAGGCCAGCGCGATCCCGGTGTTGCCACTGGTTGGTTCAACCAGTTCTACGCCCGGTTTCAGCACCCCGCGTTTTTCGGCATCCCAAATCATATTGGCACCGATACGGCATTTTACGCTGAAGCTTGGGTTACGTGATTCGACCTTCGCCAGAATGCGGCCGTTACCGATGCGGTTCAGTCGAACCAGCGGCGTATGACCAATCGTCAACGAGTTGTCTTCAAAAATCTTACTCATAGCCCGTCCTTAACTGTATGAAATTTGGGAGTCACCTCAGCATACGCACTTACTGTTGTTGGGGAAGTAAGGAAATCGCATATCTATATGCTGCGGCGAAATAATGCTAATCAGTATGGAATAAGAAACGGAATAAATCCTTATCGCCACACCGCGTGTTTTTCCCGATAGCAATCGACCCACATTGCCGTTGCGCCACACACCGCTACGGGCATCACGACCAGATTCAACACTGGAATCATCGTAAACAGGCTGGTGAGCGCACCGAATTGCATATTAATAACCTTGCGTTCACGCAAGGAAACGCGCATCGCTTTAAACGGCACCTTATGGTTATCAAACGGATAGTCACAATACTGGATAGCCAACATCCACGCACTGAACAGGAACCACAGCACCGGGGCGACGGTTTGTCCAATACCGGGGATAAAATAAAGCACCAGCAACAATAAAGCGCGGGGCAGATACCAGGCCAGTTTTTGCCATTCGCGCTTCATGATGCGCGGTACATCTTTGAGCAGCCCAAAAACGCCGACGTCGGGCGGTGTCGCGCCGGTAAGGCGTGCTTCCAGCTGTTCTGCCAGCAAGCCATTAAAGGGAGCGGCAATCCAGTTCGCAAGGGTTGAGAAGAAGTAGCCGAACACCAACAGAATTGAGACAACGGCAATTGGCCACAGTAAATAGCTCAGCCATTGCAGCCAGTCCGGCACATGGTTCATCAGCGAAGGGATCCAACTATCCAGGCGGGTAAACAGCCACCAGAATGCGCCGCCCATCAGCAAGATATTCACCATTAACGGCAAGATCACAAAGCGGCGAATGCCTGGCAGTGTGACCAGTTTCCAGCCTTGGGAAAAGTAAAACATGCCGCTGCGAGCAACAGACGGGGATGATGAAACCATAATCTGGCCATACTCCTTTCATGACGACCGAAAACTGCAGCTTATAATATTCATCAGACGGGGGAAACCCGTTCGGAAATGTTCGAAAAAACAGCAAAAAGCACAATTTCGTTCATCTTTATGCTGCGAAAGACACGCGCGCACTTGCACTTGACGTAATGGGCAAATACTCTTAGTGAGTAAATGTTTGCCGTGGTGGCAAGGTGTTAGAACAACAGAGAATATAATGATGCAGGATTTGCGTCTGATATTAATCATTGTTGGCGCGATCGCCATAATTGCTTTGCTGGTTCATGGGTTTTGGACCAGCCGCAAAGAACGTTCGTCCATGTTCCGGGATCGCCCATTAAAACGCATGAAGTCGAGACGTGACGACGACGAGTTGGATGACGAGGATGTCGAAGAAGACGAAGGCGTAGGTGAAGTGCGTGTTCATAAAGTGAATCACGCGCCGGGAGCCAGTAACGAGCAGGACGCGCCGCGTCAGCACCAATATCAGCCGCCTTATGCGTCGGCACAACCACGCCCGTCGGCACCGTCTGTTCAACCTGAAGAGCCACCGCACCACGCGCAGCAGCCTTATTCCCAGCAGCAGCCGGAGCGTCCTGCGCAAGTTCCTGCCTTTGAAACGCAGACGGTGCGTCACGCGCCGCAACAGCCTGTAGCACCACAACAACCAGTGGCACCTCAGCAGCCTGCGCCCCAGTATCAATCGCAACCTGAAATTGCGCAGCCCGCACCTCAGCCGGAACCTGAACCGGTTGTCGAAGCGCCAATCGAAAAACCGCAGCGCAAAGAGACCGTGATTATCATGAACGTTGCTGCACACCATGGCAGCACGTTGAATGGCGAAGTGCTGCTGAACAGCATTTTGCAGGCCGGGTTTAAATTCGGCGATATGAGCATTTTTCATCGTCATCTTAGCCCGGACGGCAGTGGCCCGGCGCTTTTCAGCCTGGCCAATATGGTCAATCCCGGCACGTTTGATGTTGATACGATGAGCGAGATGGCAACGCCAGGCGTCACCATCTTTATGCAGGTGCCTTCCTATGGCGACGAGTTGCAAAACTTTAAACTGATGCTGCAATCCGCACAGCATATCGCCGATGAAGTCGGTGGTGTGGTGCTGGACGATCAGCGTCGGATGATGACGCCGCAGAAATTACGTGAATACCAGGATCGTATTCGCGAGGTCAAAGACGCCAACGCGTAACGGGATCGAACATTATTTCCTTCCAGAACCCCCGCCAGTCGGGGGTTTTTTATCATTGATGGTGCGATATGGACTCAATTGAACAACAACTGACAGAACTGCGAACCAGCCTTCGCCATCATGAATATCTGTACCATGTTATGGACGCGCCGGAGATCCCGGATGCCGAGTACGATCGTCTGATGCGTGAACTGCGTGAGCTCGAAGCGCAGCGCCCTGATTTAGTGACGCCTGATTCGCCGACGCAGCGTGTTGGCGCAGCGCCGCTTACGGCTTTTAGCCAGATACGTCATGAAGTGCCGATGTTGTCGCTAGACAACGTGTTTGACGAAGAGAGTTTCCTCGCTTTTAACAAACGTGTGCAGGACAGACTGAAAAGCACCGACGCGCTTACCTACTGCTGCGAGCTAAAGCTGGATGGCCTGGCGGTGAGTATTCTCTACGAAAACGGTGTGCTGATGCGTGCGGCAACGCGCGGCGATGGCACCACCGGAGAGGATATCACCACTAACGTGCGCACTATCCGCGCCATCCCGCTCAAGCTGCACGGCGACAATATTCCCGCCCGCCTCGAAGTGCGTGGTGAAGTGTTTTTGCCGCAGTCGGGTTTTGAAAAAATCAACGAAGATGCGCGTCGTACCGGTGCGAAAGTTTTTGCCAACCCGCGTAATGCGGCCGCAGGCTCATTGCGCCAGCTCGATCCACGTATCACCGCCAAACGCCCCCTGACCTTTTTCTGCTATGGCATCGGCATTCTCGAAGGGGGCGAACTGCCGCGCAGCCATCTGGGGCGTTTGCAGCAGTTCAAAGCCTGGGGGCTGCCGGTAAGTGACCGTATACGTCTGTGCAGCACGCCGGAAGAGGTGTTGGCCTTCTACCACCAGGTTGAAGCCGATCGTCCAACGCTCGGTTTTGATATTGACGGCGTGGTGATTAAGGTCGACTCGCTCGATTTACAGGAACAGCTGGGCTTTGTCGCTCGCGCGCCGCGCTGGGCAGTCGCCTTCAAATTCCCGGCGCAGGAGCAGATGACCTTTGTTCGTGATGTTGAGTTCCAGGTCGGGCGTACCGGTGCGATTACGCCTGTTGCCAGGCTTGAGCCGGTACACGTCGCCGGGGTTCTGGTCAGCAACGCTACACTGCACAACGCCGATGAAATCGACCGTCTGGGTCTGCGTATTGGTGATAAAGTAGTGATTCGCCGCGCCGGTGATGTGATCCCGCAGGTGGTCAATGTGGTGCTTTCCGAGCGTCCACAAGAAACCCGTGAAGTGCTTTTTCCGACACACTGCCCGGTGTGTGGTTCCGATGTTGAGCGTGTTGAAGGCGAAGCCGTTGCCCGCTGTACCGGCGGGTTAATCTGTGGTGCGCAGCGTAAAGAGTCGCTGAAGCATTTTGTCTCCCGTCGCGCGATGGATGTGGATGGCATGGGCGACAAGATAATCGACCAACTGGTGGAAAAAGAGTACGTCCATACACCGGCAGACTTATTCCGTCTTACGGCAGGTAAGCTGACCGGGCTGGATCGTATGGGGCCTAAATCGGCGCAAAACGTAGTCAATGCGCTGGAGAAAGCCAAAGAGACAACCTTTGCTCGTTTCCTCTATGCGCTCGGTATCCGCGAGGTTGGCGAAGCCACGGCAGCCGGTCTGGCGGCTTACTTTGGTACGCTGGAGGCGCTGATGGCAGCAAGCGTTGACGAGCTGCAAAAAGTGCCTGATGTTGGGGTTGTGGTCGCGAAACACGTGGACAACTTCTTCAATGAAGAGAGCAACCGCGAGGTTATCCGCCAGTTAGTCGAGGATGTTGGCATTCACTGGCCAGCGCCGGTTGTCATCAAGGCTGACGAGATCGACAGCCCGTTTGCCGGGAAAACTATCGTGCTAACCGGTAGCCTGAGTCAGCTTTCACGCGATGACGCTAAAGCACGTTTAACAGCGCTAGGGGCAAAAGTTGCGGGCAGCGTGTCGAAGAAAACGGATCTGGTGATCGCCGGGGAAGCGGCGGGCTCCAAGCTTGCGAAGGCGCAGGAACTGGGGATTGAGGTGATCGACGAAGCCGAGATGATTCGCCTGCTGGGAGCGTAAATGGAAAAGGAACAGCTCGTCGAGATTGCTAATACCATCATGCCGTTTGGTAAATACCAGGGGCGGCGGCTTATCGATCTGCCTGAAGAGTATCTGCTGTGGTTTGCCCGGAAGGATTCGTTTCCCGCCGGGCGGCTGGGCGAGTTGATGCAGATAACGTTACTGATCAAAACGGAAGGGCTGAGCCACCTGGTACAGCCCCTGAAACGCAATTAAGCTTTCGCCGCTTCCTGCGCCTGCTGTTGCTCCGTTTGACGTTTATAACGGCGCGCCAGCACGGCGCAGACCATCAACTGGATCTGATGGAAGATCATCAGCGGCAGCACCATCATCCCGATCACCGACGTCGGGAACAGAATGTTGGCCATAGGAATACCGTTGGCGAGGCTCTTTTTCGAACCGCAGAAAACAATAGTGATTTCATCGGCTTTGTTAAAGCCACATTTCCGTGCCACCACTACGTTCACTACGATGACAATCGCCAGCAACACCAGGCTCGCCACCACGATAAACAGCAGCGAACCGATGCCCACTTTATGCCAGATGCCGTTCACCACCGCTTCGCTAAAGGCGGAGTAAACCACCAGCAGAATCGACGTCTGGTCGGTTTTTGAAATCCACTTCTTATGTTTCGCCACAAAAGCGCCGGTCCACGGGCGTGAAAGGTGGCCCAGCACAAACGGCAGCAGCAGTTGCAGCATGATCTTACCCACTTGCTCAAGGCTGCCTTCTGCGCCGTGCAGATCCATCAGCAGGCCAACCAGCAGCGGCGACAGGAAGATGCCGAGTAAGCTGGAGGCCGATGCCGAGCAAACCGCCGCCGCGACATTACCGCCCGCCAGCGAGGTAAAGGCTATTGCCGACTGAACGGTCGCAGGCAGAATGCACAAATACAGAAAACCGGTATACAGCTCCTGGCTGACATTCACCGGCGACCACCAGACAAACAGCACGCCGAGCGCCGGGAAAAGCACAAACGTGCTGCACATTACCCAAAGGTGTAAACGCCAGTGGCTACCGCCAGCGATGATCGCCTCGCGCGACAGTTTTGCGCCGTGCATAAAAAACAACAATGCAATCGCGGCGGTGGTTAGCCCTTCGAAAAACGGCACAAAGCCGCCGCGCGCCGGGAAGAAAGAGGCCAGCAAAACGGTACAGACCAGCGTGAGCGTAAAAGGATCAAGGATACGAAAAAGTTTCATGTGCACTCCTGAAAGTCGGTGTCGCTATTGTGCTTTTTCTGCTTTGAGAAATAAAATTGATTTATTGCATCCATTCATGAATTTATAAGATGAATTATTCCTTACGTCAGTTACGCGTCTTTGTCACGGTGGCGCAGGCCAAAAGTTTTAGCCGGGCAGGGGAGATAATCGGCCTCAGCCAGTCGGCGGTAAGCCATAGCGTGAAAGAGCTGGAGCTGCAAACCGGTGTACGCTTACTCGACCGTACCACCCGCGAAGTGGTGCTGACCGAAGCCGGACATCAACTGGCCGGACGCCTCGAGCGGCTGTTAGATGAGCTTAGCAGCACACTGCGTGAAGCCGGGCGCGTCGGGCAGCAACTGACTGGCACAGTGCGTGTGGCGGCGAGCCAGACCATTTCGGCGCACCTGATCCCACAGTGCATCGCCAGCAGTAACCAGCGCTATCCGGAAATTGATTTTGTGTTGCACGACCGGCCGCAGCAATGGGTGCTGGAAAGTATTCGCCAGGGCGAGGTGGATTTTGGCATTGTGATAGATCCAGGCCCGGCGAACGATTTTCAGAGCGAAGAGATCCTCGAGGAGCCATTCTTTTTGCTGTGTCGCAGCGATCATTTGTGGGCACAGCTTGCGGAGGTGCCTTGGTCGGCGCTGGATGGTGCGAGATTAGTGGTGCAGGATTACGCGTCAGGTAGCCGACCGCTTATCGATGCGGCGCTGCGCCATTTTGCTGTGCGCGCGACAATCGTGCAGGAGATTGGCCATCCGGCAACGCTGTTTCCAATGGTCGAAGCGGGGATCGGCATTAGCATTCTGCCCGCACTCGCCTTGCCGCTGCCGCAGGGAAGTGAGCTGACAGTAAAACGGCTGGTGCCGGATATGCAGCGCAAAATTATGCTGGTGCGGCGAAAAAATCGGTCACTCTCGGGGGCGGCGCAGGCATTGTGGGAAGTCGTAAGAGAACAGGCCCGGTGTTTAAACCAGGCCCGTGAGGACGATCCGTTATTTACTCAGACGTAAATATCAATCTGATGATCGTCGGAAGGTTTGTTAACACCTTCCGCTTTCGTTTGCGGGTGCTGCTGGGCTTGTTTCTGCTCTGCTTCCTCAGCCTGTTTGCGCTGCAGTTGCGCCAGCTGCGCTTGCAGTTGCTGGATTTCAGTCTGAATCATCTCTTGCTGTTTCTTCTTGTCTTCCGTCGAACCGCTCCCGTTAGCGATTTCTTTCAGCTGCTGCGTCAGCTTGGTGATCTTCTGAGTAATGCGGCTGATTTGCGAAGCGGTATCGTTGCCGGTAGACGATGAACTACCCGCGCTACCTGTTTGAATTGACGCAGTTGTTGTCGAGATTGTGGTCATTGCACACTCCTTTTTGCCATAAAACATGGTTATCGGCCGTCATCATTCATTTCTTGAATTGTCTTAATCGAATGGCGGTTCGGCGGGCATCATATCGGGACATTAAGGATAAATTATGGGTAAACGTTACCGTTTTTACTCGTTGAAAATAATGGGGTTTTATTCGTTTCTCTATTGCTGTCAGGGTAGGTTTAATGGCTAACCCGACAGGTATTTAAGCGCTTATATGCTGCCCTAAAGAAAATTGTGCGGCGGGAAAAATTCATTGGTTTACTGGTCGCATAATGGGAGTCGCGCGGTTGGTAATCAATAGATTTCAACTGAAGGCTGGAATGGTGGAATGGGCAGATAAAGGGTAAATCGCAGATAGCAAAAAAGCGCCGCCAGCGCCATTTTTACATTGGTGGGTCGTGCAGGATGACTCGCTTTGCTCGCCCTTCGGGCCGTCGCCGCAAGCGGCTCCGTTGTCTCACTACGTTCGACTCGAACCTGCTGCAGGTTCGAATCTTTTATTTGGGCAGATAGCAAAAAAGCGCCTTTAGGGCGCTTTTTTACATTGGTGGGTCGTGCAGGATTCGAACCTGCGACCAATTGATTAAAAGTCAACTGCTCTACCAACTGAGCTAACGACCCGAAGTGGTGGGTGATGACGGGATCGAACCGCCGACCCCCTCCTTGTAAGGGAGGTGCTCTCCCAGCTGAGCTAATCACCCACTTCGGTACTTCAACTGATAAGAATTCGCTGGTGAGAAAGTGGTGGGTGATGACGGGATCGAACCGCCGACCCCCTCCTTGTAAGGGAGGTGCTCTCCCAGCTGAGCTAATCACCCACTTCTCATTCTTATCTACACTGCGGAAGCCACAAAAATCGTGGTGGGTGATGACGGGATCGAACCGCCGACCCCCTCCTTGTAAGGGAGGTGCTCTCCCAGCTGAGCTAATCACCCCCGCTGTGTGGAGTCGCATTATAGGGAGAGTTGAAAATGAGTCAACGCATTTTCAAAAGAAATTGTTCGTTCGTCGTAAAATTAGACAAACCGCTGCGTAAAGCGTCGCGAGAGCATGATTTCTAAACAAAATAGCCAGATAACCCCCTCATTGCGGCAACAACATTGAGGAATCAGCCCACAGTGATAGAATATCGCCCACTTTCATTTTCGCTATTGCCGACGGTCGGCATCTTTATAAACGTAAGGCCATTTCATGAAAATCAAAACTCGCTTCGCGCCAAGCCCCACCGGCTATCTGCACGTTGGCGGCGCGCGCACTGCTCTTTACTCCTGGCTATTTGCACGTAATCACGGCGGTGAGTTTGTGCTGCGTATTGAAGACACCGATCTTGAGCGCTCCACTCCGGAAGCAATTGAAGCCATCATGGATGGCATGAACTGGCTGAACCTGGAGTGGGACGAAGGTCCGTACTTCCAGACTAAACGTTTCGACCGCTACAACGCGGTCATTGATGAAATGCTCAAAGCCGGCACCGCCTATAAATGTTACTGCTCGAAAGAACGCCTTGAGCAACTGCGCGAAACGCAGATGGCAAACAATGAAAAACCGCGTTATGACGGCCGCTGCCGCCATGACCACTCGCATCATGCGGATGATGAACCGTGCGTCGTGCGTTTTGCCAACCCGCAGGATGGTTCTGTTATTTTTGACGACCAGATTCGCGGCCCGATTGAGTTCAGCAACCTCGAACTCGATGACCTGATCATTCGCCGTACTGATGGTTCACCGACCTATAACTTCTGCGTTGTGGTTGATGACTGGGATATGGAAATCACCCACGTTATTCGTGGTGAAGACCATATCAACAACACGCCGCGTCAGATCAACATCCTGAAAGCGCTGAACGCGCCGGTTCCGGTTTACGCGCACGTGTCGATGATTAACGGCGACGATGGTAAAAAACTCTCCAAACGCCATGGCGCGGTCAGCGTAATGCAGTATCGCGACGATGGTTATCTGCCGGAAGCGCTGCTTAACTATCTGGTGCGTCTGGGCTGGTCGAGCGGCGATCAGGAGATCTTCACCCGTGAAGAGATGATCAAGCTGTTTTCACTCGGTGCGGTAAGCAAGTCGGCGAGCGCGTTCAACACCGACAAACTGCTGTGGCTGAACCATCACTACATCAATACGCTTGATCCGGAGTATGTGGCGACGCACCTGCAGTGGCACATTGAACAGGAAAACATCGACACCCATACCGGCCCGCAGCTGTTTGAATTAGTGAAGCTGCTCGGCGAGCGTTGCAAAACGCTGAAAGAGATGGCGGCAAGCTGCCGTTATTTCTATGAAGAGTTTGACGAATTCGACGCAGATGCAGCGAAAAAACACCTGCGTCCGGTTGCGCGTCAGCCGCTGGAAGTGGTGCGAGACAAGCTGGCTGCTATCACCGACTGGACGGCGGAAAACGTTCACCACGCGATTCAGGCGACTGCCGATGAGCTGGAAGTAGGTATGGGCAAAGTCGGTATGCCGCTGCGCGTTGCCGTGACCGGCGCGGGACAGTCTCCGGCGCTGGATGTCACCGTTCACGCCATTGGCCAGGCGCGGAGTATCGCGCGTATCAACAAAGCGCTGGGTTTTATTGCTGAGCGTGAAAGCCAGCAGTAAGTTTTACCTGCTGTAAATAAAAAGCCGCCTTTATTAAGGCGGCTTTTTTATGGCTGTCAGCTCACAGCGTGCAGCGTGAATTCCGTCGATTAACGGGCAACCACAAAGCGTTTAGCGTCATCCATAAAGGCTTTATCGCCAGCGGGTGCCACGATCGAACCGAAGTTCATATGACCGCGCAGTTTCCAGTTCGCCGGAATACCCCAGGTGCGCTGCACATCGGCGTCAACCAGCGGGTTATAGTGTTGCAGATTCGCGCCAATGCCTTTTTCGGCCAGCGCCAGCCACACGGCGTATTGTGCGATACCGGTGCTGTGTTCAGACCATACCGGGAAGTTATCGGCGTAAGCGGCAAACTGCTCCTGCAAGCCTTTCACCACATCCTGATCTTCAAAGAACAGCACGGAACCCGCCGCTGCGGCAAAGCCGTCCAGCTTGTCGGAAGTGGCTTTAAAGCTCTCTTCCGGCACGATTTTTCTCAGTTGCTCGCGAGTCAGCTCCCAGAACTGCACATGTTCTTTACCTAACAGGATCAGCGCGCGGGAGCTCTGTGAGTTAAACGCAGAAGGCGCCTGACGAATCGCTTCTTTGATGGTTTCAATGACGACATCTTCTGCCACCGGCAGATCTTTACCCAGGGCGTAAATGGTGCGGCGTTGTTTGGCTAAAGCGAGAAAATTGTCTGACATAGTCACTCCTGAAGTTGGCTGCACGTCCGCGACGTTGTTACCTGCGGACTGTGGAAACAAAGCGCTAAAAAGTTTCTGTAATGGGTTCATGGTTAATCTGGCCTGCAACGAAAGTTTTGATTAATTTTACGGCCAACCTGCGGGCCAGTTCCGTTTGTAATGGGCTGTTTTGCCCTGATGAAACGAATGATAGGCCGATGACGTGGAAAGAAAAAGCTGAACTATTTGCGCGTAGTATTCAAAAAATTAGAATGACTTTTGAATAGTTATCGAGGGTAAAAGGCGGGGAGATTCCCCACCGTACACGCGCAGGGAGGGGAAATAGTGCGTTTTCAAACGGCGAGCCAGCGCTTCCAGATAAAGCGCACCACAAAAAACTCCACGGTGCCGAGCAACAAAAACCACAGGCAGTAAAGAATGATGTAAAGCTGGGTTAGATCGAGCAGATGAAAGCGCTGCACCAGGCTTTGCGCCAGTTGCAACCCAAGCGCGGGCGCGGGAAGCAGCAGCACGGAGAGAAAGGCCATCAGCAGAATGCCTGCCAGCGTAAGCAGCGGTTCGAGCGAGTGTTTCATAAGCGTTAATCAATGGTGAAAAGCCGCATTGTCGGGGAAAGCGGCGCGCTGCGCAACGTTCCCCGACAGGCTTTTACGCTACGACGAAGCGGTCAACCAACGTCGCCATGGTTTCCGATTGTTGATCCAGCATCTGACTGGCGGTCGCCGCGCTGGCGACCAGCCCGGCATTTTGCTGGGTGACCTGTTCCAGTTGGTTCAGGGCTTGATGCACCTGCGACACGCCCAGCGACTGCTCACTCGCTGCACGCGCAATATCGCTGACAAACGCCAGCATCTGCCCGGTATGGGCTTTTGCCGATTGCAGCGCGCGGTCAGAAGCCTGCACCAGCGTGACGCCTTGCTGGATCTGCTCCATGTTTTTGCTCACCAGTTCTCGGATCTGGTGCGCGTCATTGGCGCACCGCTGCGAAAGGTTACGCACTTCGCTCGCCACCACGGCGAAACCTTTGCCCAGCTCACCGGCGCGTGCGGCTTCCACTGCCGCATTCAGTGCCAGCAGATTGGTCTGGAAAGAGATTTCGTCAATTGAACTAACAATATTTGAGATCTGCTCGCTGGAGCCGCGAATGGCAATCATGCTCTGGCTGGCTTCACCCGCCACCCGGCTTGCTTCCTGCACGTGTTGCTCCATCTCTTGCGTCAGCCGTTTGGCTTCGTTGGCGTTATCCGCCGTCTGGTTCACTGCGGTTGCGATCTGCTCCATGCTGGCCGCGGTTTCCACCAGTGACGCGGCTTGTTCATCCGTACGTGAGGCCAGATCCTGGTTCCCGCTGGCAATCTCGGAACTGGCGCCGCGCAGCACGCCCGCACCGTGTTTTATCTCGCTCACAATATGCTGAATATTCTCGATGGCCTGGTTGTAAGCTCGGTTCAGCAACGACAGCTCGTCGCTTCCCGGCACATCCAGCCGCTGGGTGAGATCGCCGTCCATCCCTTCAATCGTTGCCAGTGAATGGTGCAACTGGCGATGAATACTGCTTGCCACCAGCAGGGCGAAGAACAGCGCGATCGCCAGGGCTGCGACGCTTATCACCGCAAAAACGATCACATCGCGCCAGGCGTTATCTGCCAGACCTTTTGCCGTTAGCAGTAAGGTATTTGCTGCGGCATCTTCCACAGATTTCAGCGTATTGATGCGCGCAGTCTGGGCGTTAAACCAGTCTGTCGGCGCGATGCCAAAACCGCCGGTCGCCACATGATCAATTGCCTGCTGGCGCATCTCAAGCGCGCGCGTCACTTCCGGGGTTTGCAGTTGCGCCGCCAGCCGTTCATTGACGGCGGCAGTACTGAACGCTCGCGTTGCCGCCAGCCAGGAAAGTTGCTTGCCAACCACTTCGTTTAACTGACGGAACTGCCCGTCGGTAAACCGGTCAGCGGAAAACACGTTGGACATCAGCGCACGTTCAACGCCGGTTTGCTCTTTGGCATTCAGCACGCTGTAATATGCCGCCAGTTGATTCACAATTTCGCCGTTGTCCGTCAACTGACTAATGCCGCCCACCACATTAAGTAAATCGCTAATAATGGTGCTGTACCAGGTCAGCGATTCCGTACCGCTTACGCTGAGGGTATGAATTTGTTGGCGAAAATCAGTTATGCCTTGTTGATGCTGGCGGAATTGATCGAGTGCATGACGAATATCATTATTCGCCCGCTGGAGCGGGAATTCTTTTAACGCTTCAGCTAATTGGCTCAGTGCTTTATCAGAGAGAATATATTGTGCAGATAACTCAGCGTTAAATTGCTGACCTTTACTGCCGATATATCCTGCACTCATGCCACGTTCTTTTTGTAATTCATGAATAACGCCGCCGGCATTTTTCGCCAGATCCGTTAATGACATGATGGTGCGCATCTGCTGGCCTGTTTCCACGCGCGCCAGGATGCCGCTGGTTGCTAACCATATGAGGGCAAACAATAAAGGCAGTAAAGCCAGTAATAATTTAAATTTCATTGATAACCGGTAAATCCATCTCATACAAATGCCTCATTTTCTCGTTTGCTTTAATTCGTTATCGGAGTAGGGCGCGGGGGCTTTATTTCTAACGCAGAGCTTGTTGATATTTATCAATTCTGTTGAATTCATCTACCACTTAGTGGTTATTATTTTGAGTAATAAGAAAAAAATAACCTGCTGATTCGCAGGTTATTTAAGTTGTGGTTAAGAATAATAACTAAAAAATTAACTCTTTAGCCTGCCGCCCAAATCTCAGCATGTTTTTGCATTAATCCAATTAGCGAGCCGCCATCGGTGATAAATTCACGCATCATCTGTGCTTCACTTTTCCCGCGTTTCACCACGTTTGCCAGTTCATCCAGTGCGCTACCCGCATTGAGCTTATCAGCCGACGGCGCAAGCTTCTCCAGCAGGCGAGTGAGATCGTCAGCGATGGTGTACCGCTCACCGGTATGTACATCGGTAATCAAGCCCTCCAGCCCGTAACGGCAGGCCTGGAAGCGGTTGAATTTATACAGTAAATAATCCTGCGGCTGGTGTTTAAACGGCCGCTCAGTCAGCAGCCAGTGCGACAACGCCTGGATAAAACCGGCAACATTAATGGCGTGCGAAAGCGTTAGCGGCGTGTCCATGACCCGCACTTCAACGGTGCCGAAATGCGGGCTGGGGCGAATGTCCCAGTGCAAATCTTTAATGCTTTCAATCATTGAGGTGTAGCTCAGGCGGCGAAACAGCCCTTCAAACTCCTGCCAGTTCGCCACCCACGGCATCGGGCCATTATCCGGAAAGGAAGAGAAAATGTTCAGGCGCGACGACGCATAGCGGGTGTCGGTGCCCTGGATATAGGGCGAGGCGGCGCTGAGCGCAATAAAGTGCGGCACAAAACGGGAAAGACCATGCAGCAAATAGATCGCGTCGTCACCGTTGGTGCAGCCAACATGCACATGCTGGCCAAACACCGTCGCTTGTTGCATCAGATAACCAAACGTTTCCAGCGTGCGGCTATAACGCTCATCATTACAGATCTCCTGGCGTTGCCACTTCTGAAAAGGGTGAGTACCGCCGCCGCATATCTGCACATGGTGCTCGGATGCGGCCTGCAAAATCACATGCTGCATAGCGGAAAACTGATGCGCCGCCTGGTTGATATCCCGGCACACACCGGTGGCAATCTCCAGCATGCTTTCGGTGATGTCATGTTTGACCTCACCGGCACTTATCTGGTGTTTTACCGCTTCAATCAGGCGTGAAGAGTCCTGGCTCAAATCATAGCCCGGCGGGTTAACAACCTGTAATTCCAGTTCAATGCCGAGCGTAAACGGTTCAGAAACATGAAAATCTGGCAGTGGCATAGCGTTCTCGCGATAAAAGGGTTTGCTTCAGTATGGAAGCGATTAATCATTCCTTCCTGCGAGGCGGCGGCAACCGCTCAAAATATCAACACAACTGCGCCAGTTGGCCGCGCAACACCTCCACGCCAGGTGCAATTGCATCCGGATTGATCGCGTGAAATCCCATCCGAAAGAAGTTATCCGGCGGCGCAGCATCAAGAAAATGCCGCGCGCCTGGCTCAATCAACACGCCCGCGTGGGCGGCGCGCCAGGTCAGTTGCTGGGTGTTGATCTGTTCTGGGGTGCGCAGCCAGAAGGCGTTGGCATGTTCGCTGCCCTGCATCAACTGGCACTCCGGCAAAAAGGTGTGCAACGCGTTGTGCAGGCAATCCCAGCGGCGGGCGGAGTCTTCATGGTAGCGGCGCAAATGGGTTTCGTAATGCCCCTGCGCCAGAAAATGCGCCATCTGGTATTGAATATTGGTGGGCGGATGGCGGTACACCAGGCGGCGCAGCGCCCGTGCTTCATCAATGATTTCCGGCGCGGCAACCATATACCCCAGCCGTAAGCCCGGCGACAGTGCTTTGGACAAGCTGCTGACATAAATTACGCGCCCGCTGCGATCGCTGGCTTTCAGTGCGGGCAGCGGATTTTGCATAAAATTACTTTCCGAGTCGTAATCATCCTCAATCACCACGGCATCGTGGCAAGCCGCGTAATCGAGCAACTGCGCGCGCCGCGCTTTACTCATCGTCACGCCAGTGGGTACCTGGTGGCCTGGCGTTACATAGTAGTAGTCGCAAGGCGTTTCGTTGAGCACCAGCCCTTCGCTGTCCACGTCGTGCGGCACGATTTGCGGCTCGCTTAATAAGAAGGTGTTAATGGCTTCGCGAAACCCGGGGTTCTCCACTGCCACGCGTGTTGCGGGCGACATCAGCAAGCGCGTCAGCAGATAGAGCGCATTTTGCGAGCCGAGCGTAATCAGGATCTCATCCGGCGCGGCAACGATGCCGCGTTTTGGCAACACGCGGGTGCGGATCTGCTCAATCAACATCGGCACATCCTGGTCAATATGATCGATAACCCACGCCGGATCGCGCACGCCGCCGTGCAGCCAGTTTGCCGCCGCGCGCCAGCTCGCAAGCGGGAATTGCTGCGTATAGGGCTGCCCGTAGATAAACGGGTAGCGATAGTGCATCCAGCCCGCTGGCTTAAGGATTGATTCCTGCTGGCTGGGGGTGATTTTCAGGCGGTTGCCCCAGCGTGGTGCAGCGCTCTCGCATTCAGGTGCAGGTGGCGTTGGGTTTTGCCCGCAGCGGTAGTAATCCGGGTGCAGGTAATAACCGCTGCGCGGGCGGCTCACCAGATAACCTTCGTTGACCAGGCCTTCAAACACCAGCGCGGTGGTATTGCGCGAAACGTTAAGCTGGCTGGCAAGCTGACGGCAGGAGGGCAGCGCGGTATCCGCCGGAAAAATCCCGCTCAGAATGGCGTTGATCAAACATTCGCGGACTTGCTCCTGCAACCCGCGTTGGCCGTCAAAATTCACATTCAACAGGTGACGAATCATGCTGCCCTCCTTCGGATATATCACGTTATGCAGTAGAGCAAATTCCATACCAGCTTCCTGTTAACTGACACACTCATTCGCCAGAACTGGCTCTATTCACAAAAGCGCAAGCCTCCCTATTGTAAAAACGCAGTCATGAAAAACACACGATGTCGTGTTTCGGCATATATCTTGCAACGCTTCCGGCACACCTGGGATATACCGGTCTGGCACATTAAATAAGGGTGGAGAGATGAAAAACGTATTCGGCAAATATTGTCTTGCAGCCACGATCGCTTTGGCATTTTCCTTACACGCAGTCGCAGCGGATTTACCCGAAATTGAAAAATCTGGCACCATGAAAGTGGCGACCGAAGACGATTACGCGCCATTTAATTTTATGAATAATGGGCAGACGGATGGCTTTAATAAGGACATGCTTGAGGAATTACGCAAATACGCGAAATTCAATATTAACCAAAGTATCTTACCGTGGACGGGATTACTCGCTGCGGTTTCTACCGGTCAATATGATATGGCACTTACCGGTGCGGTAATTACCGATGAACGCCTCAATGTCTTTAATTTCACCCCGCCGTGGGCTTCTGCGCAGCACTATTTTGTCAAACGCGCCGACGATAAAACCTTAAATACCATTGCCGATCTCAGCGGTAAAAAAGTGGGCGTACAGGCGGGCAGCGCACTGCTGGCGCGTTTGCCGGAGCTGAAAGCGATGCTGGAGAAAGTGGGCGGAAAACTCGGGCCGGTGGTGGAATATCAATCCTACCCGGAAGCCTACGCCGATCTGGCGAACAAGCGCGTTGATTATGTGATTAACGTGGTGATTTCCGTCAACGATCTGGTGAAAGCCAAACCGAAGGTCTTTGCCAAAGGCCTGGCCGTTTCCGGTCCGGGTTACATGGCGTGGCCGATCCCGAAAAACTCACCGGAACTGCTGAAATTTATGACCGGTTTTATGAATCATATGACTGAAACCGGCAAGCTCACTGAGCTGCAGAAGAAGTGGTTTGGTGAAACCTATGAACTGCCGAAAGAGCCGATCACCAGCGCCGATCAGTTCCACAAGTTAGCCGGTTTGTAAGTCATCTGCGGCGGGCAACCGCCGCCCGTTTTCACAGGAGGGAACATGGACTTAATCTCATGGCAGTTATTGATTGAAGGCGCATGGACGACCCTCTGGATCTCAGGCGTGGCGATTGCGTTCGGGGTGGCCATCGGCCTGGTTATCGCCTTTATCCGCATGATGAAGATCCCGTTTATTGACCAGTTTCTGGTGGTTTACATCAGCCTGGCGCGGGCCACGCCGCTGGTGACGCTGGTGCTGTTTCTGTTTTTATCCCTGCCGACACTCGGTATTAACCTGGATAAAACGCTGGCGGCGATTGTCGCGCTGACGCTGAACACCTCGGCGTTTAACGCGGAAATCTGGCGCAACGCGTTTCGTAATTTCCCCCGTGAACAGCGGGAAGCGGCGGAATCCGTGGGGATGCGGCGCTGGACCTATTTTCGCCACATTATGTTGCCGCAAATGTGGATCGAAAGCCTGCCGGCGCTGGTTAATGAGATGTCATTTTTGATCAAAGGCAGCCCGGCGATTGCGGTGATTGGCGTGGTGGATTTAACGCGCGTCACTAACCGGATCTCATCGGTGACCTATGAACCGCTGTCGCCGATCCTCGCTGCGGCGCTGTTATACGTAATTATTATCGGCCTGCTGCTGAAGTTGCAGGGCGTAGCTGAACGCAAAGCGAAGCGCCTGGCGCGATAAAAGGCGGAGGATGTATGAATCAGTGGGGAATTATTTGGGCCGCGCGTGAGAGTTTTTTCAACGGGCTGCTGGCGACGTTAGAATTATTTATTATTGCCGCCGTGGTTGGATTATTGATTGGTGTGCTGTTTTGCTACTTGATGGAATATCAAAACCGTGTTGTAAATCGTCTGATAATTGCTTTCGTGAGCCTGATGCGAGCAATACCGTTTTTGATTCTGGCATATCTGCTTTATTACGGTTTACCGCAGTTAGGTATCAGCATGGACGCCTGGACTGCAGGGTTATTAGCGCTGGTGATTTATCACGGTGCCTATTTCTTCGAAATATTGCGTAGCCAGCGCAGAATATTCTCCTCCGGCTATATTGAAGCTGCCGTATCGCAAGGTTTTTCCCGTTATAAGATCTTCCTGCACATTATTTTGCCGAATATTGTCTCTTCCGCGCTGCCCTTAATGGGCAACCAGCTGATTATTTGCCTGAAGGACACGGCGTTTCTGTGCATTATTACCGTGCAGGAGATCACCGCCGCCGCGAACAGTGTGCAGTCCACGTACTTTATTCCGTTTAACGCCTTTATTGTCGCCATTGCGCTGTACTGGGGCATCAGCATTCTGCTGGAGTTGCTGATTAAGCGGTTAAGCCATTACGGAGCGAAAAGAGGAATGACCCATGCCTGAAGCAAGCGCGGTAAGCATCAAAAACCTGTCCAAGCAGTTTGATAACGTTGAGGTACTGCGTGATATCAATCTGACAGTAAAAAAGGGCACGGTGGTCAGTATTCTGGGTTCGTCCGGTTCGGGGAAATCGACGCTGCTGCGTTGTATGAACTGGCTGGAGCAGCCGGATCGCGGCGAAGTGCGCATCAGCGGGCAGCGCATCGGTGTGGATGAAAAAACCGGCAAAGCGATGTCGCATAAAGATCTCTCGCACATCCGTGAACGGGTTGGCATGGTGTTCCAGAGTTTTAACCTGTGGCCGCATTTATCTGTGTTGCACAACGTCAGCGAAGCGCTGGTGCATGTGAAAGGGATGAAGCGTGAACAGGCGAATGAAATTGCTCATCGGCAACTGGAAAAGGTCGGCATGAACCATAAAGCCGATGTCTATCCGATAACGCTTTCCGGCGGGCAGAAGCAGCGCGTGGCGATTGCCCGTTCGCTGGCGATGTCGCCGGAGGTGATTTTATTTGATGAACCCACTTCAGCGCTGGATCCGGAGCTGGTTAACGAAGTGCTGGGCGTGATGAAAGATCTCGCCGCAGAGGGTTACACCATGGTGGTGGTGACGCACGAGATGGATTTCGCCCGCCAGGTGTCGGACGAGGTGGTGTTTCTGGAAAAAGGATTGTTGATTGAGCAAGCACCGCCGGAGAAATTTTTCACCAACCCGGATTCGGACAGGGTGAGGAAGTTTTTGCAATCCAGCCGCTGAGGGCAGGGGTTCAGAACCGAAAAAACAGACCGCTAATCGGTATTTTTCGAGCAGTGCCGCACGTTGAAATATCTGGCAGGATTGCATTGGACTTGCCATTACGAAGCGGCTGTAGCGGTTATAAAATTACCACCTAAGTGAAATTTCACTCATTGTCAGGGTAACGCGTTCAGGGAGTTTTCTATGAAAAAATTCGATGAGTTCGACGGTTTCTGACAGACAACTTTTTGACAGGCGGGGCTCAGGCTCCGCTTTTTTACCGCACGACATGGCGTTGTCTGTGGAAATCAGTCCGACCGCGTGGCAAGTCACCAGCAATCTTCTTGTTTTTGGCGGCATTTGTACCGCTGTTTTTACTATCAGATTTAACGTGAAGATGACCCGGTAAGCATCACCCCACCGGGCCTGGTATTAAAGCGCGATAACGTCATCCCCTTGTTTGAACCAGCGCGGTGCTTTTAGCGTATCGGCGAAAAACGCCACCAGCATATAGAGCAAATCCCGCAGTACGCTTTCGGATGCAGGCGCAAGCGTGTTGCTCATCAGTAATTGCGTTAGCACCTGGCAATATCGACACAACTGGTCGGATTCGGGTTCAAATGAGGGAACATGCGCGGGAATACTTTCCACGGTCAGGCAGGCTTTCAATGCTTGCGGAACAGGTTCGAGAAGCGTCGGTTGCAACAGAGCAAGACAGGCAGAAAGTCTGCCGCAAAGCGCCATTTTTAATCGCGGATCATCGCACTCCGCCAGCACTTCCGCAAAACGCTCGCAGTTATCAGCAAGCTCGGTGAAATCGGTCGAGTGAGTGAACGGCGAAGTCAATAACGCCTGAGTCAGGGTTGGGGTAGTAGCCATAAAAAGGCCTCAAGTGAGTCATGATGCTAACCGCCACCAGAGGTTCCAATCTCATTGGTGGCGGACCGAACAGGGTTGGAACTACCGGACTCACTGACCGGCGCGTCTTACGACGCCCCTGTTCGGCCCACCATTGAGGTATGACCGAACGCACGACATAACAACATGCCGCCTGTGAGTGAGCAGGGTTCCAATCCCGACGCCTGATTTTGCAGGCGCGGAGAGAACATATGACTAACACGTACAAGCGGCAAGGGATTATAGCTAACCTGATGAAGGGATTACCATTCCTGGAAGCAGCTTCGCAAAACTTTTGTTTTTTAGAGAAAGAATGAAAAGCACGTGCGAGCCATATCGCGGGACGTCGTTCCAGCCGCAATAAAGGATTTTTATAAGCAACGATATTACAGCGGTGGGGTTGTGTCCCCGCTGAAATCGGCGAGCCGGAGCACCGACGACAAGGTCTGGGCGCCAGGGATGGCGACCAGAGGCGAAACGAGACAGGACGTCGAGTCGAGCCGGCCGAAGTCGGAGATGCGGGAGGTGAGCGTAGTGCGAAGCACCGATTTCCCGCGGGGCCGCGGGGATTGAAAAGGGGGGCGCGGCAAGCTCCCCTTTTCCCGTTCACGTGCGGTGATGTTCAGGTGTCTGCCGAACGTCTGGTGAACGGAACTATTCCACAATGCCAAACCGTTCCACAATGCCAAACCGTTCCACAATGCCAAACCGTTCCACAATGCCAAACCGTTCCACAATGCCAAACCGTTCCACAATGCCAAACCATTCCACAATGCCAAACCATTCTGCAGAACCAAACCATTCCACCAGACACCGCCGAAACGCCTACTCCCTCAATGCTGAACATTTTCCGACGACACCCCCATTTTCACCTGTGGGCGAAAAAAATCCTCATGCAGCGCGACCTGGTTACGCCCGCGCTTTTTCGCGTGATACAGCGCGGTATCCGCCGTGCTATACAGCGTCTCAAAATCGCTGTCTTTATGCCCCAGGCTGACACCAAAACTGGCGGTCACCAGTTGCTGGGGAAGCACCTCGAGCGGCGAGGCATTCAGCGATGAGTGAATATAACTGGCCGTAATCATCGCCTCTTCGACACGCGCTTTTGGCAGCACAATGGTGAATTCTTCGCCGCCGACGCGACCAATCGCCGCGCTTTGCGGCACGGCGCGGCGAATACGCGCCACCAGCGCACAAATCACGCGGTCGCCCATCGGGTGGCCATATTCATCATTAATGCGTTTGAAATGATCAATATCGAGCAGGATCAGCGCCACATGGCCGGTCGTCAGCCCCTGGTTAATGTGATTAATGATTGCGCTGCGGTTAAACACGGCGGTCAGCGGGTCGTGCGTCGCCTCATATTCAAGGCGTGCCGCCAGCTGTTGCAACTGCTCATTCATGCGATTCAGCTCGCGCTCGGCGCGATCACTGCGCGAAATCAGGCGATACGATTCGCGGATCAGCCGCTGGTAGTTTTTTGCCACCGCCCACAATTTTTCGCGGCAGACATCGGCCGTCAGCCTGTCGTCAGCAGCGGCCAGGCGGGCATCTTCGAGAACGGAATAATCCTCCTTGAATAGCTCATTGATATCTAACATGCGTTAATGTCCGGGATAAGAAAAACGGCCAGCGACGGGAAATCGATGCGCAGCTCCTGGCCAAACTCCTCGGAGATATCGTCTTCGGCGTCATAGTACCAGTACAGCTCACACGCCGCGCCGCCTCTGGCGTAATCATTCAGGCTTTCGAACAGCGTAAATAGCAGTTTGGTACTGGAGCTGTTGAAGTAGCTCAGTGCCACATGCAACTGGAGCGGCGAGTGCGTCTGCTGGCCAGTCTGCAACCAGCCTTCCAGTGCATCCATCAGCGGGCGGAAAAATGCGGCGGCATTTTCCGGGTAAGCTTCGCCTTTCAGCATCAGGTGTTGGGTGGCAAAATCAAATTTCACCTCCGGCGTCGCGGCGGTGGCGGGCAATTCAATAGCCGGCGTCAGTGTCATATCAGTCATGGCAGAACGTTGCCTTTAAGTGAAAGGCGGACAGAGAACTCGCCGCCAGAGGGTGAATGCGATATTCCAGCGGCAGGCTGGTGTCCCGCGCCATGGTCAACAAACCAATGTTCGCGCCTTTACTGGTGACAGGAGCTTCACTGCGTAGCCCCTGTTTCCAGGCATCGCGGATCTCCGCCTGCGACATACCGCGCAACACATCGAGATTTGTCTGCAATAACGAGGACGCTTCCGGCCCCACCAGGTTTGCGGTTTCGAGGTAATAGTGGGTTTGATCCATATGAAAGCAGACCGAACCGAAGCGCAGCTCTTGCTGTTCAGTCGATAAATACCGGTCGTCTGAGGAGTAGCGCACAATGTTTTGCCCCATCTCGATAAAAGCTGAGAACAACTTTCTGCGTGTTATCGCTGAGGATTCATGTTTATCCAGCCATGTGCGAATGACTTCGCCCAGCGAAACAATATGCTGCTGGGAAAAATAGCCCGTATAAAAAAGCTCAACGGCGTTTTGCCGTTGCAGCGTAAAAAGGGGTAACAGAACGGCTTCTTTGACCTGCAGGTCGTTTATTTGCATGTTATTCACCAGCGAAAACCAAACCACGTCATGTCATCGCGCGACGCCTGCTGACCCTGCCAGGCTTTCAGCGCCGCGAGCAGGGCGTCGGAAAGTGCAGGCATCGGCAGCGTGCGGTTTTGCGCTAACAGTGACTGAATACGTTTTTTGCCAAACATTACCTTGCGCGGGCCGCCTGGCTGGTCGGTCGCGCCATCAGAAACAATTAAGAATGTGTCGCCACGGCACAATGGAGCCTGGTAGCGCTGCCACTGGTAATCCACCGGTGTGTCGGTGTAGCCGACACCTTTGCGGCAGCTTTCAAGCGTTGCTGCGCTGTCTTTTTCCGCGCTGAGCACGAAAGCGTGCATCCGCGCGCTCGCCCAACTAACCTGCTCATGTTGCGTGTCGACAAACAGAACAAGGGCGTCACAGCCATCGTTGGACTGGCTGCGATCGGCAGAAGGATGCACCTGGCTGAGCGTCTGTTTGATATGTTGGTTGATCAGGCTGAGCAATTGTTCCGGCGCGTTCGCAGGGGCGAGGCTGAGCGCTTTTTCCAGCGCCGAGGAGAAAATAAAGGTCATAAACGCGCCGGGAACGCCGTGCCCGGTGCAATCCGCCAGCACCATCAACCAGCCATTTTCCACGTGCTGAAAAGCATAGATATCGCCGCCAACGCAGTCGCGCGGGTGCCAGTGCAGGCACCAGTCATCCAGCGTTTTTTCAATGGTATTGCGCGATCGGCTCAGCATGGATTCCTGAATAATGCGCGCGTATTCAAGACTTTGCATAATTTGCAGATGCTGTTTGGCCTGTAAATCAGATACCGTGCGGATAAGGTCAATGCCCAGGCCAATACCGATGTATTGCCCCTGCTGGGTGAGGATAAACCCTTCGGTGACGGCTTTGTCGCCGGTTTCGATCACCCGCTCGGACAGATATTCGAGACCGGAATCGGCATCGACAATCAGCGGGTTTTTATCCATAAACGCGATGCAGCTTTTCTGATCATACAGTTCATGAAAAAACGGACGGCTCATCTGCGACAGAAAAATATGCCGGTTAATCATGCCAATAGGACGGTTATTTTCCAGTACCGGCAGGCCAATCAATGATTTGTGTTCATTGAACAGTGACATGACCTGCACATTATTGGCATCCGGTGTCACGTGCGGGACGGCAAGGCGCAAGATACCAGCATTAAGCTGTCGCGAAGAGAGCGGTATATCCATGATTCAAACAGCATCCCGATATAAGAATAATCTTAGGTTAAGGCGGGTTTGTGACGGTTTGATTTCAATTAAGTAAGCCAATGAATAACGGGAGATTATTGCTCCCTAAGCGAAACCACAGTCATATCTGCGGCGGCGAGAGGAGAGGGGATAAAAAAAAGCCCGCACTTGTCAGGCGGGCAAATAATACTGGAAGCAATGTGAGCAATGTCGTACCGAATACTTGAGTGATTTGCTCAACTATTCGGTAATGCGAAAGATAATCTTTATCATCTTTTCGGTCAACCCCAACTTTTGTGCGACTTCACTGATTTAATGCCTCGAGTTCAAGAAATTCGCGCCAGCTCACATCATCAATATAAATACCTGCGTGCTGGCGACGGGTGTACGCACGTCGTTCCGGCTCGCCGGGGATTTGCACATCCCGCTCTTCTTGCCCTTCGCGCAGATAGTCGATCTGCGCCAGCAGTGCGTGCTGATATTGCTCACCCGCCCCCAGCTTTTGTGGGTCGAAAAGAATCGACAACATATTATTGATGATCCCTGCGCGCGGCGGGATTTGGTGGCTTTCCGTTTCACCGCCGGTCAACGCTGCGCCGAGCAGGCTGCAAATCAGCGATAACCCTGCGCCTTTATGCCCACCGAACGGCAACAATGCGCCGCGCGGTTCCGTCATTAATACACCCGGATCGGTTGTTGGTTGCCCGTGAGCATCCACGGCGCAGCCTTCCGGGATGGATCGCCTTTCATTCCACGCGATGCGGGCTTTATTCCCGGCAATCGCGCTGGTCGCGAAATCCAGCACCACCGGCGGGCGTCCCGGCAGCGGCACGCCCACGCAAAACGGGTTCGTGCCGAGCCTGGCGTGCAGCCCATTAAACGGTAGCACTGCTGATGGCGCGGCAACGTTAGCAAAATGGATAGACACCAGCCCGGCAGCGGCGACCTGTTCCGCCCATGCGCCAATGCGGCCAAGGTGGTGTGAATTGGCTAAGCCGACAATCGCCACGCCAGACTGTTCTGCGCGGGCGATGCCTGCCGCCATTGCTTGCTCGCCCAGCAACTGACCAAAACCGTGGTTGCCGTCAAAAGAGAGGATCGCGCCTTCTTCACGTACCGTTTGCAGGCTGGCATTGGCGTTCAAATCGCCGGCCAGGATGGCGCGAATATACCGAGGAAGCAGTGTCACGCCGTGCGAGTCGTGGCCTTTTAACGACGCTTCCACCAGGTTATCAGCAACTTTCTGCGCAATTTCAGGCGCGGTATTCACCCGCAGCAGGTGTTGTTGCAGCAGCGCGCGTAACTGCTGATGTGAAAATAGCGGCATAATCCCTTAACTCACTAAGGATAATAAAGAGGAGTTTTCGACTATAACGACGATGCAGAACGTGCCTAACCATTAAAAATAACTATCTTTTCCTGCCGCATGAATAAAGCGATGAGTAACATCTCATTGTGATTTTTTAACTAAGCATTACTGATTAAATCATTTCCATTTTCTTATCCCACCAGCCAATCATTTTCGTTTGAAAAATTAAAAAACTGGGGACAGGCATGAATACAATAAACAAAACGCTCGCCGGAGCGCTGGCGCTTTTTACCTTAAGCGGCATTGCGCATTCGGCATTTGCCGAAGGGAAAATCAGCATTGCGCAGCAATTTGGTATTGGTTATTTAATTCTTGATGTTGTACGCGACCAGCAACTTATCGAAAAAGAGGGTAAAAAAGAGGGGCTGGATATTACCGTTGACTGGCGCACTATCTCTGGCGCTACGGGAATGAATGAAGCGCTGCTTTCCGGCGCGCTGGATGTCGCTTCTGCAGGCGTACCGCCGCTGCTGACGCTGTGGGATCGCACCAAAGGTAAGCAGAACGTGAAGGCCATTGCTTCCCTCGGTTCAATGCCAAATTATTTGCTCAGTAATAACCCGGAGGTGAAAAGCATTAAAGATTTGAGCGATAAAGATCGCATTGCGGTGCCGGCTGCTGGTGTCGGTTTTCAGTCCCGCACATTACAGATTGAAACCGCTAAATTATATGGCGATGCAGATTTTAAACGCTTCGATAATATCAGTGTTAGCCTGCCACACCCGGACGCCAGCGCGGCGTTAATTGCCGGAGGATCAGAAATTACCACCCATTTCTCCAGCCCGCCGTTTCAGTATCAGGCTCTCGAACACAGCAACGTGCATAAAATCTTGAGTTCATATGACGTATTAGGCGGACAGGCAACGTTTAACGTGCTTTATACCACGCAGAAATTCCACGACGAGAACCCGAAAACCTATAAAGCTTTTTATCGCGCGCTGAGCGAAGCCGCGAAAATCATTAATGCGGATAAGAACGCCGCCGCCGAAACCTATATTCGTGTGGAAAAATCTCGTCTGCCATTACCGCTGGTGCAGAAAATCGTCAATGACCCGGAAATAAGCTTCACCGTCTCCCCGGAACGCACCGGTGTGTATGCGGAAAAACTGCATGAGCTGGGCGTACTGAAAAACAAAGCCGACTCGTGGAAAGCGTACTTCTTCAGCGAAGCGTGGGAAAACCCGGGCAGCTAACCTCAGGAGGCAACGATGGCAATGCATCCGCATGACGGGCCGCTATTACAAGTCAGCCACGTCGATATTGAGTACCGCACCCGCGAGCGGCAGGTGCGCGCGACCCATGATGTCAGTTTCGACGTCTGGCCTGGCGACCGTTTTATTCTGCTCGGACCATCTGGTTGTGGAAAATCGAGCCTGCTGAAAGCGGCGGGCGGTTTTCTCGCGCCGCGCAGCGGGCAAATTGTCTTGCAGGGCGACGTTATCACCGCACCTGGACCTGAACGGATGATGGTGTTTCAGGAGTTCGACCAACTGCCGCCGTGGAAAACGGTACTGGAAAACGTCATGTTCCCGCTCCTGGCGAGCCGCAAAGCGAACCGCGCACAGGCGAAAGAGGCGGCGCTGCATTTTCTGGGCAAAGTCGGGCTGGCGGATTTTGCCGATGTGATGCCGCATATGCTTTCCGGCGGCATGAAACAGCGCGTGGCGATTGCGCGGGCGCTGGCAATGAAGCCGCGCATTTTACTGATGGACGAACCGTTTGCTGCACTCGACGCGCTGACACGGCGCACGATGCAAGAAGAGTTGCTGGCGTTATGGGAAGAGGAGCGTTTTACGCTGCTGTTTGTCACCCACTCAATTGAAGAAGCGTTGGTGGTCGGCAGCCGTATTCTGGTGCTCTCGCCGCATCCCGGGCGGGTCAGGGCAGAACTGAACTGCCATCAGTTCACGCTTAATGAATTCGGTAGCGAAGCGTTCCAGCAGGCGGCGCAGCATATCCATGATCTGCTGTTTCCGGCTGGTGGCGCTGGCGCATCCCCCTCATCTGACAAGGAGCCGGCTTATGTCGCAGCCACCGTACATTCGTCCTGAATTTGAACGCGAACTGCCGCCGCTGCGCAATGTGCCGGTTGAAATACCGTTACCGCTAAGCCAGCGCTTGTGGAATCAGGCGTGGCTGCGCAAGTCGCTGATTGTGCTGCTGGTACTGGCGCTGTGGGAAGTGGCGGCGCGGGTACAGCATAACGACTTGATGCTGCCGGGCGTGCTACAAACCTGGCACGCTTTCAGTGAAGATATGCGTAACGGCGAACTGCCGGAAAAAATCATTAACTCACTGAGTATTTTGCTGAAAGGTTATTTGATTGGCAGCCTGCTGGCGCTGGTCGCCAGTGCGCTGGCGGTGACAACACAGTTTGGCCGTGACCTGCTTAGCACGTTAACGGCGATGCTCAACCCGCTGCCGGCGATTGCGCTGTTGCCGCTGGCGCTGCTGTGGTTTGGTCTGGGGAATGCGAGCCTGATCTTTGTGCTGGTGCATTCGGTGATGTGGCCGATTGCGCTCAATACCTGGTCTGGTTTTAGCGGTGTGCCGGAGACATTGCGCATGGCGGGGCGCAACTATGGCTTGAGCGGGCCACGTTACGTGCTGACGATCCTCATCCCGGCCTCGCTTCCGGCGATCCTCTCCGGTTTAAAAATTGGCTGGGCTTTTGCCTGGCGCACACTGATTGCCGCCGAGCTGGTATTTGGTGCGTCCAGCGGACAGGGCGGGCTGGGCTGGTATATTTTCCAGAACCGCAACGAGCTGTTCACCGACCGCGTATTCGCCGGGCTGGTAACGGTGATCGCCATTGGTTTACTGGTGGAAGGCGTGGTCTTCGCCAGCCTTGAGAAAGTGACCGTTAAACGCTGGAGAATGCAGCGTTAAGCGCCGCACGTTTTTCCCGCCTGCCCGGCGCCGCCGGGCAAAACAGTGATCCCGGCTAATGCTTTTGTCAGGTTTTGTCAGTACTATCCTCTGCGCGAAAAAACAGACAACGAGTAAGCGATGACCCTCTTCTGGTGTGTAGTGCCAATATTGCTGTTGTTCTTTGGCAAAGCGTGGAGTTCGGCGAAGATCCGCGAATATTACCGCCGCTCGCAGCGCGCTCTGGAAGCGACCGTGGCCAGCGAGATGGATAACCAGCAACCTTCCTGGATAAATGATGTCGCGCAGCGTGCGCAATTCACCGCCTCGCTGTGCGAGCTGTGCATGAAAAAAGATGTGCCAGACTGGTTTCTGGAGAGCATTGCCGGCAACGACGAAGGGATGCGTTTTCTCACCCGACACGCCGCGCTGATGGAAACCTTTGGCGCGCCATTTCGCGACCAGGTGCAGGCTGCCGCCGAGCTGGTCGACGGCGCCTGGCAACGTTCAAAATTACGCGGTTATTGATGAGCCGGGCGGCGGGCAAAGCTGGCGGATAATCGGTCCAGCAAAATCGCCATCAGCACCACTACAATACCGCTTTGCAACCCAAGCCCGATTTCCAGTTGTTGAATGCTGCTGAGAATATCGTTGCCCAGCCCGCCAGCGCCGACCATTGAGGCGATGATGACCATCGACATTGCCATCATGATGGTCTGATTGATGCCCGCCATAATTGACGGCTGCGCGGCCGGAAGTTGCACCTTCCACAACAGTTGCCACGGCGTACAACCAAAGGCGATCCCCGCTTCCAGCCGTGCAGTGTTGACCTGGCGGATCCCTAAGTCGGTTAAGCGCACTACCGGTGGCATCGAAAACAGGATCGTGGCGAAAATACCCGGCGGGCGACCAAGGCCAAACAAAATGGTGGCCGGGATCAGGTAAACAAACGCAGGCATGGTCTGCATAAAATCGAGCAGGGTACGCACAATGCTGCCCACCGTTGCTCGCCGCGCGCTCCAGATCCCAAGCGGAATACCGAGCAGCAGGCTAAAAAAGGTGGAGGAGAGTGTCAGCGCCAGCGTAATTGCAGCATGTTCACTGTAGCCGCTATAGATGATGTACAGGGTTGCCAGTAGCGCGAACAGCGCAAATCCTTTGCCGATGCGCCACGCGCCAAGCCCGACCGCCAGCACCACCAACCCCCACGGCGAGAGCGCGCTAATCAACTGTTCAAGACCACCGGCAAACAGATCAATAACGCTCGCGATGCCGTCGAAAAGCCCGCCCGCATTTGCCAGTAACGCGTGGACAGCATCATCAATCTGCCTACTAAAATCTAATGGGTAAGCCATGGTATTCCTTAACGAGTGCCCCAGATATCGGCGTAGTTTTCCGCCAGTTGCCAGCGGGAAACGTCCACCCCGGAGAAAAAGTGGCGCACATAAGGTGTAGCAGGGGCGTTTATCAGCACTTCGGGTTTACCTACCTGTACCAGTTTGCCTTTTTCCATTATCGCGATGCGCGAACCCAGCCGTAGCGCCTCTTCCATGTCGTGAGTGACAAAGACGATGGTGCGTTGCGAGCCCGTCTGTAGCATCAGCAGCAGGCTTTGCATTTCGCGGCGGATAATCGGATCCAGTGCGGAAAACGCTTCATCCATTAATAGCACCGTCGGTTCTACCACCAGCGCCCGCGCCAGCCCAACGCGCTGCTGCATGCCGCCAGAAAGCTGGTGCGGATACTGCTCAGCAACCTGTGCAAGGCCCACTTTCTCCAGCATGGTCAGCGCCCTGGCTTCCCGCGCTTCACGCGGAATACCGGCAACTTCAAGACCGAAGGCGACATTTTCCAGTACCGTGCGCTCATCAAATAGCGCAAAAGACTGAAACACCATACTCATATGCTGGCGGCGCAGCGCAATCAGCTCATGCTCAGACAACGTTGCCAGCGCACGTCCCTGAAAAGTGACGTCGCCAGAAGTGGCCGGGATGAGATGATTTAAGGTGCGCAGCAGGGTCGATTTGCCCGAGCCGGATAAGCCCACAATGACAAAAATCTCACCGGCAAAAATCTGCAAATGAATATCTTGCAGGGCTTTTACCGGTACGCTTTTTTCCCGGCGTGAAAAAATACTTTTTCGACGTGTGGAATAATAGTCTTTATCCACTGCGCGTAACTCAAATAAAGGTTGCGACATAATGTTTGCTTTATTTTGGGGTTTCGCGTTCACACTAACGTAAAAGAATTGACCGGAGTATTTATTTTAACTTTGCTGATATGCTTTTTCTGCATGAGCTTATTTAAAAAACGGCAATTGACGTTGTGTTTTCATGAAAGCCCCAGGCTTCATCTAATAACCATGATTTGACTTTTTCCTGCTGGGCGGAAATCGGTTTATGGCTGGCAGAAATAAGATAATAACCGCGCTCGGTTCGCACCGCCGGGCCGCACTGCGCTAACTGCTGATGAGTAATAAATGGCGCAATTAACGGCTGCCAGCCAAGGGCAATGCCCTGGCCTTCCAGCGCCGCCTGGATAACCAGCGAGTAAGCATTAAACGTACGCGAGGCGCTATGGCTCTGGCCGAAAATCTGGTGGTAGCGGAACCAGTCCTCCCAGCTTATCCAGCGCTGCGGACGGGTTTCCGGCAGCTTTAACAGCGGATAACGTAGTAGCGCTTCCGTCTGCATGTTTTCCCCCATTTTTTGCTTTATTTCCGGGGTGCAGACCGGGAACACAATTTCCGGAAACAGGCGCTGGGTCTGCGTTCCCGGCCAATTTCCCTGACCAAAATAGATAGCCAGATCGGCATTGCTGTCGCGAAAATTGTAGTCATTAGGCGAGGTGGTAACCTGCACTTCCACGCCGGGGATCAGCGCCTGCAAACGCTCCATTCGCGGTAGCAGCCAGTAGCTGGCAAAACCCATATCGGTGTCGATGCGCAGCACGTTGCGCTTGCGCCGGGTGCGCTCCAGTTGCTCGCTGATGTCGCTCAGGCTGCTGCGTACAATCAGGTACAGACTATGGCCGGACTCGGTTAACTGTACGCCGCGATGCCGCCGCTCAAATAACGGGGCATCAAGCCGGTTTTCCAGCATTTGAATGCGCTGGCTCACCGCCGGCTGGGAAAGCCCCAGCTCATTTCCGGCGGCGGTGAAATTACCTAATCTTGCCGCCGCCTCAAATACCACCAGCGCCTGTAAAGGCGGAAGTTGTAATTTATCTGCCATAATTCCACCTTATTTCATGATAAAGAAATAACCCCTTCACAGGGGAATATACGCGTGAGATAAACGTATCATGTTTTTTACGTCTATTTTATTTTTGGATGTCGCATGCTTATAAAGAAACCGAATATCGTTATTCTTATGGCCGACCAATTAACGGCCAGCGCATTAAAAACGTATGGGAATAAGGTTAGTCTGACACCGAATATTGATAAATTAGCCAACGAAGGGGTGGTATTTGAATCTGCCTACTGTAATAGTCCGCTGTGCGCGCCGTCGCGCGCCGCATTGATGACCGGGCAATTTATTTCACGCAACGCCGTTTATGATAATGCCGCCGAGTTTCATGCCGATTCACCGACCTTTTGTCACTACCTGCGCGAGCAGGGTTACCGTACCTGGCTTTCCGGCAAGATGCATTTCTGCGGTCCGGATCAGCTCCACGGGTTTGACGAACGCCTGACCACCGATATCTACCCGGCAGACTTCGGCTGGACGCCGGACTGGGAGCGCCCGGAGCGCCGTCTTGACTGGTATCACAACATGAGTTCGGTGCTGGAAGCGGGGGAGTGTGTGCGTACCAACCAGCTTGATTTTGATGACGAAGCGCTGTTTCTCGCACGCCAGCGTTTATATGATGCCGCACGTCGGCCGTCGGAACAGCCTTTTATGTTGCTGCTGTCGCTGACTCATCCGCACGATCCGTTCGCCATTCCGCGTCGCTATCTCGATCGTTTTCGCGAAGAGGATATCGATCTGCCGCAAACACGCCGTGAAGACGTGGAAGACGACGCGCATTCGGCACGCTTGCGAGCGATGTATCAACTGGAGGAAGGGCTGCTTACCGACGACCACATTCGCCGCGCGCGTCACGCCTATTATGGTGCACTGGCGTATGTGGATGATTGTTTCGGCGAGGTAGTAAAAACCTTGCAGGACACCGGGCTTGCGGAAAATACCGTGGTGCTGGTAATCGCCGATCACGGTGAAATGTTAGGTGAACGCGGCCTGTGGTACAAAATGACTTTCTTCGAGAATGCGGTGCGTATCCCATTTATTGTGCATAACCCGGCGCGGTTTACGCCGAAGCGTATCGCACAAAGCGTGTCGCTGGTGGATCTGCTACCGACGCTGGTTGAACTGGCAAGCGGAGAAGACCGCAAAGCGCAGGCGATAGCCCCGCTCGATGGCAACAGCCTGGTGGCGCATTTGCGCGGCGAAAATGGCCCGGATGGGGCGTATAGCGAATACCTTGCCGAAGGCGCGCTGGGACCGATGCTGATGATCCGCCGTGGCCCGTGGAAATACATTCACTCTTTTAGCGAAGCGCCGCAGTTATTCCACTTGCAACGCGATCCCCATGAGCGCGAAAACCTGGCGACACACAACGAATACCAGACGGTGGCAGATGCTTTTGCCGCTGAAGTGGACGCGCACTGGGATGTGGCGGCGCTGCGTGAGCAGGTGCTGGCAAGCCAGAAGCGGCGGCTCTTTTTAACCCGCATCGCCGGACGCGATGCCATTCCAAAATGGGATTTCCAGCCGCAGCAGGATGCGTCGCAGCGCTACATTCGTAACCACCAAACGCTGGATGAACAGGAAGCTTTTGCCCGTTATCCGCACCCTTTAAAACAACCGGCCGGGAAATAACAATGAATCACACTGTGAGCAAACTTTTACTGCTGGCGCTGGCTGGCAGCGTTTCACTGAACGTTTTCGCCGCCGACGCTGAGCGCTGCGCGACGGTGACCCAGTCCGATCCGGGTTGGACGGATATTGCCTCAACCAATGCGCTTTCTGGCGTGGTGCTTAACGCGCTGGGTTACCAGCAAAAAGTGCAGAATCTCTCTGTGGCGCTGGCTTTTCAGGGGCTGAAAACCGGCCAGGTGGATGTTTTTCTGGGTAACTGGATGCCTGCGCAGGAGCCGGTGATCGGTAAATTTACCGCCGACGGCGCAATTAAGGTGATCGGCGCAAACCTGCCTGCAGCGCGTTTTACGCTGGCGGTGCCGGATTATGTTGCCGCAGCCGGAGTGAAAGATTTCGCCGACCTGCAAAAGTACGCCGATAAATTTCACCATAAGATTTATGGGATTGCGCCGGGCGCGCCGGCCAACCAAAACCTGAAAAAGATGCTCGATAAACATGATTTCGGCCTGCAAAACTGGCAACTAGTGGAATCGAGCGAGAGCGGCATGCTGGCGCAAGTGACTCGCGCAGTGGAACGCAAAGAGTGGATCGTCTTTTTAGGCTGGGAGCCGCACGCCATGAACACGCGCTTTAAGCTGGCCTACCTGAGCGGCGGCGACAGCTACTTTGGTGCGAATTATGGTAGCGCGACGGTAAACACGGTGACACGCAAAGATTTCGCCACCGATTGCCCGAACCTTAATCGTTTTTATAGCCAGCTGAAGTTTGATGTCGCGCTTGAAAACGCAGTAATCACCCGCGTGCTGGATAAACAAGAAGATGTCAACGCGGCGGCGAAAGCCGAGCTGGCACAACGTCCGGAACTGTTAAAAACGTGGCTCGCGGGTGTTACCACGCGCGACGGTCAACCTGCACAACCGGCCGTTGAGAAAGCGCTCGGTCTGTAATTTCCCCACTGTTCACGCCGGATGTCTGCATATCCGGCGCTTTTCGCTTTTTTTTACCGCTCAATTTATCCCCACGACAGCGAAGTGAAACGATAGTTCTTGCTCGAAAGTAAAGAATGCGTATAGTTCTCATTCTCTTTAGTGTTTGTGGGCGCAGCAAGGATCTTCCCCGCAATAATAGTGAGCGTAAAGGCTGACAGGGAACACTGAAAAGCCGTGACGAGCTGCGCCGGGCCGAATCTGCCCTCATCAAACGATCGCGCACATGATGCGTGGCGTGGGCGCTCGTCTGCCTTGATGACATTAACGGTAAAGGATCTCCCATGAAGATGAACACCTCCGTGCTGGCTCTGCTGGCGGCGATGACGCTTGCCGGTTGCAGCGCACATAACATCACCAGTGCACAGCCTGCAGCACCAGCAGCAAAACCTGCGGCGGCGCAGCTACCTGAAAATGTGGTGAAACGCTCTCTTACCAGCGGCTTGTATGAAATGGCGCTCAGCCCGCAGGGCGATGCGCTGTATGTTGCCAGCGCGGAAGGCTTTAAAGATGTGCAGGGCGGGGTGGTTTACAAACTGGATCCGAAAACGCTAACAACCCTCGGCGCGACTCACACCGACCTGAAAAACTTTGGCATGGCTCTCTCTCCGGATGGCAAAACCGTGTATGTCACCAATTCGCTGGACGGCGGCGTGAGCGCTATCGACACCAGCAACGGCAAAGTGCTTTCCCGCACATTGTTCCCGGAACGCAACGAAAAAGGCCTGCCCTACGGTGCGCGTGAAATTGTGCTGCATAACGGCAATTTATATATCGGCGCCGTTGCCGATCCGGCGCTGGTGTGGGTGGTCGACGCGAAAACCCTGAAGGTCAAAGCGCGTATCAAAAACGCGGGCAAATGGGTGACCGGCCTGCACTTCTCTGCGCAGACGCAACGTTTGTATGTGGCGAATGGTGGCGGCGAAATTCTGGTGGTCAACCCGCGCAATAACCGTATCGAGCAACGCTGGAAACCGTTGGGCGACAAACCGGCGCTGCTGTTGAATATCGCTGAAGATGAGGCCACCGGCCGCTTGTTCGTCACCGATAATTCAAAAGCCAAAACCACGCTGGTGCTGGATATTCACAGCGGCAAAATCGTGAAACAGCTTGAGGGCGATGCGCTGGCGGTGAAATTCAACGCTAAACGCCATGAAATCTATATTACCCAGCGTGAGTCCGGCAAAGTGCTGAGCCTTGATGCAACCAGCTATGCCGTAAAACAGCGCTGGGAGCTGCCGCCGCATCCGAACAGCCTGCTGCTTTCCGCCGATGGCCAGACGCTGTTTGTCACCGTCAAACAGGCGTTTAACAAAGATCACTCCACCAACGGCCCGGATAGTGTCGTCAGGATCGATCTGAACAAGTAATGACGCTGGCCTGGAAACGGGCCATTTCTTTTTATTTCAATAGTTAATAATGATGAATAACCGCAAAAAACATTCGATACCTTTGCGCAAGACCTTGCTTGCGCTGGTCATTGGCGCGGTCGCGCATAACGCACAGGCAGCGACGGCTGACGCCAGCGTAAAACCCACGCATGAAGAAACCATTGTTGTGCAGTCCGCTGCCGGCAGTGATTTCAGGCCCGGCGGCAGTGAACTGGTTCCCGCGTTTCTGGACGGACAAGTGGCGCACGGCGGCCGCCTTGGCGTGCTGGGCGAGCAAAAAGCGATGGATGTGCCGTTTAACGTCATCGGTTACACCTCGAAGCTGGTGCAGGATCAACAGGCAAAGACTATCGCCGATGTCGTTAGCAACGATGCCGGCGTGCAGGTTGGCCAGGGTTACGGCAACTTTGCCGAAACGTACCGTATTCGCGGCTTCCAGCTTGATGGCGACGACATGCTGATGGGCGGGCTGGCGGGCATTGTGCCGCGCCAGATTGTCGATACCCAGATGCTGGAGCGCGTGGAGATTTTTAAAGGTTCGAACGCGCTGATGAACGGTTCTGCGGGTTCGGGTGTAGGCGGCATGATTAACCTCGAACCGAAACATGCCGAGGATACGCCGCTCACCCGCGTGGGTGTCGATTACACCACTCGCTCACAAGTCGGTGGTTCGCTGGATGTGGGGCGTCGCTACGGTGATAACAACCAGTTCGGCGTACGCATGAATTTGCTGCATCGCGAAGGGGATGCTGCGGTAGAAGACGATCATCGCCGCACGACGGCGGCGTCAATTGGCCTCGATTATCGTGGCGAGCGCTTGCGCACGTCGCTGGATCTCGGTTACCAGAACAAAACGGTTCACGGCGGCGAAATGGGCGTCAATATCAGCGCCGTCGACTTTATTCCGACGCTGCCGGATACCCGTAAAAACTACAGCCAGCGCTGGGCGCACAGTGATATTGAGAACGAATTTGGCCTGGCGCGCGCCGAATACGATCTCACCGATGACTGGACAGCTTACGGCGCGTTTGGCGGCCAACATGCTCATGAAGACGGCACCTATGGCGCGCCTAAACTGTTTAATAAAAACGGTGACGCCACTTTCAGCCGCATGGATACGGTGCGGATTTCCGACTCCTGGAGTGGCATGGCCGGGTTGCGCGGTAACTTCGATACCGGTTTTGTTTCCCATAAAGTGAATGTAGGTTATTCGGCGAACATCAAGCGTGACCGCGTGGCCTGGACTCAGTCCGATCAAAAAAATCTGCCGGTGGTGAACATTTATGATCCCTCTGCGATCCCGCTGCCGGACAATTTAACCCATAGCGGCAACTACAGTGACCCGCTGACAACCGCGCGCTACCGCTCGCAGGGTTATACGCTGAGCGACACGCTCGGTGTATTCGAGGACCGGCTGCTGTTTACCGTGGGCGCGCGTCACCAGAAACTGTGGGTGCGCAACTACAGCAATGCCACCGGTGCGGAAACCACCACTGCGCGTTATACCCAGGATCGCTGGATGCCGACGTACGGTGTGGTCTATAAGCCGTGGGATGTTGTCTCTTTCTACGCCAACCATACCGAAGCGCTACAACCGGGCGGCGTGGCGCCGAAGACGGCGGAAAACCGCTATCAAAGCGTGGGGATTGCGCATTCTAAACAGAACGAAATTGGCGTGAAAACGGACTTTGGCCGCATTGGCGGTACGCTGGCGTTGTTTGAAATCAAAAAGCCGACCGGCATTCTTAACAGCACGACCAATGTTTACGGGCTGGACGGTGAGCAGCGTAACCGTGGCGTGGAGTTGAATCTGTTTGGGGAGCCGGTGCTCGGTCTGCGCCTGAATGGCAGCGCGACCTGGCTGGATGCGGAGCTAACGAAAACCAAAGATGGCATTAATCAGGGTAACCGACCAATTGGTGTGGCGAAATTCTACGGGGTGATGGGGGCCGAGTATGACATCAAACCGGTCGATGGCCTGACCGCCACGGCACGCGTGAACTATACCGGCTCGCAATATGTAAACACCGCCAATACCCGCAAACTCGACAGTTACACCACCCTCGATCTTGGCCTGCGCTACCGTATGCAACTGAATGCGGAGAAAAACGAGATGGTCTGGCGCGTGGGCGTGGATAACGTCACCAACGAGAAATACTGGGCCAGCGTTGAAGACAACGGCACCTATATTTACCAGGGCGATCCGCGTACCGTAAAAGTCTCAATGAGTTACGACTTCTGATAGGTGTTTTATCCGGCGGGCGTGATGCCCGCCTGTTGCAGGCCATTCAACACTTCCCGCATTCCCCGGCTCACCACTTTATCCTGACGCATCACCAGTGCTAACTGGCGCTGGAGCGGCGGCTGCACCGATTGTACGCGCAGACCCTGGTGGTCTTCTTCAGCCTGAACCGCCACGCCGGGCACAATGCTGTAACCCAACCCGGCGCGCACCATGCGTTTTATCGCTTCAATACTGCCCAGCTCCATCACCGGTGCGAGGGTGACACCGCCTGCGCTAAACCACTGTTCTATAAGCAGGCGCGTACTGCTGCCGGATTCGAAAACAATCAGCGGAAGGTGCGCAAGCGTTGCCGGCGTCGGCAATGAAACGCCGTCAGCGTCTTGTGCAGTGATCACCACAAATTCTTCGGTAAATAACGGTGAAATCGCCAGATTGCGCCCGTTGGCGGGCAGCGTTACAAGGCCGATATCGATACGGTTTTCTTCCACCGCGCGCACGATATCACTGGTGTTGCCGGTGCGCACCCCGACAGACAGTAGCGGGAAATCGCGGTGCAACTTTTGCAGCAGTGGCGGCAACAGGTGAATACAGGTCGTCGCGCCGGTGCCAATTGTCACGCTGCCGCTAATAGCGTCCTGATGCTGCGACACTGACTGCACCGCGGCGCTGACGGCATTTTCGATCTCCGCACAATGCGCCAGAAAGGTTTCTCCGGCGGCGGTGGCGCGCAGACCGCGCCCGGAACGTTCAATCAGGCGAACGTGCAATGCCTGTTCAAGCTGGCGGATTTGCAGGCTGACTGCGGGTTGCGAAATGCCTAACACCTCTGCGGCGGCGGTAAAACTTCCCCGGGCAAGCACCAGCTTAAACGTCGCTAACTGGTCAAAGCTGAAGTGTGGCATGGCAAAGTTTTCCTTATAACGGTGATAAGCGCAGCCTGGTGCCGCGCGGGCGGCGTTACCGGTAGCCTGTAGATATCATCAAACGGGGAACAGTTATGGAAATTATTGACGCGCAAGAACATCATCTTAGCGCGATTGTGCAGATTTATGCTTATCACGTGACGCACGGTAACGCCACATTCGAAACCGAAGCGCCGGACGTGGAGGAAATGCGTACGCGGCTGGCGAAAACCCGCCGCAACGGCTTGCCGTGGTATGTCGCCGTGCATGAAGGGCAGGTTCGGGGTTACTGCTATTTATCGCGCTATCGCGAGCGGCGGGCGTACCAGTACACGCTGGAAGATTCTATCTATGTTGATGACAGTTTCCGCCAGCAGGGCGCAGGCAAAGCGCTACTCGCCCGCGCGGTAGCCTGGGCGGAGCAAAACGGTTACCGCCAGCTCATCGCCAACGTTGGCAACAGCGAAAATGAAGGTTCATTACGCCTGCACAGCCGTGCCGGTTTTGTGGTTATCGGCACGCTGAAAAGTGTCGGCATGAAGCACGGGCGCTGGCTGGATACCGTTCTGATGCAGCGCCCATTGGGGGAGGGGGATGTGACGCTTCCGCGCAACAACCTCCTGTAAGTCAACGGTAATGAGTGGCTGAAAGACTATTCTTCTGCCGTCACAATGCGCTCAAACGCGTTCAGTTCCGCCAGCTTGGCGTGATACCACTGATCGCAAAACGCGCTGCCTAAATGGTCCGCCAGGTAGGCGCACTGGCGAAACGCCTCCAGCGCAGGCTGCTGGAATAACGGCAGATCGGGCGAGGCGTGGGTGAAGTTTGCCAGCGCGTCATCATCAATACGTTCCAGGCCGTATAACATGCCCGTCAGTAACGTCGCCATTACCAGATAAGGGTTGGCGTCCGCGCCCGCCAGGCGATATTCGATCCGCCGGTTGCGCGCATCAGAGCAGGGAATGCGCAGAGCAGCGTTGCGTTTGTTGTAACCCCAGGAGTGAAAAAGCGGTTCATACAGATTCTTACGCAACCGCCTGAACCCATTAACACCTGGCGCCATGATCGCCAGCGACGCGGGCATCAATTCCAGCATGCCGGCAAGGGAGAGTCGCACCATTTCATTGGGTGCCTCCGCCGGGCTGGCAAACACATTTTCTCCATTTACATCATTAAGGCTGACGTGAAAATGCAGGCCATTACCGGCCAGTTCTGAGAATGGCTTCGCCATAAAATTGGCCTGATAGCCAAATTTCTCCGCTACGGTACCGGTGAGTTTGCGCAGCGCCAGCATCTGCTCGCAACTCTCCACGACATTGGATGAATGGCACATATTCAGTTCAAACTGCCCGGCTTCGGCTTCGCTAACGATGCCGGATAAGGGAAGACGTTGTGCTGCCGCCATGTTTTCCAGTTCCTCAATAAACGCAGAGTAGGTGGACGGCACGGCCAGATGAAAACAGCCCTGCGGGCGGTTCTGTTGTACGGCGGGGTCTACAAGGTAGAACTCCATTTCCGCAGCCACCACCGGGTAAAGGCCATGTTGATGAAACTGACGCAGCACATTTTGCAATATGACTCTTGGCTCAAGCGGCCACGGCATATTATCGCTGTCGAGCATGGTTAATAATAATTGCGCGTTATGGTGCGGATCGTGCGCGCTTGGGCGTAACGTGCCGGAAACGGGTAAACATAAATTATCGGGTTCTTCGTTAATAAGTCTGCCGGGTGAAGAGGTGATTATTTTCCCTTCGCGATCCATGGCGTAAACAGATTGCGGGAAATAACAACCCGTGCTTAGAGAAAATATATTTTCGACGGTGACTCTTTTCCCCCGGAATGTGCCGTGGGTATCGTTAAGATAAATATCAACGTGTTTTGTTTGCGGGTGTTCGTTCAGATACGCTTTGATTTCGTGACAAAAATTCTGCTGAAGTAGCCTGATTTCCTGATCAACCATCAATGCCGATCGCGAATGTAACGGTGTTGGAAATGGTGTGGTGGTAAAAAAGATACGGATATTTTTCAGTAGCGGAATAGTCATCAGCGAGTTCATATTTTTCTTTCTGTGAGGCCTGTTGGCGATGAACTCAGCATAAAAGAGCGCTTTTTATTTTGATATAAACGCCGCGTAAAAAGGAAATACGCGGCGATAAAAATAGTATAAAAATGGCGTGTTTAAAGCGTGGAAGGCATTTTTAGCAGCGGCGAGGGCGCGCTATCCACGAAATGCGTTTTTACCCAGTCAAGTGTTTTGCGCTGGCCAGGAAAAGTGAGCAATTCGCGGGCGTCGGCAAAGCTGACCCAGCGGTATTCGCTGTGCTCGTGGTTGAGTGTTATCTCGCAGGCTTCATCGACGTACGCAACAAACACCGGCACGACGGTGATGGCGTCGCGGTGCGCTTCGTAAAACTGCTCGCAGCAGTCGGCGGAATAGAGGTCGCTAAGCTGTAAGCCCGTCTCTTCCCGGGCTTCACGCAGTGCGGTTTGCCAGGCCGTTTCACCGTGTTCAATGCCGCCTGCAATCTGGCACCACTGGCCGTTAAGCATTTTACCGCTGCGTTTAAGCAGCAGAACGCGCCAGCCCGCTGCGGAGTGGCACAGCACAAACAGGGCTATCGAAAAGCAGCGTATCGGGATTTCCTTACTCATTGTTTTCTCCGTGTTAATGGCTTAAGCAGCAATATCAGGGTGTCGCCAGGGCTTGTCATGGTTTCGCGCAAATGGCCTTTTTTCCTGATTTTTCACAACAACCAGGCAGCAGATCGGTTACACTCGCGGCACAGAAAAGCCACATGACAGGAGGTTTATATGCTGGAAAAATTGCGTACCCGCGAGGGGAAAAAATTTATCATTGCGGTGGTGATTGTATTCCTGGTTGCCGTGAGCGTCATTTCGAAAGTGACCTTCGAGGGCGTCGAAGATCAGTACAATTTGCCGATGGAATCCTGGACGGTAACGATGTTTATCATGCAGGGCGCATGGGTTGCTATCTACAGTCTGATGTTCACCATCATTGGCTCGCTGCCTTTTGGGTTCTATTTCCTCGGCCCGAAAGACGATCGCGGCTGATCCCTCCCGCCCTGGCGTGCTGCCGGGGCCGCCTCTCTTGCGTTCTTGAGCCTTAATCGAAATCGTGATCTCTCGCGTCCTCAGCGTAAAGCTCTGCGGTAAGCGACGATGACCGACAAGTTAACTGCCACTACATTTTCTGGCCCATGCAGGCTGCTGTTTCTCGCTTTAAAAAGCGTTTTTACCTCGCAATAACACTTTCACCAACAATTAAAGATCAAAAAATAAACGCCGATAGAGATCTCACAGGGAGTTCGTGCTGAAAGGAAGATAACGTAAAAGGCTGACTCCAGGAGAGCCGTAATGGCCAGAGAATTTGTGACCAAAAAAATGAGCACCCGCGCGCAAATGTTGCTGACGGGGGCCATCACCATCACCCTCGGTTTTGTGGTAACTATCGGGGTACTGAGCTGGCAGTCCAGCAGTGAACAAAAACACCGCGCCGAACAATACCTGCAAAAAATTGCCCAGAGCCAGGCGTTGACTATCCAGCAGCAACTGAACTATGCGCGCGATGTGGCGCATAACCTCGGTCACAGCATGATTGCGTTGCCAGAAGCTGGCATCACCGACCGCCAGGTGGCAGATAAACTGCTTATCTCCGCCCTGCGCGATAACCCTGACTATCTCTCTATCTCGGTTATTTTTGAAGATAACGCCTATGACGGTCGCGATGCAGAGTTCGCGGATAAGCCCGATCAGGCACCCAAAGGCCGCTACGCCTTCTTTGTCGATCACGATCAGTCCGGTAATTTTAAGCTCCACCCGTTAACGTCGATCTTTACGCCGGGCCAGGGCGACTACTATCTGCTGCCGCAAAAAAGCCAGAAAGATACGTTAATTGAGCCCTACAGCTATGCCTATAACGGCGTGCCGACGCTGCTGACCTCAGTGGCGGCACCGATTGTCAGCGGTGGCAAACTGCATGCCGTTGTGACATCGGATATCTCGCTGGCCTCATTGCAGCAGAAAGTGAATCAGATCAAACCGTGGGAAGGGGGCGGCTATGCGGTGCTGCTCTCTACTGCCGGGAAGGTGATTTCCTACCCGGATAAAAACCTGACCAGCAAGCCTTACCCTGGTAAAACGGATGGCTTTACCAGTAATGTGGTGGAACAAGATGATCCGATCCTCGGCGAAAAAGCGCTGATTACCTGGCAACCTGTATCTATCGGCAACAGTACCGATAACTGGTATCTCGGCGTCGTTGCGCCGGTGAGTTCGGTGATGGCGGCAGCCAACCGTCAACTGATGTACGCCATTGTTCTGGGGGTTATCAGCATCCTGTTGGTGTGTACGCTGCTCGGCCTGATCTTCAGTCGTAAAGTGTTGAAACCGATTGGTGGCGAGCCGCTGGAAGGGGCGAATATCGCACTGGCGGTCGCGGACGGCAAACTCGATAACACCATTCCGGTGAAAGGTAACGATCGCAGCAGCCTGTTCTATGCCCTGCATACCATGCAGGCGCAGTTACGGCAGATTGTCGGGCAGATCAAAGAAGCCAGTGACTCGGTGCGCCAGGGCGCCGGCGAGATTGTCAGCGGCAACATTAACCTCTCTTCGCGTACTGAACAGCAGGCCGCAGCGCTGGAACAGACCGCCGCCAGTATGGAGCAGTTTAGCGCCACGGTGAAACATAACGCCGCCAACGCCCACCAGGCGACGGCGCTTACCGCCAATGCCACGCAGATTGCCAGCCGGGGTGAAACGTTGGTCGGTCAGGTGGTGGAAACGATGGCGAAAATTGACGACAGCGCGAAGAAAATCGGCGATATCACGGCGATCATTAACAGCATCGCTTTTCAGACCAATATCCTGGCGTTGAACGCCGCGGTAGAGGCGGCGCGTGCTGGTGAACAGGGGCGTGGCTTTGCGGTGGTGGCGTCTGAAGTGCGCAACCTGGCGCAGCGCAGCGCCGACGCGGTGAAAGATATCGGCGCGTTGATTGAAGAGTCCAGCAAACGCGTCGAAGCCGGGGTGCAACTGGTGAACGATGCCGGACACACCATGCAGGAGATGACGCAGGCGGTGAATTCCGTGCAGACCATCATCAATGAGATTGTCAGCGCCTCGGATGAGCAGGCCAAAGGCATCAGCCAGGTGACGATTGCCGTCAATGAAATGGACGGTGTCACGCAACAAAACGCCTCGCTGGTGCAGCAAATGGCTGCGGCAGCAACTTCACTTGAAGATCAGGCGCAGCAACTGGCGCAGACGGTGCATCAGTTCCGCCTCGAAGCGTAACCTCAACAGAGAGCCTGGCAACAGGCTCTCTGCCTTTCTTATCCGGCAACCAGTTCGATACGGTTATTATCCGGGTCCAGTATCACGGCTTCATAAAAACCATCCCCCGTCCATCGCGCGGCGCTGGCTAACCGGCCCTGCTGACGGGCTTTTTCTGCCATCTCATCCACCGCCCCGACATCTCCGACATTAATCGCGATATGCGCCCAGCCAACAAATTCTGCGGCGTTCGGCGCATCGGCCAGTTCTGGCACGGTCATGAGTTCAATGGTTGGCCCGTTGTGCAGCGACATAAAATAGGATGCAAAACCGGCGCGGTTTTGACTGACATATTTCTCATTGCTGGTGGCGGAAAAAAAGTCGCGCCAGAAAGCGCGCTGTGCGTCGAGCTGGCGTGTCCAGAGTGCGACATGGGCAATGTTCATGGTGATCTCCAGGGCGTAGGGGTTGTTAATTGACAGCGTAATACATTTGCATGATCATGCTCATTGTTGCTCGATTTGAATTTAATAAAGAGGATTTATGCTCGATTATGCAGCTTTTCCCGATCAACGACAAGATCTGATCCGCCAGCGCCTTCAGGCGCAGGGACGGGCAGTCTGTGCGGAGTTAGCCGTTGAATTGCAGGTTTCAGAGCACACTATTCGCCGCGATTTGCAGGAACTGAGTAAAGCGGGCATCTGCAAGAAGGTCTATGGCGGCGCGGTATTGCAACTGGCGGCCGCCGGGAGCTTTACGCAAAGAAAAGAGCAGGATCGAGCAACAAAAAGCCTCCTCGCGCAGCGCTGCGTGCCACTGCTCAAGCCCGGCACCTGTGTATTTATTGATACCGGCACCACCAACCTTGAACTGGCAAAAGTGCTGCCGCCAGAGTTAAACCTGACGGTAGTGACTAACTCACCGGAAATCGCCGCTGTTGCGTGTAAACATCCGCGCTGCGAAGTGATCATGCTGGGCGGGCTGGTGCAGAGCAGCACCGGCGGTTGCGTCGGCGCACCGGCTATCAGCCAGCTTAACGGGATCATTTTCGATCAGGCGTTTATCGGTGGCTGCGCGATGTCGCCAGAAATGGGGCTGACCGGCTTTGATTATGCCGATTGCGAATTTAAAAAGGCGGTGATCGCCCAAAGCAACCAGGTGGTGGTGGCATTAACGGCGAACAAGATCCCCGGAGTGGCCCGCTACATTGTTGCCGCCAGCCAGCAGATTGATGTGCTGGTGGTAGAAACCGATCTCACCAAAGCGTTTCATCAGGCCTTTCGCGCAGAGAATATTGAGATCCTGACGGTTTAAACGCAACCGGGCGTTTCGCGCGTTGCCGCTCAGGGTTCATTTCTTGCCAGCCCACAGCGGAGATGTTAAAAGGTGCCCCTTTAAATGAAACCACAAAGGGGAAGGACGTGAAAAACGCGTCACAGGCAGCGGGAAGCAGCACCGATGCCGCGTCGGAAGCAGGGCCGACACTACAACGAGGTTTAAAAAACCGCCACATTCAGCTGATTGCACTGGGCGGCGCGATTGGCACCGGGCTTTTTCTGGGCATTGGTCCCGCGATTCAGATGGCCGGGCCAGCCGTTTTGCTGGGCTACGGCATTGCTGGCGTTATCGCTTTTCTGATCATGCGCCAGCTCGGTGAAATGGTGGTTGAAGAGCCGGTTTCTGGTTCATTTTCCCATTTTGCCTACAAATACTGGGGACCGTTCGCGGGCTTTCTTTCTGGCTGGAACTACTGGGCGATGTTTGTGCTGGTGGGAATGGCGGAACTGACCGCCGCCGGTATTTACATGCAGTACTGGTTTCCGGACGTGCCGACCTGGATTTGGGCCGCCGCTTTCTTTGTCATCATCAATGCCGTCAATCTCGTCAATGTGCGCTTGTATGGCGAAACCGAGTTCTGGTTTGCGCTGATTAAAGTGCTGGCAATTATCGGCATGATTGGTTTTGGCTTGTGGATGCTGTTTACCGGCCATGGTGGTGAGCGCGCCAGCTTCGATAACCTCTGGCGCTATAACGGCTTTTTCGCCACCGGCTGGCATGGGCTTATCCTCGCGCTGGCCGTGATTATGTTCTCTTTTGGCGGCCTGGAGCTGATCGGCATTACCGCCGCCGAAGCCAGCGAGCCGCACACCACCATTCCGAAGGCGGTTAACCAGGTGGTGTACCGTATTTTACTGTTTTATATCGGCTCACTGGTCGTGCTGCTGGCGCTTTATCCGTGGATTGACGTCAAAGCCAACAGCAGCCCGTTTGTGATGATTTTCCACGAACTGGACAGCAACCTGGTGGCATCAGCGCTCAATTTCGTCATTCTGGTGGCGTCCCTGTCGGTGTATAACAGCGGTGTCTATTCCAATAGCCGTATGCTGTTTGGTTTGTCAGTGCAGGGCAACGCGCCGGCCTTTTTGACGCGCGTCAGCCGCCGTGGCGTGCCGGTGAATTCCCTGTTCCTCTCAGGGGCTATCACCTCGCTGGTGGTATTGGTTAACTATCTGCTGCCGCAAAAAGCCTTCTCCATGCTGATGGCGCTGGTGGTGGCGACGCTGCTACTTAACTGGATCATGATTTCGCTGGCGCACCTCAAATTCCGCGCAGCGATGCGCCGCAAAGGGCGCGATCCGCAGTTTAAAGCGCTGCTCTTCCCGGCGGGCAACTATCTGTGCATTGGCTTCATGCTGATGATCCTGGTTTTGATGTGCACCATGGACGATATGCGCCTGTCAGCGGTGTTGCTGCCGGTGTGGATTGTGTTCCTGTTTGTCGCTTTCAAACTGCTGCGTCGAGCACCGAAGCGCGGATAACTCGCGCGATTCCCTACCAGATCCGGTGGGCTGCCGCTTGCCGGACTGGTGATGATGTCTATGTCTAAACTGTGATAGCCTCGGGTCTTATGGCCAATTGCAGAATATATTGTTGTTATGTCCATTCAGAAAATTGCCAGGATGGCGGGCGTTTCCGTTGCAACGGTTTCACGGGTGCTGAATAACAGCGAATCAGTGAAGCCGAAAAATCGCGAACGCGTATTGCAGGCCATCAAGGAGTGCCAGTATCAACCCAACTTATTAGCCCGCCAGTTGCGCACCGCGCGCAGCTCAATGATTCTGGTGTTGGTCTCGAATATCGCTAACCCGTTTTGCGCCGAAGTGGTGAAGGGCATTGAAGAAGAGGCGGAAAAAAACGGGTATCGCATCCTGCTGTGTAACTCCGGTGCAGATATAGCGCGCTCGCGCTCAGCGCTCAAATTGCTGTCGGGCAAGATTGTTGACGGCATCATCACCATGGCTGCGTGTGCGAAATTGCCGGAACTGGGCACCATGATTGGTGCCGCGCCCTGGGTGCAATGTGCCGAGTACGCCGATAACGGCGACGTCTCCTGCGTGGGCATTAACGATGTCGACGCCGCCCGCTGCGTGATTGACCAGTTAGTAGAGCGCGGCTGTCAGCGCATTGCCATGATTAACCACGATTTGAGTTATAAATATGCCCGGCTGCGTGAACACGGTTATCGGAGCGGTTTACAGGCAAAACGCCTGCGCTATGAAAACGTGGAGTACGCCCGCGATTTGAGTTTCAGCGCCGGGAAAACCGCGATGCAGCTGCTGCTTAGTGCACCGGAACGCCCGGACGCGGTGTTTGCCGTTTCCGATACGCTGGCCGCCGGGGCGCTGCTGGCGATCCATGAAGCTGGGCTGTCAATGCCGCAGGATATCGCGGTGGTCGGTTTCGATGGTACTGAACTGGCAGAAATGGTTACCCCGCCGCTCAGCACCATTGAGCAACCTTCGCAGGCGATGGGGCGCGAAGCCGTCCGGCTGTTGCTGAACCGTATTGATAATCCGGATAGCCCCCCAGAAAGCGTAATCATGGACTGGCGTTATATTTCCCGCGCCAGCGCCTGACATTTCAGGCATGATGTGTGTAAAGATTTCGCCAGCCGCCGCGCTGGCTTTTTTATTGCTCAGGGAGCCTTGCCATGACCCGGCAACGACAAGCTGATTTATTTCTGGTTTTGACCACGCTGATTGCCGCTTGCGGATGGATTTTCTCACGCGAAGCCATTAGCGGGATGCCGGTTTTCGCCTTTCTTGGGCTGCGTTTTTTTGGCGCGGCGCTGGTGCTGCTGCCGTTTTGCCGTGGGCAACGTATTGCGCGGGAAAAAGTGCGTCAGGTAGTGATAAGCGGATTATGGATGGCGCTCAACCTCTGCCTGTGGATCTGGTCAGTGTCGACCACGCCATCGCTGGGCGAGGGGGCATTTATCATGAGCCTGTCGATGCTGTTCGTGCCGCTGGTGGCCTGGGTGATGCTAAAAACCCGCCCGGCTCGCGCCTACTGGGAGTGTTTGCCGGTCGCCATTGTTGGATTAGCGCTGCTGAGCCTGCACATACCCATCACGTTTCATGCCAGCCAGGGCTGGTTTTTGCTGACGGCGTTCGTGCAGTCGATCTATTTTTGCTACACCAGCCGTTGTGCCAGAGAAGTACCGCTGCTGCCGCTCACGGCGGTACAGCTTGCGATAACCGGCGTTGCCGGGCTGGTAATTTCTGCGTTGTTTGAGTCCTGGACTCAACCCTTTACCAGCACCACAGCGATGTGGCTGGCGGCGAGCATTTTAATTGCCACAAGCCTCAGGTTTGGCCTGCAACTGCAAGGGCAAAAATATGCTGCCGTCGCCAGCGCCGCCATCATTATGGTGCTGGAACCGTTACTGACGGTGATTGCCGCCTCGATTTGGTACGGTGAGCGCTTACCGCTACAAAAAATTCTTGGCGGTGTGCTGATCCTGCTGGCGCAGATTTGGTTCCGCTGGCGGATGATTGCGCGTTTACCGTCAAAGCCGTAACGTGCCAGCCAGCACCGTATGCGCGCCGCCGCCGATCAGCACGCGACCATTTTCCCTGAGCGCCAGCGCTAAAACGCCGCCGCGCGTTGAGGCCTGGTAGGCGGTAAGCGAGTGCTTACCCAGCCGCGCTGACCAGTAGGTCGCCAGCGCACAGTGCGCGGAACCGGTCACCGGATCTTCATTCACGCCTACCCACGGGGCGAAGTAGCGCGACACGCAATCATACTCATCCTGACCGGGCGCGGTGACTGCCACGCCGCGGCCTGGTAAGGCGCGAAGCACCGCAAAATCAGGCTTGAGCGCGTAAACTAACTGCGCATCCTCGACCACCACCAGTTGCTTCGCGCCGAATACACCGTAACCACTCACCTGTTCATTCGCCAGTCCAAGTGCTTTCAGTAATTCTGCTGGTGCCTCGGGCTCCATTTGCGGTGTCAGTAGCGGGAAATCAAGCTCAATGCCCTGCGCTCCGGCAGTTGCGGTCAGCGGGCCGGAAAGGGTGTGAAAGGTGATGGCATCGCCTTCGGCAAGCCGCCCGTTCTGGCGCAGAATATGCGCGGTTGCCAGCGTGCCGTGGCCGCATAAATCGACTTCGGCCTGCGGCGTAAACCAGCGCAGGTTATTGTCCGCAAGGTTTAAAAACGCGGTTTCGGATACCGCCATCTCTTCGGCTATCTGCTGCATTAATGCGGCTTCCAGCCCCTGCGGTGTAATGCAAACCGCTGCCGGGTTACCGGAAAAAGGACGCGTGCTGAACGCGTCCACCTGGTAAATATCAAGTTCCACTACGGCGCTCCCTTTGTTAACAAGGGGATAACATTATCGCCTTTTTACGCCTGTAGGTAGCGCTAATCAGGAGTTTGCCGGGCAGCGCGGTGCCAGTTGATGGCGTGCGCTCACTGCCGCTGCCGCCAGCACCAGCATCATCACCACTTCTGTTGCCAGAAAACCACTCAGCGCCGTGCTGTAGTTGCCCTGCGACTGGCCGACAAGATGCAAAAACAACCCGCCGAGTACTGCCGGACCGAGGCCGAGCGTGGCCTGCTGCAATGTGCTGAGCAGTGCGCTACCTGCGCCTGCATCCTGGGTGGTGATATCACGCATTCCGATGCGGTAAAAGCTATTCACAATCAGCGCCTGGCCATAGCCAATCAGCGCGGTAGACGGCGCAAGTGCCAGCGCATCCACCATTCGCCCGGAGAGCTGCAGAGTAGCAATCAATGCCAGCAGGCCACTGACCTGAATCATCAGCCCGGTGAGTAAAATGGTGCGCATACTATAGCGACCAATCATTTTGGGCGCATACCAGGCAGAGACAAAATAGGCGACGCCCAGCGCGACAAAGCTGTTGCCCGACTGATACGGCGTCATGCCCATTCCGGCTTGCAACGTGAGCGCCATACAGAACATAAAACCCGACCACGCGCTAAAGAACAGTAAAGCAATCAGCAGGCCGAAACGGATACTGTGCAGTTTGAGTAAGCGCGGCGGTAACAGCGGCATCAAACCCGCTTGCTGCTGTTTTAACGCGCTGGTGCGCATCCACCATGCCAGCGGAATCAGCGCCAGCAGCGCGGCTTTCGTTTCCCACGGCCAGTGCAGTTCCGGGCCAAGCGCCAGCGGGAACAGCAGGCAGCAGAGGATCATCGCAAGGGCAACAGTGCCTTGCCAGTCAATGCGCGTGCGCGTTTCGCTCCGGGTTTCCGGCACATAGCGGCGGCTAAGCGCCAGCACTAACAGACAAATGGGTACATTGATAAAAAAGGCGTTACGCCAGCCAAGACCGGCGATATCCGCCGAGACCAGCCAGCCACCGCCCATCTGACCAATGATAAACGCCACGCCGCCAATACCGCCGTAGAGACTGATGGCGCGCGCATGGGCAGTGCCTTTTAACGTGACATGCAACGTCGCGAGGATTTGCGGCACAATCAGTGCCGCGCCCATGCCCTGTAGCGTTCGCGCGCCAAGCAGCGTGGAGACCGAATTTGCCAGCCCGCACAACAGCGAAGCGATACCAAACAGGGCAACGCCCCATAAGAACACCCGCCGGCGACCGAAGTTGTCCCCCAGTTTACTGCCCATCGCCAGACAGACGGCGAAAGCCACGCCGTACAGCGCGACAATCAGCGCCAGCTGCGTGGCAGAGGTGTGCAGCGAGAGGGTGATGGAATCGAGCGCGACATTGGTAATTGACGTGTCAATCAATGGCAGCATCTGCCCGGTCAGCAGAAGGATCAGGCCTGCCCGGCCCGGAGAAACAGCAGACGTTTTCATGGTAACTCCATTGCGTCATTCATCGGATGGACGTAGCATCGCTTAACAGAAAAACGGGTACCAGTTCTTGCCTATACTGGTACTGGCACTACCATGCTGGAGATTGTTATGACGTTGATGGTCGAAAAACTTCCGGAACTGACGGTGCTGGATGAGAACCGTAAACAGCTTGGTGCATTTTTGCGTGCGCGGCGGGAAAGCCTCGATCCGCAACGGCTGGGGCTGCCACGCAGTACACGTCGGCGCACGCCGGGGCTGCGGCGTGAAGAGGTGGCACTGCTGGCAGATGTTGGCGTCACCTGGTACACCTGGCTCGAACAGGGCAGGGACGTCAATCCTTCCGCTACCGTGTTGCAGGCGATTGCCGCGGCTTTGCAATGTTCGCCAACGGAAACCCGTCATCTGTTTTTGCTGGCCGGGCTAACGCCAACGGAAGCACTGAATACGCCGCAGTGTGAAGGCATCAGTGAAGGCACCCGGCGCTTGCTGGATAGCCTGCTGCCGCAACCGGCCAGTATTCAGAAAACCAACTTTGACATTGTGGCGTGGAACGTTGGTTTTGAGCGCCTGATGGGCATTAATTTCAGCGAGATCCCCGACGAAGACCGCAACTGCATTTATCTCTATCTCACCCACCCGCAGTGGCGCAGCCGGCTTGGCTTTGACGATAGCGTATTACAAACTTTTGTGGCCTATTTCCGCGCAGCCATGGCTGAGCACCGGGGCGATGCGGTGTGGGAAGCGAAGCTGGCGCGGTTTTGTGCGGCGTCGGCGGAATTTGAAGCGTTGTGGCGCAAGCATCTGGATGTGCGCGGCGTGGAAAATAAGATAAAAATCTTTAATCACCCGCAGCTTGGCGAATTTTCCCTTCAGCAAATGTACTGGTACTCAGCACCGCGTAACGGCTCGCGGTTGCTGGTGTATCTGCCGGTGGATGAAACCAGTGAAAAGGCGTTGAGCTGGCTGGCGGAAAACGCTTAAGGGCGCAGACGTTTTTGATCTTTGCGCGGCAAGCCGTCGACCACGCGATCCCATGATTCCTGAATCAGGAACGCGAGCAGCGATTCATCGATGTCGTCGCCTGCGAATACGGAAATCCAGTGTTTTTTGTTCATGTGATACCCCGGCTCAATGCTGGGGTGGATCTGCTGGTTGAGCAGTGATTTTTGCGGCTCGGCTTTCATCGTCACCATCGGCCTGCTGTGCGCGGTAGTGGTCATCATAAAAATCTTCCCGCACACTTTGAACACGTCATGTTCCGGACCAAACGGCCAGCAATGTTCGGTGAAGGGCAGTTCGAGCGCAATACGGTGCGCGCTTGCTTGCAGGGTTTTACTGTCCATGATTTTCCTCAATGGCCAGCGCACGCCACATGGCTTCGAAGCCAAGGCGCTTAAACTCGGTGATGCGAGACGCATCCCGGCTGGCGAAGGTGATCGTTGTGTCCGCCATCGACAGGAAAATCGCATCGCCAAAAGGGGAGTATTCATCGGTCAGAAACACCGGCCGTACCGAACGATGGCATAACTCATGCAGCTCCGGAAAAATTTCCGCGACTTGCTGGCGGGTGGCATCGGTGAGTTTGTCGCTGACGGCTATCTGGCGCACGGCGCAGTGACCATTCGGGTGGCGGATCCCCCAGTCGATATAGCTGTTCCAGATGCATTGCGTGTGGTGCCTGGAATCGTTGATCGAGAGATCGATATTCGCCAGCATCGTGCCGCACAGATCGCTTTTCAGATGCAGGTAAAGCGCGTTGAGCAGGTCGTCTTTGGTGGCGAAGTAGCGAAACAGCGTCCCTTCCGCGACACCCGCATTGCGAGCGATTAACGCGGTGGAGGCAGCGATCCCCGACTGTGCAATGGCTTCGGTAGCCGCTTCCAGTAACGCCAGTTTTTTATCTTCACTCTTTGGACGAGCCACTGCACTTTTCCTCTCACATTGTAAAAACCACGATTGAAACATGCCCTCTGCAACGCTGCAACGTCGAATGACATAGAAAAAAATGATCTTGACGGTTGAGCGATGCTTTCTATAATGAGTGCTTACTCACTCATAATCAAGTTTAACCAGCGTCGTATCTACGGAATGGATCGATTTTGTCGGGTCAGGATATGAAGCGTCTCATTTTCAGCGTGGTTCTTGTTATGCTCGTTGCCTCTGCCACAAGTTTACCTTTTGTTCTGAATGCCGGATTTGGCCAACTCCCGCAGGGCGAACAGCTTACTGAAGTCGAAAAATCACCGCATTATCGTGACGGAAAGTTTCAAAACCAGTTGCCGACTCCGGGTTTCACCGGAAAGAAAAATATGCTGGCAGCATGGTGGGATTTTCTGGTTACTAAACGCGAGAACGCGCGCCCGCAGCAGCCGTTACCGGCGGTGCACACCGATCTCGCCAGCCTGCCGCTTGAGCAGGATACGCTGGTGTGGATGGGGCATTCGTCCTGGTATGTGCAACTGGCGGGCAAGCGTATTCTGATCGATCCGATCCTGAGTCATTACGCGGCGCCATTTTCATTTCTCAATAAGGCGTTTGCCGGTAACGATCTCTGGACGGCGCAAAACATGCCGGAGATCGATCTGCTGATTATTTCTCACGATCACTATGACCACCTGGATTACGCCACCATCAAGGCGCTGATGCCGAAAATCAAAAAAGTGGTGACGCCGCTCGGTGTGGGCTCGCACCTGCGTTACTGGGGAATGGATCCGGCAATCATTCAGGAAGCTGACTGGCAGCAGAAAGTGGTGGTGAGTGACGATTTGACCGTGCACGTTTTACCCGCGCGCCACTTTTCCGGGCGCGGTCTGAAACGCAATCAGACATTGTGGGCCAGCTTTATGTTCACTACCGCCACGCAGAACGTTTATTACAGCGGTGATAGCGGTTATGGCCCGCATTTCAAAGCGATTGGCGAACAGTTTGGCGTGGTTGATCTGGCGATTATGGAAAATGGTCAGTACGACGAGGACTGGAAGTATATTCATATGATGCCGGAAGAGACCGCTCTGGCAGCACAGGAACTTAATGCTCGCGCGGTTCTGCCGGGCCATGCGGGGCGTTTTGTGTTGGCAAAACACACCTGGGACGATCCGTACAAAAGGCTGGCGGCAGCAAGCCGGGAAAAAAGCTATCGCTTATTGACACCGAGGCTGGGCGAACCGGTGCTTGCGGCAGACACTGCGCAAGTTTTCCGCGCCTGGTGGGAATAAACCCGTTTATTAATCGAAGAGCAGAGGGGGATCGCAGTATGACTATTTCCGCTCAGGTTATCGACACCATCGTCGAGTGGATCGACGACAATCTCCATCAACCATTACGTATTGATGATATTGCAGCGCATGCGGGCTATTCCAAATGGCATCTGCAACGGCTTTTCTTGCACTATAAAGGGGAGAGTCTGGGGCGCTATATTCGCACGCGAAAATTATCTCTCGCTGCGAGGGATTTACGTAATACCGATCAGAAGGTTTACGACATCTGCCTGAAGTACGGTTTTGATTCGCAGCAGACGTTTACGCGCATCTTTACCCGCACCTTTAATCTGCCGCCGGGTGCGTACCGGCGGGAGAATCATCAGCATACCCATTGATGGTAAACAGATAAAAAAATCGGCCTGCATAAGGCCGTTTTTTATTCTGCCAGCGTTTTCTCGATGCCTAAACGGCTTAAGAGCCCGCTAATACCTTCGCGCGCCAGCAGCGTTGAAAGCTGCTTTTGTTCCTCAGCGGTCATGTTTTGCAGCACTTTGATAATTTCATGCAGCGCGCTATTCCCACTGGCGTAAACCGGTGCGGGTTCGGCAATAGAATAGGGAGAATTATGATGGCGCATAGAGGGCGTTTTCATAATGAAACTGCGCACCTCTTTCGTGAGGTGAATCAGCCTGGCGCGACCGCCTTTTACACCGGGTAACGGTTCTGTTTCCCAACCTTGCTGGCGGATCCAGCGATTTACCGTTTGTCTGGCGACGCCGAGAAACTCCGCTAATTCTTCGGTGGTCATTTTGTTAGGTAATTTCATCATATTATTTTTGATCGCGGAGCCCCAGACGTTGCAACAAGCCGGTAATGCCGTCGCGTAATAAAAGTGAAGAGAGTTGTTTTTGCTCCGCGTCGGTCATCTCTTTTGCCAGCCGGATTAATAACGCCTCAAGTGAGGTATCGCCGGCGGTAAGCGTGGCTTTGGGTTGGTCTTCAGTGCGCTGTGCGCTGCGAATAAATGCGCGGACTTGTTCATTTATATGGACCAGACGGGCTTTACCTCCCTGTACGCCGGGTTTTGGTGAGGTCACCCAGCCTTCTTTGCGCACCCATTTATTGATGGTTTGTCGGCTATATCCTGTAAGGCTGGCCAACTCTTCTGGCGTCATTCGTTCCTTGAGCATGTAATTTCCCGAATTGTTGTAAGGGTAATTAATGGCTTATGTTATAGCACCATTTTACGGGAAAATGTGACATGTTTAACTACTGGCTGCGAGGGTGTTCGCAATGTCTTTCATTTGCATGCTTTTTCAGCGATTGAATAATACGGCGCGATTTTGCCGTTGACACCTGGCAAGGGAATTCATATTATGCCGCCCGTCAACACGACACGCTTTACGCGATGGGGCTATAGCTCAGCTGGGAGAGCGCTTGCATGGCATGCAAGAGGTCAGCGGTTCGATCCCGCTTAGCTCCACCAAATTCCGAACCCAACGGAATTGGCGCGTTAAGGCATAATGTGGGGCTATAGCTCAGCTGGGAGAGCGCTTGCATGGCATGCAAGAGGTCAGCGGTTCGATCCCGCTTAGCTCCACCAAAATTCAAACCCTCGCGTTTACGCGGGGGTTTTTGTTTTTATCTTCCTCTTTTATTCAATTCTTTCTGCTATACATAACTAAGCATACGTCCGGTAAGGCGACAGTTATGCTCGGTATTCGAGCCGCTGATAGCTTGATTCGCACTATGAATAAACCTATCATCTCGGCGACTCTTTTTTGACCAGTTGGGAGCATTTAATTAACGCTGATGAAATACAGTAAATACAGTGCGGTAAGAAAATTCTTCCTCGCGTTAATTTTATGCCTGGTGGCTATTCCGGTTTCACGATTTATTTCTCCACTCACCCTTGTTGATGCCAGTGAAGTTTATCTTGCCTGGTTACCGTTGAGTGCAATGCTGGCAATACTTCTATTATTTGGTCGGCATGGAATATTACCGATTATCATTGGGTTTGCTCTGGTAAATGAGGCTTTTTTTCATCTTCCCCTCGCTGAAGCATTGATTCTTTTATTTTGCCAACTATTTTCGGTGTTGTTGATCTGCGGTATTGTTCGCTGGCAGTTGGGCTCTCGCTGGCGTCACGGTCTGCCAAATAAAGATATGGGCGTGCGTATCCTGTGGTTAGGATTTATTGCTCCTGTCGGAATGAAAACATCGATGTATATTGCTGGCGCCTGGTTTAACTATCCAATTAATTTATCGAATTTTTTTGGGGCTGGTTCGGTTATTTACTCTATTATTGATATCCAGAGCCTGATTTGCGCCGCACTTATTTTTACCATGATTATTTATTATCCTTTGAGGATGATTCTTAATCCCCGCTTTGCTCGCGCCTTATGGTTGAGAAATTTTAAACCGTTTTTTTCCAGGAAAAATCGACTCTTTACGCTGTGTTGGCTTATTTCGCTTGCTGCACTTGTTATTATTTTATGCGCTCCATATAAAAATGATTATATTGCGGGTTATTTGGTGCCGGTTATTTTTATTTTATTCACCTTTGGCATCAGTAGGTTAAGTTCTACGCTCATTTCATTAAGTTGGGGCGTTTCGGCGTTCCTGTTGCTGGCGTACAACGATAATTTTCTTCACGGTGTGCGTTCCGATTACTCGCTGGCATTTGTGATGTCGGTACTTATCAGCTTTACCATCTGCATACTTTATATGACGCGTGTTTTTAACCGCAGCGAATGGCTGAAAGGGCGTTGGGAAATACAGGCCATGAGCGATCCATTAACGGGCCTGCCCAACCTGCGTGCGCTGGAACAGCAGATGGCGCAGCAGCCAAATGGTATCGTGTGCTGCCTGCATATGAAAAACCTCGAATTCCTCAGCCGCCATTTCGGCATGATGATGCGTGTATATGTGAAACGCAGCGTAACGCGTGAGCTTCAGCCTTTGCTACAGGATGGGGAACGCTTTTTCCAGCTTCCCGGCAGTGAGCTTTTATTGTTACTTGATGGGCCAGAAATCCTGGCGCGTTTGCATCATATGCTGGATTACCTGAACAGTCGCCGCATTTACTGGAACAATGCCGTTCTGGATATTGAGTTTGGTGCTTCCTGGGGGGAATTGCAGGGCACGGGTGAAGAGCTACATCAGACATTGGGCCAGTTAAGTTGGCTTTCAGAACAGGCATGTTCGGAGCACCGGGTACTGGCGCTGACAAACAGCCTGCAAGTGGTTACCGATCAAACCACGGAGCGAGTGTTACAGCTGAACAAGGTAAAGCGTGCGCTCAGCGAAAACGGAATTGTCCTCTATGGGCAGCCGATCGTGAATGCCGAAGGGGACGGTTACCGGGAAGTCCTCACGCGGCTGGTTGTTGATGGCGAATTCATTACGCCAGATCTTTTTATTCCTGTTATTGCCCAGTTCAATCTTGGCGCACGGTTTGATATGCAGGTTATAGAGTGCCTGCTTCAGTGGATGCAGGCGCACCCGCAGCCCGGCGATTCGGCGCGTTTTTCGGTGAATTTAATGCCACTCACCCTGATGCAAAAAGAGTTCGCCGCGCAGTTTCTGGCGCTTTTTGCACGCTATGCGGTATTGCCGCAGCAGGTGATCATCGAGATAACGGAAGAGCAGGCTTTCTCAAATTCGGAAATCAGTATCCATAGTATTAAGCAGTTGCGAAAGGCGGGATTCAAAATCGCGATTGATGATTTTGGTACCGGCTATGCCAATTTTGAACGTTTGAAAGGGCTCCAGGCCGATATCATCAAAATCGACGGCTGTTTTGTTCGGGATATTTTGCAGGACAAGCAGGATGCAATGATTGTCAAAGCGATATGCGAACTGGCGAAGGCCAAATCGCTGACTGTGGTTGCGGAGTATGTGGAGAATGAAGCGCAACGCGAATTGTTGCTGAATTCTGGCGTCGATTACCTGCAGGGGTATTTGCTGGGGAAACCGCAGCCGCTGGCAAACGCCAAATAAAAAAACCGGGGAAATCCCCGGTTTTTTTTAGCCTATGACAATCAAATAACCAGCGCAGCGATAGCCGCAGACAGCACGCTCACCAGCGTGGATCCATACACCAGTTTCAGACCGAAACGGGAAACCACGTTACCTTGTTCTTCATTCAGGCCTTTGATTGCCCCGGCGATAATGCCGATAGACGAGAAGTTCGCGAAGGAGACGAGGAACACGGACAGGATACCTTCTGAACGCGGAGAGAGGTTCGCCGCGATTTTCTGCAGATCCATCATCGCCACAAATTCGTTAGAAACCAGTTTGGTCGCCATGATACTGGCAACCTGCAGCGCTTCGTGAGCCGGCACGCCCAGCACCCAGGCAATCGGGTAGAAAATATAGCCCAGAATTCCCTGGAAGGAGATACCCAGCACGGCGGCAAACAGCGCGTTCAGGCCGGAAATGAGGGCGATAAAACCAATCAGCATTGCCGCAACAATAATGGCAACTTTGAAGCCCGCCAGAATGTATTCACCCAGCATTTCAAAGAAGCTCTGGCCTTCATGCAGCTTCGCCATTTGCAGGTTTTCTTCGCTCTCATCCACGCGGTACGGGTTGAGAATCGACAGCACTATAAAAGTACTGAACATGTTCAGTACCAGCGCCGCAACAACATATTTCGGCTGGAGCATGGTCATATACGCACCAACGATGGACATCGAAACAGTCGACATTGCGGTCGCTGCCATGGTGTACATGCGGTTGCGGGACATTTTGCTGAGAATGTCTTTGTAAGCAATGAAGTTTTCAGACTGTCCCAGAATCAGGGAGCTAACAGCGTTAAACGACTCCAGTTTGCCCATGCCGTTCACTTTGGACAGCACCGTACCGATGGCGCGGATGATGATCGGCAACACGCGAATGTGTTGCAGAATACCAATCAGAGCAGAAATGAAGACAATCGGGCACAGCACTTTCAGGAAGAAGAACGCCAGACCTTCATCATTCATTTTACCGAAGACGAAGTTGGTACCTTCGTTGGCGAAACCGAGCAGTTTTTCGAACATCTCGGAGAAGCCTTTTACGAAGCCAAGGCCAACATCAGAGTTCAGGAAGAACCAGGCCAGTAAAACTTCAATCACCAGCAGTTGAATAACAAAACGAATGCGGATCTTCTTGCGATCGCTGCTTACGAGCAGGGCAAGCAGCGCCACAACAGCAAGCGCCAGGACAAAGTGCAAAACGCGGGACATATTTGCTCCAAATATGAGACGGGTAGGAATTTCGTGCACATTCTATGTAACAAGGCAAAAGAAAACGAGATCAAACACACACTATATTAATGACCTGTGACCAGACTCAAAATTAGTGATCCAACATACATTTCTGTTATGTTAAGTAAAAGCGTGAAAAGTTGCGTCATACTGCTAGACTCTTAACATAATGCTGCGGCAAAAGCTGTTGTCGCCGTCACCATCCTTGACATTCAACCCTTCTATTGTTTCTGGCTATCAGAGAAATCAGGTAAACCCATTTAAATGAACTTGATAATCATTCTCATTTTGGTAGCATAAAACATAGCAAAGGCTATATTTAGGGGCAATAAATGAACAGTAGTCGCGTTGAGAATAGTAATGGGCGTGCAGCGCGCAAGTTACGGTTTGCCTTAATGGGACCCGCGTTTATTGCTGCTATCGGTTATATCGATCCGGGCAACTTCGCTACCAATATTCAGGCGGGCGCCAGTTTTGGCTATCAACTGCTGTGGGTGGTGGTCTGGGCCAATATCATGGCGATGCTGATCCAGCTGCTTTCCGCCAAACTGGGGATCGCCACCGGGAAGAACCTCGCAGAGCAGATCCGCGATCACTATCCGCGCCCGCTGGTGTGGTTCTACTGGGTTCAGGCAGAAATTATCGCCATGGCAACCGATCTGGCAGAGTTTATCGGTGCCGCCATCGGGTTTAAGCTCATCCTCGGCGTTTCGTTACTGCAAGGTGCGGTGCTCACTGGCGTGGCGACGTTCTTGATTCTGATGTTACAGCGGCGAGGGCAAAAACCGCTGGAGAAAGTAATAGGCGGCCTGCTGCTGTTTGTCGCTGCAGCTTATATTGTCGAGCTGGTTTTTTCCCAGCCGAAGCTCGCTCAACTGGCGCAAGGCATTGTGATCCCGAGTTTGCCGAGTAGCGAAGCGGTGTTTCTCGCGGCAGGCGTTCTGGGTGCGACCATTATGCCGCACGTCATTTACCTGCACTCGTCTCTGACGCAGCATCTGCACCAGGGTACTCAGCGCGAGCGTTATTCCGCCACGAAATGGGATGTCGGCATCGCAATGACTATCGCCGGGTTTGTGAATCTGGCGATGATGGCGACAGCGGCAGCGGCGTTCCATTTTAACGGGCATACCGGTGTTGCCGATCTCGACCAGGCGTACCTGACGCTGGAGCCATTATTAAGTCACGCGGCAGCGACCATTTTTGGTCTTAGCCTGGTAGCAGCGGGGCTTTCTTCTACGGTGGTGGGGACGCTGGCCGGGCAGGTAGTGATGCAGGGGTTTGTGCGTTTTCATATTCCCTTGTGGGTGCGGCGCACCATCACCATGATGCCGTCGTTTATTGTTATCTGGCTGGGGCTGGATCCGACGAGGATTCTGGTTATGAGCCAGGTACTGCTCAGTTTCGGTATCGCACTGGCGCTTGTGCCGCTGCTGATTTTCACCAGTAACCGCAAATTAATGGGCGAGTTAGTCAACACGACATTCATTAAGCGAATTGGTTGGGTGATTGTGGTGCTGGTGGTCAGTTTGAATGGCTGGCTGTTAATCGGCAGTGCGGCAGGTCTGTAAATCGCATGAGAAAAAGGAGCGCTTGCGCTCCTTTTTTTGAATTAGTGGTGGTGTCCCCGGCCACGATGATCGTCGCGGTCCCGCCAGCCTTCACGGTAACCGCGTTCATACGCATTCTGTTTGTCCCAGCCGCGATGCCAGCCGCGGTCGTGTTTGTGCCAACGGTTGCCGCGCCACTCATAGTTGCGGCCCCAGTAGTCACGGTCGCGCCAGCGGCCGCCGTCCCAGTAGTTACCGTAATTATCGCGATCGCCAATTTGTAATTTTACAGATGGCAACAGGGTGATTTCGCCAGCATTTGCGACTAGCGGCGCAGAAGCCATTAACACAGCTGCCAGAATCAGTGACCTGAACATACTCTTCTCCTTCACGATCGGGCCGAAACGGCCTGTTACAACAATATTACGGGGCGGCCAAACCCCGTATTATTGGCGGAACTCCTAAATCATGAATGGCAGCATTTTTTGCTAAATTTGCTGTTATTTTGCGCCACTGAGAATGGCGTCGATCTCGTCACTTTCAGTCGTTGTGAAGTGGCGGTTTGCCAGCATGCCGACTGCATCGTCAAGCTGGCTCGTTTTACTGGCACCAATCAGCACCGAGGTAACACGATCGTTGCGCAGCACCCAAGCCAGCGCCATCTGCGATAACTTCTGTCCGCGCCGTTCCGCCAGTGCATTCAGCGCGCGAACGGTCGTCAGCTTTTCGTCCGTAATTTGCTCCGGATTGAGAAAGCGGCTGCCGCTGGCGGCGCGGGAATCGGGTGGAATGCCGTGCAGATATCGGTCGGTCAGTTGCCCGCCTGCCAGCGGTGAAAACGCAATACTGCCGACGCCTTTTTCCTGCAACACATCAAGCAATTCCGCTTCGACCCAGCGTTCAAACATTGAGTATTTCGGCTGATGGATAAGACACGGTGTTCCGAGGTCATTAAGAATATCGATAGCTTCGCGCGCCTGCGCCGCCGGATAGTTGGAAAGCCCGACGTACAGGGCTTTGCCCTGGCGTACAATATGGTCCAGTGCGCGCATGGTTTCCTTCAGCGGCGTCTCGGGATCCGGGCGATGGTGATAGAAGATATCAACATACTCCAGACCCATACGGCGCAAGCTCTGGTCGAGGCTGGCAATCAGGTACTTACGTGAGCCCCAGTCGCCATACGGGCCGTCCCACATGGTATAACCGGCTTTGCTCGAGATAATTAATTCATCGCGGTAGGGCAGGAAGTCCTCTTGCAAAATCCGGCCGAAATTGCGCTCTGCGGAGCCCGGTGGCGGCCCGTAGTTGTTGGCCAGATCAAAATGGGTAATGCCCAGATCAAAGGCATGCCGCAACAACTGGCGGCTGTTTTCCAGCAAAGTGGTATCACCGAAGTTGTGCCACAACCCAAGCGAAATTGCCGGAAGTTTTAACCCGCTGTCGCCGCAGCGATGGTAGTGCATCTTTTCATAGCGTGCGGGATCGGCCAGATAAACCATGCAGTTGCTCCTTGTTATCAACGTAGCATCAGTGTATGCGTTTACATTCACTGAGCTTACACTGTCAGGCGCCGTAAAGCTTGCTTGCCACTTCCTCTCTGACGCGCATCCTGGACTCTCATCACAGTTCTCCAATACTCAGATAAGTGTCAGTATTTGGAGATGTAACGCAATGCAAAACGATTATTCAGTTGCCGACTATCTACTGGACAGGCTTGCCGGCTGCGGCATTCATCATCTTTTCGGCGTACCCGGCGACTACAATCTGCAGTTTCTTGATCATGTTATCCAGCACCCGGCGGTGCATTGGGTGGGCTGCGCCAATGAATTGAATGCCGCTTATGCCGCCGATGGTTACGGGCGTTGCCAGGGCGCGGGCGCGCTGCTGACCACCTTTGGCGTGGGAGAGTTGAGCGCGATTAACGGTGTGGCCGGCAGCTTTGCGGAGTATGTTCCGGTGTTGCACATCGTGGGCGCACCTTGCCGCAGCGTACAGCAACGTGGTGAACTTCTGCACCACACCCTGGGAGACGGTGATTTCAGCCATTTCTGGCGCATGTATGAACCTGTTAGCGCCGCACTGGCGGTGTTAACAGCAGAAAACGCTTGTTATGAGATTGATCGCGTGATCCGCATTATGCTCAGTGAATCCCGCCCCGGTTACCTGATGTTGCCCGCAGACGTAGCAAAAATGGCGGCAACGCCGCCTGTAAACGTTATCACTCCCGCACCACTTCAGGCTAACGAAGCGCGTCTGGAAAGCTTTCGCCGCCATGTACAGGCGATGCTCAGCGAAAGCTCGCGCGTTGCGCTGCTGGCGGATTTTCTCGCTCACCGCTTTGGTGTACAGAAAATGTTGCAGTGCTGGATGAAGGATTCGCCCATCCCGCACGCTACGTTGTTAATGGGTAAAGGTTTGTTTGATGAAACGCAGCCAGGGTTTGTCGGCACTTACAGCGGTGCCGCCAGCCCGCCGCAGGTGCGTGAAGCGATCGAGAGTGCCGATGCGGTAATGTGTGTCGGCGTGCGTTTTACGGACACCATCACCGCCGGGTTTACCCAGCAGCTACCCGTGGAACGCACGATTGATATCCAGCCCTTTGCGGCGCGGGTAGGGGAAGAGTGGTTCAGCGGGATTGCAATGCAGGACGCGGTGAATACGTTGATTTCGGTTTGTCGCAATAACCCACGCTGCGTGCTTGACTCTGTCCCCGCGCCCTCCGCCAATTCGCCGCACCACTCCGGCACATTGAATCAGCATACATTCTGGCAAACCCTGCAGGCATTTATTCGCCCCGGTGATATTTTACTGGCCGATCAGGGAACCGCCGCCTTTGGCGCGGCGTCTTTGCGCCTGCCAGCCGATGTTGACATGCTGACGCAGCCGTTGTGGGGATCGATTGGCTATTGCCTGCCCGCCGCGTTCGGCGCACAAACCGCCTGCCCGGAGCGGCGTGTCATTTTGCTTAGCGGCGACGGCGCAGCGCAGCTCACTATTCAGGAGCTGGGGTCCATGCTGCGTGACGGGCAGCGACCAATCATTTTATTGCTCAATAATGATGGTTACACGGTGGAGCGGGCGATCCACGGCGCGCATCAGCGGTATAACGATATTGCGCGCTGGAACTGGACACATATTCCGCATGCGCTCAGCCATGACTGCCAGGCCGAATGCTGGCGCGTTAGCGAAACGGTGCAACTGGCGGAAGCACTGGAAGCCGCCTCGCATCATCACCGGCTTGCGCTGATTGAAGTAATGTTGCCGCAAGCCGATTTGCCGGATCTGCTGCGTGAGGTTACGCATGCGCTGGAAACGCGTAACAGTGAGTAGTTACTTACTGCGTCGGGGGACAATCATCATCGGTTTTCCGGCCAGCACTAACCAGGCGGGCAGGATCACGATACACAGCAGCGGCAACAAGGTGGTATCCGGTACAACGACGGCTGCCAGGAACAGGCTCAGCCAGCCATCGCGTGTTACAACCAATACCAGCCCTAATACGGCACAGGAAACGGTGACCGCAGCCGGAACAGCATCGACATGTTCATGCAGCATTAAGCCTAAAGCCACCCCGACAAACACCGCCGGAAATATACGCCCACCGCGAAAACCGCAGGCGGCAGCAATCACCAGCGCGGCGAGCTTCACCAGGGCAAACAGCAGGTAATCGGTTACGGTATAGGTATGTGCAAACGCCAGCTGTTGCATCTCATCCAGCCCCTTAAATAGGGTAACGTGGCCGCCCGTCATGCCCAGAAGACCAAGCAAAAAGCCGCCCACTCCCAACGTCAGCACCGGGTTGTTCAGGCGATGCATTAAGTGATGCAGACGCGGTAAACACCAGACTGCCACCATTCCCAGCGCAATGGCGAACAGCGTCACGACCGCGCCGCTAAAAATATCAACGATATGCATCTGCGGATAATGAGGAATGGGCAGCGTGAAATGCGGTTGCGAAAAGAGGCTGGTGGTTAACGCGCCTGCTGCCGCAGCCATTAACGGCGCGAACAGGCGATCCCACAGCGGCACGTCTTCACTGGCTTTCAGAGTTTGCGAGAAGATAAGCGCTGCCGCCACAGGCGTGCCAAACAGCGCACCGAGCGTGCCGGCAGAGGCAAGGATTGTCCAGTCCAGCGGCGCAACGCGCGGGAAAATGCGCGCGCCAAGTGCAACGGCAAGGGCGATATTGAGCACCATCACCGGTTGTTCCGGGCCAAGACTTACGCCGCCAGCCAGACCGAGGATCAGCGCCAGTGCCAGCCCCGGCAGCGCGTTGACGGCAACTGGCGAACCAATCAGCGGCACCGTCGCCGGATCCGGCCCGCCATGACCGGCGCTGAAACGGATCACAAGGCCAACAGCAACGCCGGTGAGCGTCAACACGACCAGTATCCACCAGGGGGAATCCGGTGAGATGCCGAGCCGCCACGGCACGTCGCTCCACAACACGGTTTGCAGCAGGGCAGCGATTTTCATCACCAGCGCTAAGATCAGACTCGACGCAACACCAATAATGAGCGCAGGCAGCGCCAGTAAGAGCAGCGTTCTCGCACGCGGATGGAGCATCTTTTTATCCTTGTAACGAAGCCAGGCAACGGAGGATGCAACCGGGCTGAAACCTTTAAGGTAATCTGTGATGAAGATCGATAATCCTGGGGCACTCATGATATGGTCGTTGTCGTTACAGCGCCTTGAATTTACAGTGTGCCAAAGATTTATTCTGACTTTAGCGGAGCCGTAAAAGAATGACAAAGTATGCTTTAGTGGGAGACGTGGGTGGCACGAACGCGCGCTTAGCGTTGTGTGATGTCGATAGCGGTGACATCTCCCGGGCCAAAACCTACTCCGGCCTCGATTATCCAAGCCTGGAAGCCGTGGTGCGTGTTTATCTGAAAGAGCACGACGTCAAGGTAGAAGATGGCTGTATCGCCATCGCCTGTCCGATAACCGGTGACTGGGTGGCAATGACCAACCACACCTGGGCGTTTTCGATTGCCGAAATGAAGAAAAACCTCGGTTTCGCCCATCTGGAAATCATTAATGATTTCACCGCCGTATCAATGGCGATCCCGATGCTCAAAGCCGAACACTTAATCCAGTTTGGCGGTTTGGCGCCGGTTGAAGGTAAACCGATCGCCGTTTACGGTGCAGGCACCGGGCTTGGCGTTTCGCATCTGGTGCATGTGGATAAGCGCTGGGTGAGTTTGCCAGGCGAAGGCGGCCATGTCGATTTCGCGCCAAACAGCGAAGAAGAGGGGATTATCCTCGAAGAGTTACGTGCGGAAATCGGTCACGTTTCTGCTGAACGCGTGCTCTCCGGTCCCGGTCTCGTTAATCTCTATCGCGCAATCGTCAAATCAGATGGCCGCCTGCCGGAAAATCTGCAACCGAAAGATGTGACTGAACGCGCACTGGAAGACAGCTGCATTGACTGCCGTCGCGCGTTGTCACTATTTTGCGTCATTATGGGGCGTTTTGGCGGCAATCTGGCGCTCAATCTCGGCACTTTCGGCGGCGTATACATTGCTGGTGGTATTGTGCCGCGCTTCCTCGATTTCTTCACCGCTTCCGGTTTTCGCGGCGGTTTTGAGGACAAAGGGCGCTTTAAATCCTACGTCCAGGATATCCCGGTATTTCTGATCGTGCATGATAACCCGGGCCTGTTGGGTTCTGGCGCGCATCTGCGCCAGACGCTGGGTTACGTGCTTTAAAGATTCATTAACTGACGAAACTCTTTAACTTTGCTGCGGCTGACGGGCACCTGAAACTCCAGGTCCCGCAGCCGCAAAATATAGGTGTTGTTAAACCAGGGTTCGATCTCGCGGATTTTATCCAGGTTGACGCAGTAAGAGCGGTGGCAGCGAAAGAAGTGCGCCGCCGGCAGTTTGCTGCAAAACTCGGTGATGTTCATCGGCATCACATAAGATTCCCGTTTCGTATAGACAAACGTCATCTTCTCATGCGCTTCCGCATAATAAATATCATGAATACTGGTGACGATAATGCGCTCGTCTTTCACCAGATTAATGGTCGCGTTTTCCCGTGGCTGCGGGCTGGCTACCGGGCCAGATTGCTGCTGCCAGGTCGTTTCCAGTTTTTGCAGCATGCTAATGATGCGTGACTCCTGGTACGGTTTCAGGATGTAGTCGAACGCTTCCAGCTCAAAAGCCTCCACCGCATGCTCTTTCCAGGCAGTAATAAAGACGATAAACGGCTTATGGGCGAACTGACTGATATTCTGCGCCAGCAATACGCCATCCAGAGAAGGGATATTGATATCAAGAAAAATGGCATCGACTTTGTTGTGCTGTAAATACTTCAGCACGTCGAGACCATCGTCGAAGGTGCCGACAATTTCCATCTGGCTATGGGCTTTAATAAGCCAGCTCAGCTCCTGTTGCGCCAGGATCTCATCTTCAACAATGATGACTTTCATACAGCTCTCCTGTTAAGGCAACAATGCGGCGGGAGACGGCTGACGTTGCACAAAGAACGCGATCTCCGTGCCCGGCGTTAAACGGCGGATATGCAACCCTTCGCCATACAGCAATTTCACGCGCTGGTGAACGTTCAGCAGGCCAATCTTGTTACCGGGCATCTCATCGGCTTCAACGCGGGCAATCATCTGCGGATCGATGCCGTTGCCCGTATCGCGCACCGCGATACGCACGCGGTTGCCGCACTCTTCCACACTGATGGTGACCACGCCTTTGCCTTTACACGGCTGAATGCCATGCACAATCGCGTTTTCAACCAGCGGCTGGATCAGCAGGCTTGGGATCACACAACTGACCTCTTCATCGATGTCATAAATCACCGTCAACTTATCGCCAAAGCGGGCCTGCTCGATGGCGATATAGTCTTTGATTTGATAGAGCTCTTTTTTGATATCAATGAGTTCATCATCTTTTAATTCAATGTTATAGCGCAGATAACGCGACAAATTGAAAATGAGCTGCCGGGCGGTGTCCGGATTCAGGCGAATCGACGACGAGATAGCGTTCAGGGCGTTAAACAGGAAATGCGGATTGATCTTACTTTGCAGAGCGCGCAGTTCCGCTTTGTTCGCCATCTCCCGCAGCTGTTCGGCGCGGGAAACTTCCAGTTGTGTCGAGATAATCTGCGATAAACCAACGGCCATATCCTGTAATGACGAGGTGATCTGGTGCGCGTGGCAGTAATAGATCTTCAGCGTGCCGGTCACGATGCCCTGTTCACGCAGCGGGATCACCAGCATCGAGTGGATTTCGGGCGTGCGGTGGGCTTCGTCATTGTTTTTAATGATAATTTCGCCGGTGTTCATCGCCTGGTGAGTGGTTGGACTGATAATATCGTCGCTGTCGCGGTAATTATTTTCTCCCACGCCAACGTAAGCCAGCACGTGATCGGTATTGGTGATAGCCACGGCATCGGCGTTGATATCCCGGCGAATAATGTCACAGACTTTGCGCAGGGACTCGCTATTCACATTGCGGAACAGCGGCAGTGTTTTATTGGCAATATCCAGCGCCAGCTTCGCCTGACGACCGGCAATCGCCTCTTTTTCCCCTTCCACGCTTTGCACCAGCAGCACAATAAAGCCGATGCAGACGCTGCCGAGGATCATCGGCACGCCAATTTTGGACACAATATCGAGGCCGAGCGCGGTAGTCGGCGCCCACAGCACCACCAGCGTCATGGTCAGGCTTTCGCAAATCATGCCGCCGATGATGCCTACGCGCCAGTGCTGCGCTTTGGGCACTTTGCGGTTAATCATCCCGGACATCACGCCGGCAATAATGCTGGTAATAAAACAGGGAATCGCCGTCACGCCGCCAATATCAATCAGATAACGGTGCACCCCGGCAATCACGCCGGTAATAATGCCGACCCACGGGCCGAACAAAATCCCGCCGGACATCACCGCGATGATACGCACGTTAACCAGCGAGCCTTCCACCGGTACGCCGGACCAGGTGCTGAACAGGGCAAACATTGAGAAGATGGCCGTCACGCCCAGCAGCTCTTTTGGCGAGTGCGCTGTTTTATGCAGCAGTTCGCGGAACAGGCGGATGCGGATCAAGAAAAAAAGGCAGATCAGCATGAGCGCCGCTCGGTCAAAAACGGCCAGCAGCATGTCGAATATTTCGTGCACGGGGGACTCATATGAATAGCGTCAAAAAGCTATGATAAAAAACCCCGGCGCAGATGACCAGCCGCAGTATTCATTTGCTGAATGAGGAAAAACCACTTTTCCAAAAGGGGATTGAAAAGAGTCGAAAGAAGAGACGCGAACCTGCGCTAACCGATGATTTTTTAAGGTAATTTTATCTTTATTTTATTGTTAAAATATATGATGGATTTTTCTATAAGAGGATAATTTCGCTTTCCCTTTCCTAAATTAAACTTCCTCTTTTATGGCGTTGCGTTATTTTTGCGCTTACCTCTCGACAGCGAGATTTTTTTCGGGCTATGTTCTAAGCACGCCGCAAATGCGGCGACGTCGCTCGGACGGTCCGGGCGCTAACGTTACTCCGAGGAATCTATGGCTGACTTCAGTCCTGAACGCCGTTTTACGCGTATCGATCGTCTTCCCCCCTATGTTTTTAATATCACCGCTGAACTGAAAATGGCTGCGCGACGCCGCGGCGAAGACATTATTGATTTCAGTATGGGCAACCCGGATGGCGCGACGCCGCCGCATATCGTTGAGAAACTCTGTACCGTAGCGCAACGCCCGGATACGCACGGTTACTCCACGTCGCGCGGCATTCCGCGTCTGCGCCGGGCGATTTCCCGCTGGTATCAGGATCGTTATCAAGTGGATATCGATCCGGAAACCGAAGCGATTGTCACCATCGGTTCGAAAGAGGGGCTGGCGCATCTGATGCTGGCGACGCTGGATCACGGTGATACCGTGCTGGTGCCGAACCCGAGTTACCCGATTCATATTTACGGTGCGGTGATTGCCGGTGCGCAGGTACGTTCTGTGCCGCTGGTGGAAGGTGTCGATTTCTTTAATGAACTGGAGCGCGCCATCCGCGAAAGCTATCCGAAGCCGAAGATGATGATTTTAGGCTTCCCGTCTAACCCGACGGCGCAGTGCGTTGAACTGGAGTTCTTCGAGAAAGTGGTCGCGCTGGCAAAACGCTACGATGTGCTGGTGGTTCACGACCTGGCCTACGCTGACATTGTTTACGATGGCTGGAAAGCGCCGTCGATCATGCAAGTGCCGGGCGCACGCGATGTCGCTGTTGAGTTCTTCACCCTGTCGAAAAGTTACAATATGGCGGGCTGGCGTATCGGCTTTATGGTCGGTAATTCGGTGCTGGTCAACGCGCTGGCGCGGATCAAAAGTTATCACGATTACGGCACCTTTACGCCACTACAGGTCGCAGCGATCGCCGCGCTGGAAGGGGATCAGCAGTGTGTGCGCGATATTGCCGCTCAATATAAACGCCGTCGCGATGTGCTGGTAAAAGGGTTGCATGAAGCGGGCTGGATGGTAGAAATGCCGAAAGCGTCGATGTACGTGTGGGCGAAAATTCCGGAACCGTACGCGGCGATGGGCTCGCTGGAGTTTGCCAAAAAACTGCTGCAAGAGGCGAAAGTGTGCGTCTCTCCGGGCATTGGCTTTGGTGATTACGGCGATACGCATGTACGCTTCGCGCTGATCGAGAACCGCGATCGTATCCGCCAGGCGGTACGCGGCATTAAAGCGATGTTCCGCGCCGATGGGTTACTGCCGGCAGCGCAAAAGAGCGCGGCAGAAGATCTGGAACCATAACTGCGCCTTGCCCGCCTGATCGTTGGCGGGCAAAACAAAAAAGGAGCCTTTTGGCTCCTTTTTTGTACAGCACGATATGCTCAGGTTAGATCATCAGGGCGAATGTGCCGGCCCACACAATAACCATCACCGAAATGCCCATAAAGAAATATTTCACGTTCATCGCTCCGCACACCTAAGTATGCATTCATGACCATTCAGGACTGAGTATAGAGAGGTGAAACTACGCCACATCGAAAATGAGAATTATCTCTATTTCGGCCACAGCTCCATCTCAGAATTTCGGGTGAATTCCTCACCAAACGGGGCTAATGTACGCTTAATTTTTAGGCCTTACAAGAGCCTTTTTTCTATTCAATTTTAGTGACTTACATTGTGTCGGGCTTTGGCGACACAATACTTTCACTGCTAAATAAATTGCTATTGAGCGACGAAAAAAAGGGCCTGCTGAAACGGTTCATTTCCGCTTGAATAATAAGGCTAATTTTTTGAAGCGGGTCACAGCATCTGCAATTCTTTCGGAAAAATGCGCCGCCGTGTTTCTGCGATGACATGCATAAAAAAGTGAGTGAGAGGGGAAAAATAACCCTGCGGCGAAAAAATCCCGCTTAGGGAAAAGGACGCTGGGGAAAATTGTTGAAGAATCCTGGCATATCATCAAAGCCGTGAGCTTCCCGGCTGATGAGTGCCGCCTGTTGCACACCAAATGGCACGATCCCTGCTTGCTTGTTCGCCCGTACATGACCAACCTCACAAATTGTCTCCCATGCCAGCCTGCTTTTCCCGTGTAGCCGTTACCGTTTACAGCGTCGTGATAGTTTGCATCAGCAAAAGCGTGATTGCTGGCGCACTATAATAAAATTGTATCTTTTCTGTTAAATCCTGCCTTGCGCGCAATTGTATAGGCAAGTATATATGTTTACACATCAGGATATGTCCTCAGGAGAGAACACCGATGCCGCACATCCTCAACCGCCAGCAGACTTTCCGCGCCCACAGCGGTACGGACCTGGATGCGAAAAGCTGGCTCACCGAAGCACCGTTGCGCATGCTGATGAATAGCCCTGATCCCAATGTTGCCAAAAAAACGAACGCGCGGGTGGTGTATGGCGGCATGGGTCGCAGCCATCTTGATTCTGGCTCGGTAGTAAGCCCGAGCCGCGAAACCGAAGCGATGCACAACGGTTCCGACGTCGTATCCAACTGGCCGTTGCTTAACGCCGCCAGCGGCGCGACCTGTGCCTCGCGACATCACGGCGGTAGCGTGCGAATGGTTTTTTCCCGGCATGCAGGGATGGTGATCGTTTGTGGTGACACAGATGAAGCGGCGGCACACATTGCGCACGTGCTGCACAACGATCCGGCTACCGGTGTGATTCATCACGCTGACGCCGGGTATGAGATTGCGATTGAGTGCGCCGCAGCGCAGGCGCTCAATCTTCCGATGGTTGCTGCAATGCAGGAGCAGGGCAAAGCATGAAAAATTTCACCCTTATTCCGGGTCAACTCACCCTCGCGCAGTTGCGCGAAATCTACAGCCAGCCTCTTCATCTGTCGCTGGATGATGGCGCGTTTGCGACCATTAATGAGAGCGTTGCCTGCGTCAACACGATTATGGCGGAAGGCCGCACTGCCTATGGCATCAATACGGGCTTCGGTTTGCTGGCGCAAACGCGCATCGCGACGGAAGATCTGGAGAATTTGCAACGCTCGCTGGTGCTTTCTCACGCGGCAGGCGTTGGCGAACCGCTGGATGACGCGCTGGTTCGCTTAATTATGGTGCTGAAGATCAACAGCCTGGCGCGCGGTTTTTCCGGCATTCGCTTGCAGGTTATCCAGATGCTGGTGGCAATGGTTAACGCGGAGGTTTATCCGTGGATCCCGGCGAAAGGCTCGGTGGGTGCATCCGGTGATCTCGCACCGCTGGCGCATATGTCGCTGACGCTGCTTGGCGAAGGGAAAGCGCGCTGGCAGGGTGAATGGTTACCGGCGAGTGAAGCGCTGAAAAATGCCGGCCTTGAGCCGATTACGCTGGCGGCAAAAGAGGGGCTGGCGCTGCTGAACGGTACGCAAACGTCGACCGCATTTGCTTTGCGCGGCCTGTTTGAAGCCGAAGATCTGTTCGCTTCTGCTGTGGTTTGCGGTGCGTTGACCACTGAGGCGGCGCTCGGTTCGCGTCGCCCCTTCGATGCGCGTATTCATGATGTTCGCGGTCAGCGTGGGCAGATTGACGCGGCGGCGTTATATCGTCATCTATTAACCGATGACAGCGCCATTTCTCAGTCTCACCACAACTGCAATAAAGTGCAGGATCCTTATTCCCTGCGCTGCCAGCCGCAGGTGATGGGCGCATGTCTGACGCAACTGCGTTTTGCTGCAGAAGTGCTGCTAACCGAAGCGAATGCGGTTTCCGATAACCCGCTGGTTTTCGCCGCTGAAAATGAAGTGATCTCCGGAGGAAATTTCCACGCTGAACCAGTGGCGATGGCGGCAGACAACATTGCGCTGGCGATTGCGGAAATAGGCTCGCTTGCGGAGCGCCGTATCGCCCTGCTGATGGACAGCCATATGTCGCAACTGCCGCCGTTCCTTGTGAAAAACGGCGGTGTTAACTCCGGCTTTATGATTGCCCAGGTCACCGCAGCGGCACTGGCAAGCGAAAACAAAGCGCTGTCACATCCGCATAGCGTGGACAGTTTGCCGACATCGGCAAACCAGGAAGATCACGTTTCGATGGCACCGGCCGCCGGGCGTCGCCTGTGGGAAATGGCGGCAAATACACGTGGCGTCATTGCTGTCGAGTGGCTCGCCGCCTGCCAGGGGCTGGATATGCGCGAAGGCTTAACCAGCAGCCCGTTGCTGGAACTGGCGCGCCATCTGCTGCGCGAACAGGTTGCGCATTATGAGAAAGACCGTTATTTCGCGCCGGATATTGAACGTGCGATGGCGTTGCTGGCGGAGCGCCATCTGACGACATTGCTGCCAGCAATAGTGTCTTGCTAAAGAAGAGAGGGGCATTGCTGGTCATTCGAATCTGACGGGTGCTGCCTGTGAAATGAAATCCTGTAAGGCAGCCGAGTGTTTTGTTATCAGGTGCAGGTGTCATGCCAGTAATGGATTAAGTGTTAGCGGTAACTGGAAATACAGACTCAAAGACACGGGAATGAATACCGTCATTAAGGGATGCTTGCGCATCCCTTTTAGTGTTAACGGGGCAGTCGTTGTCGACTCCAGTCGAGCGCGGTATTGATCAAGGAAGTCAGTAGCTGGCGGAACGCTTCACTCTTCTCTTCGGAGAAAGCAAAACTCGTTTCATCCATATAGCAACACTGCGCCACTTCCAGCTGTATCGCATGGATGTTCTGTTGCGGTGCGCCGTAATGGCGGGTGATATAGCCGCCTTTGAAGCGACCGTTGAGCACTTTCGTGTAGTGCGGAAATGCCTCACTGCACGCCAGTAATGCGGTGCTCAGTTCCGGTGCGCAGCTTGCGCCATCGGCAGTGCCGAAGTTCAGATCCGGCAGTTTGCCGTCAAACAAACGCGGAACCACCGATTTGATGGAGTGCGCATCCCACAGGAGCGCGTAGCCGAACGTGTCACGCAGCCGCGCCAGTTCCTGCGCTAGCGCCTGGTGATAGGGCTGCCACACAGTATGCAAAATAGCAGCTTTCGTGGCGTCATCCGGCGCTTTACCCGCTTCGAACAGCGGCTCGCCGTCAAAAAAGGTCTCCGGGAACAGGCCGGTAGTCGCAGTGCTGTATAACGGTTTGTCATCTGCCGGGCGGTTTAAATCCACCACATAGCGGGAATAATTAGCGCTCAGCACACTGGCACCAAGTTCACGAATTGGCTGATACAGCAGCGGGATATGCCAGTCCGTATCCTCCAGACGTCGTGCCCGCGCCGTGAGACCGCTGGCAATTTCCGGCGTCAATTGCGTGCCTGGATGGGGCATGCTGACCAAAAGCGGCAACCGGCCCTGATGTAATTCGAATGCGTTAGTCATGCCAGACTTCCTCCCCCTGATAGATAACCTGTTTTGACAGTGTGCCTCCCAGCCAGTAGCTGAGTTCTGCCGGATGCGCCACATCCCACGCGACAAAGCTGGCCTCTTTACCCGCCTGGAGCGTGCCGCAACGTTCGCTGATGCCTAATGCGCGGGCGGCATGACAGGTCACTCCCGCCAGCGCTTCTTCAGGCGTCAGACGGAACAACGTGCAGGCCATGTTCATCATCAGGCGCAGCGACAACACGGGCGACGTACCGGGGTTCAGATCGCTGGAAATCGCCATCGGCACCTGGTGCTGACGCAGCAGCGCCACCGGTGGCTGCTGGCTCTCGCGTAAAAAGTAAAAAGCACCCGGCAGCAGAACGGCAGTGGTGCCGTGCTGCGCCATCAGTACGATATCTTCTTCGCACAAATACTCGAGGTGATCGGCGGAAAGCGCATTGTAGCGGGCAGCCAGCCCTGCACCGTGCAGCAGAGAAAGCTGTTCGGCATGCAGTTTTACCGGTAAGCCAAGCTGCTGCGCTTTACGGAAAACCCGCTCCACTTGCGGCGGTGAAAAGGCCAGATGTTCACAAAAAGCATCGACCGCATCGACCAGCCCTTGCGCGTGCCAGGCGGGTAGCCAGTGCTGGCAAATCTCGTCGATGTAGCCGTCAGCGCGCCCCTGATACTCGCCCGGCAATGCATGCGCTGCGAGACAGGTGCTGAAGAGAGTGAGCGGCATTTCTGCGCCAAGCGCGCGGATCACCTGCAACATTTTGCTTTCATCGGCAAAGCTGAGGCCATAACCGGATTTGATCTCAAGCGCGGTAACGCCGTCTTTACGCAGCGCGTCAATGCGCTTGCGGGCGCTTTCCAGCAGTTGTTGCTGGCTGGCGTTGCGGGTGGCATTGACGGTACTGATAATGCCGCCGCCTGCGGCGGCGATTTCCGCGTAGCTCGCGCCGTTGAGTCGCATCTCAAACTCCTGGCTGCGATCGCCGCCAAACACGCTATGGCTATGGCAATCGATCAACCCGGGTGTAACCAGCCGTCCTTGCAAATCCACTTCACGATCGACCCCATCATCCGGCTGCGTTCCCTCTTCGCCCAGCCATGAAATCTGCGACCCGTTGGTGATCAGCGCGCCGCGAGGGATCAGGTTGTATTTGCCCGCTTCCATGGTGGCAATCTGACAGTGACGCCATAAAATGCGCATCCGCGTTCTCCCGTCATGGTGTGGCGCGGCAATCACCGCGCCGTCGGTTTTACTTTGTAATCATCGGTAAATTGAGGCCGTGCTCTTTGGCACAGGCGACAGCTGAATCATAGCCTGCGTCAGCATGGCGCATCACGCCAGTCGCCGGATCGTTATGCAGGACGCGGGCAATACGTTCTGCCGCTTCATCCGTGCCATCACAGACAATAACCATCCCCGAATGCTGCGAGAAGCCCATGCCGACGCCTCCACCGTGGTGCAGAGAAACCCAGGTTGCGCCGCTGGCGGTGTTGAGCAACGCGTTCAGCAAAGGCCAGTCGGAAACCGCATCGGAGCCATCTTTCATCGCTTCAGTTTCGCGGTTCGGGCTGGCAACGGAGCCGGAGTCCAGGTGATCGCGACCAATGACAATCGGCGCGGAGACTTCGCCGCGACGCACCATTTCGTTAAACGCCAGCCCCAGACGTGCGCGCTGCCCAAGACCAACCCAGCAGATACGCGCAGGTAAGCCCTGGAAACTGATGCGCTCTTTCGCCATATCCAGCCAGCGGTGCAGATGCGCATCATCCGCGATCAGCTCTTTTACCTTTTCATCGGTGCGATAGATATCTTCCGCATCGCCGGAGAGCGCGGCCCAGCGGAATGGCCCGATACCGCGACAGAACAGCGGGCGAATATAGGCGGGCACAAAACCCGGGAAATCGAAGGCGTTGCTGACGCCCATCTCTTTCGCCATCTGGCGAATATTGTTGCCATAGTCGAAGGTCGGAATGCCCTGCTGCTGGAAGGCGAGCATTGCTTTAACGTGCTCGGCCATGGAGGCTTTCGCCGCCTGAGTCACCACGGCCGGTTCACTTTTCGCACGTTCGCGATACGCTTCCCACTGCCAGCCAATCGGCAAATAGCCGTTCAGCGGATCGTGGGCGCTGGTTTGATCGGTCACGAGATCGGGGCGAACACCGCGTTTAACCAGTTCCGGTAAGACTTCTGCCGCATTGCCGTGCAGCGCCACCGAGATGGCTTTGCCTTCGCGGGTATAGCGTTCGATACGCGCCAGCGCATCGTCCAGATCCGTTGCCTGCTCATCCACATACCCGGTACGCAGGCGGAAATCGATGCGCGATTGCTGGCACTCAATGTTCAGCGAGCAGGCACCCGCCAGCGTGGCGGCCAGCGGCTGCGCACCGCCCATGCCGCCCAGACCCGCGGTCAGCACCCAGCGGCCAACCAGCGAACCGTTATAGTGCTGGCGACCCGCTTCGACAAAGGTTTCATACGTACCCTGAACGATCCCCTGGCTGCCGATATAGATCCAGGAGCCGGCGGTCATCTGGCCGTACATCGCCAGCCCTTTAGCGTCCAGCTCGTTAAAGTGCTCCCAGTTGGCCCAGTGGGGAACCAGGTTTGAGTTGGCGATCAGCACGCGCGGTGCATTGCTGTGGGTTTTAAACACGCCGACCGGTTTACCGGACTGCACCAGCAGCGTTTCGTCATCGTTGAGCTGCTTTAGCGCTTCAACCATTTTGTCAAAGCACTCCCAGTTACGCGCTGCCCGTCCAATTCCTCCATAGACCACCAGCTCTTTCGGGTTTTCCGCGACATCGGGATCAAGGTTATTCATCAGCATGCGCAGCGGCGCTTCGGTCAGCCAGCTTTTCGCATTCAGTGTCGTGCCGCGTGGCGCTCTGATCTCAACATCACGATAACGGGATAATTCACTACTCATGTGGTTTACCTTCTTTGTTTGATAGCGGAATACATGCTTACTGACGTTGCGATGCTGTTGTATACGTCTTGTATATACATGACAAGCATATATGGTGCCACTTTAATCGAATTATTTATTTTACATACAAAACAATGCGTTGTTTTTGATGTGTTTTTTCCTGGTACTGAAGGAAAGGGTTTTGATGCACTTTCCTGCACTCTTATTGTGCCAGGTGGCGCTGAAATGCTCGTTTTTAGTGCGTGCCTGCGCTGTTTTAAAGCGAGTTGACTGGGAAAATAAGCAGGATTAATCCGTTCTGTTACGCTGATTTTATTAACGAAATTTTTATATGTTTTTGTTTTTATTTGATTTTATTTAAATCACGAATGTTGCGATTACGTTATGGCACATGGCTTGCTAGTTGTACATACAAGGATATACAAAAAATATTTTTGCATTGCCGTCACAACGGGATGGCAAACGATGACCATAAGGCGTAACGATGATTACTTTCAACAATGTGACCAAGCATTACCGCGACGGTACTGTCGTGGTCGATGGCCTGAACCTTGTCGCGCCAGGAGGCAAAATTACTGTGCTGGTGGGGCCGTCGGGTTGCGGAAAAACTACCTCATTACGCATGATCAACCGGCTGGTGGAACCCTCTTCCGGGACGATTTTGCTCAATGGCGAATCCACCGCTCAGATGGATGTTGTGCAGTTGCGCCGCCGTATTGGTTACGTGATCCAGAATGCCGGGTTGTTCCCGCATAAAAACATCATCGATAACATCGCCACTACCGCCATCCTCAATGGGGCGGCGAAAAGCAAAGCCAGAGCCAGAGCCGCGGAATTACTGGAAGTGGTCGGCCTGGCGCCACAGCTGGCGAAACGCTATCCCTGGCAACTCTCCGGCGGCCAACAGCAGCGCGTCGGCGTGGCGCGTGCGCTGGCTGCCGACCCGGAATTTATGCTGATGGATGAACCCTTCAGTGCCGTTGACCCGGTGGTGCGTGAACAGTTGCAGGACGAGTTTCTGCGCATTCAGAAAGAGGTCAGCAAGACCATCATTATGGTCACGCACGATATTGATGAAGCAATGAAACTGGGTGATTGCGTTGCGGTGCTGAAACCTGGCGGCAAGCTGGCGCAACTGGCGACGCCGGGCGAACTGCTGAATGCGCCGCAGAGCGAATTTGTTGCCGATTTCATTGGCCGCGACCGCGGTTACCGCAAACTTAGTTTCCACACCTCCGCACCGCTGACGGCGTTGCGGGCGGAACCGGCCATCGAAATGGGCGCGATACTTGCACAGGCACGCAATATCAGCACACAACGTTGGCTGCTGGTGACGCAGCAGGGCAGAGCTTGCGGCTGGTTTGACACGCATCAGCAGGTAACGGTGATAGCGCCGGAAAATGTGAACCTTGGCGCGACGTTTTCTCCGCAGGGCGGCACGTTGCGCCAGTTGCTGGATTCGGCGCTCAGTTCTCCCTGCCACCGCGCCGTGGTGGTCGATGAACAGCTTGCCCCGCTGGGATCGCTGGCGCTGGAAAATGTGCTGGATGCCTGCAAGTCGCTGACGCAGGAGGCACTATGAGATTTGACTGGCTGTGGGGGCAAAGCGACAGGATCCTCAGCTTGTTGCTCTGGCACTGCTATTTGTCGATTACGCCGATCCTGATCGGTCTGCTGCTGGCGATCCCGGTGGGTTGGGCGGTGAACAACCTGCCAAAAGTGAAAGGTATCGTTCTGAACCTGTTCGGCCTGCTGTACACCATTCCGTCGCTGGCGCTGTTCGTCCTGTTGCCGCCGTTGCTGAATACGCAAATTCTCGACCCAATTAACGTGGTTGTGGCGCTGACTATCTACAGCTTTGCGCTGCTGGTCAGAACCGTGTGCGACGGGCTGGATTCCGTGGACGAAGATACCCGCCAGTCGGCTTTTGCGCTGGGCTACAAACCGCTACAGCAATTTTTGCAGATCGACCTGCCGCTTGCCGTGCCGGTAATCGGCTCCGGGCTGCGCGTAGCCGTAGTTTCGAATGTCAGCATTGTGTCGGTTGCCGCGCTGATTGGCGCGCCACAGTTAGGTTCGCTGTTTACCCAGGGGTTTCAGCTTCAGTTCCTCACCCCGATTATCGCCGGGATTGTGCTGTGCATCGCGCTGGCCTTCATTCTCGATTGCCTGGTGGTGGCGATAACCCGCTCTTTAAGCCGCTGGCAACCGCAAAGGGGATAATTGATGAGTGAATGGTTTTTTGATCTCAGCCACTGGTTCGGCGACGACGGCATTGTGCCGCTGCTGTTGCAGCATATCGGCTACAGCGCGGCGGCGCTGGCGATTGCCGTCGCCATTGCGTTTCCGGTCGGCTGCTACACCGGCCATACCGGGAAAGGGGAGGCGCTACTGATTGGCACCACCAACGCCCTGCGTTCGTTGCCCTCTTTTGGTCTGATTATTTTGCTGGTGATCCTGCTGGCGGGCTATTTCGAATCGGATTTGGCCTTTGTTTTACCCTGCATCATCGTACTGGTGGTGCTGGCGCTGCCGCCCGTGGCGTTGGGCGTACATGCGGGTATCCGTTCTGTCGATCCCAGTGTGCAGGACGCGGCAAAAGGAATTGGACTGACGCCGCTTCAGGTGCTGTTACAGGTTGAGTTGCCTTGCGCAATGCCGTTGATCCTCTCCGGGATCCGCAGTGCCGCGCTGCAAATTGTTTCCACTGCGACCATTGCGGCATACGTTTCACTCGGCGGCCTGGGACGTTTGATTATCGACGGGCGTGCCGCCAACGACTTTGCGCAGATGACAGCCGGAGCCCTCCTCGTCGCGCTGCTGGCATTGATCATTGATCTCTTTTTTTCGCTTTCAGGGAAAGTCGTGGTTTCACCGGGCATCACCCGGAAAACCAAAAACCAGTGATGTTGAGTCCTTTAATTACAGAAGGTTAATAAGATGATTAAGAAACGCTATTTAACGTTGTTTAGTGCCGCGCTGCTGTCTGTCGCTTCTTCTGTCTGGGCTGCGGATGCCGGTCAGAAAGTGATTATTGGTTCGGCAGATTTTCCGGAAAACCAGTTGCTGGCGACCATTTACGCCGGGGCGCTGGAAGCGCAAAACATTCCGGTCGAGAAAAAACTCAACATTGGTAGCCGTGAAGTCTATATCCCGGCGCTGCTCGACGGTTCCATCACCGTGATCCCTGAATACAGCGGCGCGCTGTTAAGCTATCTGGATGCGAAAAACGAAGCACACAGTTCGGAAGATGTGGCGAAAGCGCTGGCTGCTAAGCTGCCGGAAAAAGTGAAAATGCTGAACACGTCCACGGCACAAAACAGCGATGTACTGGCGGTAACGAAGAAAACCGCCGACAAATACAAACTGAAAACCATCGACGACCTGAAATCTGTGGCCGGGCAGTTAGTGCTTGGCGGCCCGGCGGAGTGGAAAACCCGTCATGAAGGCGTTCCCGGCCTGCGTGAAGTTTACGGCCTGAATTTCAAAACCTTCAAAGTGCTGGATGTCGCTGGTCCGCTGACACTAACGGCACTGAAAAATAACCAAGTTCAGGTCGCTGACCTGTACTCCACTACGCCGGAAATTAAAAAAGATCACCTGGTTGCGCTGGAGGATCCGAAACACCTGTTTGCCGCGCAGAACATTGTGCCCATTGTCGCCAGCAGCACGCTGAACCCGACCATTGAAAGCACATTGAACAAAATCTCTGCGCAACTCACCACCGAAGATCTGATCGCCATGAACGAGCAGCTTGCTGAGTTCACCAGCATTGATGATGTGGCGCACCAATGGCTGGTTAAACACCAACTGAGCAAGTAAGGAACGGCTGCGAGATGACGACAACAATCCCTTCTTCCATGCCGCATGTGGATGCGGTCACCTTAGGCACGGATGCCACGACCATCGATGAGCTGGTGCGCATTGCCGATGGTGCACCCGTTATTCTGGCTGATGAAGCGCTGGCGCAAATGGATAAGGTCAGCGGGTACATTCGCAAGGCGATTGCTGACGGAAAGGTGATTTATGGCCTGACGACTGGCGTGGGAGACCTGGTGACCGAGCGTCTCTCTGCGGATCAAATTGCCAGCGTGCAACTCAATATGCTGCGCAGTCACGCCTGCGGGATGGGACCGGATCTGTCGGTGCGGGAAGTGCGGGCGATGATGGCGGTGATGTTGAAATCGCTGTTGCAGGGCTACAGCGGTGTCAGCTCTGAACTGGCGCAGCGTATGTGCCTGATGCTGAACCGGCAGGTGACGCCATGGTCGCCTGCCAGCGGTTCCGTGGGGTATCTGATTGCTACTGCACATATCGGCTTATCGTTATTTGGCGAAGGGCAGTGCTGGTATCAGGGCGAGTTATTACCCTCCGCCGACGCGCTGGCGAAAGCGGGCATTGCGCCACGTATTCCTGGCCCGCGCGAAGGACACGCGCTGATCAGCGGCACGTACGAAATTACCGCACTGGCTTGTCTGGCGGTGCGGGATTTCGAGCAGTTGCTGCCGGTTGCGGATATGGCAGGCGGCATGTGTCTCGAAGCGCTGAAAGGCAACACCCGCGGCTATGACGCGCGTCTGCACGCCCTGCGTCCGCATGACGGGCAACAAGAAACAGCGCAGATTTTGCGCCGTTTACTGCGCGGCAGCGAGATCCTTCAGCGTTACCGCGACCACCGGGTGCAGGATGCGCTCAGCTTACGCTGCATCCCGCAAATCCATGGTGCAGTGCGCGATCAACTGGTGCATTGCCGTCATATCGTCACCACCGAACTCAATTCGGTAACCGACAACCCGGTGTTTTTGATTGAAGACGATACGCTGGTGATTTTGCCTGGCGGCAACGGCCACGGTGCGCCGCTGGCACTGGCACTTGATGCGCTGGCGGTGGCTATTGCGCAACTGAGCACCGCGTCGCAGGCGCGTTCTGACCGTATCACTAACGTGCATCTTAGCGGCTTACCGGCGTTTCTGGTCGGCAAAAGCGGAGCCAATTCCGGGATGATGATCCCGCCGTATGTCGCCGCCGCCCTCGCCGGGGAGAACCGCAGCCTGGCGGTGCCCGCCAGCGTACATACGGTTTCCACCTGTGCCGGGCAGGAAGACCATATCAGCATGGGCGTCTCCTCGGCGCGAAAAGCGATGCAGGCGGTGGCAAATGCGGTGGATATTGTGGCTATTGAGCTGCTGTGCGCTTGTCAGGCGATTGAATTTCACCGCCCGTTGCGTGCCTCGGTGGGTACAGAACTGACACTCTCGCGGGTGCGCCAGCAGGTCGCGTTTCGTGAAACCGATACGCCGCTGTACACGGATATGCATGCTGTCCGGGATCTGATAGCTGATGGTGAACTGAGCCGCCAGCTTACTTTATTGATAAAGGCGGGTGCTGATGAGTGAAGCTAATAGTCTGCTCAAGGGGAAATGGAGACGGGATCTGTCGCGCGTATAGGCGGGCACGTGGTGCGTTTCGCGATAACCTGGCACACGCAGCGGCTGTGGCTGCGCCAGGGAAATCGCTGGCAATGCTGCTTTGCTCAAGATGTATCAATGGCGAAGAGGTGCGCCTGGTAGTGCTGGTTCAGTCTGATAAACAGCAAGCGCAGGCGTTAAGCGGCGCGTGACAAATCACCAAAGCCGTGCCGCTGGCGGTCGTCATGTTCAAAAAGCGGGCTGGCCCGCGACGAAATGCCGCTGTGTGCGGATGGGGTTTATGAGCGGGTTAATTGCCGATAATGACGAGGGCTGGCGGCGTTTCAGAAGGTCGACGCCGCAGTTTAGCCGAGCTTAACGGGATGTCAGCGTCACGCAGGCGAAAAGCGTGTCGCTGCCTGCGTTGACGCTAACCATCGCCGGGTTATCGATAATCAGGCTGTCGTAATGGTGCAGGATATGGCGTTCGCCTCCGACGATGACGTCAAGACGATTTCCGGCATTGAACAGCAGCATGGTTCCCTGCTGATGTTGCCATGTGCCAGCGCGCTGCCAGCACACCGTTGCCAGGGTGGTTTCACGGTGGTAAATCACATTGAAATCGAGTAGCGGCCCGCCGACAACCTCGCAGAACACCTCACTGTCGCCGTTAAAATCCGTCGCCTGAAACGGTGGAATTAACGCACTGCGCTGGTCATCAATCGTCAGAAACATACCTTCGCCTTCCAGTACGCTGATGTTTCGCAGGTAACTGGAGAAACGTGAAAACGCCCCGTCTTCGCGAATTGTCGCAACCGATATGCGCCAGTCATACTGCTCGCTGGCGGGAAAACGGCACACTTCGCGGGTGACGCCCTGGCCATTTTTCCAGCGCATCTCAGCGTAGCCGCTATAAGGCAGCAGTCTCATTTGCGCATGCTTCCTTCCAGGCGGTAACGCGAACCCGGATAGACCAGGCGCACGCTGGTGACGATTTTCTTGTCCTGACGACCGGTCCAGGTGCGGCGGTTCACTTGCAGGCAGGGGGTGTGCTCATCTATTTCCAGATAAACGCATTCACTGCGGGGTACGTTTACCGCTTCGATAATGTGCTCGCCCTCGACAATCGGTGCGATGGAAGAGAGATAGGCATTCGGGGTGATACGGGTGAAATCCTGTTGCAAATAGTCTGGCACAATCAGCGCATTCACCAGCCTGTCTTCCAGCATCACCGGAACGCCATCTTCATAATGGCAAATCAACGAATGGAACAGGCGACTGCCTTTCGGCAGATTAAAAGCCAGCGCTTGCTGAGCATCTGCATGCTGCTGGGTCAGTTCCAGCACTCTGGCATGATGACGATGGCCGCGGCTGGCAATCTCATCGGCAATGTTGTTAATTTCCAGTAATGCCGACTGCCCGCGGACTTCGGCGACAAAGGTGCCAACGCCCTGCATACGCACCAGCAGCCCTTCGGCGGTCAGTTCACGCAGCGCGCGGTTAATGGTCATCCGGCTGTAGCCAAACTGGCTGACCAGCTCGCTTTCGGACGGCACGCGGTAGTTCACCGGCCAGGCGCCGCTGTGAATGTTGGTTTTAATCATGCTCTTCACCCTTTCATAGAAAGGGGCGGGCTGATCGAGACGTGTCTCGCCTGTGGTTGCTTTAAAAATATCGCTTTGCTCCATTAACCCTTTCCTCGGCCGGATGACCGTTGAAGTTTACTCTACGCACTTTTGGATGTATATATATAAACATGTATATACATATTAAATAACGGCAGGCGGTGAGGGGATATATGACGGTATATTTCGCGGCAAAAGCATTGTTGCCGCAGGGCTGGGCGGAGAATGTTCGCATTACGGTTTCCCCGCAGGGCATCATCACCGCGCTCGAAAGCGGTAGTCAGCCAGATGATTCTACGATTTGCCTGGAAGGTTTCCTGGTTCCGGGCATGCCAAACCTGCATTCGCACGCATTTCAGCGTGCAATGGCCGGGCTGACCGAAGTGGTGGGCGATCCGGCAGACAGCTTCTGGACATGGCGCGATCTAATGTACCGGCTGGTGGATAAAATCACCCCCGAACAGCTGGAAATCATTGCCAGCTATCTGTACATCGAAATGCTGAAGGCGGGTTATACCTCCGTTGCCGAATTTCACTATTTGCACCACGATCGTGGCGGAAAACTTTACGCCCAGCCAGCCGAACTGGCGTTGCGTATTTCGCAGGCGGCGAAAACGGCGGGCATAGGCCTGACATTACTGCCGGTGCTTTACAGTTTCTCTGGTTTTGGCGGGCAGCCAGCGACCGCCGGGCAGAATCGCTTTATTCACGATACGGAAAACTATCTGACCCTGCATGACTCGCTGACCTCCCAGCTTGCTGCTGAGCCGATGCAGCGTACCGGGCTGTGCTTCCACTCGCTGCGAGCTGTTACGCCGGAACAGATGCGGAACGTGCTTAAGGCCTGTCCGCAACCGCAGCCGGTGCATATTCATATTGCCGAGCAGCAAAAAGAGGTTGATGACTGCGTGGCTTGGTCTGGATTGCGTCCGATAGAGTGGCTTTATCAGCATATGCCGGTGGATGAGCAGTGGTGTCTGATCCATGCCACGCATATTACGCCACAGGAAACCCAACAGATTGCCGCTTCCGGCGCAGTGGCGGGTCTTTGCCTGACGACTGAAGCCAATCTTGGCGATGGTATTTTTCCGGGGCCGGACTATCTTGCGCAGCAGGGACGTTGGGGAATTGGCTCCGACAGCCATATCAGCGTCAGTGTCAGCGAGGATTTGCGTTGGTTTGAGTACGGGCAACGGTTAAACAAACGGCGGCGCAACTTACTGTCTTTGCCGGATGAACCCTATGTCGGAAATGTGCTGTATCAGGGGGCATTGCAGGGCGGACGCCGTGCGCTGGGGCAGGCGATAGGTCAACTGGCGCCAGGCGATCGTGCGGATATGCTGTTGCTCGACAGCCGCGATCCCTTCCTGGCTGCCGCAGGCGATCGTGAACGTCTGAACCGCTGGATTTTCGCCTGTTCGACAAACCCGATAAAAAGGGTGATGACAGGAGGGCGCTGGGTGATCGAAGAGGGGCGTCACGCGCAGGATGAGCAGGTGACCTCCGCGTTTATTAAGGTCATGCAGCAACTGATGGCGTAATACTAACCAGCAGGTTGTTGATAAGAAACAATGGCGATGAGAAGACGAAGAGAGTTATTTAACTTGCTGAATTTGTAAGAGAATAACGACGTTGAACGATGTTTGCTGGAAGCAGGATATTGTCCCCTGCAGGAATCGAACTTTTTACTTAACTTTTTGTTTGATTGGTTTTTTTTAATATTTTATTAGGCGATTTATACACGATTCTATACGCATGTTATCTTCGCTATACGGAGGTGCTCATGCGTGTAGTTTCTTTGTGGAATCAGTTAAACGACTGGATTTACATTTCTTTACGCATATTGTTCATCAATTTTCTGCTTCATTAACATCTAACCACCGTTAGCAATGACTAACAAACACTAACATTCACCAATATTCACCAATATTCACTATTTACAGTCCTTCAATTTTTCTGAATATTGCTCTCTGGTCGCTAACTTTACGGCTAATATCTTCTGTGTAAGTATATATACATCCAATACGGATTTATTTTCTTGAGCATAAATTTAAGGAAGTGACGATGGGGCTATTACCTCGAAAAAACATATCTGAAGAAAAACTAAGACTTTTACGTATATCTGAAGTTATTAATTTAACCGGCTTACCTAAATCTACGATTTATTTAAAAATAAAAAACAAACAGTTTCCCACGCAATTACAGATAGGAACTCGTTCTGTAGCTTGGCTGGAAAATGAAATTCACGATTGGATAATTAATAATATCGAAAATAGAAAACATTAACCGCTTATAAACCAACTCTGAAATTTAATTAGCTAAAAGGTGTTTTTATGAATAGCCTTCAATTAGAGGGTGCGGGTTCACTCGCCCTGCAATTTACTAAAAGTAATTACGTTGCCAAAATTCAAAACTATAAAGTTATTCCATTTAATGATTCGAACAGTGACGCTGCATGTATTGCCCGTATTATCGAAATTTTTACGCTAAGCAAAGTACGCGCTGAAGGGGAAAAACTGTTTTCGTTAACCGGCCTGGTCATTCCTGATACTGGTGCTGAAGCCGGTGAAATTAATATGTTGCTAAAGCGCTGCATTCAGCTTTGCCGCCATGAGGAAGAGGAACTTGGCTACAGAGAACGTGCAGCCGCTGAAGCCAAAACGGCAACAAAGCAGGTTTATACCGCCCGCAGTGTTGCCGAGATGAAAAACCGGGGGTCACATCCTGTCAGCCGTGCTGATGCTGAATATCTTTATCAGGCCTCGCAACACCGGGTTGAAGAGCAACGAAAGCGGGTAAACCATTTCCGGTCTTTACCTGGTTTACTTGTTGAAGAAGCCAGGCATATTGGAAAGGGTGTGGATAAACCGGTGCTGCATTCATTTCCCGCTTCCCTGCGCGTTCCGGCAGAAATTACGACCTCTAATCAGGAACCGGCAATTTCCAGTGCCGCAAGGTTTGTTATGGATGCCCTTGATGAGCTGGTAAAAGCGGTGCGTGAAATCATTAAACACTGCACTCCACCATCTGACAGGTACGCCTTAAATAATGGTGGCTTGCTGCGGGTGGCAGCTTATAAAGAGTATTACAGGGCGGATAATACCCTGTTACGTGCGGTGGTTACCGGTGAGGATTATGCCGATTACCGTCTGCAATGCCATAAACTGACCGAACGAAAAGAAAAGCTTTTTTCCGTCTAATTTATTCAGGGTGTATTTATGTTTGCTTTTAAAAATCAAAAGCCGGATGCGGCACGTCTCTATCATGAGAAATTCACAGGTAATTCCAGAGCTGATGTTAATGAAGGGCGTCGTTTTTCTCTTCGTGGTAATAAAGAAAATATTCTCCGTGCATCTATTCTGGAATCAGGCTGGATGATGGGGCAGATCACGCTGCGTGATGTTAATGCTGTCTCCGGTAATGCCATCAATGTCGGTGCCAGTGAGTTACATACTGGCCGGGTTGCGGGCGGACGCTTTCGTAAAAAGGTGGCAATAAATGGAACCGAATTCTGGCTGTCAGAAACGGATACCTGCGCCACTATCGGTTACGGCGAAATGTCGGATATTTATAACCTTGGTCACGCCGGTAATTTTGATGAGGTGATGGATACCTTTTTCAGCCAGGCCTATTCACTGGATATGTTACGAACGGGTTTTAATGGTACATCCATTTCAGAAACGACTGACCCGGAAGGAAATAAGAAAGGCGAGGACGTCAATATTGGCTGGCATGCGCTGGCAAAGGATTATCAGAAAGGAAAGCAGATTATTTCTGAACCGCTGACCCTGGGTGAAACGGGGCACTGGAAAAATATCGATTTACTGGCTAACCATCTCATCACCAGTGTTATCGCCGAACCGTTCCGGGAAGATCCCCGACTGGTGGTAATGGTTGGCGCTGAGCTTGCCGCACAACAACGTCTGCGCCTCTTTAACGCCGCTGACCGCCCGGCAGATATCAGTGCCGCGCAGATGGCCAGCAGTTCCATCGCCGGGCGCTTTGCGTTCATTCCGCCCTTTATGCCCGGTAAGCGTCTTGCTGTCACCACGCTGAGTAATCTGCATATCTATACGCAGGCGAATACACGTTATTTCCGCGCCGAATTTGACGAGGATAATTGCGAATATGTGCATTCCTATCTGAGAAATGAAGGCTACGCGCTGGGTAATCCGGAACTCTATGCTGCTGTTGATGAGAGCGCTGTTTCTCTCGTTGAGTAATGTTCCCGCAAATAAAAAGCCCGCTGATTATTTAGCGGGCTTTGAGAACATTTTTAGGTGAAAAAATGAAGCTCACAGAGTGGCAGACCCTGTAAGGACATTCAGAATGCCAGGATTTTGAGAAATGAACAATACAATAAATTCGGTTATAAATTTCTTGCGTCGCTTTTATCTGGCGGGCTATAGTTCCGCCGTTGCCGCAAAATCGGCAACCGGGCGTGGAAACCCGTGTAATCTGAAGGCGACACCAGACGCGCCATGCGTCTTTTTTTGTGTCTTTGTCTTTGCACATCTGTTACTTGCGCAGCGGTTTCTATACCGTTGTAGCTATCGCGTAATGGTGGCTCAGGCGGGGCTGACTTCGGTCAGGCCGGTATCCTTCAGAGCCGGTATTTCCACCCCCGTCTGGGCTACCACCAGTGAGCGTGGAAACTCCGGTGGTGGCGTTAACCGCTATCTGAAGGAGGTTGCCATTATGGCTACAGTCCCCGCGTTGCCGCACCCCGAATATACCTTTCTGTTTCTTGCCGTGCGTCGTACCGACGGTAAAGCCCTGCCTGCGCCGGTTCGTATTACTGCGCATAACGAACGTGATGCCCGTCTGCAACTGATTACTGAGTTTGTTCTCTGCTTTGCTGGCCGTATTCCCTCCAGGACTTCCGGGGAGGCAAGGGCATGAAAGAGATTTCTGCTGTGCAGTCTGGCTGCACCCTGTCTGATACTGGCGAAAACCGTCTGTTGCGCGTGACGCTGGCCAGTGAATTCCTTGCTGATTTGTTATCCGGGTGTGGTTCTTCCGGTTCACGAACCGTTTCCGCTGAAGGGGCTGCGGCGATGTTTGCCTGTCTGGCCGAACAGCTCGACGGAGTTGTAAAGGAAACCAGCACCATGAAGGGGAACCACAATGATCAGTAACGAATCCCTTGTTTCCCCTGCCTTTCGTACTGCATTACTGCGCCGCTATATCGCAGAGGCTTTCATTTCCCTGATGCGGCGCGTCAATGGCGAGGCCGCTTATATCGAAGATGGCGAACGCGTGGCGCTGACGCCTGACAAAGTGGCCATGAACATTCTTTATCACCTTGAAATACCGTGGATGGATGAGTTTGGTATCGAAGAGGGCAGTCGCCTTGCCGCAGAGGTACTGGAAAAAATGCTCGCGCCGGGTTTTATGGGCGAAACGCTCCGGCTGTCGGTTGAGGGCGTTACGGAGATGCGTGAGGTTTACCGGGACATTATTTTTGGCGCGCCTGACGGGGAACTGCCGCCGGGTTATGAATTCATGTGCTGCGGTGAGCGGGAGGGGAGCCAGTGAAACCAGTCTCTGTAACATCGGTAGCCTCTGCCGCGCGTGGCCGCTGGCCTCATATTCTTTCGGCGCTGGGGATCGACATACCGGCAGGCCACCGCCACGGCGCATGCCCGAAATGTGGCGGCACGGATCGTTTTCGCCTGGATGATAAAGAGGGACGCGGAACATGGTTCTGCAATCAGTGCGGTAACGGTGATGGTCTGGATCTCGTTCGTCTGGTGACCGGCAAAGGGGTTAAAGAGGCATCGGGCATGGTGGCCGGAACATTGTCTCTGGCAGAAGTGAGCCAGCAACCCGTTAAGCCAGCCAGGAATGAAGCTGCACGGCAGGCAAATGGCCGGGCGCGCTTTCATCAGCTGATGAAGAAAAGCAGACAGGGGGAAAGCCGCTACCTGAGCGATCGCGGTCTTTATGGCCACGCTTTCAGCCTGTCTGAGCAGCCCGTCACGGTGGCGGGAACGGTTTTTCCTGCCGGTTCACTGCTGCTGCCACTGACTGACAGCGACGGTGTTATTACCGGCGGTCAGCTTATCAGCCCCGAAGGGGATAAAAGTCTGTTACCGGGCAGCCAGCTGAGCGGCAGTTTTATCGCGCTGGCTGACATACCCGCGACGCCGCCTGAACAGGTCATCATCACAGAGGGTTTCGCCACCGCGCTCACGGTTTCCCTGATTGCTTCCGGCTGGGTTATTGCCGCTGTGGCGGCGACGAATCTCCTTAAAACGGCTGAAAAAATACGGCAGAAATGGCCGGATAGCCGCATTGTGCTGGCCGCTGATAACGATCTGCTGGACGGGAAAGAAAATACCGGGCGTCTGTGGGCGGAAAAGGCCGCAAAAGCGGTTAACGGCTGGGTGACCCTGCCGCCGACCCGTCATAAGGCTGACTGGGATGATTTTCGTCAGGAAAATGGTCTGGAGCGTGCCCGCGAGGCGTTCCGGGATGAAATGACCCTGCATGGCCGGGGGCAGACACGGCTGCCGGAGGGGTTCCGCCTCACTAAAGAATACCTCTGGTATGACAAGCTGGTTAATAAATCGGACGGGGACACGGAGATCCGCAATATCAAGATTTCCAGCCCTATCCGTGTCACGGCCATTACCAGCGATGCTGATGGCAGCAATTACGGGCGGCTGCTGGAGTGGGAGGACACCAACGGCAATCCCCGGAAATGGGCGATGCCGATGGAAATGCTGGGCGGCAGCGGAGAAGAGCTGCGTCGCGTCCTGCTGGTTAACGGGCTTTCCTATATCAATGTTAACGGTGCGGCAAGGGCGCACCTGATGGAATACATCTCGCTGTGTAAGCCGGAAAACAAAGTGACCTGCGTGAACCGAACCGGCTGGCATGGCGGCGTGTACGTTTTACAGGATGAAGTGATTGGCCGCGATGCGCGGTCGGTCATTCTCCAGACTTCCAGCGTTCAGGGACGGGATTTCCGGGTGAATGGCACATCGGAAGAGTGGCGGGAGCACATCGGGCGCTACTGCACCGGGAACGCAAGACTGGCTTTCAGCGTCAGCCTGGCCTTTGCTGCACCACTGCTGCAACTGGTCGGCATGAGCGGCGGCGGCTATCACCTGAAAGGGGAATCGACGGACGGCAAAACCACCACCATGAAAGTGGCGGCATCCGTCTGCGGCGGAACGGATTTCTGGCATACGTGGCGCGCAACGGGTAACGCGCTGGAGGGAACAGCCAGCCGCCGCAATGACGCCACACTGATGCTCGATGAAATCCGCGAGGTGGACGGACGCGAGGCGGGGAATATTGCTTACATGCTGGCCAACGGCCAGGGCAAGGCCAGAGCCAGAACAGACGGTTCCGTGCGGGAAACGAACCGCTGGAACCTGCTGTTTCTCTCCACCGGCGAATTGTCCCTGGTGGAGCATGCGGCAAACGCGGGGGAACGCACTTATGCCGGTGTTGAGGTGAGGATGATCCAGATCCCCAGCGATTCCGGCAAATACGGGGTGTTTGAAGAACTGCATGGTTTCAGCGGCGGCAAGGCGCTGTCTGAACATCTGGAACAAGGCGTGGCGCAGTTCCACGGTGCGCCGTTCCGTGACTGGCTGCGCCACATCACGGCTTCGCTGCCGGAGGTGACCAGCCAGGCGAAGGCGATGCTGAAAGAGTTCACGCGCAGGCTGACGCCGCAGGATGCGGGGAATCAGGTCGGGCGGGCGGTGACCCGCTTTGCCCTGGTGGCGATGGCCGGGGAACTTGCCACCCGCGCCGGTATTACTGGCTGGGCGGAAGGTGAGGCCTACGCAGCGGCAGAGCGTTGTCTGGCGTCGTGGATGGTGGATCGTGGCCATTCAGCCAATCAGGAAGATCGCGCCGCGCTGGAACAGGTGCGCGACTTTATCACGCGTAACCAGTACAGCCGTTTTGCAGACTGGCACGACGACAGGAACCGCCCGGTGGCCATGATGGGTTTTCGCAAAGTGGATACGGGCAGTCAGACCACGGAAACGGTCACGACATTTTATGTCCTGCCGTCAGGCTGGAAGGAAATCTGTAAGGGCTTCAATGCCAGTAAGGTGGCAAAACTCTGCGTCAGCGCGGGCTGGCTGGAGCCGGGCAGGGACGGGCGAACCCAGACCAGCCTTCGCCTGCCAGAAATAGGCCTCAAACGGGTGTATCAGTTTAATACGAATGTACTGGGCGACCCGGAAGAATAGCTTCACGTGAGTCTTATTTTTATGAGGTAACACAGGTAACAGAGGTAACAGCCAGACACCACAGGGGTTACGGGTGTTACCAGTTAAAAAACAGGAGTGGTAACAGAGGTAACAAAAACCGGGTGTTACCACCCGTTACCTCGATAAAAAAAGCAGAGGTAACGGTATTTATCTTTATAAATCAATGATGTTACCAGTGTTACCGCTGTTACACGCTCTCAGGTAAACAGACTTATCCTGTCAGCCCTTTTTCTGGCAGGCAATTAATTAAGGAAACTGCATGCGCATAATGAAAATGACCTGCCCCGAATGTCTTGCCGACGCCAAAATCCGCAAGACCAACCGCAAGCATCCGCAGCTGGCGGACGTTTACTGTAGCTGTACCAACGTTGAATGCGGCCACACCTTTGTAATGAGCGTGTCTTTTTCGCATACCATCAGCCCCAGTGCTCTTAAGGGGCAGGGAAGGGTTAAAGAGCTGATTGATGCCCTGCCGGAACAGGATCGCGATAAGGCGCTGGAACTTCTGCTCCGGGCAAAAAAACGGGCTTAATGGTGGCAGGCCGGGAGACGAAACGTGTGCCCGGTACTGCCTGATTGTGATGAAATTTTTTCAGTATATCGCTTCGCTAACACTCTAACTTTAAACAAGTTATTATTTTCGTGTTGAGCGTTATCTCTTCCTGAATAGTGACGTAAAATTAAAAATCCTTTCTGAAACAATCACCTGAAATAATTAGCGCCAGTCCTGAAAGTGCAGAAACTGAAAAAAACTGAAATCCGTTTCAATTTTTTCAGTCCGGTTTTCATGCCAGAGAGCCAGCACTGTCGCGGGCTGGCTTACCGGTTTGTAGAAAAACAAAACTGAAAAAATTTACTGGTATGAAAGTGGCAGGCGGGTGCGGTGTAGTGCCGTTTTTGTTCGATTTGGATTTTTTTCATTTATTAGTTGTTATGTCATATCTAGCAATAAATCTATTTCGATGACGTTGATAAGGCTCAGGAATAGTGATAATAATCAAATTGGGATAAACCTTATTTACAAACTGGAGTCGCGCTATTAGTGAGCGAGATTTATAAAATTTGATATTCATCACAAATTTTAAATGGGGATAACTATGGCAAAAAACCTTCCTGCTTTCATGAATGCCACGGGAACTATCAGTAAAATTCTTGATAAAATTAAGGTTGCGGCTACACCTGAACGCTTTACGCAAGATTTTCTATCTACAGGATTAGGTTTTTCTGGTGGGGGGGCAAAGGCATTTATACCTTTAGCAAAAAAAATGGGCATTCTTGCTTCTGATGGTACCCCAACAGAACTCTATCGGCAGTTCAGAAACACTAATACGTCCATCTCTAGAGCAGCAATGGGTAAAGCATTAAAAAATGCTTATCCAGATGTTTATGCGCGAAATGAATACGCTCACAAACTCTCAAAAGCTGACCTTGAGGGATTGCTTGTTGAAATGACGGGACTTGAAAAAGGAAATTCTTCTGTTCGCGCAGTTATCGGAACCTTTGAGGCAATACGGGCTTTTGCTAATTTTGATACAATTTCTGAGCCGATTGTTGAAAGTGAAACAGCAGGCGAAACTACCGAAAAGAATGCAGAAAATTTTAGCGATGTTTATGATCCGGGAGTAAAGCTTGGTCTTTCTTATACAATAAATCTTGTGCTGCCTAAGACCGATGATGTTGCTGTTTTTAATGCTATATTTAAAAGTTTACGTGATAATCTTTTGAGAAAATAGTATGGAAGATAAAATTAAAGTTTTTGCTTTTTCAAATAAAATAGCAGAAAGAGAATTGGATCGTCTCGAGTATGATATGAAAATTGACTTGGGAAGAGGAGGAAACTTTGCTGATGATATCGACGAGGATTACTACCCTCAATTTAGTCATGATGTGAGAGTAAAGGCTAGGGAAATGTCAATTCATTATGAATTGTTTTATTGTTTGGAGGTGTCAATTAGAGGCTTGATAAAAGAAAAACTAGTTTCTGAATTAGGTGATGATTGGTGGGGGGGAGAGAACATTCCGGAACATATCAAAAAAAATGTTAAAGATAATATGCAGAGAGAGATCGATTCTGCTTTTACTCCTCGCTCAGATGATGAATTGGATTATACAACTTTTGGAGAGTTAGGTGAGATCGTAAGGAAAAACTGGAAGCATTTTGCTGACCTTTTCAATAGTGAAAAGGCATTCAATCGAGTGATGAATAGCCTCAATTTGCTCCGTGGACCGATTGCTCATTGTAGCCCATTAGCAGAGGATGAAATTGTTCGTTTGAAACTGACACTTAAAGATTGGTTTCGACTTATGGAATGATTATGTTAGTTATTAAATTTTCAATGAGATATTTTAGGAGATGTCATGGATTTTAAATTTATTACAGATGTTTTTGAAACTACCGGTTTAATATATGAGGTTAATGATGGTAAGTTATATGTAATTATTAATGATAACAGACTTGAAATTAAATTTGCGGATAGTTATCCAGAGATTATAAAAACGTACTCTAAGTCTAGGCAATATCAATTTAATAGTGAGAAAAATACGTTACTAAGCTACAGATCGGTTGAGGTAGTAGTGCAAAGACTTAACCAAAATACATTTGAAACACCACGGTTTGAGTTTAAGTCTAATTCTGCGCGTCAAGTTTTGCTTTCTCGATCAACTAAAGAATTTTCACTTAGTCATTTTAAATCTAATGATTACATAAATTATTTTACTAGGTTCGTTAAGCCAAGATTAATAAGGCGAGCGAGAAATAGAATGAGCTATATTTATTTTAATATGCTGGTTTGGAATCCCGTAACTATAAAATACTCTGTCTCAAGGAAGATTGATTCGGAAAAAATGTTTAGTGATGCGTTTCAGTGTTTTGAAAGTTGCTTGTATAAGCTTGCTGTGGACTATTCTCAAGCCTGGGATTTGTATAAAGGTAGGCGTCTTATTTATGCTGCATTACATAATGAAGATGAGGTGGAGTTGAATATTCCACTTGGTGTTTATGATAAAAACTTAGTCAACTATTATAAGGTTGCTGTAAGTAGTCAATTCCCGAGTCAATCATTCCTTTCCTATTACCATGTGTTAGAATATAATTTTTTGAGTGTGTCGGAGGCGGAGTTACAATCAAAATTAAAAGCTAATATCCAATCTACAAGTTTTTTTGGTTCGCCCGCTGATATCGTTTCTATAATAAATATTGTAAAAAAACATTCCGATAAATCGGACGAGAAAGATATGTTGATGAGAGTACTGAGAAAGTTTGTCGATGAAGAGGAGTTAAAGGAGTTTATAATACAGTTTGAAATTGATGCTGGGGAGAAGTTGTATACTAAGGCAAGGATGGTTTTTGGGGAGAAATTATCTATTAATATAACTAACGAACATATGATACCTAATACAGCCCAAATGCTGAAGCATATTAGAAATGCTCTTGTTCATTCTTCTGATAAATATAATAGAGATGACTGCCATATCCCATTGACTGAATCAGAAGAGTTAGTCAGTTGCTATGTGCCCCTAGTCCGTTTTCTAGCTGAGCAAATTATCCGGGCAAAATAAATATTATTCGGTCAATATTATGACTTGAAAAGAAAATTTGAATAGAATTGAATCATTTCCCTTCTTTTTGATATGTACTGCGCATGATTATAAGTACCTCGAATCGAGTTTTTATCAACATGCGCAAGCTGCATTTCAATCCAGGCACTTTCAAAGCCATGCTCGTGCAAGATGGTGCTCATGGTATGCCTGAAGCCGTGCCCGGTTAACCGGCCATGATACCCAAGCAGCTTGATTACTTTGTTGATGCTGGCTTCACTCATTGGCTTTCTGACATCGTTGCGACCTGGGAAAACGAGGCTGTAATTGCCTGTGATCACCTGGAGTTTTTTCAGAATGTCGATTGCTTGGGTGGATAACGGAACCAGGTGCGGGCGGCGCTTTTTCATGCGTTCTTTTGGGATCTCCCATAACGCATTGTCGAGATCGAATTCTTTCCACTCTGCCGCGCGTAACTCAATAGTACGAACGCCGGTAAGCATCAGCAGCTGCGTGGCGTATTTCGTTACCAGACTCCCTTCATAATTCTCCAGAGCTTTAACAAATGCGGGTAGCTCACTTTCTGTCAGGAACGGGAAATGTTGTGTTTTAGGCTTGCTGAGTGCGATAGCCAGATCGGGAGCGAAATTGTATTTTGCCCGTCCGGTTGCCACGGCATATCGAAGCACTTCGCCGCAACGGCGACGAATTTTGCTGGTCTGTTCCAGTGCGCCTCGTTTCTCAATTTTTTGCAGGACTGTTAGTAGTTCTAGCGGTTCGATTTGTTCAATGGGACGCTGACCGATATAGGGGAAAATATCCTTCTCAAGGCAGTTCAGAACCTCTCTTGCGTACCCGTGCGACCATGTGGCCGTTTTTGATGAATGCCACTCTTTGGCGACGGCCTCAAAGCTGTTTTCATGGGCGAATTGCAGCGCGATTTTTTCAGCTTTGCGGGCTTCGCTGGGGTTAATGCCCTTTGCCAACATAGAACGACATTCCTCGCGCTTTTGCCGTGCTTCAGCGAGCGATACCTCACCATACACACCGAAGGAGATCATCTTTGGTTTACCGGCGAATCGGTAACGAAAGCGCCAGCCCTTACTGCCTGTCGTATCTATAAGCAGTGACAGACCCATCCCGTCATTGAGGGTGTAGGCCTTTTCTTTGGGTTTGGCGCGTTTAATTTGGAGGTCGGATAGCAGCATGTGTATAGAAAAAAAGATCGAACCGGGTTATACACAATCCTATACGCAAGTGTGTATAGATTCTATTAGAAAATATGGAACTTAGTTAGACGTGGATTTTTGAAATTTTCTTTAATTTTTAGCGGATTATGGAACTTTTTGGACTGTCTGAGGCTTGGTCATGGTGTCCCCTGCAGGAATCGAACCTGCAACTAGCCCTTAGGAGGGGCTCGTTATATCCATTTAACTAAGGGGACAAAGCGGCGGGAGTATAACGTTATTTACGTCTCGCGTTAAGCTCACCGGCCGCCAAGTGATTAAACTGTCGCCGTTTATGCCTCTTTTTCTGCGCCGTCACGTTGCTGTTTTTGCTCGTCGGCGCGGGCTTTTGCCTCGGCTTTACGCGCATTGATCATATCGTTACGGATCTGCGCGTGACTGAGCAGGGCAAAAATAAAGGTGCCGCCGCAAATATTCCCGGCGAGTGTCGGCAAAGCGAAAGGCCAGATAAATTCGCTCCAGTGCAGCGTACCGTTAAACACCAGATAGAAAATCTCCACCGCGCCGACCACAATATGTGTGGTGTCCGCCAGCGCGATAAGCCAGGTCATTAAAATGATCACCACAATTTTCGCCGCGCCCGCCGACGGGAACATCCACACCATGGTAGCGATGATCCAGCCGGAAATAATGGCGTTAGAGAACATCTCCAGCGGCGTGTTCTTCATTACATCCATGCCGATTTTGACAAAAGCGTCGCGCGTGGCTTCATCGAATATGGGCATATACTCGAACGCCCAGGCAGCAATAGCTGTACCAACCAGATTCCCCAGTAACACCACGCTCCATAAGCGTGTCATCAGGCCAAAGTTAACCCAACTGGGTTTTTGCATCACTGGCAATACGGCCGTGACGGTGTTTTCGGTAAACAGCTGCTGGCGCGCCATGATGACAATAATAAAGCCAAAGGTGTAACCGAGGTTTTCCAGCAGGAAACCGCCGGGAACACCGTCGAGCTGTACGTGGAAAATCCCTTTTGCCAGCAGCGACGCGCTCATCGATAAGCCCGCCGCAATCGCTGACCAGAACAGCGCCATCGCATCGCGTTCCAGCTCTTTTTCTCCGTCCTGGCGAATATGTTCATGAATCGCCATCGCACGTGAGGGCAGGCGCTCTTCATCAAGTTCTATTTTCTTCCCACTTTTCTTCTCGTCGCTCTCAACTTGTATGTCATCGCTGTGTTTGTCGAGTTTCTCTTCTTTAATATTGTCCACGATGGCCTCGCTTGGTGATGGCGGCAAAATTTAAGCGTAGCGGTTTTCGCGCTTATTCCGTGACGGCATCGTCCTAAATTGCGCGAAAAGCAATAATGGCAATACGATATTGAGGAAGTTTGTATAGAATTGTTAACGAGCCGTAAAGGTGAGTTCGGTTAGGCTGAGTGAGATTTGTTCGCTGCGTGGACATCGGAATATGTGCTGATACAATGCGTTGCGCATTGTCTGCGCAAAACGGATTTCCGCGTTTGCGTTATTCAAAATGGCATTCAGCGATGACCATTTTCTTCAGGGAGACACCTATGAAATTCCGCCTGTCGGCGCTTGCGCTGGCTACCACTGTGCTGGTCGGTTGTGCCAGTTCCGGTAAAGATTCGCAGGGACGTTCAGACCCGCTGGAAGGGTTCAACCGCACCATGTACAGCTTCAACTTCAATGTACTGGATCCGTATGTTGTCAGGCCCGTTGCCGTTGTCTGGCGTGATTACGTGCCGCAGCCAGCGCGTAATGGCCTGAGCAACTTCACCAGCAACCTTGAAGAACCGGCGGTGATGGTGAACTTCTTCTTACAAGGCGATCCGTACCAGGGGATGGTTCACTTTACGCGCTTCTTCCTGAACACCCTGCTGGGGATGGGCGGCCTGATGGATGTCGCTGGTGCTGCAAACCCGAAATTGCAGCGCGTTGAACCGCACCGTTTTGGTAGCACGCTGGGGCATTACGGCATGGGTTACGGCCCGTATATGCAACTGCCGTTCTATGGCAGTTTCACGCTGCGTGAAGACGGTGGTGATATGGCCGATACGCTCTATCCAGTGCTGTCGTGGCTGACCTGGCCGCTGTCGGTGGGCAAATGGACGGTCGAAGGCATTGAATCGCGCGCGCAACTGCTGGATTCAGACGGCCTGCTGCGCCAGTCTTCCGATCCGTACATTCTGGTGCGTGAAGCCTACTTCCAGCGCCACGACTTTATCGCCAACGGCGGTAAGCTGAAACCGCAGGAAAACCCGAACGCGCAGGCGATAGAGGGCGATTTGAAAGACATCGACTCGCAATAAGCCAAAGCACAGCAAATAAAAAAGGTGAGCACGGCGCTCACCTTTTTTTATGCCTGATGGTTTATCAGAACGCGTAGTTGAAGTTCGCGCCGTACAGCCATGCACGACCTTCAGACTGGAAGGTATACGGGCCTTCGGTGAATTTCACTTTCTGACCGTGCATATAAGAAACGCCGACGTCGACGGACGCATCTTTATTAAATGCGTAGGTCGCACCGGTGCTCAGCCAGAGGCGATCCTGATCCGGGATGGAGATGGAGCGTTTGTCTGCCGGAACCGGGCTATCATCGAAGGCGATACCGGCGCGGAAGGTCCAGTTATCATCCATGTAATAGGTGGTACCCAGCGCAATACGATAGGCGTCTTTAAAGCTCTCATCTTTATAGAACAGTGTCTGGCCGTTGTTGCCGGTCGCTTTCAGTTCCTGGAACTGACTCCAGCTGGTGTAAGTCAGGCTGTAGTGAACCGCCCACTGCGGATCAACGCGGTTATAACCCGACACTTCCCACATTTCCGGCAGATGTAATGAGAGCGAACCGTTGGTGGTGGAACCGCCGGTGCCATATGGCAAGCCCAGGCCTAGTGCCGCATTGATCGGGTTCAGCGTCGCTGGCAGGCTGCTCTTATAATCGCCGTCGAAGTCGACTTTTACTTCGGAGCGGTAGGTTAATGCGTAACGGTTGTTTTTATCCAGCTCGTAGAGAATACCGGCGTTCCAGCCAAAGCCCCACTCATCACCTTTCAGATGGGCGATTTGCGTATCGCGGCTAATACCGCCAGCCTGCGCGCCAATCGCGGCGGCTTGTTGCGCGGACAACTGACCGGATTGCACCAGCCCTGGCAGACCTGCGCCGATGATTTGTGGCAGGTCACCCGCGTAGCGCTCGACTTTCGCTTTGGCATAAACGGCGTCGAAACCGAGGCCGAAGCTCCAGTGGCTATCCAGACGATACGCACCGCTCAGGTTGAGATTCAGCGTTTCGAGGTCGGTTTTACCACCCATTGAACCGGCGGCGTAGTTGTTATTGAACTCGGTGGCCAGCCCGTAGTTAGAGGTCACGGACGCGCCCCAGCCAAATTGATCGTTAATCGGTGCCACGAAGTGCAGGTTCGGGATCCACGCGGTCGGGGCGATATTATCCTGGCTGGCATTGTTGCCAATGGCAGAACGGCCCGTCACGTTAACATCCGGATCGACGAACACCGCGCCACCAGAGAAGGTCGGGCGATCAAACATGGTGATCAGCGCCGGGTTGCGACTGACGTTGCCTGCGTCATCAGCGATAGCACCTTCACCGGAATAAGCTCGGCCAAGGCCAGAAGATGAAAACTCGTTGAGTTGGAAGCCTGCGGACCAGGCCTGGGTAGAAACGATTGCCACTGCGACTGCCAACGCAGATTTGGTAAACCGGGTTTTCTGGCTCATGACCATAACCTCATTCGAAATCGATTTATTTTTATACAAACTTTGTTACGCGGGGTAACAGGAGCGCGAAGTGTAGGGTCTGAGGTACATCTGAGAAATCAGACCAGTGGCGAGAGTATAGGTCTGACCAGAGGAAATGTTGCAAGTATGTATATAAGATTTTTCAATTGTGATCTTCGAAACGGGATCTGCGCAGCAAAATTGCCCCCGGTGTTAATCAGTCGATTAGATGATTTTTGTTTTAGATCATTTTTAAGTGTGATTTCGGTCACTTATCACCGCTTGCGGAATTAACGACTGGAGCCACATTCCCTCGCGGCGTAAAATATGCGCAACGTTTATCTGGCACCTTGGGTGCGAATTCAGAGGAAATCTACCATGAGTAAATGCAGTGCTGATGAAACCCCGGTTTGCTGCTGTATGGATGTTGGCACCATTATGGACAACTCCGACTGCACCGCCTCTTACAGCCGCGTGTTCGCTAAACGCGCCGATGCTGACGAAACCCTCGCTGCACTGAGCGCCAGAGCCCGCAGCGTGGAATCCGATCCCTGCCAAATCACCTCCACGTTTACAGAAGTGGCAGACGGTGTGCGCCTGGATATCGATTTTGTCTTCGCTTGCGAAGCCGAAACGCTGATTTTCCAGCTCGGTCTGCGTTAATTATCCCGCCAACGCTCCCGTCCAGCGGGAGCGTTTTGTTAAGTATCTCTGTGCCTTAGCTCCCATTTTTTTCTCCCTCCCATTGGCTAAATGTAAAAAATTGGTTAAGACTGTTATCAGGTCAGACCACTTAATGCATTACGCTGTTAACAGGGGAGTGTTATGAAGGCATTACCGCTTGTCACCCGCCAGGGCGACCGCATTGCCATTGTCAGTGGGTTACGTACCCCTTTTGCCCGCCAGGCGACCGTCTTTCACGGCGTGCCGGCCATTGATCTTGGCAAAATGGTGGTGGGAGAGATGCTGGCACGCAGCGAAATTCCCCCCGAAGTGATTGAGCAACTGGTCTTTGGCCAGGTGGTTCAAATGCCAGAAGCGCCGAATATTGCGCGCGAAATTGTGCTTGGCACCGGCATGAGTGTGCATACCGACGCTTACAGCGTAAGCCGCGCCTGCGCGACCAGCTTCCAGGCGGTGGCGAATGTCACCGAAAGCCTGCTGGCGGGCACCATTCGTGCCGGTATCGCCGGTGGTGCAGACTCATCTTCAGTGCTGCCAATTGGCGTCAGCAAAAAACTGGCGCGAACGCTGGTGGATGCCAACAAAGCGCGCAGCATGGGGCAAAAACTGAAACTCTTCTCGCGCCTGCGTCTGCGCGATCTGCTGCCGGTTCCCCCGGCGGTGGCGGAATATTCCACCGGCCTGCGCATGGGCGACACCGCTGAACAGATGGCAAAAACTTACGGTATCAGCCGTGAGCAGCAGGATGCGCTGGCGCACCGCTCACACCAGCTTGCCGCACAAGCCTGGGCCGAAGGCAAACTGGCAGAAGAGGTGATGACCGCTTATGCACCACCGTTTCGCGATCCGGTCGAAAAAGATAACAACGTACGCACAAACTCAAGCCTGGCGGATTATGCAAAACTGCGTCCGGCGTTTGATCGCCAACACGGTACCGTGACGGCGGCCAACAGTACGCCGCTTACTGATGGCGCAGCGGCGGTGATCCTGATGACCGAATCCCGTGCCAAAGAGCTGGGGCTGGTGCCGTTGGGATACCTGCGTAGTTATGCGTTTACCGCCATTGATGTGCGTGAAGATATGCTGCTTGGCCCGGCGTGGGCAACGCCGCTGGCGCTGGAGCGAGCCGGGTTATCAATGGCGGATTTAACCCTGCTTGATATGCACGAAGCCTTTGCCGCGCAAACCCTGAGTAACCTGAAGCTGATGGCCAGCGAACGTTTTGCCCGTGAAGTGCTGGGGCGTTCACAGGCGACCGGCGAAGTGGATGACAGTAAATTTAACGTGCTTGGCGGTTCTATCGCTTATGGGCACCCGTTTGCCGCTACCGGCGCGCGTATGATCACTCAGACCCTGCATGAGCTGCGCCGTCGTGGCGGCGGTTTTGGTCTGGTGACGGCCTGTGCCGCGGGCGGTCTGGGTGCGGCAATGGTTCTGGAGGCAGAGTAATGACCACAACATCGGCATTTACCCTTAGTGTGCGTCCCGACAATGTGGCGGTAGTCGCTATTGATGTACCGAACGAGAAGATGAACACGCTGAAAGCGGAGTTCGCGACGGATGTTCGCGCCATTTTAAAACAGATCCGCGATAACAAAGCGTTGCGCGGCGTGGTGTTTATCTCAGCAAAACCGGACAACTTTATTGCGGGCGCGGATATCAATATGATCGCCCGCTGCCAGACGGCGAAAGAGGCCGAAGAGCTTGCCCGCCAGGGGCAGCAACTGATGGCGGAAATCCATGCGCTGACGATCCCGGTCGTCGCCGCGATTAATGGCCCGTGCCTCGGCGGTGGGCTGGAGCTGGCGCTGGCGTGCCATCGCCGGATTTGTACGAACGATGCCAAAACGGTGCTGGGATTACCGGAAGTGCAACTGGGCTTGCTTCCCGGCTCCGGCGGTACGCAGCGTTTGCCGCGTCTGATTGGCGTGAGTACCGCGCTGGAGATGATCCTCACTGGTAAGCAGTTACGCCCACGGCAGGCCTTAAAAGTGGGTCTGGTTGACGATGTGGTTCCGCCTTCCATTTTGCTGGACGCCGCCGTCGGGCTGGTTTCGCAGGGGCGTCCTGCCAGCCGCCATTTACCGGCGCGCGAGCGCATTCTTGCCGGGCCGCTTGGCCGCACGTTACTGTTCCGCATGGTGGCGAAGCAAACGGAGCAGAAAACCCAGGGGAATTATCCTGCTGCGTCGCGCATTCTCTCGGTGATTGAAACCGGTCTTGCCCAGGGGCGCAGCAGCGGTTATGACGCCGAAGCCCGTGCGTTTGGTCAACTGGCGATGACGCCGCAATCGCAGGCGCTGCGACATCTCTTCTTTACCAGTACCGATATCAAAAAAGATCCTGGCAGCGTCGTCGAACCCGGCCCGCTTAACAGTGTCGGTGTGCTGGGCGGCGGGTTGATGGGCGGCGGTATCGCGTTTGTCACGGTCAGCAAAGGTGGTTTGCCGGTGCGCATTAAAGATATTAATGCGAAGGGCATTAACCATGCGCTGAAATACAGTTGGCAACAGCTGGATAAAAAAGTGCGACGTCGTTACCTGAAACCCGCCGAGCGCGACAGCCAGATGGCGAAGATCTCCGGTTCGCTCAATTATCGTGGCTTCGCCCACCGCGATCTGGTGATTGAAGCAGTATTCGAAGATTTAGCGTTGAAGCAGAAAATGGTAGGTGAAGTCGAAGCCAACTGTGCGGCGCATACTATTTTCGCCTCCAATACCTCGTCTTTACCTATCGGCGATATTGCTGCGAATGCGGCGCGTCCGGAAAAGGTCATCGGATTACATTTTTTCAGCCCAGTGGAAAAAATGCCGCTGGTTGAGGTGATCCCCCATGCCGGCACCGATGAGCAGACCATTGCCACGACGGTGAAGCTGGCGAAAAAACAGGGCAAAACGCCCATTGTGGTGGCAGATAAAGCGGGTTTTTACGTTAACCGCATCCTCGCGCCTTATATTAATGAAGCGATGCGTCTGTTAAGCGAAGGGCAACGCATTGAAACGATCGATCAGGCACTGGTGAAATTCGGTTTTCCGGTGGGCCCCATCCAGTTGCTGGATGAAGTGGGGATCGATACCGGCACCAAAATTATCCCGGTACTGGAAGCCGCCTACGGGGAACGTTTTAGCGCGCCTGCAAGTGTGGTTAACGCAATCTTGAATGACGATCGCAAAGGCAGAAAAAATGAGCGCGGTTTCTATCTTTACCCGGCGAAAGGGCGTAAAAGCAAAAAACAGCCAGACCCATCGATCTACCGCTTAATCGGTGTTTCAGATGGCACGCAGTTACCGCCCCAGCAGATAGCAGAACGGTGCGTGATGTTGATGCTGAACGAAGCGGCTCGCTGCTTTGATGAACAGGTGATTCGCAGCGCGCGCGATGGCGACATTGGTGCCGTGTTTGGTATCGGTTTCCCACCGTTCTTGGGTGGGCCATTCCACTATATGGATGCGCTGGGCGTAAGCGAAGTGGTGGCGACACTACAGCGTTTACAGGCGCTGTACGGCGAGCGTTTTGCCCCTTGCGAGCCGCTGTTACGGATGGCGGAACAAGGCGTAACTTTCTGGCCGACAAAAGAAACTGAACGTTTCAGTTAGTGTCTAAAAAAGTAATTCTGTTATACCTCATGGGCTTTACGGTTATTTAATAAACAGTGATTGACTATACTTGCGCCATTGAGGTAAAAAACAGCGTTTCATTCAACGAATGGATCAGGCACAATGCCCGGCCATTAATATTTTCCGGTGTCGTGAAATGATTTTGCGGTGAAAGTATTAATGATTCTGGTTAACAAAAGCGGTGCAATATGCAAGTTTTTATCATGCGTCACGGCGACGCTGCCCTCGATGCAGCCAGTGACTCGGTTCGTCCCTTAACCCCTTGTGGCTGTGACGAAACCCGTCAAATGGCAACATGGTTGAAAGGCCAAAAAGTGGATGTTGAACGTGTTCTGGTCAGCCCTTTTTTACGTGCTGAACAGACGCTGGATAAGGTAGGGGAGTGTATGAACCTGCCTGACAACGTGGATGTCCTGCCGGAACTGACGCCCTGCGGCGATATCGGCCTGGTTAGCGCCTATTTGCAGGCGCTGGCAAATGAAGGTACTTCCGCCGTGCTGGTGATCTCTCACCTGCCGCTGGTCGGATACCTGGTGTCCGAGCTCTGCCCGGGTGAAGCGCCGCCGATGTTTACCACCTCCGCCATCGCCTGCGTTACGCTGGGTGAAGACGGTAAAGGTGTCTTTAACTGGCAAATGAGTCCCTGCAACCTGAAGATGCCAAAAGCTATCTGATTCGCCGGACCATGAAAGATAAAGAGCCGCATTGCGCGGCTCTTGTCGTTTCTGCTTCAGGGCAACTCCGGCGGTTGCCACTCTTCTATTTCAATAAGCACCAGTATCGCCGCGTCACCGCCATACTCTTTCGGGGCCTGGTGAAACGCCATCACATGCGGGTGCTGCGCCAGCCATAGCGGTGTCTGCTGCTTGAGAATATGTTTGCCGTGGCCGTGCATCACGCAGGCGCAAAACACATGTTCGCGACGGCAGGCGGCAATCAACGCCCCCAGTTCCTGCTTCGCCTGAAGCTGGGTTAAACCGTGCAGATCAAGAAACAGCTCCGGGGCATAATCGCCACGGCGGATCTTTTTCAACTCAAAATGGCTGACATCGTCGCGCACATATTTTACCGGACCTTCGGTGTTTAACAGCGGCTGGAACTCATCAGAAAAATAGTGGCTGTTATCGGCCTGCTCCTGCAACAACCGTTTCTCCGGCACTTCAGTGATTTTTTTTCGCGCCGGGCGATGAACTACGGTGTCCTGCTTAATCTGGCGTGTACCGGTCATTAGTTGCCGGAACAGCGCCTGTTCCTCCTCGCTAAGCGATGGTTTCTTTTTCATCTGCGCATCTCATCTTTTCTTTTTTTCAGTGTACCCGACTCATTGCGCCAGCGGTGCAGCAAAATGCATTTTTACCCCGCGCAGGTGCGTGAGAATGCTGATTTATCGCCGTCTTCGTGGCAAACTAGCCGCCGAATTTAATGCGAGCATGCGCCTGGGGGATACCATGGATAAAATTTTCGTCGACGAAGCAGTGAACGAACTGCACACCATTCAGGACATGTTGCGCTGGTCGGTAAGCCGATTTAGCGCCGCCAATATCTGGTACGGCCACGGCACCGACAATCCATGGGATGAAGCGGTACAACTGGTGTTGCCAACGCTCTACCTGCCGCTGGATATCCCGGAAGATATGCGCACCGCGCGCCTGACCTCCAGCGAGCGTCACCGCATTGTTGAGCGCGTGATCCGCCGCGTTAATGAACGTATTCCGGTGGCTTACCTCACCAATAAAGCCTGGTTTTGCGGCCACGAATTTTATGTCGATGAGCGCGTGCTGGTGCCGCGTTCGCCGATTGGCGAGCTGATTAACAACCATTTTGCTGGTCTTATCGATGAACAGCCGAAGCATATTCTTGATATGTGTACCGGTAGCGGCTGTATCGCGATTGCCTGTGCTTATGCCTTCCCGGAAGCGGAAGTGGACGCCGTCGATATCTCCACAGACGCGCTGGCGGTAACCGAGCACAACATCGAAGAGCACGGGCTTATTCACCATGTGACGCCAATCCGCTCCGACGTTTTCCGCGACTTGCCGAAAGTGCAGTACGACCTGATTGTGACCAACCCGCCGTATGTTGACGAAGAAGATATGGCGGATCTGCCGTCTGAGTATCGCCACGAACCGGAACTGGGCCTGGCCTCCGGCAGCGATGGCCTGAAACTGACGCGCCGCATCCTCGCCTGCGCGCCGGATTACCTCTCTGACAACGGCATCCTGATTTGTGAAGTGGGTAACAGCATGGTACATCTGATGGAACAATATCCGGACGTACCGTTTACCTGGCTGGAGTTTGATAACGGCGGGGACGGCGTCTTCATGCTGACCAAAGCGCAGCTTATCGCCGCTCGCGAACACTTCAGCATTTATAAAGATTAAAACGACGCTCAACACAGACAACGACAACGGAGCCGTGATGGCAGGAAACACAATTGGACAACTCTTTCGCGTAACCACCTTCGGCGAATCGCATGGCCTGGCGCTCGGCTGTATTGTCGACGGCGTGCCGCCGGGCATTCCGCTGACCGAGGCGGATCTGCAACACGATCTGGACAGACGCCGCCCGGGGACATCGCGCTACACCACTCAGCGCCGCGAGCCGGATCAGGTGAAAATTCTCTCCGGCGTGTTTGAAGGCGTGACCACTGGCACCAGCATTGGTCTGCTGATTGAAAATACCGATCAGCGTTCGCAGGATTATGGCGCAATTAAAGATCTGTTCCGTCCGGGACATGCGGATTACACCTACGAGCAAAAATATGGCGTGCGCGACTATCGCGGCGGTGGCCGTTCTTCCGCCCGTGAAACGGCGATGCGCGTGGCGGCTGGCGCTATTGCTAAAAAATACCTGGCGCAGAAATTTGGCATTGTTATTCGTGGCTGTCTGACGCAGATGGGCGACATCCCGCTGGAGATCAAAGCGTGGGATCAGGTGGAGCAGAACCCGTTTTTCTGCCCGGACCCCGATAAAATCGACGCGCTGGATGAGCTGATGCGCGGCCTGAAAAAAGAGGGCGATTCCATTGGCGCGAAAGTGACCGTTGTCGCCGATGGCGTACCGGCAGGTCTTGGCGAGCCGGTGTTTGACCGCCTTGATGCGGATATTGCCCATGCGCTGATGAGCATTAACGCGGTGAAAGGCGTTGAAATTGGCGATGGCTTTGAGGTGGTAAAACTGCGCGGCAGCGAAAACCGCGACGAAATCACCAGACAGGGCTTTCAGAGCAATCACGCGGGCGGCATATTGGGCGGTATCAGCAGCGGTCAGCAAATTATCGCCAATATCGCGCTGAAACCCACCTCAAGCATTACCGTGCCTGGGAAGACGATCAACCGCTTTGGCGATGAGGTCGAAATGATCACCAAAGGTCGTCACGATCCGTGCGTTGGCATTCGTGCCGTACCGATCGCTGAAGCGATGCTGGCGATTGTCTTGATGGATCACTTCCTGCGTCAGCGCGCGCAAAACGCTGATGTAATAACCGAAATTCCACGCTGGTAATCATGAAAAAAACGGCAATCGCCCTGTTTGCCCTGCTGGTGAGCGCAACTGCCATGGCGGCGACGCCCTGGCAAAAACTGACTCATCCCGTTGCTGGTAGCCCACAATCTATCGGCGCGTTTTCCAATGGATGCATCGTTGGCGCGCATGAGCTGCCGCTGCAATCGGATCACTACCAGGTGATGCGCACCGATCAACGGCGCTATTTCGGCCATCCGGATCTGGTGCTGTTCATTCAGCGCTTCAGCACGCAGGTGTACAACCTCGGGCTGGGTACGGTGCTGGTAGGCGATATGGGGATGCCAGCCGGTGGGCGTTTTAACGGCGGTCACGCCAGCCACCAGTCGGGGCTGGATGTCGATATCTTCCTGCAGCTTCCCAAAGCACGCTGGAGCGCGGCGCAATTGCTGAAACCACAGGCGCTGGATCTGGTTTCCCGCGATGGCAAACAGGTGGTGCCCGCGCTGTGGAAGCCGGAAATCAGCAGCATGATCAAGCTGGCGGCGGAAGATAACGAGGTAACGCGCATTTTCGTTAACCCGGCAATCAAGCAGCAGCTTTGTCTTGATGCAGGAAGCGATCGTGACTGGCTGCGCAAAGTGCGCCCGTGGTTCCAGCATCGCGCGCATATGCATGTGCGCCTGCGCTGCCCGGCGGACAGCCTGGAGTGCCAGGATCAACCGCTACCGCCGCCAGGCGATGGTTGCGGCGCAGAATTGCAAAGCTGGTTTGAACCGGCGAAGCCGGGTAGTTCAACGCCTGAGAAAAAGACGCCGCCGCCGTTGCCGCCGTCCTGCCAGGCTTTACTGGATGAACACGCACTCTGATGGAACTCTTTCACCAACTGTTTATGGTGTCACCGCTGCTGCTGGTGACGCTTTTTTTTGTCGCGCTACTGGCCGGGTTTATTGACGCGCTGGCGGGCGGGGGTGGGCTGCTAACCGTTCCGGCATTAATGGCGGCAGGTATGTCACCGGCGCAGGCGCTGGCGACCAACAAATTGCAGGCCTGCGGCGGTTCGCTTTCGTCATCGCTCTATTTTATTCGCCGCAAAGTGGTAAACCTCACCGATCAGAAGCTCAATATTCTGATGACTTTTATCGGTTCCACCACCGGCGCGCTACTGGTGCAGCATGTGCAATCCGATGTGCTGCGCCAGATCCTGCCGATTTTGATTATCTGTATTGGCCTCTATTTCCTGCTGATGCCAGGACTGGGCGAAGAAGATCGTCAGCGCCGTTTGTACGGCCTGCCTTTTGCGTTGGTCTCCGGCGGTTGTGTCGGTTTCTATGACGGTTTCTTTGGTCCAGGCGCAGGCTCGTTTTACGCGCTGGCGTTTGTCACGCTTGCGGGTTTCAATCTGGCAAAATCGACCGCTCATGCCAAAGTGCTGAATGCCACCTCCAACGTCGGCGGGCTGCTGCTATTTATTATTGGTGGCAAAGTGGTGTGGGGCACCGGCTTTGTTATGCTGGCCGGGCAATTTCTCGGCGCGCGCATGGGCTCGCGTCTGGTGCTCAGCAAAGGGCAAAAGCTCATTCGTCCGATGATTGTGATTGTCTCGGCGGTGATGAGCGCAAAACTTCTCTATGACAGTCACGGGCAGGAGATCCTCCAGTATCTGGGGGTGAATGTATGACGCATCACTATCAACAACTCATTGATATTTTCGACGGCTGTTTTGCCGACGATTTTAATACCCGTCTGATTAAAGGCGACGACGAACCGATCTATCTTCCTGCTGATGCGGATGCACCTTATAACCGCATTGTTTTTGCCCACGGCTTTTATGCCAGCGCGTTACATGAAATTTCGCACTGGTGCATCGCGGGAGCCGAGCGGCGCAAGCTGGTTGATTTTGGTTACTGGTACTGCCCGGACGGACGTGATGCGGCGACGCAGGGGAAATTCGAAGATGTTGAAGTCAAACCGCAGGCGTTTGACTGGTTGTTCTGCGTGGCGGCGGGTTTCCCGTTTAACGTCAGTTGCGACAATCTGGAAGGCGATTTCGAACCCGATCGCATCGTCTTCCAGCGCCGTGTGCATGCACAGGTGATGGCGTATCTGGAGCAGGGCATTCCTGAACGTCCGGCGCGTTTTATTAAAGCACTACAGGATTATTACCAGACGCCGCCCTTAGCGGCAGCACAGTTTCCGTGGCCGGAAGACCTGTAAGGCCATTTTTTAAATGAGGAAGAGAGATGATCGCGGAGTTTGAATCACGCATTCTGGCGTTAATAGATAACATGGTGGACCACGCCAGTGATGATGAGCTGTTCGCGGGCGGTTATCTGCGCGGCCACCTGACGCTGGCGGTGGCGGAGCTGGAGAGCGGCGATGACCATGCGCCGGAAACCCTGTACGGAAAAGTGACCACCAGTGTGCAAACCGCTATTCAGGCGGGGGAATTATCGCCGCGCGACCAGGCGCTGGTGCTCAGCATGTGGGAAAATCTGTATCAGCAGGCGAAAGCGCACTAAGCCATCCTTTCCCTCTCCGCTCAGGAGAGGGAAAACATCCACTTCATTTCACCGCTTTACCTTTCAATAACTTTCTGACCCATAAACGATTCGGATTCATTGCCGCCAGCGTTTCACCGTCCAGCGGGATCGGTTCATTGCTCATTTGCGATGCCAGGATTTCTGCCGCCAGCGGCGCGCTGCAAAGGCCTCGTGAACCCAGTGCTCCCAGCATAAACAGTCCGTCATAGACGGGCGCGCTGACGGCTGTTTCGCCGTGCTCTGAGAGCGTGGCATAGGCGTTAAGTGTTGCGTCGTAATCCGCGACGTTGCCGACCATTGGCAGGTGATCGCGCGTGGCGCAGCGCACGCCGTTGCGCGCATCGCCCGCGCTGACATCCACCGTTTTGGCCCATGATGCCTGCGGGAAGCAGTCGAGCAGCCGCTGGCGGTTCTGCTGCTGATCGGCTTCGCTGTAGGCAGTTTCCTGCTGCCCACGATGATAACTTGCGCCAATACAGTGCTGCTGATTGTGTGGGTTTTGCGGCGTCAGATAGCCGTCATAACACAACACCTGACGCAACGGGCTGAGCTGAGATGTGGTGGGAATATGGCTGACCTGGCCTGCCACCGGATACACCGGCAGTTTTTCCGTTTGCGCAAAGTGGTGAATGCGGTGCCCGTTCGCCAGCACCACGGCGGCATGCTGGCGTAACTCGCCGCCTTTGATATGCAACTGCCAGTGATTATCGTCAGTCGTTAATTGCTCGACATCATAACCATAGTGCACCTGTAAGCCCTGTTCACAAGCCAGCGCGATGGCGGCCGCCGTGAGCTGCGCCGGGCAAAGCCAGCCGCCAGCCGGGTAAGTGATGCCACCGCAGCCCGTTTCCACGCCGCAGAGCGCATCGGCCTCATTTGCGTCAATACGCCTGGCGAGCTCCGGGGGCAGATCCAGCGCCAGCATCTGTTCGATTTTGTGATGGCTTTTTTCATCCCAGCCAAGTTGTGTTACGCCGCACCATTGATGGTCGAATTCAACGGCAAGCGCGTCGTACACGCGGCGGGCAAAGGTAAAAGCCGCCGGGAAGAAACGCGCCAGCGCCGGATCGTGGGCGCTGAGCAAAGGGTAGAGTGCGCCCTGGCGGTTGCCGGATGCGCCTTCGGCAGGGGCGTCATCGGCGCAATACAGCGTGACCTGCCAGCCGCGACGCAGCAACGCCAGCGACAACAGGGCGCTGGCTACACCGCCGCCAATCAACGCCACTTCGCGCTTCTCTGTGCCGCTGCGGGCAAACCACGGCGCACGGACCGCAGGCGCTCGCGGGTTTTCCATCACCCCGGTGAGCATTTCGCGTTTGCGGCCAAAACCTTTGCTTTTGTGCATGGTAAAACCCGCTTCTTGCAAACCGCGCCGGACGAAACCCGCCGAGGTAAAGGTCGCCAGCGTACCGCCCGGTCTTGCAAGGCGCGCCATCGCCTGAAACAGATTTGCTGTCCACATGTCCGGGTTTTTTGCCGGTGCAAACCCATCAAGGAACCAGGCGTCCACGCTCTGGTTGAGCGAATCATCCAGCGTATCGGTCAGGTCGTTGATATCACCGAACCATAAATCGAGCGTCACACGACCGCCATCCAGCAACAGGCGGTGGCAACCGGCAAAAGGCAGCGGCCACTGTGCTTGCAGCTGTTCTGCCCAGTTCGCCAGTTCCGGCCAGTGGGCATGCGCTTTGCGCAGATCGTCGCGGGTGAGCGGAAATTTTTCAAAACTGATGAAATGTAATCTTTCCAGGGTAGCGTCGGGGCTAACTGCGCGAAAGGCCGTAAACGCCTGCCAGAGAGTAAGGAAGTTCAGACCGGTGCCGAAACCGCTCTCAGCCACCACAAACAGCGGGCGCGGGTGGTCAGGAAAACGGTGTTCAAGACGGTTGCCGCCGAGAAAAACATAACGTGTCTCTTCCAGCCCGTTATCATTAGAGAAGTAGACGTCGTCAAAATCTCGGGAAACAGGTGTACCCTCAGCGTTGAATTCCAGGTTGGCGGATTGTATAGCGGTTTGTTTCACGTAAGTTACTCGTCCATCAAGCAGTGTCACGATCTTAACGAGGGACAAAGAAAGGCGCAAATTTCCTCAGAAATTGTCTGATCGGACTTGTTCGGCGTACAAGTGTACGCTATCTTGCGACTCGAAACTTAATTAGTGCGACTTTAGGGGTATTGAATGAAACGTGCAGTGATTACTGGCCTGGGCATCGTTTCCAGCATTGGTAGCAACCAGCAGGAAGTCCTGGCATCCCTGCGTGAAGGACGCTCAGGGATCACATTCTCTCAGGAATTCAAAGATTCCGGCATGCGCAGCCACGTATGGGGTAACGTTAAACTGGACACCACTGGTTTGATTGACCGTAAAGTGGTTCGTTTCATGAACGATGCCTCTATCTATTCCTATCTCTCCATGCAGCAGGCGATTGAAGATGCTGGCCTGAAAGACGAGGTTTATCAGAACAACCCGCGCGTGGGCCTGATTGCAGGTTCTGGCGGTTCGTCTAAATCTCAGGTATTCGGCGCTGATGCAATGCGCAGCCCGCGTGGTCTGAAAGCGGTTGGCCCGTATGTGGTCACCAAAGCGATGGCGTCTGCGGTTTCCGCGTGCCTCGCAACACCGTTTAAAATTCACGGCGTTAACTACTCTATCAGCTCCGCGTGTGCGACTTCCGCGCACTGTATCGGTAACGCGGTAGAACAGATCCAACTGGGCAAACAGGACATCGTTTTTGCCGGCGGCGGCGAAGAGCTGTGCTGGGAAATGGCTTGCGAGTTCGACGCGATGGGCGCGCTCTCGACCAAATACAACGAAACGCCGGAAAAAGCGTCCCGTACTTACGATAAAAACCGCGACGGTTTCGTTATCGCAGGCGGCGGCGGTATGGTGGTGGTTGAAGAGCTGGAGCACGCGCTGGCGCGCGGCGCGCACATTTATGCGGAAATCGTTGGCTACGGCGCGACCTCCGATGGTGCAGACATGGTAGCGCCGTCAGGCGAAGGCGCAGTGCGTTGCATGAAGATGGCGATGCACGGCGTTGATACCCCGATCGACTATCTGAACTCCCACGGGACTTCCACGCCGGTTGGCGACGTGAAAGAACTGGGCGCTATCCGCGAAGTGTTCGGCAACAACAGCCCGGCGATTTCCGCGACCAAAGCGATGACTGGTCACTCTCTGGGGGCTGCTGGCGTTCAGGAAGCGATCTACTCCCTGCTGATGCTGGAGCACGGCTTTATCGCCCCGAGCATTAACGTGGAAGAGTTGGATGAGCAGGCTGAAGGCCTGAACATCGTCACTAAACCGATGGATGCCACGCTGACTACCGTGATGTCTAACAGCTTCGGTTTTGGCGGCACGAACGCCACTCTGGTAATGCGCAAACTGAAATAAGTTTGTCTTACCGCGAGAAGGGGAGCCTGAGGCTCCCTTTTTAATTGCCCGCTTTAAACCCTCTTCTGCGAATGCAGCAGCATTTTTGGGCTCTGCCTTGATTGCCGTTGAATTGTCATCTTACCGAACTGACCGAGGCTTTTTAGAAAGGGTTTAGTACGCACCCTGGCGGCGAAAATAATTCCGCTTTTATTCAGGGGATTTTTACGCGTTGACAACCCGCTACGTTGACAGGCAAACTCCACCCGCAACATTATCCCTGCGATAATGCGTAAGCGTTTAACGTTAACCAACGCGCCTTAATCCTGAAACTCAGGTAGAGGGGGCGTGGTACTTCCAAATCCCGCCTTACTCTGCGTTATGGAGTAATGCATGTCTGCAGAATCACAATCTGTTCGTTCTTCTTCAGCGAATGTTTCGCTGTTTCGCATCGCTTTCGCGGTGTTTCTCACCTATATGACCGTTGGGCTGCCGCTACCGGTGATCCCGCTGTTTGTTCACCACGAGCTTGGCTACGGCAACACGATGGTCGGTATCGCGGTCGGAATTCAGTTTCTTGCTACTGTCTTAACGCGCGGCTACGCCGGGCGGCTGGCGGATCAGTTCGGTGCTAAACGCTCGGCATTGCAGGGGATGTTTGCCTGCGCACTGGCAGGTGTGGCGTGGCTGCTGGCGGCGTTACTACCGGTTGAACCGCTGGCGAAATTCGCGTTGCTGGTAGTGGGGCGTTTAATTCTCGGTTTTGGCGAAAGCCAGTTACTGACCGGAACGCTGACCTGGGGCATGGGGCTGGTTGGCCCGACGCGTTCCGGCAAAGTGATGTCGTGGAACGGGATGGCGATTTATGGCGCGCTGGCGGCCGGTGCGCCGCTGGGGTTATGGATCCACAGCCAGTTTGGTTTTGCTGCGCTTGCCGCGACCACTATCGCGTTACCGTTTGTTGCCTGGGCGTTTAACGGCAGCGTGCGCAAAGTACCGGCACATGCGGGTGAGCGCCCGTCGCTGTGGAGCGTGGTTGGGCTTATCTGGCAGCCGGGTCTGGGGCTGGCGCTACAGGGCGTCGGCTTTGCGGTTATCGGTACCTTTGTTTCGCTCTATTTCGCCAGCAACGGCTGGGCAATGGCAGGCTTTACCCTGACCGCCTTTGGTGGGGCGTTTGTGCTGATGCGTATTCTGTTTGGCTGGATGCCGGATCGTTTTGGCGGCGTGCGCGTAGCGATAGCCTCGCTGATGGTTGAAACCGTGGGTTTGTTGCTGTTGTGGCAGGCGCACGACGCGTGGGCGGCGCTGCTTGGCGCGGCGCTAACCGGCAGTGGTTGTTCGCTGATCTTCCCGGCGCTCGGTGTGGAAGTGGTAAAACGCGTGCCGCCGCAGGTGCGCGGTACGGCGCTTGGCGGTTATGCCGCGTTTCAGGACATCTCGTATGCCGTTACCGGCCCGCTGACCGGCCTGCTGGCAACCTCGCTCGGCTATTCGGCGGTGTTCCTCGCCGGGGCCATATCGGCGGTGACCGGCATTATCGTGACATTAATCGCTTTCCGCTCACGTAAATAGCGCCGAAAACCGCAGCAATAAAACTCTTTGCAACCGGTTTCACAAAACAAGCCCGCAATGATGTCATGTCATCGCGGGCTTGTTTATCCTTGGTTCACCATTGAGCGAAAGGAGAGAGATATGCCTGGGTTTAAAGCGGATTTTTTATGGGGTGGCGCTGTTGCCGCGCATCAGCTGGAAGGCGGCTGGCAGGAAGGCGGTAAAGGCGTGAGTGTTGCCGATGTAATGACCGCAGGCGCGCACGGCGTACCGCGTGAAATTACCGACGGCGTGCTGCCCGGTAAAAATTATCCCAACCATGATGCCATCGATTTTTACCATCGCTACAAAGACGACATTAAGCTGTTTGCCGAGCTGGGTTTTAAATGTTTTCGCACCTCTATTGCCTGGACGCGGATTTTCCCGAAAGGCGACGAGCTGGAGCCAAACGAAGCCGGGCTGCAATTCTATGACGATCTGTTTGACGAATGCCTGAAGTACAACATCGAGCCGGTGATTACCCTTTCCCATTTCGAAATGCCTTATCACCTCGTCACCGAATATGGCGGCTGGCGCAACCGTAAACTCATCGACTTCTTTGTCCGCTTCGCCAATGCCGTTTTCACCCGCTACCGCAGTAAGGTGAAATACTGGATGACGTTTAACGAAATCAATAATCAGGCCAACTACCACGAAGATTTCGCGCCGTTTACCAACTCCGGCGTGAAGTACCAACCCGGTGAAGATCGCGAAGTGATTATGTATCAGGCGGCGCATTACGAGCTGGTGGCGAGTGCGCTGGCGGTAGAAGCCGGACATAAAATCAACCCGGATTTTAAAATTGGCTGCATGATCGCCATGTGCCCGATCTATCCGTTAACCTGCGCGCCGGACGACATGATGATGTCGGTGGTGGCAATGCATCGCCGCTACTGGTTTACCGATGTGCATGTGCGTGGTTATTACCCGCAGCATCTGCTCAACTACTTCGCACGCCGTGGTTTCAAACTCGACATTACCGATGAAGATTTGCAGATCCTCACGCGTGGCTGCGTCGACTATATCGGCTTCAGTTACTACATGTCTTTCGTGACCAAAGCGAAAGAAGATAACCCGCAACTGGATTACGACGAAACCAAGAGTCTGGTGCCGAACCCGTATGTCAAAGCGTCAGACTGGGGCTGGCAAATCGATCCGGTTGGTCTGCGTTACTCCCTGAACTACTTCTACGACATGTACCAGTTGCCGCTGTTTGTGGTGGAAAACGGCTTTGGCGCGATTGATAAGCCCGAAAGTGACGGCGTGGTCAATGACCAGTACCGCATTGACTATATGCGTAACCACATCAGCGAAATGAAAAAAGCGGTAGTGGAAGATGGCGTTGATTTAATGGGCTATACGCCGTGGGGTTGTATCGATCTGGTTTCGGCGGGCACTGGCGAAATGAAAAAACGTTACGGCTTAATCTACGTCGATAAAGACAATGATGGCAACGGCACGCTGGCGCGCAGCCGCAAGAAATCGTTCTGGTGGTATCAGGACGTGATCAAACATAACGGTGATAATCTGTAAAAGCGAATCCCCTCCAGCGGAGGGGATTTTTTAACTGAGTAGCCAGAAAAGAAACGCCACAATCAGCAGGGCGATAAAGAAGAAACCCGGACGGGTAGAAATCGCTTTTACCGTCTCCACAATCGGTGCCACGAACGGGCTGTAAATCGGTTGAATATCGCGCACCTCAATCATCCCCGACGCCCGCTCGGTGCGGCGCAAGAACACATGATTAAGAATATCTTGTACCTGCGCGGTGGTTAACACCGTCTGCGGCGTCGCTTGCCATGTCTGCTGCGCGTATTCGGTGATGCTGCGCATCTCGTTGTTATCCAGCGGTTGCTTTAGCACCGTCTGGATAATATGCAGCGTCGGCGCGGGATGCGTACTCAACGTCTGACGCGCCTGTAGCCAGGTCATCAGCGGCGTAAAGTGTTTTGCCGGGATCAGTTCGCCGCTTTTCACGCCGGACAGCTCCAGCATCGATTGCCAGATAAGTTTGCCCGATTCGCCGGTGGCCGCCGTCAGTTTGATAACCGCCTGGTTGAGCGAGTTATGCTCCGCAGGCAACAATGGGCGCTCGGTGGAAGGGCGCTGTTGCGGTTGCGGAATGGTGATCTGGTTGTTTTGCAGCATCGTCAGCACCGTTTTCAACTGCTGCGGTGTCAGCTGGCTTAGCGCCGTCTGCCCGAACTGCTGGCGAATAAAATCACTCACCGCCTGGCGATTATTCCCCTGGCTTAACAGCTCCGTCAGCTGTGACACCATCTGGCGAGTTGTATGGTTCTGCGTTGCCGTCTCTACGCGCTGGTTGAGGTTCTGTTCCGCCGCCGGAAAATGGCGGGAAAGCAGCGGCGTGTCGTTCTTCAGCCCTAAATCATGCTTAACGCCCGCCCAGACTTCCGCGCTCTGCTGTTGGGTCAGCGCAATCAGGCGAATAACCAGACGCTCAAGCACGGTGCGCTGCATCGTGGATAACGGTTGTTCGCCGATATTATTGGCGGCTGGAGCTGGCTCTTGCCCGGGAGGGCGCGCGGGGGCACCCTGAATGGGTTGAATCATGGTTTCCTCTTACTCTCGCGTGGCGGTGGCGGCATTGCGGGTATGCCCGGCCGCGAGATTATGGCACACTTGCGCGCTCAACTCCCGTTCTCAAACAGGTACTGAAGCGTGAAAATCCTTGTTGATGAAAATATGCCTTACGCCCGCGATCTTTTTAGTCGCCTTGGTGAGGTAAAAGCGGTTCCCGGTCGTCCGATTCCCGTAGCGGAACTGGCCGATGCGGACGCCTTAATGGTGCGCTCTGTCACGAAGGTGAATGGCGGTTTATTACAGGGCACGGGGATCAAATTTGTCGGCACGGCGACGGCAGGCACCGACCATGTTGATGAGGCGTTTTTGCAGCAGGCGGGCATTGCTTTTTCCGCCGCACCAGGTTGCAACGCGATTGCGGTCGTCGAATATGTTTTCTCCTCGCTGCTGATGCTGGCGGAGCGCGACGGCTTTGCGTTGCAGGATCGCACCGTTGGTATCGTGGGTGTCGGTAATGTGGGTGGTCGCTTACAGGCGCGGCTGGAAGCGTTTGGTGTTCGTACATTGCTATGCGACCCGCCGCGCGCCGATCGTGGCGACGACGGGGATTTCCGCAGCCTGGATGAACTGGTGCGCGAAGCCGATGTGCTGACATTCCATACGCCGCTGTTTAAAGACGGGCCGTATAAAACGCTGCATCTGGCGGATGATGCGCTGCTTTCGCGCCTGAAGCCTGGCACTATTCTGATAAACGCCTGCCGCGGGCCGGTAGTGGATAACGCCGCGCTGCTGCAACGTTTGCAAGCCGGGCAGGCGCTGAGCGTGGTGCTGGACGTGTGGGAGCCGGAGCCGGATCTGAATGTCGACTTGCTTAACCTTGTCGATATCGGGACGGCGCATATCGCCGGTTACACCCTTGAAGGCAAAGCGCGCGGCACTACGCAGGTGTTTGAAGCCTTTAGCGATTTTCTCGGCAAGCGCCAGCAAGTGGCGCTCGACACGCTGCTGCCCGCACCAGAGTTTGGCCGTATTACGCTGCATGGCCCGCTTGATCAGTCAACGCTAAAAAGGCTGGTGCATTTGGTGTATGATGTGCGCCGCGACGATGCGCTGCTGCGAAAAGTAGCGGGCACGCCGGGTGAGTTTGATAAGCTGCGCAAAAATTACCTTGAGCGCCGTGAATGGTCATCGCTGTATGTGCAGTGCGATGACGCCAGCGCCGCCGCGCTGCTGCAAAAGCTTGGCTTCAACGCCACGCATAACCCGGCACGTTAATGTCATCTTAATGCTCCCTGCCGAATATGACGGCGGGGACGCTTTTTTCCTGGAGTAAATCACCATGTCTGAAGGCTGGAATATTGCCGTTCTTGGCGCTACGGGTGCTGTCGGAGAAGCCTTGCTCGAAACGTTAGCGGAGCGCCAGTTCCCGGTTGGCGAAGTGTATGCGCTGGCCAGAAGCGAAAGCGCGGGTGAAAACCTGCGTTTTGCCGGTAAAACCGTGCGTGTGGAAGATGCCGCCGGGTTTGACTGGACGCAGGCGCAACTGGCCTTTTTCGTCGCGGGAGCGCAGGCTTCGGCGACCTATATTGAAGAGGCGACCAACGCGGGTTGTCTGGTGATCGACACCAGCGGTCTGTTTGCCCTGGAGCCGGATGTGCCGCTGGTGATGCCGGATGTTAACCCGTTCGTACTGGCGGATTACCGTAATCGCAACATTATTGCCGTGCCGGATAGCCTCACCAGCCAGTTGCTGGCGGCGCTAAAACCGCTGATTGATGAAGGTGGTTTATCACGCGTGAGCGTAACGTGCTTGCTGTCTGTTTCCCGCAACGGCAAGCAGGCGGTGGACGCGCTGGCCGGACAGAGTGCCAAGCTGTTGAACGGTATCCCGATTGATGAAGACGACTATTTTGGCCGCCAGTTGGCGTTCAACATGCTGCCGTTGCTGTCGGACAGCGAAGGTAGCGTGCGTGAAGAGCGGGTTCTCGTCGATCAGATGCGCAAAATTTTGCAGGACGAAGGGTTGATGATCTCGGCGAATTGCGTACAGTCGCCGGTATTTTACGGTCACGCGCAGATGGTGAGCTTTGAAGCGATTCGTCCATTGGCGGCGGAAGAGGCACGTGACGCGTTCAGCCGCTTTGAAGATATCGCGCTCTCTGAAGCGGGGGAGTTCCCGACCCAGGTTGGCGATGCCTCCGGCCAGGCGCACCTTTCCGTAGGTTGTGTGCGTAACGATTACGGTATGCCGGAGCAGGTGCAGTTCTGGTCAGTTGCCGATAACGTACGTTTTGGCGGTGCGCTGATGGCGGTGAAAGTCGCTGAAAAATTGGTTCAGGAGTATCTGTACTGATGCAGGACGAGCTGAAAGCGCCGGTCTACAAAATTGCGCTTGGCATTGAGTATGACGGCAGCAAGTATTACGGCTGGCAACGTCAGCAGGAAGTACGCAGCGTGCAGGAGAAGCTGGAGAAAGCGCTCTCGCAGGTGGCCAACGAGCCCATTAACGTGTTCTGCGCCGGGCGTACCGACGCAGGCGTACACGCGACCGGGCAGGTGGTGCATTTTGAAACTACGGCGCAGCGCAAAGACGCGGCCTGGACGCTGGGTGTAAATGCGAATTTGCCTGGTGACATCGCGGTACGTTGGGTCAAAGATGTCCCGGATGATTTTCATGCGCGTTTTAGCGCCACGGCTCGCCGTTACCGCTACGTCATCTACAATCATCGTTTGCGCCCGGCGGTGCTCGGTCACGGTGTGACGCACTATCATCAGCCGCTGGACGCGGAGCGCATGCACCGTGCGGCGCAGTGCCTGCTTGGTGAAAACGACTTTACCTCGTTTCGTGCGGTGCAGTGCCAGTCACGCACGCCGTGGCGCAACCTGATGCATATCAACGTCAGCCGCTACGGTGCTTATATTGTTGTTGATATCAAAGCCAATGCCTTTGTACATCATATGGTCAGGAATATTGTCGGTAGCCTGATGGAAGTAGGCGCCCACAACCAGCCGGAGAGCTGGATAGCAGAGCTGCTGGCGGTAAAGGACAGAACGCTGGCGGCAGCAACGGCGAAAGCGGAAGGGCTTTATCTGGTGTCGGTGGATTATCCCGCGCGCTTTGAGCTTCCCGCTGCGCCAATGGGCCCGCTGTTCCTGGCGGACTAGTCGCAATTTAAAAAGGCATAACCAGACATGGACTTAATACACTTCCTTATTGATTTCATCCTGCATATTGATGTGCACCTGGCGGAGCTGGTAGCGCAATACGGCGTCTGGGTTTACGCCATTCTGTTCCTGATCCTGTTTTGTGAAACCGGCCTGGTGGTGACACCGTTTTTGCCAGGTGATTCGCTACTGTTTGTCGCTGGTGCGCTGGCCTCGCTTGGCACCAACGATCTGAATGTCCATATGATGGTGGTGCTGATGTTGGTCGCCGCGATTGCGGGCGATGCGGTTAACTACACCATTGGACGTTTATTCGGTGAGCGTCTATTCAGCAATCCGCATTCAAAGATCTTCCGTCGCAGCTATCTCGATAAAACGCATCAGTTTTATGAGAAGCACGGGGGCAAAACGATTATCCTGGCGCGTTTTGTACCGATCGTGCGTACTTTTGCGCCTTTTGTCGCTGGCATGGGGCATATGTCCTATCGCCACTTCGCGCTGTTCAACGTGGCTGGCGCGCTGCTGTGGGTGTTACTGTTCACCTACGCAGGCTATTTCTTTGGCACTATCCCGGCTATCCAGGAGAATCTTAAGCTGCTGATTGTGGGAATTATCGTGGTGTCTATACTTCCCGGAGTGTTTGAAGTTATTCGTCATCGTCGCGCCGCGTCGCGACAGGCAAAATAAGAAGTCAGTGGCGGTTCGACCACTTTTTTATCCCAAGTTGCGAACCGTTATGTTTTAATGTGCACCATTTATGGGCTACCAGGTTCATGTATAAAGGTTATCAATGAGCTGGATTGAAAGAATTAAGAGCAACATTACCCCCACCCGTAAGGCGAGCATTCCTGAAGGCGTGTGGACAAAATGCGACAGCTGCGGCCAGGTGCTGTATCGCGCCGAGCTGGAGCGTAACCTTGAGGTCTGCCCGAAATGTGACCACCACATGCGGATGTCAGCGCGTAATCGCCTGCATAGCCTGCTGGATGAAGGTTCACTGGTAGAACTGGGTAGCGAACTTGAGCCGAAAGATGTACTGAAGTTCCGCGACTCCAAAAAATACAAAGACCGTCTGGCGACAGCGCAGAAGGAAACCGGCGAGAAAGACGCGCTGGTGGTGATGAAAGGCACGCTGCACGGCATGCCGGTTGTGGCCGCGGCGTTTGAGTTCGCCTTTATGGGCGGATCCATGGGCTCGGTTGTCGGCGCGCGTTTTGTGCGTGCGGTCGAGCAGGCGCTGGAAGACAACTGCCCGCTTATCTGCTTCTCCGCTTCCGGCGGCGCGCGTATGCAGGAAGCGCTGATGTCGCTGATGCAGATGGCGAAAACCTCTGCCGCGCTGGCGAAAATGCAGGAGCGCGGTCTGCCGTATATCTCCGTGCTGACCGACCCGACCATGGGCGGCGTCTCCGCAAGCTTCGCGATGCTGGGCGATCTGAACATCGCTGAACCGAAGGCATTGATTGGTTTTGCCGGTCCGCGCGTTATCGAGCAGACCGTGCGTGAAAAACTGCCACCGGGCTTCCAGCGCAGCGAGTTCCTGATTGAAAAAGGCGCAATCGATATGATTATCCGCCGTCCGGAACTGCGCCTTAAACTGGCGCGTATCCTGGCGAAGCTGATGAATCTGCCGTCGCCGGAACCGGAAGATACGCTGACGGGCACGGTGATGCCGTCACCAACCGATCAGGAAGGCGAAGCCTGATAATACCGAAGGGCAGAGCCAACAGGCTCTGCCCTTTTGCTTTTCAAACCGTACATTATTAACGGGCATCATGGACACAAAACGCATTCCGCAAGCCACGTCGCCCCTGGCCGCGTGGCTTTCTTATCTGGAAAACCTGCACAGTAAAACCATCGATTTGGGCCTTGAACGCGTAAGCCAGGTGGCGGCGCGTCTTGATGTGCTCCGTCCCGCGCCGTTTGTCTTTACCGTTGCCGGAACCAATGGCAAAGGCACGACCTGCCGCACCCTGGAATCTGTCCTGCTGGCTGCGGGTTATCGCGTCGGCGTTTACAGTTCACCGCATCTGGTGCGTTACACCGAGCGCGTGCGCGTGCAGGGTGATGAGCTGGCCGAGAGCGCACATACCCACTCGTTTGCCGAAATTGAAGCGGTGCGCGGCGATATTTCGCTGAGTTATTTTGAATACGGCACCCTGTCGGCGCTGTGGCTGTTTAAACAGGCGCAGCTCGATGTGGTGATTCTGGAAGTCGGCCTTGGTGGGCGCCTGGACGCGACCAATCTGGTCGATGCCGATGTCGCCGTTGTCACCAGCATTGCGCTTGATCATACCGACTGGCTGGGGCCGGATCGTGAAAGCATTGGCCGCGAAAAAGCGGGGATCTTCCGCGCCGGGAAACCGGCGGTGGTGGGCGAACCGGACATGCCGCACACCATTGACGCGGTGGCGCAGGAAAAAGGTGCTAAATTGCTGCGTCGCGGCGTGGACTGGCAGTATGAGGTGGGCGCTGATAGCTGGCGTTTTCACGATGCGCAGGGTGAGCTGAACGGATTGCCGTTACCGCAGGTGCCGCAGCCAAACGCTGCCACCGCGCTGGCCGCGCTGCGCGCCAGCAAGCTGGCGGTGAACGAGCAGGCTATCCGCGACGGCATCGCCGGGGCGATTTTACCCGGACGCTTCCAGATTGTGAGCGAATCGCCGCGTCTTATTCTCGATGTCGCGCATAATCCTCACGCGGCAGGCTATCTTGCCGGACGTCTTTCCGCGCAACCGAAAACCGGGCGTGTGCTGGCGGTGATCGGCATGCTGCATGATAAAGACATCGCCGGAACGCTTGCCTGTCTGGAGCCTGTGGTCGATAGCTGGTATTGTGCCCCTCTGGAAGGGCCGCGCGGTGCGACAGCGGAACAACTGCTGGAGCATCTGCGAACCGGTCGTGCATGGCCGGATGTCGCGCAGGCCTGGCAGGCGGCAATGGCGGACGCTAACGCCTGCGATACCGTGCTGGTGTGTGGCTCGTTCCACACGGTGGCGCATGTCATGGAAGCGATGGAAAAAGCGGGGAGAACCGGTGGCAAGTAAGTTTCAGAACCGTTTGATGGGTACCATTGTGCTGGTCGCGCTCGGGGTGATTATTCTCCCCGGGCTGCTCGACGGGCAGAAAAAGCATTACCAGGATGAATTCGCGGCAATTCCGCTGGTGCCGAAACCCGGCGATCGCGATGAGCCGGATATGATGCCTGCGGCAACGCAAGCGTTACCGGCGCAGCCGCCGGAAGGGGCTGCGGAGGAGGTGCGTGCCGGAAACGCGGCTGCGCCATCGCTGGATTCGTCGCGCCTGGCGGCAAACGACAGCCCGGACCCGGAAGTGACCAGCACGCCAGTAGAACAGCCCAAGCCAAAACCGGTCGAGAAGCCGCAGCCAAAACCGCAACCGCAGCAGCAGGCACAACCGCCAGCCGCGCGTGAGCAGCAGACGGCGGCCAGCGACGCGCCGGCGAAAGCGCAGGAAGATAAATCCGCGCCGACCGGTAAAGCGTATGTGGTGCAACTGGGCGCGCTGAAAAACGCCGATAAAGTGAATGAAGTGGTGGGCAAATTGCGTGGCGCGGGGTATCGCGTTTACACGTCGCCGACGACGCCGGTTCAGGGTAAAATCACCCGCATTCTGGTGGGACCGGATGCATCACGGGACAAGCTAAAAGATTCGCTCGGCGAGCTTAAACAGATCTCGGGTTTAAGCGGTGTCGTCATGAACTATAGCGCGAATTAATGGCTGAAACGTGCCTCACTTTTTGAGGTAAGTGGGCGAGGGAAGCCAATAATTACCACGCCCGAAGAGGCCAAAGTTCCGATGGCGTTGAATATTTTTTCAGCGCCATTTTTATTTCCGCGCGGGAAGGAAATCCCTACGCAAACGTTTTCTTTTTCTGTTAGAATGCGCCCCGAACTGGACGACAGGGCGTAAAATCGTGGGACACATATGGTCTGGATTGATTACGCCATCATTGCGGTGATTGGTTTTTCTTGTCTGGTAAGCCTGATCCGCGGCTTTGTTCGTGAAGCGTTATCGCTGGTGACATGGGGCTGTGCTTTCTTTGTCGCCAGTCATTACTACACTTACCTGTCTGTCTGGTTCACGGGCTTTGAAGACGAACTGGTGCGCAATGGCATCGCCATCGCGGTCCTGTTTATCGCGACGCTGATTGTTGGCGCTATCGTTAATTATGTGATCGGTGCGCTGGTGGAGAAAACCGGCCTGTCGGGTACTGACAGGGTGTTGGGGATCTGTTTTGGCGCGCTACGCGGCGTGCTGATCGTCGCCGCCATTCTGTTCTTTCTGGATACCTTTACAGGCCTGTCGAAGAGCGAAGACTGGCAGAAGTCGCAGCTTATCCCGCAATTCAGCTTCATCATCAGATGGTTCTTTGACTATCTGCAAAGCTCGTCGAGTTTCTTGCCCAGGGTATAAACCCTGAGATGTGGCTTAGAGTTTGGTGTATTAGGCTATTTTACTCGCCATTTTGAACCTGGGCAGTGCTCACAATCCTCGCGTACTATATGTACGCTCCGGTTGTTGCGCGCTGTCCGTGTTCAAACTGTCTTCGACAATTACGCCTACTAAACCAAACTCTTAACGAGGAAAAGACGTATGTGCGGTATTGTCGGTATCGCCGGTTTTATGCCGGTAAACCAGTCGATTTATGACGCGTTGACGGTGCTTCAGCACCGTGGGCAGGATGCTGCGGGCATCATCACGATTGATGCCAATAACTGTTTCCGTCTGCGTAAAGCGAACGGCATGGTGAGTGATGTATTTGAAGCCCGCCATATGCAGCGTATGCAGGGCAATATGGGTATTGGTCACGTACGTTATCCCACTGCGGGCAGCTCCAGCGCTTCAGAGGCGCAGCCTTTTTACGTTAACTCCCCGTACGGCATTACGCTTGCGCACAACGGCAATCTGACCAACGCGCACGAGCTGCGTAAAAAGCTGTTCGAAGAGAAGCGTCGCCACATTAACACCACCTCTGATTCTGAAATCCTGCTCAATATCTTTGCCAGCGAGCTGGATAACTTCCGCCACTATCCGCTGGAAGCAGACAACATTTTTGCCGCAATTGCCGCCACCAACCGCCAGATCCGCGGCGCGTACGCGTGTGTGGCAATGATCATCGGCCACGGCATGGTTGCGTTCCGCGACCCGAATGGCATCCGTCCGCTGGTGCTGGGCAAACGCGAGATCGGCGATGGCCGTACCGAGTATATGGTCGCTTCTGAAAGCGTAGCGCTGGATACGCTGGGCTTCGAATTCCTGCGTGATATCGCGCCGGGCGAAGCGGTATATATCACTGAAAAAGGCCAGTTGTTCAGCCGCCAGTGCGCGGACAACCCGGTCAGCAACCCGTGCCTGTTCGAATACGTTTACTTTGCACGCCCGGACTCCTTCATCGACAAAATTTCCGTCTACAGCGCGCGTGTCAATATGGGCACCAAGCTTGGCGAAAAGATTGCCCGCGAGTGGGAAGATCTGGATATCGACGTGGTGATTCCGATCCCGGAAACCTCCTGCGATATCGCACTGGAAATCGCCCGTATTCTCGGCAAACCGTACCGTCAGGGTTTTGTGAAAAACCGCTATGTTGGCCGCACCTTCATCATGCCGGGTCAACAGTTGCGACGTAAATCTGTGCGCCGCAAACTGAACGCCAACCGCGCTGAGTTCCGCGATAAAAACGTGCTGCTGGTAGATGATTCCATCGTGCGTGGCACCACTTCTGAGCAGATTATCGAGATGGCACGTGAAGCGGGCGCGAAGAAGGTTTATCTCGCTTCTGCCGCCCCGGAAATTCGTTTCCCGAACGTCTACGGTATCGATATGCCAACGGCAAATGAGCTGATTGCGCACGGTCGTGAAGTGGACGAAATCCGCCAGATAATTGGTGCAGACGGGCTGATTTTCCAGGATCTTAACGATTTGATTGATGCGGTGCGTGCCGAAAACCCGGATATTCAGCAGTTCGAATGCTCGGTATTTAACGGTGTTTACGTCACCAAAGATGTCGATCAGCAGTACCTCGATTATCTCGACTCCCTGCGTAATGATGATGCCAAAGCAGTGCAGCTTCAGAACGAAGTGGAAAGTTTAGAGATGCATAACGAAGGTTGATCCTCCTGCGCCCCTCGCTCTGAGGGGCGCAATCTGTTGCAACGCCCTCTATAATCAGGCAAAGTTCGTGCGTGTAAAAAGGGGCAACAATCATGAAACGACTCATTGTGGGGATCTCTGGCGCCAGCGGTGCTATCTACGGCGTGCGCCTGCTGCAGGTGCTGCGTGACGTGGCAGAAGTGGAAACCCATCTGGTTATGAGTCAGGCCGCCCGCCAGACCCTCTCTCTGGAAACCGACTACTCGCTGCGCGATGTGCAGTCGCTGGCTAACGTGGTGCATGACGCGCGCGATATCGCTGCCAGTATCTCTTCCGGTTCGTTTAAAACCGCAGGCATGGTGATTTTGCCATGCTCGATTAAAACCCTTTCCGGCATCGTGCACAGTTATACCGACAGCCTGCTGACGCGTGCGGCGGACGTGGTGCTCAAAGAGCGCAGACCCCTGGTGCTGTGCGTGCGTGAAACGCCGTTGCATCTTGGGCACCTGCGTTTGATGACGCAAGCCGCGGAACTGGGCGCGGTAATTATGCCGCCGGTTCCGGCGTTTTATCATCGCCCGCAAAGTTTGCAGGAGGTGGTTGATCAGACGGTTAACCGCGTGCTGGATCAGTTCGATATTGAATTACCGCACGACCTTTTTACCCGCTGGCAAGGGAGCGATGTCGCAAAATAGTGCGTCGCTTACCGGCATGCGCTTTTTTGGGGCAATTCTGCAAGCGCGATCATAACCTCAACATTTAATCCTCTTTTCGCTGTGTTAGCACTGCGGTTCGTTCAGCAGAGCTGCTATCTTTCATCATTAAGTAAGTTTGCAACGTTTTATTAACATATTTAGCGCGGTGTTTTTTAACGCCCGGGAAAGTGGCATAAGACGTGCAAGGTAACTGTCAGCAACACACAACACAACGTAATACAAAATAAAAACAGAACACTTGAGGGTAATGTATGAAGAAGACGGTTCTCGCTCTGTCTTTACTGCTGGGTCTGTCGGCGACGGCCAGCGTTTATGCAGCGCTTCCCCAGACGGTACGCATCGGAACTGATGCGACCTACGCACCGTTCTCATCGAAAGATGCAAAAGGGAACTTCGTGGGTTTTGATATCGATCTTGGCAATGAAATGTGCAAACGCATTCATGTGAAATGCACCTGGGTGGGCAGCGATTTCGACGCGCTGATCCCGTCGCTGAAAGCGAAGAAAATCGATGCCATCATCTCTTCTCTGTCGATTACCGAAAAACGTCAGCAGGAGATCGCCTTCTCTGACAAGCTCTACGCCGCAGATTCCCGCCTGATCGCCGCTAAAGGCTCGCCGATTCAACCGACGCTGGAGTCGCTGAAAGGCAAGCATGTTGGTGTGCTGCAAGGCTCAACGCAGGAAGGTTACGCCAATGACAACTGGCGCAGCAAAGGCATCGATGTGGTGGCTTATCAGAACCAGGATCTGATCTATTCTGACCTCGCTGCAGGTCGTCTGGACGCTGCGTTCCAGGATGAAGTTGCCGCCAGCGAAGGCTTCCTGAAACAGCCTGCCGGGAAAGATTTTGCGTTTGCTGGCCCGTCAGTTAAAGACAAAAAATACTTCGGTGACGGTACCGGTATCGGCTTGCGTAAAGATGATACCGAGTTGAAAGCCGCCTTCGACAAAGCCTTTGCCGAACTGCGCAAAGACGGCACCTACGACAAACTCGCCAGGAAATACTTCGACTTTAACGTCTACGGCGATTAAGACTGGCCGACCCGCTATGCCGGGTCAAAAGGGAAAACTGTGCCATGCCGGAAAATCGGCATGGTGCAGAGATACGGTGAATGCTCCAGAACAGTGCATTGAATGCTTCGTGATGGTGCATGAGTGCATAGTTAAGCATTCAGAATGCAAATAAAAGCCATTGGACAGCCATAATTTTTTGCCTTAACGGGGCATAAAGTGGCACGATAGCGGCACCGTATTGTGATGAGAATTCCCTTAGGGAAGACAGTCTGTTGAGGATAATGATGAAAAAACTGGTGTTATCTCTTTCTCTGGTGCTCGCTTTCTCCAGCGTTTCCAACGTGTTCGCCGCTATTCCGCAAAAATTACGTATCGGTACCGATCCTACCTATGCGCCTTTCGAATCGAAGAATGCGCAGGGGGAATTAGTGGGTTTTGATATCGATCTGGCAAAAGAGCTGTGTAAACGCATTAATACGCAATGTGTGTTTATCGAAAACCCACTCGACGCGCTGATCCCGTCTCTGAAAGCGAAAAAAATCGATGCCATTATGTCGTCTCTCTCCATTACGGAAAAACGTCAGCAGGAAATTGATTTTACCGACAAGCTCTACGCGGCAGATTCCCGCCTGGTGGTAGCGAAAGATTCTGATGTTCAGCCTGAGCTGGACAAACTGAAAGGCAAACGCATTGGCGTACTGCAAGGCACCACGCAGGAAACCTACGGCAACGTACATTGGGCACCGAAAGGGGTGGAAATAGTCTCCTATCAGGGGCAGGACAATATTTACTCCGACCTGACCGCAGGCCGTATCGACGCCGCGTTTCAGGATGAAGTGGCCGCCAGCGAAGGTTTCCTGAAAACTCCGCAGGGCAAAGCCTATAAATTTGGTGGTCCTTCCATTAAAGACGAAAAACTGTTCGGCGTCGGTACCGGTATGGGCGTGCGTAAAGGCGACACTGAACTGCGCGACGCGCTGAATAAAGCCTTTGCAGAGATGCGCGCTGACGGGACTTACGAAAAGCTGGCGAAGAAATACTTTGATTTTGATGTTTACGGTGGTTAATACCACGCGTGATTAACGTGCGGCCCCTCCCGTTACGGGAGGGGAAGAGACACGGCAACACCACACACGACAGGACTGGCTGCATGCTGTACGGGTTTTCTCAAGTCATTTTACAAGGCGCGCTGGTCACGCTGGAGCTGGCACTCAGCTCCGTGGTGCTGGCGGTGCTGATTGGCCTGGCGGGCGCGGGCGCGAAGCTCTCGAAAAACCGGCTTCTCGCGCTGATCTTTGAAGGCTATACCACGCTTATCCGCGGCGTGCCGGATCTGGTGCTGATGCTGCTTATTTTTTATGGCCTGCAAATTGCGCTCAACGGCATTACTGATGCGCTGGGCATGGAACAGCTTGATATTGATCCGATGGTGGCGGGTATCATCACGCTCGGCTTTATCTACGGTGCCTATTTCACCGAGACCTTCCGCGGTGCTTATATGGCGGTGCCGAAGGGACACATTGAAGCCGCAACCGCCTTCGGTTTTACCGGTCGCCAGACTTTTCGCCGCATTCTGTTCCCGGCGATGATGCGTTACGCGCTGCCGGGCATTGGCAATAACTGGCAGGTGATCCTCAAAGCCACCGCGCTGGTCTCGCTGCTGGGGCTGGAAGATGTGGTCAAAGCTACTCAGCTTGCCGGGAAAAGCACCTGGGAGCCTTTCTATTTCGCGATCGTCTGCGGCATTATTTATCTCATTTTTACAACGGCTTCCAATGGCGTACTGCTTCTGCTCGAACGTCGCTACTCGGTGGGTGTGAAGAGGGCTGACCTGTGATCGAGATTATTCAGGAGTACTGGAAATCCCTGCTGTGGAGCGATGGCTATCGCCTGACCGGTGTGGCGATCACGCTGTGGTTGCTGATCTCTTCGGTGGTGATGGGCGGCGTGATGGCGGTGTTTCTGGCTATCGGGCGCGTTTCCAGCAATAAATTTATCCGCTTCCCGATTTGGTTATTCACCTACGTGTTTCGCGGCACGCCGCTTTATGTGCAACTGCTGGTGTTCTACTCCGGCATGTACACGCTGGAAGTGGTGAAAGGTACCGAGCTGCTGAACGCTTTTTTCCGCAGTGGCCTTAACTGTACGGTGCTGGCGCTCACGCTCAACACCTGCGCCTATACAACCGAGATTTTCGCTGGGGCGATCCGCTCTGTGCCGCACGGTGAAATTGAAGCGGCGCGCGCCTATGGTTTCTCCTCGTTCAAAATGTATCGCAGCATTATTCTGCCCTCGGCGTTGCGCATTGCGCTGCCAGCGTACAGCAACGAGGTGATTTTGATGCTGCATTCCACGGCGTTGGCGTTTACCGCCACGGTGCCGGATCTGTTGAAAATTGCTCGCGATATTAACTCTGCGACCTACCAGCCGTTTACCGCGTTTGGTCTTGCCGCAGTGCTGTATCTGATTATCTCTTATGTGCTGATTAGCCTCTTTCGCAAAGCGGAAAAGCGCTGGCTTCAGCATATGAAACCTTCTTCGACGCACTGAGAACACGATGTCTGAGAATAAATTAAACGTTATCGATCTACACAAGCGCTACGGCGAGCATGAAGTGCTGAAAGGGGTGTCGTTGCAGGCGAACGCAGGTGATGTGATTAGCATCATCGGCTCTTCCGGCTCCGGTAAGAGTACGTTTTTGCGCTGCATTAACTTTCTCGAAAAACCGAGCGAAGGCTCGATTGTGGTTAACGGGCAAAATATCAACCTGGTGCGCGACAAAGACGGCCAGTTAAAAGTAGCTGATAAAAACCAACTGCGTCTGCTGCGTACCCGCCTGACGATGGTGTTCCAGCACTTCAATTTGTGGAGCCATATGACGGTATTAGAAAACGTCATGGAAGCGCCCATTCAGGTGCTTGGCCTGAGCAAGCAGGAAGCCCGCGAGCGTGCGGTGAAATACCTGGCGAAGGTCGGCATCGATGCAATGCAGCAGCAGAAATACCCGGTGCATTTATCCGGAGGTCAGCAGCAGCGCGTCTCCATTGCCCGTGCGCTGGCGATGGAGCCGGAAGTGTTGCTGTTTGATGAGCCCACATCGGCGCTGGATCCGGAGCTGGTGGGTGAAGTTCTGCGCATCATGCAACAGCTGGCGGAAGAGGGGAAAACAATGGTGGTGGTGACCCATGAAATGGGGTTTGCCCGCCATGTTTCTACCCACGTTATCTTCCTGCATCAGGGCAAAATTGAAGAGGAAGGCACCCCGGATGAATTATTCGGCAATCCGAAAAGCCCGCGTTTGCAGCAGTTCCTCAAAGGTTCACTGAAATAAAGCACCTTAACGGGAAGGTGGCGAGACAGGCCACCATCCCTGCGGGATGCCGTTCGCTGAGATAAAACGATAGTGGGTAAACACGGCGCCTCTGGCGCTGACCCGTTTTTCCAGCTGTACTTTCTGTGCGCCGGGCACAACGATGGCATCGCGCGTGCACAGCTCAATCGGACGCTGAAGCCACGAATCATAGAAACGTAACCCGGCTTCGCAGTGCTTACTCTTGCTGATCGGCGGGCCAGGATGACCAATCGAGAAAGCCACTTCGCTGTGTACCATCTCGTTTGCGCTATAGCGCACCCAGGCTTCCGGCACATTCCATAATGTCATCCCTGTGAACAAAAAGAGGCCCAAAAACGTCAGCAACCGGGTTTTGTTGCGGGTAACTTTTTTCCTGCTGCACCATGTCGCTAATAACGCCACCAGCACGGCAATCGCCAGCATCACCAGCGTGTCTGGCGCGCCCGCCTGGAGGTAGACTTTATGGCTGAGCCTGCTGGCAAACAGTATCCAGATAATCCATATCGTGAACAGCACCAGATAAAGCCAAAACCGCGTTTTGCCGGATTTCATCCCTTCGGTATCCCTCTCTTTAAACGTGGCTGTCAGCTCAGCGCGTAAGCCTTATTTTTCCCGCCGGTAAACCCAGTCGTCATAATATTCGCCATGGAGCAGATAAACTTTTTCCAGCACCTGTACGCGGGTAAAGCCGCTCTTTTCCAGCACCCGCACGGAACCTTGATTGTCCGCCAGCACCCACGCATTCAGCGCATTCACGTTGCTCTGTGAAAAAACGTAATCACAGAGCGCTTGCAGCGCTTCGGAGGCGATGCCTCGCCCCTGCGCTGCTGGCGCAACCGAATAGCCGACATCGGCTTCATGCGGATTATGCTGGCTGATTCGTAGGCCAATATCGCCAACCGCGTTGTGCTGGTCACGAATGATAAAGGCGTTGCTGTCCCGCAGGCGATCGTCAAACAGGGTTCGGATTTGCGCCTCTGAGGCGATTTCGGTCATATAGCGCATCACGCTGTTATTTGAACGCAGATGCAGAAAAAAAGGCCAGTCGGATTCCTGAAATGAAGAGAGCGTAAAGCGGGGCGTGTGCAATGTCATGAAATCGCCTTTGCGGTGGTAAGGCGTTCTAGCTTACCACCGCCAGTGACGTACGGATGCCACGAAAATTAGGAGGGAACCACATCTCCCAGCGCCTCTTCCAGATCGTACCAGCGGAAGGCAAAACCGGCGGCTTCGAGGCGTTTTGGCAGCGCGCGTTGACCGCCAAGCACCAGCACAGAGGATTCGCCCATCATCAGGCGCACCGCAAACGCCGGCGCGCGCATGATAGCCGGACGGTGCAGCACATGACCGAGCGTATGTGAGAACTGCTCATTACGAACCGGGTAGGGCGACACCATGTTGAATGGCCCGCGCAGGTCGTTATCCAGCAGCCAGAGAATGCCGTTGACCATATCATCGATATGGATCCACGCCAGATATTGGCGGCCATCGCCTATTGGGCCGCCAAGGCCAAGACGAAACAGCGGCAACAGCTTGCCGAGAATGCCCCCTTTCGGTGCGAGCACCACGCCGGTGCGTAGCAGGCAAACCCGGGTGCGATCGCTTTGCGCTTCACAGGCGATTTGCTCCCAGCGGGCGCACAACTTATGGGTGAATTCGTTATGCGGCGGCTCTTCCTCAGTCACCACGACCTCACCGAGATCGCCATAGTAACCGGCGGCTGAACCGGAGATCAGCACTTGCGGCGGTGTGTCGCTGGCGTTGATCAGATCCGCAATCTGCTGGGTTATCTGCCAGCGGCTGTTGCACAGACGCTGTTTTTGTTCCTCGCTCCAGCGCTTATCGGCAATGGGTTCACCGGCCAGATTGATCACCGCATCGACATCATTCAGGTTGCTTAGCTCATTTAGCCCTTTTAACAGGCTGACGCGCGCATCAAGCAACTGTTGTGCTTTGGCGGGGTTGCGCGTCACCACGGTCACACTGTGTTTTAACTCCAGCAGGCGGGGGATAAGATGACGACCAATCAGGCCAGTTCCGCCGGTAATCAGTATCTTCATGCTTCCCTCCAGGGTATGTGTGCCTTTCCTCAGCATATGTGACTCAGCAAAACCCGCATGCGATGGCGGGCACATTTTGCATCAAATTTTTCAGCAATGTGAAGAGGTTACCCGCAATACTTACGCTTGTTGCGCCTTCTGTAGCGCCCGCTCGGTCGCTGGACGTGTACGAATACGCTCGAACCAGTTAAATACCGCCGGATAATCCTCCAGATCGACGCGCTGGCGCGAGTGGGCATTGATCCACGGCCAGGCGGCAATATCGGCAATGCTGTAATGCTCGCCTGCCAGCCACGGTACGCGTTCAAGACGTTTATTCAGCACCTGATACAAACGCTGGGTTTCTACCTGGTAGCGCTCAATAGCGTAGGGCACCGGCTGCGGCGCAAAGTGGTTAAAGTGGTGGTTCTGTCCGAGCATCGGCCCCAACCCGCCGACCTGCCAGAACAGCCATTGCAGCGTAAGATGGCGCTCACGGAGCTCACCGCTGAGCAATTTCCCTGTTTTTTCGGCCAGATAAAGCAGGATCGCCCCGGATTCGAACACGCTAAGCGGCGCGCCGCCATCGGCGGGAAGATGGTCGACAATGGCCGGGATTTTGTTGTTAGGGGAGATGGAGAGAAAGTCGGAGCGAAACTGATCGCCTTTACTGATATCCACACGGATCAGGCGATATTCCAGCTCCGCCTCTTCCAGAAAAAGCGTTATTTTATGACCGTTTGGTGTAGGCGCAAAATAGAGGTCTATCATCAAAGCTCCCGTGAAGCGGAAAAGAAACGTCTGAGTTTGAGTATAGGTGTTACCTCTGATGCGTGAACTTTCATCAAGTGACAGGGCGCACAGGACGTTATATTTTGAAGAAAAATCCCAACTACTGAACGAGGATGTTATGAGCGAACCGGCTATCACCTTATGGTCTGACGCAGAGTATTTTTCCCCGTATGTGCTGTCGGCCTATGTCGCACTACATGAAAAAGGGCTGCCCTTTACCCTCAAAACCGTCGATCTCGATAGTGGTGCGCAACGTGCACCCGATTGGCCGGGTTTCAGCCTGACGCAACGTGTGCCGGTGCTGGAGATTGAAGGGTTTGAGCTCAGTGAATCCACGGCGATTGATGAATATCTGGAGGAGCGCTTTGCCCCGCCGGAGTGGGAACGTATTTATCCTCTTGATCTGCAAAAACGTGCGCGCGCCCGGCAAATTCAGGCCTGGCTGCGTAGCGATTTAATGCCTATCCGCGAAGAGCGTTCGACCACGGTAGTGTTTGCCGGCGCCAAAAAAGCGCCGCTCAGTGCTGCCGGGCAGGCGAGTGCAGCCAAGCTGTTCGCGATCGCCGGTGAGTTGCTGGCGCACGATAAACCGAATCTGTTTGGCGAATGGTGCATCGCTGATGTTGACCTGGCGTTGATGCTGAACCGGCTCGTGTTGAACGGCGACAGCGTGCCGGAGCGGCTGGCGGATTACGCCACCTTCCAGTGGCAACGCTCATCGGTCCAGCGCTTTGTTGCACTTTCCGCTAAGCGCGCGGGCTGATAAGCCCGGCAACTTCCGTTATTATGGGGCGTTTTCTTCCACATGAGGTGCAGTGATGAAACTGATGTTTGCATCGGATATTCATGGGTCGTTGCCCGCGACGGAACGCGTACTGGAAAGGTTCGCGCAAAGTGATGCCCGCTGGCTGGTGATCCTTGGCGATGTGCTGAATCATGGCCCGCGCAATGCCTTACCCGAAGGCTATGCGCCAGCGCAGGTTGCGGAGCGTTTGAACGAACAGGCCAGCCGGATTATTGCCGTGCGCGGCAACTGCGACAGTGAAGTGGATCAGATGCTGCTGAAGTTTCCGATTACCGCGCCCTGGCAGCAGGTTTTACTGCCTGAACGCCGCCTGTTTTTGACACACGGCCACCTCTTTGGCCCGGATGACGAGCCGTCGCTGGCGGCGGGCGATGTGCTGGTCTATGGTCATACGCATATTCCGGTTGCTGAGAAGCGAGGTGATATTTTCCACTTCAACCCCGGCTCGGTCAGTATTCCAAAAGGCGGATTCGCGGCCAGCTACGGCATGCTGGAAGAGGACGTATTGCGCGTTATCACACTTAATGATCAGCGGGTTATTGCGCAGGTCACGATTAATCCGTAAGTTACCTTTCAACCGAAACGCGCCAACAGAGCGCCCTAAAGAGAAGATTTCCCGATGGTGGAACAGAGTCATTTTGCAGGCATGGAGTGGGTGGATATTGTCAATGAAGACAATGAGGTGATCGCGCAGGCCAGCCGGCAGCAAATGCGGGCGCAATGTCTGCGTCACCGCGCAACCTACATTGTGGTGCATGATGGGATGGGCAAAGTGCTGGTGCAGCGTCGCACAGAGATCAAAGATTTTATGCCCGGTATGCTGGATGCCACCGCCGGTGGTGTGGTGCAAGCAGGAGAAAACCTGCTGGATTCCGCGCGCCGCGAAGCGGAAGAAGAGTTAGGTATTGCGGGTGTGCCGTTTGCCGAGCATGGCCAGTTTTATTTTGAAGACGAACACTGTCGGGTCTGGGGCGGGCTGTTTAGCTGCGTTTCCCACGGGCCGTTCGCATTGCAGGAAGAAGAAGTTAGCGAAGTATGCTGGATGACGCCGGAAGAGATCACTGCGCGCTGCGACGAGTTCACCAATGATTCGTTAAAAGCGCTGGCACTGTGGATGACACGCAATGCCAGTAATGATGCGGTAGCGATGCAGGAAGCAGAGTAATCAGCTTTTCTGTCGCAGGCAAAACACCGACATTATCGGTGTTTTGTTTTTTATGTCCTGACAGTCGATATGGCCGCGCAAGCATAGAGCTGCTTTCACAGAAGCGGCCCCTGAAAGCCATGTCGAAACGTCTACAGAGAAGCACCTGTCGCGTTGTGAGATTTCACTCCTGGTAATAAGGCGAGCCAAAATCTGCTTCGCTTGCCAACAAAACATGATTTTCTGTCAGAAATAAAAAAGGCGACCGGATGGTCGCCTTTTTATTGCCGGTTAAAGCAGATTACTGCTGTGAAGCCTGGATCGCGGTCAGTGCGATGGTGTAGACGATATCGTCTACCAGCGCGCCACGGGACAGGTCGTTAACCGGTTTGCGCATGCCCTGCAGCATCGGCCCGATGGAGATCAGGTCGGCAGAACGCTGTACCGCTTTGTAGGTGGTGTTACCGGTGTTCAGATCCGGGAAGATGAACACGGTAGCACGACCTGCAACCGGCGAGTTCGGCGCTTTGGATTTTGCAACGTCAGCCATAACGGCGGCGTCGTACTGCAACGGGCCGTCGATTACCAGGTCAGGACGTTTTTCCTGCGCCAGACGCGTTGCTTCACGCACTTTCTCTACATCGCTACCCGCGCCGGAGTTACCGGTGGAGTAGGAGAGCATTGCCACGCGCGGTTCGATACCGAACGCGATAGCGGAATCCGCAGACTGAATCGCGATTTCTGCCAGTTGTTCAGCGGTCGGATCCGGGTTGATGGCGCAGTCACCGTACACATAAACCTGTTCCGGCAGCAGCATAAAGAACACGGAGGAAACCAGTGAGCTGCCCGGTGCGGTTTTGATCAACTGCAGCGGCGGGCGGATGGTGTTCGCGGTGGTGTGCACAGCACCGGAAACCAGACCGTCAACTTCGTCCTGTTCCAGCATCAGCGTGCCGAGAACCACGTTGTCTTCCAGCTGTTCGCGGGCGACGGCTTCGGTCATGCCCTTGCTCTTACGCAGCTCCACCAGGCGAGCAACGTAGCTTTCACGCACTACGTCCGGATCGACGATTTCAATCCCGGTGCCCAGCTCAACGCCTTGCGCAGCGGCAACGCGGTTGATCTCGTCCGGGTTACCCAGCAGGATACAGGTCGCGATACCACGTTCAGCACAGATAGCGGCAGCCTTCACGGTACGCGGTTCGTCGCCCTCCGGCAGAACAACGCGTTTGCCCGCTTTACGCGCCAGCTCAGTCAACTGGTAACGGAAGGCCGGCGGAGAGAGACGACGGCTGCGTTCGGAGGTCGCGGTCAGAGAATCGATCCACTGGGCATTGATGTAGCCAGCCACGTATTCCTGAACGTTTTCGATACGCTCGTTATCATCAACCGGAACTTCCAGGTTGAAGCTCTGCAGGCTCAGAGAGGTCTGCCAGGTGTTGGTATTCACCATAAATACCGGCAGGCCGGTGGCGAATGCACGTTCACACAGTTTGCGCACGCTGGCGTCCATTTCGTAACCGCCAGTCAGCAGCAGCGCACCGATTTCCACGCCGTTCATCGCGGCAAGGCAAGCAGCAACCAGCACGTCCGGACGATCTGCGGAGGTCACCAGCAGTGAACCCGGGCGAAAGTGTTCCAGCATGTGCGGAATGCTGCGCGCGCAGAAGGTCACAGATTTCACGCGGCGGGTTTTGATATCACCTTCGTTAACAATGGTCGCATTCAGGTGGCGGGCCATGTCGATTGCGCGGGTAGCAATCAGATCGAAGCTCCACGGCACAGCGCCCAGCACCGGCAGCGGGCTGGCTTCTTGCAGTTTAGCCGGATCGATATGAACCACTTTTGCTTTGGACGAGTCATCAAAAATTTCTGACAGGTCAGGGCGGGTACGGCCTTGTTCATCAACCGGTGCGTTCAGTTTATTAACGATAACGCCAGTGATGTTGGTGTTTTTCGTGCCACCGAAGCTGTTGCGGGTCAGTTCGATACGCTCTTTCAACTGCTCCGGCGTGTCGGTGCCCTGAGACATGACAAACACGATTTCTGCGTTCAGCGTTTTCGCGATTTCAAAGTTCAGCGACTGCGCGAACTGATGTTTACGCGTCGGAACCAGGCCTTCAACCAGCACCACTTCAGCGTCTTTGCTGCTTTCGTGGTAACGGGCGATGATCTCTTCCATCAGCACGTCTTTCTGGTTGCTGGAGAGCAGCGACTCAACGTGGCTCATTTTCAGCGGTTCTGCTGCAGTCAGGCCAGAGTTGGCACGCACGATAGTGGTGGTCTGGTCCGGCGCATCGCCACCGGCGCGCGGCTGGGCAATCGGTTTAAAGACGCTCAGACGAACGCCTTTGCGTTCCATAGCACGGATAACGCCAAGGCTGACGCTGGTCAGGCCGACGCTGGTTCCGGTAGGGATCAGCATAATAATACGGGACACGGTTAATCCTCTTTCGTTACCGTCTTGCGAGACGGGTTACAAAACAGCACCGCCAGCGTGGGCTGGCGGTGTGTGGAATCAGGCAGTCAGGCGGCTCGCGTCTTGCGCGATGACCAGCTCTTCGTTTGTCGGGATAACGACAGCCGGGCGGGTGCCTTCTTTGTTGATAAAGCCAGACTTACCAAAACGGGCAGCCAGGTTACGTTCGTGATCAACTTCAAAGCCGAGAACGCCCAGTTTGCCCAGAGACAGCTCACGTACCATGGCGGCGTTTTCACCGATACCGCCGGTGAAGACAACCGCGTCCAGACGACCGTCCATCAGCGCAGTGTAAGAGCCGATGTACTTCGCCAGACGGTGGCAGTAAACGTCCATTGCGCGTTTCGCGTCTTCTTTATCTTTGTAGTTGTCTTCTACATAACGGCAGTCGCTGGTGACTTCGGTCAGACCCAGCAGGCCAGACTCTTTGGTCAGCATTTTGTTGATAGCTTCAACGCTCATGCCCAGGGTGTCATGCAGATGGAAAATGATAGCCGGGTCGATATCACCAGAACGGGTACCCATTACCAGGCCTTCCAGCGGGGTCAGACCCATGGAAGTATCAACGCATTTGCCGTTGCGGATAGCGGAAACAGAACCACCATTGCCCAGGTGGCAGGTGATGATGTTCAGCTCTTCAACCGGTTTGTTCAGGACTTTGGCTGCTTCCTGAGTCACATAGAAGTGGCTGGTGCCGTGTGCGCCGTAGCGACGAACGCCATGCTCTTTGTACAATTTGTACGGCAGCGCATACAGGTAGGATTCTTCCGGCATAGTGGTGTGGAACGCAGTGTCGAACACCGCCACGTTTTTGTCTTTCAGCTTAGGGAAGGATTTCAGCGCTTCGGCAATACCGATCAGATGAGCCGGGTTGTGCAGCGGTGCGAAAGAGGCTGCATCTTTGATGCCCTGAATAACGGATTCGTCGATAACCACAGAGCTGGTGTATTTTTCGCCACCGTGCACGATGCGGTGACCGATTGCGGTCAGCTGTGCAGACAGTTCTGGTTTTTGTGCCAGAATAGTGTTAACGATAAAGTTCAGCGCTTCGCTGTGAGCGGCACCTGCACCTAAAGCCGCTTCTTGTTTACCGCCATCAATTTTCCACTTGATGCGCGCTTCAGGAAGGTGGAAACATTCGGCTAAACCAGAAAGGTACTCGTCACCATTAACTGCATCGATGATTGCGAATTTCAGTGAGGAGCTACCGCAGTTCAGAACCAGTACTAACTTACTCGACATGGAAGTACCTATTTATGATACGTGGCTAAAAAAGGTCAGTGAGTCGCACAGCGTAGCGCAGGTGGATACTGACAATTATGATTAACATCATGCCGGGTTTACTTTCTGGCATGATGAGAAGAATACATAAAATTTTAAGCTATTTTGCGCAAATTTCAGGCAGTGGCATAATGAGCTTAAATTTGACGATTTAAAGATATTCGTCTAATGAACCGGTCAAGGCCGCCACAGGATACCTGATACCAGGTGGGATTGACAAAAAATTTTAACGTTGTCATTCACAGTTGTTGTTTTGCACAAATTTTTTAATTTTTATATGTGAAGTTGAGGTAAACCATGTCCACTTCAGAGAATCGACCCGTCACTTTTTTTAGTTTGTTTCGTCGGGGTCAGCACTATGCGAAGACCTGGCCTATGGAAAAACGCCTCGCTCCGATGTTCGTTGAAAACCGCGTAATCCGCGCAATGCGCTATGCCACGCGCTTTATGCCGCCGGTGGCGGTATTTACTCTCTGTTGGCAAATTGCGCTCGGCGGCCAGCTTGGACCCGCGGTGGCTACCGCGCTGTTTGCGCTGAGCTTGCCGATGCAAGGGCTATGGTGGCTGGGTAAGCGCTCCGTGACGCCGCTACCGCCGTCGATTCTGCACTGGTTTTATGAAGTGCGCGGTAAGTTGCAAGAAGCGGGTCAGGCGCTGGCACCTGTAGAGGGTAAGCCTGATTATCAGGCGCTGGCCGACACGCTTAAGCGTGCTTTTAAACAGCTCGATAAAACATTTCTTGATGATTTGTGAGTTCGAGCAAGTTTCGCCATCTCTATAAAAGAAGGCATTTTTGCGATGTCTTCTTTTTTATTTTTCATCGTGTTCTACCCAAAACCCCCGGCAAATCAAAAAAGCCGTCTTTTTCAGCAGGTAAACTCAAGGCATCTTTTTTAATGCGCCGATGTGCCACAGGAGTCGAAAGATGGAAATGACCAATGCCCAACGTCTGATCTTATCCAACCAGTACAAAATGATGACCATGATGGATCCGGCTAATGCGGAGCGCTATCGCCGTTTGCAAACTATTATTGAGCGCGGATATGGCCTGCAAATGCGCGAGTTGGATCGTGAGTTCGGCGAGTTAAAAGAAGAGACCTGTCGCACTGTTATCGACATTATGGAGATGTACCACGCACTGCATGTTTCCTGGGCCAACCTGAAAGACACCAGTGCCATTGATGAGCGCCGCGTGACTTTCCTCGGCTTTGACGCCGCAACGGAAGCGCGTTACCTCGGCTACGTGCGTTTCATGGTGAACATCGAAGGCCGCTATACCCATTTTGACGCGGGTACCCACGGCTTTAACGCGCAAACCCCAATGTGGGAAAAATATCAGCGCATGCTGGGCGTGTGGCACTCCTGCCCGCGTCAGTACCACCTGAGCAGTAACGAAATTAATCAGATTATCAACGCCTGAGGAGGTGAGTGTGCAGTGTAAAGGATTTCTGTTTGACCTGGATGGCACCCTGGTGAATTCGCTGCCCGCCGTGGAGCGGGCATGGTGTAACTGGGCTGATCGATTTGGTATCGCGCATGATGAAGTACTGAATTTTATCCATGGCAAACAGGCGATTACCTCGCTGCGGCATTTCTTACCGGGCAAGTCTGAAGCAGTGATTGCGGCTGAATTTACCTGGCTTGAACAGATTGAAGCGGCAGACACTGATGGCATTACCGCGCTACCAGGCGCGATTGCGCTGCTTCAGCATTTAGATGAGTCAGGCATTCCGTGGGCCATTGTCACTTCCGGGTCGGTGCCTGTCGCTCACGCGCGTCATCGTGCGACCGGCTTGCCGACGCCGAAAGTGTTTGTCACCGCCGAGCAAGTCACACGCGGCAAACCTGAACCTGATGCTTATCTCCTCGGCGCGCAACTGCTGGGACTTTCACCGCAAGAGTGCGTGGTGGTGGAAGATGCGCCGGCGGGTGTCCTTTCCGGCCTTGCCGCAGGTTGCCATGTGATTGCGGTAAATGTTCCGGTAGATGCGCCCCGGCTTGATGAAGTTGATTTCCGGCTCACCACGCTTGAAACGCTTGATGTCGCAAAACGGCCGGACGGCCTGGTGAATGTCACGCTAAAGGCCTGATCCCATGATTTAACCCCACTTTCGTGGGGTTTTTTATGGCACTATTTCTCCACTATCAACTGACAAGGATACGTTGTGAACGGTGAACTTATCTGGGTACTGTGTCTGCTGGGCATCGCGGTGGTGCTTTTTGCAACGGGCAAAGTGCGTATGGATGCTGTTGCGCTGTTTGTTATTGTTGCCTTTGTTCTCAGTGGAACGCTGACGCTTTCCGAAGCGTTTTCTGGTTTTAGCGATCCGAACGTCGTGTTAATCGCCGCCCTGTTTATCATCGGCGATGGCCTGGTGCGCACCGGCGTAGCGACGAATATGGGGGCGTGGCTGGTCAACATGGCGGGCAGCAGCGAAATCAAAATGCTGGTGCTGTTGATGGTTACCGTTGCCGGGCTTGGCGCATTTATGAGTTCGACCGGCGTGGTGGCTATCTTCATCCCGGTAGTGCTCAGTGTGTCAATGCGTATGCAGATTTCGCCGTCACGGCTGATGATGCCGCTCAGCTTCGCTGGCCTTATTAGTGGCATGATGACGCTGGTAGCGACGCCGCCAAATCTTGTCGTTAACAGCGAATTGCTACGCGAAGGCTTTAGCGGGTTCAGCTTTTTTAGCGTGACGCCTTTGGGGCTGGTGATTTTGCTGCTTGGCATCATTTATATGCTGTTGATGCGTTTCACGTTGAAAGGGGAGAATGACGATACCGCGCGTGAAAGCTGGAAACGCCGCAGTTTTCGCGATCTTATTAAGGAGTATCGTCTGGCCGGGCGCGCGCGCCGTCTGGCGATTCGCCCCGGTTCGCCAATGATTGGGCAGCGCCTGGATGATTTACAGCTGCGCGAACGGTATGGCGCCAACATTATCGGTGTTGAGCGCTGGCGACATTTCCGGCGTGTCATTGTTAACGTTAATGGGGTGTCCGAATTTCGTGCCCGCGATGTGCTGCTGATTGATATGTCTGCCGCCGAAGTAGACTTGCGCCAGTTTTGCGCTGAACAACTGCTTGAGCCGATGATCCTGCGCGGTGAGTATTTTTCCGACCAGGCGCTGGATGTTGGGATGGCGGAGGTGTCGTTGATCCCCGATTCGGAATTGATTGGTAAAACAGTGCGGGAAATCGGTTTTCGCACCCGCTACGGTCTTAACGTTGTTGGTCTGAAACGCAACGGCGAGGCGCTGGAAGGTGCGGTGACGGATGAAACGTTACAACTGGGCGACGTTTTTTTGGTGGTCGGGAACTGGAAACTCATCAGCCAGCTTGGTTCGCACGGGCGCGACTTTGTGGTGCTCAACTTGCCGGTAGAAGAGAGCGCCGCATCCCCGGCGCACAGTCAGGCGGCACATGCCATTTTCTGTCTGGTATTGATGGTTGCTTTGATGCTGACCGATGAAATTCCCAACCCTGTTGCCGCGATCATTGCTTGTATGCTGATGGGCAAGTTTCGCTGTATTGATGCAGAAAGTGCGTATAAAGCGATCCACTGGCCGAGCGTTATTTTGATTGTCGGCATGATGCCGTTCGCGTTGGCGTTGCAAAAAACCGGCGGTGTGGATCTGGTGGTGAAAGGGTTGATGGATTTGGGCGGCGGCTACGGTCCGCACCTGATGCTGATATGTTTGTTCGTGATGTGCGCCACGATTGGTTTATTTATCTCTAACACTGCGACCGCGGTATTGATGGCGCCGATTGCCCTGGCGGCGGCGAAATCGATGGGTGTTTCGCCTTACCCGTTCGCAATGGTCGTGGCGATGGCGGCCTCGGCTGCGTTTATGACGCCCGTTTCCTCACCGGTGAATACGCTGGTTTTAGGGCCAGGTAACTATCGATTTAGTGATTTCGTAAAAATCGGTGTGCCGTTCACGTTGTTGGTGATGGTGGTCTGCACACTATTAATTCCGGTGCTGTTCCCGTTTTGACATGACCGGGCTGTTAGCCCGGCATGTTCAGTTACAGCGGTGAATCCTGGCTGATTTCATCCAGCGACAAATGAAAGCTCGGCACAAACACCTGCATAAAATAATCCATTTCCGGGCTGCGGCGCGCATCAAGTGTTTTTTCCAGCCGTGATTTAGCCAGCAAGAATTCATTGTTGCCGGCGGAGAGCTCTTCCAGACATTTCAGATAAGCGCACAGGGCATCTGCCTGCTTCACGATCGATTTTTCTTCTGCGGTGTAGTGATGTTCATCGATCAGCGGCGCAAAAATATCGCGCAGTTCTTCCGGCACCATCTCGACCAGTTTTTGCTGGGCGATCTTCTCGATGGCTTTATATTCCTGGGCGATCTGCGAGTTGAAGTATTTTACCGGCGTTGGTAAATCACCGGTCAGCACTTCCGATGCATCGTGGTACATCGCCAGCAGCGCGATGCGTTCAGCATTGACCTGGCCTGCGAATTTACGGTTTTTAATTGCCGCCAGCGCGTGGGCGACCATCGCCACTTGCAGGCTATGTTCGGAGACATTCTCCGTACGCACATTGCGCATCAGAGGCCAGCGATTGATAAGTTTAAGGCGGGAAAGGTGGGCGAAAAAGTGGCTCTGACTCATGGTTAACCTTGTCTGTGACTGCGACCTGAGTCATTGTGCGCAGAGTGTGGGGGAAGATGCAAATCCTCCCCCCGGAATGCTTACTGGTGGTAACCCGAGAGGAAACGACCAAAACGGGTAATCGCCATTTCCAGATCGTCTTCGCGCGGCAACGTCACAATTCGCACGTGATCGGGCCATGGCCAGTTAAACGCAGAACCTTGTACCAGCAGTACTTTTTCCTGTAACAGGAAATCGAGCACCATTTTCTGATCGTCATGAATATTGAAGCGCTTTGCGTCGATTTTCGGGAACATATACAGCGCGCCGCTTGGTTTCACGCAAGAAACACCCGGGATCTCATTGATCAGCTCCCACGCGCGATTACGCTGCTCATACAGACGTCCACCAGGAACAATAAATTCACTAATGCTCTGGTAGCCGCCGAGCGCAGTCTGAATCGCGTGTTGTGCCGGAACGTTGGCGCACAGACGCATCGATGCCAGCATCTCAAGCCCTTCAATGTAGCCTTTCGCGTGCTTTTTCGGCCCGCTCAACACCATCCAGCCCTGGCGGAAACCCGCGACCCGGTAGGTTTTCGACAATCCGTTAAAGGTGATAGTGAACAGATCCGGCGCGAGTGCGGCAATGGAGTGATGCTGCGCTTCGTCGTAAAGAATTTTGTCGTAGATTTCATCTGCAAAGATGATGAGGTTGTGCTGACGCGCGATCTCAACGATTTCCAGCAGCAGCTCTTTTGAGTAAACCGCGCCGGTTGGGTTGTTTGGGTTGATAATGACAATCCCGCGCGTACGCGGCGTAATTTTGGCGCGAATATCGTCGAGATCGGGAAACCAGCCTGCCGACTCATCACATAAATAGTGCACCGCTTTCCCGCCGGAGAGCGAGACTGCAGCGGTCCACAGCGGGTAATCCGGTGCGGGCACCAGCATTTCGTCACCGCTGTTAAGCAACGCCTGCATCGACTGCACGATCAATTCGGAAACACCGTTGCCAATATAGATGTCTTCCACAGTGATTTCGCGCATGCCGCGTGCCTGGTAGTGCTGCATGATGGCTTTGCGCGCGGAATAAAGCCCTTTGGAGTCGCAGTAACCTTGCGCGCTGGGCAGGTTGCGGATCACATCAACCAGAATTTCATCCGGTGCCTCGAAGCCGAAAGGGGCTGGGTTGCCGATGTTGAGTTTGAGGACCTTGTTGCCTTCTTCTTCAAGACGTTTTGCTTCTTTAAGAACCGGGCCACGGATGTCGTAACAGACGTTATCTAATTTGCTGGATTTTTCGATGGAGGACATGAATCTTTGACCTTTTAGCTAGAATAGCCACTGCCTGCCGTGGAAGTGAGCACGGAACAATGTACTCCCCCGTCCGGCTGTTTTGAAGGGTTTGCAGGAGAAGATTTTGTCTTAATGCCTCTGATGGTTAACGATTTTTTAACTATTTATCGTGCTTTTTGTTTTTCGTTTTTTCCGTTTTTGTTTTTAAATTTGGTTTTTCATGCTGATTTTATTTTTTCAGGTGATATTTTTAACCGTCTAAATGCGTTCGTTTCGTCTCGGTTTGAGGCGACTGTGCTACGGTAGAATTCGCTTCCTGCTCAAAACCAGCGCGATAGATTACCTCCGCAGTCGGCAGGCGAATAGGTGAGTTGGCTGTAAACGCAATGTTAAGCATTATTAATAGTTAGTTCTTCACTTAATTAATAGCTATTTAATATTGAGAATAGGAACGATGACTATCACTAATATTTATAAGATGATGGTGTGGTACAAACCATTTGTTTGCTTAAGATTATTCGCAATAATGCTTATAAATATAAAGGTTTTAGGTTAAACTCGTGGGGCAAGAAATGGAACTGACACCAAAAGCCTTGCTTTAGTTAAGGTTTATTTCTTAATTGTAGTTGATTGTTATTACTCGCTTTTAATTCTGACCAGTTATATAGGCTGGTTCTATATGGCGCAGTGCTATGTATAGCCTATGAACCTTGCACAAACATGTTTTTCTTAAAAGGAATAACGCGCTTTGGCATCTTTTATATATCTAAAAGGAATGGCAGAAGGCGAAATAAAGCCATTCAGTTCAGCTTGCGTTAGACAGCGAACTATAAACACCTGAACGACTGCCAGCTTTACCTGGTTATGATCCCGCTGGATGCACTTTTTAAATGGAATTACTTAATCTTACGAGCACAGCATAAACCCGGGTCACTCCGCGCGAACGACCCGTAAGTGAAAAATTATGATAAATGCAAATCGTCCGATATTGAATCTCGACCTCGATCTGCTGAGAACTTTCGTTGCGGTCGCCGATCTAAACACTTTTGCTGCGGCCGCTGCTGCAGTTTGTCGCACACAATCCGCCGTAAGTCAGCAAATGCAGCGGCTTGAACAATTAGTGGGAAAAGAATTATTTGCCCGTCATGGTCGCAATAAACTCTTAACTGAACATGGTATTCAGTTACTGGGATATGCGCGAAAGATCTTACGTTTCAATGACGAAGCATGCACGTCGTTAATGTTTAGCAATCTTCAGGGCGTCTTAACTATTGGCGCTTCTGACGAGTCCGCAGACACGATTTTACCGTTTTTGCTTAATCGTATTAGCTCGGTATATCCGAAGCTGGCTCTTGATGTGCGCGTGAAACGCAACCCCTTTTCTGACGAACGCGAACAAGAGCACGATGTTGATCTCGTGGTGACGACTCACCGTTCCGCGCAATTTGATTGCCTGACGTTACGCACATCGCCAACGCACTGGTACTGCTCGGCTGAATATGCGTTACAGAAAAGTGAGGCGATACCGTTGGTCTTATTGGATGAGCCCAGCCCATTTCGCGATATGGTCATCAATTCGCTAAATGATGCGGATATCCCCTGGCGCATGGCGTATGTCGCTTCGTCGCTGTCGGCGGTAAAAGCGGCCGTAAAAGCCGGATTAGGTGTGACCGCGCGGCCGGTGGAAATGATGAGCCCTGATTTGCGCGTGCTGGGCAGAGCCGAAGGGCTGCCGCTGTTGCCGGATACGGAATATCTGCTTTGTTATAACCCACAAAGCCGCAACGAGCTGGCACAGGTAATTTTCCAGGCCATGGAACATTATCAAAACCCCTGGCATTACAGCGGCGGTACTCCTGAAGGAGGAGGCGATCCGCTGGTTATAGAAGGGGATTTTAGCTAACATTCCCTGCCAAATCTGGTAACAAAATGTAAGTGCAAAAATGAACCGCTGGCGGCAAAAAAGCGGTTATCGGTTCATTTTACGCACAGATTGTGAATCACAGAAACACCCTTCCTGAAAATTATTCTTTCTTTCAATAATTTAATATCACTCACAGCAAGATCTCCTTTTTTCAACTATAGTCTTTCATGCCTGCTGGTCATGTTAAAAATCAAGGCGGATTGTTGCTGTTTCACTGAATGAATTAACAAAAGCGTGTCTCAGATCAAGAAAATACTCCCGTTGAGGGGGAGGAATCCGGACAAAATCCTGTCAAAATAAGCGGGTAATTAGTGTAAAACCTCGCTACGGACACGATTCAACACTTGGATATTTCTTGTGAATGTTTGAAGCCGTTCAAGAAAACGGCACTAAATGTTAATGAATTGCTGCCGATGTAAACTAATGTGAGGAAACCTTTGTTAAAGTTGACAAAAGGTTATAGAAAGGAGTAAAAACCCACATCGTTTAGCTGTTTTCGCCTTTTACACAGTTAATGTGTGGTTTTTTATTCCTCCCCGTGAATCGATGTGGCGTCATCTGCCAGCAAGAGCAGAGGTAATAACGCTACCTTTTGAGTTAAGCAATGCGTATGTCAACATCCACTGAAATCATCGCTCATCACTGGGCATTCGCTATCTTTCTTATTGTCGCCATTGGCCTGTGTTGCCTGATGCTGATCGGCGGTCGGTTTTTGGGCGGTCGCGCACGCGCGAGGCACAAAAACGTTCCTTTCGAATCGGGTATCGACTCCGTCGGTTCCGCTCGCTTACGTCTATCCGCCAAGTTCTACCTGGTGGCCATGTTCTTCGTCATCTTCGATGTGGAAGCGCTCTATTTATATGCATGGTCAACCTCCATTCGCGAGAGTGGTTGGGTCGGGTTTGTCGAAGCCGCAATTTTTATATTAGTGCTGCTGGCTGGTCTGGTTTATCTGGTGCGTATTGGCGCGCTGGATTGGACGCCCGTGCGTTCGCGCCGTGAGCAAATCAACCCAGAGACTAACAGCTACACTGACAGTCAACGCTAACCGCGAGGCAATAAGATGGATTATACGCTCACCCGCATAGATCCTAACGGTGAGAACGACCGTTACCCCCTGCAGAAACAGGAGATCGTAACCGACCCCCTGGAACAAGAAATTAACCGTAGCGTTTATATGGGCAAACTCGAAAATGCCCTGCACGATATGGTGAACTGGGGACGTAAAAACTCAATTTGGCCATATAATTTTGGCCTGTCGTGCTGTTACGTAGAGATGGTGACATCCTTTACGGCGGTGCACGACGTTGCGCGTTTTGGTGCGGAAGTGCTGCGTGCTTCTCCTCGTCAGGCAGACCTGATGGTGGTGGCGGGCACATGCTTTACCAAAATGGCGCCGGTCATTCAGCGCCTTTACGACCAGATGCTGGAACCTAAGTGGGTTATCTCCATGGGGGCCTGCGCAAACTCTGGCGGTATGTACGACATCTACTCAGTCGTACAAGGCGTCGACAAATTTATCCCGGTGGATGTTTACATCCCTGGCTGCCCGCCGCGTCCTGAAGCTTATATGCAGGCGCTGATGCTGCTGCAGGAGTCGATTGGTAAGGAGCGTCGTCCGCTCTCGTGGGTGGTTGGCGATCAGGGCGTTTATCGCGCCAATATGCAGTCGGAACGCGACCGTAAGCGTGGCGAGCGTATCGCCGTAACCAATCTGCGTACGCCGGACGAGATTTAATTTGCGCCTGTGGGTAATGGAAGAAACTTCGCATTTCAATAATCCAATAACGCGAAGCCATACCCAACAGTCACCACGGACCCTTTGCAATGGTGAACAATATGACCGATTTAACTGCGCAAGAAGCCGCATGGCAGACCCGGGATCATCTGGATGATCCGGTCATTGGCGAATTGCGCAACCGTTTTGGGCCGGATGCCTTTACCGTTCAGGCGACCCGCACCGGGGTACCCGTCGTTTGGGTTAAGCGTGAGCAATTGCTGGAAGTGGTCGATTTCTTAAAGAAATTACCGAAACCGTACGTCATGCTGTTCGATTTGCACGGCATGGACGAACGTCTACGCACACACCGCGCCGGTTTGCCCGCCGCGGATTTTTCCGTTTTCTACCACTTCATTTCCATCGATCGCAACCGCGACATCATGCTGAAAGTGGCGCTGGCTGAAAACGATCTGAATGTGCCGACGCTGACCAAACTTTTCCCGAATGCCAACTGGTATGAGCGTGAAACCTGGGAGATGTTTGGCGTTACCTTTAATGGTCACCCGCACCTGACGCGCATCATGATGCCGCAAACCTGGACGGGTCACCCGCTGCGTAAAGATTACCCGGCGCGCGCAACTGAATTCGATCCATTTGAGCTGACCAAAGCCAAGCAGGATCTGGAAATGGAAGCGTTGACCTTCAAGCCGGAAGACTGGGGCATGAAACGCGGCACCGAAAACGAGGACTTTATGTTCCTCAACCTCGGTCCGAACCACCCCTCTGCGCACGGTGCGTTCCGTATCATCCTGCAGCTGGACGGCGAAGAGATCGTCGACTGCGTGCCGGATATCGGTTACCACCATCGTGGCGCGGAGAAAATGGGTGAGCGCCAGTCCTGGCACAGCTACATTCCTTACACCGACCGTATCGAATATCTCGGCGGTTGCGTAAACGAAATGCCTTACGTGCTGGCGGTGGAAAAACTGGCCGGTATCACCGTGCCGGATCGCGTCAACGTGATCCGCGTGATGCTGTCTGAACTGTTCCGCATCAACAGCCACCTGCTTTATATCTCAACCTTTATTCAGGACGTCGGCGCAATGACGCCGGTGTTCTTCGCCTTTACCGATCGTCAGAAAATCTACGATCTGGTGGAAGCGATCACCGGTTTCCGTATGCACCCGGCCTGGTTCCGCATTGGCGGTGTGGCGCACGATCTGCCGCGTGGTTGGGATCGTCTGCTGCGCGAGTTCCTCGACTGGATGCCAAAACGCCTGGCCTCTTACGAGAAAGCGGCGCTGCGTAACACCATTTTGAAAGGCCGCTCGCAGGGCGTTGCCGCTTACAACGCAAAAGAAGCGCTGGAGTGGGGCACGACCGGTGCAGGTCTGCGTGCGACCGGCATCAATTTTGACGTGCGTAAAGCGCGCCCGTACTCCGGTTACGAGAATTTCGACTTTGAAATCCCGGTTGGCGGTGGCGTAAGTGACTGCTACACCCGAGTGATGCTGAAAGTTGAAGAGCTGCGCCAGAGCCTGCGCATTCTTGAGCAGTGCCTCAACAACATGCCGGAAGGCCCGTTCAAAGCGGATCACCCGCTGACTACGCCGCCGCCGAAAGAGCGCACGCTGCAACATATCGAAACCCTGATTACTCACTTCCTGCAAGTGTCGTGGGGCCCGGTAATGCCGGCCAACGAATCCTTCCAGATGATTGAAGCAACCAAGGGTATTAACAGTTACTACCTGACCAGCGACGGCAGCACCATGAGCTACCGCACCCGCGTTCGTACCCCGAGTTTTGCGCACCTGCAGCAAATCCCGTCGGCCATCCGCGGCAGCCTGGTATCAGACTTGATTGTCTATCTGGGTAGTATCGATTTTGTTATGTCAGATGTGGATCGCTAATTATGCACGAGAATCAACAACCACAAACCGAGGCTTTTGAGCTGAGTGCGGCAGAGCGTGAGGCAATTGAGCACGAGAAGCACCACTACGAAGACCCGCGTGCGGCGTCCATTGAAGCGCTGAAGATCGTTCAGAAACAGCGTGGTTGGGTGCCGGACGGCGCAATTTACGCCATCGCTGATGTGCTGGGTATTCCGGCGAGCGATGTCGAAGGCGTGGCAACATTCTACAGCCAGATCTTCCGCCAGCCGGTTGGCCGCCATGTTATTCGCTATTGCGACAGCGTGGTTTGCCATATCACCGGCTATCAGGGCATTCAATCAGCGATTGAAAGCCACCTGAAGATCAAACCGGGCCAGACAACGTTCGACGGTCGCTTTACGCTGCTGCCGACCTGCTGTCTGGGTAACTGCGATAAAGGCCCGAACATGATGATTGATGAGGACACTCACAGCCATCTGACACCGGACGCGATCCCTGACTTGCTGGAGCGGTATAAATGAAAACAGTTATCCGTACTCCTGAAACGCATCCGCTGACCTGGCGTCTGCGCGATGACAAACAGCCGGTCTGGCTCGAAGAGTACCAGAGCAAAAACGGTTACGCCGGTGCGCGCAAAGCGCTGACCGGCATGGCGCCGGATGAGATTGTCAACGCGGTCAAAGATTCTGGTCTGAAAGGTCGCGGTGGCGCGGGCTTCTCCACGGGGCTGAAGTGGAGCCTGATGCCGAAAGACGAATCCATGAACATCCGTTACCTGCTGTGTAACGCCGATGAAATGGAACCGGGCACCTACAAAGACCGCCTGCTGATGGAGCAACTGCCGCACCTGCTGGTGGAAGGAATGCTGATTTCGGCATTCGCGCTGAAAGCCTACCGTGGCTACATCTTCCTGCGCGGTGAATACATTGAAGCGGCGGTGCATCTGCGCCGCGCGATTGCGGAAGCAACCGAAGCCGGTCTGCTCGGCAAGAACATTCTTGGCAGCGGTTTTGACTTCGAACTGTTCGTGCATACCGGTGCGGGACGTTATATCTGCGGCGAAGAAACGGCGCTGATTAACTCGCTGGAAGGCCGCCGCGCCAACCCGCGTTCCAAACCGCCATTCCCGGCAAGTTCTGGCGCATGGGGCAAACCGACGTGTGTCAACAACGTCGAAACCCTGTGTAACGTCCCGGCTATTCTGGCGAACGGCGTTGAGTGGTATCAGAACATTTCGACCAGCAAAGATGCAGGCACCAAACTGATGGGCTTCTCCGGGCGCGTGAAGAATCCGGGTCTGTGGGAGCTGCCGTTTGGTACCACCGCGCGTGAAATTCTTGAGGATTACGCGGGCGGTATGCGTGATGGCCTGAAATTTAAAGCCTGGCAGCCGGGTGGGGCAGGTACTGACTTCCTGACCGAAGCGCACCTCGACTTGCCGATGGAGTTTGAAAGCATCGGTAAAGCAGGTAGCCGTCTCGGTACAGCGCTGGCGATGGCCGTTGACCATGAAATTGGCATGGTACCGCTGGTGCGTAACCTGGAAGAGTTCTTCGCCCGCGAGTCCTGCGGCTGGTGTACGCCATGTCGCGATGGTCTGCCGTGGAGCGTGAAAATCCTGCGTGCGCTGGAGCGCGGTGAAGGCCAGCCTGGAGATATCGAGACACTTGAGCAACTGTGTCGACAACTCGGGCCGGGTAAAACCTTCTGCGCGCATGCGCCAGGTGCGGTTGAACCGTTACAGAGCGCGATTAAATATTTCCGCGAAGAGTTCGAAGCGGGCATTAAACAGCAATTCAGCAATACCCATGCAATTGGCGGTATCCAGCCAAACTTGCTGAAAGCGCGCTGGTAATGGTTCTCCCTTCATCGTGCAGATGAGGGGAACGCGAACAGAATTTTGATTAACTCTTAGTCGCTGACTGAGACAACTGGAAGCATGCTAATGGCTACTATTCATGTAGACGGCAAAGAATACGAGGTAAACGGAGCAGACAACCTTCTTGAGGCGTGTCTCTCTTTAGGCCTTGATATTCCCTATTTTTGCTGGCATCCGGCGCTGGGGAGCGTGGGTGCGTGCCGCCAGTGTGCGGTGAAGCAATATCAAAACGCGGAAGACACGCGTGGCCGCCTGGTAATGTCCTGTATGACACCAGCATCAGACGGTACTTTTATCTCTATTGATGACGACGAAGCGAAGCAGTTCCGTGAAAGCGTGGTCGAGTGGTTGATGACCAACCACCCGCACGACTGCCCGGTCTGCGAAGAAGGGGGCAACTGCCACCTGCAGGATATGACCGTAATGACCGGTCACAGCTTCCGCCGCTATCGTTTTACCAAACGTACGCACCGTAATCAGGATCTCGGCCCGTTCATCTCTCACGAAATGAACCGCTGTATCGCCTGTTACCGCTGCGTGCGTTACTACAAAGACTACGCGGACGGCACGGATCTTGGCGTGTATGGCGCCCATGACAACGTCTACTTTGGTCGCCCGGAAGATGGCGTGCTTGAAAGCGAATTCTCCGGCAACCTGGTGGAAATTTGCCCGACCGGCGTATTCACCGATAAAACCCACTCCGAGCGTTATAACCGTAAGTGGGATATGCAGTTTGCGCCGAGCATCTGCCAGCAGTGCTCGCTGGGTTGCAACACCAGCCCTGGCGAACGTTATGGCGAACTGCGCCGCATTGAAAACCGTTACAACGGTACCGTTAACCACTATTTCCTTTGCGACCGTGGTCGTTTCGGCTATGGCTACGTCAACCTGAAAGACAGACCGCGTCAGCCGGTTCAACGCCGTGGCGATGATCTGATCACCCTTAACGCCGAGCAGGCGATGCAGGGTGCCGCGGATATTCTGCGTCAGTCGAAGAAAGTGATCGGTATCGGTTCTCCGCGCGCAAGCGTAGAGAGCAACTTCGCGCTGCGTGCATTAGTCGGCGCGGAAAACTTCTACACCGGCATTGCCAAAGGTGAGCAGGAACGTCTTGAGCTGGCGCTGAAAGTGCTGCGCGAAAGCGGCATCCGTACACCGGCGCTGCGTGAAATTGAATCTTACGACGCGGTTTTGATCCTCGGTGAAGATATCACCCAGACCGGCGCGCGCGTCTCGCTGGCGGTTCGCCAGGCGGTGAAAGGCAAAGCACGTGAAATGGCGGCGGCGCAGAAAGTGGCCGACTGGCAGATCGCGGCGATCATGAACATTGGTCAGCGCGCTAAACATCCGCTGTTCGTTACGAACGTCGACAGCACGCGTCTGGACGATATCGCGGCGTGGACCTACTGCGCACCGGTAGAAGACCAGGCTCGCTTAGGTTTCGCCATTGCGCATGCGCTGGACGACGCGTCCCCTGCGGTTGACGGTCTGAGCAACGACCTGAAAAGCAAAGTAGATGTGATTGTTCAGGCGCTGGCTGGAGCGAAAAAACCGCTGATTATCTCCGGAACTAACGCCGGGAGCACGGCGGTGATTCAGGCGGCAGCAAACGTTGCGAAAGCACTGAAAGGCCGTGGTTCCGATGTCGGCATCACCATGATTGCCCGTTCGGTGAACAGCATGGGGCTGGGGCTTATCGGCGGCGGTAGCCTCGATGACGCGCTGGCTGAGCTGGAAAGCGGCAGTGCTGACGCCGTTGTCGTGCTGGAAAACGATCTGCATCGTCACGCTTCTGCTGCCCGCGTTGACGCGGCGCTGGCGAAAGCGCCGCTGGTGCTGGTGGTTGATCATCAGCGCACCGCCATTATGGACAGCGCTCATCTGGTGCTCTCCGCCGCCAGCTTTGCTGAAAGCGATGGTACGGTTATCAACAACGAAGGCCGCGCGCAGCGCTTCTTCCAGGTTTACGATCCGACCTACTACGACAGCAAAACCCTGATGCTGGAAAGCTGGCGCTGGCTGCACTCGCTGCACAGCACCGTGCAAAACCGCGAAGTGGACTGGACACAGCTTGATCATGTGATCGACGCGGCTGTCGAAGCACTGCCGCAACTGGCCGGTATTAAAGACGCCGCGCCGGATGCCAGCTTCCGCATTCGTGGCCAGAAACTGGCGCGTGAACCGCACCGCTACAGTGGACGCACAGCAATGCGCGCCAATATCAGCGTGCACGAACTGCGTCAGCCGCAGGACAAAGACACCATGTTTGCTTTCTCAATGGAAGGGAACAACCAGCCGTCTGCCCCGCGTTCGCAAATCCCGTTTGCATGGGCGCCGGGCTGGAACTCCCCGCAGGCCTGGAACAAATTCCAGGACGAAGTGGGTGGTCATCTGCGTCACGGCGATCCGGGCGTACGCTTGATCGAAGCATCTGAAAGCGGTCTTGATTATTTCACTACCGTACCGGGCGCGTTCGAAGTGCAGGATGGAAAATGGCGTATCGCGCCTTACTATCACCTGTTTGGCAGTGACGAACTGTCGCAGCGTTCGCCGGTGTTCCAGAGCCGCATGCCGCAGCCGTACATCAAGCTGAATCCGGCAGACGCCGCGAAGCTTGGTGTGAACGCGGGTGCGCATATCTCCTTCACTTACGAAGGGCAGACTATCAGCCTGCCGTTGCAGGTTTCTGAAGGTCTGGCGGCAGGGCAGGTTGGTCTGCCGATGGGGATGCCGGGCATCGCGCCGGTACTGGCCGGAGCACGTCTTGAAAATCTGCAGGAGGCGCAAGCATGAGCTGGTTAACACCGGATGTTATCGACATTCTGTTAAGCATTCTGAAAGCGGTCGTCATTCTGCTGGTGGTGGTCACCTGCGGCGCGTTCATGAGCTTTGGTGAACGTCGTCTGCTCGGTCTGTTCCAGAACCGTTACGGGCCGAACCGCGTAGGCTGGGGTGGTTCACTCCAGCTGGTGGCGGACATGATCAAGATGTTCTTTAAAGAGGACTGGATCCCGCGCTTTTCGGACCGCGTGATTTTTACTCTTGCGCCAATGATTGCCTTTACCTCGCTGCTGTTAGCGTTCGCCATTGTGCCAGTCAGCCCGACCTGGGTAGTGGCCGACCTCAATATCGGGATCCTGTTCTTCCTGATGATGGCGGGTCTGGCCGTTTACGCGGTGCTGTTCGCTGGCTGGTCGAGTAACAACAAATACTCGTTGCTCGGTGCGATGCGTGCTTCCGCGCAGACCCTGAGCTATGAAGTGTTTCTCGGGCTTTCCCTGATGGGCGTGGTTGCGCAGGCCGGTTCATTCAACATGACCGACATCGTTAACAATCAGGCCGGTTTGTGGAACGTTATCCCGCAATTCTTTGGCTTTGTGACTTTCGCTATCGCGGGCGTTGCGGTGTGTCACCGTCACCCGTTTGACCAGCCGGAAGCGGAGCAGGAGCTGGCGGATGGTTACCACATCGAATATTCCGGTATGAAGTTCGGACTGTTCTTCGTCGGGGAATACATCGGTATCGTCACCATTTCCGCACTGATGGTCACGTTGTTCTTCGGTGGCTGGCAAGGGCCGTTCTTACCGCCATTCATCTGGTTCGCGCTGAAAACCGCGTTCTTTATGATGATGTTCATTTTGATCCGCGCCGCGCTGCCGCGTCCGCGTTATGACCAGGTGATGTCCTTCGGCTGGAAAGTCTGCCTGCCATTGACGCTGATTAACTTGCTGGGAACGGCGGCTGTCATTCTCTGGCAAGCGCAATAAGGGGTGAAAAGACCATGACTTTAAAAGAATTACTCGTGGGCTTCGGCACCCAGGTTCGTAGTATCTGGATGATTGGCCTGCATGCGTTCGCCAAACGTGAAACGCGTATGTACCCGGAAGAGCCGGTCTACCTGCCGCCGCGCTACCGTGGCCGTATCGTGCTGACGCGCGACCCGGACGGTTCCGAGCGCTGCGTTGCCTGTAACCTGTGTGCGGTAGCCTGCCCTGTCGGCTGTATCTCGCTGCAAAAAGCGGAGATGCAGGACGGCCGCTGGTATCCGGAATTTTTCCGTATCAACTTCTCACGCTGCATTTTCTGCGGCCTGTGCGAAGAAGCGTGCCCGACAACGGCAATTCAGCTCACCCCGGATTTCGAGATGGGCGAATACAAACGTCAGGATCTGGTGTACGAAAAAGAGGATCTGCTGATCTCCGGTCCGGGCAAATACCCGGAATATAACTTCTACCGGATGGCAGGTATGGCAATCGACGGCAAAGATAAAGGCGAAGCGGAAAATGAAGCCAAGCCTATCGACGTCAAGGGCCTGTTACCGTAAGGAGAGGGGCAATGGAGTTCGCTTTTTATATCTGTGGCCTGGTCGCCATCCTGACGACGGTACGCGTGATTACGCATACCAACCCGGTACACGCGTTGCTGTATCTGATTGTGTCTCTGCTGGCCATTGCCGGGGTCTTCTTTTCGCTCGGCGCGTACTTCGCCGGGGCGCTGGAGATCATCGTCTACGCCGGGGCCATCATGGTGCTGTTTGTGTTCGTTGTGATGATGCTAAACCTCGGCAATACCGTGGTCGAGCAGGAGCGCAACTGGCTGTCGCCGCAAATCTGGATTGGTCCGGCGCTGCTCTCCGCAGTGCTGCTGGCGGTGATGATTTACGCCATCCTCGGGGTTAACGATCAGGGCATCGAGGGTACGGCGATTGGCGCGAAAGCGGTGGGCATTACGCTGTTTGGTCCTTACGTACTGGCGGTAGAACTGGCGTCTATGCTGCTGCTGGCGGGGCTGGTTGTTGCTTTCCATCTGGGTCGCGAAGACAGACCTGGCGAAGTGCTGAGCAATCGCACGGAAGACCGCGCGAAAAGAAAAACGGAGGAGCACGCATGATCCCGTTGCAACATGGATTGATCCTCGCTGCGATTTTGTTTGTTTTGGGGCTGACCGGTCTGGTTATCCGCCGCAACCTGCTGTTTATGCTGATTGGGCTGGAAATCATGATTAACGCCGCTGCGCTGGCCTTTGTGGTCGCGGGCAGCTACTGGGGTCAGACCGACGGACAGGTGATGTATATTCTCGCCATTAGCCTCGCGGCTGCCGAAGCGAGCATTGGCCTGGCGTTGCTGCTGCAACTCCATCGTCGCCGCCAGAATCTGAATATCGATTCAGTAAGTGAGATGCGTGGATGAACATGCTCGCCTTAACCATTATTTTTCCTTTTATTGGCTTTGTGCTGTTGGCGTTTTCCCGTGGCCGCTGGTCGGAAAATGTTTCTGCAACCGTAGGTGTCGGGTCGATTGGTCTGGCTGCGCTGGTTACTGCGTATGCGGGCGTTGATTTCTTTAATAACGGTCAGCAACCTTTCGCAAAACCGCTGTGGACGTGGATGGCTGTCGGCGATTTCAACATCGGCTTCAATCTGGTGCTGGACGGCCTCTCTTTGACCATGCTTTCGGTGGTCACCGGAGTAGGCTTCCTGATCCACATGTTCGCTTCCTGGTATATGCGTGGTGAAGAGGGTTACTCCCGCTTCTTCGCCTACACCAACCTGTTTATCGCCAGCATGGTCGTTCTGGTGCTGGGTGATAACCTTTTGCTGATGTACCTCGGCTGGGAAGGCGTGGGTCTGTGCTCCTATCTGCTGATTGGTTTCTACTATACCGATCCGAAGAATGGCGCTGCGGCGATGAAAGCGTTTGTCGTCACCCGCGTGGGTGACGTGTTCCTCGCTTTCGCCCTGTTCATTCTTTACAACGAACTGGGCACGCTGAACTTCCGCGAGATGGTTGAACTGGCACCGCAGCACTTCGCCAACGGCAATAACATGCTGATGTGGGCGACGCTGATGCTGTTGGGCGGTGCGGTTGGTAAATCCGCACAGCTGCCGTTGCAGACCTGGCTTGCCGATGCGATGGCTGGCCCGACCCCGGTTTCTGCGCTGATCCACGCTGCGACAATGGTTACCGCCGGTGTCTACCTGATTGCACGTACGCACGGCTTGTTCCTGCTAACGCCGGAAGTACTGCATCTGGTCGGGATTGTCGGGGCGGTAACACTGCTGATGGCCGGTTTCGCCGCATTAGTGCAAACCGATATCAAACGTGTGCTCGCTTACTCCACCATGAGCCAGATTGGTTACATGTTCCTGGCGCTGGGTGTACAGGCGTGGGATGCGGCGATTTTCCACCTCATGACGCACGCGTTCTTTAAAGCGCTGCTGTTCCTCTCCTCCGGTTCGGTGATCCTCGCGTGTCATCACGAGCAGAACATCTTCAAAATGGGTGGCCTGCGTAAGTCGATTCCGCTGGTGTACGCTTGCTTCCTGGTCGGTGGCGCAGCGCTGTCAGCGTTGCCGATGATCACCGCAGGCTTCTTCAGTAAGGACGAAATCCTTGCCGGTGCAGTTGCGAATGGTCATATCAATCTGATGATTGCTGGCCTGGTCGGTGCCTTTATGACATCGCTCTACACCTTCCGTCTGATTTTCATTGTCTTCCACGGAAAAGAGCAAATCCACGCGCATGCAGGGAAGGGAATTACCCATCATCTGCCGCTGATTGTGCTGCTGGTGCTGTCTACTTTTGTTGGCGCAATGATCGTGCCGCCGCTGAAAGGCGTGTTGCCGGAAACCACCGAGCTTGCGCACAGCAGCGTCGTGATGCTGGAAGTGGCATCCGGTGCGGTAGCGATTATCGGTATCCTGCTGGCAGCATGGCTGTGGCTGGGTAATCGCACACTGGTGCATTCGATTGCCAACAGCGCTACGGGGCGTTTCTTCGGTACCTGGTGGTTCAATGCCTGGGGCTTCGACTGGCTTTACGATCGCGTCTTTGTGAAGCCATACCTCGGTGTTGCATGGTTGCTGAAGAGCGATCCGCTGAATGCGCTGATGAACATCCCGGCGATCCTTTCCCGCTTCGCAGGCAAAGGTCTGCTGTTTAGCGAGAACGGTTATCTGCGCTGGTATGTGGCATCCATGAGCATTGGCGCGGTTGTCGTGCTGGCGCTGTTGATGGTATTGCGCTGAGTTTGTTGGCCGGTTGAGTGCGCTTATCCGGCCTGCAAACGGAAAGAGAATTTTTAGAAATTCGTTGAAAATCTGGTCCGAATGGACAGGCGTTATCGGCGAAGTCAGAGTGGACACCGCCTGCGCAGAGCAACCGGAGCGTACAGATGTACGTGAGGATTGCGAGCACAGCCGGGGTTCGCTATGACGAGCAAGATAGCCTGAGGCGGACTTAAACAAGGAACAAAAATCGCCATGTTACTACCCTGGCTAATTCTGATTCCCTTTATCGGCGGCTTCCTCTGCTGGCAGACCGAGCGCTTCGGCGTGAAGGTGCCGCGCTGGATCGCGCTGATCACCATGGGACTGACGCTGGCGCTTTCTCTGCAACTCTGGTTGCAGGGCGGCTATTCTCTGACGCAAGTCACCGGCCTTCCGCAGTGGCAGGAAACGTTCAAGCATGACTGGATCCCGCGCTTTGGCATTAGCATTCATCTGGCAATGGATGGTTTGTCGCTGCTGATGGTGGTGCTGACCGGCTTCCTCGGCGTGCTGGCGGTGCTCTGCTCCTGGCGTGAAATCGAGAAATATCAGGGCTTCTTCCACCTGAACCTGATGTGGATCCTCGGCGGCGTTATCGGCGTGTTCCTTGCCATCGACATGTTCCTGTTCTTCTTCTTCTGGGAAATGATGCTGGTGCCGATGTACTTCCTGATCGCGCTGTGGGGCCACAAAGCCTCCGATGGGAAGACGCGTATTACCGCGGCGACCAAGTTCTTCATTTATACCCAGGCGAGCGGTCTGGTCATGCTGATTGCCATCCTGGCGCTGGTGCTGGTGCATTACAACGCGACCGGCGTATGGACTTTCGCTTACGAAGATCTGTTGAAGACGCCGATGTCCGGCAATGTCGAATATCTGCTGATGCTCGGCTTCTTCATCGCCTTTGCGGTAAAAATGCCGGTGGTGCCGCTGCACGGCTGGCTGCCAGACGCGCACTCGCAGGCACCGACCGCCGGTTCTGTTGACCTCGCGGGGATCTTGCTGAAAACCGCCGCCTACGGTCTGCTGCGCTTCTCGCTGCCGCTGTTCCCGAACGCGTCGGCAGAGTTTGCGCCTATCGCCATGTGGCTTGGCGTGATCGGCATCTTCTACGGCGCGTGGATGGCCTTCACCCAGACCGATATCAAACGTCTTATCGCCTACACCTCTGTGTCTCACATGGGTTTTGTGCTGATTGCTATCTACACCGGCAGCCAGCTTGCTTACCAGGGCGCGGTGATTCAGATGATTGCCCACGGTCTTTCCGCTGCGGGTCTGTTTATTCTGTGCGGCCAGCTCTACGAACGTCTGCATACGCGCGATATGCGTATGATGGGCGGCTTGTGGAGCAAAATTAAGTGGCTGCCAGCGCTGTCGATGTTCTTTGCCGTCGCAACGCTTGGGATGCCGGGTACCGGTAACTTCGTGGGTGAATTCATGATCCTCTTCGGCAGCTATCAGGTTGTGCCGACGATCACGGTGATTTCCACCTTCGGTCTGGTGTTCGCGTCGGTGTACTCGCTGGCGATGCTGCATCGTGCTTACTTCGGCAAGGCGAAAAGCGAACTCGCCAGCCAGGAACTGCGGGGTCTGTCGCTGCGCGAGCTGTTTATGATTCTGATCCTGGTTGTGCTTCTGGTACTGCTTGGCTTCTATCCGCAGCCGATTCTGGATACATCGCACGCCGCGATGGGCAATATCCAGCAGTGGTTTGTTAATTCTGTTACTACTACAAGGCCGTAAATCGCCATGACGATAACTCCACAACACCTGATTGCGCTGCTGCCGCTGCTAATCGTCGGATTGACGGTGGTGGTTGTGATGCTCTCCATTGCGTGGCGACGCAACCATTTTCTCAATGCCACGCTGTCGGTCATTGGCCTGAACGTCGCGCTGCTCTCTTTGTGGTTCGTCGGCCAGGCGGGGGCGATGGATGTCACCCCGCTGATGCGCGTCGATGGCTACGCCATGCTTTACACCGGGCTGGTGCTGCTGGCGAGCCTCGCCACTTGCACTTTTGCCTATCCGTGGCTGGAAGGGTATAGCGATAACAAAGAAGAGTTTTATCTGCTGGTACTGATTGCCGCGCTCGGCGGCATTCTGCTGGCGAACGCGAATCACATGGCGGCGCTGTTCCTCGGTATTGAGCTGATCTCTCTGCCGCTGTTCGGGCTGGTGGGCTACGCCTTCCGCCAGAAACGCTCGCTGGAAGCCAGTATCAAATACACCATTTTGTCCGCTGCCGCCTCCTCGTTCCTGCTGTTCGGTATCGCGCTGGTTTATGCGCAAACTGGCAACCTGTCGTTTGTCGCGATCGGTAAAAGCCTGGGCGAAGGGATGCTGCATGAACCGCTGCTGCTGGCGGGTCTGGGCATGATGATTGTCGGACTTGGCTTTAAACTCTCGCTGGTGCCGTTCCACCTGTGGACGCCAGACGTTTACCAGGGCGCGCCTGCTCCGGTGTCCACATTCCTGGCCACCGCCAGTAAAATCGCCATTTTTGGCGTGCTGATGCGTCTGTTCCTCTACGCACCGGTGGGGGAAAGCGAAGCGGTTCGCGTGGTTCTGGGTATCATCGCTTTCGTCTCCATCATCTTCGGTAACCTGATGGCGCTGAGCCAGACCAACATTAAACGTCTGCTGGGCTTCTCCTCTATTTCGCACCTGGGTTATCTGCTGGTGGCGCTGATTGCGCTGCAAGGCGGCCAGATGTCAATGGAAACCGTCGGTGTTTACCTGGCCGGTTATCTGTTCAGCAGCCTTGGCGCGTTCGGTGTGGTCAGCCTGATGTCCAGTCCGTATCGTGGCCCGGATGCAGAATCGCTTTACTCTTACCGTGGCTTGTTCTGGCACCGTCCGATCCTGTCTGCGGTAATGACGGTGATGATGCTGTCGCTGGCGGGTATTCCGATGACGCTGGGCTTTATCGGTAAGTTCTACATTCTGGCGGTCGGCGTTGAAGCGCATCTGTGGTGGCTGACTGCCGCAGTGGTGCTGGGCTCGGCGATTGGTTTGTATTACTACCTGCGCGTGGCGGTGAGTCTCTACCTGAACGCACCGCAACAGTTGAACCGCGATGCACCGTCTAACTGGGCTTACAGCGCAGGCGGGATCGTGGTGCTTATCTCCGCGCTGCTGGTACTGCTGTTAGGTATCTATCCGCAGCCGCTAATCAGCATCGTTCAACTGGCGATGCCGATAATGTAAGGCCTGGAAACAGGTAAAGAAAAACCGCCGGTATCGGCGGTTTTTTTATGGGCTAACCAAATAAACGTGGAACGATTATTTCGCCAGCAGCGGGGTAGACGTTACCTGATGGTGGCTGATCAGCGGGCCGCGAATATTATTCGCAGCGCGATCCAGCACTTCCTGAATCACGGAAGAGAGTTCGTTAATCTCGAACTTCGCCACGTAACCGTCTGCCTGCACTTTCCGCACGTGATCTTCGTTAGCGCTACCGGAGAGGGACGAGTGGATCACCACCGGGATGTTTTTCAAACGCGGATCGGTTTTGATCAGGCGCGTTAAGGTAAAGCCATCCATCTCCGGCATCTCAAGGTCGGTCAGAACCATTGAGATCTTATCGCTTACTGGAACACCTTCCGCATCGGCCTGCTGCGCCATCAACTGGATTTTTTCCCACGCGTCTTTACCGGTGATATGCATTGCATTCGGGATCTGCATGGCGTTGAGGCCTTTTTCCAGCATCGCGCGCGCCACTTTGGAGTCTTCCGCCACAATGGCAACAGAGCCCGGTTTCAGGTTGAATTTCTTGTCCGGCACATGATCGCCGTGGACGTCATGATCCGCAGGCACGATGTCATAGAGGATCTGCTCAACGTCCAGCACCATCGCCAGGTTGTTGGTATCCTTATCGTCATCCAGGCAGGCAATACTCGTGATGTAGCGACCATTGATCGCTTTTTCGGCCGTGTGCACCTGTTTCCAGTCCAGGCGAATAATATTTTCCACGGACTCAACGGCAAATGCCTGCACGCTACGGGCATATTCCGTAATCAGTAAGATGTTCAGACCGCTTGCAGGTTTACAACCCGCAACGGCGGCAAGGTCAATCACCGGGATCACCTGATCGCGGATGTTAACCATCCCCATCAGCGGCGCTTTCATCCCTGCGGGACGGGTAAAGGTGGGCATCGGTACGATTTCGCGTAGCTTAAACACGTTGATGCCAAATAACTCGGATTTGGTGGCATCTAACGATGTGCCAAGGCGAAACAGCAACAGCTCAAACCGGTTCGACAGAGTAAGATTCGCCCTGTCATCGATGTCTTTCTGGAAATTGTCCATCATGCCCTCAAATAGGAAATGCCTGCGTATATCTATTATCGGCATGGTGGAGAAAAAATAGAGTGCCTAAATTAAAATCAAATGTGAACTACCGCAAAATCTTCAGCCAATGTCGTTTGCGAAAAGTACGTTTTACACTCGGCGAGCATCGCCTGGCTGCCCTGTTCGTCATAACGTGAACTGAGATGGGTAATCACCAACTTTTTTGCGCCTGCATCAGCGGCGAGCTGCGCCGCCTGGCGGGTTGAACTGTGTCCCCGGCTGTTCGCTTTTTCCTCCATTACCTGCTCAAGCGTGGCTTCATGCACCAGTAAATCAACGCCTTGCGCCAGTTCCAGCGCGGTCGGGCAGGGCGCGGTGTCGCCAAAAATCGCCAGTTTTTTTCCGCTTTCTGCCGGGGCAAGATAATCCGCGCCATTGACGATACGTCCGTCAGGCAGCGTGACGGTTTTCCCCTCTTTTAATTGCTGGAACAGCGGCCCGGCCGGGATGCCCTGCGCTTTTAACGCCGCCGCGTTCAGCGCGCCGGGTTTATCATGCTCTTCAATACGATAGCCGTAGCACTCAACCGGGTGCGACAGCGGATAAGCAGTCACTTTGCGCAAGCCATCATCAACGACCAGCCCGGGCGTCACTTCCTCAATTGTCAGCGGGTAATCGGTCCATGAACCGCTAAGCCGCAGCGTGGTTTCTACAAACTCGCGGATCCCTTTTGGGCCGTAAATCTGCAGCGGCTGAACATTCCCGGCCATTGAGCGGCTGCATAGCAACCCAGGCAGTCCAAAAAGATGATCGCCGTGCAGGTGAGTAATAAAAATTTTATCGAGCTTGCCGGGGTGAAAGGCGGTGCGCAGCATCTGGTGCTGGGTTCCTTCGCCGCAATCAAACAGCCAAAGCCCGGCGCGGGTTGGGTGTTGTAAATTGAGCAGCATCGCCGTGACATTACGCGTCCGTGTAGGTACGCCCGCAGAGGTGCCTAAGAAAATCAGTTCCACAATCTTTGCCCGAATGAAAAAGAATCTAGTATAACGAGGTCACTATAAATGAGGAGAACAACATGATCCGCTGGCAGGATGTGCACCATTCCGAACTGACCGTTTCTGAGTTGTATGCGTTACTGAAATTGCGCTGCGAAGTGTTTGTGGTTGAGCAGGCTTGCGCTTATCTGGATGTGGATGGTGAGGACCTGGTGGGCGAGAACCGCCATCTTCTCGGCTGGAAAGGTGACGAACTGGTGGCGTATGCGAGGATTCTGAAAAGTGATGATGATCTCTCACCGGTGGCTATCGGCCGGGTGATTGTCAGTGCGCAGGTTCGCGGCGAAAAACTGGGCTATCAGTTGATGGAACGCGCGGTGCTTTCTTGCGAGCAACACTGGCCGCAGCACGCGCTATATCTGGGCGCGCAGGCGCATCTGCAATCTTTCTATGCCCATTTTGGTTTTCAACCCGTTACCGATGTGTATGACGAAGATGGTATTGCACATATCGGGATGGCGCGCGAGATCCGCCAGGCGTAACCGACAGCCTTTGTCTATAGTTAGCGGACAGGTGCATAACATGGAGACAACAGATGGCATATCATTCTTATGAATCACATATTGATGACGACCTGACCCTGCTGAGCGAAACGCTGGAAGAAATTCTCCGCTCATCGGGCGACCCCGCAGATCAAAAGTACATTGAGTTGAAGGCCCGTGCCGAACAGGCACTGCATGAAGTGAAAAACCGCGTCAGCAGTGCATCGGATACGTACTACTACCGGGCGAAAAAAGCCGTTTATCGTGCAGATGACTACGTGCATGAAAAACCGTGGCAGGGCATTGGTGCCGGTGCCGCAGTAGGTCTGGTGCTCGGTCTGCTGTTAGCCCGCCGCTAACGTTTCACTTCCCCTCCCTGGAAGGGGGTACTGTTATTACGCTAAGTACCCCGTATACTATGTGGTTTTTAACAGGGAGGGGCTCGCGTGTACTCCATTTCCTCGGCGCTTTCACACTTACACCGTTGCCTGACCGATGACATTCCCCGGTCGTCAGGATTTTGCTTTTTTGATGCCCCTTTCCCCCTAAACGACGCTTTTGATCCTCTGACCTGGCTTGCCAGCCAGCGCGTGTGGCCACAATTTTACTGGCAGCAACGTAGCGGTGATGACGAAGCCGCCGCGCTTGGCGCATTGCGCCGTTTCTCTTCTTTACCCCTGGCGCAAGATTTTTTGCAGCAATGCGCTGAAGATGTCCGCATCTGGGGGCTTAACGCGTTTGATCCCACACAAGGCGAACTGTTTTTACCGCGTCTGGAGTGGCGTCGGGAAGGCGGTCACGCTTTTCTGCGTGTCTATATTTTCAGTGAGACGTCCCTGTATGATGACGCGCAGCGCGCGCTCACGTTTCTCTCGGCACTGGTGGAATCGACACCGCTGCAAAACGTGCAGCAAACGTGCCTTGAGCAGCGTCACATCCCCGAGCGCGATGGCTGGCGAACGCTGATTGCGCAGGCGTTGCAAACGCTGGAAAGCGGTGAGCTGGATAAAGTCGTACTCGCCCGCGCAACGGATTACCATTTTGCCAGCTCGGTGGACGCCGCCGCGTTGATGGCCGCCAGCCGTCGCCTCAATCATCACTGTTTTCATTTCATGATGGCGTTTAATGCGCAAACGGCCTTTTTAGGCTCAACGCCTGAGCGGCTGTGGCGTCGCCGTGGTAGCGCCTTACGCACTGAAGCGCTGGCCGGAACGGTTGCTAATCGTGAAGATGACCAGCAGGCGCAACAGCTTGCCGACTGGCTAATGGCTGATGACAAAAACCAGCGTGAAAATATGCTGGTGGTGGAAGATATCTGCCAGCGTTTACAGCAGCAAACCGGTGCGCTGGAAGTGCTGCCGCCGAAAGTGGTCCGGCTGCGTAAAGTACAGCATCTTCGCCGCTGTATCTGGACCGATCTGCAAAAGCCGGATGACGCACTCTGTCTGCAAATGCTCCAGCCAACAGCGGCAGTTGCGGGATTGCCGCGCCGTGAAGCGCGGGCATTTATTGCGCGTCATGAGCCTTTTCAGCGTGAGTGGTATGCCGGTTCGGCGGGTTATCTTTCGCGGCAACAGAGTGAGTTCTGCGTTGCCCTGCGTTCGGCAAAAATTGACGGCAATACCGTACGTCTTTATGCCGGTGCAGGCATTGTTTCCGGTTCAGACGCGGAGCAAGAGTGGCAGGAAATTGAGAACAAAGCGGCGGGATTGCGATCATTACTACAACTTAGTCACGCATAACCGACTCATATCAAAAATACATAGTTCCTGATTATTTATACTAAGCCGTAATATTGATACCGGACAAATTCATGTCGATAAGCTCATTTAACCGACGCTGGGCGGCGGTGATCCTCGAAGCCCTTACCCGTCACGGCGTCAGGCATGTGTGTATTGCCCCCGGATCCCGTTCCACCCCATTAACGCTGGCCGCAGCGGAAAATCACGCCTTTATTCATCACACCCATTTTGATGAACGTGGTTTAGGCCACCTTGCGCTGGGGCTGGCAAAGGCCAGCAATGAGCCGGTGGCGGTGATCGTGACATCCGGCACGGCGGTTGCGAATCTTTATCCCGCACTGATTGAAGCGGGGCTGACCGGTGAAAAGCTGGTGCTGCTGACGGCAGATCGACCGCCGGAGTTGATTGATTGCGGTGCTAACCAGGCAATTCGCCAGCCGGGCATGTTTGCCACGCATCCTGCTGAATCTCTCGCGCTCCCGCGTCCGTCGCAGGACATTCCTGCGCGCTGGCTGGTTTCCACCCTTGATAACCTGCTGGATTCGTTACAGGGCGGCGCGGTACATATTAACTGCCCGTTTGCCGAGCCGCTGTACGGTGAAATGGATGATACCGGCCTTGCCTGGCAGCAGGCGCTGGGTGACTGGTGGCAGGCAGACACGCCATGGTTGCGTGTACCGAATAGGGTGAGCAGCGAAACGCAGCGCGACTGGTTTTTCTGGCGACAAAAACGCGGCGTGATAGTGGCAGGGCGCATGAGCGCGGCTGAAGGCCGTTTGCTTGCTGAATGGGCGAAAACGCTCGGCTGGCCGCTGATTGGTGATGCGCTTTCGCAGACCGGGCAACCGCTGCCGTGCGCCGATCTCTGGCTCGGTAATGGCCAGGCAGTGGCAGAGCTGAATCAGGCGCAGATTGTGTTGCAGTTTGGTAGCAGCCTGACCGGCAAACGTCTGTTGCAGTGGCAGGCGACCTGCGAACCGGAAGAGTACTGGCTGATTGACCGCCTGCAAGGGCGGCTCGATCCGGCCCATCATCGCGGGCGTCGACTGGTTTCCAGCGTTGCCGACTGGCTGGAGCAGCATCCGGCTGAACCGCGTGCGCCGTGGTGCGAGGCGATCCCACGCCTTTCGGCGCAGGCCTGGGAAATCGTTTGTGCGAAGCGTGATATTTTTGGCGAGGCGCAACTGGCGCATCGTATCGCGGATTATTTGCCAGCCCAGGGTCAACTTTTTCTTGGAAACAGCCTGGTCGTGCGGCTGGTCGATGCACTGGGGCAGCTCCCGGCGGGATACCCGGTTTACAGCAATCGCGGCGCCAGCGGTATTGACGGCTTGCTTTCAACGGCGGCGGGCGTTCAGCGCGCCACTGCGCGGCCTACGCTGGCGATTGTGGGCGATCTCTCCGCGCTTTACGATCTCAACGCGCTGGCGCTGCTGCGGCAGGCTTCTGCGCCGTTCGTCCTGCTGGTGGTGAATAACAATGGTGGGCAAATTTTCTCGTTACTGCCCACGCCGCCCGCCGAGCGCGAGCAGTTTTATTTGATGCCGCAGAATGTCCATTTTGCGCATGCGGCGGCGATGTTTAATCTGGCTTACCATCAACCGGAGAATTGGGCTGAGCTTGAGCAGGCGCTCGAAGGGGCCTGGTGCAAGCCAGGTGCGACGGTGATTGAACTGGTGGTGAACGCAACCGACGGCGCGCAGACGTTACAAACGCTGCTGGCGCAGGTGAGCCATCTGTGATCCTGCACGGTAAAACCATTAGTGGACACCAGCCGCAACCGTGGCTGGTGTTTCTGCATGGTTTTTCCGGCGATAACCGCGAGTGGCAACCCGTTGGCGACGCGCTGAGTGATTTCCCGCGCTTGTACCTCGATCTGCCTGGACATGGCGGTTCAGCACATATTGGCGTTGCGTCCTTTGATGCGCTGGACGCGCTGCTGCGCACCACCCTTGAGTATTACAACATACGCAACTACTGGCTGGTGGGGTATTCGCTTGGTGGGCGCGTGGCGATGTACCACGCATGCCTGCATCCTGCCGGGCTGTGCGGTCTGGTGGTTGAAGGTGGTCACCCGGGACTGACATCCGCTGACGATCGCGCACAGCGGCTGCGTAATGATCAGCAGTGGGCTGCGCGTTTTCGCCAGCAGCCATTGAGTGAGGTATTTGACGCCTGGTACCGGCAACCCGTTTTTGCCACGCTGAGCGAATCGCAACGAGCGGCGCTGGTGGCCACACGCGGCGAGAATAACGGCGCAACGCTGGCGGCGATGCTGGAGGCAACTTCGCTTGCCTGCCAGCCTGATTTGCGCGCCGCACTTCAGACACTTTCTGTGCCAGTACATTATTTATACGGTGAACATGACAGCAAATTTCAGGCGCTGGCGACGCAAGTCTCGCGCCACTGTCACGCCATTCCTGCCGCCGGGCACAACGCGCACCGGGAAAATCCCGCTGCCGTTATTGCCGCCCTGGCGCGTATTCTGCGTCTTGAGACAAAGGACACACTATGATCCACCCAGATGAAAACATGCTTTATGCGCCGGTTGAATGGCGTGACTGTTCTGAAGGTTACACCGACATCCGTTATCAGAAATCGGCTGATGGTATTGCCAAGATCACCATTAACCGCCCGCAGGTGCGCAATGCGTTTCGCCCGCTGACGGTTAAAGAGATGATTCAGGCCATGGCTGATGCGCGTTATGACGACAGCGTGGGCGTGATAATTCTGACCGGCGAAGGGGATAAAGCCTTCTGTTCCGGCGGCGATCAAAAAGTGCGCGGCGATTACGGCGGCTACCAGGATGACTCCGGTGTGCATCATCTCAACGTGCTGGATTTCCAGCGCCAGATCCGCACCTGCCCGAAACCGGTGGTGGCGATGGTGGCGGGTTACTCCATCGGCGGCGGTCACGTGCTGCACATGATGTGCGATCTGACCATCGCGGCGGAAAACGCTATTTTCGGCCAGACCGGCCCGAAAGTCGGCTCTTTCGATGGTGGCTGGGGGGCGTCTTACATGGCGCGCATCGTTGGGCAGAAAAAAGCGCGCGAAATCTGGTTCCTCTGCCGTCAGTACGATGCCAAACAGGCGCTCGATATGGGACTTGTCAACACCGTTGTGCCGGTTGCCGATCTTGAGAAAGAGACCGTGCGCTGGTGTCGCGAAATGCTGCAAAACAGCCCAATGGCGCTGCGCTGCCTGAAAGCTGCGCTGAACGCCGACTGCGATGGTCAGGCGGGCCTGCAGGAGCTGGCGGGTAACGCCACCATGCTGTTCTACATGACCGAAGAAGGTCAGGAAGGCCGCAATGCGTTTAACGAAAAACGCCAGCCTGATTTCAGCAAATTCAAACGGAATCCATAATGCGACAGGCGCAGGTTTACCGCTGGCAAATCCCGCTTGATGCGGGCGTGGTGCTGCGTGAGCGGCGCCTGAAAACACGTGACGGGTTGTTCGTTCATCTCACCGAGGGCGAGCGTGAAGGCTGGGGGGAAATTTCCCCTCTGCCGGGGTTTAGCCTGGAAACGCTGGATGACGTTCAACCGGTTGTGATGGCGTGGGCGCGTAGCTGGCGCGATGGCGAACAGCCACCGCTGCCGGATGCGCCTTCTGCGGCATTTGGTTTGAGTTGCGCGCTGGCAGAGCTTAGCGATGCGCTGCCGCAGGCGGCGGATTACCGCGCCGCGATGCTGTGTAGCGGTGACCCGGATGAGCTGTTCGCCGCGCTTGCTGCTTTGCCGGGTGAGAAGCTGGCGAAAGTGAAAGTGGGGCTCTATGAAGCAGTGCGTGACGGCATGGTGGTCAACTTGCTGCTGGAGTCGATTCCCGATCTCTATTTGCGCCTCGATGCTAACCGCGCCTGGACGCCGCTGAAAGCGCAACAGTTTGCGAAGTATGTCAATCCGGCTTACCGCTCGCGCATTGCGTTTCTTGAAGAGCCCTGTAAGACGCGCGAGGAATCACTGGCGTTTGCCCGCGAGACCGGCATTACCCTCGCCTGGGATGAGAGCCTGCGTGACGCGGACTTTTGTTTTGAGCAGCAGCCCGGCGTCGGCGCCGTGGTGATTAAACCGATGCTGACCGGCAGTTTACAGAAAGTCCAGCAACAGGTCGCTGCGGCGAAAGCGCTGGGGCTGACGACCGTTATCAGTTCGTCAATCGAATCGAGCCTTGGCCTGACGCAACTGGCGCGTATCGCCGCCTGGCTGACGCCGGGAACGGTGCCGGGTCTCGATACGCTGCAATTAATGCAAACGCAGTTGATTCGCCGCTGGCCTGAGAGTGATTTACCCTGCTTGCAGGTTGATGCGCTGGAACCATTGCTATGATTTTTCCCGACTGGCCCTGGCGTCACTGGCGCACGCTACAAGGCGAGCAGGCGGCGATTCGCCTTGAGCAGCAAAGCCTTAACTGGCGTGAGCTTTGTGTGCGTATTGACAGGCTTGCCAGCGGGTTTGCCCGCCAGGGTGTGCAGCCGGGCGATGGCGTCATGTTACGCGCGCGCAACCAGCCAGAGACGTTGCTGGCGTGGCTGGCGCTGTTGCAATGCGGTGCGCGGGTTATACCGCTGAACCCGCAGTTACCCGCCACGCAACTGGAGGCGCAGTTAGGGCAGTTGACACTGCGTTTTGCGCTCGACCTGGAGTCGCACGCGGTGTACGCCGGTTTAACATCGCTGGCGTTAAGCGAGGCTGACGGCGATTATGCCGTTGACTGGCAGCCTCAACGGCTGGCGTCAATGACCCTGACTTCCGGTTCTACCGGGTTGCCAAAAGCCGCCGTGCATACCTGCGCGGCGCATCTTGCCAGTGCGCAGGGCGTACTGGCGCTGATCCCGTTTACCGCGAAAGACGACTGGCTTCTCTCGTTGCCGCTGTTTCATGTGTCCGGGCAAGGGATTTTATGGCGCTGGCTGCTGGCTGGCGCGCGGATCACCGTGCGGCAAAAAGCGCCGCTGGAGCAGGCGCTGGCCGGGTGCAGCCACGCCTCGCTGGTTCCAACGCAGCTGTGGCGCTTGTTGAATGACAAGGTTCCGGTCTCGCTGAAAGCAGTGTTACTGGGTGGTGCAGCGATCCCCGTCGAACTCACGCAGCAGGCACGCGAGCGCGGGATCCGCAGCTGGTGTGGTTACGGTTTAACTGAATTTGCCTCGACGGTGTGTGCGAAAGAAGCCGATGGCAAACCTGATGTCGGCTACGCGCTGCCAGGGCGTGAAGTGAAAATTGTCGGCGAGGAAGTCTGGCTGCGTGCCGCCAGCATGGCGTCGGGTTACTGGTGCAACGGAGAACTCCTGCCGCTGGTAAACAGTGAAGGCTGGTTTGCCACGCGCGATCGCGGCGAGCTGAACGATGGTCGCCTGACCATTCACGGTCGTCTTGACAATCTTTTTTTCAGCGGCGGGGAAGGCATTCAACCAGAAGAAGTTGAACGCGTTATTGCCCGCCACCCGCAGGTGCAGCAGGTGCTGGTGGTACCGGTGGATGACGCGGAATTTGGTCAACGTCCGGTGGCGGTGGTGGAGTGCGAAGGTGACGTAAATGCCGATGCGCTGAGCCAATGGGTCGCTGATAAACTGGCCCGTTTCCAGCAGCCGGTACGCTGGCTGCTGTTGCCTGCAGCGCTTAAAAATGGCGGTATTAAGATCTCCCGGCGCGCCGTTCAGCAGTGGGTTAGCACCCTTGACGGCAACACGTAAAAATAGCGGCAGGACTATTTTTGCGAGCCTTCACGACAAACTGACTGGCCGATAAACCCCCCTCCCGCAAGTGTGTTAGTTTGCGCTCTGGCTTCTGAAACGCAGGGATAGCGATGCCGCATTCATCCTCTTCTACACCGCACGATGCGGTGTTTCGCAAATTATTATCACATGCGCAAACCGCTCGTGATTTTTTCGACATTCACCTGCCAGAGCATTTGATTGCACTGTGTGATCTTTCCACGCTGCATCTGGAATCGGGCAGTTTTGTTGAGGAAGATCTGCGATATTGCTACTCAGATATTCTCTATTCGCTGAGAACGCGCGCTGGCGACGGTTATCTTTATGCCTTGATTGAACACCAAAGTTCACCGGATAAAAATATGGCCTTTCGCCTGATGCGCTATGCCATTGCCGCAATGCAGCGCCATCTTGATAAAGGGCATGGCGAATTACCAGTGGTTATCCCAATGCTTTTTTATCATGGACGCGTCACACCGTATCCGTGGTCGCTACGCTGGCTTGATGCCTTTCAGTTGCCGCAGCAGGCGGAAAAACTTTACACCAGCGCGTTTCCACTGGTGGACATCACCCAACTTGCCGATGCTGAAATTGTGCAACATCGACGTATTGCGATGCTTGAGCTCTTACAAAAACATGTTCGGCAACGCGATATGCTGGAGTTTCAGGAGCAACTGGTCAGCCTGCTGGCGCTGGGCTACACTGGCGGCGAACAGTTGAAGACGTTGCTGCACTATTTGTTGAAAGCGGGTCATACCGCCGATCCGGCAGCGTTTTTAACCGCCATTGCCAGCAGAACCACGGATCATCAGCAAAAGGAGGTGTTAATGAACATTGCACAATTTCTTCGCGAAGAAGGCATGACGTTTGGCCTGAAAAAAGGATTGGCGCAGGGGCGTGCCGAAGGCGTTCGACAAGAAGCGCTGCGCATTGCCAAAGTGATGCTGGAAAAAGGAATGGAGCCCGATGTCGTAGCAACATTAACCGGGCTACCGGCGGAAGTGGTGGAAAAGGTCAGCCACTGAGTACGTTTTCAGAGCAACCCTTTCATCCTTAATGTATTGCGGGTCGCGTCGTTCAGATCGTAGCGATGCAGATCCGCAGGTTTTACCCACGCGTAATCCTGGAATTCGTCATTGATGCTGACTTCGCGATTGGCGCTGACGCAATCAAAAATCAAGTAGATCATATAGATTTGTTCTTTGCTGCCATCGGCATAGGTTTTCACCCGGATATCATCGCGAAACGTCCACGGCGTGATTTCGCTCAGCTCCAGCTTGTCGCCCAATTCTTCACGGATCTCCCGGCGCAGCGCCTCTTCAATCCGCTCTCCAGGCTCCACACCTCCGCCGGATAATGCCCATTGACCGGGAAAAACACCGCGATCGTCGGCCATTTTACACAGCAAATAGGCGCCGTCATTTTGAATCAGTGGGCATACAATCGTCCGTTGTCGCATGGTTAATTCCTGTAGAGTGATGAACACAACGCGCCATGTTAACGCAAGCGCTGATGCTGAAAAATTGACCCCGTCTATATTTACTGACCTTTTTATTCATTCTTCTGACAGAAAAATAAGCGTACAATCAGAGGCTTTTGGGCATCAGGCCCGTTATGTGCGGAAATCAAAAATGAAGAACGTTGCTTTATTAGGTTTAGCCAGCGTGTTGCTGGTCTCTGCTGGGGCGCAGGCCGTGAGTCTGAACGGCCAGATTGGGAAAGATTACACCAACTTTGGTTTTGGTTTGGGTACCGAAACCAGCGGCATCGCCGTGAGCGGTAACTGGGCACACAGTGAAGATGATGGCGATATTGCCGGCCTGGGACTTGGTTACAACATCCCGCTTGGTCCGTTCCTTGCGACCGTCGGTGGTAAAGGCATTTATCTGAATCCGGATGTGGGCAGCGAAGGTTATGCCGTTGCGGTCGGTGGTGGGTTGCAGTGGAAAATCGCCAGTAGCTTTAGCATCTTCGGTGAATACTACTACTCGCCGGATTCACTCTCCAGCGGCGTGAAAGAGTACCAGGAAGCGAACGCCGGGGCGCGTTACACCATTATGCGCCCGCTGACAGTTGAGGCCGGTTACCGCTACATCGACATGACCGGTAAAGAAGGGCGTCGCGACAACGCCGTGGCTGATGGCCCGTATGTCGGCGTCAGCGCCAGTTTCTAATCCCCTGGCGCGGCCTCTGTCCGCGCCCGTTTGTCTCCGTTTTTCCTCTGCGCATGCGCTATAGTGTTTCAACCTCGATTGCAGGAGCTAACGATGTTAAATGTGGAGATGTTATCGACCGGCGATGAAGTGCTGCATGGTCAGATTGTGGATACCAATGCGGCCTGGCTGGCTGATTTTTTCTTTAACCAGGGGTTGCCTCTCACGCGCCGTAACACCGTGGGCGATAACCTTGATGATTTGGTCGCTATCCTGCGTGAACGTAGTGAGCACGCGGATGTGCTGATTGTGAATGGCGGCCTGGGGCCGACCAGCGACGATCTCAGCGCGCTGGCGGCGGCGACTGCCAAAGGTGAAGCGCTGGTGCTACACGAAGCGTGGCTGGCACAAATGGAACGCTTCTTTACCGAACGTGGCCGCGTGATGGCACCGAGTAATCGCAAACAGGCTGAGATCCCGGCCAGCGCCGAACTGGTGGATAACCCGGTCGGTACCGCCTGTGGTTTTGCTCTGCAGCTCAAGCGTTGCCTGATGTTTTTCACGCCGGGCGTACCGTCGGAATTTAAAGTGATGGTGGAACAAGAAATTCTGCCGCGACTGCGCGCACGCTTTACCCTGCCGGAGCCGCCGGTTTGCCTGCGCTTAACCACTTTTGGTCGCTCAGAGAGCGATCTGGCGCAGAGCCTGCAACACCTTCAACTGCCGCCAGGCGTGGTGATGGGCTACCGCTCTTCGATGCCGATTATCGAGTTAAAACTGACTGGCCCGGCAGAACATCGCGCCGCGATGGAAGCGCTGTGGCCGGAAGTGAAACGCGTCGCCGGTGAAAGTTTGATTTTTGAAGGCACCGACGGTTTACCGGCCGCGCTTGCCGCAACCCTGCGGGAACGCCAACTGAGCCTGACGCTAAGCGAACAGTTCACTGGCGGTCTGGTGGCATTACAACTTTCACGCGCCGGTGCGCCGCTGCTGGCCAGCGAAGTGTTACCGTCGCAGGCGGAAGCGCTGGCGCAAAGCGCTCGCTGGACCACCGAGCTGCGCAATCGCCATCTCGCCGGGCTGGCGCTGACAGTGACCGGTCTTGAAGAGGATCATCTTAACTTCGCGCTGGCGACGCCGGAAGGCACCCGCGCCCTGCGGGTGAAATTCAATACTACCCGCCACGGGCTGGTGGTGCGCCAGGAAGTGTGCGCCATGATGGCGTTGAACATTCTGCGCCGCTGGCTGGCGGGCAAAGATATTGCCAGCGATCACGGCTGGATCAATGTGGTGGAAACGCTGTCGGTAGAGTAATCGCTGAGGGTAACGGCATGCCGTTACCCCAATGCATTTGCCAGTAGCGTAATGGGATGTTCACAGCGTTTGCTGGTGGACATCTCAATTTGCCATTTGCAGGTTTCACAATCCGTCACCACCAGATCCGCACCGCTGGCTTCAATTTGCTCGAATAGCGGCGCGCCAATCGCCTGCGATGTTGGGTAGTTTTCGCTTTTAAAGCCGTAGGTTCCGGCAATCCCGCAGCAGCGCGAATCCAGCACCGTCAATTCAAGCCCGGGAATGCGCCGCAGCAGCTCCAGCGTGTAGTGCGTCCAGCCCATTTTTTCCATATGACACGGTGTGTGATAGACCACCTTCAGCGGAGTTTCTTTCAGCGGCAACGCGCGACCTTCGTCAAGCATGCGCCAGATCCAGCGCGTGGCTAAATCGATATGCGAGCGCAGATGGCTGTTATCCACATCCAGCAGGTGAGGATATTCATCGCGCAGCGTAAAAGCGCAGGTGGAAGAGGTAGCGATAACCGGCAATCCCTCCGTGCCGATGGCTTGCTCCAGCGAGCGCACATTAAATTGCGCCTGTTTTTTTGCTTTATCGAAAAAGCCATTCGCAATCAATGGTACACCACAACACTTTTCCCGCTGCAACAACTGTACGCCGATGCCCATATGGTTCAGCACGCGGATCAGATCTTTACCCAACTGGGGATGGTTGTAATTCACGTAGCAACCGTGGAAAAACGCCACCTGCTGCGCAAATGCCTGTTGCTGCGCGGCAATGCTGCGATACCAGCGGCGAAATGTGCCGCTGGAATATTTTGGCAACGTGCGGTGGTGATCGATTTTTAATGCGGTATCCAGTAACTGGCGCACGGGTTTGAGTGATGTTGCCGCATTCACCAGCGGCGCCATTGGTGTTGATAGCGTCCCCATCAGGTCGGTGTGGCTGAGAATGGCATTACGTATGGAGAGTTTTTTCGGTGCGTACTGAGCACGGGCGCGCTGAATAATATCGCCAATTTTCACGCCGGACGGGCAGGCGGTTTCGCAGCGTTTACAATTGGTGCAGTACTTCAGCGCATCATCATACAGCGCGGCGTCTTTTAACCGCAGGCGCTCGCCATCAGGGCCTGCCTGTTTCGGGCCAGGGTAAGCGGGGTTGACGCGGCTGACCGGGCAGGCGGTGGTGCAAACGGTGCATTTAATGCAGCTTTCAAATTGCGTATTGCTCATTGTTCGCCTCCCTGTGCGCTAATTAGCTGTGCGGCATGCAGCGCGGTAACGACGCAAACGCCGCCGCCGCACCCCTGGGCGATGGCATCAAAACCACCCAGCACGGAACCAACCACATAGAGATTGTTCACGGCGTTGCCCTCGCGCAGGCCGTGTAGTTGCGCGTCGGTCTGCACGCCAAACTGCTGCCACGGCTGGCTGTCAAACACATCATCGTGATACCACTCCTGACGCTGTGCGCTTTGCAGCACGTCGAGATCAAACACCGTTTCCCGCACGCGGTCGCGCCCGGCAACCAGCCCGTTACTGAAAAAACTGCCGCTGGCGAGCACCACATTGCGCGCGCGCAGCGGGATATCTTCATGTTTACGCGTCCACACTTGTGTGACTCGCTGGTCGGCGATATCGGCACGCAGTACATCGTCACCGGGCATCCAGTTACCACCGCTGCGTATAAACGCTTGTTGCAGGCGCTGTTGCATGCGCATACCCGGTACGGAAGGCGGCAGCGTGGGCAACAGGCGCAGCGGGCAGGCCAGTTGCTGATTAAGGCGTGTAAAGACGCTGCTGTCTGTCAGACCAAAGCAGGCGGGCAGATAGAGCATCGCGTAGTGCTGGCTTAGCGGCAGCAGCGCTTCGTACAGGGCGTTGTAGTGCTCGGGCGCGTCCAGCAGGCGGGCGATATTCACCGCGCGAAATTCACTGGGGTTGTCGCGCAGCCGATCCAGCAGCGGCAGGTCTATCTCTTCTGCTTGCGCGCCAATACCGCGTTTACGCAGCGCACCTGCCGCAAGCTGCGGCTGGAAATCAAGAAAACCACTGATACCGACTACGCCAGTGTGCTGGTGAATTTCTGTTTTTACCGGCGCTTCCTGCGGGCTAAGCCAGGCGGTGCGGAATGTACCAAGCGGCGTTACGCGCTGGTGCGGCGTATCAACATCGCCCTGTAACGCCAGCCCGCAATCTGCCAGCAGCGTCTGCGCCTGTTGTGCGTAATGGCGAACCTGGTCTGCGCCGAACCGGGCATAAGGGTGATTAGCATGGTGCTGTTGGAGGTGCGCGATGGCGCTATCAAGCGTATCGATAGGTTGACCGTCGGGTAAATGCGAAAGCAAATCCAGCGAGCCGGAAGAGAAGCTCAGAGCACTCTGCCCGCGGCTGACAATGGCGCAGCGCTGGCCGCTCTGCGCAAGACGGATCCCGCACACCAAACCGGCCAGCCCGCCCCCGATAATAACCGTATCAAATCTCATCTTCCGCCTCCTTTTCCAGACCACACAATCCCTGATAAACCCAGCGAGTGAATTCACTTTCCCGCAGCGCATCGCCCCAGGCGACGGGTTTAACGCCTTTCCAGCGCTCATTAAGAAAACCGGCCAGTTGGTGCAGCGATTCACTTTCGGTCGTGACATGCATGCGGTTAAGCAACCCGGCTGCACGGCAGGCGCACAGTTCACCCTGGCAAGTGCCCATCCCGACGCGTGTGCGGCGGCGCAAATCTAGCAGCGAATGGACATTGAGGTTTTCGACCGCGTACTGCACTTCACCGGCAGTGACGGCTTCACATTCGCAAACCAGACTGCGGTTATGTCTGTCGCTACCAAGCCAGGCTGGCGTACGATCACCATGGCGATAGACCGCCGAACCGCGTAGCGGCGTCGGCAGAGAGATGATTTTTTTGAGCGCCTGTTCGGTCGGCTCGCGGGAGCCAGGCAGCGGCGCGGTGGCGGTGGTGCAAGGAGCATGATGATTGAGCTTGCGACACACGGCATCCGTCGCCCATTCGGCCATCAGCCGGTAGGTCATCAGCTTGCCGCCGGTAATAGTGATAAAGCCTTCCAGCCCGTCGCGCTGCGCGTGATCCAGCAACACAATTCCCCGGCTGACATTGCGCCCGCTCGGGTCATCATCGCTGGCGACCAGCGGTCGCACACCGGCGTAAGCACGCAGGATGCGCGTTTTCGCCATTACCGGTGCCAGTTTTTCCCCTTCACGCAGCAGAATATCCACTTCGTCAGGCGTGACGCGCAGGTTATCGATGTCGGCGTAATCAATGTGTGTTGAGGTAGTGCCAATCAGGGAAATCGTGTCGCCTGGCACCAGAATATCGGCGTCCGCAGGTTTGCGGCAGCGGTTGATGACGTGCTGATTAATGCGATGATCAAGGATCAGCAGCGCGCCTTTCGCCGGGAACATCCGGATCGACAGGTCGGCATATTCGGCAATGCGCTGCCCCCAGATCCCGGCGGCATTCACCACCACTGGCGCGTGGAGTTCCTGGGTTTCGCCACTGGCAGGGTGATATAGCCGCACACCGCTCACCGTGTCGCCATGGCGGATCAGACCACACACTTCGTGCCCGGTGAGGATTTTGGCGCCGTGCTCGCGCGCGTCCAGCATATTGCTGGCGGTGAGGCGGAAAGGATCCACCGTGCCGTCCGGCACACGCACCGCGCCGATTAGCGCCGGATTGACGCTTGGCTCCATGCGTAGCGCCTCCTGCGGTGAGATGGCCTGCGCCGGTATCCCCGCTTGCAGACAGGCGTCAATAAACTGGCTTTGATACACCAGGTCATCTTCCGGCAGGGTAATAAACAGGCCGTCTGTCGGTTCGATACAGTGGCGGGCGATGCGTTTAAGGATCTGGTTTTCGGCAATACATTCACGCGCTGATTCGTTATCGGTCACCGCGTAACGCGCACCGCTGTGCAGCAGGCCGTGGTTGCGGCCGGTCGCGCCGGTGGCGATATCGTGGCGTTCAAGCAGAACCACACGCAATCCGCGCAGGGCGCAGTCGCGAGCAATGCCTGCGCCGGTCGCGCCGCCGCCGATAATAATCACATCGTAGTCACTGGAGTTGCGCATGTTCGCGTCCTTCTGGTCGACGTTCCTTAGCAACCATTTAGCCATACTATGATTGTGGTTTGTTTGATATCGCGCATATTCGAGCAAAAAACGAAAGTGAAACGCGCTTTCATGCGTGAAGTTAGATGTTTGTCATGTTTCTGTAACAATACCTGCGACAACTCATTCACTCTGGTTAAAACTTTCACTACAATCCGCCGCGAATAACTCTGGTTATGTTCGTTTTCACTCATTAATGAAAGATATGAGTCTTACCGCGCCACGGAGGCCGCTATTATGTTGAGTATTTTTAGACCTGCCCCCCATCAATCGCGTCTGCCCGATGCGCAAATCGATCCGTTGTACCGGCGGTTGCGCTGGCAGATTTTCCTCGGGATCTTTTTCGGTTATGCCGCCTACTATCTGGTGCGTAAGAACTTTGCGCTGGCAATGCCGTATTTAGTCGAACAAGGCTTTTCCCGTGGCGATCTGGGGTTCGCGCTGTCCGGTATCTCCATTGCCTACGGCTTTTCGAAATTTATTATGGGTTCGGTGTCTGATCGCTCGAATCCGCGCGTTTTCCTGCCCGCCGGGTTAATTCTGGCGGCGGCGGTGATGCTGTTTATGGGCTTCGTGCCGTGGGCAACCTCAAGCATCATGGTCATGTTTGTGCTGCTGTTCCTGTGTGGCTGGTTCCAGGGGATGGGCTGGCCGCCGTGTGGGCGTACCATGGTGCACTGGTGGTCGCAAAAAGAGCGTGGCGGCATTGTGTCGGTATGGAACTGCGCGCATAACGTCGGCGGTGGCATCCCTCCGCTGCTGTTCCTGTTGGGGATGGCGTGGTTTAACGACTGGCATGCGGCGCTGTATATGCCCGCGTTCGGCGCGATTCTGGTGGCGATTTTGGCCTTCGCACTAATGCGCGACACGCCTCAATCCTGCGGTTTACCGCCGATTGAAGAGTACAAAAACGATTACCCGGATGATTACAGCGACAAACACGAAGAAGAGTTGTCCGCAAAGCAGATTTTCATGCAGTACATCCTGCCGAACAAACTGCTGTGGTATATCGCGGTAGCGAACGTTTTTGTTTACCTGCTGCGCTACGGCATTCTCGACTGGTCGCCGACCTACCTGAAAGAGGTGAAACACTTCGCGCTGGATAAATCCTCGTGGGCCTATTTCTTCTATGAATATGCGGGCATTCCCGGCACGCTGCTGTGCGGCTGGATGTCGGACAAAGTCTTCCGCGGAAACCGCGGCGCAACGGGCGTGTTCTTTATGACACTGGTGACCATTGCGACTATCGTTTACTGGTTGAACCCACCGGGTAACCCGAGCGTGGATATGGCCTGTATGATCATCATCGGCTTCCTGATTTATGGCCCGGTGATGTTGATTGGTCTGCATGCGCTGGAGCTGGCACCGAAAAAAGCGGCGGGTACGGCGGCGGGCTTTACCGGCTTGTTTGGCTATCTTGGTGGTTCTGTCGCCGCCAGCGCCATTGTCGGTTATACCGTTGATTTCTTCGGCTGGGATGGTGGCTTTATGGTGATGATTGGCGGCAGCATTCTGGCGGTTTTACTGCTGGTTATCGTGATGATTGGCGAAAAGCGTCACCATGCCGATGTGCTGGCGCGTCGTAGCTAACTGGGAGCACTGATGAAAACCACTTTCACCCGTATGACCTCAAGCCTGCTGCTGGCAGGCGCGCTAACCAGCCAGGCGCTGGCCGCCGATAAAATCGTTATCGCCCACCGTGGCGCCAGCGGTTATTTGCCGGAACATACCTTACCGGCGAAAGCGATGGCCTATGCGCAGGGGGCAGATTTTCTTGAACAAGACCTGGTGATGACCAAAGACGACCAGTTGGTCGTCTTGCACGATCACTATCTCGACCGCGTAACGGATATCGCGGAGCGCTTCCCGCAGCGCGCGCGTAAAGACGGGCGTTACTACGCCATCGACTTTACGCTCGACGAGATCCGCTCGCTGAAGTTTACCGAAGGGTTCGAGCTGGAAAAGGGCAAGAAAGTGCAGGTCTATCCGGGGCGTTTCCCGATGGGTAAATCCGATTTCCGCATTCATACGTTTGAAGAGGAGATCGAGTTTGTGCAGGGGTTAAACCACTCTACTGGCAAGAACATCGGTATTTATCCGGAGATCAAAGCGCCCTGGTTCCACCATCAGGAAGGGAAAGACATTGCCGCAAAAACGCTGGAAGTGCTGAAAAAGTACGGTTACACCAGCAAGCAGGATAACGTGTACCTGCAATGTTTTGACGTCAATGAGCTCAAGCGCATTAAGAAAGAGCTGGAACCGAAGATGGGGATGGATCTTAAACTGGTGCAACTGATTGCGTATACCAACTGGAATGAAACGCAGGAGCAGCAGCCGGACGGTAAATGGGTGAATTACAGTTACGACTGGATGTTCAAACCCGGCGCGATGAAGCAAATCGCGCAGTATGCCGACGGCATCGGTCCGGACTACCACATGCTGGTGGCGGACGGTTCAAAACCGGGTAACGTTAAGCTAACGGCAATGGTTAAAGAGGCGCATGCCAGCCATTTGCAGGTCCATCCGTTTACCGTACGCGCGGATCAGCTTCCACCGTACGCCAGCGATGTGAATCAGCTCTACAAGGTGTTGTATCAGCAGGCGGGTGTCGATGGTTTGTTCACCGATTTCCCGGATAAAGCGGTACAGTTTTTACAGCACAAGTAAAACAAAAGGGCCTGTGAAGGCCCTTTTTTACATCTCGATTTCGATATCGCCTTTCGCCCGGCAGCAACAGGGCAAAATTTCCCCTTCGTTGATAAAGGCCAGCGGCTCGGCAATCCAGTCAACCTGGCCTGCCACCAGACGACAGCGGCAGGAGCCGCAGTAGCCTTCGCGGCACTGGTACTCAACTTCCACCTGGTGCGATTCCAGCGCCACCAGCAGGGAAGGATGCTCATCCTGGCACTGTACGTGCATGCCGGAAAGGCTAAGCGTCACACGGCTCATCAGAGCTGGAAGCTACTCAGATCGTCGGTGTCGACTTCAGAGTCGATCTGACCGACCAGATAGGAACTCACTTCCACTTCCTGCGGCGCCACCTGGACGTTATCGGAAACCAGCCAGGTGTTGATCCACGGAATCGGGTTCGAACGGGTCTGGAACGGTAAGTCGAGACCGACTGCCTGCATGCGGATGTTGGTGATGTACTCAACGTACTGGCAGAGAATGTCTTTGTTCAGGCCGATCATCGAGCCGCCCTGGAACAGGTATTCCGCCCACTCTTTTTCCTGTAATGCCGCCTGCACGAACAGGTCATAGCACTCCTGTTTGCACTCTTCGGCGATCTCGGCCATTTCCGGGTCATCAACGCCGGAACGCAGCAGGTTCAGCATATGCTGGGTGCCGGTCAGGTGCAGGGCTTCGTCACGGGCAATCAGGCGAATGATTTTGGCGTTGCCTTCCATCAGCTCTCGCTCGGCGAAAGCGAAGGAGCAGGCGAAGCTGACGTAGAAGCGAATCGCTTCCAGCGCGTTCACGCTCATCAGGCACAGGTAGAGTTTTTTCTTCAACTCGCGCAGGCTGACGGTCACGGTTTTGCCGTTGACGTTGTGCGTGCCTTCTCCCAGCAGGTGCCAGTAGCTGGTCATTTCGATCAGCTCGTCGTAGAAGTGCGAGATGCCTTCCGCGCGTTTGAGGATCTGCTCGTTGGTGACGATATCGTCAAACACCACCGCCGGATCGTTAACGATGTTGCGGATGATGTGGGTGTAAGAGCGCGAATGGATCGTTTCTGAAAACGCCCAGGTTTCTACCCAGGTTTCCAGTTCCGGGATGGAGATCAGCGGCAGTAACGCAACGTTCGGGCTACGACCCTGAATGGAATCCAGCAGCGTCTGGTATTTCAGGTTGCTGATAAAAATGTGCTTTTCGTGTTCCGGTAGCGCCTGGAAATCGATACGGTCGCGGGAAACATCAACTTCTTCCGGACGCCAGAAGAAGGAGAGTTGTTTCTCAATCAGCTTTTCGAAAATGTCATATTTTTGCTGATCGTAGCGCGCCACGTTAACCGGCTGACCGAAGAACATCGGCTCCAGCAACTGATCGTTTTTCGTCTGTGAAAAAGTGGTGTATGCCATGGAATGTGAGTCCTGTCTTGCGAAAAAAAAGGGCGGGTTTCCCCGCCCCTTAGTTAGATCTTACATGCGCCGCTTTCGCAGCCATCGTCCTGGATGGAAGGTGCCAGGTCATCCTGCGCATCTTCCGCGCCATCGCGGGTGTTTTGATAGTACAGCGTTTTCACACCAAATTTGTAGGCGGTCAGCAAGTCTTTCAACAATTGTTGCATCGGCACTTTGCCCGACGGGAAGCGTGACGGGTCATAGTTGGTGTTTGCCGAAATCGACTGATCGATAAATTTCTGCATGATGCCGACCAGTTGCAGGTAGCCGTCGTTATTCGGCATTTCCCACAGCAGCTCGTAGGCATTACTCAGTTTTTCATAATCCGGCACCACCTGACGCAGGATGCCATCTTTCGACGCTTTGATGCTCACATGACCGCGCGGCGGTTCAATGCCGTTGGTGGCGTTGGAGATCTGCGACGACGTTTCAGACGGCATCAGTGCGGAGAGCGTGGAGTTACGCAGGCCGTGCATTTTGATCGATTCACGCAACGCTTCCCAGTCGTAATGCAGCGGCTCGTTGGTAATAGCGTCGAGATCTTTCTTGTAAGTATCGATCGGCAAAATACCCTGCGAGTAGGTGGTTTCGTTGAACCACGGGCACGCGCCTTGCTCTTTCGCCAGCTCGTTAGAGGCTTTCAGCAACCAGTACTGAATCGCTTCGAAAGTCTGGTGCGTCAGGTTGTTCGCACTGCCGTCAGAGTAACGTCTGCCGTTTTTCGCCAGCCAGTAAGCAAAGTTGATGACGCCAATACCCAGCGTACGGCGACCCATAGCGCCACGTTTAGCGGCCAGAATCGGATAATCCTGGTAATCCAGCAGGGCATCAAGCGCACGCACCGCAAGCGTTGCCAGCTCTTCCAGCTCGTCGAGGTTTTTAATCGCGCCGAGGTTAAACGCAGACAGCGTACAGAGCGCGATTTCACCGTTTTCGTCGTTCACATCATCCAGCGGCTTGGTCGGCAGGGCGATTTCCAGACACAGGTTGGACTGACGTACCGGGGCAACCACCGGGTCAAACGGGCTGTGGGTGTTGCAGTGATCGACGTTCTGAATGTAGATACGGCCAGTGGACGCACGTTCCTGCATCATCAAAGAAAACAGCTCCACCGCTTTGATGCGCTGTTTGCGGATGCTGTCGTCTTTTTCATATTGGGTGTACAGGCGTTCGAACTCGTCCTGATCGGCGAAGAACGCGTCATACAGGCCCGGAACGTCGGACGGGCTGAACAGGGTGATATCTTCACCTTTCAGCAGACGGGTGTACATCAGTTTGTTGATCTGTACGCCGTAGTCCATGTGACGTACGCGGTTGCCTTCCACGCCACGGTTGTTTTTCAGTACCAGCAGGCTTTCGACTTCCAGATGCCACATCGGGTAGAACAGGGTTGCCGCGCCGCCGCGTACACCGCCCTGCGAGCAGGATTTCACTGCCGTCTGGAAGTGTTTGTAGAACGGGATACAACCGGTGTGGAACGCTTCGCCACCGCGGATCGGGCTACCCAGCGCACGAATGCGGCCAGCGTTGATACCGATACCGGCGCGCTGGGAAACGTATTTCACAATCGCGCTGGAAGTGGCGTTGATGGAGTCCAGGCTGTCGCCGCACTCGATCAGTACGCAGGAGCTGAACTGACGGGTAGGCGTACGCACGCCGGACATGATCGGCGTCGGCAGCGAGATTTTGAACGTGGAAACGGCGTCGTAGAAACGCTTCACGTAGTCCAGACGGGTTTCACGCGGATAGTTGGAGAACAGGCACGCGGCAACCAGGATATAGAGGAACTGCGCGCTCTCGTAGATCTCGCCGGTCACGCGGTTCTGCACCAGGTATTTGCCTTCCAGTTGCTTCACCGCAGCGTAGGAGAAGTTCATATCGCGCCAGTGGTCGATAAAACCGTCCATCTGCTTGAACTCTTCTTCCGTGTAGTCTTCCAGCAGATGATGATCGTATTTGCCAAGCTCAATCATTTTCTTCACGTGGTCAAACAGCGCAGGCGGTTCGAACTGGCCGTAGGCTTTTTTACGCAGGTGGAAAATGGCCAGGCGCGCGGCGAGGTACTGGTAGTCCGGTGCGTCGCGGGAAATCAGATCCGCGGCGGCCTTAATGATGGTCTCGTGGATATCGGACGTTTTGATACCGTCGTAGAACTGAATGTGTGAGCGCAGTTCAACCTGAGAGATGGATACGTTACTTAGCCCCTCTGCCGCCCAATCCAGTACTCGATGAATTTTGTCGAGATTGATGCGCTCAGTGCCACCATCACGCTTTGTCACCAGCAGACTCTGATTCATGTGATTACCTGTCCGTGAAATAGAAAATATCCCCCCATTTATCCACAATTCGTTGCTGTGATTAACTCTGTGGATAAATACTACATATAGGGGGTTTGCGATAAGAGAAACGCTATATGGTGAGTATTCTAGTAAGGATTCTTTTCAGTACAAGAGTTGATTTTGAGGTTAAATTGAGGTTGCGAAAGGGTGACAATCGCTAAGTCCTCGTATCGTAAGGCCTGGCGGCGATGTCAATATTTCGCAAAAAAAAATGAATTTTTGATCGAGTGCTGATTTCTTCATCGGGAAAGGCAATTGCGCAACTTGATGCTGCGCAATCTTCTATCACTTTATCTGATGACCTTAGTCATTTTTTGCCGTTGTATGTAACATATAGTTCACATCAACGCCCGGCCCTAACGTAAACTGGTTTAACAACGGGTTGTAATGTAACCCGGTGATGTGACGCTCCTGTAACACGGTGCCGTCAACCCAGTTTAAGAGTTCCGCTGGCTTAATAAATTTTTTCACGTCGTGCGTACCTTTCGGCACCATGCGCAGCACATATTCCGCACCGACTACCGCCATCAACCAGGCTTTGCCGTTGCGGTTAATGGTAGAGAAGAAGACATGGCCGCCGGGTTTGACCAGTTGCGCACAGGCTTTCACCACCGATTGCGGATCCGGAACATGCTCCAGCATTTCCATGCAGGTAACGACGTCATACTGCTGCGCGTGTTTTGCCGCATGTTCTTCTACGGTTTCCTGCACATAATTGACCTGAACGCCTGATTCCAGCGCGTGCAAGCGCGCCACCTGCAGCGGTTCAAAGCCCATATCCAGCCCGGTGACATCCGCGCCTTCTTGCGCCATGCTTTCCGCCAGAATCCCGCCGCCGCAGCCGACATCGAGCACTTTCTTACCGAACAGACCGGCAGCGTGTTCGCCAATATAACCCAGACGCAGCGGGTTGATGCGGTGCAGGGGTTTAAACTCACCTTCTTTATCCCACCAGCGCGAGGCGACTGCCTCAAATTTGGCGATTTCAGCATGATCAACGTTTTGAGCGACCGGCGTTTTTTCGGCATTCATGGGCGCAATAACTCCTCTATCAATAAGACCCGTGAGTATATCAGGCCAACGGGATGAATAAACCTTTGCACGGGTGTTATAGGTTTACCTGTATCAAAGCGGTTGTGTTATAATTTGCGACCTTTGAATCCGGGATACAGTAGAGGGATAGCGGTTAGATGAGCGACCTTGCGAGAGAAATTACACCGGTTAACATCGAGGAAGAGCTGAAGAGCTCCTATCTGGACTATGCGATGTCGGTCATTGTTGGCCGTGCGCTTCCGGATGTCCGAGATGGCCTGAAACCGGTTCACCGTCGCGTACTTTACGCCATGAACGTATTGGGCAATGACTGGAATAAAGCCTACAAAAAATCTGCCCGTGTCGTTGGTGACGTAATCGGTAAGTACCATCCCCATGGTGATTCCGCAGTGTACGACACCATTGTCCGTATGGCGCAGCCGTTCTCGCTGCGTTACATGCTGGTCGATGGTCAGGGGAACTTCGGTTCCATCGATGGCGACTCCGCGGCGGCGATGCGTTATACGGAAATCCGCCTGGCGAAGATTGCCCATGAATTGATGGCCGATCTGGAAAAAGAGACGGTTGATTACGTCGATAACTACGACGGCACCGAAAAAATTCCTGATGTGATGCCCACCAAGATCCCGAACCTGCTGGTGAACGGTTCTTCGGGGATCGCCGTCGGTATGGCAACCAACATTCCGCCACATAACCTGACGGAAGTGATCAACGGTTGCCTGGCTTACATTGATAACGAAGACATCAGCATTGAAGAGCTGATGGTGCATATTCCGGGGCCAGATTTCCCGACGGCGGCGATCATCAATGGTCGTCGTGGCATCGAAGAAGCCTATCGCACCGGTCGCGGCAAGATCTACATTCGCGCGCGCGCGGAAGTGGAAACCGATGCGAAAAGCGGCCGCGAAACGATCATCGTGCACGAAATTCCATATCAGGTGAACAAAGCGCGCCTGATCGAGAAGATTGCCGAGCTGGTGAAAGATAAACGCGTTGAGGGTATCAGCGCGCTGCGCGACGAGTCCGATAAAGACGGTATGCGCATCGTTATCGAAATCAAACGCGACGCCGTGGGTGAAGTGGTTCTGAACAACCTCTACTCCCAGACGCAATTGCAGGTTTCTTTCGGTATCAACATGGTTGCTCTGCACCATGGTCAGCCGAAGATCATGGCGCTGAAAGAAATTCTGGCCGCGTTTGTGCGCCACCGCCGTGAAGTGGTAACGCGTCGTACGATTTTCGAACTGCGTAAAGCCCGCGACCGCGCGCATATTCTGGAAGCGCTGGCCGTAGCGCTGGCGAACATCGATCCGATCATTGAACTGATCCGTCGCGCGCCGACGCCTGCTGAAGCTAAAGCAGGTCTGATCGCGCAGCCGTGGGATCTGGGCAACGTCTCTTCCATGCTGGAACGTGCGGGCGATGACGCGGCGCGTCCGGAGTGGCTGGAGCCGGAGTTCGGTATTCGTGACGGTAAATACTATCTGACCGAACAGCAGGCACAGGCGATTCTGGATCTGCGTTTGCAGAAACTGACCGGCCTTGAGCATGAAAAACTGCTCGACGAGTACAAAGAGCTGCTGGAACAGATTGCTGAGCTGCTGCACATCCTTGGCAGCGCTGAACGCCTGATGGAAGTGATCCGCGAAGAGCTTGAACTGGTTCGCGAACAGTTTGGCGACGAGCGTCGCACCGAAATTACCGCTAACACTGCCGATATCAACATCGAAGACCTGATCAATCAGGAAGATGTAGTAGTAACGTTGTCGCACCAGGGCTATGTGAAGTATCAGCCGCTGACCGACTACGAAGCCCAGCGCCGTGGTGGTAAAGGCAAATCGGCTGCGCGTATTAAAGAAGAAGACTTTATTGACCGCCTGCTGGTGGCCAACACCCATGACACCATCCTCTGCTTCTCCAGCCGTGGACGTCTGTACTGGATGAAGGTTTATCAGTTGCCGGAAGCGAGCCGTGGCGCGCGTGGTCGCCCGATCGTTAACCTGCTGCCGCTGGAGCCGAACGAGCGTATCACCGCCATTCTGCCGGTGCGTGAATACGAAGAGGGCGTGAATGTCTTTATGGCGACCGCCAGCGGTACCGTGAAGAAAACCGCGCTTACCGAATTCAGCCGTCCGCGTTCTGCCGGTATCATTGCCGTCAACCTGAACGAAGGCGATGAGCTGATTGGCGTCGATCTGACTTCAGGTAGCGACGAAGTGATGCTCTTCTCTGCGGCGGGCAAAGTGGTGCGCTTTAAAGAAGGTGCTGTGCGTGCAATGGGTCGTACTGCGACCGGTGTTCGCGGTATCAAGCTTGCGGAAAAAGACAGCGTTGTTTCGCTGATCGTGCCGCGTGGCGAAGGCGCAATCCTGACGGTAACGCAGAACGGTTACGGTAAACGTACGGCGGAAACCGAGTACCCGACCAAATCACGCGGTACTCAGGGCGTAATCTCCATCAAAGTCACCGAGCGTAACGGCGCAGTGGTCGGCGCGGTGCAGGTTGATGATTGCGACCAGATCATGATGATCACCGATGCCGGTACGCTGGTGCGTACACGCGTCTCGGAAATCAGCGTGGTAGGGCGTAATACCCAGGGCGTTATTCTGATCCGCACTGCGGAAGATGAAAACGTAGTGGGTCTGCAGCGTGTTGCTGAGCCGGTAGATGATGAAGAGTTAGACTCCATCGACGGTAGCGTGGCGGAAGGCGATGATGATATCGCGCCGGAAGTAGATACCGATACCGACGACGACGCGGCGGAGGACGACGCCGAGTAATGCGTTATGAGGGCCGGTTTCCGGCCCTTTTTCATTGCCGTTGCGGCCTTTGCGATTTATCGCTACCTTAATCACACTCTTTTTTAACTTCCTTGTGGCGGAGTTTCCCCAGGTTGAAATACCTCGTCTCTTTTCGCAGTACCCTGAAAGTCTCCCGCTATCTGTTCAGGGCGCTGGCGCTATTGCTTTGGCTGTTGATTGCCTTTTTTTCTGTCTTTTATATCGTTAACGCTTTGCATGACAAAGAGTCGGAAATTCGCCAGGAATTTAACCTCAGCTCCGATCAGGCGCAGCGTTACATCCAGCGCACGTCTGATGTGATGAAAGAGCTGAAGTACATCGCCGAAAACCGCCTGACGGCGGAAAACGGTATTCTGACTTCTCGCAACCGCGACGACAAAACCGAAGTCCCGACATTTTTACCTCTTTTCCCGGATTCAGACTGCTCCGCCATGGGCAGCTCCTGGCGCGGCTCGCTGGAGTCGCTGGCGTGGTTTATGCGCTACTGGCGCGACAATTTCTCCGCCGCTTACGATCTCAACCGCGTGTTTTTGATCGGCAGCGACAATCTCTGCATGGCCGACTTCGGCCTGCGCGATCTCCCCGTTGAACGCGACGATACGCTGAAAAGCCTGCATGAGCGTATCGTTAAATATCGTAACGCTCCGCAGGATGAGCGCAGTAACAACGTCTACTGGATGAGCCAGGGGCCGCGTCCGGGGATCGGTTATTTCTATGCGCTGACGCCGGTTTACCTCGGCAACCGCCTGCAAGCGCTGCTGGGTACGGAACAGTCCATTCGCATGGAAAACTTTTTCACGCCGGGTAGCTTGCCGATGGGCGTGACAATCCTGGATGACAACGGGCATGCGCTGATTTCCCTTACCGGCCAGGATAGCGGCATTGTTGTCGATCCGCGTTGGATGCAGGAGCGTTCGTGGTTTGGTTATACCTCGGGTTTTCGCGAGCTGATCCTGAAAAAGAGCCTGCCACCGTCATCGCTGAGCGTGGTTTACTCCGTACCGGTTGATATGGTGCTGGAACGCATTCGCATGCTGATACTCAACGCGGTGTTGCTGAATGTGCTGGTCGGTGTGGCGCTGTTTACGCTTGCGCGTATGTACGAGCGGCGGATTTTTATTCCGGCGGAAAATGATGCCCAGCGGCTGGAAGAGCATGAGCAGTTCAACCGTAAAATCGTTGCCTCCGCGCCGGTGGGGATCTGCATTTTGCGCACTCAGGACGGCACGAACATCCTCAGTAACGAGCTGGCACACAACTATTTGAACATGCTGACGCATGAAGACAGGCAGCGGCTTACGCAAATTATCTGTGGTCAGCAGGTCAATTTCGTTGATGTGCTGACCAGCAATAATACCAACTTGCAAATTAGCTTTGTTCATTCTCGTTATCGCAATGAAAACGTGGCGATTTGCGTGCTGGTGGATGTTTCTGCCCGCGTGAAGATGGAAGAGTCGTTGCAGGAAATGGCGCAAGCGGCAGAGCAGGCGAGCCAGTCGAAATCGATGTTCCTTGCGACAGTCAGCCATGAGTTGCGCACGCCGCTGTACGGTATTATCGGTAACCTCGATCTGCTGCAAACGAAAGAGCTGCCGAAAGGGGTCGACAGGTTAGTCACCGCGATGAACAACTCGTCGAGCCTGTTGCTGAAAATTATCAGCGATATCCTCGATTTCTCGAAAATTGAATCGGAACAGTTGAAAATCGAGCCGCGCGAGTTTTCCCCGCGCGAAGTGATGAGCCATATCACCGCCAACTATTTACCGCTGGTGGTACGTAAACAACTGGGGCTGTACTGCTTTATTGAACCGGATGTGCCGATGGCGCTGAATGGCGATCCGATGCGTTTACAGCAGGTGATTTCCAACCTGCTCAGCAACGCAATTAAGTTCACTGATATGGGTTGTATCGTGCTGCATGTGCATCGTGATGCGGATTATCTCAGCATTCGTGTACGTGATACCGGCGTGGGGATCCCGGGTAAAGAGGTGGTGCGTCTGTTCGATCCCTTCTTCCAGGTGGGAACCGGCGTACAGCGTAATTTCCAGGGAACCGGGCTGGGGCTGGCGATTTGTGAAAAATTGATCAGCATGATGGATGGCGATATTTCCGTCGATACCGAGCCGGGCATGGGTAGCCAGTTCACAATTCGTATTCCGCTTTACAGCGCAGTGGCGCCGGTTCGCGCCGATGTCGATGGCCTGGCGGATACGTGCTGCTGGCTGGCGGTGCGTAATGCCTGGCTGTCGGGTTATCTGCAGACATTACTGCAATGGAACGGTATTCAGGTGAAGCAGTACGACGGACGCGCGCTGGGCAACCAGGATACGTTGATCACCGATGATGAACTCTCCGCGTCGTGGACCGGGCGCGCGGCCATTATTTTCTGCCGTCGCCACATCGGTATTCCCGTTGAGCGTGCGCCGGGTGAATGGTTGCACAGTGTTGCGTCGCCACACGATCTGCTGGCGCTGCTGGGGCGCATTTACCGGGTTCAGGTTATCGAGCCGCACGCGAGCAACGCGCTTCCGGCCGAGACCCGCGAAGCTGCGCGTAACGATGACATGATGATTCTGGTGGTGGACGATCATCCGATTAACCGCCGCCTGCTGGCCGATCAGCTGGGATCGCTGGGATATCAGTGTAAAACGGCCAATGATGGCGTGGATGCGCTGAATGTTCTGAGTAAAAACCCTATCGATATTGTGCTCAGCGACGTCAACATGCCGAATATGGACGGTTACCGCCTGACACAACGTATTCGCCAGTTAGGGCTAACGCTGCCGGTGATTGGTGTGACGGCTAACGCGCTGGCCGAAGAGAAACAACGCTGTCTGGAATCGGGTATGGACAGCTGCCTGTCGAAGCCGGTAACGCTGGATATTCTTAAGCAAACGCTGGCGGCATATGCCGCGCGGGTACGAAACAGCCGGGTATAAAAAAGAACCCCGGCGGGTGCCGGGGTTGCGGGATTACTCTTTTTCTGTCTGCGTCAGGGTGACGGAGGAGAGGTAGTTCAGCAGCGCGATATCGTTATCGACACCCAGTTTCATCATTGCTGATTTTTTCTGGCTACTGATGGTTTTGATACTGCGGTTCAGCTTCTTGGCGATTTCCGTTACCAGGAAACCTTCGGCAAACAGGCGCAACACTTCGCTCTCTTTCGGTGACAGGCGTTTGTCGCCGTAACCGCCAGCGCTGATTTTTTCCAGCAGACGGGAGACGCTTTCCGGTGTGAATTTCTTCCCTTTTTGCAGTGCTGCCAGCGCTTTTGGCAGATCTGTCGGCGCGCCTTGTTTCAGCACGATACCTTCAATATCCAGATCCAGCACTGCGCTCAGGATTGCCGGGTTATTGTTCATGGTAAGCACAATAATCGACAGCGTCGGGAAGTGACGTTTAATGTATTTGATAAGCGTGATGCCATCGCCGTATTTATCGCCCGGCATTGACAGATCGGTTATCAATACGTTTGCCTCAAGTTTCGGCAGGTTGTTAATCAGCGCTGTAGAGTCTTCAAATTCACCGACAACGTTTACCCATTCGATTTGTTCGAGTGACTTGCGAATACCGAACAGTACAATCGGATGGTCATCGGCAATAATTACGTTCATATTGTTCATGTATTAGGCTACCTTGCTACAGCAAGCTCTTGACGTAAGCGTCAATGTCGCTGATGTAATTTTCTATGCCTGGAACATCGCTCTCGCGAATTAATTGCTCCAGCGTTTCACACAACTGCTTACCAGGTACCAGATTAAGCATGGCAAACACGCCTTTCAGGCGGTGTGCCGTCTGCGCCAGCGCCGCGAAATCACGCAGCGCCGACTCAGTATACAACCTCTTAACATCATCGGGTACTGTGTCAACAAACAGCGCGTAATAGCCGCTGGCGTGGAGCTCGGCGTTTTCGTCACCCCCCAAAGGCGACTCCGGTACATCCTCCTGCGCCAGTTGCTCTTCAATGAGTTGCAATATTGCTCCCTGCATTGCATTGCTCATATTAAAGTTCACGCGCAATTGGCCTGGGCCAATTTTCCGCACGCCTGCCTCATCATCGCTTAAAAGCAAGCCTGAGGCAGTAAGATTAGACGGATTATCTGTCAAAAAGAGATCATATTCTTGACTTGATAACCGCTCATCCGGGGAAATACAGCTCGCTCCCCAGTTTTCCAACTGGCGAACCACAATATTACGGATTTCGTTAGAGGTAATATCAATCATCGCCACCACGTCATCGAGTAATTTTTCTTCGCTCTCTGCCTGTTGTGGACGGGCCGCCATTTTCACATGCAGTGAATAACGGGTGCCCAGATCCTCACGCGCTTTAATATTCAAATGCCCGCCAAGCTTACGTGCCAGCTGATCGCACAGCCAGAAGGTGAGGGCGTTCGCTTTTCCGTACTGGTCGCCCTGCGTATCGTTTAGGAACGGGAAATGCAGATTATCAATTTCACTGGCGTTCACACCCACGCCGGTATCGAGAATCCGGAAGGTCAGACGGTCTTCTGCCGATTCGTCCACATTCACTTCAAGCGTGATTTTGCCCATCTGCGTAGTTGTGACCGCGTACTGGATCAGCAGCAACAGGATCCGACGCAGTGCATCGCGGTCGCCGTGACGCTCTTCATTGGCCGGAAGCGGGTTATTAATTAAGAGTTGCAGACCTTTACGTTTGATAACCGGCAGGACTTCCGGCACCACTTCGTCAATCAAATCCTGAATAGAGAACAGCGTAGACGAACCTTTCCAGCTGTCGCTTTCCAGCATATGCGCCAGCTGGATTTCATCGACCAACTGAACCAGCCTGTCGGCGTGATCCGCGACAAGATTGCCCTCCTGGCTCTGCAACGCTGCGGCTTCGCTGGCCAGCGATTTCACCGGCTGTTTCAGCGACTCGGCAAGGTTACTCATGAAGCTGGCGCGGCCCTGCTGGTTTTTCTCATAAAGCCGTTGCGCCTGCTTCAGCTTTTTATTGACCAGGACTTCTCTGTCCTGATCGCGAATAATAAAGATCTGCGTACGTGAGGCGACCTGGCTGCGGAACTGGCGGATTTCGTACAGTTCGTTATTAATGGTGGCCTGAATCACGCCCTGATGCTGATCGGCCATGGCCGTAATATTTTGCAGATTCAGGTGCGGTAATAAGTGATCGGCGATTTTATTGCTCAGAACGGTGCGATTCGCTTCCTGATCGTGCACCAGCAGCCCCAGTGGCAGCAGTGACACGATCTCTTCATTAAAGGCGCGCAGCACGCGCAGTTCGTTACTCGCACCAGGCGTTGCCAGACCGTCGGTTTTGCGCCCTGGCATCTGGCGAAAAGTGGTGTAACCGAACAGTGCCAGCGCCAGCAGACCGATATTCAGCAGTAATGGCAGCAGAATATTTTGCAGCGTATCCAGCAGCAGTGTTCCGAATGGCACCTGCCAGACCAGACGCAGCCCGGTACCGTTCAATGCCGAGGAGATCTCAATGCGCGAACTATTAAAGTTGACGGCAACGCTGTCGGTCGTTTCCTTATCCTGCCCGCGCGTGTTGGCTTGTGTGGTATCCGGATCGAGACGGAAGCTATCCAGCGTCATACCGGGTGGGATCAGATCATTAATCGGCAAATCGAATGCGACCACCGTGGCCAGATGACCCGGCTGGTTGAATGTCGTACGCAGCGTGAAGTAATGGCCGTTTTGCCAGGCCAGATGGCGCAGAGATGAAAAGCTTTCGCGTTCATCAAGGGCATTCGCCTGCTGCAGCATTTCCGCACGGCGGGAATCGACAATATTACTGATCGTGTTGTCTTTAAAACCGGACGAAAGGTCCTTTAGCGGCAACGTCGACACCAGGATCATGCTGTTATCCTGGCCGTTGAGGTAATACATCGACCAGGGCACAGTTTCCGCACCCCAGAGCGTATCGAGGTACGTGGAGATCCGCTGCGTCATTTCCAGCGTCGAACTGTCATGGGAACCAAAAATCAACGCTTCTGTTTTACGTCGTGGTTTTTCCAGGTAATAAACATCTTGTTTTAAGCGCGTTTCTTGCAGACCTTCACCAGACGTAGCGGCAGGGGCCGCTGCAATGTTGTCGTAAATTTGCCAGGTAGCGTAGCGCCAGGTGTCGATACGCTTATGAATAGCGTGGGTGATATCGACAATCTGATAGCTTTTATCTTTTAACCAGGCGTTGACCGCACTTTGGATCATCACCCCCATTGTTACCAACAGGACGATAATCAACAAAAGAAAGTAACGGGTGATGTTGCCCGGTATCAGGGAAAATTTGCCAGGGATCATTGTGTCCGATCGACTCATTCTTGTGTGGAACCCGTTATGACAACACTGCTGTTAACACTCAGCGCTCGCTGAGACAATGTTGCTGCCATGCCGTAATAGCCGCCTGAAACATGCGGCGAACGTATAGATGTTGTGTTGCAGAGCAGTGTACAGCAGGCAGTATATCGGTTAATGAGTGAATTTCCAGACTCTCTTTCCCGTTTCAATCTCGAAAACATGGGATAGACACATTGACTAAACGCAGCGGCAAATATGTACAACCTGGAAAAATTGTACATATATTTACCGGTTGGTTGCAGAAAGAACGCGATAAATAACAAACGATTAATTTGACGAATGTGTCAATGAGAAATATCTGGCATAGTAATTGATTAATTAATAGTCGTTACAAATCGTTATTATATCTAAATAATTATTCAAGTTACGTAAATAAGAGTAAAAAAAAACCGAATGCGAAGCATCCGGTTATAAGAGGGGTAAACAGACATTCAGATTCGAATGACGGTAATAAATAAAGTTAATGATGATAGCGTTAGGTATTTTAGTTGCGATTGAAGATTATGGTTTTGCAATCAGTGCTATGATTTTTATTTGTACTATTATGTTGTTTATAAAGTATTTTTTATTTGTTTTTGATTATTCGTGCGTATTTGTTTAGCTATTTGTGCGAAAAAAAGTTCCCTAAAATTTACAAAATGAAACATCTATCATTATGTATGAAACATCTTCAAAGTTTTCGTATCATATTCTCGTTGGATTATTTTTCTATTTTAAGCACAATGATTTTGCCAGCTGATTAGAGGGTTGATCGGCAAGCAGTGGCAATAAAAATGCATATAACAGAGGGTTAATAAAATGAAAGTTAAAGTTCTGTCCCTCCTGGTACCGGCTCTGCTGGTAGCAGGCGCAGCGAATGCGGCTGAAGTTTACAACAAAGATGGCAACAAATTAGATCTGTACGGCAAAGTAGACGGTCTGCACTATTTCTCTGACGACAACGGTTCCGACGGCGATAAGAGCTATGTCCGTTTCGGCTTCAAAGGTGAAACGCAGGTTAACGATCAGGTAACCGGCTACGGTCAGTGGGAATACAACGTTCAGGCGAACAGCGAAGAAGGTGCAAGCGACCAGGCATGGACTCGTCTGGCTTTTGCCGGTATCCGCGTTGCTGATGCAGGTTCTTTCGACTACGGTCGTAACTACGGCGTTATCTACGACGTCACTTCCTGGACCGACGTTCTGCCGGAGTTCGGCGGCGATACCTACGGTGCAGATAACTTCATGCAGTCCCGTGCTAACGGCGTTGCAACCTACCGTAACACTGACTTCTTCGGTCTGGTTGATGGCCTGAACTTTGCTCTGCAATACCAGGGTAAAAACGGTAGCGTAAGCGGTGAGAATACCAACGGCCGCAGCCTGCTGAACCAGAATGGCGACGGTTATGGCGCATCTCTGACTTACGATCTGGGCGCAGGCTTTAGCGTGGGCGGCGCGATGTCCTCTTCCAAACGTACTGCTGACCAGAACGCGACCAACAATGATGCGCTGTTCGGCGAAGGCGATCATGCGGAAGTGTACAGCGGCGGCCTGAAATACGACGCCAACAATATTTACCTGGCAGCACAGTACTCTCAGACCTATAACGCAACCCGTTTTGGTACTTCCAATGGTTCTTCCCCATCAGATGTATACGGTTTTGCCAACAAAGCGCAGAACTTCGAAGTGGTTGCCCAGTACCAGTTCGACTTCGGTCTGCGCCCGTCTATCGCTTACCTGCAATCTAAAGGTAAGGATGTCAGCAACAATACCGGCACTGTTAACTTCGGTGACCAGGATATCCTGAAATACATTGATGTTGGCGCGACCTACTACTTCAACAAAAACATGTCCACCTATGTTGATTACAAAATCAACCTGCTGGACGACAACGACTTCACCAAAGCCGCTGGCATTGCCACCGACAACGTTGTTGCTCTGGGCCTGGTTTACCAGTTCTAAGTTAACAACCGTGATTATTAAGGGGCCGAAAGGCCCCTTTTTTATGGCCCGCGTCGGCCAAAGCTTGCGTTTTAGTGTAGGCTTGCCGCGGGTTAACAAATAACGAGAGATAGAGATGATTTTTCTTCGTGCCGGGGTAGTCGCGGCGTTGTTGTTACTGGCCGGTTGCGACACCGGTAGCAAGGCACAGCCCACCGTGCTGGAAGGCAAAACCATGGGCACTTTCTGGCGCGTGAGTGTAGTCGATATCAGTCCGCAACAGGCACAAACCCTGCAGCAGAAAATACAAACGCAGCTGGATGCTGACGATCATCTGATGTCGACCTGGAAGGACGACTCCGCGCTAATGCGCTTTAACCACTCGACCAGCACCGCGCCGTGGCCGGTCAGCGCTGAGATGGCGGATATTGTCACCACCTCGCTGCGTGTCGGTGAAAAAACGGATGGCGCGATGGATATCACCGTCGGACCGCTGGTTAATTTATGGGGTTTTGGCCCGGATAAACAGCCGGTAAAAACGCCGAGTCAGGCACAAATTGATGCGGCGAAAGCGCGTACCGGTTTAGCGCATTTAACCGTGATCAACCGCGCCGGGGAGCAATTCCTGCAAAAAGATCTGCCGGAACTGTTTGTTGACCTTTCGACGGTAGGCGAGGGGTACGCGGCGGATCACCTGGCAAAGTTAATGGAGCAGGAAGGGATCGCGCGTTATCTGGTTTCTGTTGGCGGCGCATTAGCCAGCCGGGGCATGAACGCGCAAGGCCAGCCGTGGCGCGTGGCGATCCAGAAACCGACCGATCGTGAGAATGTTGCCCAGGCGGTGGTCGATATCAACGGTCATGGCATTAGCACCTCTGGCAGCTATCGTAATTATTACGAGCTGGACGGCAAACGCATTTCACACATTATCGATCCACGTAGCGGGCGGCCAATCCAGCATGCGCTGGTATCGGTCACGGTTATCGCGCCCACGGCGCTGGAAGCGGATGCCTGGGACACCGGTTTAATGGTGCTCGGCACCGAGCAGGCAAAAGAGGTAGTGAAGCGGGAAGGGCTGGCGGTATTTATGATTATCAAAGACGGCGACGGTTTCCGCACCTGGATGTCGCCGCAGTTTTCTGCGTTCCTGCTAAGTAAAAAAAATTAAACCGCAAGATTGCGGGTGTCTGGATCCGCGCATACGGGCACAGTGAGGCTAAGCTTACATGAGGAGCCTGACATGAACGACACCACATTATTAGATGAACAGCGCTGGCAAGCGGTGCTGGCCCGTAACGCGCAGGTCGATGGTCAGTTTGTCTTTGCCGTGCTGACCACCGGCATTTTTTGCCGCCCCTCTTGCACGGCACGCCACGCCCTGCGCCAGAATGTGCGTTTTTATCCTGATGTGCAGAGCGCGCAGGACGCTGGTTTTCGCCCCTGTAAGCGCTGCCAGCCGGATAAAACCCACCCGCAGCAACAGCGGCTGGATAAAGTCGCCAAAGCCTGCCGTTTACTGGAGCAGGATACGCCCATCACGCTGGAGCAACTGGCCGCCGAAGTGGCACTTAGCCCTTATCATTTTCACCGTTTATTTAAATCCGTTACCGGTATGACGCCAAAGGCCTGGCAACTGGCTTTTCGCGCTCGCCGCTTACGCAACACCCTGACTGTCAGTGAAACCGTTACCGACGCCGTGCTGGCTGCCGGCTTCCCGGATAGCAGCAGTTATTACCGCCAGGCCGATGCATCGCTGGGGATGACGGCACAGCAGTTTCGCCGCGGCGGCGATGCAACTGATGTCTGGTATACCTTGAGCGACTGCGCGCTGGGACGCTGCCTGGTGGCGGAGAGCGAACGTGGAATTTGCGCCATTTTACTGGCCGACAGTGACGAGCAGCTTCTTGCCCAGTTGCAGGCGATCTTCCCGCGCGCCCAGCGTGCGCTGGCGAATGATGCGTTCAGCGAACGTGTGGCGCACGTTATTGGTCGGCTCGACAATGCCTATGCCCCCTTTACGCTGCCGCTGGATCTGCGCGGCACCGCTTTCCAGCTACAGGTATGGCAAGCACTGCGCGAAATCCCCGCTGGTGAGACGGTAAGTTACCAGGCACTGGCGCAAAAGCTGGGTAAACCGCAAGCGGTGCGGGCGGTTGCCAGCGCCTGCGGCGCAAACAAACTGGCAATTGTGATCCCTTGTCATCGCGTGGTGCGCAGCGATGGTGCGCTTTCCGGTTATCGCTGGGGGATAGCGCGCAAAGCCCAGTTGCTCCAGCGAGAACGTAACAAAGAGGAGACGTAATGCTCGATCTGTTTTCCGGAGAACAACCCTGGCAGGAACCGTTGGCATCGGGCGCTGTTGTGTTGCGGCGCCTAGCATTAGCACCCGCCGACCAATTGTTACGCGGTATTGCGCAGGTGGTCAGCCAGTCGCCGCTGCGCCATATGGTCACCCCTGGCGGTTATACCATGTCGGTGGCGATGACCAACTGTGGCAAACTCGGCTGGACCACCGACAAGCGTGGTTATCTCTATGCGCCGGTCGATCCGTTAACTCAACAGCCGTGGCCGCCGATGCCTGCGGCTTTTTCTGCGTTGTGCCAGCAGGCGAGCGAGGCGGCGGGTTATCCGGATTTCCGTTCGGATGCCTGTCTTATCAATCGTTATGTGCCCGGTGCGAAATTGTCTCTGCATCAGGATAAAGATGAGCCCGACCTGCGTGCGCCGATTGTGTCTGTGTCGCTCGGTTTACCGGCCGTTTTCCAGTTTGGCGGGCTGAAACGTAGCGATCCGCTGCAACGGCTGATGCTTGAACACGGCGATGTTGTCGTATGGGGCGGCGAGTCGCGGCTCTTTTACCACGGCATTGCGCCGCTAAAAGGCGGCTATCACCCGGCAACCGGCGAGTGCCGCTACAACCTGACATTTCGCCAGGCAGGCAATGGCGAATAAAAATAAGAATTATTCTTGATGTAACCCGATAGCCGTTTAAACTGCTGGCTGATTTTGTTGACCGGGTGTTGTTATGGAACTTCTCCTTCTTGTCTGGCGTCAGTATCGCTGGCCTTTTGTCGGTGTGCTCGCGCTTACCCTCCTGAGCGCCGCGTTTGGTATCGGCCTGATTGCTTTTATTAACCAGCGGCTGATTGAAACGGTGGATATATCACTGACCGTATTACCGGAGTTTCTCGGTCTGTTGCTGTTATTGATGGCGGTGACGCTGGGATCGCAACTGGCGCTGACTACGCTCGGTCACCGTTTTGTCTTCCGTCTGCGCAGTGAATTTATCAAACGTATTCTCGACACCCCGGTCGAGCGCATTGAACAACTGGGTAGTGCTGCGCTGCTGGCCGGTCTGACCAGCGACGTGCGCAATATCACCATCGCCTTTGTGCGCCTGCCGGAACTGGTGCAGGGCATTATTCTGACCATCGGTTCCTGTATCTACCTGGCGATGCTCTCTGGCAAGATGCTGCTGATCACTGTGCTGTGGATGGCGCTGACCATCTGGGGCGGGTTCGTGCTGGTTTCCCGTGTGTACAAACATATGGCGAGGCTGCGCGAAACAGAAGACAAGTTGTACAACGATTTCCAGACCGTGCTGGAAGGGCGCAAGGAGCTGAACCTCAACCGCGAACGTGCGGAACACATTTTCGACCAGATGTACCTGCCGGATGCGCGTGAGTATCGCCATCATATTATCCGCGCGGATACGTTCCATTTAAGCGCGGTAAACTGGTCGAATATTATGATGCTGGGCGCAATCGGCCTGGTGTTCTGGATGGCAAACAGCCTCGGCTGGGCGGATACCAATGTCGCCGCAACGTATTCCCTGACGCTGCTTTTTTTGCGCACGCCGCTGCTGTCAGCAGTGGGTGCCTTGCCCACGCTACTTAGTGCGCAGGTGGCTTTCAAAAAACTCAAACAGTTTGCGCTGGCACCCTATAAAGCCGAGTTTCCTCGTCCGCAGGCTTTCCCAAACTGGCAAACGCTGGAACTGCGCGATGTTACCTTTAAATATCAGGACAACGACTTCGCGATTGGCCCCGTCAACATGACGCTGAAGCGCGGCGAGCTGGTGTTTTTGATTGGCGGCAACGGCAGCGGCAAGTCGACGCTGGCGATGCTGTTAACCGGGCTGTATCAGCCGGTTTCCGGCGAGATCCTGCTTGATGGCAAACCGATGGCGCAGGATAAACCGGAAGATTACCGCAAATTATTTTCGGCGGTCTTTACCGACGTCTGGTTGTTTGACGACCTGCTGGGGCCGGAAGGCAAGCAGGCGGATCCGGCGCTGGTGGAAAAGTGGCTTGAGCAACTGAAAATGTCGCACAAGCTGGAGCTGAACAACGGCAAGATCCTCAATCTGAAGCTGTCGAAAGGGCAGAAAAAACGCGTCGCGTTGCTGCTGGCACTGGCGGAAGAGCGCGATATTTTGCTGCTGGATGAATGGGCGGCGGATCAGGACCCGCATTTCCGCCGTGATTTCTACCAGGTATTACTTCCGTTAATGCAGCAGATGGGCAAAACCATTTTTGCCATCAGCCATGACGATCACTACTTCGAGCATGCCGATCGCCTGCTGGAGATGCGCAACGGCCAGCTCACCGAGTTGGTGGGTGAAGAGCGTGCGCACGCTTCCCGCGACGCAGTAGCACGTACCGCCTGACAAAAACGCCCCTTCTGCCGAGGGGGCGTTCGCTGGTTTTTTATCCAAACGCCTGCGCTGTTTATTATTTTTTACAAAACCTCCCGCTATGCTTAAGGCTACTCTGCTCTGGCTTCGGAGCGCTTTGCCACACTCAGGGACCGGCCAATGCCAGTTATCAAAAAAAACAGCGTCAAACTGCGCGACGAAGAGCGTGCGCGGTTGATTTGGCTGCTCACCACCCATAAACCGCTCACCGCCGCGCTGCTTGGCGAAATCACGCTGGTTGAGCAGGTCGATAGTGCCGAGCTTGAGCACGATCTCGCCGAAGTGAAAGTGCTGGTTTCGCATCTGCCGCCCCCGGATTTAGCTGACACCCTTGAAGCGCTGCCGGTGGTTGAACGCCATGCGTTATGGCGGCTCATCGATGATGATAAGCGCGGTAAAGTGCTGCTGGAAGCGTCCGAAAACGTCTGGGATGACCTGATCGATGAGATGAGCGACCGTGCGCTGCTGGACGCGCTTGATACGCTGGATATCGATGAGCAAATCTGGCTGGTGCAGCATCTGCCGCGTAACCTCACCGGGCGGCTGATGGCGACATTGCCGCCATCAGAGCGCGCCCGTATGCGGCAGGTCATGCGTTATGGTAAAAATTGCGTCGGCGCAATTATGGCGTTTGAAGTCATCACTGTCCGCTCGGAAGTCACGCTGGCGGCTGTCCAGCGCTATCTGCGCCGTCTCGGTAAAATGCCGGAGAACACCGATAAACTGTTTGTTATCGGACGTGATAATCGGCTAATGGGTGAGCTTGGGCTGCAAACTATTCTGCTTAACGCCGCCGGACGGCGGGTGAGCGAAGTGATGGATGCCGATCCGGTCACCTTCTCACCCGAAGACGAAGCGGAAAAAGTGGCGCGCACCTTCGAGCGTGACAATTTACTCAGCGCGGCGGTGGTGGATGAAAACGGCATGCTGATGGGGCGTTTGACCATCGATGAAATCGTTGATGTGGTGTACGAAGAGACCGACAACGATATGCGCCAGATGGGGGGCTTGAGTACCGAGGAAGATGTTTTCGCCCCGGTAAGTAAAGCGGTGAAAACTCGCTGGGTATGGCTGGCAACCAACTTATGTACTGCGTTTATCGCATCACGTGTCATTGATGGTTTCGAACACACCATCTCGCAACTGGTGGCGCTGGCGTCGTTGATGCCGATTGTCGCTGGCATCGGCGGCAATACGGGGAATCAAACCATAACCATGATTGTTCGCGCATTGGCTTTGCAGAACATTCAGCCGGGAAACTTTACCTTTCTTATTCTGCGTGAAATGGGTGTGGCGCTGATTAACGGCCTGGTGTGGGGCGGGATTATGGGCGGTGTCACATGGTGGCTGTACGACGATGCGGCGCTGGGCGGCGTGATGACGCTGGCAATGGTGTTGAACCTGCTGATGGCGGCGCTAATGGGGGTATTAATCCCGATGGTGATGACCCGGCTGGGGCGCGACCCGGCGGTCGGCTCCAGCGTGATGATCACCGCCATTACCGATACCGGCGGCTTCTTTATTTTTCTTGGGCTGGCGACGATTTTTTTGCTGTAAACAGGCTTTTTTCCCGCAGCGCCGCTGGCGTAATCGCCAGCGTAACCAGCCCGGCAACAACGCCGATAGCCAGATTACCGGTGCTGACGGTGGCAACCACGGTGACCAGCATCACCAGCGTTTCAACAACCGGCGCTCGCATTAGCGTCGCAGGTTGCAAACTGTTCCAGTTAAAGGTCTTAAACGCGACAATCGCCATAATCCCCGCTAATACCACCATCGGGATTTTCGCCATCACATTGCTTAATGCCGTTACCAGCAACAACAGCACCAGCGCAGCAGCAAGGGTCGAGATACGCGTGCGGCCTTTGCCCATCTCCACGTTGACAATGGTCTGGCCGATCATGGCGCACCCGGCAATCCCGCCGTAGAAGCCTGCCAGAATGTTCGCGATCCCAAGCCCGGTGCTTTCCCGGCTTTTATTAGATGGCGTATGTGTCAGATCGTCGACCAATTTGGCGGTCAGCAGAGACTCCATCAGGCCGACAAACGCGATGCTCAGCGCACAGGGCCAGACAATGCTCAGCGTATGCAGATTCAATGGCACCAGCCATTGCGTCAGGCCTGGCAAACCACCCTGCATAGAACCTTCATCCCCCACGGTGGGCAGCAACTGACCGGTAAAAACGGTGAACGCCGTGAGCAGCACAATCGCCACCAGCGGTGCAGGAATACTTTTAACCCAGCGCGGGAGCCACAGCACAATCAGAATGGTGAGGGCGAACAGTGCCAGAATCAGGGGATCTTTATGCCAGAAATGCGGTACCTGAGCGAAGAAAATCAAAATTCCCAGTGCATTAACAAAACCGGTCATAACTGCATGTGGGATAAAGCGCATCAGCCGCGACATTCCGCTCAGACCGAAAATAATCTGGATCACACCCGCGAGTAAAACCGCCGGCAAGATGTATTCCACACCGTTTTGATGAACCATCGGACCGATAACCAACGCGACTGATCCCGCCGCCGCCGTGACCATAGCCGGGCGTCCGCCGAACAAAGACATGCTAAAACAAAGCACTACTGATGCAATCAGGCTTACTTTCGGGTCCACACCTGCGATAACAGAAAATGAGATAACTTCCGGGATCAGCGCCAGCGCGGTGATAACGCCTGCCAGAATTTCACGGGTAAAAAGCTGAGGTGAGCGCAGGAGGTGGCTTACGCGCAGTGCAGAATGGGTTGTTTTTTCAGTCATAAAGGTTCGCAGGTGAGGGTTGCCAGAAAAACAGTGACAAACAGTATCCCTGCGTTCAGCAAAGCGGGGGATGATAGCAGATTTCCAGCCAATGTGACCAGCAATAAGTGTTAAATTTAATGCAAAAAATCAACTTATTAGTAACATTAATACAATGAATATTTAATGTTTAAACATTATTTAAATCTCACTTTTTAAGTGCTACGGTAGGGATGCTAACTACTTTACCCTCAATAAATGCGAATAAAGCAGCACTAAAAGTAAGGCAATATCATCATGAAAAAAATGACTGCCAGGCTGTTTTCGATGGCTGTCGGGCTTAATGCTGTCTCAAAAGCAGCAAAAATGTCCGCATCGAAAGAGCAGGAAACAGATGTGCTTTTAATCGGTGGTGGGATCATGAGCGCCACGTTGGGAACCTGGTTGCAGGATCTCGAACCCACCTGGTCGATTACCATGGTGGAACGGCTGGATGCCCTGGCGGAAGAGAGCTCGAACGGCTGGAATAATGCCGGAACCGGGCATGCCGCCTTAATGGAACTGAATTACACCCCACGCAGCGCGGACGGCTCTGTCAGTATTAAAAAAGCGATTGAAATCAACGAAGCATTTCGCATTTCTCGCCAGTTCTGGGCGCATCAGGTGAAAACCGGCGTATTGCGCGAACCGCGTTCATTTATCAATACCGTGCCGCATATGAGCCTCGTCTGGGGCGACGATAACGTGAACTTCCTGCGCGCGCGCTACAAAGCGTTGCAGCAGTGTTCCCTGTTCCGCGGTATGCGCTATTCCGAAGATGCTGAACAGATCAAACAGTGGGCGCCGCTGGTGATGGAAGGGCGCGATGCCCGGCAAAAAATTGCCGCCACGCGTACCGAAATCGGCACCGATGTGAACTTTGGCGAACTGACGCGCCAGATGATTGGTTCATTGCAGAAAAAAGAGAACTTCGCTTTGCAACTGGGCACTGAAGTGCGCGGTCTCAAACGCAATGCCGATAATAGCTGGAATGTGACGCTGCATAACCTGCAAAGTGGCGCGGAACAGGTCATCAAGGCGAAGTTTATTTTTATTGGCGCCGGTGGCGCAGCGCTGAAGTTGTTGCAGGCATCCGGAATTCCGGAAGCGGCAGACTATGCGGGATTCCCGGTTGGCGGGCAATTCCTCGTGGCGGAAAACCCGGCGGTGGTCAACCACCATCTGGCGAAAGTCTACGGCCAGGCGACCGTGGGTGCGCCTCCTATGTCGGTACCGCATATTGATACGCGCATTATCGATGGTAAACGCGTGCTGTTGTTTGGGCCATTCGCCACGTTTTCGACGCGTTTTCTGAAAAACGGTTCTCTGTGGGATCTGCTGCGTTCGACTAACTCGTCGAACATTCTGCCAATGCTGACCGTGGGGATGACCAACTTCAGCCTGGTGAAATATCTGGTTAACCAGGTGCTACAAAATGAGGACGACCGCTTCGACGCGCTGCGTGAGTACTATCCGCTGGCGCAGAAAGAGGACTGGCGTTTATGGCAGGCGGGTCAGCGTGTGCAGATCATCAAACGCGAAACGGGCAAGGGCGGTGTTTTACGCCTCGGAACCGAAGTTGTGAGCGATAAAGAAGGCACCATTGCCGCGCTGCTTGGCGCGTCACCGGGCGCCTCGACCGCAGCGCCGATCATGCTGGAGTTGATGGAAAAAGTGTTCGCTGAGCGTTTCGCTTCTGATGCCTGGCAGGCAAAACTGAAAGAGATCATTCCTTCTTTCGGCACCGAGCTGAATGGCAATATTGAAGCCGCTGACCAGGAACTGCGCTACACCAGCGAGATCCTCGGCCTGAAATGCGACGAGTCGCTGGTGGCAGATATCACGCCGCCAGTGCAAAAACCGACAACACAGCCGCACAACGACGGCGAGCAGGTTGCGGATATTGCGCTGTAATTGCTTTTGTAAAATGAAAATCCCGGCAAAATCGCCGGGATTTTTTTATGCATAAGGCAGATTAATTACGTTGGTATTTCACGGAAAAGAAGTAATTAATCGTTTTCTGCCTGCAATGACTTTTCAGTATAATTAATATTGATCCTAAATAATTTCAATATGAAATAAAAATTAACGGATCAGATATTCCTGATATATGGCTTAAGTCGTGGCGTTTTCCTGTTAGAATCGCCAGTCTTTCAAGACGGTGCGATAAATATGAACAGGATTGTTCTATAGGTAAACATAATGATCTCTAAAATAAATAAGCTGCTCAGTTCAGCACTGAATAATTCCAGCGCAAATGAAGCGGCACAGGCACTTAAAATGGCTGCCAGCATCATGCAGAAAGAGGGGCTGAATCCGAAAGACTTTTTGGCCTCGAAAGCTGAACGGAATGCCGAGCTGGAATTACTGAGATCTGAATATGCTGATTTGCAACAAACATATGAAAGTATGCGCCATGCCAACTCGCGCCTGGAGCGTGAGTTAGAAGCTGCCAGAAAAGGCGGAAGCAATTATGCCGATCTGCGTGAAGCCAAGGAACTTGCTATAAAATGGCACCGTATCTCGCAAGAGCACGAGGCACATTTAAACGTATTGGGCCCGGCTGCGGCTGCGGCGCAGGAAACCATAAAACGGCAAGGCGAAAAGCTGAGCGACTTGCGCGGTTGGGTAAAGACCCTGATTTTATTAACAGGAGTAGCCTCTGTTGGTGGTTATGTTTTTGGCGGTGCTGCTGCGAATAATTCAATGAACGAGAGTATTGATGCGTTGCGCTTACAACTAGACAATAAAGATGAAAAGATAGCTGCGCTTCAAAAACAGATCCAAATCTCGGCGGCTAAACCCACGGCTAAACGTAAAACAGAGCAGCCGCAAGATAGTAACCAGAATAAGAAAGCGAATATATTTGATCAATTCGATGACAATTCCGCGGATAGCAAACTTACCGCGCAAGGCTCATATGGGCGCAAAGGAATATATAATTTAAAAGCGGATTGCGTGAATGCTCGCGGTAATATATTTAGCCCACAATGGAAAGTGGATATCAATAATTTTTTGGTTGAAGAGTCAACGCACATTCTACCTGATGGCTATTCGCTCTCTTTGCCGGATAAATCCGTTCCGGGAGTCGGACAAAAATTCAAACTGACCTATCAGGGCGGGAGTGTTGTCAATTGCACGGTGGTTGACGCTTCGTAATAGCCTGCTTTTAGTAACAAGCCACATGTTTTACCTTCATTTTACCTTTGTTTTACCTTAGGCAAATCGCAGACATAAAAAAACCAACCGTAATAGGTTGGTTTTCTTGGGATTTTTTGGTCGGCACGAGAGGATTTGAACCTCCGACCCCTGACACCCCATGACAGTGCGCTACCAGGCTGCGCTACGTGCCGACATGTGGCGCTAATAGTACCCTTTTCATGGCTGATTGCAAGCTAAGGGCAGGCTGAGTGATTCATAATTAATCAATCAGTTAGCGATAAAACGTTTTTCATCCGTCAGAACCTGCAGCAGCAAACTGAGTTGTGGTTTCTGATCGCGAATTTTCTCACCCTGCGCATTCCAGGTCTGGTAATTCCCATTCTGATTCAGCACCAGCGTTAGTTCCGGCGTGGTAATCGCCAGCACGTCGCTATCGGCAGCGGTTACCCAGTTATGACGGCGCGTGGCGTTAAACAGATCCTGGCCTTGCGAATACTCGCTTGCCGGCGTGCTGACATGCAGCAGTCGCTGCATCAGCGTGGTCATAATATCTTTATGATCCGTTAATTTGCTAACGCGTTGCGCCGGCGTCCCCGGCCAGTGCACAACCAGCGGCACCTGTAACCGACTGCGTGACCAGTCAAAATGGTTATCTTCTTTGCTTTCCGGAACACCATGTCCGGCGGTAATAATCACCACCGTGTCATCAAGCTTACCGGAGGCGCGCAGGGCATCCAGCACGCGGGCGATTTGATCGTCGACACTGGCCGCGGCTTTGCCATATTTACGGGCAAAGCCTGGCTGCGTCATATCAACAGACGCTGTGCCGTTTAGCGAAATCCACGAGAACCAGCGATTATCTTCCTGTGCATAATGCCCCAGCCAGCTAATCCACTGGTCGGCGGTTTGCTCATCGCTCTGCACTTTTGCAGCGGGTAGCGAAAAATCAGATAGCAGCGCCTGGCGATAGAGCGGGCTGCTGAAACCATCGGAAGAGAACAGCCCCAGTTGATAACCCTGCTGGTTAAAGGCGGTAATAAGCGCCGCCGGAATACGCGCCGACAGCACGCCATCCATATAACTTGGCGATATGCCATAAAACAGACCGAAATAGCCACCATCGGCGCTATTGCCAGAACTCATATGCTGCGTAAACGTGACGTTTTGCTGGGCGAAACTCGCCAGCTGCGGCATCTGTTTCTCATAACGTGAATAGTTGAGACCGTCGACGGTAATCAGCAACACGTTTTGGCCGGAACCCATATCCTGGTAACGCAAATCACTTAGCGGATACTGTACCGATACCGCTTCCGGGTTGCCTTGCTCAACAAGGCGACGCTGGTAATCCTGCGCATCCAGCAGCCCATGTTTTTCCAGAAAACGACGCGCGGTCATCGGGTAGGAGAGCGGCAGATTCGCCCGCTGCATGGTAATGGGGCGATAGAAATTGGCGTCGGCCCAAATGTACATCACATGGGTGGCAACAAAGGCGACGAAGAAAAAAGCGGCCAACGGTTTGGCGAAATGGCGACGCCGGGTGAGGCTGCGCAGTTTCTGCCAGCTCCAGGTCGCAAACAACATCTCAATCAGCAGGATCACCGGTACGCTGATAAACATTAATTGCCAGTCGCGCGCGGTTTCGTTCTGGTCCGGGTTAATGACCAGTTCCCAGACGATCGGGTTGAGATGCAGGTGAAAACGGGTAAAGACTTCGCTGTCGATCAGCAACAGCGTCATGCCAGCGGTTGCCAGCAGCGCGGACAGCACGCGCATCAGCCGCTGGGACATCACAATAAATGTCAGTGGAAACAGCACCAGCAGATAGGTGGCGAACACCAAAAAACTAAAATGCCCGACCACGCTCAGGTAGGAGTAAATACGCCCGGAGAGGGTGGTCGGCCAGTCGGCAACAAACAGATAACGGCTACCGAGCACGATGGACAACAGAATGTTGAACAACGCGAACCAGTGCCCCCAGCTTACCATTTGGGAGACTTTTTCACGGTAGCGCTGACGATTAGTCACCATAAACTGTCGATATTTCCCTTAATGCGCGTGGTCGTCGCCGATGGACGATTGTAACGCCTGCGCGAAAGACTTCGCGATAGCCTGACGCTGTGCGGGGGCGACGCTGGTGTTAATCAGGTTCGTCACCATATTGCCCAACACCATCAGGGAGAGATCGGTCGGTGCTTTGTGTTTTTCCAGTACGTTAGCCAGCTCACTCAGAAGCTTTTCAACGTGTTCATCACTGTAGCGGGAGATTTGTGGCATAAATCGAAATCAGTCTGTTCATGAAAGGGCAACATATTACCGTAGCAACAGCTTTTTTTCTGCTTTTTTATCAGCAGTTGCACAGTCGCGTTGGTGGTGGTTGAATACCGCCGGTCTAAAAGGAGAGTTTATCATGAGTCTGGACATCAACCAGATTGCCCTGCACCAGCTTATCAAACGTGATGAGCAAACCCTCGAACTGGTGCTGCGCGATTCTTTGCTGGAACCCACCGCGCCTGTTGAAGAGATGGTCGCTGAATTACACCGGGTTTACAGTGCGAAAAATAAAGCCTACGGCCTGTTTAATGATGAGAGCGAGCTGGCACAAGCGCTGCGTCTTCAGCGCCAGGGTGAAGAAGAGTTTCTGGCCTTCAGCCGTGCGGCAACCGGGCGCTTACGTGATGAACTGGCAAAATATCCGTTCGCTGATGGCGGTATTGTGCTTTTCTGCCACTACCGTTACCTGGCGGTGGAATATCTGCTGATTGCGGTGCTGAACAACTTAAGCAGCATGCGTGTTAATGAACATCTGGATATCAGCTCTACACACTATCTGGATATTAACCATGCGGATATTGTCGCGCGTATCGATCTCACGGAGTGGGAAACCAATCCGGAGTCGACGCGCTACCTGACATTTCTGAAAGGCCGGGTAGGGCGAAAAGTCGCCGATTTCTTTATGGATTTCCTCGGGGCTAGCGAAGGGCTGAACGCCAAAGCGCAAAATCGTGGGTTGTTGCAAGCGGTGGACGATTTTACCGCACAGGCGGAGCTGGACAAATCAGAACGCCAGACGGTGCGCCAGCAGGTTTACACCTACTGTAACGAGCAGTTGCAGGCGGGCGAAGAGATTGAACTGGCCTCGCTCTCCAAAGAACTGGCAGGCGTGAGCGAAGTCAGTTTCGAGGAGTTCACCGCAGGTCAGGGCTACGAGCTGGAAGAGAGCTTCCCGGCGGATCGCAGCACGCTGCGTCAGCTGACCAAATATGCCGGTAGCGGTGGCGGCCTGACCATCAATTTCGATGCTTTGCTACTCGGTGAGCGCATTTTCTGGGATCCGGCGACCGATACGCTGACCATTAAAGGTACGCCGCCGAATCTGCGCGACCAGCTGCAACGCCGTTTGTCCGGCGGGAAGTGATCCTCTGAACCTGCCCGTTTGGGCAGGTTGTCTGCTTTACGCCCCCACGGGAGCCCTTAACCCGGGTATCGATTTCACATTACTGCGCGCGAACATTGCTCAACCAGCTTAAACAGGAGCAGGCAGTGAAAGAGGACTATTCACGTATGGGCCAGCCGCTTATCGATAGCGAGCGGGCATAAAAAAACCCCGCCGAAGCGGGGTTTCTTCAACTTGTCGGCGATTAAGCGCGAACGAAGTCGATGTGGTTCAGTTTGGCTTTGTACGGGTGACGTTGTACAGCCTGAACTTTCACTTTTACTTCTTTGCCATCAACAGCGATGGTCAGAACTTCGCTGTAGAACTCAGCTTTCGCCTGCATGTTCCACAGTTTGTCGTGATCCAGTTCGATAGCGATTGGCGCTTCAGTTCCACCGTAAACGATAGCCGGGAACTTGTTCGCTGTGCGCAGGCGGCGGCTCGCACCCTTACCCTGCTCTTTACGTACTTCTGCGTTAATAGTAAACATTTGAATCTCTCTTAAATAATCCTGTTACAGGCGACCCAGCAACAGGCAGATGATCGGCTTTGCGGATGCAAAAGCGGGCGGTATTCTATCCCTGAATGTTCGATACATCAATCAAAAGCGCGTTTATCCCCGTAATTCATGTGCCCGCCGGAAACGCCCTTCATAATCGAACACTTTTTCCCGCACTTGCCAGTACTGGCCTTTCATGCGCGCGACGACGAAATCAGGGTGGCGTAATAACGCCTGCTGCGCCACGATATCTGCTGCGACAATCCAGCGCAGCGGCACGCCTGGCGTGCGAGTGTGTGGGCGAATAAAGAGTTGCTCAAAGGCGGTACGTTGCGCGGCGGTTTGCAGACGGAAGCGCTCACTGACATCCGCGCCATCTTCATCGTAATAGGTAATTTTCAGCCATTCGCCTTTTTCATCCGCACCCTGTTGCAACGTCATGCCACTGCAGCGCAGCACCAGAGCATCCTTCAGTTTCAGCGCCGCTTTTAGCATATCGTCCGGGTCGACCAGCACCGTATCGCAGGTGCGACAGCGCCGGGCGGCAATATCATTTTCTGCGTTGCACTGCGGGCAGTTTTTAAAGCGAAAACGGAAATCGCACTGTTCGCGGTGACCGTCATCATCTTCCAGCCAGCCCTGGCAGCGGCGACCGAAATGTTCAATCAGCGTACCGTCGGCGGTGGTTTTTCCCCAAAAGGTATTGGCAAAACCGCATGCCGGGCAGAACACTTGTACCGGCACATTATCGCTTTTTCCTTTTGGCGCGCCGATTTCCGGGGCGTAGAGATCGTGCGGGTTGCCCGCATAGTCAAGGATTAAACAGTCAGTTTTTCCCGGTGCGAGGCGCAGGCCGCGGCCGACAATTTGCTGATACAGGCTGACGGATTCTGTCGGGCGCAGGATAGCTATCAAATCTACATGCGGCGCATCAAAGCCCGTTGTCAGCACCGCGACGTTGACCAGAAAGCGAAATTGCTGATTTTTGAAGGCTTCGATTAAGGCATCACGCTGCGGACCGGGGGTTTCACCAGTAATTAGCGCTGCGTCATTGGCAGGTAACAAGCCCGTTATCTCGCGTGCATGTTCAACGGTGGCGGCAAAAATCATCGCCCCTTTGCGCGTCTGCGCAAATTCAACAATCTGGCTAACAATGTGCGGCGTAACGCGCTGCTGCTTTTTCAGCTCACGGTTTAAATCCGCTTCGCTAAAAAGGCCATTACTTTGCGCCTGCAAACGGCTGAAATCGTACTGCACGACCGGCATATCCAGCCGTTCTGGCGGTGTGAGGTAACCGTGTTTAATCATGTAGCGCAGCGGCAGTTCATAAATGCAGTCGCGAAACAGCGCCTTTTCATCACCGCGCACCATTCCATGATAGTGAAAACGGTAAATCCAGCCTTTACCGAGGCGAAAAGGTGTCGCCGTCAGGCCTAGCAAACGCAGGTGAGGGTTCACTTCGCGCAAGTGGCTGAGGATTTGCTGATATTGGCTGTCATCGTCGTCGCTGATGCGGTGGCACTCATCGACCACCAGCAGGGAAAACTCACCCTGAAACTGCGCCAGATTACGCGCGACGGACTGTACGCTGCCAAACACCACTTTGCCGTGGCTCTGTTTGCTTTTAAGACCGGCGGCGAAAATATCGGCCTCCAGCCCAAGCGCGACATACTTCGCGTGGTTTTGCGCCACCAGCTCTTTAACATGCGCCAGTACCAATACGCGCCCGCGCGCAAGCCGCGCCAGTTCGGCGATAACCAGGCTCTTTCCTGCACCGGTGGGCAGCACAATGACTGCAGGTTCGGCATGTTGACGGAAGTGGGCGAGGGTGGCGTCCACGGCTTCGCGTTGATAGGGGCGTAAGGTAAAAGTCATTATCTCGCAGGGGTTACACATTCACACTGCACAGTATGCCACGAATCTTTCCTTTGAGCGGTCTGTGATGCTCGTTATACTGTTTGGGTACTCATTTCTGTTTTCGGGCGCATTGCCCGCACCCAGCACCATACAGGCAAAAAAATTTCATGCGACTTGATAAGTTTATCGCTCAGCAACTCGGCGTCAGCCGCGCTATTGCCGGGCGTGAAATCCGCGGCCAGCGCGTTACGGTCAATGGTGAGATCGTCAGAGATACCGCCTTTAAACTGCAACCCGAACACGAGGTTGAATACGACGGCAATTCCCTCGTTCAGCAAAATGGCCCGCGCTACTTTATGCTGCACAAGCCAGAAGGCTACGTCTGCTCGACGGACGATCCGGATCATCCGACGGTCCTCTATTTCCTCGATGAGCCGGTGGCGCATAAGCTGCACGCGGCGGGGCGCCTGGATATTGATACCACCGGTCTGGTATTGATGACCGACGACGGTCAATGGTCGCACCGCATCACTTCGCCGCGCCATCACTGCGAAAAAACCTATCTGGTAACGCTTGAATCACCGGTGGCAGATGACACCGCTGAGCAGTTTGCCCGTGGCGTACAGTTGCATAATGAAAAAGATCTCACCAAACCTGCGGTGCTGGACGTTATCACGCCAACACAAGTGCGTCTGACCATCAGCGAAGGGCGTTATCACCAGGTCAAACGGATGTTCGCCGCCGTCGGCAACCATGTAGTAGGCCTGCACCGTGAGCGCATTGGTGCGATTGAGCTTGACGCGGATCTCGAACCGGGCGAATACCGGCCATTAACCGAAGACGAAATTGCCAGCGTTGGCATGCCACCCCGCTAATTCAGGAGATTTACGTGACCCGCAGGCCACACTCATCACTGAGCATTGTGTTTATTCTTGGCCTGCTGGCCATGCTGATGCCGTTATCCATCGATATGTATCTGCCCGCGCTACCGGTGATTGCCGAACAGTTTGGCGTTCCGGCGGGCAGCGCGCAGATGACGCTGAGCACCTATATTCTGGGCTTTGCGGTCGGCCAGTTGTTATACGGGCCGATGGCCGACAGCATTGGGCGTAAGCCGGTTATTCTCGGCGGTACGCTGGTTTTTGCCGCCGCTGCCGTTGCCTGTGCGCTGGCGCAGAGCATTGAGCAGTTGATTACCATGCGCTTTTTTCATGGTCTTGCGGCGGCTGCGGCAAGCGTGGTGATTAACGCGCTAATGCGCGATATCTATCCGCGTGAGGAGTTCTCCCGCATGATGTCGTTTGTCATGCTGGTGACCACCATTGCGCCGCTGCTGGCACCGATGATCGGTGGCGCAGTATTGGTCTGGTTCAACTGGCACGCCATTTTCTGGATCCTGGCGATTGCTGCATTGCTGGTCTCGGCAATGATTGTCTTTTTTATCCGCGAAACGCTTCCGGTTGAAAAACGGCAAAAATTTCATTTCCGCACCACACTTGGCAACTTCGCGTCGCTGTTTCGCCATAAACGCGTGCTGAGCTATATGTTGGCGAGCGGTTTCAGCTTTGCTGGTATGTTCTCTTTTCTCAGCGCCGGACCGTTTGTCTATATCGAAATTAACCATATCTCGCCGCAGGACTTTGGTTACTACTTTGCGCTGAACATTGTGTTCCTGTTTGTGACGACGATGATTAATGGTCGTATCGTTCGCCGCGTCGGCGCACTGAACATGTTCCGCAGCGGGTTGTGGGTGCAATTTGCCATGGCGTTGTGGATGGTGGTGACTGCACTGCTGGATGTCGGTTTCTGGTCGCTGGTGCTGGGCGTTGCGGCGTTTGTCGGCTGCGTTGCGCTGGTGGCTTCAAACGCGATGGCGGTGATCCTGGATGAGTTTCCGCACATGGCGGGCACGGCCTCATCGCTGGCGGGGACGTTCCGTTTTGGCATTGGTGCCATTGTGGGTGCTCTGCTATCGATGGCGACCTTTAACACCGCCTGGCCGATGATTTGGTCAATTACCTTCTGCGCTACCTGCTCGATTCTTTTCTATCTCTACGCCAGCCGGGCGAAAAAACCGGCGTAACCTACCTGAACAGGGAGCAAAAACGCTCCCTTTTTTGATACATGTCAACCAGAAACAACTTACCATTCCACGCATTTGTTTATTTTATGTAAAATCCGTTCGTGTAAAAAGTCACATCATTGTAGTGAAAAAGGTTGAGTTAGATCGCAGAAACGGGTACATATACCCCGAAACCGGGCCTGTCGCTTACCCATAATATCCTGATAAATGAGTGACTACCCCACACGCTACGCGGGAATCCGTCATTTCTGTGTGGTTGACAGGATGAATTGTCAATAGTGTGTTAATATAGGTGTGAAATATTTGTGAAGTAAAAGTACTTCCGGGGAAAGAACGTGAATACATTACAGCTCTCCATCATCCACCGTCTGCCCCAGTGCTATCGCTGGTCAGATGGTTTTGCAGGTGCCAAAGTTGAACCGATTCCGCAAAATGGTCAGTCAGCGGACGACACGCTTGTCGCCTTAAAACTGTTGAGTCCGGATGGCGACAACGCATGGCCCGTCATGCACAAGCTCAGCCAGGCGCTGAGCGATATCGAAGTGAATTGCTCCGTGCTTGAGTGCGAAGGGGAACCGTGCCTGTTCGTCAACTGCGAGGATGAATTTGCCGCGACGTGCCGCCTGAAAAATTTCGGCGTTGCCATCGCGGAACCCTTCTCAGGACAAAATCCTTTCTGATTTAGCTTAATGCCAGAAGCTGGCGTGTATACGCCTGGGCAGGCGCATCAAACACACGCCGGCACTCTCCTTGCTCCACTACTTCACCCTCTTTCAGCACAATCACTTGATGGCACAAGGTGCGCACAACCTGCAGGTCGTGGCTAATGAAGATGTACGCCAGCCGGTAGGTTTCCTGTAAGGCTTTCAGCAGCGCGAGAATTTGCGCCTGCACCGTGCGATCCAGCGACGATGTCGGCTCATCAAGAATTATCAGCTCAGGTTTGAGGATCAGCGCACGGGCGATAGCGATACGCTGGCGCTGGCCGCCGGAAAACTCACCCGGGAAGCGGTGCCGTGTTTCGGCATCCAGCCCGACTTCACGCATCACCTCGATCACACGCTGTTCGCGCTGTTCACGCGAGAGCTCCGGGTGATGCACCCGCAGCCCCTCTTCGATAATTTGCTGCACGTTCAGCCTTGGGTTCAGGGATGAGTTCGGATCCTGAAAGACCACCTGAATGCGATGGCGCACCGGCAGCATCTGTTTGCGGTTCCATTGATGCAGCGGTTTGTTATCAAACAGGATCGTCCCGCGCGAGGCCACCAGACGCAGCAACGCTAATCCGGTGGTGCTTTTCCCCGAACCGGATTCCCCCACCAGGCCGAGCGTTTCACCGGGGCGCAACGTAAAGCTGATGTCCTTCACCACCGTGTTGTTATCCACCACGCGCTTAAAGATCCCTTTGCGAACAGGGAAGCTAACGGCGAGATTTTCGACCTGCAACAAGGGTTGTGCATCGGGATGAAGGGCGACGGGCTCGCCGCTGGGCTCGCTATTGAGCAGCTTTTGCGTATACGGATGCGTCGGTGCGCTGAACAAGCTATGTGCACTGTTTTGCTCGACACAGCGGCCATTTTGCATCACCGCCACATTGTCCGCCAGCTTACGCACAATGCTTAAATCGTGGGTGATAAACAGCAGCCCCATATTCAGCTCATCGCGCAACTCGCGCAATAACGTCAGGATTTGCGCCTGCACGGAGACATCAAGTGCGGTCGTCGGCTCATCGGCAATCAACAGTTCAGGACGCGTAAGCAGCGCCATCGCGATCATCACGCGCTGGCGTTCGCCACCGGAAAGCTGATGCGGGAAATCGCCCAGGCGCGCGCGGGCGTTGCGGATGCCCACGCGATCCAGGCAATCAAGAATTTCTGCCCGCGCTGCTTCACGCCGCATACCACGATGCAACGAGAGCACTTCATAGAGCTGTTTTTCCAGCGTATGCAGCGGGTTCAGGGAGACCATCGGCTCCTGGAAAATCATGGCGATTTTATTACCCCGCACGCCGCGCAAGGTTCTTTCGCTGGCATGCAATAACGAATCGCCATGAAACAGGATATCGCCGGAAGGGTAAACCACCGGCGGTGAAGGGAGCAGGCGCAGGATCGATAACGCGCTAACGCTTTTACCGGAACCGGATTCGCCCACCAGCGCCAGCGTTTCGCCCGCCTCAATCCGTAAGGAGAGATCATTAACGACAGGATGCAGCGTATCACGCTGGCGAAAGGCAATACTCAGCGCATCGACAGAGAGCAGGGGAGTCGCCATTTTACACCGCCTTATTGGGGTCAAACGCGTCGCGCACGGCTTCGCCAATAAAAATCAGCAGCGAAAGCAGCAGCGCGGTAGAAACAAATGCGGCGATACCCAGCCACGGTGCCTGTAAATTATTTTTGCCCTGCAATAGCAATTCGCCGAGCGACGGTGAGCCGAGCGGTAGGCCAAAGCCGAGGAAATCGAGCGAAGTGAGCGTGCCGATCGAGCCACAAAGGATAAAAGGCAGGAATGTCAGCGTCGCGACCATCGCATTGGGCAGCATATGACGCAGGATAATGCCCCGATCGCCCACGCCCATGGCCTGCGCGGCGCGGATATAGTCGAAATTACGTGTACGCAGAAATTCGGCCCGCACGACACTCACCAGCGTCATCCAGCCGAACACCACCGTGATGCCGAGAAGCCACCAGAAGCCAGGTTGGATCACACTCGAAAGTAAGATGATTAAAAACAGCGTCGGTAATCCTGACCAGACTTCAATAAAGCGCTGACCGAGTAGATCGATTTTACCGCCGTAATAACCCTGTACCGCACCGGCCAGGATACCGATAACGCTGGAAAAGAGGGTTAGCATTAAACCGAACAGTAGCGAGATGCGCGTGCCGTAAAGGAGTCGCGCCAGCACATCTCCGCCGTTCGCATCGGTACCGAGCCAGTTTTGCGCCGAAGGCGGGGAAGGGAAGGGCTGCGTGGTGGCGTAGTTGATGCTGCGCGCACCAAAACGCACCGGTGCCCACAGCACCCATCCGTGCTCTTCAAGCTGTTTTTGCAGCCACGGATCCTGGTAATCAGCAGGTGTGGCGAAGGGACCGCCAAAGTCGCTTTCGCTGTAATCTCTCACCACGGGCGCGAACCAGTGCCCCTGATAGCGCACCAGCAGAGGCTTATCGTTAGCCACCAGCTCGGCACACAAACTCAGAATAAAAATCACCAGGAAAATCCACAGCGACCAGTAGCCACGGCGGTTATGGCGAAAACGCGCCCAGCGCGCCCGGTTGATGTAGCTTAATTGAATCATCAGCGCCCCTCGAAATCGATTCGCGGATCCACCAGCGTATAGGTGATATCACTGAGGATATTCAGCAGCAGGCCGATCAAAGAGAAAATATAGAGTGTGCCAAACATCACCGGATAGTCCCGCGAGACGGTGGCTTCATAACCCAACAGCCCCAGCCCGTTAAGGGAGAAAATCACCTCAATCAGCAACGAACTGGTAAAAAACATGCTGATAAATGTCGCCGGGAAACCGGCAATCACCAGCAGCATGGCGTTACGGAACACATGTTTGCGCATAATATTGCGCTCACTGACACCTTTGGCACGCGCAGTCACCACATACTGCTTGCGGATCTCGTCAAGGAAGGAGTTTTTGGTCAGCATGGTCAGCGCGGCGAAACCACCAATCACGGTTGCCAGCACCGGTAGCGCGATGTGCCACAAGTAGTCGGTGATTTGCTTATACCACGGCAACGTGTCGAAATTGGTCGACACCAGCCCGCGTAGCGGGAAGAAGTCGTAATAGCTGCCTCCCGCGAAGAAAATAATCAACAAGATGGCAAACAGAAAAGGTGGAATGGCGTAGCCGACAATAATCAGCGCGCTGCTCCAGCTATCAAAGCGGCTACCGTTATAGACCGCTTTGCGAATGCCAAGGGGAATCGACACCAGATAGATAATTAGCGTACCCCACAGGCCAATGGTCACCGAAACCGGCAGGCTGTCTTTAATCAGCTGCAACACCGACGCGCTGCGAAACAGGCTGTCGCCAAAGTCGAAACGCGCATAATCCCACAGCATTTTGAAGTAGCGCTGGTACATCGGTTTATCAAAACCGTAGCGCTTTTTGATCTCTTCAATCACTTGTGGATCGAGGCCGCGACCACCGCGATAGTGGCTGTTATTGCTCAACGCATCGCCGACGCCTGTGCGTGCATGTGTGGCGCCCATGCCGCCGCTACCGGGGAGGTTGCTTTGATCGCCATACTCAATAGCCGCAATAGCCTGATCGACCGGGCCGCCGGGAGCAATCTGCACGATAAAAAAGTTGATGGTGATAATTGCCCAAATCGTAGGAATGATCAGCAATAACCGGCGAATGAGATACGCGCCCATCTCTTCTCCTTAACGTCTGGCAGCGGGCAGTTTCGCCGCCTTGTTTACGTCATACCACCAGGTGTCGAACCCAAGCGAGTAGACGGGGCGAATGCCGGGCATGGAAAACTTATCCCAATAGGCGACGCGATCGGCTGCCATGTACCACATTGGCAGCATGTAAAAGTTCCAGGTCAGCACGCGATCCAGCGCGCGTCCGAGCGGAAGTAACTTCTCTTTGTTTCCCTGCCAGTGGTTGATCTGCCCGATAAGATTATCGACCGCCGGGTTTTTGACACCGGCAGCATTATACGAAGAGTCAATGTATTGCGAGCTCCAGGATATCTGCAAATCGCCGCTCGGCCACGGTTGCGCGCGCCACAGACTCGGCATCATGTCATAGTCGCGGCTGCGCAGACGATTGGTGGCCTGCGAGTTATCGACCTGGCGCACATCCATATTGATGCCAAGCCGAGCAAGGTTGTGCTGAAACGGCAAAACCCACTGCGTATTGCCGCCGGAGGGCAGCAGCAGTTCAAAGGTGAAAGGCTTGCCGGTTTTCGCGTTAACGCGCTGCTGATTTTTCAATATCCAGCCGGATTCAGTGAGCAATTTATCGGCTTTCAGCAGGTTTTCACGGTCATAGCCGTCCGCGTTTGATTTCGCGGGCGAATAAATGGAGGTAAAGACTTCCGGCGGCACTTGCGCTTTTAGCGGCGCGAGAAGCGTCAGTTCATCGGCGTCAGGATAGTTACGCGCCGCATATTCGGTGTTCTGGAAATAGCTGTTGGCGCGACTGTATGCTCCGTAGAACAGCGCTTTGTTCATCCATTCAAAATCAAAGGCCAGCGATACGGCTTCGCGCACGCGGCGATCGCTAAATACCGGACGCGTGGTGTTAAATGCCAGCCAGCGCGTGTCCTGTGCGGAGGTGTTTGGCTGCTCATCTTTAACGATATATCCCCGGCTGAAATTGCTGCCGATATAGCGCGTCGCCCAGTTTTTCGCATCGCCTTCGCTGCGCAGGTCGTAAGCGCCCGCTTTGAAAGCTTCAAACGCCACGTTGTCATCGAGGTAGTAGTCGTAACGAATATTATCGAAATTCCAGCGCCCCCGATTCACCGGCAAATTTGCCGCCCAGTAATCGCGAACGCGGGTATAGGCAATATATTGCCCCATACGCCAGGTGCTGATTCGATAGGGACCGCTGCCCAGCGGCGGCTGGACGAGCGGATCGCTCAGCTTATGATCTTTCCAGAATTTCTCCGGCATAACGGGCAGCGTTAACAGGCTGAGCATGTCCTCTTTACCCGGTTTCGCCAGCACAATACGCACGGTCAGCGGCGAAATGGCTTTGACGGTCGTGCCTTTATAGACCAGGCGGAACTGCGGCACGCCTTCGGTCATAAACTTCTGAAAGGTAAAGGCGACGTCACTGGCGCGGATGGGTGAACCGTCATGAAATATTGCCCGCGGATTGATGCTGATCTCCATCCACGAATAATCATCGGCGTAGCGCGCCATTTCCGCGACCAGCGGGTAATAGCTCCCGGGCTCATCGTCCGAGGTGGTAAACAGGGCGTCGTAGAGCGCTTCAGTGCGCACCGCTGGGTTCCCGCGTAATGCGTAGCGGTTGAAGTTATCAAACGTGCCAATGACGGACAGCGTGACGTTACCGCCTTTAGGCGCGGCGGGATTGACGTAATCAAAATGGGAAAAATTAATCGCGTATTTGGGTTCGCCAATAACGGCAAATGAGTAGCTCTCTTTTATGGTTTGCGCCTGACATGTCAGGCCGACAAAAGCCAGCAATAAAGCTGAAATGCGCACAAACTTCATCCGGTGTGTTCCTTTGACCTGCAACGCGACAGGCTCGCTAACTACTTATCATTGAATAATAAGGGAGGCCTGGTCTGATGTGAAATTATTCACGCTAAAGCATTGTGGTGAACTCTGGCGGATGCCATGCGACAAATTGCTCCAGCGTCAGCGGTCGGCTGAAGAAATAGCCTTGCATATAATGAATGCCGTGTTCGCGTAGCCACCTGGCTTGTTCTGGCGTTTCAACACCTTCGGCAACCGTGAGCATATTTAACCGCTTGGCCAGCGTGAGGACAGCGTCAAGCACCGGCGATGTCACGGTTTCTGTGCCGATGGCGTTAACGAAACCACGGTCGATTTTCAGATAATCAAGCGTAAAGCGTTCCAGATAGATCAATGCACTGTGTCCGGTACCAAAATCGTCGATAGCGATTTCATAACCTTCGTTGCGCAGCGAATCAAACAGTTTGGTCACTTCCGTATAGCGCAGCATATCCCGCTCGGTGATTTCCAGCACGATGTTGAAGTGGTGCGGGGGCAGGGAGTGGGCGAAGTCGCGGATGTCGTCAAGGAAATTGGCGGCATGCAAATGGCCAGGCGCGATATTAACGCCCATTTTTGCGCCCGGCGGGAGCAGTGTTTGTAATACCGGCGCATCACGAGCAATGAGATCAAACAGATGCAATGTCAGCGGCACAATAAGCTGCTGCGCTTCGGCAAAGTGAATAAAAGCGTCAGGCGATATTTCTCCTGCGGTGGGATGCCGCCAGCGCATCAGCACTTCGATACCCGTCACTTTTAAATCTTTCGCGCCGATAACGGGCTGATAAACGACATAAAACTGGTCGCGCTTAATCGCGGTGAGGATCTCTCTGCCGGGGCGCAATTGCGTATTAAGAATGAAGGCACTCAGCAATGCTGCCAGCATGCCAAATGTGGCTCCCAGCAGCGCGGCGAATTGTATATCTTCCGGACGCCACTTTTCTGCGTAGAGATAAAGTGTGATTGGCGAACCTTCAATCCGGGTGGTCAGAAAAGGGGACTGAGGCATATTGCTCAGGTTAATAAGCCCGCTGGAAAACGTGGAGACAGTCCGATCGCCAATACCCAGGGCGATGCCGGTTAGATCCGGCTGCTGCGAGGTGTAAAGCCTGTAGGGTGTCAGATTGATATTCAGCGTAGCGAATACGCCCCGATGATCCAGTAATGGGCTGCGAAACCAGAGTGCAATGGCGGGTTTATCCGGCATCATCGGGGTTCCGGGTAAAAACACCATATCGCTGGTTTTATCGAGATCGATTTCCGGTACCAGATCTTTCATCGCAAGGCTCATCTCGCCGGTGGCCGAGGAGCAAAAGGCGTAGCGATCTTTTACCAGTAAAAAAGCGCGCACGTTCATGCTGAAGGCGGCGCGGGAAGTAAGCTCACTGGCGACGGCGTGGCAATCATTCAGCGTGAGTGGTTGGAGCGATTCGGCAGTGGCGCGGATATCGTTGAGATAGTCCGAAAGCCAGGACTGCATATTAGCCAGCAGCGTATCGTATCGGGCTTCCCGCCGTTGTTGTTCGAACCAAAACTGACAGCCACTCGCGATTAATGCTGAAAACAGACCGATAAGCAGACTGGTCAGCAAAATTTTTCGATTAACGGAAAAATGGCGGGTGAACATGGCGTTGGGCCCATTGTAGGTGCTCGGGGCGGCGTGGTAATAGAGTCGGACTATAACCTGAAAAGATTCGTATAGCATAACGCAGACATAAAAAAACACTGCCGGAGCAGTGTTTTTTTATACTTAACGCCAGCCAAGGGAAAACCAGCATTAAGCAATTAGCTGCGTGTCAGGATGCGTCGCGCTTCATTGTAGCGCTTCTTCCAGTACGGCTCATCCATGCTTGAAATCATGACACCGTTGCTGGTGGAAGCATGAACAAATTGGTTATTACCAATATAAATGCCAACGTGTCGGCCGGTCGAACCCGCGCGGAACAGAACTAAGTCGCCTGTGCGCAAACTGGTGCGCGAGATGGACTTGCCTGTTTCCTGCTGTTCCCAGGTGGAACGCGGCAGTTCTAAACCAAACTGTTCACGGAAGGTGCGCTGCACAAAGCCGGAACAATCGATGCCTTTTTTGGTGTCGCCGCCCAAACGGTAGCGAACGCCTTTCCAGTCAGCATATTGATCCATAATTCGGCCTTTGACGTCCAGATTACGAACCATATTTTCAAATTCATCCTGAGAGGCTTGCAGTGAAGAGTTGTCTTCGCCCACAGCAAGCGTCTCAGAATGCACGTTCTTTGCGGTATTTGTAGAACAAGCTGAAAGCAGAACCGCTACTGCAATCGCGGGTATCGCCCGCACGATATATCTCAAAATCGGCTGAGATTTGACCATGTTGCTTATTTTCCCTTGAAGTCCTTAACGATAAATATCGTTATAAAAAATGCCAACGCAGCGAGATTAATTATCTGAATGCATCGAGACAAATGCTCTGACGTAATTTTGTGGAAGAACGCACAAATTTACGCGCAATGAGAAAAAGAGCACTCTTTGCGACAAGACGAACCGAGGTTACCTGAACATCTTCGGCATGGCGAGCGGTTTTCTTTAATTTTTTATAAGAAATTATGATACAGAAAGTGAATTTTCAGGATTGAATAAAAAATAATCAATTTAGCTTAAATAGCGTGCAAATTGCTCTTTTATAGGCAGATTGGCGTGACGAGAAAATGACAAAATTAGGGAAAAGCCGGGATTACGCATCAGGAATCGAAAACGATCCCTGATGAATGCGTGTTATTGATAATCGAAAGTTGTTTAAATTTTGTTATTTCCGGGCAGGAAATGATCAAAGGCAGAAATAATTTTGTCGCTAAGTGGTGTTAGCAAACACCACGGTAGACCGATCAAAACAGCCGAAAGAGAACCGATAGCAATATCAGTAAACCAGTGTGCGCCAATCATCACGCGCGGGAAGGCGAAAACCACAAAAATAATCAGGGCAACCCCAAACGCTTTTCGGCCAAAATATCGCCACATTACACCAGCAAAAATAAGCAGCATCATGCCGTGATCGCCAGGGAAGCTGTCTTTCGAGGCGTCTTTGGTGGGGAAGTCGAGCAAATCGCTAACCCGGTGAATATCGGTAAAGAACAGCGACGGGCTGGCGCGTTTGACGGGCATCAGATGCTGCGCCAGTTGATTAATCACCACGGCTATCAGCAGCATTGTCAGGCCAGTCATCAGAATACGGCGTCGGCCGGTCGCATCCTCTTTTAACCAGAAAGAGAGCATTAAACAGCCCATCGCCACCAGCGAGCAGGCGTCAAAGGCGCGGTTATTGGTTAGCGCCACCAGCCACAAATAAGCGCGGTTTTCCACCAGACCCTGGTTGAAAAAATGGAACATTGCGGCGTCCAGCGGAAACCAAAAACCGTGGTTAGCGGGTAAGTACCAGGAAATAAATAGCGCCAGTCCTGCGGCGTTCAACAGTAAAATGAGCGGTAAACGAGTTTTCATTACGAGTCTGTCTTCAATTAACACGGCGGCAACGTTAGTGTTACTCACTTAAACGAAGCTTCAACAAAGCGGACTGAAGTGTATTCCAGTCCGCCTCCGAGGCGGTGATCAGTTCAATACGGCTGTCCGGGGGCGCGACGTTTTGCGTTTCGATATGCAGATCCTGCCCCTGGCGGTTAACACGCAGCAACCCTTCCGGAATGCGCATCACCCCTTTAACGCGTTCAACCGGCGCAAGCCGCGCCCACTCCAGCAAACCGATGGTGTCAAACACCGTCTCTTCATCAAAAATCCAGCCACAGGCATGATGGCCCTGACCGCTGTTAAGGCTGCGGCGCCAGCGCTGGTGTGCCGGCAAGCTTAATGCCGCGAGACCTTTTTTCTCGCCATGGGCATGGTTATGCGCGGCACTTGAAGGCAGCTCACGCAGGTTACGGCGAGGAAGATCAAGCAGTGCGCCGTCAATTACGCCCTGGGTCGCGCTAACCTGTAAGCGATCGCCACCAAACTCGGTCCACCACGTCTCCAGTGCCTGCTGGCTCTGCGGCGTGGCGCGATCTTGTTTATTGGCGACAACGACATCTGCCGCCGCTAACTGGTCGCGAAAGTTTTCGTTGGTAAGTGCTTTTTCATCCAGTAACTGGCGGGGATCGAGCAAGCAGAGCGTTGCGCGCAGGTCTATCCACGGCTCATACACCGGCGCGGTGAGCATATCGAGGATCTGTTTTGGGTGGCCCAGGCCTGTCGGTTCAATCAATAAGCGGTCAGGTTTCCCCTGGCGCAGCAATGTATTGAGACCCACCTGCATCGGCAGGCCATTCACGCAGCACATACAGCCGCCCGGGATCTCTTTAAGCAGCGCACCGCTGTCAGCCAGCAGCGCGCCATCAATGCCGACTTCACCAAATTCATTCACCAGCACGGCCCATTTTTCCTGCGGGTCTTTATTGGCCAGCAAATGCAAAATCGACGTGGTTTTGCCGCTTCCGAGAAAGCCGGTGATGAGGTTGGTTTTGGTCACAAGTGCTCCAGGCGTCAACGAAATGTAAGGGTGACTGACGATCCTGGCGAAAAAAGTGCGAAAAGAGAAGGGCGCGGACGGCGTAAAAGCACTAACCGTCCGCTTAAGTAGCAGAAATTGTTAATTATCGAGTGCGCGCTTCACCGCAGCATGCGCACCTTCGGTGGTGAGCGTCTGCCATGCGCGATTAATGGCATTAACAAACGTCGGGTTGTGCGGCAGGTCGCTACCGAAAATCTCTTTCAGTGTCAGCAGGGCCGTTACGCGTTCATCGACGCTGCTGGTTTCAACAATCGCGTGAATTTTATCCGCCAGCGGATCGCGAATATCAATGCTGTTACCGGCGTCATCCACGCCGCTGACATAGCGCATCCAGCCCGCAATGCCCAGCGCTAACAGCGGCCACGGCGTTTCGCGTTGCAAATGCACCCGAACACCATCCAGCATACGCTGCGGCAGCTTCTGGCTGCCATCCATGGCGATTTGCCAGGTACGGTGCTTCAGCGCCGGGTTTGAAAAACGGTCGATCAGGCTATCGGCATAAGCGGTGAGATCAACGCCGGTAATGCGCAGCGTCGGGGCTTGTTCCTGGAGCATCAGGCGGCGCACTGCCGTGCGGAAGACGTCATCCTGCATGCAATCATTAATATGCGCGAAGCCTGCCTGGTAGCCGAGATAGGCCAGAAAAGAGTGGCTGCCATTAAGCATGCGTAACTTCATCTGCTCCCACGGCTGTACATCCTGAACCAGTTGTACGCCGGCCACTTCCCATTCGGGACGTCCGGCGACGAAATTATCCTCAATTACCCACTGAATGAACGGCTCACAACTGATGGCGCACGGATCAAATATGCCCAGCGCTTCGCCAATTTCCGCCAGTGATTCATCTGTTGCCGCCGGAACAATGCGATCCACCATGGTGGCCGGAAAGCTCACATTCTCCTCTATCCACTGCGCCAGTTCCGGTGAGCGGGTTTGCGCCATTCCGAGTACGGCATTTTTAACAATATGACCATTATCGGGAATATTATCGCAGGAGAGCACGGTAAAGGGCGGCAGCCCGCGTTCACGGCGACGGGAGAGTGCTTCAACCAGAATCCCTGGCGCTGAATGCGGTTCGCCCGGATGCTGGAGATCGTGTGCGATGCGCGGCTGCTGCAGATCCAGTTTGCCGCTGGCAGGATCGATGCAATAGCCTTTTTCGGTAATCGTCAGGGAAACAATCGCCACTTGCGGTTCGCAAAATTTTTCAATGATGGCGGGCAGAGAATCAAGTTTCGCGTTCAGACATTCGTTCACCGCACCAATGATTATCGGCTGGTTCCCCTCCGCCCCTTTTTCCAGCACGGTGTATAAATGATCCTGCTCGCGTAACTGAGACATGAGCATATCGCCGCTGAACAGGCTGATTTCACAGATCCCCCAATCGCCACCTTGCGCGTTCAGCACCCGGTTGGTCAGCAGCGCCTGATGCGCGCGATGAAATGCGCCAAAACCAAAGTGCACAATTCGCGAGCGCAGTTGTGTGCGGTCATACTGGGGTTGCTGCACGCTGGCGGGCAGCGTTACGGAGGCGATTGTCTTCATCTATATACACCTGATTAACCAATAATTAACAATGTGCAGTGTAAAGTTATATGACAGCAAAAAGAATTGGTATGCCGTAATTATCCGGGGAATGTGAGCTGGATCAATCATTGCTGTGGGAAGATTTGACCGCTGCAATTAAGCATGTATGGTAGTCGTCATATGTTTGTGTGTATTGGTATAACAACTTTGTAGAGGGTAAGGCAATGGAACAAACCTGGCGTTGGTATGGACCGAACGATCCGGTGTCGCTTGATGATGTGCGTCAGGCAGGCGCGACGGGCGTCGTGACCGCACTGCACCATATCCCGAACGGCCAGGTCTGGCCGGTTGACGAGATCAAAGCGCGTCAGGCGCTGCTGGCGGAAAAAGGGCTGGTCTGGTCGGTGGTCGAAAGTATTCCGGTGCATGAAGATATTAAAACTCATACCGGGCAGTACGATACCTTGATTGCCAACTATCAGCAGAGCATCCGCAATCTGGCAGCCTGCGGCATTGATACCGTGTGCTACAACTTTATGCCAATCCTCGACTGGACGCGTACCGATCTGGAATATGAACTGCCGGATGGTTCCAAAGCGCTGCGTTTTGACCAGATTGCTTTTGCCGCGTTCGAGCTGCATATCCTGAAGCGCAAAGGCGCAGAAGCTGATTACAGCGAAGAAGAGCAGCGCCAGGCGCAGGCCTACTTCAACGCCATGACGGAAGCGGAAGTGGAAAAGCTGACACGCAATATCATTGCTGGTCTGCCGGGCGCTGAAGAGGGGTATACCCTGGAGCAGTTCCATGCGCGCCTTGCTGAATATGACGGTATCGACAAAGCGCAACTGCGCGAAAACATGGCCTATTTCCTGCGCGCTATCGTGCCGGTTGCGCAGGAAGTGGGTGTGCGTATGGCGGTTCACCCGGACGATCCGCCGCGCCCGATCCTCGGCCTGCCGCGTATCGTTTCTACGCTTGAAGATATGCAGTGGCTGAAAGAAGCGGTAGACAGCATCAATAACGGTTTCACCATGTGCACAGGTTCATACGGTGTGCGTGCAGATAACGACTTAGTGCGGATGATCGAGACGTTTGGCGATCGCATTCACTTTACGCACCTGCGTTCCACCTGCCGCGAAGATAACCCGAAAACGTTCCATGAAGCCGCGCATTTGCAGGGTGATGTGGATATGGTGTCGGTGGTTGCCGCCATTCTGACCGAAGAGCAGCGCCGCAAGAAAGCCGGTGATTTGCGCCCGATCCCGTTCCGCCCGGATCACGGCCACCAGATGCTTGACGATCTGCGTAAGAAAACCAACCCTGGTTACTCGGCGATTGGTCGCCTGAAAGGGATGGCGGAAGTGCGCGGCGTTGAGCTGGCGCTGAAGAAAACGTTGTTCCGCGATCTGTTGTAATTTGATTTATCGTTGGAAAATAAAAAGCCACTTCAATGAAGTGGCTTTTTTCATGCATCACGCTTATCAGTCGGCGCGGCCCATATAGCGGCGCTCTTCGATATGAATACGGATTTTCTCGCCGGTGGTCAGGTATTCCGGCACCTGAACAACCAGACCGGTGGTCAAGGTTGCCGGTTTGGTGCGCGAGCTGGCGGAAGCGCCTTTGATACCCGGTGCGGTTTCCACAATTTCCAGATCCACCGTCTGCGGCAGTTCAAGGGCCAGCAACTGGCCGTCCCACAGTAGAACCTGCATATCCGGCATACCGCCTTCCGGAATAAACAGCAGCTCTTCTTCAATCTGCTCTTTATTGAAGGTATACGGCGTGTAATCTTCTTTATCCATAAACACGTATTCGTTGCCGTCAACATAAGAGAAGTCGACAAAACGACGGTTCAGGGTCACGGTATCAAGGATATCGTCGCCTTTAAAACGCTCTTCCACTTTCAGCCCGGTGCGGACATCGGAAAAACGCATTTTGTAGAGCGTTGCCGCGCCACGGGCGCTCGGTGACTGAATATCAATATCTTTCACAATCAGCAGCTTGCCGTTGTAATTCAGCACCATACCTTTTTTAATTTCGTTCGCTCTTGGCATTGCAAGGGTCCTGTAAATTGAAAATAACAAAAATATCGCGACAAACTACTCGCGAGGGCCTTTTCAGGCAAGTGGAATCGGAGAGTTTTGCGTTCACAGGGCAAAAGATGGTAGCTTGCGCCCTGCACGCGCAGCCCCGCGCGCCTGATAATCGAGAACGTTTATGGAATGCCGCCCGGACTGTGGAGCCTGCTGTACCGCCCCGTCCATCAGTAGCCCGATACCCGGCATGCCTGACGGGAAGCCCGCTAATACGCCCTGCGTTCAGCTCGACGCGCAAAAGCGCTGCAAAATCTTCGGCTCGCCGCTGCGCCCAAAAGTGTGCGCCGGGCTGCAACCGAGCCGTGACATGTGTGGCGCAAACCGCGAGCAGGCGATGGTTTATCTGCTCGATCTTGAGCAGCAAACCGCGCCTTAAATATCTTTTATCCGGCTCAGGCAAACCTGCGTAACCAGCGTCATCGCCAGCGCAATCCAGAACACCGCGTGATAACTCCAGATCTCTGCCACCACGCCAGCCAGCGAACCGGCGATGATCCAGCCGACGCGCGTGGTATTAGTATAAAGGGTGGTGGCTGAACCCGCCTGGCCAGGCATCAAATCCTGAAAATAGAGCATGCCAATCCCGGCGAGAATACCGATATAAACCGCGTTCAGCAGCTGCAAAACAAGCAATACCACGGGCGTGTGCACCGTCAGCATTCCGGCATAAAAGAAGATGCCCGCCACGGCGCTAACGCGCATCAGAAAGCGTTTGCCGAAACGCTTTGCGTAATACCCGGCAATTAGCATAGTGGGAATTTCCAGCCCAGCCGCAGTACCCATCATCACGCCGGCCAGTTTCTCCGGCAGATGCAGCTCATCAATAATGAACAGCGGCATATTAATAATATAAAGGCTGTTGGTGCCCCACATCAGCGTACAAATCACGAACAGCAGCAGCGCATCGCGGCGGTGAGTACGTGGGGCTTCTAATACCGCCGATTTCAGCTTTGGCTCTTTACGCATGGTTGGCAGGAACAGCCACACCATTGCGCCGCAGACAATAAAGGCTGCCGCTGCGCACAAATACATGGTGGAAAAACCGAAACCCATCGCCAGCGCGTAGGCCAGCGGCGGGCCAATCACCCACGCCAGGGAGACTTGCGCGCGCAGTATCGAACTGAACATCACGGCTTCACGCCCGGTGCGATCCGCATGCTCGCGCGCAAGGGCAAACATTTGCGGGTTCGCTGTTGAGCCGAAACTGCTGAGGAAAACCCCAACAAACAGCAAAACAAAGTAGTTACGGTTCCAGGCGAACAGCACACAAGCCAGTACGCCGAGCAGGCAACAGAACACAATCAGCGTTTTGCGATCGCCCTTGCGATCGGAGCGTCCGGCAAGAAACTGGCTCACCAGAATGCCTATCACCGCGCTGCCGGTAAAAAAGAAGCCCACCATCGCCGGGCGAACGTGAACTTCATTGGTTAAAAACAGGCTCAGCGTCGGTGTTTGTAGCGCACCGGCAATCCCCGTTAAAAAGGCGACAATCAGGAATGCCGTTGAGGTGAAATCAAAAGCACCGGGGCGAGCAGCGGCGGGAGAATTTTGCATGTTAAATGAGATCCAATAGCGAGACGCGGAGTGTACGCCGCTGCATGAAAAAAACACAGCCTGCTAAGTAAAATTTGCGACAAAAAATCCAAATCTCTTTCCGGGGTTTTTATTAAGGCTGACGAAAGCTGAAAGTGGATTGCTGAACAGAAAGTTTGCTTCAGCAAATTTGCCTTACGCGCGGACGAAATGTGCTGAACCTCAAAATTCTGCAACGCCAAATAAGAGAATTCTTGCTTACAGAACAAAAAAAGTGAATGCTCCTTGAAACGTTTCAGCGTCATCGCGTTATGTCTGAACAACGGCGGTGACGCACTATTTCTCAACCTAGCTGAAACGATTCAAGTCAGCGAGAGAGGGTCACATGTTCCAGTTATCCGTTCAGGACATCCATCCAGGCCAGCAGGCCGGCAATAAAGAAGACGCTATCCGCCAGATTGCGGCGGCACTGGTAGCAGCAGGCAACGTCGCGGACGGTTACGTCGACGGTATGCTGGCGCGCGAAGGGCAAACGTCCACGTATCTTGGCAATGGTATTGCCATTCCGCACGGCACCACCGACACGCGCGATCAGGTGCTGAAAACCGGTGTGAAAGTCTTCCAGTTCCCGCAGGGCATCCTCTGGAGCGAAGGACAGGTGGCGTATGTCGCCATCGGTATCGCCGCCAGCTCCGATGAACATCTCGGCCTGCTGCGTCAGCTGACGCATGTGCTGAGCGATGACTCCGTAGCCGCACAATTGCAGTCCGCCACCTCTGCTGAAGAGCTGCGCGCACTGCTGATGGGCGAAAAACTGAGCGCATCACTCAAGCTGGATAATGAAACCTTAACGCTCGATGTTGCCGCCAGCGATCTGACGACGCTGCAAGCGCTGAACGCCGCGCGCCTGAAAGAAGCGGGTGCCGTTGACGCTGCGTATGTTACCCGCGCCATTAACGAGAAACCGCTGAACCTGGGCCAGGGCATTTGGCTGAACGACAGTGCTGAAGGCAATTTGCTGAGTGCTGTTGCGGTGAGCCGTGCTGCCACCCCGTTTGAGGTGGACGGTGAGCGTGCGGCGCTGCTGGTCAGCGTTGCCATGACCGATGAACAGCCAGTCGCGGTACTCAAGCGTCTTAGCGATCTACTGCTTAACAATAAAGCCAACCTGCTGCTGAATGCCGACGCCGCCACGCTGCTGGCGTTGCTGAGCAGTGACGATGCGGTGGCGGAAGACCTGCTGAGCGAGGAGTTTGTCGTGCGTAACGAACACGGTTTGCACGCGCGTCCGGGCACCATGCTGGTCAACACCATCAAGCAATTTAACAGTGAAATTACTGTCACCAACCTTGACGGTACTGGCAAACCCGCTAATGGACGTAGTCTGATGAAAGTTGTTGCACTTGGCGTGAAGAAAGGACACCGCCTGCGTTTCACCGCGCAGGGTGATGATGCTGAACAGGCGCTGAAAGCGATTGGCGAAGCCATCGCTGCGGGTCTGGGGGAGGGCGCATAAATGAGCAGACGTGTCGCTACGATTACCCTTAATCCGGCCTATGATCTGGTGGGTTTCACCCCGGAAATTGAACGTGGTGAAGTTAACCTTGTGCGTACCACTGGCCTGCATGCCGCGGGCAAAGGGATCAACGTCGCAAAAGTGCTGAAAGACCTTGGTATTGACGTCACCGTGGGTGGCTTCCTCGGTAAAGATAACCAGGACGGCTTTCAGCAGCTGTTCAGTGAGCTGGGCATTGCCAACCGTTTTCAGGTGGTGCAGGGGCGTACTCGCATCAACGTGAAGCTGACGGAAAAAGATGGCGAAGTAACGGACTTTAACTTCTCCGGTTTTGAAGTCACCCCGGCTGACTGGGAACGCTTTGTTAACGATTCGCTGACCTGGCTTGGTCAGTTCGATATGGTTTGCGTGAGCGGTAGCCTGCCGTCCGGCGTCAGCCCGGAAGCCTTTACGGACTGGATGACGCGCCTGCGTAGCCAGTGCCCGTGCATTATCTTCGACAGCAGCCGCGACGCGCTGGTAGCCGGTCTGAAAGCCGCGCCGTGGCTGGTGAAACCGAACCGCCGTGAGCTGGAAATCTGGGCGGGCCGTAAATTGCCAGACTTGAAGGACGTTATTGAAGCCGCCCATGCGCTTCGCGAGCAGGGGATCGCCCATGTGGTGATTTCACTGGGCGCAGAAGGCGCGCTGTGGGTTAACGCTTCGGGCGAATGGATCGCCAAACCGCCGTCAATGGAAGTGGTAAGCACCGTTGGCGCAGGGGATTCAATGGTCGGTGGGCTGATTTACGGTCTGCTGATGCGTGAATCCAGTGAACATACATTACGCCTGGCCACCGCTGTTGCTGCACTGGCGGTAAGTCAGAGTAACGTAGGTATTACCGATCGTACCCAGTTAGCCGCGATGATGGCGCGAGTTGACTTAAAACCCTTCAACTAACAGCAGGAGAGGCATAATGAAAACGCTGCTGATAATCGACTCCGAACTCGGGCAGGCCCGCGCCTATATGGCGAAGACCTTGCTGGGCGCGGCGGCGCAGAAAGCAAATCTGCAATTTATTGATAACCCAGGCGAAGCTGAACTGGCTATCGTGCTGGGTAGCAAGCTGCCAGGCGACAGTGCGCTGGACGGGAAAAAGGTCTGGCTGGGCGATATCAATCGCGCAGTCGCCCACCCGGAACTGTTCCTGAGCGAAGCGAAAAACCACGCATCAGCGTACGTCGCGCCTGCTGCAGCGGCGACAGCCGTGACCAGCAATGGCCCGAAACGCATTGTTGCGGTCACTGCCTGCCCGACAGGCGTGGCGCACACCTTTATGGCGGCGGAAGCTATCGAAACCGAAGCGAAAAAACGCGGCTGGTGGGTGAAAGTGGAAACCCGTGGCTCCGTGGGTGCCGGCAATGCCATCACTGCGGAAGAGGTTGCGCAGGCGGATCTGGTGGTGGTTGCCGCTGACATCGAAGTCGACCTGGCGAAATTTGCCGGTAAACCGATGTACCGCACAACAACGGGTCTGGCGCTGAAGAAAACCGCGCAAGAGCTGGATAAAGCTGTCGCGGAAGCGAAGCCTTATCAGCCGTCGGGTAAACCCTCTGCTGACGCTGCTGAAGGTAAGAAAGAGAGCGCGGGCGCATACCGTCACCTGCTGACGGGCGTTTCCTACATGCTACCGATGGTGGTGGCGGGTGGTCTGTTAATTGCGCTCTCCTTCGCATTCGGTATTACCGCGTTTAAAGAAGAAGGCACGCTGGCGGCTGCGCTGATGAAAATCGGTGGTGGTTCAGCCTTTGCCCTGATGGTGCCGGTGCTGGCGGGCTTTATCGCGTTCTCCATCGCCGACCGTCCGGGTCTGACCCCGGGTCTTATCGGCGGTATGCTGGCGGTAAGTACCGGTTCGGGTTTTATCGGCGGTATTATTGCCGGTTTCCTCGCGGGTTACCTGGCGAAAGGCATCAGTAAAGGCCTGAAGCTGCCGCCGAGTATGGAAGCGCTGAAACCGATTCTGATCATTCCGCTGGTTTCCAGCCTGATTGTTGGTCTGGCGATGATTTACCTGATCGGGACGCCGGTAGCGAAAATCCTGGCGAGCCTGACCTCCTGGCTGCAAACCATGGGCACGGCTAACGCCGTCCTGCTGGGCGCAATCCTCGGCGGCATGATGTGTACCGACATGGGTGGCCCGGTCAACAAAGCGGCATATGCCTTTGGTGTGGGTCTGCTGAGTACGCAAACTTACGCACCGATGGCGGCGATTATGGCTGCCGGTATGGTGCCGCCGCTGGCGATGGGGCTGGCGACCATTGTTGCCCGCAACAAGTTCGACAAAGGTCAACGTGAAGGGGGTAAAGCGGCGCTGGTACTGGGTCTGTGCTTTATCTCTGAAGGGGCTATCCCGTTCGCCGCCCGCGACCCGATGCGTGTTCTGCCGTGCTGTATCGCCGGCGGCGCGCTGACCGGTGCTATCTCCATGGCGATTGGTGCGAAACTGATGGCACCGCACGGTGGTCTGTTTGTGCTGCTGATCCCAGGCGCTATCACGCCGGTACTGGGCTACCTGCTCTCTATCGTCGCGGGTACGCTGCTGGCGGGTCTGGTGTATGCCTTCCTGAAACGGCCAGAAACAGAAGCCGTAGCGAAAGTAGCATAAGAAATTGCCGACATCCGGGAAATGAGAAGGGCCGCTTAGCGGCCCTTTTTTTATGCGGTGGCTTCAGCGGTTTGCTGCGCCTTCAGCCAGGCAATCTCTTCGGCCCAGATATCCGGATTAATGGTTTCCAGGATCATAGGAATGCCATCGAAACGTGCGTCACGCATGATCCAGCGAAACGCGTCATGCCCGATATTCCCTTCGCCGAGGCTGTGGTGGCGGTCAACGCGGCTACCAAAAGTACTTTTGGCATCGTTCAGATGCATACCGCGCAGATACTGGAAACCGACCACACGCTCGAATTCCGCGAAGGTGTCTGCCGTGGCTTGTTCTGTGCGCAAATCATAGCCTGCGGCAAACGCATGACAGGTATCAATGCACACACCGACGCGGGATTTGTCTTCCACACCGTCAATAATCGCCGCCAGATGCTCGAACTTAAACCCCAGATTGCTGCCCTGACCGGCGGTGTTTTCAATCACGGCGGTGACGCCTTCGGTTTGCGCCAGCGCAATGTTGATGGACTCGGCAATTCTTGCCAGGCATTTATCTTCGGGGATCTGCATTAAGTGGCTACCCGGATGGAAGTTCAGCAGCGTCAGCCCCAGTTGCTGGCAACGGCTCAGCTCATCAATAAATGCGTCGCGAGATTTTTCCAGCGCCTCGGCCACCGGGTGACCCAGGTTAATCAGGTAGCTGTCGTGCGGCAGGATCTGACCGGGTGTGAAGTGGTATTTTTCGCAGGCGGCTTTGAATTCGTCGATGGTTTCTGGACTCAGCGGCGCGGCCCGCCACTGGCGCTGGTTTTTGGTAAACAGCGCAAAGGCGGTCGCGCCAATCTCAGCCGCGCGAATGGCGGCATTTGCCACGCCGCCGGAGGCGCTCACATGCGCACCAATGTATTTCATAAAAACTCCTGTTAAACCCGCCAGGGGAAAACGCTCATCATAGCGGGTCAACAGGGCAGAGATGTAGTGGTTTATGCCATCAGGTGATGAACCGCCAGGTTAATGGCACCGCCGCCGACAATCAGCCAGACAAACAGAATCAGCCCCATGACCAGCGGTTTTGCCCCGGCATTCTTCAGCGCGCTGACGTGTGTGGTCAATCCCAGCGCCGCCATCGCCATCGCCAGCAGCAGCGTATCCAGCGTGTTCAGCATGTCCACCATCGATGCTGGCAGCAGATGAAACGAGTTAAACACCGCGACAGCCACAAAGCCCAGCGCAAACCACGGGATCGTCAGCTTGCTTTTTTCTGCGCCTTGCTGCGGGCTGAGCTGTTTGATACGTGCCGCCAGCAGCACTAAAAACGGTGCCAGCATCATCACGCGCAGCATTTTGGCAATCACGGCGGCATTTTCCGTTTCCGGGCTGATGGCGTGTCCGGCGGCAACCACTTGCGCCACTTCATGTACCGTTGAACCCACCCAGATGCCATAGGTTTCCGGGCTGAACCAGTGTCCAACCAGCGGGTAGAGCGCCGGGTAAATAAAGATTGCCAGCGTGCCGAAAATCACGACAGTGGCGACCGCAACGGTCACTTTACTGGCTTCCGCTTTGACCACTGGTTCGGTTGCCAGCACGGCTGCCGCACCGCAAATACTGCTGCCTGCGCCAATCAGCCAGCTGGTTTTTTTATCCAGCCCGAACACTTTTTGCCCAAGAAAACAGGCCAGCAAAAAAGTACTGGATAGCGTCAGCACATCGATGGCGATTCCACTGACCCCAACATCGGCAATTTGCGAAAACGTCAGGCGAAAGCCATAAAGAATAATCCCCAGCCGTAACAGATGCTGTTTGGCGAACAGCACGCCGCTGTCGCAACGATGATGCCAGGCGGGGTAGAGCGTGTTGCCAAGCAGCATGCCGATAAGAATGGCCAGCGTTAAGGCGCTCAACCCAAGACCTGCGACGGAAGGCATCGAGCCAAGCCATAATGCGACGGCGGTAATCAGGCCGGTCAACAGCAAGCCAGGAATAAAATGCCAGGCCGGATGGTGTCGAGTCTGTAACGTGATTTCTGTCATAACCTTCTCCTTTCAATGGAGAAAAGGTTAAGGTGAACTGGTTTAAAGGTAAAATTGATTATATATTTATAATCAATCTTTATAAGTGGTAAGTGACCTCTATGCATATAACGTTACGCCAGCTTGAAGTCTTTGCTGAAGTGCTGAAAAGCGGCTCCACCACTCAGGCTTCGCAGCGGCTGGCGCTCTCGCAATCGGCGGTGAGCGCGGCGCTGACCGATCTTGAAGGCCAGTTGGGTGTGCAATTGTTTGACCGTGTGGGTAAACGGCTGGTGGTGAATGAACACGGGCGTTTGCTCTATCCCCGCGCGTTGGCAGCGCTCGAACAGGCGACAGAAATCGAGCAACTGTTTCGTGAAGATAACGGCGCTATCCGCGTCTTCGCCAGTAGCACGATTGGTAATTACATCCTGCCGGAGGTGATTGCCCACTACCGCCGTGATTTCCCCGATCTGCCGCTGGAACTGAGCGTGGGTAACAGCCAGGACGTGATCAACGCAGTTGCGGATTTCCGCGTTGATATCGGTTTAATCGAAGGTCCGTGCCACACGGCGGAAATTATCGCCGAGCCGTGGCTGGAAGATGAGTTGGTGGTGTTTGCTCCGCCGTCATCCCCGCTGCTGCAAGGGCGCGTAACGCTGGAGCAACTCGCCGCTGCGCCGTGGATCCTGCGCGAACGCGGCTCCGGTACGCGCGAAATCGTCGACTATTTACTCCTCTCGCATCTGCCGCAGTTTCACCTGGGCATGGAGCTTGGCAACTCAGAAGCCATTAAGCACGCGGTACGTCACGGGTTGGGCATTAGCTGCCTGTCGCGGCGCGTCATTGCCGAACAACTGGAAACCGGCAGCTTAAAGGAAGTGCCGATTCCACTGCCCCGTCTGGTGCGTACGCTGTGGCGTATCCACCATCGTCAGAAGCACCTTTCCAGCGCACTAAACCGCTTTATACGCTACTGCGAGATTTGATTGCACCATCAGCAGGCGTCTGCACCGTTTTGGTGGTGCAGACGTAGCGCTGCAACCTTCGATTCATCCCTCAACCTCCCGCATGTCACGCTCCGCCAGAATATATTGTATTGGCACATTAGTTGCAGAAAGTGATTCAAAGAATCTTTTGTTTCATGAGCGATGAGGTGTTGATGATGAAAACGTGGATGAAGGCCGCCGCGGTGGCGACAGTAATGATGGCATGCGCCTCGCAGGCCATGGCGGATCAATTACAGGATATTCAGAAGCGCGGCGTATTGCGCGTGGCAGTACCACAGGATTTCCCGCCGTTTGGCTCTGTCGGCACCGATCTCAAACCGCAGGGTTACGACATTGATATGGCCGAATACCTGGCAAAAGGGATGAAGGTGAAACTGCAACTGGTGCCCGTAACCAGCGCCAACCGCGTGCCGTATCTGCAAACGCATAAAGTTGACCTGCTAATTTCCAGCCTTGGCAAAAATGCGGAGCGCGAAAAAGTGATCGACTTCAGCCGTGCTTATGCACCGTTCTTCCTTGGCGTGTTTGGCCCGAAAGAAGCCACAGTGACCGATGCGAAAGCGTTGAGCGGCAAATCCATCGGCGTTACACGCGGTGCCGTGGAAGACATGGTGCTGAGCGATATCGCGCCGAAAGATGCCGATGTGAAGCGCTACGAAGATAACAACACCACGCTTTCTGCTTATATGTCCGGCCAGGTGCAGTATCTCGCCACCGGTAACGTTGTTGTGGCGGCAATTGCGCGGCAGAACCCGCAAAAAGCGCCGGTCAGCCAGTTTATGCTGAAAGATTCGCCGTGCTATATCGGGCTAATGAAAAACGAACCAGCGCTGAAAGCGGAAGTCGACAAGCTGGTTGAGCAGGCGCTGAAAGAGGGCGAGCTCAACAACTTGTCACAGAAATGGATGCAGGCGCCGTTACCGGCCAACTTTGGCGCGTAACGCATGACGACATCGCTTGATTTCGCCGCGCTCTGGCCGTTCTGGCCGGAGCTGCTGGCAGGGCTTTGGACCACGGTGACCTTAACCACGCTGGCGACGGTTGGCGGTGTGACGATAGGCATCGTCGGTGCGGCGCTGCGTAGCGGTAAACCCGGCGTGGTGAGTGCCATCTGGGGCGCGTATGTTGAGCTTATTCGCAACACGCCTTTTGTGGTGCAACTGTTCTTTATTGTGTTTGGTTTGCCGAGCCTCGGGCTGAAACTCACCGCCGGTGAAGCGGCGCTGATCGCCATGCTGATTAACCTTGGCGCCTACAGCACGGAAATTATCCGCGCCGGGATCCAGGTCGCGCCGAAAGGGCAGTGGGAAGCCGCTCGCGTATTGGGGCTTAGCAAATCGCAAATCTTCTTACGGGTGATTTTGCCTCCCGCGCTGAAACGCATTTATCCAGCACTGGTGAGCCAGTGCATTATCGTTATGCTGGGCTCCTCGGTGGTGTCGCAAGTCTCTTATGAAGAGTTGACCTTTATGGCCAACCTGATTCAGTCGCGCACGTTTTTAAGTTTTGAAGTCTATTTTGTCACCACGCTGCTGTACCTGATGCTGTCGCTGTTGATGCGCCAGTTACTGCTGGCAATTGGGCGCAAATGGCTGGGGAGCGAGAGCTGATGAGTACGTTTACCGACTGGGATATTCTGCGCAACCTGCTACTGGCGGCGCGCTGGACGGTGCTGCTGTCGCTTATCGCCTTTGTCTGCGGCACGCTGGTGACGCTGCCGCTGCTGGTGTTGCGCATTAGCCGCTGGCGTTTACCAAAACGTTTTATCAGCGCCTATGCCGCGCTATTTCAGGGCACACCGCTGTTGATGCAACTGTTCCTGGCTTTTTTTGGCCTTGCGCTGTTTGGTATTGACGTCAGCGCGTGGACTGCAGCGACGCTGGCGCTAACGCTGTTTACCAGTGCCTTCCTGCTTGATATCTGGTACGGCAGCATCAAAGCCTTGCCAAAAGGGCAGTGGGAAGCCTGCCGTTGTCTGGGGCTGAGTTTTGGTCAAACGCTGTTTCGCGTGATTGCGCCGCAGGCTATTCGAATCGCCATTGCGCCGACGGTGGGCTTTTCCGTGCAGGTGATTAAAGGCACGGCGCTGGCGTCGATTATCGGTTTTGTCGAACTCACCAAAGCCGGCACCATGCTCAACAACGTCACCTTTGCACCGTTCAAAGTGTTTGGCCTGGTAGCGTTAGGCTATTTCCTGCTGTGCTATCCGCTGTCGCGCTACAGCCGTTATCTGGAGAAGAAATTCCATGCCGCTCATCACCATTAATGAAGTGCAGAAATATTATGGCGACAACCATGTGCTGAAGGGCGTAAGCCTCGACATTGAAATGGGCGAAGTGGTGTCGATTATTGGTCGCAGCGGTTCGGGCAAAAGCACCTTACTGCGCTGCATGAACGGGCTGGAAGGCTACCAGGATGGCAGTATCAAACTGGGCGGTATGACGGTAACGGACCGGGAATCGCAGGCGCGTGAGATCAGCCGCTCAGTGGGAATGGTATTCCAGAGCTTTAATCTGTTCCCGCATATGACGGCGCTGGAAAACGTCATGCTGGCGCCGCGCCGGGTGCTGAAACTTCCTGCCGATGAATGCCGCCGGCTGGCCATTGAGATGCTGGAAAAAGTGGGGCTCGGCGAGCGTATCGACTACTATCCGGCCAATCTTTCCGGCGGCCAACAGCAGCGCGTGGCGATTGCCCGCGCATTGGCGATGAAACCGAAAGTGTTGCTGTGCGATGAAATCACCTCGGCACTGGATCCGGAGCTGGTCGGTGAAGTGCTGCGCGTGCTGGAGCAGCTTGCCCGCGAGGGGATGACGCTGATTCTGGTGACCCATGAAATGAATTTTGCGCGCGAAGTGGGCGACCGCGTGGTGTTTATGCATCAGGGAAAAGTCTGGGAGCAGGGCGACAGCAAACACTTTTTCACGCAGCCGAAAACACCGGAACTGCAGCAGTTTATCGCTTCGGTACGCGGTCTGAATTGATCTTTCTGCTCCCGCATCCGCGCGGGAGCCTGTTTACCGCCTCGCAACATTGTTCATTCACTGCTTTACTTATAATCCGTTGCCGATCATGAAGGTCTCTAATAAGAGGCGTTTTATGCCGGAAGGCCTGCGTTTCGTTTGCTACAATCGCGCCTCATTTTTTGGATGGATAGCATTTTCTTATGGTTTCCGAAACTAAAACCACAGAAGCGCCCACGCTTCGTCGAGAACTCAAAGCGCGTCATCTGACGATGATCGCCATTGGCGGTTCCATCGGTACAGGTTTGTTTGTCGCATCAGGGGCGACCATTTCTTCAGCGGGCCCCGGCGGCGCGTTGTTTTCCTATATTTTGATTGGCCTGATGGTCTATTTCCTGATGACCAGCCTGGGTGAACTGGCGGCATTTATGCCAGTTTCTGGTTCGTTCTCCACCTATGGTCAGAAATATGTGGAAGAGGGCTTCGGCTTCGCGCTGGGCTGGAACTACTGGTACAACTGGGCGGTGACCATCGCCGTTGACCTGGTGGCGTCGCAATTGGTGATGACCTGGTGGTTCCCGGATACGCCAGGCTGGATCTGGAGCACGCTGTTCCTCGCGGTGATTTTCCTGCTTAACTACATCTCTGTGAAAGGCTTCGGCGAAGCGGAGTACTGGTTCTCGCTGATTAAAGTGGCCACCGTCATTATTTTCATCATCGTTGGCGTGATGATGATTGTCGGTATTTTCCAGGGGGAAAAACCGGCCGGCTGGAGCAACTGGGCGATTGGCGATGCACCATTTGCCGGTGGTTTTTCCGCCATGATCGGTGTGGCAATGATTGTCGGTTTCTCTTTCCAGGGCACCGAGCTAATTGGTATCGCGGCGGGGGAATCGGAAGATCCGGAGAAGAATATTCCGCGCGCGGTGCGCCAGGTGTTCTGGCGTATTCTGCTGTTCTATGTATTTGCGATTTTGATTATCAGCCTGATTATTCCGTACACCGATCCCAGCCTGCTGCGTAACGACGTGAAAGATATCAGCGTCAGCCCGTTCACGCTGGTGTTTGAGCACGCAGGTCTGCTCTCGGCGGCGGCGGTGATGAACGCAGTGATCCTGACGGCGGTGCTGTCGGCGGGGAACTCAGGCATGTATGCTTCCACGCGTATGCTCTACACGCTGGCGTGTGATGGCAAAGCGCCGCGCATTTTCGCGAAATTATCGAAAGGCGGCGTGCCGCGTAACGCGCTGTATGCCACCACGGTGATTGCCGCGCTGTGCTTCCTGACCTCAATGTTTGGCAACCAGACTGTGTACTTGTGGCTGCTGAACACTTCCGGCATGACCGGTTTTATCGCCTGGCTGGGCATTGCCATTAGCCACTACCGTTTTCGTCGCGGTTATGTGGCGCAGGGACATTCGCTGGATAACCTGCCGTACCGTTCAGGTTTCTTCCCGCTGGGGCCGATTTTCGCCTTCGCCCTGTGCCTCGTCATCACGCTTGGGCAGAATTATCAGGCTTTCCTGGCTGACCGCATTGACTGGGGCGCAGTTGCGGCGACATATATCGGTATCCCGCTGTTCCTTATTATCTGGTTAGGCTATAAATTTTCCAAAGGAACCCGTTTCGTGCGTTATAGTGAAATGGAGTTTCCGGAACGTTTCACGAAATAAATTCACTCTTTAGCCCTCTGTATGGAGGGCTTTTTTTCGCCCCTGCCAACATTCACTCCCGCTGCGATAATTTACATAACTTTAATTTGGCGAAATTGATAATCATTATCGTTTACATTAATGTAAGTGCCTGAATAACAAGGGTGTCTGCCCGGGATTGCTGTGCCCGAAGGCCAATAATTTTCCCCGTCAGGGTCAATGTAACGCTGACGGGTTTTGCAGTATGTGAGCAGTATTCTTCGCATTTTTTTGTAGTTACCTCATGGAGTTACGGAATGTTTACCTTGAATCCCATCGTCCGGGGAGGCCTCTGCGCGTCCGCACTTTCTTTGGCGCTGCCGGTAATGGCCGTAGAGAATGGCGAAACGCTGGTGGTTACCGCGTCGGCAACGGAGCAGAACCTGAAAGACGCGCCGGCCAGTATCAGCGTGATCACCCAGGACGATTTGCAGCGCAAACCGGTGCAAAACCTGAAAGATGTGCTGAAAGAGGTGCCTGGCGTTCAGCTCACCAATGAAGGGGACAACCGTAAAGGCGTCAGCCTGCGTGGCCTCAACAGTAGCTACACGCTGATTCTGATTGACGGTAAGCGTGTCAACTCCCGCAATGCGGTTTTCCGCCATAACGATTTTGACCTTAACTGGATCCCGGTCGACGCCATTGAGCGCATTGAAGTGGTGCGTGGTCCGATGTCTTCGCTTTATGGTTCGGACGCCCTTGGTGGTGTAGTGAACATCATCACGAAAAAAATCGGCCAGCGCTGGACGGGCAGTATTACTGCCGACAGCACCATTCAGGAACACCGCGATCGCGGTGACACATGGAACGGCCAGTTCTACACCAGCGGCCCGTTGATTGATGGTGTGCTTGGTCTAAAAGCCTTTGGCAGCGTGGCAAAACGCGAAAAAGATGAACAGCAGAGTTCTAAAACGGATGCCAGCGGCCAGTCGCCGCGTATCGAAGGTTTCACCAGCCGTGATGGCAACGTTGAGTTTGCCTGGACGCCAACCGACGATCACGATTTTACCGCCGGATATGGCTACGACCGCCAGGACAGGAACTCTGATTCGCTGGATAAAAACCGCCTTGACCGGCAAAACTACTCGCTGGCGCACAATGGCCGCTGGGGCGAAGTAAACAGTGAATTGCGTTTCTACGGCGAACAGATCGATAACAAAAATCCGGGTAACAGCAGCGCCATCCGTTCGCAAAGCAATACGCTCGACGGCAAAGTGGTGCTGCCGCTGGGGCAATATAATCAGCTCGTTACGCTGGGGGGCGAGTGGCGTCACGACACCTTAAAAGATCCTGTTAACCTGACCGGCGGCGACAGCAGTGAAACCTCGACCAGCCAGTACGCGCTGTTCGTTGAAGATGAGTGGCGTGTTTTCGAGCCGTTGGCGCTGACTACCGGTGTCCGTATGGACGACCACGATACCTATGGCGATCACTGGAGCCCGCGTGCTTACCTGGTTTATAGCGCCACCGATACGCTGACCGTGAAAGGCGGTTGGGCGACGGCATTTAAAGCGCCTTCTCTGTTACAGCTCAGCCCGGACTGGGCCACCAACTCCTGCAGGGGCGGCTGCCGCATTGTTGGCAGCCCGGAGCTGAAGCCAGAAACCAGCGAAAGTTTCGAACTGGGGCTTTACTACAGCGGAGAAGAGGGCTGGCTGGAAGGCGTACAGGGCAGCGTAACGGCGTTCCAGAACAATATCGAGGACATGATCAATATCAGCCGTACGTCGAGCCTGAGCGAAGCACCGGGTTACTCTAATTTCGTCGGTTTTGAGCGTAATGCCAGCGGCGTACTGGTGCCGGTATTCCGTTACTACAACGTTGATAAAGCGCGGATTCAGGGGGTGGAAACCGAAGTGAAAATCCCGTTCGATGAGGCGTGGAAGCTGACGCTGAATTACACCTATAACGATGGCCGCAACCTGAGCGGTGGCGGCAACAAACCGTTGCAGGATCTGCCGTTCCACACCGCCAACGGCACGCTGGACTGGCAAGCCACGCAGGACTGGTCATTCTATGTTTCCGCCAACTACAGCGGGGAAAAACGCTCTGTATCGCAGGGCGTAACGCCGGGTGGTTACGTAATCTGGAATGCGGGCGGCGCATGGCAGGCGACGAAAAACGTCAAGCTGCGCGCGGGTGTGCTTAACCTTGGCGATAAAGATCTCAGCCGCGACGATTACAGCTACAACGAAGATGGCCGCCGCTATTTCATGGCGCTGGATTACCGCTTCTGATAAGGAAAGCCCGGCAGCAGGACGCCGCCGGGACTACTGCTATTTCAGCAGATGCTGCGCATGGAAGCGCAAATGATCTTCAATAAACGCAGCAATAAAGAAGTAACTGTGATCGTAGCCGGACTGGATGCGCAGCGTCAGCGGCCACGATTTTTGCCGTGCCACTTCCGCAAGCCGCGCGGGCTGTAGCTGATCGGCCAGGAACTGATCATTATCGCCCTGATCGATAAGTGTTGGGATCGCGTCAGTTTCGTTGCTTTCCAGCATCAGTGCGCAGCTATCCCATTCACGCCATTGTTGCGCGTCGTCGCCCAGATAGGCGCGAAACGCTTTTTGCCCCCACGGCACCTGCATCGGGTTCACGATCGGTGCAAAGGCGGAAACGCTGGTATAACGGCCGGGGTTTTTCAGCGCCATGATCAACGCGCCGTGGCCGCCCATCGAATGACCACTGATAGCGCAGCGATCGCTGACGTTAAATTGCGACTGGATAAGCGCAGGTAATTCATCGCGCAGGTAATCATACATACGATAATGCGCCGCCCACGGCTGCCCGGTGGCGTTGAGGTAAAAACCCGCGCCTTTGCCGAGGTCATAGCTGTCCGCATCTGCTACATCGTCGCCGCGCGGGCTGGTATCCGGCATCACCAGCACAATGCCCAACTCTGCGGCCACGCGTTGCGCACCGGCTTTGGTGGTGAAGTTTTCATCATTGCAGGTGAGACCGGAGAGCCAGTACAGCACCGGCGGCGGTGTTGCGCTGTATTGCGGCGGTAAAAAGATGCTAAGTGTCATCGTGCAGTTCAGTACGGCGGAGTCGTGGCGCCAGCGTTGTTGCCAGCCTTCAAAACAGCGGTGCTCTTCAAGCATTTCCATGCGGGGCTCCTTAGAATTTTTACAAACAAAGTAAGGTGACTTCTTGTCATCATACAGACTATTCCCTTTGCTGTGAGTAACTTTCACTTCCGCATAAACGCAACATACTGCATCATAAACATAACTTTACGTTAACATTTGGGGGCGCTAATGGCGCAACGTGTGGCGCTGTGTGGGTTTATTGTGCTGGTTGTCGCGATGGGCATTGGTCGTTTTGCTTTTACGCCGCAGGTGCCGTTAATGATCCGCGACGAACAACTCACCCTGACCAGCGCCGGGCTAGTGGCGGCGATTAACTACCTCGGCTATCTGCTTGGTGCCTGGGACGCAATGCGCGCGCAGCGACATATCGAGGTCCGTCTTTATCTTGGTATTGGCGGCGCGGTGGCACTCACTTTTCTCTCTTCGCTTGCGGATAACGCGCTGCTTCACGGCGCGTTGCGCCTGGTGATTGGCGCAATGAGCGGCTGGGCGATGGTGTTGATTGCCGCCTGGACCAACGAGCGGCTGGCGCATGCCGGAAAGCCAGGGCTGAGCGCCGCGGTATTCGCCGGGCCGGGCGCGGGTATTGCATTAAGCGGCCTGCTGGCGGTGGCAATTCAGGCAAAAGGCTTAAGCGCTGCCTCCGCCTGGCAGGTGTATGGCGTGCTGGCGCTGCTGCTGGTAGCGTTAATTGCTCGCTATTTGCCGCGTCCTGGCGAGTGGCATCGGCCGGGAGAAAAGCCGCAGCCGCTACAGTTAACCACCGATCTTAAACGGCTGGTATGGAGTTATAGCCTGGCCGGGTTTGGCTATATCTTACCGGCGACATTCCTGTCGCAAATGGCGGCGCTGCGTTTTCCTGGCAGCTTGTTTGCCCAGTTTGTCTGGCCGGTGTTTGGTGCCGCAGCGGTGGTGGGGATAGCGCTCAGTATTTTGCTGCGCCACATTGGTCACAGCCATCAACGGTTGGCGGTTGTGCTGTGGTTGCAGGGCGCGGGCGTACTGGCGGCATGGTTGCTGCCAGGGATGAGCGGGCTGGTGTGCGGTGCGTTGCTGGTGGGCGGCGGATTTCTTTGCGCCGTGCAGCTTTCTCTGCTGTATGGACGCGAGCTTGCGCCCAATCACACGCGTTATATGGCCGGGTTATTGACTACCGGCTATGCGATGGGGCAACTGGTTGGCCCTATGACGTCCGCGCTTTCCACCTGGCTTACGCAGCAGCTTGAACCGGCGCTTGGCGTGGCGGCAATTGCCCTGGTCATTGGCGGGGTTTTAGTCTGGAAACGCACGGCCTGAAAGGTGGCAGCGATTTCAATAATTATCGCCGCCGGGGCTGGATTATGTGCGCGACCTCACGCACAATGTTCGCTCACTTTGCGTTAACAACGCGAAGTTCGCCACACCTGCAGGAGAATAATAAACATGTCATCACTCAGTAAAGAAGCGGCGCTCGTTCACGAGGCTCTGGTTGCCCGTGGTCTGGAAACGCCGCTGCGCCCACCGGTGCAAATGGATAACGAATCCCGTAAACGTCTTATCGCCGGGCATATGACCGAGATTATGCAACTGCTGAATCTCGATCTGAATGATGACAGCCTGATGGAAACGCCGCATCGCATCGCCAAAATGTATGTCGATGAGATCTTCTCCGGCCTTGATTACGCTAACTTCCCGAAGATCACCGTTATTGAAAATAAAATGAAAGTCGATGAGATGGTGACGGTGCGCGATATCACGCTGACCAGCACCTGCGAACACCATTTTGTCACTATCGACGGCAAAGCCACCGTTGCCTATATTCCGAAGGACTCGGTGATTGGCCTGTCGAAAATCAACCGTATCGTGCAGTTTTTTGCGCAGCGCCCGCAGGTACAGGAGCGACTGACGCAGCAGATCCTTACCGCGCTGCAAACGCTGCTCGGCACTAACAATGTCGCGGTTTCTATTGATGCGGTGCATTATTGCGTGAAAGCGCGCGGCATCCGCGATGCGACCAGCGCGACGACGACCACTTCGCTTGGTGGCTTGTTCAAGTCGAGCCAGAATACCCGCCAGGAGTTCCTGCGCGCCGTCCGCCACACTAACTAATTCGCTGGAGCCGCCGACATGGAGAGGAATGTCACGCTGGATTTTATTCGTGGCATCGCCATTCTCGGAATCCTGTTGCTGAATATCACCGCCTTTGGTTTGCCAAAGGCGGCCTATCTTAACCCTGCCTGGTACGGCGACATCACCGCGTCGGATGCATGGACCTGGGCGCTGCTCGATCTCTTTGCTCAGGTGAAATTCCTCTCGCTGTTTGCCATTTTGTTCGGTGCGGGTCTGCAAATGTTGCTGCCGCGCGGTAAGCGCTGGATCCAGTCGCGCCTGACGCTGCTGGTACTGCTCGGTTTCATTCATGGTCTCTTTTTCTGGGATGGCGATATTCTGCTGGCTTATGGACTGGTGGGGCTGATTGCCTGGCGCATGGTGCGCGATGCGCAGAACGTGAAGACGATGTTCAACACTGGCGTGGTGCTGTACCTGATTGGCATTGCTGTTCTGTTATTGCTGGCGGGCATTTCGGGTTCGCAGCCGAACCGCTCCTGGTTGCCGGATGCGGCAAATGTGCAGTACGAAACCTGGTGGCGAGTCAGTGGCAGCCTCGGTGAGGCCATCAGCAATCGTGCGGATATGCTCTCTAACGCGCTGCTGGCGCTGGGGGCGCAATATGGCTGGCAACTGGCGGGCATGATGCTGACAGGCGCGGCGCTGATGCGCAGCGGCTGGTTGAAAGGGCAATTCAGCCAGCGCCATTACCGCCGAATGGCTGTGCTGCTGATTGGCTTAGGGCTACTGATAAATATCCCGGCGATTATTGCCCAGTGGCAGCTTGGCTGGTCGTATCGCTGGTGCGCTTTTCTTCTGCAAGCGCCGCGTGAACTTGGCGCGCCGCTACAGGCGGTGGGTTACGCGGCGCTGGCGTGGGGGTTCTGGCCGCAAATCTGCGGTTACAAACTGGTCAATGCCATTGCCTGCGTTGGACGTATGGCGCTCACTAACTATCTGCTGCAAACGCTAATCTGCATCACCTTATTCAATCGTTTCGGGCTGTTTATGCAGTTCGACCGTCTGCAACTGCTGGCTTTTGTACCTGCGGTGTGGGCGGTGAATATCCTCTTCTCTCTGTTCTGGCTCAGGCGTTTTCGTCAGGGACCAATGGAATGGCTATGGCGGCAATTGACCGCTCGTGCTGCAGGGGCATCATTAGCACGCACATCCAGATAACGATCTGGATCACAATCATTAACAAAACGGATGTAACCGTTTCCATTCATGTGATGCCACTCACGTAGCAATCGCCTGCTCGCTGCCAGAATAGCCTCCTTACTTAACACAGGGGGTGGCTGTGAACTGCCGCAATCCAGAAAAGGTGGGTAAAAATGATCACCATTCGTGACGTTGCCCGGCATGCGGGCGTCTCTGTCGCGACGGTGTCCCGCGTGCTCAATAACAGTGCGCTGGTCAGCCCGGAAACGCGCGAAACGGTGATGAAAGCCGTCGCCCAGCTGGGTTATCGCCCGAATGCCAACGCCCAGGCGCTGGCGACGCAGGTTAGCGACACCATTGGCGTGGTGGTGATGGACGTCTCTGATGCCTTTTTCGGTGCGCTGGTGAAAGCAGTAGATACGGTTGCGCAGCAGCACCAAAAATATGTGCTGATTGGCAACAGTTATCACGAGGCGGAAAAGGAGCGTCACGCCATTGAAGTCCTGATCCGCCAGCGTTGTAACGCCCTGATTGTTCACTCAAAAGCACTAAGCGATGAGGAGCTGACAGGTTTTATGGAGCAGATCCCCGGCATGGTGCTGATCAACCGGTTGGTGCCAGGCTATGCGCACCGCTGCGTCTGCCTTGATAACATCAGCGGGGCGGTGATGGCGACGCGCATGCTGCTCAATAACGGTCATCAGCGCATCGGTTATCTGGCCTCCAGCCATCAAATTGAAGACAACGATATGCGCCGTGAAGGGTGGTTCCGCGCGCTGGAAGAGCAGGGGATCAACGCCCCGGATAGCTGGGTTGGCACCGGTTCGCCGGACATGCAGGGCGGTGAAGCGGCGATGGTGGAATTGCTCGGGCGCAACCTGCAACTGACCGCGGTCTTCGCCTATAACGACAGCATGGCGGCGGGAGCGCTGACGGCGCTGAAAGACAACGGCATTGCGGTGCCACAGCATTTATCACTGATTGGTTTCGATGATATTCCCATTGCGCGTTACACCGATCCGCAACTGACGACGGTGCGTTACCCGGTCGCGTCAATGGCGCGCCTGGCAACCGAGCTGGCGTTGCAGGGAGCCGCAGGTAAGCTGGATCCAGAGGCTGCGCACTGCTTTATGCCGACGCTGGTACGCCGCCATTCCGTGACCGCGCGGCAAACTGTGGCACCGATCACTAACTTATAAACTTCGATGATGTAACCGTTTTCAATCTGTGAGTAAATTCACAGTATCTTAACAAGGCGCTGACTATGATGTCAGCGTTTTAGAAGCTGAAACACGATGTAACGGTGATTAATCACTTTCACTATAAGTGAGCGCTTTGAAACATCGAAGAAAGCGAACTTCTGGAGCGTTACCCGGACACGGACGAATGGATTTTTAGAGTGAACTTCGGTCGGCAGTAACGTCTTCGTAACAACTGACCCGCCGAGCATTATTCACAAGAACTACCCTGCATATAAAAAAACCGGAGATACCATGAATAAGAAGGTGTTGACTCTGTCTGCTGTTATGGCAAGCATGCTTTTTGGCGCAGCCGCACACGCAGCGGATACCCGCATTGGTGTGACCATCTATAAATATGACGACAACTTTATGTCCGTTGTCCGTAAGGCTATTGAGAAAGACGCCAAAGCAGCGCCAGATGTTCAGCTGCTGATGAACGACTCGCAGAATGACCAATCCAAACAGAACGACCAGATTGACGTGCTGCTGGCGAAAGGCGTAAAAGCACTGGCGATCAACCTGGTTGACCCAGCTGCGGCAGGTACGGTGATTGAGAAAGCGCGTGGTCAAAACGTTCCGGTTGTTTTCTTTAACAAAGAACCTTCTCGCAAAGCGCTGGATAGCTACGATAAAGCCTACTACGTGGGTACCGATTCCAAAGAATCCGGCGTGATTCAGGGCGACCTGATTGCTAAACACTGGGCGGCGAACCCGGGCTGGGATCTGAACAAAGATGGTCAGATCCAGTTCGTACTGCTGAAAGGCGAGCCGGGCCACCCGGATGCTGAAGCACGTACCACTTACGTTATCAAAGAGCTGAACGATAAGGGCATTAAAACCCAGCAGCTGGCTCTGGATACCGCAATGTGGGATACCGCTCAGGCGAAAGACAAAATGGACGCCTGGCTCTCTGGCCCGAACGCTAACAAAATTGAAGTGGTTATCGCTAACAACGACGCGATGGCAATGGGCGCGGTTGAAGCACTGAAAGCGCACAACAAATCTGCTATTCCGGTATTTGGCGTCGATGCGCTGCCAGAAGCTCTGGCGCTGGTGAAATCCGGTGCAATGGCCGGTACCGTGCTGAATGATGCGAACAACCAGGCGAAAGCAAGCTTTGATCTGGCGAAAAACCTTGCCGAAGGTAAAGGCGCGGCAGATGGCACTAACTGGAAAATCGACAATAAAATTGTTCGTATTCCTTACGTTGGTGTAGATAAAGACAACCTGGCTGAAATCGCCGGTAAATAATATTAAGAAAGCATGTTCTCATTGGGCGCAACGACTGTTGCGCCCTTATAACACGATATGCCAGGCCAACAAGGTATAATTATGGTCAGCAATAATACTCAGTCGTCAGGTGAATTCTTGTTGGAAATGAGCAATATCAACAAGTCTTTTCCAGGCGTAAAGGCACTCGATAATGTCAATTTGAAAGTCCGTCCGCACTCTATCCATGCATTAATGGGCGAGAACGGTGCGGGGAAATCAACATTATTAAAATGTCTTTTTGGGATCTATCAAAAAGATTCCGGTAGCATTCTTTTTCAGGGGAAAGAAATCGACTTCCATTCCGCGAAAGAAGCGCTGGAAAATGGTATTTCGATGGTTCACCAGGAACTCAACCTGGTGTTGCAACGTTCCGTGATGGACAATATGTGGCTGGGTCGTTACCCGACCAAAGGCATGTTTGTCGATCAGGATAAAATGTTCCACGATACCAAAGCCATTTTTGATGAGCTGGATATTGATATCGACCCTAAAGCACGCGTGGGAACATTATCTGTATCACAAATGCAGATGATTGAAATTGCCAAAGCGTTCTCTTACGACGCCAAAATTGTCATTATGGATGAACCGACTTCTTCGCTGACGGAAAAAGAAGTCAATCATCTGTTTAAAATTATCCGTAAACTGAAAGAGCGTGGCTGCGGAATCGTTTATATCTCCCATAAAATGGAAGAGATATTCCAGCTGTGCGATGAAATTACGATTCTGCGCGACGGCCAGTGGATTGCCACCCAGCCGCTGGAAGGGCTGGATATGGACAAGATCATCGCGATGATGGTTGGTCGTTCCCTGAACCAGCGCTTCCCGGACAAGCACAACGTGCCGGGCGAAACCATTCTTGAAGTGCGTAATCTCACCTCGTTGCGCCAGCCCTCTATTCGCGATATCTCCTTTGATTTGCGCAAAGGCGAAATTCTCGGTATCGCAGGTCTGGTCGGGGCGAAACGTACTGATATTGTTGAGACGTTATTTGGCATTCGCGAAAAGTCCGCTGGCACCATTAAACTTCATGGCAAACTGATTAATAATCACACCGCTAATGAAGCGATTAATAATGGCTTTGCGCTGGTGACCGAAGAACGCCGTTCTACCGGTATTTATGCTTATCTTGATATCGGATTTAACTCACTAATCTCGAATATTCAGAATTACAAAAATAAAGTCGGCTTGCTGGATAATAGCCGTATGAAGAGTGATACCCAGTGGGTTATTGACTCCATGCGTGTTAAAACACCCGGCCACCGTACACAAATTGGTTCGCTTTCCGGTGGTAACCAGCAAAAAGTGGTTATTGGTCGCTGGTTATTAACACAGCCAGAAATTTTAATGCTTGATGAGCCGACCCGTGGTATTGACGTTGGGGCTAAATTTGAAATTTACCAACTGATTGCCGAACTGGCGAAAAAGAATAAGGGGATCATTATTATTTCCTCTGAAATGCCTGAGTTGTTAGGCATCACTGACCGTATTCTGGTTATGAGCAATGGCCTCGTTTCCGGAATTGTTGATACTAAAACGACAACGCAAAACGAAATTCTCCGTCTTGCGTCTTTGCACCTTTAAGATCAGGGGCTCCTCATGAGTGCGTTAAATAAGAAAACTTTTCTCACTTATCTGAAAGACGGCGGTATTTACGTTGTTCTTTTAGTGTTACTGGCCATTATCATTTTTCAGGATCCCACGTTCTTAAGTCTGCTGAACTTAAGTAATATTCTGACCCAATCCTCCGTGCGTATTATTATCGCGCTGGGCGTGGCGGGGCTGATTGTTACCCAAGGGACTGACCTTTCCGCCGGACGCCAGGTTGGCCTCGCGGCGGTAGTTGCCGCAACGCTGCTGCAATCGATGGAAAACGTCAACAAGGTCTTCCCGGATATGGCGACAATGCCGATTCCGGTGGTGATCCTGATTGTTTGCGCCATCGGTGCGGTGATTGGTCTGGTGAACGGTATCGTGATTGCATACCTGAACGTGACGCCGTTTATCACCACGCTGGGTACGATGATCATCGTTTACGGTATCAACTCCCTGTACTACGACTTTGTGGGCGCGTCGCCGATTTCCGGCTTCGACAGCGGCTTCTCGACCTTTACGCAGGGCTTTATTGCGCTGGGCAGTTTCCGGTTGTCGTATATCACCTTCTATGCGTTGATCGCCGTGGCGTTCGTCTGGGTGCTGTGGAACAAAACCCGCTTTGGCAAAAACATTTTCGCCATCGGTGGTAACCCGGAAGCGGCGAAAGTCTCCGGCGTTAACGTGGCGCTGAACCTGCTGATGATTTACGCGCTGTCCGGTGTGTTCTATGCCTTCGGCGGGATGCTGGAAGCGGGCCGTATCGGCTCTGCCACCAACAACCTTGGCTTTATGTATGAACTGGACGCCATCGCCGCCTGCGTGGTTGGCGGGGTCTCCTTCAGCGGCGGTGTGGGCACAGTGCTTGGCGTAGTGACCGGTGTGATTATCTTCACCGTCATCAACTACGGTCTGACCTATATCGGTATTAACCCGTACTGGCAGTACATCATCAAGGGCGGCATCATTATCTTCGCTGTGGCGCTGGATTCGCTGAAATACGCACGTAAAAAATAACGCCATCATCTATACCCGGCCCGCTCAACGAGCGGGCTTTTTTTTGCCTGTTTGCTGCCTTCTGCCATGGCTTAAACCCACTGCCTTGCGCCAAAAAACTTCGCTCTCGGCGAGTTGTTAAATTTTTTGCTTCGGTGCTACGCTCAATAAAGTCGCAATATTAATAAGGAGATTGGGGATGAACAGTGAGTGCGCATTTCCTGCACTTTCGGTGATTGGCTGGCAGGTTGGGGTGGTTGAAGATTTAGATGGTGTGGTCATGAAGTTTGGTTGCAGCACAGGCCCCTGCGGCGCGGGAGCAACAACGTTTGATTCGCCCTTTTTTAATTTAACGCCTGATATGGTGAGAAGCCTGATCTACGACCTTGAGCGTAGCCTGCAACAGCATGAGAGCAAAGTGGCCTGACGCTTCGCTTGCACTTCGGGTGCATTCCATGTGCCCGATATTTAAGTCAATTCTGAATGCCTGTATGCCCATAGCTACTTACGCTTGAAAGAATGAATCTGTGAATGATGTTGTATCCGCAGCTCAGGGGCGCTTATGAATTTTGTTTATTTTACTGTTGATAACTTACCGCATGAAAAAAACACTCCTGTTAACTTCTCTTTGAAAAATGTCGAACTGTTGCGCGATGGCGACGTGATTGCTTCACTTGGCGATATCAAAATCACGTCCTTGCCGTTCTTTTACTTTTGCCCGGTACCCACCGGCTTTCGCAAAATAGAGTTCAGAATGAAGAACAGCCCGCCAGCGCGAATTGTATGTAGCACAGGGTACTTAAAAAGCGGGGAATACCTGGTTAATACGCCGGACGGGGAGAAAGCATTGTCCTTCAACGCGTTAAATGGCCACTGGACGCTCGATAAAGCCAGCCGTGCGGTTATCGATCACCGCCATTTTGTGGAGCGGGGTTTTACGCTTGTCCGCCCAGTAAAAACCAACAGCCGCAACGCATCAATGAGCTAACGCTTCAGTTTTTTCCTTTCTTTTGCATATCGATAAGCTGCTCGGCGGTGACTGCCGGGTAGCCTTGCGCGTCGTCCGGCACTTCCTGCATTGACGGAATAGGCACCAGCGGGCCGAGGAAGCGAGGCTCACGCTTGAAGATGTAAAGATCGGCAATCGTGCCCAGCCGCGCACCAAACTCGCGTACGCGTACGCTCCACATATCTTTCGGCGACGGCACGGCGTAACACTGCGCCTGAATCCCCATATGCTGGGCGATAAACAGCGCGCGTTCACAATGGAAACGTTGGGTAATGATAATGAAATCGTTAGTGTCGAAGACTTTCCGGGTGCGCACTATCGAATCGAGCGTACGGAAACCGGCGTAATCCAGCACGATGTCGGCAGGATCGACACCAGCGGCAATCAAATCCTTACGCATGGTCATTGGTTCGTTGTAACTTTGCAGCGCGTTATCGCCGCTCAGCAACAGGTAGTTAACCTTGCCGCTGTTATACGCATTAAGCGCGCCCTGGATCCGGTAGCGATAATATTGATTGATAACGCCGGTGCGGTAGTACTTCGCGGTGCCGAGGACGACGCCGACCTGGCGCCAGGGAAGATCCTGCAAGTCGTCGTAAATGTAGGGGGCGGTTTTCCAGCTCATCCAGCGGTCTAGGCCAAGCGCAGTCAACAGTAGTAAGCCGATAAGGACTAACAAGCTGTAAGTAAAACGCTTTAACATGCAGCAGACTCGAACAGGATTAGAATGTCCCTCAGGCTACTTTACCCGTACGGCAAGCGCAAGAAACGGCAGTTCAATTGCGGGGTTTTTCATCACTGCGGGCGCGAACCCGCAGCGAGAATTATTTACTCAGCAAAACGCGTTCAACTTTATCACATCCCAGCGCGCGCAGCGTGGCGGCGGTGGCATCCCATTGGGTTAGCGGCGCATCGGCGCGTTCCGCCAGTACCGCGCGTTGAATATCCGCGTAATCAAAACCGCTAAGGCTAAGCAGATTCAGTGCGCCTTGCAACGGCGGCAGCGTTGGGTTGAAGGCGGCGTTTTCCGCATAGCTCCCACTGAAGATGCGCCCGTCGCGGCAAAGAATCGCCACGCCTGAGGGTGAAGTCGTGTAAGGCGAGTGGCTTTTATTGGCTGCATGAATGGCCGCCTGCGTTACCTCATCCCCGTTCAGTGAAAAACCGTGGTTCTGTTGATCCATTAACAGCGTTTTGATATCCAGATCTTTGGGACCAAACGCGTCCGGCAGGTAATCGCCCAGCGTATGCGGCGCGCGACCCGGCAGGTTAATGCGCAGATTCAGGCCGCTGTTCAGTTCATTCATAAACTGGCGGCAGTGGCCGCACGGCGTGTAGTTAACAGTGATGGAAGAGAGCGCTTTTTCACCGCGCAGCCAGGCATGGCTGATGGCGCTCTGCTCGGCATGCACGGTTTGTTGCATCGTCGCGCCAGCAAACTCCATATTGGCACCGAAGTACCATGTTCCGCTGACGCCACGCGCAATCGCACCCACGTTGAAATGGGAAAGGTCAGTGCGGGCGCAGGCGGCGGCGAGCGGCAGCAACGCAAACGCCAGCGCGTCCTCGTCCAGCCCCGTCGCGCTTTGCAAAGTTGCCACCTGCTCTGCGCTCAGCATGGCGGGGAAGTGATCATCCGCCAGCAGAGGAGCCAGTGCGGTCTGTAAATTCTCCGCAAGCCCGGAAAAAGCAGGGTGAAAACGTGAATGCATAGCTGTGCCTCATAGCAGTGTATTGGAATCGTAGTTTACGGGGCTGTATAGCCTCAATGTGTGATTCGCTTCACGCTGTATGTGCAACTTATGAAACTCAAATTAAAAATGCGCGACGTATCGCAAATTTTATCCCAGCAACGCGAGGATCACCGGGAACAGAAACGGTGCGACCAGCGAGGTGATAATCCCGCAAATCACTAGCGCCAGCGAACTGAATGCCCCTTCCTGATAATCCAGCTCGGCGCAGCGCGCGGTACCCAGCGCATGCGAGGCGGTGCCCATCGCCAGACCACGTGCTGATTTCGTGGTGATACGCATCAGGTTCAGCAAGGTATGGCCGAACACGGCGCCCAATACGCCAACAAAGATCACGCAGACCGCACTGATTGCCGGGATACCGCCAATGCTGCCGCCAACCGCCATTGCAATCGGTGTGGTGACGGATTTCGGTAATATCGACGCCGCAATTTCCGGTGTCGCGCCCATCAGCAGCGCAACGGCAGTACCGGAAAACATCGCCACCATGCTGCCGATAAAGCAGATCGTAATAATCGATTTCCAGCGGGCGCGAATTTGATGTAACTGCTCATAGAGCGGAAACGCCAGCGCGACAACAGCGGGTTGCAGCAGATCGTTAAGAATTTTACTGCCCTGGAAATAGTGGTCATACGGAATGCCCGTCACCAGCAGGATCGGGATTATCACCACCATCGCCACCAGCAGCGGGTTGAGCAGCGGCAGCTTGAAACGCGCGGCGAGTTTACGCGCGGCGAAAAACACCGCCAGCGTCAGCGGTAACGACCACCAGATATACGTCATCATTCTTTCTGACCTTTTTGTCCTGCCACTTTGCGCTCGCCGTGCACCAGATGGGTGCTCCAGCTCACCACCAAAAAGACGATAATTGTGCTCACCGCACAGGAAACAACAATCGGGCCGAACTGCGCGCGCAGCAGGTCGTAATATTGCATCACGCCTACGCCAATGGGCACGAACAGCAACGCCATATAACGGATCAAAATAAAGCAGCCGGGATTAACCCATTTGGCGGGCAGAATTTGCAGCGCCAGTAGCACGAACATAATCAGCATGCCGATAATGCTGCCCGGAATAGCAATAGGCAGCAGCGATGAAACAAAAATGCCTGCGTAGAGACAAGCGTAAATAAGCACAAACGCACGAAGATACTGCCAGATAATATTCAGTGAGTTACTCATGGTGAAAGCCCTTGTCGAAACGCATTCATCATACAATTAAAGCTAAAAACGTGCTACTGATCACATCATGAATTGTGAGCATACCAAACATTCCATTCAGGAACGTTATGCATTCCCACAAGATTTACCGCCAGGCGTAGCCCAAAGTGTAGTGAAGAAAGGCACTTTCCACGTCTGAACAGAGACGCTACTATGGCGCCTCTTTTTTATGGGGCGAGATATGCGTGTATTACTGGCGCCGATGGAAGGCGTGCTCGATTCGCTGGTGCGCGAGCTGCTGACCGAGGTTAATGATTACGATTTGTGCATCACCGAATTCTTACGCGTGGTGGATCAACGCCTGCCGGTAAAATCCTTCTATAAAATCTGCCCTGAACTGCATCGTCAAAGCCGCACGCCTTCCGGTACGCTGGTGCGTATTCAACTCTTAGGGCAATACCCGCAGTGGCTGGCGGAAAATGCGGCGCGCGCGGTTGAACTGGGCTCCTGGGGCGTCGATCTCAACTGCGGTTGCCCGTCGAAGCTGGTCAACGGCAGCGGCGGCGGCGCGACGTTGCTCAAAGATCCTGAGCTTATTTACCGTGGCGCAAAAGCGATGCGTGAAGCGGTGCCGTCGCACCTGCCGGTGACGGTAAAAGTGCGGCTGGGCTGGGACAGCCCCGCACGCGCGTTTGAAATTGCCGATGCGGTGCAGCAGGCCGGCGCCAGCGAACTGGCGGTTCACGGGCGCACTAAAGAAGAGGGCTACAAAGCGGAGTGTATCAACTGGCACGCCATCGGCAAGATCCGCAAGCGCTTAACCATTCCGGTGATTGCCAACGGCGAGATCTGGGACTGGCAAAGTGCGCAGGATTGTATGGCTGCCACTGGCTGCGATGCGGTGATGATTGGTCGCGGCGCGCTGAATGTGCCCAATCTGAGCCGGGTGGTGAAATATAACGAACCGCGTATGCCGTGGCCGGAGGTTGTCGAATTGTTGGCGAAATATTCACGGCTGGAAAAGCAGGGCGATACCGGTTTGTATCACGTTGCGCGCATCAAACAGTGGCTCGGCTATTTACGCAAAGAATATCTTGAGGCCAGCGAGCTGTTTACCGAGATCCGCGCCTATAAACATTCCGCCGATATCGCACAAGCAATCGCTCGCCAGCGCAGCCGCATTGGCGTCTGACTCGTGCCGATGAACCTTTCGCAGGCTGTCTCGTTATTCGCCCGAATAAAGCTGGTTTGAAGTGCGGTGTGAATTGTTACTGCGCAGGCAGGCGAAACCTGATCATCTGGCAACTGCCGGAGGTCAGGTTTTTTTGTTTCCGGGGTCGGAATGAATAGCGCCAAAATAGTAAACCACGTTGTTGTCGTGGCGCCGGGCGGCAGCCGCGCGCACAAGTGGTGATAAGTTACACCTGGTGAAAACCGGTTGATCTGGAAAGCGTCGCCAAAGCGGAGAGCGCCGGGCGTTACGGTTTTATTGATGTCGAGCGCGATGATAACGGCAACGGCACCCAGGCCGCGCAGCCGTAAGAACAGTTTTTACGGGTATCTCGCCAGTAACGGCGAGAGTCTGAAATAACACACGCTCTGCCCGCTGAAACCGGGCAGACGCGTCAGTTAAGGCGTTTCGCGATAAATTCTTTCAGCCACATTACCGCCGGATCGCTGCTGTGGCGCTGATGCCACAGCATCGCCACCTCAATTGGCTGCACATCCAGCGGCAGCGGGCTGCTGGCAAACCCTCGCGTGCGCTGCCACTCCTGCGCCAGACCTGCTGGTACGGTCGCGAGTGCGGGCATGGTCTCCAGTAATCCCGGCAGGGCGGCGAAGTGCGGCGTAGTGTAGTGGATGCGGCGCTGATGGCCGGTTTTTGCCAGCAACGTGTCGAAGTGGCTGCTGGTGGCTTCCCGGTAGCTGACCATTAAATGCGGCTGTGCGGCAAAAGTATCGATATCCAGCGGTGCGCTCAACGCCAGCTGTTGCGGGTGCCAGAGCGTGATAAACGGCATGGTGGTCAGCACTTCGCGCTCCAGCCAGCGCGGCCCGGCCTCGGCGACGCTTATTGCCATATCCATTTCGCCGCCTTCCAGCCGACCGGCATCGCTGAACGGATCGCTGGCCACCACATTCAGACGCATACCGGGCGCGGCCTGTTGCAGCGCCGGGATCAACTTTGGCATCAACCACATTTCCACCCAGTCCGCCATGCCGAGCGTCAGCGTAACGTTCGCCGTTTGTGGATCAAAGGCTGTTTGCTGAAACAGCGCGCTTTGCAACTGCTCCAGCAACGGCAGCAGCTCGGTATGCAGCTCTACGGCGCGCGCGGTAGGCTGCATTTTATGGCCGCTACGAATAAACAGCGGATCGTCAAACAAGGTGCGCAGGCGCGACAGCACACCGCTCACCGCCGGTTGGCCCAGATGCAACTTATCCGCCGCCGCAGAAACGCTCTGTTCGCGAAACAGCACGGCAAAGGCGATCAATAAGTTAAGATCGATTTTGCGGAAATCATTCTCTTTGATAGTCATTATTGCTCCAATCAATTGGAGTGATAGTAGCCGTTGCCGGATACTGGCGCAATGAAAACGACTGGAGAAGAGTATGAAACATTATCCACTTCTGTTGGCGCTGGCGACGGCGAGTTTGAGTTTTGGCACTATTGCTGCCACACCGCTCTCAACGCACCAGCCGCAAGCGCCGGGTTTTTACCGCATGGCAATGGGCGACTGGCAAATCACCGCCGTTTCCGATGGCACCGTAGCGGTGCCGTTTGACAAACTGCTGACCAATATTACCCCGGAGCAGTTGCAGGAACGGATGGCGCAGGCCAGTTTACCCGTCAATGCCGAAACCTCGATCAACGCCTTTGTGATTAACACCGGTAAGCAGTTGATTCTGGTGGATGCCGGTGCCGGGCAGTTGTTTGGCGACGCGGGCGGTCATCTGCCGGAAAACCTGCGCGCGGCGGGCATTGATCCGGCCACCATTGATACGGTGCTGTTGACGCATATTCATGCCGATCATTCAGGCGGTGTGCAGCGCGACGGCAAACCGGTATTTGCGAATGCCACCGTGCGGGTCGATCAGCGGGATGTCGATTTCTGGCTCAACCCGGCACATGAAAAAGAGGTGGAAGAGGGGCAGCGCCATACTTTTGCGGAATCCGAGCGCTCACTGCGCCCGGTGATGGATGCCGGTAAGCTCAGCCCCTTCCGCGCGCCAACGCAAATTATCCCCGGCATTGAAGCGATCCCGGCACCAGGTCATACGCCAGGTAGCGTGATTTACCGCGTCACTCACGGCGGTAAGACGCTGATGTTGTGGGGCGATATTATTCATGCGCATCCGGTGCAACTGCCGCAGCCGGAAGTGGCAATCCATTTCGATGTTAACCAGCAGCAGGCGGTTAAAACCCGTGAAAATGTGCTGGCGCAGGTCGCGCGCGAAGGGGACTGGGTGGCAGCGGCGCATATTGCTTTTCCCGGTATCGGTAAAGTGATGAAAGCGGAGAACGGCTATCGCTGGGTGCCGGTGAATTACAGCGCGAAGGGGAATTAATCCGTAATGCCGGGTAGCGGGCGCTACCCGGCGGCACAGTTAGAAGATCATCTTAAATACGCCGGTGACCACCAGCAGACCAATCAGAAAGATAATCAGGATTGCCCAAAGCAATATCTTCATCATTTTCTTCGTCCTTTTTATATGCGGGTAGTTAAAAGCGTAGGCAATCTCACGCAGTTGTGCCTTTTTCCTATACTTACCTGTCTATTTGTTAACCAGAGGACGACCTATGCCTGTAACTAAAGTTGCGATTGTGACCGCCGCCGATTCCGGGATTGGCCGACAGTGTGCGCTGATGCTGGCGGAACAGGGATTTGATATCGGTATTACCTGGCATTCGGACGAAAATGGCGCGAAAGAGGCTGCGTTGCATGTTGAGGATTTTGGGCAGCGGGCGGAAACCATCCACCTCGATCTCAGCCAGTTGCCGGAAGGTGCGCAGGCGATTGAGACGTTGATTTCCCGTTTCGGGCGCATTGATGTACTGGTGAATAACGCCGGGGCGATGAGCAAAGCCCCGTTTCTTGATATGAAATTTGAGGACTGGCGCAGCATTTTCACCGTGGATGTCGACGGCGCGTTTCTCTGCTCGCAAATCGCCGCCAGGCATATGGTGCAGCAGGGGCAGGGCGGGCGCATCGTCAATATCACCTCGGTGCACGAGCACACGCCGTTGCCGGACGCCAGCGCCTATACCGCCGCCAAACACGCGCTCGGCGGGTTAACCAAATCGATGGCGCTGGAGCTGGTGGATCACAATATTCTGGTGAACGCCGTCGCGCCGGGGGCGATAGCCACGCCGATGAATAACATGCGCGATGAAGATGCAAAACCGGGTTCGTTGCCCATTGTTCCGCTGACAAGACCGGGCACCACCAAAGAGATAGCCAGCATGGTCGCCTGGCTCTGTTCAGAACATGCCAGCTACACCACCGGACAATCGTTGATTATTGATGGCGGATTTATGCTGGCTAATCCGCAGTTCAAACCGAAAACGGCTTAGTCGTTTGACGCGTTGCGCTGGCGTTTTTTCCGCCGATGATGGAACCACCAGCGCAGCGCAACTACCAGCACGATGGCGAGAATCAGCCAGATCCAGCGTTTTACATGCTGGTCGAACTGGTGCAGCCACGGGCCAATCACTTCCCCGCCTACGTAACCGAGCGTGGTAAACAGCAGCGCCCAGACGATGGCGCCAACAATGTTGAGCGGCAGAAAAATTTTCGGTCGCAAACGGCTGGTACCAATCAACAGCGGGCCAATAATGCGAAAGCCGTACATAAAACGTGAGCCGATAACAAACAGGTAGGGATGGCGGCGAATAAGCGACTGCGCCTGGTGGATTTTGTCCCGGTGGCGGGAGAAGCGGCGCAGGATTTTCGTGCCGTAGCGTCTGCCGACGAGATAAAGCAGCTGATCGCCGATCATGCCGCCAAGCGCCACGGATACCACCACCAGCCAGAACCGTAACAGCCCCTGGTGCGCGGCAACACCGCCCAGCAGGGTAATTGTTTCCCCTTCAGCCACACTGCCAATCACCAGCGCGGCGTAGCCGTACTGGCTAATCAGATGATTGATATCCATTGTTTTTACGTCCTCCCGGTAAAACGCTTATAAGCATACACCCGATATTGCGCCTTCGCCGGAATGACGCCGTTTCGTTGTCGCGGCATTTTTGTTGCTGTACAAAAAATAATCGTAATAGTGAATTATACTGACAGTGTCGATGTTCGGGCTGTCAGCGAGGGGGCGTTATGAACCATGTCTGGGGACTCTTTTCCCATCCCGATCGTGAAATGCAGGTTATCAAGGGCGAAAACGAGACAATTTCGCATCACTACACTCACCATGTATTAATCATGGCGGCGATTCCGGTTGTTTGCGCGTTTATTGGTACCACGCAAATCGGCTGGAATTTTGGCGAAAACAGTGTGGTGACGCTGTCATTGTTTACCGGTTTCTATCTGGCTGTGCTGTTCTATGCGTTGATGCTGGCAGGCGTGGCGGTGATGGGCCGCGTTATCTGGTGGATGGCGCGTAGCTTGCCGCAGCGGCCTTCATTAGGACGCTGTATGGTATTCGCCGGTTATGTGGCGACGCCGCTGTTTCTCAGTGGGATTGTGGCGCTCTATCCACTGGTGTGGCTCTGCGCGCTGGTGGGGACGGTGGCGCTGTTTTATACCGGTTACTTACTGTATGTCGGTATCCCGACCTTCCTGAATATCAATAAAGAAGAGGGGTTGAGTTTCTCAAGCTCGACGCTGGCGATCGGGGTGCTGGTGCTCGAAGTGCTGCTGGCGCTGACGGTGATCCTGTGGGGTTACGGTTACCGCCTGTTCTAAACCTGTTGCGTTGCTGGCGTAAATGTCGGCAACGCAATCTCTCGCAACGATTATCCTCTGGCGACAACCCTGCGTGGCGGCTATTATGCCAAAGCCAGCTCTGTTATTGCTCCGGCTGACAGAAGCGGTGTGCGTAATAACGTGCGTGAATAATTTTCAGAAGTCTCACCATGCAGAAATTTCGAGTTTCCTTATTAAGCCTGGCGTTAATCCTGGCTGCGCCCGTGGCGCCGTTTGCCGTCGCGAAAACCACAGCGGCGACCACCGCCGCACAACCTGAAATCGCTTCAGGTAGCGCGATGATTGTCGATCTGCAAACCAATCAGGTTATCTACTCCAGCCACCCTGATCTGGTGCGTCCTATTGCTTCCATTACCAAGCTGATGACGGCGATGGTGGTGCTGGATGCGCACCTGCCGCTGGATGAGAAACTCAAAGTGGATATCAGCCAGACGCCGGAGATGAAAGGGATCTATTCTCGCGTGCGCCTCAATAGCGAAATCAGCCGTAAAGATATGCTGCTGCTGGCGCTGATGTCCTCGGAAAACCGCGCGGCAGCAAGCCTTGCGCACCACTATCCGGGCGGTTATAACGCCTTTATCGCGGCGATGAACGCCAAAGCGAAAGCGTTAGGCATGAGCAATACGCGCTATGTTGAACCTACGGGGCTGTCGATTCACAACGTCTCGACCGCACGCGATCTGAGCAAGCTGCTGATTGCCACCAAACAGTATCCGCTGATTGGTCAGCTCAGTACCACGCGTGAAGAGATGGCGACCTTTGCCAACCCGGCGTACACGCTGCCGTTTCGCAATACTAACCACCTGGTGTACCGCGATAACTGGAACATTCAGTTGACCAAAACCGGCTTTACCAATGCGGCAGGGCACTGCCTGGTGATGCGCACCGTGATCAACAACAAACCGGTGGCGCTGGTGGTGATGGATGCGTTTGGCAAATTTACCCACTTTGCCGATGCCAGCCGTTTACGTACCTGGATTGAAACCGGCAAAGTGCAGCCGGTTCCGGCGTCTGCATTAAGCTATAAGCGCCAGAAAGCGGCGCAGATGGCGCAAAACCCGTCTGCGGGTGAGCAGACCGCGCAAAACGATTAATTATTCCGGCAGCGTCCAGTCACCGTCGTTGAGTGGACGCTGCATAATCAGCGTATCCCGCCAGTCGCCTTTCTTGTAGCCGACGCTTCGCAACTGCCCGGCAATCTCAAAACCGTGCTTTTTATGCAGCCGCAGCGAACCCGAATTATTGTTGCCATCGCCAATCACCGCAATCAGTTGCCGCCACGGGCCCTCTTCGCAGCGTGCGATCAATGCGCTCATCAACGTACTGCCAATGCCGCGTCCGGTCATGCTGGCATCCACGTAAATCGACTCTTCAAGGGTATAGCGATACGCCTCGCGGGGACGGTAATAACCTGCATAGCAATACCCGACCACGATGCCGTGATAGAGCGCCACCATCCACGGCAAACCCTCTTTCGCGATGCGATTCATGCGGGTGCGCATTTCATCAATAGTGGGCGGGACTTCTTCAAAGGAGGCGCGGCCGTGCAGAACATGCCAGGCGTAAAGCGAGGCGATGGCGTGAACGTCGTCAGGGCAGGCGTCGCGCACTACCACCGCAGGACCGGATAAGATATCGACAGCTGACATGACGGGTGTGCTCCTTCAAAGCAGGCGGCCATAGAAACGTTTCTCTGGCGCTGTTCGCTACTCTATTACGAAAGGAGCACACAATACAGCCCGTCGCCGGGTTATTTCATCGCCGTTGACGATGCGTTATCCGTAACAGATTCTTCCTGCCAGAACTTACGTTTGCTGGTTTTACCGATGCCGGGGTTCATGCTGTTTGTCGGGTCGTTTTCTTTATAAAAACGTTTTAATGGTTCGGCGGCTTCATACAGATGCCCGACGTTATGTTCGGCCGGATACTGCGCGCCACGCTGGCGTAACAGTTCCAGCATTTGCTCTTTCAGCGCATGGGCATCCACGCCTTTTTTCACAATGTAATCCTGGTGGAAAACATGGCACATAAAGTGGCCATAATAGAGCTTATGCACCAGTTGGCTGTCGATTTCCGGCGGCAGATGCTCAAACCAGTCGCTGTCATTGCGGCGCAGCGCGATATCCAGCGCCAGAATATCTTCCACTTCATCGGCATGGACCGCCTGGTAACGAATTGCCGCACCGGCGGCAGCAAAGCGGTGTAAAAATGCTTTGCTCCCTTCTTCCGGTGTGCAGACAAAGAAATCACCCTCGGCACTGGCAAAGTAGGTTTTCAGCCAGTTTTCTGCTTCCGCAATGCCATCGCCGGACATTTTCAGCAGCAGGTGGTGTTCATATTTATCGCGCCACGCTTTCATGCGCGGTGGCAGGTGAGACGGGAAAAAGCCGCTGATTTTTTGCAATGAGCGATCAATAAAATGCGGCTTAAATACCGTCGCCTTTTCCAGCAGCGCTTCGGTGCGGCCTTTCATGGTGAAGAAGAACGGCATTTTATCGGTGCCGAGTTTATCGATCATCAGGAAGGTGTCTTTGCCGTAGCGCTCGGCGATATCGTAAATATCGCGATGCATATACTCCCCGGCGACCGGCAGGTGTTCGAAGTTCGCCAGAATATGACGACGCATCTCCGCCAGCACTGCCGTTTGATTCGTGCCGATGTAGAAGACTTGCTGGCGTGTTTCGGCCGGGAAAGTGTCCAGACGCACGGCGAAAACTGCCAGTTTCCCCGCGCAACCGGAAGATTCAAACAGGCGCTGCGGGTCGGCGTTGTAACGCGCCGGGGTGTCGGCATCGACATCGCGTACGCGGGTTACGTAATCATGATCGTGGCCGTGGCGCTGGTCGTGCAGCACGTCGCTATCGCTAACTCGATCGTCATCAAGCTTGCTGAGGATCTGCTCCGGCGTTTCCCCCAGAGAAATACCTAAATGGTTCACCAGCACCAGTTTGCCCTGCTCATCGATACGCGCGAACAGCGACATTTCGGTGTAGGCCGGGCCGCGTTGTACCAGCGAACCGCCGGAGTTATTGCAGATGCCGCCAATCACCGATGCGCCAATGCATGAGGAGCCGATCACCGAATGCGGTTCGCGGCCCAGCGGTTTAAGCGCTTTTTCCAGCGAATAGAGCGTGGTACCAGGGTAGGCCAGCACCTGTTCGCCGTTATCCAGCAGGTGCAACTTATCAAGGCGCAGGGTACTGATAATCACGATTTCCCGGTCATAATCATTGCCGTTTGGCGTCGAACCTTCTGTCAGCCCGGTGTTCGCCGCCTGCATCAGAATAATTTTATCGGCGTTAACGCAAGCCTGCAGAACGCGCCACAATTCGACCAGCGAACCGGGAAAAACCACCGCCAGCGCATTGCCCTGACCAGAACGAAAGCCTTTACGATAGCGGGCCGTTTTGGCCGGGTCGGTAAGCAGGTGAGAAGCGCCAACCAGCCGTTTGAGTTCGCTGATAAAGGCGTTGTTTGGATGTGACATTATCCACTCCTTGTGGCTAATCATTGTTCAATACACTTCATTCTTCGGGCCGCCTTTGAGTGGCGTTGGCACCCGGAAGCTTATCTCAGTAAGCCTCATAAGAATGTGAAGACCTGCCGCTTTGGCGCGTTATGCATGATGACGTGTAAAGTGCGCATTAATGTTAGCCCTGTAAAACCAAACGGGGGAGCGAATTCGCATAAAAATCAGAGTCCCACTCTGCAACACGTGCCAGGATTATGGCACACTGCGTTTCTTTCGCGGCCAGTGACCGCGGTTATGGGTGAAAAAACAAGAGAGTAAACGACATGAAATGGCTATGTTCTGTAGGTGTCGCTGTGAGCCTCGCGCTGCAACCAGCGCTGGCGGAAGAGATGTTCGGCAACCATCCGCTGACGCCAGAAGCAAGGGATGCGTTTGTCACTGAGTTGCTCAAGAAAATGACGGTCGATGAAAAAATCGGCCAGCTGCGTTTAATCAGCGTCGGACCGGATAACCCAAAAGAAGCCATTCGCGACATGATCAAAGCAAGCCAGGTCGGCGCGATTTTTAACACCGTCACCCGGCAGGATATTCGCGCCATGCAGGATCAGGCGATGCAGCTAAGCCGCCTGAAAATCCCTCTGTTTTTCGCCTATGACGTGGTACACGGCCAGCGTACCGTTTTTCCGATTAGCCTCGGTCTTGCCTCCAGCTTTAACCTTGATGCGGTCAAAACGGTCGGCCGCGTTTCAGCCTATGAAGCCGCTGATGACGGCCTGAATATGACCTGGGCGCCGATGGTCGATGTCTCGCGCGATCCGCGCTGGGGCCGCGTTTCCGAAGGGTTTGGCGAAGATACGTACCTGACCTCTGAAATGGGGCGCACCATGGTAGAAGCGATGCAGGGCAAAAGCCCGGCGGATCGCTACGCGGTGATGACCAGCGTGAAACACTTCGCCGCCTATGGCGCGGTAGAAGGCGGTAAAGAGTACAACACCGTTGATATGAGCCCGCAGCGCCTGTTCAACGACTATATGCCGCCTTACAAAGCCGCGCTGGACGCTGGCAGCGGCGGCGTAATGGTGGCGCTGAACTCGCTTAACGGCACGCCGGCGTCATCCGACTCGTGGTTGTTAAAAGATCTGCTGCGTGATGAGTGGGGCTTTAAAGGCATCACCATTTCCGATCACGGGGCGATTAAAGAGCTGATTAAACACGGCACCGCCGCCGACCCGGAAGACGCCGTGCGCGTGGCGCTGAAGTCCGGCATCAACATGAGTATGAGTGATGAGTACTACAGCAAATATCTGCCGGGCCTGGTGAAATCCGGCAAAGTGACGATGGCGGAGCTGGATGATGCCACCCGCCACGTGCTGAATGTGAAATACGATATGGGGCTGTTTAACGATCCGTACAGCCACCTGGGACCGAAAGAGAGCGACCCGAAAGACACCAATGCCGAAAGCCGTCTGCACCGCAAAGAAGCGCGTGAAGTGGCGCGCGAAAGCATGGTGCTGCTGAAAAACCGTCTGGAAACGCTGCCGTTGAAAAAATCGGGCACCGTGGCGGTGGTTGGCCCGCTGGCCGACAGCAAACGTGATTCGATGGGCAGCTGGTCTGCGGCAGGCGTTGCCGATCAGTCCGTTACCGTGCTGACCGGTATTCGCAACGCGCTGGCCGGTAAAGGGGAAGTGGTGTACGCCAAAGGGGCAAACATCACCAATGACAAAGATATTGTTAATTTCCTCAATCTTTATGAACCGGCGGTGGTTGTCGATCCGCGCTCACCGCAAGCGATGATTGATGAAGCGGTTGCCGCGGCGAAAAAATCCGACGTGGTTGTTGCGGTTGTCGGTGAAGCGCAGGGCATGGCGCATGAAGCTTCCAGCCGTACCGATATCACCATTCCGCAGAGCCAGCGCGATTTGATTGCCGCGCTGAAAGCCACCGGTAAGCCACTGGTGCTGGTGCTGATGAACGGTCGTCCGCTGGCGCTGGTGAAAGAGGATCAGCAAGCCGACGCGATTCTGGAAACCTGGTTTGCCGGGACCGAAGGCGGCAACGCCATTGCCGATATTCTGTTTGGTGATTACAACCCGTCCGGCAAACTGCCGATGTCCTTCCCGCGCTCTGTCGGGCAGATCCCTGTCTATTACAGCCACCTCAACACCGGGCGTCCGTATGATGCCGATAAACCGAACAAATACACCTCTCGTTACTTCGACGAAGCGAACGGCCCGCTCTATCCGTTTGGTTATGGCCTGAGCTACACCACCTTCAAGGTTTCTGACGTGAAGATGTCTGCACCGTCGATGACGCGCACTGGCAAAGTGACCGCCAGCGTAGAAGTGACTAACACCGGCAAACGCGAAGGTGAAACGGTTATTCAGATGTATTTGCAGGATGTCACCGCGTCAATGAGCCGCCCGGTCAAACAACTGCGCGGCTTTGATAAGGTGAACCTGAAACCGGGCGAAACCCAAACCGTCAGCTTCCCGATCGATATTAATGCGCTGAAATTCTGGAACCAGAAGATGAAGTACGATGCGGAGCCAGGTAAATTCAATGTCTTTATCGGCGTTGATTCCGCGCGCGTTAACCAGGGTGAGTTTGAACTGCGTTAACCGCTCACAGGCCGGGAAACCGGCCTGATTTTCCTCGCTATACCTTATTCCTTTATCGTTTAACCTTCTAAGGCGACAAAGCCGCTATTTTTCGGCTACGCTCTTTTCTCAAGCTGCTGAAAAAGTCAGTAAAAAATGAGGGAAGTACAATGACAATCATGAAAAAGATTGCGTGCTCAATAGGGTTGATGGCCGCGGTGAGTCTGCCGTTGCAGGCGGCGGAGCCAGTAAAGGTCGGCTCCAAAATTGATACCGAAGGCGCGCTGCTGGGCAATATCATTTTGCAGGTTCTGGAAAGTCACGGCGTAAAAACGGTCAATAAAGTGCAGCTCGGCACTACACCAGTGGTGCGCGGCGCGATCACCTCTGGCGAGCTGGATATTTATCCGGAGTATACCGGTAACGGCGCGTTCTTCTTTAAAGATGAGAACGATGCTGCGTGGAAAAACGCGCAGCAGGGCTACGAGAAAGTCAAAAAGCTGGATGCTGAAAAAAATAAGCTGGTATGGCTAACTCCCGCCCCGGCGAATAACACCTGGACTATCGCGGTGCGTCAGGATTTGGCGCAGAAAAACAAGCTTAACTCGCTTGAGGATCTGAGCCGCTACCTGAAACAGGGCGGTGACTTTAAGCTCGCCGCTTCGGCTGAATTCATTGAGCGCACCGATGCGCTGCCCGCCTTTGAAAAAGCCTATGACTTTAAGCTGAAACAGGATCAGCTGCTGTCGCTGGCTGGTGGCGATACGGCGGTAACCATTAAAGCGGCGGCACAGCAAACCTCCGGCGTCAATGCGGCAATGGCCTACGGTACGGATGGCCCGGTGGCAGCACTCGGTCTGCAAACCCTGAGCGATCCGAAAGGTGTGCAACCCATTTATGCGCCGACGCCAGTGGTGCGTGAATCTGTGCTGAAAGCCTACCCGGAACTAGATACGTGGCTGAAACCGGTGTTTGCCAGCCTGGATGAGAAAACGTTGCAAAAACTCAACGCCAGCATTGCGGTTGAGGGGCTGGATGCGAAGAAAGTCGCGGCAGACTATCTGAAAGAAAAAGGCCTGGTGAAATAATTACCCCTATGGATGTTTCGATACGCTGCCATAACCGTGTGTTGTTGCTGTTGGCGGTGCTGGGCGGGCTGGCGGCGTGGCTGCCGTTTGTGAACTATGCGCCAAACCGGCTGGTTTCCGGTGAAAGCCGCGCCTTATGGCAGCTTTTTTCCGCGCTGTGGCTAGTTGCACCCTGTCTCTTACTGGTGATGAGCTTTATTCCCGGTCGCGGTGCGCAGGTGGCAACTCTGCTGTTCACCGAAGTGCTGTTCTGCGTGCTGGTATGGAGCGCGGGCAGGGCGGCGACCGATCTTGTGCAGACCGGCAGCCCGCTGGCGCGCACGTCGCCCGGGAGCGGGTTGTGGCTGTGGCTGGCGCTAACGCTGTTGGCCTGTAGCGATGCGATTCGCCGGGTTGTCTCCAACCCCGTATGGCGCTGGCTGTTGCATGCGCAGGTATGGTGCTTTCCTCTCTATTTATTGCTCAGTGGCGCGCTGGATAATCTCTCGCTGTTACGCGAATACACCAATCGCCAGGATGTGTTCAACGATGCGCTGGCGCAGCATTTAACGCTGTTGTTTGGCACGCTACTGCCTGCGCTGGTGGTCGGCTTTGCCGTCGGGCTGTGGTGCTATCGCCATCCTTCCCGCCAGGGGCCGGTGTTCGCGGTGCTCAACGTCATTCAAACTATTCCTTCGGTAGCACTGTTTGGCTTACTGATTGCGCCGTTAGCCGGGCTGGTAAAGCAATTCCCCGAACTTAGCCAGTTGGGGATTGCCGGCACTGGTATGACACCGGCTCTGATTGCGTTAATTCTCTATGCCTTACTGCCGCTGGTGCGCGGCGTGGTCGCCGGGTTAAACCAGGTGTCGCAGGAGGTGCTGGAAAGCGCCGAAGCGATGGGCATGAGCGCGCGCCAGCGTTTCTGGCAGGTGCGCGTGCCGCTGGCGCTTCCGCTGTTGCTGCGCAGCCTGCGGGTGGTGGCGGTGCAAACGGTCGGGATGGCGGTCATTGCCGCATTGATTGGCGCGGGCGGGTTCGGTGCGCTGGTCTTTCAGGGGCTGCTGAGCAGCGCGCTGGATCTGGTGCTGCTGGGCGTCATTCCGGTTATCGCCATGGCGGTGATCGTTGATGCGTTATTTGCCTTAGGGATAGCGCTGCTGAAGGTGAAACATCATGATTGAATTTAACAACGTCAGTAAAACCTTTGCCGGGCAGCCCGCGGTAAGCCATCTCAATTTACAGGTTAAAACTGGCGCGTTCTCGGTGCTGATTGGCACCTCAGGATCCGGAAAATCCACCACACTGAAGATGATTAACCGGCTGGTGGAACATGACGAAGGCACGATTACGTTTGCCGGGGTGGATGTCCGCTCGCTGCCTGTGCTGGAGCTGCGCCGTCGCATGGGTTATGCCATTCAGTCGATTGGTCTATTTCCTCACTGGACGGTGGCGCAGAACATTGCCACCGTGTTGCAGTTACAAAAATGGTCGCGCGCGAAGCGTGACGCGCGGGTCGATGAACTGATGGCCCTGCTTGGGCTGGAGCCTGCCCTGCGCGAGCGCTTCCCGCATCAGCTTTCTGGCGGGCAGCAGCAGCGTGTGGGCGTTGCCCGCGCGCTTGCCGCCGACCCGGAAGTGCTGTTAATGGATGAACCTTTTGGCGCGCTTGATCCCGTGACGCGCGCGGCGTTACAGCAGGAGATGGTGCGCATTCACCGCCTGCTTGGGCGCACCATTGTGCTGGTGACGCATGACATTGACGAAGCATTGCAACTGGCCGATCACCTCGTGCTGATGGATGGCGGAAAGGTGATCCAGCAGGGCACACCGTTATCGATGCTGACCGCGCCGCGTAACGATTTTGTGCGCGAGTTTTTTGGCCGCAGCGAGCTTGGCGTGCGGCTGCTCTCACTGCGCCAGGTGAGCGGTTATCTGCGCAGTGAACGCGTTGACATCGGCGAACCGCTTCAGGAGGCGATGACACTGCGTGAAGCGCTCTCGGCGTTTGTCGCCCAGCAGTGCGAGGTGCTGCCGGTGAATAATGCGCAGGGACAGCCCTGCGGCAGTCTGCATTTTCGCGATTTGCTGCGCGTGGAGGCTGCCTGTGAAGATCCTGCGTGACCCGCTGCTGTGGCTGATGGCGCTGTTTGTTGCGCTGCTGGTCTGGTTGCCGCACAGCGCGGCGCTGTTTAGCGCGTTCTTTCCGCAACTTCCGCGCCCGGTCTATCTGCAGGAGAGTTTTATTTCGCTGACCGCTGCCCATTTCTCGCTGGTCGCGGTTTCCAGCGTGATTGCGATTGTGCTGGGTATTGGCGCAGGCGTCGCGGTCACGCGTTCTGCCGGACGGGAGTTTCGCCCGCTGGCGGAAACCATTGCCGCTGTAGGGCAAACTTTTCCCCCGGTGGCGGTGCTGGCGATTGCCGTGCCGGTGATGGGCTTTGGTAAACAACCGGCAATTATTGCGCTGGTACTGTATGGCGTATTGCCGATCTTGCAGGGCACGCTGGCGGGGATCGCCTCGGTGCCGGAAAGTGTGCAAAGCGTGGCGAAAGGCATGGGCATGAGCGCGTGGCAGCGGTTGTTAAAGGTGGAGTTGCCGCTCGCTGCACCGATGATCATCGCCGGGGTGCGCACGTCGGTAATTATTAATATCGGCACCGCCACCATCGCGTCAACGGTCGGTGCAAGTACGCTGGGTACACCAATTATCATCGGCCTGAGCGGTTTTAATACGGCTTATGTGGTGCAGGGGGCGGTGCTGGTGGCGCTGGCAGCAATTATTGTCGATCGGGGATTTGAGCGGCTGGCGCAGCGGCTCAACCGACACCGCCACGCACAATAAACGAATAACCGGCGAGCATCACGCCACCAATGCCGCCGATAGCCATCAGCAAAAAGATAGCGATAACCAGAATTTTACCAGACTTCATTTTATGCTCCTTCTGAATCAGGCTGGCATTATAAAGGCAAGTTGAGTTGTTAATAAAACATTAAATGCCGAGCAACCAGACGCTGTGCCCCGCTTCGCGCCATGCCAGCATCTGCTGTTGTTGTGCTTCGCCCGGCGTTTCACCGCACCACACCAGCAGTGTCCGTCCGGGGAACATCTCCGGGCGCAATTGGGGCAGGGCGTGCGCCAGAATATCCACCCGCCATCCCTGCTGGCTCGCCATCCAGCCCTCCAGCCACAGCCGCGTGGTGTCCTGCACATTCCAGCCAATCACCAGCGCGTCTTTGCCCGGTTTTTTACGCGCAGATGCCAGGCAGCCGGAAATGTAATTGATCAGGATCCCGTCAAGCAGGCTCAGCATCGCCAGCAGGGCGGGCTGCTGAGTTTGTAGCCGCAATCGTAAGGGGATAAGCAGATGCGTTGTCAGCGCCTGCGCCGGATAATCGCGCCCGTGCTCTTTGATCCACTGATGCAGGCGATGCGGGTCGCCCTGTTGCAGGTATTGCAGGGCGGTTTCCTGCTGGGCGCGCCAGCCATCTCGCGTCTCTTCCAGCGCTGAAGAGAGCAGCTTTTGCACTTTGCTGACCTGCACACCGGTTTCGATCCAGCGTTTGATCTCCCGGATACGGTCAATGTCCTCTTCGGTGAATAACCGGTGGCCGCCATCCGTGCGCTGGGGTTGTAATAGTCCATAACGTCGCTGCCAGGCCCGCAGCGTCACGGGGTTGATGTCGCATAACAACGCCACTTCACCGATTGTGTAAAGCGCCATGGTGTTACCCTCGCCAGCCGACTCCCTGTATAACTGTAGCCGCTGCCGCCTGGCACAGGATGCGCAGCCGCAAAATTGCGCAAAATGTGTGCGAACGATTAATCACACTGGCTTACTTTGTGATGCGGAGCACGATTTTGTATTTTTTTGCAGCGCTTCAAAGAAACATCTGAAAACACCCTGTATGTTACGCGCTTTGGTTGATGTGGTGTTGCGGGTATGTACGAGTTCAATCTGGTGTTGCTGCTGCTTCAGCAGATGTGCGTGTTTCTGGTTATCGCCTGGTTGATGAGCAAAACGCGGCTGTTTATTCCGCTGATGCAGGTAACCGTGCGCTTACCGCATAAACTGCTGTGCTACGTCACCTTCTCCATTTTTTGCATTCTCGGCACCTATTTCGGCCTGCATATCGAAGATTCTATCGCCAACACACGCGCAATTGGCGCGGTGATGGGCGGTCTGCTCGGCGGCCCGTTGGTGGGGGGGCTTGTCGGGTTAACCGGCGGGATTCACCGCTATTCGATGGGCGGTATGACCGCGCTGAGCTGCATGCTCTCTACGTTTGTTGAAGGGCTGCTCGGCGGCCTGGTACACCGCGCGCTGATCAAACGCGGGCGCACCGATCTGGTGTTTAGCCCGTTTACCGCCGGGGCGGTGACCTGCGTGGCGGAACTGATCCAGATGCTGATTATCCTGCTTATCGCCCGTCCGTTTGATAGCGCGTTGCACCTGGTGCAAAGCATCGCTGCGCCGATGATGGTTACCAATACCGTTGGCGCGGCGCTGTTTATGCGCATCCTGCTCGATAAGCGCGCGATGTTCGAAAAGTACACCTCGGCGTTTTCCGCCACCGCGCTGAAAGTGGCGGCGTCGACGGAAGGGTTTTTGCGCCAGGGCTTTAACGAAGAGAACAGCATGAAGGTGGCGCTGGTGCTCTATAAAGAGCTCGATATTGGCGCGGTGGCGATAACCGACAGGGAAAAACTGCTGGCCTTCACCGGCACCGGCGACGATCACCATCTTCCGGGGCGACCTATCTCGTCGGTGTGGACGCAGCGCGCCATTGAAACCGGCGAAGTGGTTTATGCCGATGGTAACGAAGTGCCCTACCAATGTTCGCTCCACCCGCAATGCAAACTCGGTTCGACGCTGGTGATCCCGCTGCGGGGAGAAAACCAGCGCGTGGTGGGCACCATCAAATTATATGAAGCGAAAAACCGCCTGTTCAGCTCCATCAACCGCACGCTGGGCGAGGGGATAGCGCAACTGCTTTCCGCGCAGATCCTTGCCGGGCAGTACGAGCGGCAAAAGGCGCTGCTTACCCAGTCGGAAATCAAACTTCTGCACGCGCAGGTAAATCCGCATTTCCTGTTTAATGCCCTGAACACGCTAAAAGCAGTGATCCGCCGCGACAGCGATCAGGCCGGATTGCTGGTGCAATATCTCTCGACATTCTTTCGTAAAAATTTAAAACGCCCGTCGGAAGTGGTGACGCTGGCGGACGAAATTGAACATGTGAATGCCTACCTGCAAATTGAAAAAGCGCGTTTTCAGTCGCGCTTGCAGGTTCAGTTGCATGTGCCGGAAGCGCTGTCGCACCTGCAACTTCCGGCGTTTACCCTGCAACCGATTGTGGAAAATGCCATCAAGCATGGCACGTCGCACCTGCTTGGCGTGGGCGAGATTGTGATTAACGCCAGCCAGGACGGGCGGCATCTGGTGCTGGACATTGAAGACAATGCCGGGTTGTACCAGCCGAAAAGCGACGCCAGTGGATTAGGCATGAGCCTGGTAGATAAGCGCCTGCGCGCGCGGTTTGGTGATGAGTGCGGCATTACCATTGCGTGTGAGCCGGATCTGTTTACCCGCATTACCCTACGACTCCCGCTGGAGGAACACGCATGTTAAAAGTGCTGATTGTTGATGATGAACCGCTGGCCCGGGAAAACCTGCGTATTCTGCTTCAGGAAGAGAGCGATATTGAGATTGTGGGAGAGTGCGGCAACGCCGTCGAAGCGATTGGCGCGGTGCATAAATTGCGCCCGGATGTGCTGTTTCTTGATATCCAGATGCCGCGTATTAGCGGGCTGGAGATGGTCGGGATGCTCGATCCGGGAAACCGGCCGTATGTCGTGTTCCTGACGGCTTTTGACGAATACGCGGTACAGGCGTTTGAAGAACATGCGTTCGATTACCTGCTTAAACCGATAGAAGCTCGCCGCCTGGAGAAGACCCTCAGCCGCCTGCGTCTTGAGCGGAACGTGCAGGATGTGTCGGTGCTGCCGGAAAACCAGGAAGCGCTGAAATTTATTCCCTGTACCGGGCATAGCCGGATCTGGTTATTGCAGATGGATGAAGTGGCGTTTGTCAGTAGCCGCATGAGCGGCGTGTATGTGACCAGCCAGGAAGGCAAAGAGGGGTTTACCGAGCTGACGCTGCGTACGCTGGAGAGCCGTACGCCGCTGGTGCGCTGCCACCGCCAGTACCTGGTCAACATGGCGCACCTTAAAGAGATCCGCCTCGAGGATAACGGCCAGGCGGAGCTACTGCTGCGCGATGGCCTGACGGTGCCGGTGAGCCGACGTTATCTGAAAAATTTAAAAGAGGCGTTGGGGTTGTAAATTCCTGTGCGATGCCTACACTGCGCGCTGGTTCATCATTTCCGGAAATAAATATGCTTAATAACGATATCCTGCGCAGCGTGCGTTACACCCTGCAAGCTGATAACACCGCGCTGGTGCGCATTCTGGCACTGGCAGACACGGCAGTGACCGTTGAGCAACTGGCGCCCTGGCTGCGCAAAGAAGACGAGGAAGGTTATAAGCCGTGCCCGGATATTGTGTTGTCCGCTTTTCTGAATGGTCTTATCTATGAAAAGCGCGGCAAAGATGAAACCGCGCCGCCGCTGGTGGCTGAACGCAAGCTCAATAACAACATTGTGCTGAAAAAGCTGCGCATTGCCTTTTCGTTAAAGACTGACGATATTCTGGCTATTCTGACCGCCCAGCAGTTCCGCATCTCGATGCCGGAAATCACTGCGATGATGCGTGCGCCGGATCATAAGAACTTCCGCGAATGCGGCGATCAGGTGATGCGCTATTTTCTACGTGGTCTGGCGGTACGCGAGCAAAAACCGAAGGGTAAAACCGAGGCAGAATAATCGATAATCCTTCAGGCTGCATCGCTGGCGGTTTAGCGCCAGGCGGACATCGTCAACAATGCGCAGCCTGAAGGAGAACAGGACTTACTGAACTTCTTTAAAGCCGCGTGATTTCAGCAGCTCTTCTGATTTTTTCATGCTGATTTTGCCATTGACCGTGCCGGTAAACTCGGAACCCTGCAGGTTGTTCAGCGCAGCAAAATCGACTTCGTTGTAATCGACATCCAGCGTCTCTTGCGCGTAGGTTTCCTGATAATCGACGCTCTCTTTGATCCCTTTAATGCTCTGGTATTTTTTGCTGATCGGACCCAGCACCTTCATGGCATCTTCTTTAGTTTTCGCACCGATAGAGGCGTACTCAATTTTGTTTTTGGCAGTTTGACGCTCAACTTCGTCACCTTTGTAGTAATAGGTCAACGTCACTTCCGTGCCCGCCTGAGCAAAGGTAAAGGTTTTACTCTGCTCTTTTTCCCCACAGCCGGTCAGGCCAATGAGTAAAGCGACAGAAAAGAGTGCGGCGATGAGTTTACTGAATTTCACGATAATCCCCTGTTTTCCATGTGAAGTAATGTTTGGTAATGCAAAATTGAGTATAGAAAAAGGCGCTGAATTCAGCGCCTTATTTTTTACTTCACTTGCTGGCCTGCTTTTGCGCCGCTATCCGGGCTTAACAGGAAGATATCTTTCCCGCCAGGGCCGGCAGCCATCACCATCCCTTCAGAGATACCAAAACGCATTTTGCGCGGTGCCAGGTTGGCGACCATCACCGTCAGGCGACCAATTAGCGCACTCGGGTCCGGGTACGCGGAACGGATGCCGGAGAAAACATTGCGTTTTTCGCCATCCAGATCCAGCGTCAGACGCAGCAGTTTGTCGGAACCGTCGACGAACTCGGCGTTTTCAATCAGCGCCACGCGCAGATCGACTTTCGCGAAATCGTCAAAGTTGATGGTTTCCTGAATCGGATTATCCGCCAGCTCGCCGGTTACCGGTGCGGCAGCCGCTTTCACTTCCTCTTTTGACGCTTCCACCAGTGCTTCCACCTGTTTCATCTCGATACGGTTGTATAACGCTTTGAAGGCGTTAACTTTGTGGCCGAGCAGCGGCTGATTGATGGCATCCCACTCAAGCGTGGTGTTGAGGAACGCTTCGGTGCGCTCCGCCAGCGACGGCAGAACCGGTTTCAGCCATGTCATCAGTACGCGGAACATGTTCAGCCCCATGGTGCAGATGGCTTGCAGATCGGCGTCGCGGCCTTCCTGTTTTGCCACCACCCACGGTGCTTGTTCGTCAACGTAGCGGTTCGCCACGTCGGCCAGCGCCATAATTTCGCGTACCGCTTTGCCGAACTCACGACTCTCCCACGCTTCGCTAATGGTCGCTGCCGCGTCGGTAAAGGTTTTGTACAGCGCAGGATCCGCAAGTTCTGCGGCCAGCACGCCGTCGAAACGCTTATTGATAAAACCGGCGTTACGGGAAGCGAGGTTAACCACTTTGTTGACGATGTCGGCATTCACACGCTGGATGAAATCTTCGAGGTTGAGATCGATATCATCAATGCGCGAAGAGAGTTTCGCCGCGTAGTAATAGCGCAGGCTGTCGGCGTCGAAATGGTTCAGCCAGGTGCTGGCTTTGATAAACGTCCCGCGCGATTTGGACATCTTCGCGCCGTTCACCGTCACATAGCCGTGGACGAACAGGTTGGTCGGCTTACGGAAACCGCTGCCTTCCAGCATTGCCGGCCAGAACAGGCTGTGGAAATAGACGATATCTTTACCGATGAAGTGATACAGATCGGCGTCGGACTCTTTCTGCCAGTACGCGTCAAAGCTGGTGGTATCGCCACGTTTGTCGCACAGGTTTTTGAACGAACCCATATAGCCAATCGGCGCATCCAGCCAGACGTAGAAATATTTGCCCGGCGCGCCTGGAATTTCGAAACCGAAGTAAGGCGAATCGCGGGAGATATCCCACTGCTGCAAGCCGGATTCAAACCACTCCTGCATTTTGTTCGCCACCTGCTCCTGCAACGCGCCGCTGCGCGTCCACGCCTGCAACATTTCGCTGAATGACGGCAGATCGAAGAAGAAGTGCTCAGAATCACGCATCACCGGCGTCGCGCCGGACACCACCGACTTCGGCTCAATCAGCTCGGTCGGGCTGTAGGTCGCGCCGCACACTTCGCAGTTATCGCCGTATTGATCCGGTGATTTACATCTCGGGCAGGTGCCTTTCACAAAACGGTCCGGCAGGAACATGCCTTTTTCCGGATCGTAGAGCTGAGAGATGGTGCGGTTTTTAATAAAACCGTTCTCTTTCAGGCGGGTGTAGATAAGCTCCGACAGTTCGCGGTTCTCGTCGCTGTGCGTCGAGTGGTAGTTGTCGTAGCTGATGTTAAAGCCAGCAAAATCGGTCTGATGCTCCTGACTCATGTCCGCAATCATCTGCTCCGGGGTGATCCCCAGTTGCTGCGCTTTCAGCATGATCGGCGTGCCGTGGGCATCGTCTGCACAGATGAAGTTGACCTCGTGGCCGCGCATTCGCTGGTAACGGACCCAGACATCAGCCTGGATGTGCTCCAGCATATGGCCGAGGTGGATGGAGCCGTTGGCGTACGGCAGTGCGCACGTTACCAGAATTTTCTTCGCGACTTGAGTCATAGTAGGCATTACATCTTCTTGAGAAAAAGGGGTATCGATAGTACCAAAAGGGGAATTAGCGCGCTACGCGATCTGCGGACGTTTTAATCCAGACAGGGATTTTTGGGTAAAGATTGCTCCCCAGTACTAAGGGCTTTAAGAACGTTTCAATCCCTATATGAATACATGAGTAATAATTAACCCATGCGTTAACGGCATTTATCCGTAAATGAATAATTGTTGCCCGTGGGGTAAACTTGCTGGCTACAATGTCGTTTTCAGAACAACTACAAAGGAGTCGGGATGAGTTCGCAATCCCAGGCCAAATCCCCGGAAGCGTTACGCGCGATTGTCACCGGGACGCTGGCCGATTTTCAGCACCCAACCCTGAAGCACAATCTCACCGCGCTCAAAGCGGTGCACCATGTCGCATGGCTGGATGACACCCTGCACGTTGAACTGCTGATGCCGTTCGTCTGGCGCAGCGCGTTTGAAGAGTTAAAAGCGCAGTGCAGCGCCGAACTGCTGCGTCTGACCGGCGCACGTGCCATCGACTGGAAGCTGTCGCACAACATCGCCACCTTAAAACGTGTGAAGAACCAGCCGGGCGTCAACGGTGTGAAAAACATCATTGCCATCAGTTCCGGCAAGGGCGGGGTAGGGAAATCCTCCACGGCGGTAAACCTGGCGCTGGCGCTGGCGGCGGAAGGGGCGAAAGTCGGTATTCTCGACGCCGATATTTATGGCCCGTCGATCCCGGTAATGCTCGGTGCGGAGCATGAGCGTCCGACCTCGCCGGACGGCACGCATATGGCGCCGATTATCGCCCACGGTCTGGCGACCAACTCAATTGGCTACCTGGTCACCGATGATAACGCCATGGTGTGGCGCGGCCCGATGGCCAGCAAAGCGCTGCTGCAACTGTTGCAGGAGTCCATGTGGCCGGATCTGGATTACCTGGTGCTGGATATGCCGCCAGGCACCGGTGATATTCAGTTGACGCTGGCGCAAAACATTCCGGTGACCGGCGCGCTGGTGGTGACAACGCCACAGGATATCGCGCTGATCGACGCCAAAAAAGGCATCGTCATGTTCGAGAAGGTGGAAGTACCGGTGCTCGGTATTGTTGAAAACATGAGCATGCACATTTGCAGCAACTGTGGTCATCACGAACCGATTTTTGGCACCGGTGGTGCGGAAAAACTGGCCGAACAGTATCACACCGAGTTGTTGGGTCAGATGCCGTTGCACATTTCGCTGCGTGAAGATCTGGATAAAGGCACGCCGACAGTGGTGAGCCGCCCGGACAGCGAATTTACCGCTATCTACCGTCAACTTGCCGGGCGCGTAGCCGCGCAGCTTTACTGGCAGGGCGAAGTCATTCCTGGCGATATCGCGTTTCGCGCGGTATAAATCAGTCAACCTCTCCCGTTCGGGAGAGGTTTTTCACTTCTTCAGATAGTGCATCAGCACGTAATCCCCTTCCGGCGAAACGCCCTGTGCTTCGATATGCCAGCCGTGGTGCTGATAAAACGCCAGTGCGGTTTTGTTCTGCAGCAAGCATTTCAGCGCGCCGGTGCTGGTAAAGGTGGATTGCGCATGTTTGAGCAGTGCGCTGCCGACGCCTTTGCCCTGAAAGGCCGGGTCGACAAACAGGTTGTGCAGGAAATTGTCGTTTTCATACACCGAGGCGAACCCCAGCCGGTGCCCCTCTTCTTCGGCGACCCAGATGGTTTCATCGAGCGTGGCGGCGTCAAAATCCTCCAGCCGCCAGTCGCAGCCATCAAGCCAGTGCCAGCTCTCTTTGCGGGCGTGTAAAAAAAGGGTGCGTAAAAACGGTCTGTCACTTTCCTGCCAGCGGCGAATAATCATTCAGCTCCTGGTTTAGCGATGGTAAAAGATGTCGCCGTTATAGGCTTTGAGGATTTTGCCTTCGGCATCGGTGATTAGCACATAGTTGCCGCCCATGTAGGTCCAGTGGCTACCGGCTTCGGGGGCTGGCAGGTTACGCAATTGCCACTGTTTAATGTTGTACTCTTCGCTGCGGTACATTGCCGGTACGGTATCGCCAATGGTGAATTTCGTAAAGTCAGCGACAAATTCGTTAATTTCGTAAGATTGCGGCCCGGTTGCGCCTGGTGTAGCGGTTTGCGGTGCGGCAAAGGCCGTCGAGGCGGTTGCCAACAGCGCGCCCAGAAGCATCATTTTTGTTTTACTCATACTCTCTCCAGGTTGTTCTTATACATTTCACGCGGTTGCATAAATAGCACGCCATCATTGCCGTTAACTGACAGCGGAGCAACCACCAAAAAATAACGCTTTGGTAAAAAGTGTAAGCAAACCCAGGGCAGAGCAGGAAAAGCGGACGGCGATTTTCGCTATCCGCTTGTAACCTTTGAGAATAATCCTGGCTAATCGTCAGTCAGCAAACCCTTCCAGCACGATTTTGCCCACCGCCCGCTGGCTTTCCAGCAGCGCATGGGCTTTGCGCAGGTTCGCGGCATTGATGGTGCCAAAGTGCTCACCAAGCGTGGTTTTTAACACGCCTTCATCGATCAACTGCGCCACGCGTGAAAGCAACTGGTGCTGGGCAATCATATCGTCAGTGGTGAACATTGAGCGGGTAAACATAAACTCCCAGTGCAGCGAAATGCTTTTCACCTTCAGCGGCATCGCGTCCAGGCTGTGCGGATCGTCAATCAGCGCCAGTTTACCCTGCGGTTTCAGGGCGTTAATCAGCTGCTGATAATGCTCTTCGGTATTATTGAGGCTGGCAACGTGTGAAACCTGTTTGACGCCAATACGCGCCAGCTCTTCGGTCAGCGGTTTGCTGTGGTCAATCACATAATGCGCACCCAGTTCTTTTACCCACTGCTGGCTGGCGGGGCGAGATGCCGTACCAATGACCGTTAAGCGCGTTAGCTTACGAGCCAGCTGTGTCATGATCGAGCCTACGCCGCCCGCCGCGCCAACAATCAGCAGCACATCATTTTCGTTGCCGCCTTCTTTGATGCCAAGACGGTCGAATAACAGCTCCCAGGCGGTAATGGCGGTTAAGGGCAGTGCGGCGGCGGAAGCGTTATCCAGCGTTTTCGGTTTGCGCGCCGCAATGCGTTCGTCCACCAACTGGAATTCGCTATTGCTGCCGGGGCGGGTCAATGCGCCGGCGTACCACACTTCATCGCCCGGCTGGAACAGCGTCACCGCTTCCCCCACGGCAGTCACCACGCCAACGGCATCCCAGCCCAGTACGCGCGGTGCATCGGCGTTAAAACCGGCGCGCACTTTGGTGTCCACCGGGTTGACGGAAACGGCTTTCACTTCAACCAGCAAGTCGTGGCCGCTGGCGGTTGGTTGTGGCAGTTCAATGTCGGTAAGAAAATCCAGATTGCTGCCGTTCTGCGCGGCGCGGGTAATAGCGATAGCTTTCATCATGGCTCCATTAATGCGTTTTTAGTGTCAATGCAGATAAGGGTAGTCAAAGCCTATCTGATGAAAAACACGCAAAACGGAGCAGCACTTATCCTCGATGAGTGAAAATCAATTGATCTGGCCGTCCGGGGAATCCGGGTTTGGCACCGGAATATCTGCGCTGACGCGCAGATCCTGGTCGTCGAAAATCATGCAGTGGCGGCTATCAAAGGCGAGGGTAATTTTCTGCCACGGACGGAAATGGACATCCCCCGGCAGCAGAATTTTTATGTTGTCATGGCCGTAGCATTGTCCGAACAGGTAGGTGTTATTACCCAGCCGTTCCACCACTTCACACTGAAATTCCAGCGGCGTGCCGCGCGTGACATCCGTCGATAGATGTTCCGGGCGAATGCCGAGCGTAATCGAAGCACCAGGCTCCAGGCGCGAGGTGTCGATACCGAGCGTTAATTGATGCCCCTGCGCCAGCGTGAGGGTCACTTCGCCGGGTTGCCAGGCTTTAACCGTGGCGGGCAGGAAGTTCATCTTCGGCGAGCCGATAAACCCGGCGACAAACTTGTTTTTTGGGTTGTAGTAGAGCGACATCGGCGAGCCCATCTGCTCGACATTGCCGTAGTTCATCACCACGATTTTATCCGCCAGCGTCATTGCTTCCACCTGGTCGTGGGTGACATACACCATGGTGGTTTTCAGCTCCTGGTGCAGGCGCGCAATGTGCAGGCGCATCTCGACACGCAGTTCGGCATCGAGGTTTGAGAGAGGTTCGTCGAACATAAATACGCGCGGGTTACGCACAATCGCGCGGCCAATGGCGACGCGCTGGCGCTGGCCGCCGGAGAGCTGTTTCGGTTTTCGGTCCAGCAGGTGGCTCAGTTGCAGGGTTTTCGCCACCATCTCCACCTGGCGGCGGATCTCCTCTTTCGGCACTTTGTTCACTTTCAGCCCGTAGCCCATATTTTCCGCCACGGTCATATGCGGGTAGAGCGCGTAAGACTGGAACACCATCGACACGCCGCGATGCGCCGGCGCGACATCATTCATCACTTCGTCGCCAATCAATACTTCGCCTTCGCTGACCTCTTCCAGACCGGCAATCATGCGCAGCATGGTGGATTTGCCACAGCCGGAAGGGCCGACAAATACCGCGAATTCGCCATCATCAATCGATAAATTGACATTGTTCAGCGTCACCGTGTCGCCAAACCGTTTGGTGACATTCCTCAGTCGTATATTGGACATCAACGTTCCCCGAATGTAGTAGCCGTTATTTACCGTTTATGCCGTGCGTTGAATGTTTTTTTGTATTACGTATAACAATCATCTGGCGTCGCTGCGTAACGGCGAAAAATCTTGCTATGACTATAACTTCCAGTGTTTTTGCGCCCTATATCGAATTTTCATTTCTGTAATGCCGGTCACATAACTCACCGTTTATGCTCGTTTTATTAATTGGTAAAGCGTAGCGTATAACAAATTCAATAAGGCGGATGAATGCGTCTTAAACCCTGCAATATCAGGTGGTTTATTTAAAAGGTATCCTGATGCTGCGCCATAAAAACCACAAAATTGTTATACCTTGACATGAGGTTGATAATGAAAAAGAACACACTTACTGCACTGATCCTCTCTGCACTCGCCGTTGGCCAGACGGTTAGCCTGTCGGCGCACGCCGCCACTCAGCAGCTTAATGTCTGGGAAGACATTAAAAAGTCGGTCGGCATTCAGGACGCCGTAAAAGATTTCGAACAAAAGTACGACGTCAAAGTTAATGTGCAGGAGATGCCCTACGCGCAGCAACTGGAGAAATTACGCCTTGATGGCCCGGCCGGGATTGGCCCGGATGTGCTGGTCATTCCCAATGATCAACTGGGTGGCGCGGTGGTGCAAGGGTTGCTGACCCCCCTGAATCTGGATAAAGAAAAAGTTGACGCCTTTACGCCTGCGTCAATCAACGCCTTTCGTCTGGATAACACTCTGTATGGCGTGCCGAAAGCGGTGGAAACCCTCGTGCTTATCTATAACAAAGAACTGATTGATAAGCCGCTGCAAAGCCTGCCGGAATGGCTCGACTATTCGAAAAAACAGCGCGCTCAGGACAAATACGGGCTGCTGGCCAAGTTTGACCAGATCTATTACAGCTGGGGCGCCATCGGGCCGGAAGGCGGCTACCTGTTTGGTAAAAACGATAAAGGCGGCTTCAACCCTCAGGATATTGGCCTCAATAAACCGGGCGCGGTGGAAGCCGTCACCTTCCTGAAAAAATTCTACGCCGACGGCGTGTTCCCCTCCGGCATCCTCGGCGATAACGGCCTGAACGCCATCGATTCGCTGTTTACCGAGAAAAAAGCCGCAGCGGTAATCAACGGCCCATGGGCGTTCCAGCCGTATGAAGCGGCGGGTATAAATTACGGCGTCGCGCCGCTGCCGAACCTGGCGGACGGCAAGCCGATGAGCTCGTTCCTCGGCGTGAAAGGCTATGTCGTTTCAACCTGGAGCAAAGACAAAAAGCTCGCTCAGCAATTCATCGAATTTATCAACCAGCCGCAGTACGTGAAAACGCGCTATATCGCCACGCGTGAAATCCCGGCGCAGAAAGCGATGATTGACGATCCGGTTATCAAAAACGACGAAAAAGCCAGCGCAGTAGCGGTACAGGCGGCGCGTGCGACGGCAATGCCGGGTATTCCGGAAATGGGCGAAGTGTGGGGGCCGGCAAACGCCGCGCTGGAGCTGAGCCTGACCGGCAAACAGGAACCGCAGGCGGCGCTCGATGCGGCCACCAAACAGATCCATATGCAAGTTGAAGCGATGCAGGCCAGTAACCAGTAACCGCGTGTTGTTGCGAAACGGGAGGGACACCTCCCGTTGTTGAAAAGGAGTCGTACGTGATTATCAGTCCCAGCGAAAATTTTGCCAAAACGCGTGGCGCAGGGCGACATGCGTGGTGCGGGCTGCTGCTGGCCGTTGTGCCGGGTTTTGGTCAGTTTTATCACCGCCAGTGGTTCAAGGGCCTTATCTTCTTGGTGCTGCTTAGCAGCTTTATGGGCATTTTTTACGATTTTCTGCGTGAAGGATTGTGGGGGTTATACACCCTTGGCGAAGAGGTCCCGCGTGATAACTCCATTTTCTTGCTGGCGGAAGGGATTATCAGCGTACTCATCATCGCCTTCGGTGTGATGGTCTATTACCTCTCGCTGCGCGATGCGTGGGTAAACGGTAAAAAACGCGACGCAGGAAAACCGCTCAATAGCGTGCGCAAACAGTACCAGATGTTGCTCAGCGACGGCTTCCCGTATCTGATGATCACGCCAGGCTTTATTCTGCTGGTGTTTGTGGTGATTTTCCCGATCCTCTTCGGTTTCGCCATCGCCTTCACTAACTACAACCTTTACCACACGCCGCCGGCCAAACTGGTGGACTGGGTGGGGTTAAAGAACTTCGTCAACATCTTTACCTTGTCGATCTGGCGTTCAACCTTCTTTGATGTGCTGCAATGGACGGTGGTCTGGACCTTGCTGGCTACCACGTTGCAGTGCTCCGTTGGGGTGCTGCTGGCGATTCTGGTGAACCAGAAAGATCTGCGCTTTAAGCCGCTGGTACGCACCATTTTTATCCTGCCGTGGGCGGTGCCGGGATTTGTCACCATTCTGGTGTTCGCCGGGATGTTTAACGACTCGTTCGGCGTGATTAACAATGCCATTCTCGCGTTCTTCGGCATTGCGCCGAAAGCGTGGCTGACGGATCCGTTCTGGAGCAAAACGGCGTTGATCATGATGCAAACCTGGCTCGGTTTCCCGTTTGTTTTCGCCATGACCACCGGCGTGTTGCAGGCCATTCCTGACGATTTGTACGAGGCGGCGAAAATGGATGGCGCGGGCACCTGGACACGGCTGCGCACCATTACGCTGCCGCTGGTGCTGTACTCGATTGCGCCGATCATCATCACCCAATACACCTTCAACTTTAACAACTTCAACATCATCTATCTGTTTAACAACGGCGGCCCGGCGGTGGCGGGGGCAAACGCGGGTGGGACGGATATTCTGGTGTCGTGGATTTACAAGCTGACGATGTCCTCCTCGCAGTACGCGATTGCGGCGACCATCACCATTTTGCTGTCGATTTTTGTCGTCGGCCTGGCGCTGTGGCAGTTCCGCGCGACCAAATCCTTTAAAAACGACGACATGGCATAAGGGAAGAAAAATGGCTCAATCACAAAGTATCCGCCGCGAAAAGTGGATCCGCCTGACGCTCTCCTGGCTGGTTATCGCGCTGGTATCGCTGATGATTATCTACCCGCTGGTGTGGACGATTGGCGCGTCGCTGAACGCTGGTAACAGCCTGCTCAGCACCTCGATAATCCCGGAAAACCTCTCGTTTCAGCACTATGCCGATCTGTTTAACGGCCAGGTCAATTACCTGACCTGGTACTGGAACTCAATGAAGATCAGCCTGCTGACGATGGTGCTGACCTTAATCAGCGTCAGTTTCACCGCCTATGCCTTTTCCCGCTTTCGGTTTAAAGGGCGGCAGAACGGGTTGATGCTGTTTTTGCTGCTGCAGATGATCCCGCAGTTTTCGGCGCTGATTGCCATTTTCGTGTTGTCGCAACTGTTGGGCTTAATCAACAGCCATATGGCGCTGGTACTGATTTATGTCGCCGGGATGATCCCGATGAACACCTATCTGATGAAAGGCTATCTCGACGCCATTCCGCGCGATTTGGATGAGTCCGCACGTATGGACGGCGCGAGTAACTTCCGCATTTTTATTGAGATCATCATGCCGCTGTCGAAACCGATTGTGGCCGTGGTGGCACTCTTCTCTTTCACCGGGCCACTGGGGGATTTCATTCTCTCCAGCACCATTTTGCGCACCCCGGACAAATACACGCTGCCGATTGGGCTTTACAACCTGGTGGCGCAAAAAATGGGCGCCAGTTACACCACCTACGCGGCGGGCGCGGTTTTGATCGCCGTTCCGGTGGCCATTCTTTATCTGGCACTGCAAAAATACTTCGTCTCCGGCCTGACCTCCGGCAGCACCAAAGGATAACCACATGAAAAGATTTGCACCCGCTCTGCTTGCTGTCTGTCTTGGTAGTTTGTCCGCCAGCACCTTTGCCGCCGACGCGTTAAAAACGCGTCCTTTTAGCGGCATGCCCGCCGATTTCATCAAAGGCGCGGATATTTCAACGCTGCTCGACGCCGAGAAACATGGGGCGAAGTTTTATAACGAAAATAACCAGCCGCAGGATGCGATCGCCATTCTGAAAGCCAACGGCGTCAATTATGTACGCTTGCGTTTGTGGGTGGACCCGAAAGATGCGCAAGGCCAGGCTTACGGCGGCGGTAACAATGATTTAGCCAGCACGCTGGCGCTGGCGAAACGGGCCAAAGCGCAGGGTATGAAACTGCTGCTCGATTTCCACTACAGCGATTTCTGGACCGATCCGGGCAAGCAATACAAACCCAAAGCCTGGGAGAAGATGGATTATCCGCAGCTGAAAACGGCAATCCATGACTACACCCGCGACACCATCGCCCGCTTTAAGCAAGAAGGCGTGCTGCCGGATATGGTGCAAATCGGCAATGAGATCAACGGCGGCATGCTGTGGCCGGAAGGCAAAAGCTGGGGGCAGGGCGGCGGTGAGTTTGACCGGCTGGCGGGCTTGCTGAATTCCGCTATCGACGGTCTGAAAGAGAACCTGAAGAACGGCGAACAGGTAAAAATCATGCTGCATCTGGCGGAAGGCACCAAGAACGATACCTTCCGCTGGTGGTTTGATGAAATCACCAAACGCAACGTGCCGTTCGATGTCATTGGCCTCTCGATGTACACCTACTGGAACGGGCCAATCAGCGCGTTGCAGGCCAATATGGACGACATCAGTAAGCGCTACAACAAAGATGTGATTGTGGTGGAAGCGGCCTACGGCTATACGCTGGCGAACTGTGATAACGCGGAAAACAGCTTCCAGGCGAAAGAGGAAAAAGAGGGCGGCTACCCCGGCACTGTGCAGGGGCAATATGACTATATTCACGATTTAATGCAGTCGGTAATCAATGTTCAGGGCCATCGCGGTAAAGGTATTTTTTATTGGGAGCCAACCTGGATTGCCGTTCCCGGAAATACCTGGGCCACACAAGCGGGCATGAAATATATCAACGACCAGTGGAAAGAGGGAAATGCCCGAGAAAACCAGGCGTTATTTGATTGCCAGGGGAAAGTGCTGCCATCGGTAAAAGTCTTTAATTAATTTTGGTGTGGTAAATTTCAGGAATTCATTATGAATAAATTTGCGCCTTTAAGCCCGAAGGTTGTCTCGCTATTGCATGGCGCGGACTATAACCCGGAACAGTGGGAAAACTATCCCGATATTATTGATAAAGACATTGCCATGATGGAGCAGGCAAAATGCAATGTGATGTCCGTCGGCATATTCAGCTGGTCGAAACTCGAACCGCAGGAAGGGGTATTTAATTTCGCCTGGCTGGATGAGGTCATCGATAAATTATATGCCGCCGGTATCCATATTTTTCTCGCCACGCCAAGCGGCGCGCGTCCGGCGTGGATGTCACAAAAATACCCGGAGGTGTTGCGGGTCGGGCGCGATCGCGTTCCGGCGCAGCACGGCGGGCGGCACAACCACTGCATGACCTCGCCGGTGTACCGGGAAAAGACGCTGAAAATTAATACGCTGCTGGCAGAGCGTTATGCAAACCATCCCGCAGTGCTGGGCTGGCATATTTCCAATGAATACGGTGGAGAATGCCACTGCGATTTATGTCAGGAGAAATTCCGCGGCTGGCTGAAAGCACGTTATCAGACGCTGGAAAATCTTAACCACGCCTGGTGGAGTGATTTCTGGAGCCACACTTACAGCGACTGGTCGCAGATCCAGTCACCGTCGCCGCAGGGCGAAGTCTCCATTCATGGGTTGAACCTCGACTGGCGGCGTTTTAACACCGCGCAGGTAACTGATTTTTGCCGCCATGAAGTGGCCCCGCTGAAAGCCGCCAACGCGGCGCTGCCGGTAACCACCAACTTTATGGAGTATTTCTACGATTACGACTACTGGCAACTGGCTGAAGCAATTGATTTTATCTCCTGGGACAGCTACCCCATGTGGCACCGGGATAAAGACGAAACGGCGCTGGCCTGTTACACCGCCATGTATCACGACATGATGCGCACGCTGAAAGGCGGCAAACCCTTTGTGCTGATGGAGTCGACGCCGAGCGTCACCAACTGGCAGCCGACCAGCAAGCTGAAAAAGCCGGGAATGCACATTCTCTCGTCACTGCAGGCGGTGGCGCACGGTGCCGATTCGGTGCAGTACTTCCAGTGGCGTAAAAGCCGCGGGTCGGTCGAGAAGTTCCACGGCGCGGTTATTGATCACGTCGGGCATCTGGATACGCGCGTGGGTCGTGAAGTCTGCGCGCTGGGCGACATGCTCAGCAAACTCACTCCGGTAATGGGATGCCGTACCGATGCCCGCGTGGCGATCATCTTCGATCAGCAAAACCGCTGGGCGCTGGATGACGCCGAAGGCCCGCGCAATAAAGGGCTGGAGTATGAAAAAACGGTTAACGAGCACTATCGACCGTTCTGGGAAAAAGGCATTGCCGTGGATGTGATCAATGCCGATGCCGATCTCAGCCGTTATCAACTGGTGATTGCGCCGATGCTGTATATGGTGCGCGACGGTTTTGCCGAACGCGCAGAGGCGTTTGTCGCGGCGGGCGGTCATCTGGTGACCTCTTACTGGACCGGCGTGGTCAATGAGAGCGATCTCTGTTATCTCGGCGGTTTCCCCGGTCCGCTGCGCAAATTGCTTGGCATCTGGGCAGAAGAGATTGATTGCCTGGACGACAACGAGCGCAATCTGGTGCAGGGGCTGGCGGGGAATGAAGCCGGGTTACAGGGGCCGTATCAGGTGCGCCATCTGTGCGAGTTGATCCACACCGAGCGCGCGCAGGCACTGGCAACTTACCGGGATGATTTCTACGCCGGGCGACCTGCCGTGACGGTCAATCATGTCGGCAAAGGCAAGGCCTGGCACGTTGCCTCACGCAACGATCTCGCCTTCCAGCGCGACTTCTTCGCCAACATCATTGATGAGCTGGCGCTGCCGCGCGCGTTGCAACACGATTTGCCGCCGGGCGTCGTTGCCACGGCGCGTACCGATGGTGAAAGCACCTTTGTCTTTATCCAGAACTTTAGCGCCCAGCAGCAGGCGATAACGCTGCCTGGCGGCTATCAGGATTGTTTATCTGGTTCGTCGGTCAGCGGCGCGCTGTCGCTCGCTCCCTGGGATTGCCGGGTTGTTAGTCGTAAAGCGTAAGTGAACCTTCCGCGCCTGCCCATTCGGGCAGGCGTTTTTTTATCTGCTGATTATCAGGAGACTATTATGGTGAGCCTTAAATCCTTCCTGCATTACTTCTCTGAACCGAAAAGCGCGACTGCAACGCCCATCAGCGAAGGGGAGTTACAGAAAATCCAGCGGCTGGCGCAAGCCTTTGGCGGCGCGCCGAATATTTCGCATGTGGATGCTTGCTTAACCCGTCTACGCGTGACGGTAAACGATCTGGCTGTTGTCGATTCTCAGGCACTGCAAAATGAAGGGGCGTTGGGTGTGATTATTCTTGGGCAAGAAGTCCACGCTATTTTCGGTAAACAATCCGATGCGCTGCGTAAATTACTTGATGAACATTTCTCATCTCGCTAATAAATAAAAAAAGGGATACCTGCATGGGTATCCCGAAATAAAACAGTGGCAACTTTGCTCAGTTTGCGGAGATAAAGTAAATAATGATGTTACTCGTTAATACATACAGCGTGGTGCCTTATCTTTTTGCGACAACATAGTTTCCAGTATTGGTTTATTAAAATAAAAAGCCAGGGCAAACAGATTCAGCCAACAAAGAGATAAGGTGAAGGATGAAGCGTATTACCACCAGGCTTCAACCTGAACACCGAAGTTCCAGGTATTATTTTTCGTTCCATCTTCAAATGATTTTCCATCTTCCGAATCATTTAAATAGGAAGCGAAAAGGCGTAACTCAGGACGAGACATAAATTCCGGGCCATCCGCCAGACCGACGGCAAAAGTATATTTCTCGCCGCTCTGTTTGTAGTGAGTGCCGTTTTTATAATCATCTTTCTGGTAGAAACCACCGACTTCACCAATCAGACGCACATAATTGGTGAGCTGATACTGAGCGCGACCAACCAGCGAAACCAGACGCGTTTTGTCGGTGTATTCGGTAATGTCGTTGGCCGAACCGTATGTCAGCACGTGGTTCAGTGAGAACTTATCGGTAATCGGAATCAGGCCGGTGTTAATCACGCGATAGCCGCTGGCGTCATTAACGTAGTGCCACATGTCGTACCAGCCGCCGCCCTGCGACACCATATTCTGTGCCAGCCCTTTGTTGGCGTATTGCAACACCAGCTTGTTGTAGCCGCCAAACATATCCTGGCTGATTTCACCGGTCACCATGACGCCATCATCGGCTTCATACAGGCCGCCATACTCTTTCTGTTTTTTTGTCGGATTTGGCATGGCGTAGTCGATGCCGAACTCGGTCCACGCGCCTGACCATGGTTTCCAGCCCGCGTAACGCAGGTCGATATAGTTGATGTTGACATCGTTATCGTTATCCACGCGGTAATCGACATCGTTAGCGTCGCCACGGATCCACGCCACGGACACTGCGCCCGGACCTAAGGTGTAATTTTCAATACCCGCACCGGAGCCTGAAATATTCCAGTATTTGGTATCGATAATGTGCAGATCGTGGCGCTGGTAGTAACGTTTACCGCCCCAGATCACCGCGTTGGGATCGTTAGGGATAAGCCCTTTGATTTGCAGGTTTAACTGGCGTAAACCAAATTGAGCGTCATCGCCAATGGTGGTTTCGTTGTCGTTGGAGCCGTCGGAAACCATGCTGACCATGGTGTCGAGGTAAAAGCTCACTTCGTCTTTTTTATACACTTCCGAGCCCAGTTCCACTTCCCCGTAGGTGTCGGATTCGTTACCGAGGCGGCCGAGTTTGTTTTTCTGCCACTCCACCTGTCCGCCATCGCCCGACACGCCTACGCCACCGCGCAGGTAACCGTGAAAGTCGATAGGCACAGATGAGGCAGCCAGAATGGATGGTGAAGTCAGCGCAGCGGCTAACGCAAGTGTGAGAGTGCGTAGCGTAGTGTTCATATCATTCCTCTTATTGTTTTGTATTACGTTCACATAAACGCTGTCATAAAATGCCTAAATGTAAAAACAGGCAAACTAACGATTGCGAATGTGTGATTAAGTGCAAATAAATCAGCGTTTTTTGTTACAAGTAGCGAATTCCTTCACAATGTTCGCTATTGTGAGCGTGATACTTATTTGGCAAAAAAGAGGCGAGGAAAAGTGTGGTGAGCGTTTTTTTAGATGGCCCCTGTTACAATCGGCGCATAACAACATAAGGAACCGGACCATGAAGTCTAAAAGTGCGACGTTAGAAGACGTTGCCCGCCATGCGGGTGTCTCCTATCAGACCGTGTCCAGGGTACTCAACAAATCTGCCAATGTATCCGAAGCCACGCGTCTCAAGGTTGAGAAATCCATAGAGTTATTGCGCTACGTACCTAACAGGCTGGCCCAACAGCTGGTCGGCAAGCAGAGCCAGACCATTGGGCTGGTGACCACTTCGCTGGCGCTGCACGCACCATCGCAGGTGGCGGCGGCGGTAAAACGCTACGCCAACCTTGATGGTTACCAGGTGCTGATCTCAATGATTGATGAGAACGTCAACCATGATATCCAGGCTGCCATCAACGAACTGAAATCACAGCTGGTCGATAAAGTGATCATCAACGTGCCGCTGGAGACCGAACAGGCGCAGCGCATCGCGTCTGACAACGATGATATCGTCTGCCTGTTTCTTGATGTTGACCCTTACAGTTCGGTGTTTAACGTTTCGTTTAACCCGGCGGATGGTACCCGTGCCAGCGTCAAACACCTGTACGACTTGGGACATCGGGAGATTGCTTTACTGGCCGGGCCTGAGAGTTCTGTCTCCGCGAAGCTGCGCCTGAAAAGCTGGGTTGAAACCCTTAACGGCTATGGCCTGAAACCGGTGATGGTTTTTCACGGTAACTGGGATGCGCAAAGTGGCTATGCCGGTGCGCTACAGATGCTGCGCGAAACGCCAAACTTTACCGCCGTGTTGGTAGGTAATGATCAGATGGCGCTGGGCGTGTTAAGCGCGTTTCATCAGCACCAGGTGGCGATCCCCGGTGAGAAATCGGTCGTCGGTTATGATGACACCTACGAAAGCTCATTCTTTTACCCGGCGCTGACCACCGTCTCGCTGGATCTTGATTTACAGGGTAAGGAAGCGGTTCGGCGGTTGCTCGACAGCGGTCACGGCGATGCCGCTCGCAGCTCTTCGGTATTGCCCGCACGGCTTATTGTGCGCCACTCAACAGGGGCACTGCAGGCGCAGGACACCAACCTGCAAGAGATCGCCCAGCAACTGCAATCCATTGCACACAAGTTGTGGAAATAATTACGCTTTAATGTCACCTTTCATCCGGCACTTGTGCCGGGTGATATCACCGCGCCGGCTCACTTTCCAATCCATTATTCCGTGTTTCAGCTATGTATATCATTTTGGCCTTGCGCTGAGGCTGCATTTATTTTCGGATTTTTAATTTTATTAATTAACACAAAAATAACAGGCAACTTGTTAATATTTATCACTTCATTGAGCGAAATAAACGACGGTTAAAAAATGCTTTTGTCTGGTAAATGTCCAGCAGTTTGCTGTTAAGATAACTCGTGCATGAGGGTTAACGCCGACGTTTTAGGGTAAATGTAATTAAGCGTTTACTTAATCGATAAATACCTTGTGATCTTAGCGGTAACGGTAATCTGGATATATTTAATATCTTAAGTTCGGCGCGTTATTTTCTGTGTGATAGCGTTTTGTTTTATCTGTTCCATTAATTTATCTTCCATGGCTGTCACGAATTGTTCAGTTGAGGTCGCGGTGCGTCTGCATGAGTTATGGACGTTGCCCGTATTTTACCGAAATAAATTACAGGAACGCTTATTTTAAATATAAGGAAGTTCTCTATGGAAAGGATGGTTAAACCTAATGCAGGGAAGTTAGTACAGCAATTCTCTGCACCCTCTAAACTGGATATGACGCGCTACCCCTCATCCGGTTTAAATAGCGTGCCGAATATGAAAACCACGCTTACACGCCTTTCCTGCGCAGTAAGACTTACCTTTCCCGTGTTGTTGTTTTTTACGGGCATTCCGAGTGCTATGGCCGTAAATATTACGCAAAATACGCTTTACGATAAGCCGGTTGACGATATTACCGATGGTCTTAAGTTCAATCCTAATAGCAGTCTGGAAATTACCGCTGGAGCCGGTACCGTCAATATCACTAACGGCTCTGGTCCCTATGCAGTAGAGATGGACAGCGCTTATTTATGGTTACATGGCGGTTCGCTTAATGGCGCAGGCGATCTGCTTTTGAATGGTCAATCGCATATTCAGTTCGGCGGGGCGCAAATCGGTGGTGTCCCCGCATCGACAAGTGGATATGGCGGCACACTCTCGTTCGGCAACCTTGTGACCAGCACCGGTACTGGTACGTCAACGTCTATTAATATTTATGATGCGCAGTCGGTAATCGTGGCCAATAGCATCAACCTGCAGTCTGAAACAAGCCAGTTCGTCCAGACCCGCGGCACGACCACAGTGGCACATGATATGTCGATTTTACCCAGTGGCGGCGCGGCGAGTGGCGGGTTATCGGTCAGCGGTTCCGCAATTCTCAACGTTGGCGATAATCTCACCGCCGATCTCGCTGGCGGCGGCATGGGGTTGCATATTGCCGATGGCGCAACCGTTAATGTTGGCGGTGATTTAACGCTCTCAAATGATCGAACACTCAATGACATTAATGCGGTCGCGGATAACGCATTAATTCGCAATGCGGACGTGCATGTTAACGGCGATATGAACCTTAATGGCACGCATGCCGGTGACACGGCGTGGCAAATACAGGGTGGTTCTTCCGGGCAACACGTAGTTATCGGCGAAAATATGAATCTTAATGCGTCTGTTGCCGGTAATAACATAAAAACGGTACTCGGTAATAATGCGTGGGTGGATGTGGGGGATAATATTAACCTTGGCAGCGTATCCGGCGCAAATAACACCCTTTATATCGGTGACGCATTAACGGATGAACAAAATCATATTCGGGCAACTCGCATTATTATGAGCGGGGCTGGTAATAATAAAGTTATTTTTAATAATAATTTTTCTACGCAATCGAATGATGATGGCTATGTTTTTAATATGCAAATAGTGGGTGAGGGCAGTGTCGAATATCAGTCGGGTCATACCACTCTGGGTTTAGAGTCTGATTATAGCGGTGATACGCTAATTAGCGGCGGTTTGGTTACGATTAATCATACGAAAGCGCTGGGATCAAACACTATAACAATTAATACTGACGCAAATGACTGGTCGCAAGGGCTGGAAATTGCCGGGATGGAGCACTACGCCTTCACCAATAAAATGATCGGTACCGGTATAACTACCGTGTCAGGGGATGTCATCATTTTTATTAACAAAAACACCTATGCCGGAATGTGGAATATTACCGGAAAAGCGGCAGCCAGTAAGGATTTATTATTCAGTAACAACGCGTTTGGTACGGGTACTATTCATGTTGATGCAAATGGGGAATTCAGCGCGCAAACAGATGCTGCTTTCGAATTTAATAATCATCTGACCGGTACGGGCGATTTTATTGCCGATAATAACCACAAATCGTTTAATTTTACCGCAGATGTGGGGCGTGATTTTTCCGGCGATGTCTATCTCAGAAATAACGATTTTCTGCTGGAGGGGGTCAATACCGCCGCGCTCACTCAGGCCACGCTGCATGTTGAAAACGGCAACACCACTACCGTTGGCGCAGGCACCCAATCCATTGGCGGCCTGGCTTTCAACGGCGGCACCATGGTATTTGGCGATGTCGGCTCTCTACCTTTAGTTGAGGCGGCGGGAAATGTGGATTTGTCCGGGCGCGGCACCATTCAGATCAGCAACAGTAGCAGCTTGCAACATGCGTCGCCTGATATCAGCAAACCGCTCATGCAACAGGACGAGGCGGACGTCGTACATCAGTTGGTGGCAAGCCAGCAAGCGGTGACCGGCGCTGGCGGCAATTTGCTGCTCGTCGATGAAAATGGGCAGGCGGTTTCCGCAGAAACGGAGCACGACGTTACGCAAAATGGCCAGACCGTGGCGAAAGGGCACTATGACTATCGTCTTACCAGCGGTAGCGGCGCGGATGGTATGTATATCAATTACGGGCTGACTGAGCTTGAACTGCTGGCGCAGGGCAATGACGCCCTGACATTGAACGCCGAAGGCAACAGCGATAACGCCGCCGATCTGAGCGCGAAAGTCAGTGGAAGCGGTGATTTACAAATTAATACCGACACCGCAGTTTCACTCTCCAATCAGGATAACGACTACACCGGTACGACGCGGATTGTGGCAGGTGAGTTGCAGTTAGCCAACGATCACACCCTGGGCAACACCTCGTTGGTCGACATGGCCTCTGCAACAGTGCTGGACATTCATGGCTATCAGCAAACGCTGGGCGCGGTGGAGAGCGAGCAGGGATCGCGGATTGATCTTGCTGGCGGCACGCTGACGGTGACCAAAGGCGGCGATATCGCTGGTGCGCTCACCGGCGGCGGCGCGTTGAATTTCACCAGTGGGCAGATGGCTATCCACGGTGACAATACCGCGCTCAGCGCCGATATCACCATAACATCGGGGGCATCCGTCACCCTCGATACTCCTCGTGGGCTGGGAACCGCGGGCATCGACAACCTCGGTTTTCTCAAATTTAACGGTGCTTCCGGTCTGTTTGAAAACACGCTTACCAATAACGGAATTGTTGTGCTGAACGACAGCGACCTCCAGTTTACCGCTGACAATACCCATTTCGGCGGGACGGTTGAGATTGGCGACGGCAGCCAGCTTACGGTTAATACGGGAAATCAGCTGAGTTCAGCTTCGATAATCAATGACGGAACGCTTCGGCTGGTGACTAACGATGACTGGACGGTACAAAACAGCGTGACCGGTTCCGGCGGGCTGGAAAAAGGCGGCCTCGGCATCATCACGCTCTCGCAGGCCGCTGCGCTTTACAGAGGCGAGACGAATATCCGAACCGGCGGCGTGAAGTTTGGTTCCCCCGAAGATCCGTTCACGCTGGAGTCATCGCACGTCAATATCTATCAGGACGCTGCACTTATCGGCAACGGCGCGGTAGCCGGTGATGTCACCAACGCCGGCACCCTGTCGATCGGAACCGGGAAGCAGTCTGCACGCGCGGCCGGTGCCGCCGCAGTAAGTGATGTGTTAACCATTAACGGCAGCCTGAGTAACAGCGGCACTGTTCAGATAGGCGCGGCAACGAGCGGCAACGCGCCGGGTAATCAACTGATAGTGAAGGGCGATTACCAGGGCAGCAACGGTTTAATTAATTTCAACACCGTTCTGGCGGATGACAGCGCCGCCACGGAAACGCTGCGCGTGGAAGGCGATACCAGCGGTACGACAATGGTCAGCGTTAACAATGTCGGCGGCACTGGCTTGCCTACGCTAAACGGGATTCGGCTCATCCAGGTAAACGGTCACTCCGCCGGGCGATTCACTCAGCAGGGGCGAATTGTCGCGGGCGCGTATGAATATATGCTGGTGCGCGGCAACGGGCAGGATCATGCGCACTGGTATTTAAGCAACCAGATGCCAGAAGACGTGCAGCCTGACCCGGAGGACCCGCCGACCGACCCGGAAGATCCACCGGGCGAACCGGAGCAGCCGCCGACTGAACCCGGGCAGCCGCCGTCTGAGCAGCCCGATCCTGACCCGACCCCGTCCCAACCGGAACCACCGCAATCCACTACGCCGGTTAACCGCCCGGAAGGGGGAAGCTACACGGAAAATCTGGCGGCAGCCAATCGCATGTTTGCCTTCCGTTTGCAGGATAGCGAGACCGATAACGCGCAGCAGGGCGATACCGTAGAAAGCGGCATGTGGATGCATCAGGCGGGAACGCGTAATCGCTCGCGCGACGGCAGTGGGCAGTTGAAAACCTCGTCGACTCAGTACGTAGTGATGCTAGGCAGCGACCTGGTGCAGTGGGGCGACGACCGCCAGGGGCGCGGGCGCGCGGGCGTCATGGCCGGGTATGGAAACAACCACAGCAACACGCACTCGGACATCAGCGGTTACGATGCTGACGGTCGGGTAAACGGCTATACGGCAGGCGTATACGGCGCATGGTACGCCGATGATGTGGATAAAACCGGGCTGTATATTGGCAGTTGGGCGCAATACAGCTGGTTTACGAATTCAGTTAGCGGCGAGGAACTCTCTGGCGAGTCGTATCAAGCCAAAGGCGTCAGTGCGTCCGTTGAAACCGCCTGGAACTGGAAAGCCGCAGAGTTTTCCGCCAGCAACGGTTCGCGGACAATCTGGCACATCCAGCCGCAGGCACAGGCTATCTGGATGGGGGTAAAAGCCGAAAATCACCGCGAAGCAAACGGCACGCGCGTCAGCGGCGACGGGAGTAACGCGCTACAAACGCGGCTCGGGATCCGCAGTTGGTTGAACAGCTACGGCAGTGAGGATAATCAACACGGGCGCACGTTACAGCCGTTTATCGAAGCCAACTGGATCCACAACACGCAGCGTTTCGCCACGCGTATGGATGGTGAAACCATCAGCCAGGCGGGCGCGGAGAATGTCGGTGAAGTGAAAATTGGCATTACCGGCAGGTTGAACCCGCAACTGAGTCTGTGGGGCAATGTCGGCCATCAACTCGGCGGCAAAAGCTATAGCAGTACGCAAGCGACGTTGGGTGTTCGTTATGAATTCAAATAGTTGTCCGTACGTCTTACATTGCAGGGTTTGCCCGTATGTGTCGCTTTTGCCGGAAGGCTGGTTTACAACACCCGAAGCGCGCATTATCCTGAGTGGCGGTTACTAAACGGTTAACCGCAACGTATTGATTTTTAAATGACTCGGGGTGCCCTTCGTATGAAGGCTGAGAAATACCCGTACCACCTGATCTGGATAATGCCAGCGTAGGGAAGTCAGATGCCTGCCCGGCATCCCTTCTTCACGCCGGGCAGGAGCGAAACCATGCAACCTGACCTGCTTGATCGTGTGCAACTCGCACATGCGTTACAGCAATTCCGCCGCCGTTCTCCCCTTGTGCACTGTATGACCAATGACGTCGTACAAACCTTTACTGCTAACGTGCTGCTGGCGCTTGGCGCATCACCCGCGATGGTGATTGATAGCGAAGAAGCGCCACAGTTCAGCGCCATCGCCGATGCCCTGTTAATCAACGTGGGTACCTTAACGCGCGAACGCGCTACAGCGATGCGCGCGGCGGTGGAGAGCGCGAATGCCGCGCATAAACCCTGGACACTCGATCCCGTTGCCGTTGGCGCGCTCACGCTACGCACGCAATTCTGCCAGCAATTGCTGGCGTTGCGCCCGGCGGCGATCCGGGGGAATGCTTCGGAAATCCTCGCGCTGGCCGGCATGAGCGCAGGTGGGCGCGGCGTGGATACCACCGATACCGCCAGCGCGGCACTGCCAGCCGCGCAGGCGTTGGCGCGGCAAAGCGGGGCGATTGTCGCGGTAAGCGGCGAAGTGGATTACATCACTGATGGCCTGCGCGTGCTGATGGTCACCGGCGGTGATGTGCTGATGACGCGCGTGGTTGGCACCGGCTGCGCACTCTCGGCGGTGGTGGCTGCCAGTTGCGCGCTGCCGGGCGATAAGCTGGAGAATGTTGCCGCGGCCTGTGCGTTTATGGCGCAAGCCGGTAGCCTGGCCTGCGTGAAAAGCACCGGACCGGGCAGTTTTGTCCCCGCTTTTCTGGATGCGCTGTACACGCTGGGAGGCAACGCATGAAGCGCATCAACGCGTTAACCATTGCCGGTACCGACCCCAGCGGTGGGGCGGGTATTCAGGCGGATCTGAAAACCTTTTCGGCGCTGGGTGCATATGGCTGTTCGGCGATCACCGCGCTGGTGGCGCAAAACACCCGTGGCGTGCAGACGGTGTACCGCATTGAACCCGACTTTGTCGCCGCGCAGCTTGACTCCGTGCTCAGCGACGTGCGTATCGACACCACCAAAATCGGCATGCTGGCGGAAACGGACATTGTTGAAGCCGTCGCGGAGCGACTGCGGCGCTACCAGGTGCGCAATGTGGTGCTGGATACAGTGATGCTCGCCAAAAGTGGCGACCCGCTGTTATCGCCCTCAGCGGTCGCTGCGCTGCGTCAGCATTTACTGCCGCAGGTTTCACTTATTACGCCTAATTTGCCGGAAGCCGCCGCGCTGCTTGATGCGCCACATGCCCGCAGCGAACAAGAGATGCATGTGCAGGGCGAAGCGCTGCTGGCGCTCGGCTGTGAAGCGGTGTTGATGAAAGGCGGTCATCTGGATGACGCCGAAAGCCCGGACTGGCTATTTACCCGCGACGGGGCGCTGCGTTTTACCACCCCGCGCGTGAAAACGAAAAATACCCACGGCACGGGCTGTACGCTCTCGGCCGCGCTGGCGGCGCTGCGCCCGCGCCATGACGACTGGGCATCAACCGTTGCACAAGCAAAACAGTGGTTAACGGCGGCGCTCGCGCAGGCGGATACGCTGGAAGTGGGGCACGGCATTGGGCCGGTGCATCACTTTCATCAGTGGTGGTAAACCGCGATACGAAACGTGCCAGCAGATAATGCTGAAAAAAAGGCCAGCGGTGGAAAATCTGACGAGAGAGAACCAGGCTTATCTCTGCCTGCCGTCAGGCAGGTAAGGATAATCCAATTCGCTTTGCGCGAAGCTTACGGGAGCATAGCTATGACTGATATTGTGCAGTTACTTGGCAAAGACGCCGACAGCCTTCTGCAACACCGTTGTATGACCATCCCCGCTGACCAGCTCTACCTGCCAGGACACGATTATGTTGATCGCGTGATGGTCGACAACAACCGCCCGCCAGCGGTGCTGCGAAATATGCAGACGCTGTATAACCACGGGCGGCTGGCGGGCACAGGCTATCTGTCCATTTTGCCGGTCGACCAGGGCATCGAGCACTCGGCGGGCGCATCGTTTGCCGCCAACCCGCTCTATTTCGATCCGAAGAATATTGTCGAGCTGGCGATTGAAGCCGGTTGTAACTGCGTGGCATCCACTTACGGCGTGCTGGCGTCGGTTTCGCGCCGCTATGCGCACCGCATTCCCTTCCTGGTAAAACTGAACCACAACGAAACGCTCAGCTACCCCACCGAATATGACCAGACGCTGTACGCCAGCGTTGAGCAGGCGTTTAATATGGGGGCGGTCGCCGTCGGGGCGACGATCTATTTCGGTTCACTGGAATCTCGCCGCCAGATTGAGGAGATCTCCGCCGCCTTTGAACGCGCGCATGAACTTGGCATGGTCACCGTCTTGTGGGCGTACCTGCGTAATTCGGCATTCAAGAAAGATGGCGTTGATTATCACGTTTCCGCCGATTTAACCGGCCAGGCGAACCACATTGCCGCCACCATTGGCGCGGATATTGTGAAGCAGAAAATGGCGGAAAATAACGGCGGCTACAAAGCGGTGAATTTCGGTTACACCGACGAGCGCGTTTACAGCAAGCTGACCAGCGACAACCCGATTGACCTGGTGCGTTACCAACTGGCGAACTGCTACATGGGCCGTGCCGGGCTGATTAACTCCGGCGGCGCGGCGGGCGGCGATACCGATCTGGGCGACGCCGTTCGTACGGCGGTTATCAACAAACGCGCGGGCGGCATGGGGCTGATCCTTGGCCGTAAAGCGTTTAAGAAAACCATGGCCGACGGCGTGAAGTTAATTAACGCCGTGCAGGATGTCTATCTTGACGAGAAAGTGACCATCGCCTGATGCGTCAGTTACCCTCCCTGCGGGGAGGGTAAACTAAAAACGCCATTTCATTTCTGCTCAATTCCCTTCCCGATCGTCATCACATTTCCGTAACCTTTTGTGAAAAACGTCACGCACCGTCGTGCGCATGCCCAAAAAATGGCGGCCGCTTAGCGGAAATTGTCCGAGGATGCGGTGTATTTTTGTGCATATATTTGCTTATGAAACGGCTTTTCAAAAAACACCAAGGATCTGTAATGAAAATTGAATCTGTCAATGTCACCGTCTTTCAGCATCCCACGCGTCGCGTTTCCGACAGCGCCGGGCACTCGCACCCGGGGCCGGAAACGCAGGCCAAAATGGCGATGCTGACGATCACCGCAGACGATGGCAGCAAAGGCTATTCCTTCGCGCCGCCGGAAGTGGTGCGCCCGTTTGTGCTCAACGCTTTTTTCCGCAAAGTGATGGTTGGGCAGGATCCGTTTAACCGCGAGCGCATCTGGCAGGATCTGGTGCACTGGCAGCGCGGTAGCGCACATCAGTTAACCGAGCGCGCATTGTCGTTTGTTGAACAAGCGCTGTGGGATCTGATTGGTCGCAAACTCAATATGCCGGTGTACAAGCTGCTTGGCGGCTACCGCGACAAAGTACCCGCTTACGGCAGCACCATGTGCGGCGACGAACTGGAAGGCGGGCTTTCGACGCCGGAAGAGTACGCCGCTTTCGCGGAAAAACTGGTGGCGCGCGGCTACAAAGCCATCAAGTTACACACCTGGATGCCGCCGGTGAAATTCGCGCCGAACCCGAAAATGGACGTCAAAGCCTGCGCGGCGGTGCGTGAAGCGGTCGGCCCGGATATCGACCTGATGATTGACGGCTACCACTGGTACAGCCGCACCGAAGCGCTCTATATCGGCAAGGAGCTGGAAAAACTCAACTTCGCCTGGTTCGAAGAGCCGATGGAAGAAGAGAGCATGTCCTCTTACGTGTGGCTGGCGGAAAATCTGTCGATTCCGGTTATCGGGCCGGAAAGCCTGGGCGGGAAACACCACAGCCGCGCCGACTGGGTAAAAGCGGGTGCCTGCGACATTCTGCGTGCCGGAGCCAACGGCGTGGGCGGCATTTCGCCAACGCTGAAAGTGGCGAACCTGGCGGAATCGTTCGGCATGGATTGTGAAGTGCATGGCAACGGTGCGGCGAGCCTGGCGGTGATTGGCGCAATCCGCAATTGCCGCTGGTACGAGCGCGGTTTGCTGCACCCGTTCCTCGATTATGACCAACCGGCAGCGTACTTAAACAGCATCGTCGACCCGATGGATGAAGAGGGTTTTGTTCATCTGCCGCAGCGACCGGGACTCGGCGAAGACATCAATTTTGCGTATATCGAAGCCAATACCGTCAGCCACGACTGACAGATAACAATAAATGCCCGGAGGCAATGACTTTCGGGCTATACAAGCCGATTTCCGGCAAAACGTACTCTACAAACGGTATGCACAGATGAAAAAAACTTCCCTCGCGGGAGCGTGTTTACTCGCGCTCGCGCTGATGATGGGGAGCGGCGCGGCGTTGGCGAAAACGCCGCCCGATCAGCTCATCATCGGCATGAACATGAACAACCTGCTGACCCTCGATCCGGCGGCGATGACCGGCAACGAAGTGGTCGGCATTGTGGTCAATCTCTACGATTCGCTGGTTGAGCTCGATCCGAATGAACTCACCAACGTCAAACCGGCGCTGGCAGAGTCCTGGGATATCAGCCCGGACGGCAAAACGCTCACCTTCCACCTGCGCAACAACGTCAAGTTTCACTCCGGCAACCCGCTGACCGCGCAGGATGTGGTGTGGTCGATGCGCCGCCTGCTGCATTTGAACCTGGCGCAGGCGTCGGTGTGGAAATCCTACGGTTTTAGCAAAAAGAATATCGACCAGCAGGTGAGCGCACCGGACGACAACACCGTGCAAATCCGACTTCCTAAGCCTAATGATCCGCAACTGGTTATCTACTCGCTGGGCGCGCTGGGTAACCTCGGCGTGCTGGACAGCAAAACCGTGCAAAGCTATGAAGTGAACGGCGACTGGGGCAACCGCTGGCTGACTACCAACGAAGCGGGTTCCGGCCCGTTTATGCTGGAAACCTGGCAGGCGAAAGATGTGCTGCGTATGAAGCGCAATCCCGATTACTGGCGCGAGGAGCCAAAGCTGAGCCGCGTGGTGCTGCGCCATTTCCAGGAGTCGCAAACCCTGCGCCTGATGCTGGCGAAAGGCGATCTGGATATTGCCAACAACATGGCGGTATCGGATATCAACGCGCTGCGTAAAGACCCTGACGTGACGGTTGAAGCGGTGCAAAAGGGCACGGTTTATTACGTGGCGATGAGCATGAAAGAGCCGCATTTCGCCAATCCGAAAGTGCGCGAAGCGGTGCGTTATCTGATTGATTACCAGGGCATCAATAAAGCGCTGATGCCGGGCTACGGCGTGCTGCACCAGCGGCCGATCAAAGCGGGTATGCCGTCAACGCTGCCGGATCCCGGCTACCGGCTGGACATTCCGCGTGCGAAAAAACTGTTAGCGGAAGCAGGTTACCCGCAGGGTTTTGACACCACGCTGCGCGTACTGGCTGACCAGCCGTTTCTTAATATCGCCATTGCCGTGCAGTCAACGCTGATGCAGGCCGGGATCAACGCCAAAATCGTCACCGGCACCGGCAACCAGATTTATGGCGCGATGCGTGAGCGTAAATTCGAAATGCTGGTGGGGCGCGGCGGCAGCGGTGTGGAGCCGCATCCGCACTCGAGCCTGCGCGCGCTGGTCTATAACCCGGATAACAGCGACGAAGCCCGGCTGACCAACTTCCAGGGCTGGCGCACCAGTTTCTACGATAAACCGCTTAACGAGATGATCGACAACGCGTTGCTGGAGCGCGACCCGGAAAAACAGAAAACGGATTATCAGCAAATTCAGTTGCGCTATGACCAACTGATCCCGGCGCTGATCCCACTCTCGCAAATGGTGGATTCGGTGGTGGTGCGTAATGAAGTGAAAAACTTCCAGTCGCACCCGTCTGCCACCACATTCCTGCGCGATGTGTACAAAACGCCCGCCACCGGAGGAGAGAAAGGATGAGTTCGTTACTGCTTGCGCCTGGCTCACGCACCAGACGCCTTTCAAAACGGTTAACTCAGGTGGCGGTGACGCTGTTTGGCCTGTTGCTGCTGACCTTCTTTATTGGCCGCGTGATGCCTGTCGATCCGGTGCTGGCGATTGTCGGCCCGGATGCGGATCACAGCACCTATCAGCAGGTTTATCAGCAACTGGGCTTTGATAAGTCGCTGCTGACCCAGTTCGGCATTTACCTGAACAACCTTTTGCACGGCAATCTCGGCAACGCGTTGCTGACCGGTAAACCGGTGCTGGACGATATTGCGCGCGTCTTCCCGGCGACGCTCGAACTGGCGACGATGGCGATTATCGTTGGCGCCGGGCTGGGGATTCCGCTGGGTGTGCTGGCGGCGGCACGGCGTAACAGTGTGTCCGATTATGTGGTGCGCATTATCAGCCTTGCCGGTTACTCCACACCGATTTTCTGGGTTGGCATGATGGGGTTGCTGCTGTTCTATGCCTGGCTTGGCTGGGTCGGCGGTGCCGGTCGTCTGGATCTGGGGCTGGATGGCGTGGTTTTGCGTCGCACCGGGCTTATCACCGTGGATGCGTTACTGGCAGGCAACGGCGCGGTGTTCTGGAATGCGCTTAATCATCTGGTGCTGCCCGCCTCGCTGCTCGGTTTCCACTCGCTGGCGTATATCAGCCGCATGACCCGCAGTTTTATGCTGGCGCAACTGTCGCAGGAGTTCATCATCACCGCGCGGGTGAAAGGGTTGACGGAACGCCAGGTCATCTGGAATCACGCGTTTCGCAATATCCTCGTGCAACTATTAACGGTGGTGGCGCTGGCTTATGGTTCGCTACTGGAAGGGGCGGTGCTGATCGAAACCGTCTTTTCGTGGCCGGGCTTTGGTTCCTACCTTACCGGCAGTTTATTGCTGGGCGATATGAATGCGGTCATGGGCTGCGTACTGCTGGTCGGGGTGATTTTCGTGATGCTCAATCTGCTCTCCGACATGCTTTACCAACTCTTTGATCCGAGGACGAAATCATGACGGTCTCTTTTGATTCGCCGATCTCTTCGGCAAGCCGCGAGCGCAGCCTGCGCATCAAACGCGGCGTCGGGCGTGCGGCCGGTTTTATCGGCAAAATGGCGCGCAACCCGCTTACGGCTATCGGCGGCAGCATTATTTTGCTGCTGCTGGTGGTGGCGATTTTCGCACCGCTTATCGCCCCCTATAACCCGCTGGTTCAGGATCTGGAAAATGCGCTGAGCGCGCCGAATGCCGCGCACTGGTTTGGCACCGATGAGTTTGGTCGCGATATCTTCAGCCGCCTGGTCTACGGCTCGCGTATCACGCTCTACATCGTGCTGCTGGTATCCATCACTGTTGGCCCTCTGGGGCTGCTGCTTGGCGTCAGCGCCGGGTACTTTGGCGGCAAGGTCGATATGGTGCTGATGCGTGTGACCGACATCTTTATCTCATTTCCAAGCCTGGTGCTGGCGCTGGCGTTTGTCGCGGCGCTTGGGCCGGGGCTTGAACATGTGGTGATCGCCATTACGCTCACCGCCTGGCCGCCGATTGCACGACTGGCGCGCGCGGAAACCCTCTCATTGCGCCAGGCCGATTTTATCTCCGCCGTGCGCTTACAGGGTGCCTCACCGGTGCGCGTGCTGTGGCGTCATGTTGTGCCGCTGTGCCTGCCGTCGGTGATTATCCGCATCACCATGAATATGGCGGGGATCATCCTGACCGCGGCGGGGCTGGGCTTTTTAGGCCTGGGCGCGCAGCCGCCGGAGCCGGAGTGGGGCGCGATGATCTCAAGCGGGCGCACCTACATGATGGAGTGCTGGTGGGTAGTAACCATTCCGGGGCTGGCGATCTTGATCAACAGCCTGGCCTTTAATTTCCTGGGAGACGGCTTACGTGACATCCTCGATCCTCGCAGCGAATAATTCGCCGCTACTCGATGTGCGCAACCTGCATGTCGATTTTATCAACGGGCGCGCGGTGACCCATGCGGTACGCGGCGTCTCCTTCAGTCTTGGTCAGGAGAAACTGGCGATTGTCGGTGAGTCTGGCTCAGGGAAATCCACCGTCGGGCGCGCCTTGCTGCGCCTGCACCCGGCGAAAGCGCGCATTCAGGCAGATTGTATGCAGTTTGGCGATGTTGATCTGCTGAACATCAGCGAAGCGCAGATGCGCCAGGTACGCGGCAAGCGTATTTCGATGATTATGCAGGATCCGAAATATTCGCTGAACCCGGTGGTTTGCGTGGGCGATCAGATTGCCGAAGCATGGCTGACGCACCATCCAGGCAAGAAAGCCGAGGCGAAAGCAAAAGTGCTGGAGATGCTGGATGTGGTGCGCATTCGTCAGCCGGAGCGCGTTTACCACCTCTATCCGCATGAGATTTCCGGCGGGCAGGGACAGCGCATCATGATTGCCATGATGCTGATCACCGACCCGGAACTGGTGATCGCCGATGAACCTACCTCGGCGCTGGATGTTTCGGTACGTTTGCAGGTGCTGGGTTTACTGGACGACTTAGTGAAATCGCGCGGGCTGGGGCTGATTTTTATCAGCCACGACATCAACCTGGTGCGCAGTTTCTGTGACCGTGTACTGGTGATGTACGCCGGACGAGTAGTGGAGTCGATTGCCGCGAAAGATCTCGATAACGCGCAGCACCCCTACACGCAGGGGCTGATTCACGCCCTGCCGGAAATCCATAACCGTCGCCCGGTACTGCCAGTGTTGCAGCGTCAGGCCAGCTGGCTCGGCGAATAAGGAGAGCAGAATGATCAACGTCAAACACCTTCACCTCTCGTTTGGTGAAGGGGAGAAGCGCAATCAGGTGCTGGAGGATGTCAGTTTCAGCGTGCAGCCGGGTGAGATTTACGGGCTGGTGGGGGAATCCGGCTCCGGCAAAACCACGGTGCTGAAATGCCTGGCCGGGTTGTTTACCCACTGGGAAGGCGAGTTAGCAATCAACGGCCAGCCGCTGGAAAAGCGCCTTAGCCCGGCGCGCTGTCGGCTGGTGCAGATGGTGTTTCAGGATCCTTACGGCTCGCTGCACCCGCGTCACACCATTGGCGACATTCTGGAAGAGCCGCTGCAAATTCACGGCATTAACGACCGTGATCGGCGCATCAATACGCTGCTGGATAAAGTAGGGTTAAACCGCGCTTTTCGCGATCGTTATCCGCATCAGCTCTCCGGCGGCCAGCGTCAGCGTGTGGCCATCGCCCGGGCGCTGATTCTGGAACCGCGCGTATTGCTGCTCGATGAACCGACTTCGGCGCTGGATGTCTCGGTGCAGGCGGAAATCCTCAACTTGCTGGCGGCGCTGCATCAGGAGTCTCAACTCACTTATCTGATGGTGACGCACGATCTTGGCGTAATCGCCCATTTGTGCCAGAAAGTGGCGGTGATGCAGCACGGTAAAATCCTCGAGACATTAACCGTCGATGCGCTGGTGAGCGGCGCGGCGCAAACGGATTATACGCGGATGCTGGTTAACGCCAGCCAGCAATATAGCCGCGAGATGGCGCGCGAGGTGGCGGCGTATTAAGTTGGTGGGATTCATTGGCGCTGCTTTAGTATTGTGGAATGGTTCCGTTCACCATCAGAACGGTTCTCACAATAGACTTCATTGCGGTGAACGGGACCATTGCACCCATACGGCATGCCACATCGATTGCCGGATGGTGCATATCCGGCCTACAACAACGTACTTTCAGCAACACTGGCCTGGCTTTGACTTTCGGTCTCACAGCGATGGGGGTGAGTCCCCGCTGAAATCGGCGAACCGGAGCGTGAATGACAAGGGCTGGACGCCATGGATGGCGGCCAGAGGCGAATCGAGCCACGACGGCGAGTCGAGCCGACCGCAGGCAGGAATGCGGGAGGTGAGCGAAGTGCGCAGCACCGATTTCTCGCGGGGTCGCGGGGATTGATAAGGGGAGCGCGGCAGCTCCCCTTATCCCGTTCACAGTATGTGAAGCTTCAGAAACGCCAGAACGTCTGGTGAACGGAACCATTCCACCTGTGCGACATGCCACATCGATTGCCGGGTGTCGCACATCCGGCCTACAGCAACTACTTTTCAGCAACACTGGCTTTGTTTTGACTTTTGGTCTCACAGCGATGGGGGGGAGTCCCCGCTGAAATCGGCGAACCGGAGCGTGAATGACAAGGGCTGGACGCCATGGATGGCGGCCAGAGGCGACTCGAGCCACGACGGCGAGTCGAGCCGACCGCAGGCAGGCATGCGGGAGGTGAGCGTAGTGCGCAGCACCGATTTCCTGCGGGGCCGCAGGGATTGATAAGGGGAGCGCGGCAGCTCCCCTTATCCCGTTCACGGTATGTGATGTTTCAGAAACGCCAGAACGCCTGGTGAACGGAACCATTCCACAGTGGTGGTACATACATTAACGCAATAACGGGCAATCCGGCGGCAACCGGCATTGCAGCGCATTCGGCACCACTTCAATGCGAAATTGCTCACCGCGCAGCGGTTCGCCATCGAGATTAAACGTCATTTCATGCGGGGCATTGATCTCAAACCACGCCGATTTCCCGTCGACAATATGCGGGTTATCTTCCGGCTGTGTCAGGGTGGTGAACAGCGCCGGAAGCAGCTCATCGCCGGTGAAAATCCGTAGCTGTAATAAGCCGTCATTGATCAGCGCCTGCGGGCAGAGTTGCTGTCCACCGCCCGCCTGGCGGCCATTGCCGATGCCGATCACCAGTGCGTCGCCCTGCCAGTGAAAATCCTCACCGGTTATGTCGCAGCGATCCGCTTTCAGCATATCCATGCGCATCAGACCGTGAATCAAATAGGAGACGCCACCGAGCGCTGCTTTGAGTTTTTCCGGCGTTTCGCTGGTAATACGCGTACCAAAACCGCCGGTCGCCATATTGATAAAGCAGGTTTTATCGTTCACGCGGGCGATATCAATCGGCACCGCTTTACCGACAATCGCCAGTTGCAAGGCTTTATCCAGCGCTTCCGGGATGCCTGCGCTGGTGGCGAAATCATTGGCGGTGCCGAGCGGCAAAATGCCCAGCGCCGGGCTTGTCTCTCCGTTGCTGTTCACCAGCGCGGTCGCCACTTCGTTGATGGTGCCATCGCCGCCACCGGCAATCACCGTGGCAACCCCGAGCCGTTGTGCCTCCTCGACATAGCGCACCGCGTCGCCTTTTTCCCAGGTAACGCGCACCTGAATATCCATGCCTTCGTCGCGCAATAGTGTTACCGCTTCGCGCAGGGCTTCGTCTCCGGCGCTTTTACCGTTGAGGATTAACAAACTTGTGGGAAATGCGCTCATTCTCTTCATCCTTATTGAATTCGATGAGAAAAGTGTATCTCAGGAGAGAAAAGTGGGGAGAAAAAGCAGAGAAAGGATGAAAAAAAATCAGCCTGCGTAAGGGAGATTACGCAGGCTAAGGAGGTGGTTCCTGGTACAGCTAGCATTTATGGGTTATGTTTTTCAGCGAGAAGGATAATACCCGTATTAAACGGGGCGGTATGTGATCCGATTCTAAGATTTTTCGCGCCGAAAAAATAACCCTGCTCAATCACTTCGCGTGAGGATTACGAGTTGACTGCCCGGTGAAATTACGCATTAACAGCCCATATTCCAGCGCCATATCCTGCGGAACCGGTAGCCAGACAGTATAACCGTCCCCCGGTGCGACCGGCATGGCTTCGCCTTTGGCGTTTTCCATATGCTCCAGCGTAAAGTTGACGTTGCCCTGTGGCGTCATCAACTCCAGGCTATCGCCAACGGAGAACTTGTTTTTCACCGCTACGGCCGCAAAGTCGCCTTTGCGCTCACCGGTGAATTCACCGACAAACTGCTGGCGTTCGGAAACGGAATAACCGTATTCATAATTCTGATAGTCGTCATGGGTGTGACGGCGCAGGAACCCTTCGGTGTAGCCACGGTGCGCCAGGCCTTCCAGCGTCTCCAGCAGCGAGGTGTCGAACGGCTTGCCCGCGGCGGCATCGTCAATCGCTTTGCGATAAACCTGCGCAGTGCGCGCACAGTAGTAAAACGATTTGGTACGGCCTTCGATTTTCAGCGAATGCACGCCCATCTGCGTTAAACGTTCAACGTGCGCGATCGCCCGCAGATCTTTTGAGTTCATGATGTAAGTGCCGTGCTCGTCTTCGAAGGCGGTCATGTACTCGCCCGGACGCTGGGCTTCTTCAATCATGAACACTTTATCGGTCGGCGCACCAACGCCGAGCGTCGGTTCAATGTTCTGCACGGGGATCGGTTCATGCACATGTACGATATTGCCGATAGCGTCTTCTTTGCCTTCCTGCACCTTATATTCCCAGCGGCAGGCATTGGTACAGGTGCCCTGGTTCGGGTCGCGTTTATTGATATAACCCGAGAGCAGGCAGCGGCCGGAATAAGCCATGCACAGCGCGCCGTGCACGAAGATTTCAATCTCCATTTCCGGCACTTGAGCGCGGATTTCGGCAATCTCTTCTAAAGAGAGCTCGCGGGAAAGGATCACGCGGCTCAACCCCATTTGCTGCCAGAACTTCACGGTCGCCCAGTTAACGGCGTTGGCCTGCACCGAGAGGTGAATCGGCATCTGCGGGAAGTTTTCACGTACCAGCATGATTAAACCGGGATCGGACATAATCAGCGCGTCCGGCCCCATATCTACCACCGGTTTCAGATCGCGAATAAACGTTTTCAGCTTGGCGTTGTGCGGGGCAATGTTTACTACCACGTAAAACTGCTTACCCAGCGCGTGGGCTTCGTTAATGCCGATTTGCAGGTTTTCGTGGTTGAATTCGTTATTGCGCACGCGCAGCGAGTAACGCGGTTGGCCCGCGTAAACCGCGTCTGCGCCATAGGCGAAAGCGTAACGCATATTTTTCAGCGTTCCCGCCGGGGAGAGGAGTTCCGGTTTAAACATGATGTTCTCATTCTGATGACAGGTCAGACAGCCTCACCGCAGTGAGGCAGTAGGGGAGTTCCCCTAAATTTAGGGCGGGAATTGTAGCGCCGTGGGGCAGGGGAGTAAACCCGCGCGTTAGTTCACGCGCAGGTAGGTGCCATCGGCGCTGACGTTATGGCCGAAACCGCAGTTCATCGCGTCATCCGTTTTCATCTCCAGCCTGTTGAAATCCGCCGTCAGATTCAGCGAAATGGTGCATTGGGAAATGCCTTCATCTCGCAAAACGATGTCGCCTTTGCCGTTTTTCAGCGCCACTTTTTCGCTGAAATCGCCCATATTTGGCCCGGAGTACAGCCCCATAATGCCGAAATAAAGACCGGACCAGTCGGCCTGCCAGCTCTCTTTACCCTGCGGTTTGAGCGTGAGTACTTCCCACTCGCTGCGTCCGGCGTACTGCCAGTATTCACCTGCGGCGGAAGCCGGTTTTGGCAGCGCCTGCAGCTTGTCCTGAATACGTGAAAGGTTATATTTCGACTTTTCATCGTCCGGCATAATGGACAGCCACGCCTGCGCTTTGCGGTACTCGCCCTGGCGGATCCAGGTAAGCGCGACGTTGTTGTAGGCGGTCGCTACCAACACATCGTTCGGTTTATCTTTGCCTAATTCGCACTGCTCCAGCCATGCCGCCTGTTCTTCGAACGCCTCGCGTGCTTTGGGGTAGTCTTTCGCTTTGTAATACTGATCGCCTTTTTTGGCGTAATCGGCAATTTTCGCGCAGTCTGCATCCATCTGTGCTTCGGTTAGCTCTGCCTGGCAGTTGAACGCTGCAAAGAAGAGTGTCAGCGCACCGTAGTAGTATTTCCTCACTATCCCTTTCCTTTTATTGTTGTTAGGCCTGGCGGCTGGCGAAACGATACTCTGCCCCAGGCGGCAGCCATCATACAGAGGATTGCGCCGTTGTTCACGGAAGACGTATTCACTGGGGTTATACTTGACGACAGGCCGTGTCAGGCTGCTGTCGGGTTGCTGTCAGGTGCGGATCGTGTTGCTGTCTGCGGGGTTGGGTGACACTACAGGCCGGATTCATCAGGAGAAAGAGTATGAGCGATAACAAAGTAAAAACATTACGTCTGGCTCGGGCCTGGTCGCAGGAACAACTGGCAGAGATGGCGGCGCTGAGCGTCAGAACCGTGCAGAGAATTGAAAATGGCGATCAGCCTTCTCTGGAAACACTCAGCGCACTGGCGGCGGTGTTTGGCGTCAGCGTCACCGAGCTTTCCGCGCAGAGCGAGGCGGGCGAAGAGGCGCTGGATAAACGCATCACCGCAGCGCGGGAACAGCTGGACGCCGAAAGCAGTTTCTGGCGCATGTTGATCACCGCCGTTGTCGTCTGCATGCTACTGTTTTTCCTCAACCGCAGCACCTCGCCGGATAGCGATTGGTCATTGTGGGTGGCGGCGATTTGGGGCGGGCTGGTGGCGGTGAAAGGGCTGCGGATTTTTGTCTTCGCGAATCTGATTAGCCAGTGGCACAAGCAGCGTTTGCAGCGATTGCTGCGTAAATAACATGGATGAAGCGTGTCGGGCGCATGCGCCCGACACGCGACTTACGCCAGTTTGCAGGCGTCGGCTTCCCAGCGGTAGCCGACACCGTAAACGGCGCGGATAAAGGATTGCTCCTCATCCAGCGCTTCGAGTTTGCGGCGCAAGTTTTTGATATGGCTGTCGATGGTGCGGTCCGTCACCACGCGATAGTCATCATAAAGATGGTTAAGCAACTGCTCGCGGGAGAAGACTTTACCCGGCTCGCTGGAGAGGGTTTTCAGCAGGCGAAACTCAGCGGGGGTAAGATCCAACAGCTTGTTGTGCCAGCTCGCCTGGAAACGGCCTTCATCGACAATTAGCGGGCTTTCTGCGTCCAGCCGCTCCAGCTCGCGCTGCGGTTTGCAGCGGCGCAGAATGGTTTTCACGCGCGCCACCACTTCACGCGGGCTGTACGGTTTGCAGATGTAATCATCCGCGCCAATCTCCAGCCCCAGCAGGCGGTCGATCTCTTCGATTTTCGCCGTCACCATAATAATGGGCACGTTAGAAAAACGGCGGATTTCCCGACATAACGTTAATCCGTCGGTACCGGGGAGCATCAAATCCAGCAGGATCAGATCCGGCGGCGTCTGGCGCACGTAAGAGAGCACCTGATCGCCGTGGTTAATCAGCGTTGGCGCGTAGCTTGCCGCGCGCAAATAGTCGAGCAGCAACTGCCCAAGCTTTGGCTCATCTTCAACAACCAGGATGCGTGGCGTGTTTTCATCGATCGGTAACTCAGTCATACATCTCTCGTTTTTTCGCGTTCAAGCGGTAGTTCAACTGTAATGCTAACCCCGCCGAATGGCGAGTGCGCCGCATGGATAGCGCCACCGTGCGCTTCCACAATATTCAAACAAATAGCCAGCCCCAGGCCGGAGCCGCCGCTGGCACGGTTACGTGAGCCTTCCGTGCGATAAAAGCGCTCGAAAAGTCGTTTGAGCTGCTCATCGCTGACGCCCGGTGTACTGTCGGCAAAGCGCATCACCAGTGTGTTGTCACGGGTCATGACCTGGATAAGCGTTTGCCCGCCTGCATCGGTGTAGCGCAGGCTGTTTTCCAGCAGGTTGTTAAATAACTGCATCAGACGATCGGGATCGCCAAACACCGTGGCGCTGGCGGGCACTTCAAGAGAAAGGGTCAGATTGCGGCTGGCGTAACGCTCGCGGAAAGCGCCTGCGGCGATCTCGACCAGCGACACCACATCCACCGGCGCTTTCTGGTAGGCCAGTGCGCCTTCATCGGACATCGACAGCTGATGCAGGTCATTGACCAGCTTGGTCAGCGTGCCAACTTCCGCCTGCAGCGAGGCCACCGATTCCGGTGTGAATTGCCGCACGCCGTCCTGAATCGCCTCCAGTTCGCCGCGCAGCACCGCCAGCGGCGTGCGCAGTTCATGCGAGATATCCGCCATAAAGTCACGGCGCATCTGCTGGTTACGCTCCAGCGTGCTGGCGAGCTGGTTAAAGTCGCGCGCCAGCCGGCCAAGCTCATCCTGGCTACCGGGATTGACGCGGGTGGAGAAATCGCCCGAGGCGAGCCGGTGGGTGCCATCGACCAGCCGTTTTACCGGCGCCAGTAAACCGCGCGCCAGCGGGAAAGTAGCCAGCGCAGCAAGCAGCGTGGCAAGACCGACAATCAGCCAACTGGTGCGCCGCTGCTGGCGATCAAAGTTGATATCGGTATTGCGCGTCAGACGCTCAATCGGCGAAGCGATAACCCAACCGACGGTCGCATTATTAACAACAATCGCCCGGCGAGTGCCGTCCTTTGGTACCGGTGAGCGCGGGCCGACCAGCACAGTATTGTCCTGATCGGTGACCCAGAATTTGGTGCGCCAGCCGTGCGGCGGCATATCCGGCGGTGGCGGGCCAGGCTCGCGTTCCATTTCGCCATCCGGGCCGGGGCGCATGTCGCGGTCCATGCCAGGCGGTGCGTTTCTTTCCATCTCGCGCGGTGGCTCGCCAGGCCGGTCTTCTTCACGATCGTTATCGCGTTCGAATGAACGCAAGAGCTGAAAAATCACCCGGTCGTTGTTGCGCAGAAACTGCCAGCTTCCGTTCTGCGCATACTGCTCGGCCAGCGAGTCGCTCAGCATTTGCAGGCGCTGTTCGTTACCGCGCTTAATGTAGTCAATAAAACCGTGCTCAAAGCTCAGACGCACCGCCCAGTGCATGGTGATCAGCAGAACAATGCAGGTGGCTAAAATCGCCAGAAACAGTTTGGCCGTAATACCCGGCCGCCAGAACTTCATGATTCTCTCCTGTTGCGACGGGCAATCACGACGTTCTGGCTGGCGTCATTCGGGACGCGGGCGAAGAGCAACGCCGGAAGTGAAATAATCACCGCCATGCTGAGGTACGTGTAAAGGAAAACATGGTGCGCCACCCCGCTGTCCGCGGACAGATGCTGCTGACCAAACAGGCCGAGTAGCAGCCCGGCGATGGTCACGCCGATACTCATCGATAACTGCATGATCATTGACAGCAGACTATTGCCGCCACTGGCCAGCTCATCGGGCAGATCTTTGAGCGTTAACGTATTCATGGAGGAGAAGCGCATTGAATTGATCATCCCCTGGCAGAACAGCACCACCGGCAGCAGGTAATACCAGCCGAGCAGGGCCGTTGCCATAAACAGCAGGCTGATGGCGGCCAGGCCAAGCGTGGAACAGACCAGCGCGCGGCGATAACCAAAGCGGTTCACCACCTGTACCACGATGCGTTTCATCCCCATGCTGCCCAGCACCATCGGGATCATCATCAGCCCGGCGTGAAAGGGCGAAAACCCCAGGCCAATCTGCAAAAACACCGGCGTCATAAACGGCAACATACCGCTGCCGATGCGCCCGGTGAAACTTCCGGCCAGACCCAGCGAAAAAGAGGGCGTGCGGAATAACCGCAGATTAAACAACGCGCCGTCGTTGCCTCTGGCATGCAAAAGATAAAAGAGGATCGCCGCAGCGCCCACCGCCACCAGCGCGCCGAGTTGCCACGACGTTAGCCCCAGTCCGCGATTACCATCGAGCGCCAGCGTCAACGTTGCCATGCCGCCCGCGAGCAGCACAAAACCCGCCATATCAAAGCGGCGGTTTTGCAGGGTGTAGTTGGGCATCAGGCTCAGGGTGGCAATCGCACCGAGAATACCCACCGGCAGGTTAATGAGGAAAATCCAGTGCCAGGAGGCATATTCCACCAGGATACCGCCAAGCGCCGGGCCGAGCAGTGGACCAACTTGCCCCGGCAGGGTGACAAAAGTCATCGCCGCCATGTACTGATCGCGCGGGACAATTTTCATCACCGTTAGCCTGCCAACCGGCACCATCATCGCGCCGCCGACACCTTGCAGCACACGTGACATGACCAACTGATCGAGCGTAGAAGCCTGCGCGCAAAACAGTGAGCCGGTGGTAAACAGCAAAATGGCGGCAAAAAAGATGTTTCGCACGCCTACTCTGTCAGCCAGCCAGCCGCTGGCGGGCAGCATCACCGCTACCGTCAGCACATAGGCGACGACCACCATATGCATGTGCAGCGGGCTCTCCCCGAGGCTTTTCGCCATCGAGGGGAGCGCAGTGTTAACAATGGTGGTATCCAGCGACTGCATAAAAAAGCCAAAGGCGACAATCCATAGCTGCCAGCGGATGTTTTTGGGTAGCTCATTCATTCACTAACAGGCTCTCTTTCGTGTCGGCTAAAACGCATGCGCAGGCGGTCGAAGAACAGATAGACCACCGGCGTGGTGTACAGGGTGAGCAACTGGCTCATTACCAGCCCGCCGACAATGGTGATACCAAGCGGCTGGCGTAGCTCGGAGCCATCGCCACCGGAGATAACCAGCGGCAGCGCGCCAAACAGCGCTGCCAGCGTGGTCATCATAATCGGGCGAAAACGCAGCAGACAGGCCTGGAAAATCGCCTCTTCAGCCGTGAGGTTCCCCTGGCGCTGCGCTTCAAGCGCGAAGTCGACCATCATTATCGCGTTTTTCTTTACAATCCCAATCAATAGCATAATGCCAATGAGCGCTATTAAACTGAACGGCGCACCGAAAAGCTCAAGTGCCAGCAGCGCGCCCACGCCCGCCGAGGGCAGGGTAGAGAGAATGGTCAGCGGGTGAACATAGCTCTCGTACAAAATCCCCAGCACGATATAGACCGTCGCAATTGCCGCCAGGATCAGAATGACCTGCGAGTTCATCGTCTCCTGGAACACCTGCGCGGTGCCGGCAAAACTGCCGCGCACGCTGGAAGGGACGCCAAGCTGCGTCATCGCGCGGTTAATGGCGTCGCTGGCTTGCGATAACGAGGTTCCTGTTGGCAGGTTAAAAGCAATGGTTGAGGCCGCCGAAAGCCCCTGGTGATTCACCGACAGCGGCGCGTTGGCGGGCTGCCAGTGCGCGAAGTAGGAGAGCGGGATCGTTTTGCCGTCACTGTTGATGACGTACATCTTATCCAGCGCGCTGACATCCTGGGTGTAACGCGGGTCGACTTCCATCACCACTTTGTACTGGTTTAGCGGCTGGTAGATGGTGGAAATCTGCCGTTGACCGAAAGCATTATTCAACAGGCTGTTAGCTGCCTGGACGCTGATACCGAGTCGCGACATGGTTTCGCGGTCGTACACCAGATTCATCTCCGCACCGTTATCCTGCTGATCCGAGTTAACGTCCGCCAGCTCCGGCAGCGCGGCAAGGGCTTTGCGGATTTTGGGTTCCCATTCGCGCAGGGCGCTGAGCGAGTCCGACAGCAAGGCGAACTGGTAGCTGGCGTTGGCCTGACGTCCGCCGACGCGAATATCCTGCACGGCCATCAAAAACAGGCTCGCGCCCGGCTCTTTGGCCAGCTTGCCGCGCAGACGATCAATGACCTGTTGCGCGGTCTCTTTACGCACATCGCGGGATTTCAGGGTGATAAACATCATGCCGCTGTTAACGCGCGAACCGCCAGTAAAGCCGGTGACATTATCCACCGCCGGATCGTCACGAATGATTTTCATAAAGTCCTGCAACTTGCCGCGCATTGCCTGGAATGAAATGCTCTGATCGGCCTGAATACCGCCCATCAGCACGCCGGTATCCTGCTCCGGGAAGAACGTTTTCGGAATCGAAATATAGAGCCAGATATTGAGCGCGATGGTGCCAATTAACACTAACCCGACTAACCGCGCGTGGTTGAGCACCCATTTCAACGAACGCGCATATTGCCGCTGCAGCGCCACCAGCAGGCGGCCGAAGCCTTTTTCCCGGCTGCGCTCGCGGGGTTTATGCGCTTTTAACAACCAACCGCACATCATCGGCGTTAGCGTCAGGGAAATGGCCAGCGAAATACCAATCGCCACCGACAGCGTGACGGCGAATTCGCGCAGCAAGCGTCCCGGCAAGCCCGCCATCAGCAGCAGCGGCAGGAATACGGCCACCAGCGAGATGCTCATCGATAGCACGGTAAAGCCCACTTCGCGCGTACCTTGCAGCGCCGCCTGCAGCGGTTTCATCCCCGCTTCCAGATGGCGCGAGATATTTTCCAGCACCACAATGGCATCATCGACAACAAAACCGGTGGCAATGGTGAGCGCCATAAGCGACAGGTTATTCAGGCTAAATCCGCATAAATACATGGCGGCAAAGGTGCCGATAAGCGACACGGGCACAGCGACTGCCGGGATCAGCGTTGCGCGGCCTGAACGCAAAAACAGGAATACCACGAGGATCACCAGCGCCACCGAGATAACCAGCGTCTGTTCGACCTCGGCCAGCGAAGCGCGAATGGTCGGCGAGCGATCCTGGGCGATTTGTAAATCGATAGCTGCGGGAATGGTTTGCTGCAAGCCGGGCAGACGCGCGCGAATGCTGTCCACTGTCTGGATAATATTGGCTTCCGGCAGTTTGCGGATCATCAGCAAAATGGCGGGCTTCGCATTGGTCATCCCGGCGTTGCGCACGTCCTGCACCGAGTCAGTGACTTTAGCGACATCGCTTAAGCGCACTGCGGAGCCGTTTTTGTAGTGAATGATTAACGGTTGGTATTCGGCGGCGGTTTTCAGCTCATCATTGGTTTGCACCTGCCAGCGTTGCGAACCGTCTTCCACCGCGCCCTGCGGTTTACGCACGTTGGCATTGCTGATTGCTGTGCGCACCGAATCCAGCGACACGCCCTGGTTAAACAGCGCCTGCGGGTTTAAATCCACGCGTACGGCAGGCAGGGAGCTGCCGCCAACATCAACGTCGCCCACGCCATCAATCTGCGCGATGGTTTGCGCCAGTTGCGTCGAGGCGAAGTCATACAACTGACCCTGCGAATAGGTGTCTGACGTGAGTGTCAGGATCATGATTGGCGCAGCAGACGGATTCGCTTTGCGATAGGTGGGGCGGGATGGCATGCCGCTTGGTAACAGGTTTTGCGCCGCGTTAATCGCCGCCTGCACATCGCGCGCCGCGCCGTTGATATCGCGGTCGAAATTAAACTCAAGAATAATACGCGTGCTGCCCAGCGAGCTGGATGAGGTCATTTCACTCACCCCGGCAATGCGCCCGAGCGAGCGCTCAAGCGGGGTGGCAACAGAGGAGGCCATGGTTTCCGGTGACGCGCCCGGCAGTGAGGCGCTGACCATAATCACCGGAAAATCGACCTGCGGCAGCGGGGCGACCGGCAGCAACCGGAAGCCGAGAATGCCGCACAGCGTAATGGCGAGCGAAATCAAAATCGTCGCCACCGGGCGGTAAATGAAGAGGGCGAAAAACTTCACTTACGCCTCCTCTTCACGGCGCGGGAAACGCTTTTTCACCGCCAGCGACAGGCGATCGAATAACAAGTAAATCACCGGCGTCGTAAAGAGCGTCAGCACCTGACTCACCAGCAAACCACCGACCATGCCAATGCCCAGTGGGCGGCGTAACTCTGCGCCGACGCCAGTGCTCAGCATTAACGGTAGCGCACCAAGCAGTGCCGCCAGGGTGGTCATTAATATCGGGCGAAAACGCAGTAAACAGGCCTGGAAAATCGCATCGCGCGGCGACATGCCCTCTTCGCGTTCGGCGGCGAGGGCGAAGTCGATCATCATGATGGCGTTTTTCTTGACGATACCAATAAGCAAAATAATGCCGATGATAGCAATCACATCCAGTTCACTGCCGGACACCATCAGCGCCAGCAGCGCGCCAACGCCAGCCGTTGGCAACGTTGACAGAATGGTGATGGGGTGAATAAAGCTCTCATACAGCACGCCGAGCACGATATACATCGCCGCGACTGCCGCAACAATCAGCCAGATGGTACTGCCAAGCGCCGCCTGGAACGCCAGCGTGCTGCCCTGGAATTGCGTGGTGATGTCCGTCGGGAAGTTAAGCGTTTTCTCGCTATCCAGCACCGCCTGCACCGCATCGCCGAGCGAATACCCCTCCGCTACGTTGAAGGAAATTGTCGTCGACGGAAATTGATCCAGATGGTTGATGCTCAGCGGGGCGTAGCGTTGCTCCACTTTCGCAATCGACGAGAGCGGCACGACGCCGCCATCGGTGCTGGTCAGGCGAATGTTGTCCAGCGCGGAAAGCCCCGGCGTTTGCGCCGTGTCGTGTTCCAGCACCACGCGATACTGGTTTGCCTGAGTGTAAATGGTAGAGATTAATCGCTGACCAAACGCGTTATAGAGCGCGTTATCCACATCCGCCATGTTGATGCCAAGGCGGCTGGCACTGTCGCGATCGACATTAACATAGGCCACCAGGCCTTTGTCCTGCCAGTCGCTGCTGACATCCGCCAATTGTGGCAGCGCCTGCAGTTTACTCACCAGTTGCGGCACCCAGGTACTGAGCGCATCTAACGAGTTGGCCTGCAAGGTAAACTGATATTGCGTGCGGCTAACGGTGGTATCGATGGTTAAATCCTGCGTCGGTTGCAGGTAGAGTGCGACGCCGGGCACTTTCGCCGCCGCCTGTTGCAGGCGCTCAATCACCGGCTGGACGCGATCGTCGCGCTCATCCAGCGGTTTCAGGTTGATTTGCAATCGTGCGCTGTTAAGCGACGGGTTGGTGCCATCAACCCCGACAAAGGAGGTCAGGCTTTCTACCGCCGGATCGCGCAGGATAATATCGGCCACCTGGCGCTGACGCTCTGCCATGCTGGCAAAGGATGCGGATTGCGGCGCTTGCAGGGTGCCCTGGATAATACCGTTGTCCTGCACCGGGAAGAAACCTTTCGGAATAAACACCCATAACATGATCGACAAAAACAGCGTGCCGACCGCCACACTCAGCGTCAGCCACGGGTGATTGAGCACTTTGCTCAGTAGCCTGCCGTAGGCCGCGATAACGCGCTCGAAGAAGCGCTCCGAGGCGCGAGAAAAACGGTTCTGTTTGCGCAAGGATTCGGCGCTCAGCATGCGTGCGCACATCATCGGCGTCAACGTCAGCGACACAATCGCGGAAATCAGGATCGCTATCGCCAGCGTGACGGCAAATTCTCGGAACAGGCGGCCTACTATATCCCCCATAAACAGCAGCGGGATCAGCACCGCAATCAACGAGAAGGTCAGCGAGATAATGGTAAAACCGATCTCACCAGCTCCTTTCAGGGCGGCGGCGAGCGGTTTTTCGCCTTTTTCGATGTAGCGCGAGATGTTCTCGATTACCACAATGGCGTCGTCGACCACAAAGCCGGTGGCGATGGTCAATGCCATTAGCGTCAGGTTGTTGATCGAGAAATCAAGAAACACCATCGCCGCGAATGTCCCGACCAGTGACAGCGGCACCGCCACGCCCGGAATAATGGTCGCCGGAATATTGCGCAGAAAGACGTAGATAATCATCACCACCAGCGCGATGGCCAGCATCAGTTCAAATTGGGTGTCGTCAACCGACGCGCGGATATTGTTGGTTCTGTCCGATAGCACTTTCACCGTTACCGATTTTGGCAGGCTTTCGGTTAACTGCGGCAGCAGCGTCCGGATGCTGTCGGCGGTGTCGATAATGTTCGCCCCCGGCTGGCGCTGGACATTCATGACAATCGCTTGTTGCTTATTAGCCCACGCACCAAGCCAGCTATTTTCTGCGCCTTGTTCCACGGTCGCGATATCGCCAAGGCGGATCGGCGCGCCGTTCTGATAGGCGACAATCAACTGGCGATACTCTTCGGCAGACTGCATTTGATCGTTGGCGGAAAGTGTGACGGCGCGGGTTGGGCCGTCGAGGCTGCCTTTCGCTGAATTGACGTTGGCGTTACTGATGGCGGTGCGAATGGTTTCGCTGGTCAGCCCGAGAGCAGCAATCGCCTGGGCATTGAGTTTGACGCGCACCGCCGGGCGCTGGCCGCCAGAAAGCGTCACCAGGCCGACGCCGGAAACCTGCGAGATTTTCTGCGCGACGCGTGTTTCCACCATATCTTCCACCTGGGTCATGGGCATGGCGGAAGAGGTGACGGCGAGCGTCATTATCGGTGGGTCTGCCGGGTTAACTTTACTGTAGACCGGCGGGTTGGGCAGATCGGACGGTAGCAGGCTGTTTGCGGCATTCATCGCCGCCTGCACTTCCTGCTCGGCGACATCGAGCGGCAAACTGAGCTGGAACTGCAATGTCACCACCGACGCGCCGCCGGAACTTTGCGACGACATCTGTTTTAAGCCGGACATCTGACCAAACTGGCGCTCCAGCGGCGCGGTAATCGCCGAGGTGACCACATCGGGGCTGGCGCCGGGGTAGAGCGTCACCACCTGAATGGTTGGGTAATCGACTTCAGGCAGCGCGGAAACGGGCAGAAAACGGTAGCCGATAATACCGGCAATCAGGATCGCCACCATCAACAGCGTGGTGGCGACCGGACGCAAAATAAACAGACGGGAAGGGCCGCCCGTCCGGCCCGGCGGTAGCAACTGCATCAGGAATGCGCTCCTTTGGCCGGATGTTCACGCTTTGCCGGTACGGCGTCGGCGTTTTTCGCATCCACGACTTCCACTTTCGCCCCTTCGGTCAGGCGGTCAATGCCGTCCGTCACCACGCGATCGCCCGCCGACAGACCGGCGGCAATCACCACTTTCTGGCTGTCCTGAATACCTGGCGTGACGGTGTGTTTGCTGACCTGATTTTTATCGTTCAGAACCCAGACGAAGTTGCCTTCGTTGCCCATTTGCAGGGCAGCGGCCGGGATCACTACCGCGTCCTGCTGCGTGGCCACCAGCATGCGCGCGTTGACGAACTGGTTGGGGAACAGGGCATCGTCCTGGTTATCAAAGCGGGCTTTCAGTTTGATGGTGCCGGTGGTGGCGTCAATCTGGTTATCGAGGCTTAACAATGTGCCGCTGCTCAGCTTCTGTTTATTGGTGCGATCCCAGGCTTCCACCACCAGTTGCTGACCTGCTTTTTGCGCCTGCACTACGGTTGCGATTTCGCTTTCCGGCAGGGTAAACACCAGATCGATGGGGTGCGTTTGCGTTAACACCACGATGCCGGTGGTGTCGCTGCTGCTGATTTGGTTGCCGATATCCACCTGTTTTAAACCCACGCGCCCGGAAATGGGCGCGGTGATACGGCTCCAGTCCAGCTCTAACTGTGCGCTGGCAACAGAGGCTTCATCGGCTTTCACGGTGCCTTCCGATTCGGTCACCAGCGCTTGCTGGCTATCGAGATCCTGGCGTGAAACCAGGCTGGTTTTCGCCAGTTGCTGGTAGCGAGAAAGGTCACGGCGGGCGTTGGCGAGTGTAGCTTTATCTTTCGCCAGTTGGCCCTGCGCTTGCGCCAGTGCCACTTTGAACTGGCTTGGATCGATTTCCGCCAGCAGATCGCCGGCTTTTACTTGCTGACCTTCCTGGAAATGGATCGCCATAAGCTGGCCCGAAACGCGGCTGCGCACGGTAACGGTGTTAGCGGCGGTAATGGTGCCGAGCCCGGAGAGATAACGCGGTACGGCTTCACGGGTTGCGGTTGCGGCCTGCACCGGCGGCAGCGCACCACCGCGCATACCATGACGGCCACCAGCCGGCGCACCCTGGCGCTGAGTCTGTCCGGTAGCGGTAGAAGAAGGATCTTTATGTGCGAACTGGTACCAGGCTACGCCCGCTACCGCCATGACCACGGCCGCGACAAGCGTGCGGCGAAACGTAACACTGCCTTTCATCGTTATGGGTATCTCATCGGAAAACTAATGGCGAAATAATACTAGTTTAGTAACGGCATGCCCCGGAAAAATGGAGGAAAAATGAAACACTGTCTGGAAACGTATGGCAGGTAGGGTAATTTGCGTTAGGGGTATTTTAAAGAAGAAAATAATGCCGGGAGGGATCCTCCCGGCAAGATATTAACGAAACAGTGTCTGCGCCCAGCGCGCAAGACCGGCAGTGACGGAGCCGAAGTCATCGCCGCCCGCAATCGGGATCCCCGGCAGGGTTTGCGCCAGCGCTTTTTTAATCAGCGGTGAACGCGCGCTACCGCCGGTGAGATAAATCACTTCCGGCGTTTCCGCGCTGTTTGCCAGCGCCAGTTGTACCTGTTCAAGGATGCGTTGCAGCGGTTGATTTAGCGCGCTTTCCAGACCTTCCTGGTCAATTACCGCCGCGAGATTGTCGCTAATAAAGGGCAACTGTGCGCTAACCTGCGCGTCATCGGAAAGGGCGATTTTGCTCTCTTCGGCGCTGCGTACTAACCGGTAGCTGAGACGCTGCCGCCACACTTTCACCAGCAGCGCCACTTTCTCCGCATCGCGGGCGTCGCGCAGGAGATCGTTAAGCAAGCGGCCATTGGCGGCGCTGTAAAACTCGGTCTGCGCGGGAACATCGTTAATCGCTACCGCATTCCACCAGGGCAGGATCGGCAATGCGATACCTTTTTCTGTCTGACCGCCCATGCCGAGCAGCGGCATCAGGCTTTTGAACGCCAGCGCAATGTCTAAATCGTTACCGCCAACGCGGCAACCGCTGTGTCCCAACAGACTGGCGGCGCGCTCTTGCTTGTCGCGCCACTGCGGCCCCATCAGCAATAATGAGCAGTCGGTGGTCCCGCCGCCGATATCCACCACCAACACGCGTTTTTCCGCACTTAGCGTGGCTTCAAAATCGAGCCCGGCGGCGACCGGTTCGAACTGGAACACCACATCACGGAACCCGGCGCGCTTCGCGGCGCGCTCAAGGATCCCTTGCGCCTGCGCGTTCGCCTCATCGCCGCCCAGCCCCTGGAAGTTAATCGGGCGGCCAATCACGGCCTGATCAATGCTTTCCGGCAGTTGTGTTTCTGCCTGCTGGCGAATATGCAGCATCATGGCGCAGACCAGATCTTCGAACAGGGCGATTTGCTGCGGTTTCAGGCCGCTGGCACCAAGGAAGGATTTCGGTGATTTAACAAAGTACACCTCTTCCGGGTCGCTGACATATTGACGCAATGAAGCCAGCCCGAGCTGCACGCTGGCGGCGCTAACCTCAATATCTTCCTCGCGGTTAAAGCTCATCGCCCGGCGCAACAGCGCCTGGGTTTCGCCGTCTGTCGCCGGAACCTGATGGTGGCGATAGAGCCACTCGCTGACCGCTTCACGCGTCGGTGCGCAGAGCATCGACGGGAGTAAGGTACTGTTGTTTTCCATTTTCAGCAGTTGCGCTGCGCCGTCGCGCATCACCGCGATCGAGCAGTTTGCCGTACCGTAGTCAAAACCAACAAACACGTGTTTATCCCCATGCCAGTGAAGAAGGGGGGCGACTTTAGCCGAATGCGTGGCGGGCGACAACCGGAATATGAAAGCAAGGCGGAAAATCCCCGGTTTGTTATGCTGTTAGCGTCACTATTCAGGAGTTGCTATGTACACACTGCACTGGCGCAAGCCATATGACTGGGCGTGGATGTTCGATTTTTTACGCGCGCGCGCCGTGGCGGGCGTCGAGGAGATTAGCGCAACGCGTTATGTGCGCACGTTCCATTTTCACAGGCATCGCGGGCTAATCACCGCCGAGCCTGACGAAGCCACCGCGACGCTGAAGGTCACGCTCAGCGATGGGCTTGTGCCAGTGGCTGAACACTGTCTGGCGCGCCTGCGGTGCTTGTTTGATCTGGATTGCGACGCAGAAGGGGTGAACACCTCGCTGGGCTCACTTGGCGCGGCGCGGCCCGGTTTGCGTTTGCCGGGCAGCGTGGACCCGTTTGAACAGGCGGTGCGGGCGATTTTAGGGCAACTGGTGAGTGTGGCGATGGCGGCGAAACTGACCGCAAAAGTGGCGCAGCGCTTCGGTGAACCGCTGGCAGACGCGCCGGGAATGATCTGTTTCCCCACGCCAGAGAAGCTGGCGCGAGCGCAGCCGGAAGAACTCAAAGCGCTGGGTATGCCGCTAAAACGCGCGGAGTCGCTCATTTTTCTCGCGCAGACGGTTAGCGACGGCACATTTCCGCTTAGCCCACCCGCAGATGTGGAACAAGGGGTGAAAGCGCTGCAAACCTGGCCGGGCATCGGGCGCTGGACCGCGAACTATTTCGCGCTGCGTGGCTGGCAGGCGAAAGATGTGTTCCTGCCGGATGATTACCTTATTAAGCAGCGTTTTGCCGGGATGACGCCCGGGCAAATCCGCCGCTACGCGGCGCGCTGGCAGCCGTGGCGGTCGTATGCGTTGTTGCATATCTGGTATACCGACGGCTGGCAGCCGGAAATGGAGGAGAAATAAGGTTATTAATTGAGCACAAGAGGAAAATAAGGCGTTATTGTCGCAGCAAGTTTGGAACCGGCCAGCGCGGAAAAACCGGAGCGTACACGTAGTACGTGAGGATTTTGAGCACTGCCCGGTTTCAAAATGGCAAGTAAAATAGCCTTATTACCTCTTGTTAGTTGATGGCGAAATAACTGGTATTTAGCATCAAATCCAGCGGCTGCGCCTGCGAAATAATATCCCCGTAGATCAAATCGATACCGATCCCTGACAGGGTATCCATCATTAGCGGCTGATGAGTTGGTCCGGCGATGCTCTTCACGCCCAGTCGCTGCGCGTGGCCCTGAATAATGGTCACCATCATTTCATCCATCAGATTGCCGTGGACGTTGGTGACTAACTCAGGCTCCAGCAACAGGTAGTCGGCCATATGCGGTGTGAGGTGGTTAAACACTTCCAGATCGTGCCCGATATGGCTGAAAATAATGCGGCAACCCGCATGGCGCAGGCGTTTTAGATTCTCATTAATAGTGTTGCCTTCGCGCATCAGCGCATCGGCATGAATAATCAGGTGCAGCAAACGCCCCGGCATTGGCCCACTTTCCAGCATTTGCAGCAGTTCTGTCACCAGAGACTGACTTGCCAGCCCAACGACGGAAAGGGGCAGGGCGACGCCAAGGCCTTTACCCGCGACGGCGGTCGCATGGTTGCGGAAAAATTCGTGAAACACCCGTCTGTCGAGTGCGCGGATAAGTTCCGGTTCCGACAACCCTGAGCGGAACGCGTGCTCCTCCATCACTTCCCCTTCGCTGGTCCACAGGCGCAGCGACAGCAGCCAGAAATTACAGGCCTCCGGCACGCGCGGAGAGGCCACGCCGCGCGCAATCATCAGCAAATGGTTGTCTTTGATCATATGCCACTGCTCATCCAGTGACATCATGCTGCGCTCATGCTGCATCAGCCCTTGCTGCGCTTCGTAGACGGTAACGATGCCGCGACCATTATTCTTGGAGGCGTAACAGGCGATATCCGCCTGCGACATGACGTCTGATGCCAGATAATTGGTCTCATCAATAATCGTAATCCCGGCGCTGGCGCCGATGCGGTGCAAACGGCCTTCCCACATAAACTGGTAATCATTGATGGCTTCCACCATCCGCCCGGAGATATAGCGCGCGCTCTCGATATTGCAGTCTGGCAGCAGTAGACCAAACTCATCGCCGCCGAGACGGGCGAGAATATCGGTGGATCGCAGCATGCTGAGCATCAGCGAGGAAATTTCGCGCAACAAGGCATCACCGGCGGCATGCCCGGCGGTGTCATTCACTGCTTTAAAGCGATCGAGATCGATAAACACCAGCGCGTGTCGCTGGTGGAACTCCTGCACGGTCACCAGCAGGCGCTTGAGATGATTTTCAAAACTGACGCGGTTCGCCAGGTGGGTGAGGGCGTCGTGAGAGGCGCTATAACTGAGCTGGCGCAACATTTTGCGCGACTCGGTGACATCCTGGATAACCAGCACCGAGCCGATATTCTGCCCGTCCAGTGTGCTTAACGGCGTGACGCTGTAGTGGATATCGAAGCTGCCGCCGGTACGACAGTGCAGCACCACATCCTGCTCAATCGCGGTACGCGACATATCGCCGCTATGAATGTTTTCCATCGCCGGACCGTTATCGCCGAAGGTGATACGCAGCACCGTCAATAAGGGCTGACCAATGGCGTGTTCCTGCGGCCAGCCGCTCATTTTTTCCGCCACCGGATTCATAAAGGTGACTTTCATATCAACATCGGTACACAGCACCGCTTCGCCGATGGAATCCAGCGTAATGTGCAGCCGCTCTTTTTCCTGGAACAGCGCATCGTTAAGCTGTTTTACCTCGGTCATGTCCATATTGACGCCGAGCAGTCGCTCCACTTCACCGTTCTTGTTGAGTACGCGGTTGGCAAGGGTGCGGATATGGCGAATCCCCTCTTTAACCGGCACTCTGAATTCCAGCTTGAAGGCGACGCGGGCGGCCAGCGCATCGCGGATAACGCGCTCGGTTTCCGGGCGATCCTCCGGCAAAATGCGTTCGTACCACAGATGCCAGGTCGGTTTCATATGCGCGGGGACTTCGTACATCTCAAACATACGTTTATCCCAACTGATGATGTCTGGCTCCAGCTCCCACTCCCAGATACCGATACCGCCCGCTTCGTTCGCAAGGGTAATGCGTTCCATCAGGCGCTTGTTCACCCACTCGGTTTGTTTCAGATCGTTAATATCTTCTATCTGGGCAATGAAATAGAGCGGGGTGCCGTCGGCGTGGCGCACGACAGAAACGGCCAGCAACCCCCAGACCAGATCGCCATTACGCGTGTAATAACGCTTTTCCAGCGAGTAGGTAGGAATGTCGCCGCGCACCAGTTGGTCAAGCAGTTCGAGGTCTTTGTGTAAATCTTCCGGCCAGGTGAGTTGCTGAAAGTTCATTAAACGCAGTTCATCCTGGCTGTAACCCAGAAACTGGCACAGCGCTTTGTTAGCCTGCAGCCACTGCCCTTCGGTGCCAACTAATGCCATGCCAATCGCGGAATATTCCATGGCGTTACGAAAACGTTCTTCGCTTTCGGTAATGTGCTTCCGCTCGGCGCGAAAGGCGTACATCACCATAGTCATCACGTTAACCGGCAGCAGGATCATCAAAAACGGCAGCCAGGGCGCGTTGGTCATCGCGCCGCTTTTCGGCGCGATAATCAGGTTCGGTTCCCGCGCGATAATCAACGACACCATCATGACGGTTATCAGAAACACCAGAAACGCTTCCATGCGCGGCAGACGAACCGCACTCCACATCAACAACACAATGACGGCGGTAAATGGCCACGGTAAATAGTGCAGCGACAGCCAGCTGAGCGCCAGCGTGATGGCAAGCGTCGCCAGCGTTTCCAGCAATAATTGCGGTTTGCGATGGCGCAGCAGATAGTGCGGTTTGAATAACAGCCCAAGCGGCACCAGCGCCAGCGCGCCAATGGATTCTGACAACACCCAAATAATAAAGGTACGCAAAACGTTTTCAGGCGGTACCAGCAAACAGATCAGCGCACCGCCGACCAGCGGCGGAACCACCGCACTGCCGATGGCAAGGCGGATCCAGTCGCTCAGATTTTGCAGCGGATTATACCAGGGCAGCAATTTACGCAGCAGCACGGCACCGACGGCCGCTTCAACAATATTGACGGCGGTATAGCGCAGATCGACAAAAGAGACGGAAAAAAGCAGGACGGTGGCGGCAACATTCCCCAGCGCGCAGGCGAACGCGATGCCGGGCCACATCTTGCCTGCGTGGCGGTAAAACGCCACGGTCATGATTGCGGTGGGAAACCAGAGCGGGGCAATGACGGTGCCAAAGCGGATCAGTTCCAGCGAGAACAGGGTGAAGATAAAAGAGAGTAGCCCTAAACTGAGCAGCCGCAGTCCAGGATAGGGTGTGGTAACCAAAACGCGCTGGTGTTGTTTCTTCATTACCGCTTAATCCGCAAGCCCTGTACCGTCCGGAACAGAGTCCGACGAATGAAATTTGAAATTTGGATTATGCTAGTACAAACAATTTACAATTCCTATGGCGGGCGCTCATAATTTGACATCATAGTGTTATTAATTACTTAGTGGATGAATAAAACGCGCACCGCGCTCCATTTTTGAGCGGTTTGCTTTGCGAATAATGCGTTTTGCGGGTAAAAAGTGGCGACTTTTTATCACACCTGAATCCCGTGTCTATTCGACTGGTATCGCGACGGTGAAATCCCTATAATTGCGGCGTTTGACGCTCTGGCGTCGCCCTTCCTTTACATCCAGGTTATCAGGTCGCTAAATTTATGACTGATCAGTCTCATCAGTGCGTCATTATCGGTATCGCCGGCGCATCCGCTTCAGGTAAAAGCCTTATTGCCAGTACTCTTTACCGCGAACTGCGCGAACAGGTAGGTGATGAACATATTGGCGTTATTCCGGAAGACAGTTACTACAAAGATCAAAGCCATCTGTCGATGGAAGAACGTGTAAAAACCAACTATGACCATCCGAGCGCGATGGATCACAGCCTGTTATTCCAGCATTTAGAATCGCTTAAACGCGGCGAAGCCATTGAGTTACCGGTTTACAGCTACGTTGAACATACCCGTACGCAAGAAACCATTCGCATTGAAGCCAAAAAAGTCATCATTCTGGAAGGGATCCTGCTGCTGACCGATTCACGCCTGCGCGATGCGATGAACTTCTCGATTTTCGTCGATACGCCGCTGGATATCTGCCTGATGCGCCGTATCAAACGTGACGTTAACGAGCGTGGCCGTTCAATGGATTCGGTAATGGCGCAATACCAAAAAACCGTGCGTCCGATGTTCCTGCAGTTTATTGAACCCTCCAAACAGTACGCCGATATTATCGTGCCGCGCGGCGGTAAAAACCGCATTGCCATTGATATTCTGAAAGCCAAAATCAGCCAATTCTTTGAGTAATAATGTTAGGCTGTCACCGTTCGTATTAATTTGCCCGGCCCCTGAGGCGCGCTCAGGGGTATGTCGCATCAAAAGGAGAATGTGCCATGCGTCTTTGTGACCGAGATATTGAAGCCTGGTTGAACGACGGTCGGCTCGCGATTAATCCGCGCCCGCCGGTTGAGCGTATTAACGGTGCGACGGTTGATGTCCGCCTGGGCAACAAATTCCGCACATTCAGTGGGCACACGGCGGCGTTTATCGATCTCAGCGGCCCGAAACACGAAGTTAGCGCGGCGCTTGACCGGGTGATGAGCGATGAAATTGTGCTGGCAGAAGGCGACGCTTTTTACCTGCACCCTGGTGAACTGGCGCTGGCGGTGACGTATGAATCCGTCACACTGCCTGCGGATTTGGTTGGCTGGCTGGACGGTCGTTCTTCGCTGGCGCGTCTGGGTTTGATGGTGCATGTTACCGCACACCGCATCGATCCCGGCTGGTCAGGCTGCATCGTGCTGGAGTTCTATAATTCAGGCAAGCTCCCGCTGGCACTGCGCCCGGGTATGCTGATTGGCGCGTTGAGCTTCGAGCCGCTTTCTGGTCCGGCAGAACGCCCTTATAACCGCCGTGAAGATGCGAAATATCGCGATCAGCAAGGTGCGGTCGCCAGCCGTATTGATAAAGACTGAGTGAAGTAGAGCTACTGAGGACGCCATGAGAAGAGTGTTAACCACGCTGATGATTCTGTTGGTCGTGCTGGTAGCCGGCCTTTCGGCGCTGGTGCTACTGGTCAATCCCAACGATTTTCGCGCTTATATGGTGCGTCAGGTTGAAGCCCGTAGCGGTTATCAATTGCAGCTTGATGGCCCACTGCGCTGGCATGTCTGGCCGCAGCTTAGCATTCTCTCAGGGCGGATGACCTTAACCGCTCCCGGTGCGCAGACGCCGGTGGTCGCCGCCGACAATATGCGCCTTGACGTTAATCTGTGGCCGTTGCTTTCACATCAGTTGCAGGTCAAACAGGTGATGCTCAAAGGCGCGGTTATCCAGTTAACGCCGCAAAGCGCCGCCGAGCCGCAAAAAGGCGCGCCCGTGGCACCGCGAGAAAACAACCTGCCGCAGGTGGAAGAGGATCGCGGCTGGTCCTGGGATATTGCCAGCCTGCAAGTGGCTGATAGCTTGCTGGTGTTCCAGCACGATGATGATGAACAACTGACGGTGCGCGATATCCGCCTGCAAATGGAGCAGGATTCGTTGCACCAGGCAAAGCTTGATTTCGCCGGGCGGATTAACCGCAACCAACGTGATTTAACGCTCTCTTTCAGCGCGCAAGTAGATGCCCGCGATTATCCGCATAACCTCACCGCTGCCATTGATAACGTGAAATGGCAATTGCAGGGCGGCGATGTTCCGACGCAGGGCATCGAAGGAGAAGGACACTTACAGGCGCAGTGGCAACGTGCCCAGCAGCGCCTGACGCTCAACGATCTGAGCCTGCGCGCGAACGACACCGCGCTCACCGGTAACGGCAGCGTGACGTTTGGCAACCTGCCAGTGTGGGCGCTTGATTTGCAGTTTGATTCTCTCAATCTTGATAATTTGTTACCGCCGGAGCAGACCGCCGATAACAGCGGCTCGCCGCAGCAGCAAGGGCAGGCGCAAAACCGCCTGCCGCGCCCGGTTATCTCCACCAGCCTGGATACACCGCAGTACAACGGGTTACGCAGCTTTACCGCACAGATTGGCATTAGCGCGAAAAGTGTGCGCTGGCGCGGAATGCAGTTTGCGGATGTGGTCGGGCAGTTCAACAATAATGCCGGTTTGCTGTCGATCCCCACGCTGCAAGGAAAAATGGGCAACGGGCAGATCTCGTTACCGGGTGAACTGGATGTGCGCAGTGAGGTATCCCGCGCGACCTTCCAGCCAAAACTGGATAACGTCGAAATCGGCACTATCCTGAAAGCCTTTAATTACCCGATTGCCCTGACCGGCAGCCTGAGCATGGCGGGCGATTTTTCCGGACCGAGTATCGACGCCGAAGATTTCCGCCGACACTGGCAGGGCGAGGCGCATGTCGATTTGAAAAACAGCCGTATGGAAGGGCTCAACTTCCAGCAACTGGTACAGCAGGCCGTGGCGCGCAGTAGCGATGTGCAGGCGCAGGAAAACTACGATAACGCTACGCGCCTTGATAGCTTCACCAGTGATGTGTCGCTGGAAAAAGGAGTGATGACCTTCAGTGATATGCAGGGGAGTTCCGCGCTGCTGTCGCTTACCGGGGAAGGCGAAATGGATCTGCTGAAAGAGCAGGCGGATACCCGCTTTGAAGTGCGTGTGATGGAAGGCTGGAAAGGGCAGAGCGAGCTTATCGATTTCCTGAAAAATACCCCAGTTCCGCTGCGCGTATATGGTAAATGGCAAACGCTCAACTACAGCCTGCAAGTGGATCAATTGCTGCGTAAACATCTGCAGGATGAAGCGAAACGCCGGTTAAATGACTGGGCGGATCGCAATAAAGATCGCCAGAGCGGCAAAGATGTGAAAAAACTGCTTGAGAAGATGTAAGCGAGCCAGTTTGCCGGGTGGACACTGCACCACCCGGCAACGCAATTTACAAAATGCCTTCCAGCGCCAGGTGCTGTAACAACATAATGGTTTTGCCGTCGGCAATCTCTCCGCTGCGAATAGCCGCCAGTGCGGCGCTAAAATCCATCTCCACCACTTCGATATCCTCACCTTCATCGGCTAAACCACCACCATTGCCGGTGCGTCGGCTGTCATCATATTCGGCGATAAAGAAGTGCAATTTTTCGCTGACCGAGCCGGGGCTCATCCACGCTTCAAACACCTTTTGCACCTGCTCAAGCCGGTAACCGGTCTCCTCTTCTGCTTCCTGTTTTATGCGCTCTTCCGCGGCAAGTTCATCCAGTAAGCCAGCTGCCGCTTCCAGCAAAAAGCCGCTGTGCTGATTAACGAACAGCGGCAAGCGAAACTGCCGGGTGAGGATCACGCTGCGTTTGCTCGCGTTATACAGCAGGATCACCGCGCCGTTGCCGCGATCGTAAACTTCGCGGCTCTGGCGCTGCCATTCACCGTCTCTGCGGCGAAAGTCAAAGGTGTACTTCGTCAGTTTGCCCCAATCTTCGGATAAGGGTTTGGTCGCAACAATGCGTACTTGTGCATTTTCAGATGGCATATTCGCTCCTCAGGACGTAAGATTGCATCTTATCGTGCAGTTTCGTGCATTAACAAGATATTTCGTGCAACCGGGAGCACCTCTATGCTGACCTCGCAACGCAAACAACTGATCCTCGCCCGCCTCGCTGAAGAGGGGCAGGTGCTGTCAAAAAATCTCAGTGAGCAGTTCGGCATTTCAGAAGATACCGTACGCCGCGATTTACGCGAGCTGGCGGCGGAAGGGCGCTTACAGCGGGTGCACGGTGGTGCGTTGCCGGCATCGGCGGCGGTGGTTACCTTTTCTGAGCGACAAACATTGCAATCGGATGCCAAGCGGCGGATCGCGCAAAAAGGGGCTGAACTGGTATCACCCGGGCAAGTGGTGATGATCGATGGCGGCACCACCACCAGTGAGTTAATCCGCTTTTTCCCTGACGATCTGCGCATTACCGTCGTCACCCACAGCCCGAGTATCGCTGTCGGGCTGGCACAACATCCGTGCATTAACGTGGTGATGATTGGCGGTCAGCTTTACAAACACTCTATCGTCAATGTCGGGGCGGCGGCGCTGGAGGGGATTGCTCGCGTGCGCGCCGATCTCTTTTTTTTGGGGGTGACCGGCGTGCACGTTGAGGCGGGCTTAAGCACCGGTGATTTCGAAGAGTCGCGTATCAAGCATGCCATGGCGCAAAGGGCGGCGGAGACGGTGGTGCTGGCCTCGCCGGAAAAATTAAATACCGCGTCACCGTGGGTGATCGGTGATATCGGTCTTATCAATACGCTGGTGGTCGATGCACAAACTGATGCGCGCACGCTGGAGCCGTTTGCCCGGCGTGGCATTGCGATTGTCAAAGCGTAGGAAAACAGGCAGGAAATGGCCGGGGCGAACCCCGGCATGTTTTACACTTCGTAATCAAGGTTATTGTCGCTGCGAAGCGGAATAAGCTGCACTTTTTGCACCCGATGGCTTTCGACATCGAGCGTTTTTAGCAGGTAATCCCCCACCTGAACCTCTTCTCCCGGCTGCGGAATGCGTTGTAAATACTCCATCAGCAGCCCGGCAATAGTGTGATACTCGCGTTTATCGTCGAGCGGCAGCGGCACATATTGCACCAGATCCTCCAGCGGCATATGACCATTTGCCGTCCAGCTCCCGTCACTGTTTTTCTGAATATCGTGGCGCGCGTCAATCTCTTCCACTTCGTTGGGCAAGTTGCCGGCGATGGTTTCCATCACATCGCTTAAGGTGACCACACCTTCAACGGAGCCAAACTCATCCACCACAAACGCAAAGTGGGTACGGGCATTACGGAATTGTTCCAGCGCCTGCAACAGCGGCAATCCTTCCGGGAACACCAGTGGCTGGCGCACCAGCACGCGCAGATCGAGCGGTTCGCCGTGCAACGATTGCTGGAGCAGATCGAGGATATGCACTACGCCCAGCAGGGTGTCATCCTCTTCGCCACCGGTAACCACCACGCGCGTATGCTGGTTTTTATCCAGCAGGGCGCGGACTTCAGCCTCCGGCGCGCTCAGATCGATATGTTCAATATCGTGACGCGACGTCATGATGCTGCTCACCGTGCGCTGATTAAGATTCAGCACGCGCTCAATCATCCGCCGCTCTTGCGGATTGAAAATCTGACCATCGTCACCATCACGCAGCATCGAGGCGGCATCGGCATCCAGCTCCGCTTCTTCTTTACGCCCGCTCAGCAAACGCATAACCGTTTCGGTGGTGCGCTGGCGCAGCGTTCGGTCGGCGAACAAAAAACGGCGGCGGTTGAAGATAGCCAGCTGGTTCAGCGCTTCAATCATGACCGAGAAGCCAATGGCGGCGTACAGGTAACCTTTCGGAATATGGAAACCAAACCCGTCGGCCACCAGGCTGAAACCGATCATCAGCAGGAAACTCAGACACAGAATAACAATCGTCGGATGGTTATTGACGAAGCGGGTGAGGGATTTACTCGCCAGCAGCATCAGCGAAATGGCGATAACCACCGCCGCCATCATCACGGCCAGGTGATCAACCATCCCCACGGCGGTGATCACCGAATCCAGTGAGAAAACCGCGTCCAGCACGACAATCTGCGTCACCACGGCCCAGAATTTCGCCCCGCGCCGCTGCGTGGGGTTGTCGCTGTCTTTCCCTTCAAGGCGCTCGTTGAGTTCAACCGTGGCTTTAAACAACAGGAACAGCCCGCCCACGAGCATGATTAAATCGCGGGCGCTGAAGCTGAGTCCGCGAACGGTAAATAAAGGTTGGGTCAGCGTGACCAGCCAGGAAATTGAGGCCAGCAACAGCAGGCGCATCAACATGGCGAGTATCAAACCGGTGACGCGCGCACGGTCACGCTGTGCCGGCGGCAATTTTTCGGCGAGAATTGCAATAAAAACCAGGTTATCAATACCCAGCACCAGTTCAATCACCACCAATGTGACCAGACCAGCCCAGATTGACGGATCGGCAATCCATTCCATCGTTAACGTAACACCTTATGTGATATGACAATTGTCACAACGCGATCATGGATAAAGATGAGATAAATTGCAATGTCAGCCTGCGATTTATCTTATTTTAGGTCGTTATTAAAAACGCTTTAAATGTTATTTCCTTATTGTTTCTGTGACTAACTATCACTATTTAAATATGGAAAATAGGAAAAGTCGCATGGGTAATGCTATGTCGGTTTTTTGTCAATATGCGGTAAATCTTAAAAAGCTAAAATTTTGGTCTTAATATTATTCTTAAAAAGATGTTTATCCCTGTATGTCGCCTTGCCTGCTATTCGCTTAGCTGCAACAATTCCTCCAGCATCGTTCAAATATACCAGCGTCTTTATTTTCAGCATTGTTAATCAGTGCGAAAGCCGGTACCTGCCGTATTTTATCTGGTTGGTAAGTAACGCCACCAGAAAGAGGATGTAATGGATGACTATCAATGACTTATCGTCAATCAGTGAATTGGTAACTGAAAGCCAGGGGCGGTAGCGTGCCTGCGGGTATGTCAATCAGCCTGGATTATTCTGTAATCGCATGTGGTTGAATAAACGCTTTTTAGGACTGATGCCAGTTATATTTCTCAAGAATTAACTGCATTCTGAATCTGTGTACAGCTTGAGCGCTTATTTAAATCGCACAGGATAATTACTCTGCCAAAGTGATAATTAATCAATGATGAAATCTAAAACGAAATTGATGCCATTATTGGTGTCCATTAGCTTGATGAGTGGCTGCACCGTCTTCCCCGGGAGCAATATGTCTACGATGGGAAAGGATGTGATTAAACAGCAGGATGCTGATTTTGATATAGACCGTATGGTGAATGTCTATCCATTAACCCCGCGTCTGATTGAACAATTGCGCCCGCGCACCAATGTTGCCCAACCAAATATGTCACTGGATCAGGAGATTTCAGCCTACCAGTACCGCGTTGGCCCAGGGGATGTGCTGAACGTAACCGTGTGGGATCACCCGGAACTCACCACGCCAGCCGGTCAGTATCGTAGTTCGAGCGATGCCGGTAACTGGGTACAACCCGATGGCACCATGTTTTACCCGTATGTCGGCAAGATTCACGTCGCCGGTAAGACGCTTTCCGAGATCCGTAGTGATATTACCAGCCGTTTAGCGACCTATATTGCTGACCCGCAGGTGGACGTTAATATCGCCGCGTTCCGCTCACAAAAAGCCTATATCTCCGGTCAGGTGGCGAAATCTGGCCAGCAGGCGATCACCAACGTACCGCTGACTGTTCTTGATGCGATTAATGCCGCAGGTGGTCTGACCGACAGCGCAGACTGGCGCAACGTTGTGCTGACACACCAGGGCCAGGAGCAGCGCATTTCGCTGCAGGCGCTGATGCAAAACGGCGATCTCAGCCAGAACCGTTTGCTCTATCCGGGTGACATTCTGTTTGTTCCGCGTAATGACGATCTGAAAGTGTTCGTGATGGGCGAAGTGAAAAAACAGAGCACGCTCAAAATGGACTTCAGCGGTATGACGCTGACCGAAGCGCTCGGCCAGGCCGAAGGTATCGATCTGACCACCTCCAACGCCAGCGGCATTTTTGTTATTCGTCCGCTCAAAGGCAGCGAAAGTGGCCGTGGCAACAAGATCGCCAACATTTATCAGCTCGACATGTCGGATGCGACATCGCTGGTTATGGCAACGAACTTCCGTCTCCAGCCGTATGACGTGGTGTATGTCACGACCGCACCGGTTGCGCGTTGGAACCGTCTCATCAACCAGTTGCTGCCGACAATCAGTGGCGTTCGCTACATGACCAACACGGCCAACGACATCCAAAATCTGCAATGACTATGTTCAACAAAATTCTGGTGGTATGCGTGGGGAACATTTGTCGTTCCCCAACGGCAGAACGGCTGCTGAAAAAATACCAGCCCGCTTTAACGGTGGCGTCAGCCGGGCTGGGCGCGCTGGTTGGACGTAGCGCGGACGCCAATGCCGTGAGTGTGGCGGCGGATAATCAACTCTCTCTGGAAGGGCATTGCGCGCGACAAATTACCGGAAAAATGTGCCGCGAATACGACCTGATTCTGGTGATGGAAAAACGTCATATTGCCCGCCTGTGCGAGATTGCCCCGGAAATGCGTGGAAAGGTCATGTTATTTGGCCACTGGGATAACGAGCGGGAGATCCCCGACCCGTATCGCAAAAGTCGTGAAGCTTTTGAAGCTATTTACACCTTACTTGACCAGTCTGCCCGCCATTGGGCGCAGGCATTGCAAGCTCAGCAGGGATAATAATGACAGAGAAAACACACCATTCGCATTCTGCTGCCCCGGCGGTGGGCAACGACGAAATCGATATTGGCCGTTTGCTCGGCACAATCATTGAGGCTCGCTGGTGGGTGCTGGGCATCACCTCGGTCTTCGCACTGATTGCTGTTGTCTACTGCCTGTTCGCCACCCCTATTTACAGCGCCGATGCGCTGGTGCAAATCGAGCAGAACACCGGAAGTTCGCTGGTACAGGATCTGAACAGTGCGCTGTCAAACAAGCCACCGGCGTCAGACGCGGAAATTCAGCTTATTCAGTCACGACTGGTGCTGGGTAAAACCGTTGACGATCTCGATCTGGATATTTCGGTAGTCAAAAACACTTTTCCGCTGTTTGGCGCAGGGTGGGATCGCCTGATGGGGCGGCAGAACGAGACGGTGAAAGTCACCACGTTCACGCTACCGAAAGGCATGAACGAGCAGACCTTTACCTTAAAAGTACTTAGCCCGAAACAATATCTGCTAAGCAGCGACGGTGGTTTTGAAGCGCGCGGCGAAGTGGGGCAACAGCTCAACAAGCAGGGCGTCACCATGATGGTGAGTGCTATTCAGGCCTCGAATGACAGTGAATTTACCGTCACCAAATATTCGACGCTGGGCATGATTAATAATCTGCAAAGCAACCTGACGGTGGCCGAAAACGGTAAAGATACGGGCGTACTCAGTCTGACTTATACCGGCGAAGATCGTGATCAGATCCGCGCCATTCTGGACAGCATCACGCGCAACTACCTTGAGCAGAATATTGAGCGCAAATCAGAAGAAGCGGCCAAGAGCCTGATCTTCCTCGATAAGCAACTGCCGGAAGTGCGCAAAAACCTTGATGAGGCCGAGGAAAAACTCAACACCTATCGCCAGCGCAAAGACTCTGTGGATCTGCCGCTGGAAGCGAAATCGGTGCTCGATTCGATGGTCAACATCGATGCGCAGTTGAACGAACTGACCTTCCGCGAAGCGGAAATCTCTAAGCTCTATACCAAAGTTCACCCGGCTTACCGCACCCTGCTGGAAAAACGTAAAGCGCTGGAAGATGAAAAATCGAAACTGAACGATCGCATCACCGCGATGCCGGAAACGCAGCAGGAGATTGTTCGTCTGACGCGTGATGTCGAATCAGGCCAACAGGTTTATATGCAACTGCTGAACAAACAGCAGGAACTGCGTATCACCCAGGCGAGCACCGTTGGCGATGTGCGTATCGTCGACCCGGCCATCGCACAACCGGGCGTGCTGAAGCCGAAGAAAGCGCTGATCATTCTTGGCAGCATTATCCTGGGCCTGATTGTTTCGGTGGTCGGTGTGCTGCTGCGCTCGCTGTTTAACCGCGGTATCGAAAGCCCGCAAGTGCTCGAAGAACAGGGCATCAGCGTTTACGCCAGCATTCCGCTGTCGGAGTGGCAAAAAGCGCGCGATAGCGTCAAAACCATCAAAGGGGTTAAACGCTATAAGCAGAGCCAACTGCTGGCGGTGGGGAACCCGACGGATCTGGCCATCGAAGCGGTGCGCAGCCTGCGTACCAGCCTGCACTTCGCCATGATGCAGGCCAATAACAATGTGTTGATGATGACCGGTGTTAGCCCGTCAATCGGTAAAACCTTTGTCTGCGCCAACCTGGCGGCGGTGATTAGCCAGACCAATAAACGCGTGCTGCTGATCGACTGCGACATGCGCAAAGGCTACACCCATGAACTGCTGGGCACCGACAACGTGAATGGTTTGTCCGAAGTGCTGGCCGGGAAGGGCACTATCGAGAGTTGCGCGAAGCCGACCTCTATCAGCAACTTTGACCTTGTACCGCGTGGTCAGGTGCCGCCAAACCCTTCTGAACTGCTGATGAGCGAACGCTTCAGCCAGCTGGTGAAATGGGCCAGCAGCCACTACGACCTGGTGTTGATTGATACCCCGCCAATTCTTGCGGTAACGGATGCGGCAGTAGTGGGTCGCCATGCAGGGACCACGCTGATGGTGGCGCGCTATGCGGTGAACACGCTCAAAGAGATCCAGACCAGCCTGAGCCGCTTCGAGCAAAATGGTATTCAGGTGAAAGGCGTGATCCTGAACTCGATTTTCCGCCGCGCGACCGGTTACCAGGATTACGGCTACTACGAGTACGAATACAAGTCCGATTCAAAATAACCAGACCTTACCTCTGTCCCTCAACGCGCTGCGCCTTTTCCATTACCGGAAAAGGCGGCAGTAAGGGCGAAAGCGGCATGTTGAACGCATTAGGGAACGCATCATGAGCACAACAGCAAACCCGTTAATTTCAATTTATATGCCAACCTGGAACCGGCAGCAGCTGGCGATCCGCGCGATTAAATCGGTGCTGCGCCAGGATTACCCGCACTGGGAAATGATCATTGTTGATGACTGCTCCGCAAGCTTCGAGCAACTGCAACAGTTTGTTGATGAGCTGGGCGACCCGCGTGTCAGTTACACGCGCAACGCTTTTAACTCCGGTGCTTGCGCGGTGCGCAACCAGGCGATTTTGCAGGCGAAAGGCCAGTACATTACCGGCATTGACGATGACGATGAATGGACGCCAAACCGTCTGTCCGTTTTTCTCGCGCACAAACATCTGCTCAATACCCGTGCTTTTTTGTACGCCAACGATTATGTCTGCCAGGGCGAAGTCTATTCGCAACCGGCGAGCTTACCGCTGTACCCGAAATCGCCGTTCTCGCGCAAGCTGTTCTACAAGCGCAACATTGTTGGCAACCAGGTTTTCACCTGGGGCTGGCGTTTTAAAGAGAGCTTGTTTGATACCCAATTGAAGGCGGCGCAGGATTACGACATTTTCCTGCGGATGGTCGAGGAGTACGGCGAGCCGTGGAAAATCGAAGAAGCCACGCAGATACTGCACATTAACCACGGTGAAATGCAGATCACTTCCTCACCGAAGAAATTTTCCGGTTACTTCCATTTTTATCGTAAACACAAAGACAAATTCGATCGCGCCAGCAAGAAATATCAGCTGTTTACCCTCTACCAAATCCGCAATAAGCGGATGAACTGGCGCACATTGTTGACGCTATTTTCTCTGCGTAACGGTAAGCGTCTGGCTGATGGGCTGCGGGGGAAATAATGCGTCTGGAAGATTTTCGCGCTAATCACTGGAATTTGCGCCCGTGCTGCATGGTTGCGGCGTACCGCATTGCCCATTTTTGCTCCGTGTGGCGCAAAAAGCATGTCATCAACAATCTCTGGGCCGCGCCCGTCATTCTGTTGTACCGCTTTGTCACGGAATGCCTGTTTGGCTATGAAATTCAGGCCGCCGCGACGATTGGTCGCCGCTTTACCATTCATCACGGCTATGCGGTGGTGATCAATAAAAACACTGTCGCCGGGGATGATTTCACCATTCGTCATGGTGTCACCATCGGCAACCGTGGGGCCGATAGCCTGGCCTGCCCGGTGATTGGCAACAACGTTGAACTGGGTGCCAACGTGGTGATGATTGGCGATATCACCATTGGTAACAACGTCACCATTGGCGCGGGTAGCGTGGTGCTCGACAGCGTGCCGGACAACGCGCTGGTGGTCGGCGAGAAAGCGCGCGTGAAGGTGATTAAATGAATATTTTGCAATTTAACGTGCGCCTTGCAGAAGGCGGTGCCGCAGGGGTTGCGCTCGATTTACATCAGCGTGCGCTGCAACAAGGCATTTCATCACGTTTTATTTACGGCTATGGCAAAGGCGGCAAAAAAAGCGTCAGCCACGACAACTATCCGCAGGTCTATAAACAGACGCCACGTCTGACTTCCATCGCTAACCTGGCGCTGTTTCGCCTGTTTAACCGCGATGTTTTCGGCAACCTGAATAATCTCTATCGTACCGTGACCCGCACGGAAGGGGCGGTTGTGCTGCACTTTCATGTGATGCACAGCTACTGGTTGAATCTGGATGAACTGGTGACTTTTTGCCAGAAGGTGAAAGCGCACAAGCCGGATGTCACCTTTGTCTGGACGCTGCATGACCACTGGAGCGTCACCGGGCGCTGCGCCTTTACCGATGGCTGTGAAGGCTGGAAAGAGAATTGCCGTAAATGCCCAACGTTGTCGAACTACCCGCCGGTGAAGGTTGACCGTGCGCATAAGCTGGTCGACAGCAAACGTCAGTTATTCAACGACATGCTGGCGCTCGGCTGCCAGTTTATCTCCCCCAGCCAGCACGTAGCGGACGCCTTTAATAGCCTGTATGGCGCGGGGCGCTGCAACATCATTAATAACGGCATCGATGTGGCGACTGAAGCCATTCTGGCCGAGCTGGCACCGGTAAAAGTGACACAAGGTAAACCGAAAATTGCCGTGGTGGCACACGATCTGCGCTATGACGGGAAAACCAATCAACAACTGGTGCGCGACATCATGGCGATGGATGACCGCGTGGAGCTGCATACCTTCGGTAAGTTTTCCCCGTTTGAGGGCAACAATGTCATCAATCACGGTTTTCTGACCGATAAGCGAAAATTGATGAGTGAACTCAACGAGATGGATGCGCTGGTCTTTAGTTCTCGCGTCGATAACTATCCGCTGATTCTGTGCGAGGCGTTATCTATCGGTGTTCCGGTGATTGCCACCCACAGCGATGCGGCTCGCGAAGTGTTGCAGAAATCGGGCGGTAAGACGTTCAGCGAGCAGGAAGTGTTGCCGCTGGTGCAGTGCCATAAAGCCGACATTGCCCAGGCGGTATTTGGCGAAAGCCTTGACGCGTTCCGCGCGCGCAGCCGCCAGGCATACAGTGGCCAACAGATGCTGGAGGAGTATGTCTCATTCTATCAAGGTCTGTAGCTACCTCCTGCTGCCGCTCATTTACCTGCTGGTTAACGTCAAACTCCTCCAGTTGGGGGAGAGTTTTCCCATCACTATCGTGACATTTTTGCCGGTGCTGCTGCTGCTCTATGTTGAGCGCATCAGCGTGAAAAAACTGATGATAGCTCTGGGGGCCGGGGCAGGGCTGACGCTGTTTAACTTCATATTCGGTAAGTCGCTGGACGCCAGTAAATATGTCACCTCGACAATGTTGTTTGTTTATATCGTTATCATCATCGGCATGGTGTGGAGTATCCGCTTCAAAACTATTTCGCCGCATAATTACCGTAAGATCTTGAGATTTTTCTATGCGGTAGTGGCATTCGTGGTGCTACTTGCGGCAATGGAAATGGCGCAGATTATCCTCACTGGCGGCAGTAGTTTAATGGAGGGGATTTCGAAATATCTCATCTATAGCAACAGTTACGTGCTGAATTTTATCAAGTTCGGCGGTAAACGTACTACAGCGTTATATTTCGAACCGGCATTCTTCGCTCTGGCGTTAATCTCAATTTGGCTCAGCATCAAACAGTTTGGTATCAAAACGCCGAAGACCGATGCTATGATTTTGGCAGGGATAGTTCTTTCGGGATCGTTCTCAGGGGTAATGACATTTATCCTGTTTTATCTGCTGGAATGGGCTTTCCAGTATCTGAACAAAGAGGCGATCCGTAAAAAGTTACCATTGGCAATTATTTCACTGGCAGTGTTTATTGTTGGCGTTGTATTTGCTTTTCCATATATCGCAGAACGAATCGGCGATTTAGGTACGGAAGGCTCTTCCTCGTATTATCGTATTATCGGTCCGCTGGTGATGGTGGGATATTCACTGACCAATATTGATGGTGTAGTAAGATTTGGCTCACTTTACGAATATGTCGCATCATTCGGAATCTTTAACGGTGCGGACGTCGGGAAAACAATAGACAATGGGTTGTATCTGCTGATCATTTATTTTTCATGGTTCGCGGTATTACTGACCGGATGGTATCTGTTTAAAGTTGGAAAAATGACGATAAATGCCTTTGGCAACAATCAGAATTTTCGTGTTCAACTTTATCTGTTCACTCCGATATCGTTGTTTTTTACGGGGTCTATCTTTAGCCCGGAATATGCGTTTTTAATTGTTTGTCCGTTTATTCTGCGCAAGGCGTTGAATATCGCGGCTACATGAAGAGGTGGGTCAAATGCTGCTAAGTGTTATTACTGTCGCGTTTCGTAATTATGAAGGTGTGATGAAAACCTGGCAGTCGCTGGCTCACCTGGCGAAAGCGAAAAATATTGAATTCGAATGGATTGTGGTTGACGGTGGTTCTCAGGATGGTACTGAGGAATTTCTGAAAAACCTCAACGGTCAGTACAATTTACGTTATATCAGCGAACGTGATAAAGGCATCTATGATGCTATGAATAAAGGGATCGATATGGCCGCAGGACGCTTTGCGCTGTTTCTCAATTCCGGCGATATTTTCCATGAAGAAATTGTGGATGTTGTTCGTCAGCTGGATGATGAGCAAGAGAACGCAATGTATATTGGCGATGCGCTGCTGGATTTCGGTGATGGCACAAAAATACGTCGTGGCGCAAAACATGGCTGGTATATTTACCACAGCTTACCGGCCAGCCATCAGGCTATATTTTTCCCGGTAAATGGTCTGAAAACTTACCCCTACGATCTGCAATATAAAGTCTCTTCCGATTACGCATTAGCCGCAAGAATGTTTAAAGCGGGATTTCCGTTTAAGCGTTTGAAAGGCCTTGTGTCTGAATTTTCGATGGGCGGCGTATCAACGTCTAATAACCTTGAATTATGTCAGGATGCTCGCAATGTGCAGCGTAAAATATTACGTATGCCGGGCTTCTGGGCACAGTTGTCTTATATGTTGCGTTTACGGACGACCGGCAAAACGAAAGCCTTATATAACAAAGCATAACGCTCAGATATAAGGAAAAATGATGCAGGATTTAAACGGATTCTCCGTGCCGAAAGGCTTTCGGGGCGGCAACGCTATTAAGGTTCAACTGTGGTGGGCGGTTCAGGCGACATTATTCGCCTGGTCCCCGCAGGTGCTGTATCGCTGGCGCGCATTCCTGTTGCGCTTATTTGGCGCAAAGGTTGGAAAAGGCGTGGTTATTCGTCCATCGGTAAAAATTACGTATCCGTGGAAATTAACATTAGGCGATTACAGCTGGGTAGGAGATGACGCAGTGTTATATACGCTGGGTGATATTTCTATCGGTGCGAATTCAGTGGTTTCTCAGAAATGTTATTTGTGCACCGGCAGTCACGATTATATGAGCGCGCATTTTGATATTAACGCGACGCCAATCGTGATTGGTGAGAAGTGCTGGCTGGCGACAGATGTGTTTGTCGCGCCGGGCGTCTCCATCGGCGACGGGACGGTAGTCGGTGCGCGCAGCAGTGTTTTTAAATCGCTTCCGGCAAATGTGATTTGTCGTGGCAATCCCGCAGTGGTGACGCGCGAACGCGTTGAAAAGGTAACTCCCTGAACTGGGACTATTGAGGAAAATAAATTATGTCTAAAGTCGCTCTCATCACCGGCGTAACCGGGCAAGATGGCTCTTATCTGGCTGAACTGCTTCTGGAGAAGGGTTACGAAGTTCACGGCATTAAACGCCGCGCTTCCTCATTCAATACCGAGCGTGTGGATCACATCTATCAGGATCCGCACACCAGCAACCCGAAATTCCATCTGCACTACGGTGACCTGACCGATACCTCCAACCTGACGCGTATCCTGCAGGAAGTGCAGCCGGATGAAGTCTACAACCTGGGCGCGATGAGCCACGTGGCTGTGTCGTTCGAATCCCCGGAATATACCGCCGACGTTGATGCCATGGGTACGCTGCGTCTGCTCGAAGCCATTCGCTTCCTGGGTCTGGAGAAGAAAACCCGTTTCTACCAGGCGTCCACCTCTGAACTGTACGGCCTGGTGCAGGAAATCCCGCAGAAAGAGACTACGCCGTTCTACCCGCGCTCTCCGTATGCCGTTGCCAAACTGTACGCGTACTGGATCACCGTGAACTACCGTGAATCCTACGGCATGTATGCCTGCAACGGCATTCTGTTCAACCACGAATCTCCGCGCCGTGGCGAAACCTTCGTTACCCGCAAAATCACCCGTGCTATCGCCAACATCGCACAGGGTCTGGAATCCTGCCTGTACCTCGGCAACATGGATTCCCTTCGTGACTGGGGCCATGCCAAAGATTACGTGAAAATGCAGTGGATGATGCTGCAACAGGAAAAACCGGAAGACTTCGTTATCGCCACTGGCGTGCAGTACTCCGTGCGTCAGTTCGTCGAAATGGCGGCGGCACAGCTGGGTATCAAACTGCGCTTTGAAGGCACCGGCGTAGAAGAGAAAGGCATTGTCGTTTCTGTGACCGGCCATGACGCTCCGGGCGTGAAACCGGGCGATGTGATTGTTGCCGTTGACCCGCGTTACTTCCGTCCTGCTGAAGTGGAAACCCTGCTGGGCGACCCGAGCAAAGCGCACGAAAAACTGGGCTGGAAACCGGAAATCACCCTGCAGGAGATGGTCTCCGAAATGGTGGCAAAAGATCTGGAAGCAGCGAAAAAACACTCACTGCTTAAGGCCCACGGTTACGAGGTTGCCATCGCGCTGGAGTCCTGAGCATGACCAAACAACGTGTTTTTGTGGCTGGCCATCGCGGGATGGTGGGGTCAGCCATCGTACGGCAGCTCGAACAGCGGGCGGATATCGAACTGGTGCTGCGTTCCCGCGAGGAGCTGAACCTGTTAGATAGCGCGGCTGTGAATGCGTTTTTCGAAAACGAACGTATCGACCAGGTTTACCTGGCGGCGGCGAAAGTGGGCGGTATTGTGGCGAACAATACCTACCCGGCGGACTTCATCTACGAAAATATGATGATTGAGAGCAACATCATTCACGCCGCGCACAAGAACGACGTGAACAAACTGTTGTTCCTCGGTTCGTCCTGCATCTATCCGAAACTGGCTCACCAGCCGATTGCGGAAAGTGAGCTGTTGCAAGGGACGCTGGAGCCGACCAACGAGCCGTACGCGATTGCCAAAATCGCCGGTATTAAGTTGTGCGAATCCTACAACCGTCAATATGACCGTGATTACCGCTCGGTGATGCCGACCAATCTGTACGGGCCGCACGACAACTTCCACCCGAGCAACTCGCATGTGATCCCTGCGCTGCTGCGCCGTTTCCACGAAGCGACGCAGGAAAATGCGCCGGATGTGGTGGTGTGGGGCAGCGGCACACCGATGCGCGAATTCCTGCATGTGGATGATATGGCTGCCGCCAGCATTCACGTTCAGGAGCTGGCGCGCGAAGTGTGGCAGGAGAATACCGAGCCAATGCTGTCGCATATCAACGTCGGCACCGGCGTGGACTGCACCATTCGTGAACTGGCGCAAACCGTGGCAAGCGTGGTGGGCTACAAAGGTCGCGTGGTGTTTGATGCCACCAAACCGGACGGCACACCGCGCAAACTGCTGGATGTGACCCGCCTGCATCAGCTTGGCTGGTATCACGAGATCTCACTGGAAGCGGGGCTTGCGAGCACCTACCAGTGGTTCCTTGAAAACCAGCACCGGTTCCGGGGGTAAGTATGTTTTTGAGTCAGGAAGATTTTGCCACGGTGGTGCGTTCGACCCCGCTGATTTCCATCGATTTGATCGTGGAAAACTCACGCGGCGAGTTTTTACTCGGCAAGCGCACTAACCGCCCGGCCCAGGGATACTGGTTTGTCCCGGGCGGACGCGTGCAAAAGGACGAGCCGCTGGCGGCCGCTTTCGAGCGACTGACTCAGGCGGAACTGGGACTGCGCCTGCCGATGTCGGCAGGCGAGTTTTACGGCGTCTGGCAGCACTTCTATGACGACAACTTTTCCGGCCCGGATTTCACCACGCATTACATCGTGCTGGGCTTTCGCCTGCGCGTGGATGAGGACACCCTCGCGCTGCCGCCGGATCAGCATAACGACTACCGCTGGGGAACGCCGGAGTCGCTGATTGCCGACCCGCTGGTACATGACAATAGCCGCGCCTATTTCCTCGACGCGCAGGGAGTACCGGGCTTATGAAAATCCTGGTCTATGGCATCAACTATTCGCCGGAGCTGACCGGGATCGGTAAGTACACCGGCGAAATGGTGGAATGGATGGCCCGTCAGGGTCATGACGTGCGCGTTATTACCGCGCCGCCGTACTACCCGGAGTGGAAAGTGGGCGAGCATTACAGCGCCTGGCGCTGGCGCAAAGAGCAGGGCGTTGCCACGGTGTGGCGCTGCCCGCTGTATGTGCCCGCGCAGCCATCGACCTTAAAACGGCTGCTGCATCTGGGCAGCTTTGCCCTGAGCAGTTTCTTCCCGTTGATGGCGCAGCGTCGCTGGAAACCGGATCGCATTATCGGCGTCGTGCCAACCCTGTTTTGCACGCCGGGCATGCGCCTGCTGGCAAAACTGAGCGGCGCGAAAACCGTGCTGCACATTCAGGATTATGAAGTCGACGCCATGCTGGGTTTAGGCATGGCGGGCAAAGGTAAAAACGGTCGCGTGGCGAAGCTGGCGACCGCTTTTGAACGCAGCAACCTGCATAACGTTGACAACGTGTCGACCATCTCTCGTTCGATGATGAACAAAGCGCGGGAGAAAGGCGTGGCTGCGGACAACATTATTTTCTTCCCGAACTGGTCCGAAGTGGCGCGTTTTCGCGATATCGACGACGGAGCCGTCGCGCAATTGCGCCAAACGCTCGGCCTGCCGGATGACAAAAAAATCATTCTTTACTCCGGCAATATCGGTGAGAAGCAGGGGCTGGAAAACGTCATTGAAGCCGCCGCAAACCTGCACAACCAGCCGTGGCTGTTTGTGATTGTCGGCCAGGGCGGCGGCAAGGCGAGGCTGGAAAAAATGGTCAGCGAGCGCGGGCTTCACAACGTGAAATTCTTCCCGCTGCAGCCGTACGACGCGTTACCGGCCTTATTAAAAATGGGCGATTGCCATCTGGTTATCCAAAAGCGCGGCGCGGCTGACGCGGTGCTGCCGTCCAAACTGACCAACATTCTGGCGGTCGGCGGCAATGCGGTGATCACCGCCGAAGAGAGTACCGAACTTGGCCAGCTGTGCCTGACCCAGCCTGGCATTGCGGTCTGCGTTGAGCCGGAATCGGTGGACGCGCTGACCTGGGGCATTGAACGCGCACTGGCGATGCCCAAAAACAACACGGTGGCACGTGAATATGCCGAACGCACGCTCGAAAAAGAGAACGTGTTAAGCCAGTTTATTGCAGATATCAGCCCGGAGAATTCCACTCAGCCCGCACGTGCCCGCGAAAGCGCGCATGACGGCGAACTGAACTTCGATGGCAATGGGGATAAATCATGAGTCAAACACAACTCTATCCGGTCGTGATGGCCGGCGGCTCTGGCAGCCGTTTGTGGCCGCTGTCCCGTGTGCTTTACCCTAAACAGTTTCTCTGCCTGAAAGGCGAACTCACCATGTTACAAACCACCATCTGCCGCCTGAACGGCGTGGAGTGCGAAAGCCCGGTGGTGATTTGTAACGAACAGCACCGCTTTATCGTCGCGGAGCAGCTGCGTCAGCTGCACAAGCTGACCGAAAACATCATCCTGGAACCGGCAGGTCGTAACACGGCACCGGCTATCGCGCTGGCGGCGCTGGCGGTGAAACGCCACAACCCGGATAGCGATCCGCTGATGCTGGTGCTGGCCGCTGACCATGTGATTCAGGATGAAGAGGCGTTTCGCACGTCGGTACGCAATGCGATCCCTTACGCTGAAGCGGGCAAACTGGTGACCTTTGGTATCGTGCCGGATCTGCCGGAAACCGGTTATGGCTACATTCGTCGCGGCGCGGTTTCTGCCGGTGAAGTTGATGCGGTGGCGTTTGAAGTGGCGCAATTTGTCGAAAAACCCAACCTCGAAACGGCGCAGGGTTATGTGGCAAGCGGCGAGTATTACTGGAACAGCGGTATGTTCCTGTTCAGCGCCGGTCGCTACCTGGAAGAGTTGAAAAAATACCGCCCGGATATTCTTGAGGCCTGCGAAAAAGCGATGGACGCCACCGACCCGGATATGGACTTTATCCGCGTTGATGAGGAGTCTTTCCTCGCCTGCCCGGAAGAGTCGATTGACTACGCGGTGATGGAAAGAACCGCCGATGCGGTGGTGGTGCCGATGGATGCAGGCTGGAGCGATGTGGGCTCCTGGTCCTCGCTTTGGGAAATCAGTCAGCATACGCCAGAGGGAAACGTCCATCACGGCGACGTCATCAGCCATAAAACAGAAAACAGCTACGTTTACGCGGAATCTGGACTGGTCACTACCGTCGGGGTGAAAGATCTGGTGGTGGTGCAGACCAAAGATGCGGTGCTGATTGCCGACCGTAACGCCGTGCAGGATGTGAAAAAAGTGGTCGAGAAAATCAAAGCCGACGGGCGCCACGAACACCACATTCACCGCGAAGTTTACCGTCCGTGGGGCAAATATGACTCTATCGATTCCGGCGACCGCTACCAGGTAAAACGCATTACCGTGAAGCCGGGCGAAGGGCTTTCCGTACAGATGCATCACCACCGCGCTGAACACTGGGTGGTGGTCGCCGGTACGGCAAAAGTGACGATTGACGGTGAGGTGAAACTGCTGGGCGAAAACGAATCTATCTATATTCCGCTCGGCGCGCGCCACTGTCTGGAAAACCCTGGGAAAATTCCGCTCGATCTGATCGAGGTGCGCTCCGGCTCGTACCTTGAAGAGGATGACATTGTGCGGTTTGCCGATCGTTACGGCCGTATTTAATTCCCGTGCCGGATAACGCGAACTTTATCCGGTTTATAAATTTAAATTAATCAACAAGATATGGCCATTTTACGGTCACGGCTGACTGTTGCCTGAAGAAGAGGTAATGATGGAAAAATTAACCTGTTTTAAAGCTTACGATATTCGCGGCAAGCTGGGCGAAGAACTCAATGAAGACATTGCATGGCGTATTGGCCGCGCCTATGGGGAGTACCTGAAGCCGCAAACCATCGTGCTGGGCGGCGATGTGCGTCAGACCAGCGAAGCGCTGAAACTGGCGCTGGCGAAAGGGTTGCAGGATGCCGGTGTGAATGTGCTGGATATCGGGCTTTCCGGCACCGAAGAGATCTATTTTGCCACTTTCCATCTGGGCGTTGACGGCGGTATCGAAGTGACCGCCAGCCACAACCCGATGGATTATAACGGCATGAAACTGGTGCGTAAGGGCGCGCGTCCGATCAGTGGCGATACCGGCCTGCGCGATGTGCAGCGCCTGGCAGAAGCCAATGATTTCCCGCCAGTGAACCCGGCAAAACGCGGCAGCTATGAGCAAATTAATCTGCGCGATGCCTATATCGATCACCTGATGGGCTATATCGACACCAACAACCTCACGCCGCTGAAACTGGTGATTAACTCCGGTAACGGCGCGGCAGGCCCGGTGGTGGATGCCATTGAAGCCCGCTTTAAGGCGCTGAATGTGCCGGTGACTTTCGTCAAAGTGCATAACGAACCGGACGGCACCTTCCCGCACGGTATTCCTAATCCCTTGCTGCCGGAGTGCCGCGACGATACCCGCAATGCGGTGATTGAGCATAACGCCGATATGGGCATTGCTTTTGATGGTGACTTTGACCGTTGCTTCCTGTTCGACGGGGAAGGGCAGTTTATCGAGGGCTACTACATTGTTGGCCTGCTGGCCGAAGCGTTCCTCGAAAAACATCCGGGTGCGAAGATCATTCATGACCCGCGCTTGTCGTGGAACACGGTGGATGTCGTTGGCCGCGCGGGTGGTACACCGGTGATGTCGAAAACCGGCCATGCCTTTATTAAAGAGCGGATGCGCGAAGAAGACGCTATTTATGGCGGCGAAATGAGCGCGCATCACTACTTCCGTGACTTTGCCTACTGCGACAGCGGCATGATCCCGTGGCTGCTGGTCACCGAGCTATTGTGCCTGAAAGGCAAAACCCTGGCGCAACTGGTGAGCGACCGCATGGTGGCGTTCCCGGCGAGCGGCGAGATCAACAGCAAACTGGCGGACCCGGTGACGGCGATCAACCGCGTTGAACAACACTTCACGCCGGGTGCGCTGGAGATCGACCGCACGGACGGCATCAGCATCGCGTTTGCCGACTGGCGCTTTAACTTGCGCTCTTCCAATACAGAACCCGTTGTACGCCTGAACGTTGAATCGCGGCGCGACGAGGAACTGATGAAAGCGCGAACGCAGGAAATTCTGGCACTGTTAAATCAATAACGATAAGGCGTTCCTCTCCCCGATGCCGGGGAGGGTGAACATTACAGGCAGGTACAACAATGACTCATCTCAAAAAACGCGACCGGGCCAAAACGAATGCATCGTTAATCTCTATCGTGCAGCGCTTCTCCGACATCACCATTATGTTCGGTGGCCTGTGGTTGGTGTGTAAGGTCAATGCGCTGCCGTTCTTCTACATGCATCTGCTGATGGCTCTGATTACGCTGGTTGTTTTCCAGATGATCGGCGGAATGACCGATTTTTACCGCTCCTGGCGGGGGGTAAAAATCATGACTGAATTGACGCTGCTATTGCAGAACTGGACGCTGAGCCTGATTTTCAGCGCCGGTTTGCTGGCGTTCAATAATGATTTTGATAACACCTTCAACATTTATCTCGCCTGGTATTTGTTGACCTCGATGGGGCTGATGATGAGCCGGGCGGTGATCCGCTTTGGCGCCGGCTGGTTGCGCAACCTCGGCTACAACACGCGCCGCGTGGCGGTGGCCGGTGATATGCCGATGGGCCAGGAACTGCTGGAAGGTTTTCGCAATGAACCGTGGCTCGGGTTTGATGTGGTCGGGGTTTACCACGATCCACAACCGGGCGGCATTACGACTGGTTGGGCGGGAAATCTCGACCAGCTGGTGGAGGATGCGAAAAGCGGGAAAATTCACAACGTCTACATCGCCATGTCGATGAACGATGCGGCCTGCATTAAAAAGCTGGTGCGCCAGCTCGCCGATACCACCTGTTCGGTGATCCTTATCCCTGACGTTTTCACCTTTAACATCCTGCACTCGCGGGTGGAAGAGGTGAACGGTGTGCCGGTGGTACCGCTGTATGACACGCCGCTTTCCGGTGTCAACCGCATCCTGAAACGTCTGGAAGATATTGTCCTCTCCTCGCTAATTTTGCTGCTCATCTCTCCGGTGCTGCTGGCGATTTCGGTGGCGGTGAAACTCAGCTCGCCGGGGCCGGTTATCTTCCGCCAGACGCGCTATGGCATGGACGGTAAGCCGATTAAGGTGTGGAAATTCCGCTCCATGAAGGTGATGGAAAACGACAAAGTGGTGACCCAGGCAACGCAGAACGATCCGCGCGTCACCAAAGTCGGCAGTTTCCTGCGCCGCACGTCGCTCGATGAACTGCCGCAGTTTATCAATGTGCTGACCGGCGGTATGTCGATCGTTGGTCCTCGCCCGCATGCGGTGGCGCATAACGAGCAGTATCGCTCGCTGATTGAGGGCTACATGCTGCGCCATAAAGTGAAACCCGGTATTACCGGCTGGGCGCAAATTAACGGCTGGCGCGGTGAAACCGACACGCTGGAGAAAATGGAAAAACGCATTGAGTTCGATCTCGAGTACATCCGTGAATGGAGCCTGTGGTTCGATATCAAAATCGTTTTTCTGACCGTCTTTAAAGGCTTTGTTAACAAAGCGGCGTATTAAGGAAAGGTCATGAGCCTGAGAGAGAAAACCATCAGCGGCGCGAAGTGGTCCGCCATGGCGACCCTGACGATTATTGGTCTGGGGCTGGTGCAGATGACCGTGCTGGCGCGCATTATCGATAACCACCAGTTCGGCCTGCTGACCGTCTCGCTGGTGATTATCGCGCTGGCGGATACGCTGTCGGATTTCGGCATCGCGAACTCCATTATTCAGCGTAAAGAGATAAGCCACCTCGAACTGACCACGCTGTACTGGCTCAATGTTGGGCTGGGTATCGTGGTCTGCATTGCCGTTTTCTCCCTGAGCGGAGCGATCGCCAATGTGCTGAATAACCCGGATCTGGCACCGCTGATTAAAACGCTGTCGCTGGCTTTCGTGGTGATCCCACACGGCCAGCAGTTTCGTGCGTTGATGCAAAAAGAGCTGGAGTTCAACAAGATAGGCGCCATTGAAACGCTGTCGGTGCTGGCTGGCTTCAGTTTTACAGTCATCAGCGCGTTCTTCTGGCCGCTGGCGATGACCGCGATCCTCGGTTATCTGGTTAACAGCGCGGTACGTACGCTGCTGTTTGGCTATTTCGGGCGCAAAATTTACCGCCCCGGGCTGCATTTCTCGCTGGCGTCGGTCAGCTCCAACCTGCGTTTTGGCGCCTGGCTGACAGCAGACAGCATCATCAACTATGTGAACACCAACCTCTCCACGCTGGTGCTGGCGCGTATTCTCGGTGCCAGCGTCGCCGGGGGCTACAACCTGGCGTACAACGTGGCGGTAGTGCCGCCGATGAAGCTCAACCCCATCATTACTCGTGTGCTGTTCCCGGCGTTTGCCAAAATTCAGGACGATACGGAAAAGCTGCGCGTGAACTTCTACAAGCTGCTGTCGGTGGTCGGGATCATTAACTTCCCGATCCTGCTGGGGCTGATGGTGGTGGCGAACAACTTTGTGCCGCTGGTGTTTGGCGACAAATGGAACAGCATTATTCCCATCCTGCAACTGCTGTGTATTGTCGGCCTGTTGCGCGCGGTGGGTAACCCGATTGGTTCGCTGCTGATGGCGAAAGCGCGGGTGGATATCAGCTTTAAATTCAACGTCTTTAAAACGTTTCTCTTTATCCCCGCCATCATCGTCGGTGGACATCTGGCGGGGGCGCTCGGCGTGACGCTCGGCTTTCTGCTGGTGCAAATCATCAACACCGTTCTGAGCTACTTCGTGATGATTAAACCGGTGCTCGGTTCCAGCTACCGTCAGTACATCCTGAGCCTGTGGCTACCCTTTTACCTGTCACTGCCGACCCTGGTGGTGAGCTACGGCTTGGGTCTGGCCCTGAATGGACATCTGCCGCTGGCGGCGATGTTAGCGATTCAGGTCGCGGCGGGCGTGGTGGCCTTCGCCGGAATGCTGATTGTGTCGCGTAATGCGCTGGTAGTGGAGATGAAACGCCAGTTTTGCCGCAACGAGAAACTTAAAACGCTGCTTCGCGCAGGATAAGAAACCTGATTGAACCCCTTTATGAGGTCGTTATGAAATTATTGATCCTTGGCAATCACACATGCGGCAACCGTGGTGACAGCGCTATTTTACGTGGATTGCTGGATGCGATTGCCCTGATTGAGCCTGAGGCAGAGGTGGATGTGATGAGCCGCTATCCGGTGAGCTCATCCTGGTTACTTAACCGCCCGGTAATGGGCGACCCGCTCTATAGCCAGATGAAAGAGCAGAACAACGCCGCCGGGTTGATGGGGCGCGTGAAGAAGGTGCTGCGCCGTCGTTACCAGCACCAGGTGTTGCTCTCCAGGGTGACGGATACCGGTAAGCTGCGCAATATCGCGATCGCGCAAGGGTTTACCGATTTTGTCCGCCGCCTGGCGGACTATGACGCGATTATTCAGGTCGGCGGCTCTTTCTTTGTTGATCTGTACGGTGTGCCGCAGTTTGAGCACGCGCTGTGTACGTTTATGGCGAAAAAACCGATCTACATGATTGGTCACAGCGTGGGACCGTTCCAGAACGAGGCGTTTAACCAGCTGGCGAATTATGTTTTTGGCCATTGCGATGCGCTGATCCTGCGCGAAACCGTGAGCCTCAATTTGATGAAGCAGAGCAATATCACCACGGATAAAGTCGAGCAGGGCGTTGATACCGCCTGGCTGGTGGATCACCATCAGCACGATTTTGTGGCCAGTTATGCCGTGCAGCACTGGCTGGATCTGGCGGCGAAAGAGAAAACCGTGGCGATTACGCTGCGCGAACTGGCGCCGTTTGATAAACGACTCAACACCACCCAGCAGGCCTATGAACAGGCTTTTGCCGAGGTGGTCAACCGGATCATTGACGCGGGTTATCAGGTTATTGCGCTCTCTACCTGTACCGGTATCGATAGCTATAACAAAGATGACCGCATGGTGGCGCTCAATCTGCGCCAGTATGTCAGCGATCCGTCGCGTTACCACGTGGTAATGGATGAACTGAACGATCTGGAGATGGGCAAGATCCTCGGGGCGTGTGATTTAACGGTGGGTACGCGCCTGCACTCTGCGATTATCTCGATGAACTTCGGGACACCGGCGATTGCCATCAACTATGAACACAAGTCGGCAGGCATCATGCAGCAACTCGGGATGCCGGAAATGGCGGTCGATATTCGCCATCTGCTGGATGGTTCTTTGGCGGCGATGGCGGCCGACACGCTGGGGCAACTGCCTGCGATTAATCAACGACTGGCAACGGCGGTGGCGGCGGAACGCGAGCATGGCATGAAAATGGTCAAATCGGTGCTCGATCGCGTACAGGGGGTGAAATGAAAGTCAGCTTCTTTTTGCTGAAGTTTCCCTTATCTTCCGAAACCTTTGTGCTCAACCAGATTGTCGCCTTTATCAATATGGGTTTTGAGGTTGAGATTGTCGCCCTGCATAAGGGCGATATGAACAATACACACGCGGCGTATACCGAGTACCGGCTGGCGGAAAAAACGCACTGGCTGCTGGCCGAGCCGGAAGGGAAGATGGCAAAACTGAGTTATCGCGGGCAGGCGATAGCGCGGGGGATGTGGAAATCTTCTACCTGGAAAGCGTTGAATATGTCGCGTTACGGCGACGAAGCCCGCAATCTGATCCTGCCAGCCATTTGTGGTCTTGCGCCGCGCACGTTCAGCGCCGATGTTTTTATCGCCCACTTTGGCCCGGCAGGCGTTACCGCCGCAAAACTGCGCGAGCTGGGCGTTCTCAAGGGCAAAATTGCCACCGTGTTCCACGGCATTGATATCTCTCATCGCGACGTGTTGAACCACTACACGCCTGAGTATCAGCAACTTTTCCAGCGCGGCGATCTGATGCTGCCGATCAGCGATTTATGGGCCGGTAGACTGAAAAACATGGGCTGCCCGGAGACCAAAATCGCCGTGTCGCGCATGGGGGTCGATATGGCCCGCTTTAGTTTGCGCTCGGTTAAAAACCCCGGTAGTCCGCTGCAAATTATCTCTGTAGCGCGTCTGACCGAGAAAAAAGGGCTGCACGTCGCCATTGAAGCGTGCCGTTTATTGAAAGAACGCGGGGTGGATTTCAAATATCGCATCCTCGGTATTGGCCCATGGGAACGCCGCTTACGCACCCTTATCGAACAATTCCAGCTGGAAGATGTGATTGAAATGCCGGGCTTTAAACCCAGCCATGAAGTGAAAGCGCTGCTTGATGAAGCCGACGTCTTTTTGCTGCCGTCAATTACCGGCGCGGATGGGGATATGGAAGGCATCCCGGTTGCGCTGATGGAGGCGATGGCGGTGGGGATCCCGGTGGTTTCAACTGTCCACAGCGGCATACCTGAATTGATCGAAGCCGGACAGTCCGGCTGGCTGGTGCCAGAAAATGATGCCGAAGCGCTGGCGCAACGTCTGGCTGCTTTTGGTGACATGGAGAGCCGTGATTTAACACCGGTGGTGACGCGGGCGCGCGAAAAAGTCGAGAACGACTTCAACCAGAAAATCATCAACCAGCAACTTGCCAGTCTGTTGCAGACGCTTTAACAGAGGTTTTATGACCGTGAAGAAAACAGCAACTGCGCTATCGCGACGCACCTTCCTGGCCGCCGGTTCCGCGCTGGCGGCACTTCCTTTGCTACACACTCCAGCCGCCCGCGCGTTGGGACGTAACGACACGGTCAGTATCAGTGATTACAACCGCAATGACTGGCCCGCCGCGTTTAAACAAGCTTTTGCTGACGGGCAAACCGTGGAAGTCCCCGCAGGTGTGGTCTGCGACAATATCAACACCGGTATTTTTATTCCCGCCGGCAAAACGCTGCTGGTGCGCGGCGCGCTGAAAGGTAACGGACGCGGGCGCTTTGTGTTGCAGGACGGTAGCCGCGTGGTGGGGGAGAAGGGCGGCAATTTCTATAACATCACGCTGGATGTGCGCGGTTCAGACTGCGTGATCAAGGGCGTGAGCATGAGCGGTTTTGGCCCGGTGATGCAGATTTACATAGGCGGGAAAGAGGCGCGCACAATGCGCAATTTGGTCATCGATAACATCACGGTGAGCAAAGCGAACTATGGCATTTTACGCCAGGGTTTCCACAACGAACTGGACGGCGTGCGGATTACTAATGGTCATTTCAGTGACTTACAAGGTGATGCTATCGAATGGAATGTGGCCATCAATGACCGTAACATCCTGATCTCCGACCATGTGATTGATAATATCAACTGCACCAACGGCAAGATTAACTGGGGTATTGGTATTGGGCTGGCGGGCAGCACCTACGACAATAACTACCCTGAAGATCAAGCGGTTAAGAACTTTGTCGTGGCGAATATTACCGGTAGCAACTGCCGCCAGTTAGTGCATGTTGAAAACGGTAAACATTTTATTATCCGCAACGTGAAAGCGAAAAACATCACCCCGGATTTCAGTAAAAAAGCCGGGATTGATAACGCGACCGTGGCGATTTACGGCTGTGATAATTTCGTTATTGATAATGTTTCAATGGTCAATAGCGCTGGCATGCTGATTGGCTATGGTGTTATCAAAGGCGATTATTTGTCGATCCCGCAGAATTTCAAACTCAACGATATCCAGCAGGACAATAGCAGCAGCAAATATAAGCTGCGCGGCATCCAGATATCGTCCGGTAATGCCACGTCGTTTGTGGCTATCACCAACGTGAAAATGCAGAGCGCGACGCTGGAGCTGCACAATAAACCGCAACATCTTTTCCTGCGTAATATCAATGTGACGCAACAGGCGGCCAACGGCCCGGCACTGAAGCTGAACTTCGATTTACGCAAAGATGTGCGCGGGCGTTTTATGGCGAAACAGGACACCTTGCTGTCGTTGGCGAATATTCATGCAGTCAATGAAAATGGGCAAAGTTCAGTCGATATCGACAGAGTCGATCAGCATATAGTGAATGTCGATAATTTGAACTTCCGTTTGCCGGCGAAGCGGCTCTAAGCGCGGGAAATGGCCTTTTACGATAAATCCTGGTGATTTAGCACCAGGGTTAGGATTACATCTACTGCCTTGCAGGGACATTAGGCGTAACATCTTTCACTTTCCTCGCTGCAAACGCACTGGCGAAAACAGGTTAAAGGTTTATAATTCATCCAATTATTATAGGTGGAAGAAATAATGGTTAATTTGAAAGCAGTTATTCCGGTAGCCGGTCTGGGAATGCATATGCTCCCGGCCACGAAAGCGATTCCAAAAGAGATGCTACCGATCGTCGACAAGCCGATGATTCAGTACATCGTCGACGAAGTTGTTGCTGCAGGGATCAAAGAAATCGTTCTGGTGACCCACTCGTCAAAAAACGCCGTGGAAAACCACTTCGACACCTCCTACGAACTTGAAGCGCTGCTTGAGCAGCGTGTTAAACGCCAGTTGCTGGCGGAAGTGCAGTCTATTTGCCCGCCAGGTGTGACGATCATGAACGTGCGTCAGGCGCAGCCGCTGGGTTTAGGCCACTCTATTCTTTGCGCGCGCCCGATCGTTGGCGACAACCCATTTGTCGTTGTACTGCCGGATATCGTGCTGGATACGGCGACGGCCGATCCGCTGCGTTACAACCTCGCGGCGATGGTGGCACGCTTTGCTGAGACCGGCCGCAGCCAGGTGCTGGCAAAACGCATGAAAGGCGATCTCTCTGAATACTCCGTTATCCAGACCAAAGAGCCGCTGGACACAGAAGGTAAAGTCAGCCGCATTGTGCAGTTTATTGAAAAACCGGATCAACCGCAGACGCTGGATTCTGACCTGATGGCAGTGGGACGCTATGTGCTTTCTGCCGATATCTGGGCGGAACTGGAAAAAACCGAGCCGGGCGCGTGGGGGCGTATTCAGCTGACCGATGCGATTGCAGAGCTTGCAGAAAAACAGTCTGTTGATGCGATGTTGATGACCGGCGACAGCTATGACTGCGGTAAGAAAATGGGGTACATGCAGGCCTTTGTGAACTACGGTCTGCGCAACCTGAAAGAAGGTCAGAAATTCCGCGAAAGTATTAAGAAATTGCTGGCGCAGTAACCAAACGTAAAACTGGTATATAGATTCGCTAATTCAGGGGCAGTGAAGAGTTGCGGTAAGACGAATACGTCTTTCGCATATTCTCACTGCTTTTTTACTTTGTTAATAAAAATCAATAGCTAAAACGGTATCAATGTAGCTTAAACGCAAGGATGTTGCAGTGATTTTTCCTTGTTTCTAGCGCTGTTTAAGCGGAGAATACGCGTTTAGCATTTTGTGCCGGGCGGTGCGTTAAATTAAGGCACCGATGGACGTTGATGCAACTTTAGATTGTTGGAATGCACCCACAGTACACTGGTAGCTGTAGAGCCTGGGGCGGTAGCATATCCGAAATTTGGTTGCGAGTTACAGGCCTGGCTTCCAGGTTTTTTAAGTCAAGACATTGAAAAGCAAGAGCGGATAATTCTCGTGAAAATACTGGTCACTGGTGGTGCAGGTTTTATTGGTTCAGCGGTTGTTCGGCATGTTATTAATAACACGCAGGACTCTGTGGTTAATGTTGATAAATTAACCTACGCAGGTAATCTCGAATCACTGGCAGAAATTGAAAACAATGCTCGTTATTCATTTGAGCGTGCGGATATTTGTGATAGCGAAGCGATGACGCGCATTTTTGCTGAGCATCAGCCTGATGCTGTCATGCATTTGGCTGCTGAGAGCCATGTTGACCGCTCCATCACAGGCCCGGCTGCATTTATCGAAACAAATATCATCGGAACCTATGTACTTCTGGAAACTGCGCGGAAATATTGGGCGCAGTTGGACGATGTTCGAAAATCTGAATTTCGTTTTCATCATATTTCTACTGATGAAGTGTATGGCGATTTGCCGCATCCTGAGGATGTTCCTGCAGGTTCTGTATTACCGCTGTTCACAGAAAAAACGCCCTATTCGCCAAGTAGCCCGTACTCTTCATCAAAAGCATCAAGTGATCATTTAGTTCGCGCGTGGCGCCGGACTTATGGATTACCTACTTTGGTCACCAACTGTTCAAACAACTATGGTCCATACCATTTTCCGGAAAAACTAATACCGCTGATTATTCTCAGCGCTCTTGCAGGTAAACCTTTGCCTGTATACGGCAACGGCGAACAAATCCGCGACTGGTTATATGTTGAAGACCATGCCCGCGCGCTGTACAAAGTGGTGACTGAAGGTGTTGTCGGCGAGACATACAATATTGGCGGTCACAACGAACGCAAAAATATTGAAGTTGTGAAGACTATTTGCACGATTCTTGATGAGGTACTTTCCGAGAAACCGGCAGGCATTCAGCATTTTTCCGATCTGATCACCTATGTCGCTGACCGTCCGGGGCATGACCTGCGCTATGCTATTGATGCCAGCAAAATCAAAGCTGAATTAGGTTGGGTTCCCCAGGAGACTTTCGAATCCGGCATTCGCAAAACCGTTCACTGGTATTTGAATAACCAACAATGGTGGCAGCGCGTTATGGATGGCTCCTATGCAGGTGAGCGCCTGGGACTGGCGGATTAATTAAGGAATAAGTTATGAAAGGTATTGTGCTGGCGGGTGGTTCTGGAACACGTCTTTATCCAATCACCCTTGGTGTGTCTAAACAATTGCTGCCAATTTACGATAAGCCGATGATTTACTATCCATTATCGACTTTAATGCTGGCCGGTATCCGTGATATTTTGATTATTACTACTCCTGAAGATAATGCCTCCTTTGTGCGCATGCTAGGTAATGGTAACCACCTCGGAATCAATATTGAGTACGCTATTCAGCCAAGTCCGGATGGCTTAGCTCAAGCTTTTATTATTGGTGAGGAGTTTATTGGCAATGACTCATGCTGCTTAGTGCTAGGTGATAATATTTTTTACGGACAGTCATTCAGCAATACTCTGAAGAAAACTGCTGCCCGTCAGGAAGGAGCCACTGTTTTTGGGTACCAGGTTAAAGATCCTGAACGTTTCGGCGTTGTAGAGTTTGACAGTAATAACAAAGTTGTCTCAATTGAAGAGAAGCCAACTAGACCAAAATCTAACTTTGCAGTAACGGGACTCTATTTTTACGATCGACGTGTTGTTGAATTTGCTAAACAAGTTAAACCGTCACATCGTGGTGAGCTTGAAATTACTTCTATTAACCAGATGTATCTAGAAAGCGGGCACTTAAACGTTGAACTTCTGGGACGTGGTTTCGCTTGGTTAGATACTGGTACCCATGCAAGCCTGCACCAGGCCTCTTCCTTTGTACAAACTATTGAGAATGTACAGGGGCTGAAGGTTGCGTGCCTCGAAGAGATCGCATGGCGAAATGGTTGGCTCTCCCGTGAAGAGGTTATCAGACTGGCTGAACCAATGAAGAAAAATGACTATGGGCAGTATTTGATAACACTTGTTGGTGAAAAGTAAGAGGCAAAAAAATGCGGGTTATGATTATTGGTTGTAATGGCCAGGTGGGACACTGTTTGGCCGCACAACTTACAGGTAAAGCGGACATTTTAGCCGTGGATCGTAATGAGCTGGATATAACTGATGCGACTCAAGTTGAGATTCAGGTTAAGGCATTCAAACCTGATTTTATTCTGAATGCCGCAGCCCATACTGCTGTGGATAAAGCCGAAGATGAAATTGAAGCATCATGGAAAATTAATGCGGATGGTCCGAAGTTTCTTGCAATTGCGGCACAAGCTATTGGTGCAGTATTGGTGCATATCTCAACCGACTACGTCTTTGATGGTGAAGGAGACGGTGCATATACAGAAGAGATGAAAACTGCCCCGAAGGGAGTGTATGGCAGCAGCAAACTTGCTGGCGAAGAAGCTGTCGCTGCAAATGCAAGCAAATATTTAATCTTGCGCACAGCATGGGTATTTGGAGAGCATGGCAATAATTTTGTCAAAACCATGCTGCGCCTTGCCGAAATGCATAAAGAACTGAATGTTGTTGCAGATCAGTGGGGCGGGCCGACTTATGCTGGGGATATTGCAAGTGCGATTATTTCCATGATCAGCCAGATTGACTCGGGTAAAGTTCCTGAGTGGGGTATTTATCACTATTCTGGGGCACCACACACTAACTGGGCTGATTTCGCTCGTGCCATTTTCGCCAGTGCGTTACAACATCAATGTCTGAAGAATATACCGCAGGTGCATAGCATCCCAAGCAGTGCATATCCGACACGTGCAAAACGCCCCTCAAATTCTAGGCTAAACTGCCAGAAAATTGACAGGCAGTTTGGCATAAAACCTTCAGACTGGCGTACAGCACTCAAGAATATTAAAGAGTATAAATAAGTTATGAAAGTCATTGATACAACTATCCCAGATGTGAAAATTATTGAGCCAGCCGTATTTGGTGATGAGCGAGGTTTTTTCATGGAAACCTGGAATCAGCAGAAATTTGAACAATTGGCCGCTAAGCGTAAATGTAATTTTGTGCAGGATAACCACTCAAAATCCAAAAAAGGGATTTTGCGTGGGCTGCATTATCAGACTGAAAATACTCAAGGTAAGCTTGTCCGAGTTATCAGTGGTGAAGTCTTTGATGTCGCCGTTGATATTCGCGAAGGATCGGCAACATTGGGGATGTGGGTTGGCGAGTTTCTTTCTGCAGAAAATAAACGCCAACTATGGATTCCGGAAGGCTTTGCACATGGCTTCTATGTGACCAGTGAAGAAGCTGAGTTTGTTTATAAATGCACAGATTACTACAACCCTCAGGCCGAACACTCAATTCTGTGGAACGATCCTGATCTGAATATTACTTGGCCTGTCAAAGATGATTTGGTTATTTTGTCGGCAAAAGATCAGATTGGCAAAAAACTTAAAAATAGTATCTTACTGTAAGCCAAATTATTGCATGAAAAATTATCTATTAGAGTTAGTTAATAACAGAACATTAATCTATCAGATGACGAAGCGGGACATTCAGAGTCGTTATAAAGGTTCAGTAATGGGAATGGGGTGGTCCTTTTTCACCCCACTTCTAATGCTCGCTATTTATACATTTGTGTTCTCTGTTGTTTTTAAAGCAAAATGGGGTGTAAGTGATGATGGAAATAAAGCCTCATTCGCTGTAATTCTTTTTGCTGGAATGGTTGTATTTAATATTTTTGCGGAATGTTTTAACCGTTCAGTGACGCTGATTACCAGTAATGCTAATTATGTGAATAAAATTGTTTTCCCTCTCGCGATATTACCTGTCACAGTATTGTTAAGTAGTTTATTTCATGCATTAGTGAGTTTGGTTATTCTGATTGTTGCAAGTATTGTACTATTGAATCAGCTACATTTGACCGTATTACTATTGCCTGTAGTCTGGCTACCATATTTTATGGCATTGGTTGGTATGATGCTTGTTTTGTCATCGATCGGCGTGTATTTACGCGATCTGGCACAGATCACGGGTGTTTTAACTACAGTATTAATGTTTACTTCACCTCTTTTTTTCCCGCGTACTGCTCTCCCCGAATCTTTACAACCAATATTAATGCTAAATCCGCTTGCATATTTTATTGAGGTTACCAGAGACGTAGTGATCTGGGGTAAAATACCCGGATTATTAGCTGTGGCAATATCCTATGGTAGTTCTTTGCTAGCGCTTGCAATGGGTTATTATTGCTTCGAAAAGCTCAAAAAAGGATTTGCCGATGTCATCTAATGTCACAGTAGAAGTCAATGGTGTAAGTAAATGCTATTTTATTTATGCGAATCCAAAATATCGTTTGCTTGGTCCGATTGCTAATAAATTGCGGGAAATTACAGGCTTCCCGGAAAAAAAATATTATAAAGAGCATTGGGCGTTGAAAAATATAAACTTTGCCATTGAGCGCGGAGATTCCGTAGGTGTGGTAGGCAAAAATGGAGCAGGGAAATCGACGCTTTTACAAATGCTTACTGGCACGCTTTCACCGACTTCAGGAAGTATAAAAGTTAATGGGCGTGTTGCCGCTTTGCTGGAGCTAGGAGCTGGATTTAATCCGGAATTTACCGGGCAAGAAAATATCTATATGAACGCCAGCATTCTTGGTTTAACGAAAGAGGAAATCAATGCTCGCTATGATGAGATTGTCAGCTTCGCTGACATTGGTGATTTTATCAACCAGCCTGTAAAAACCTACTCTTCCGGTATGTATGTTCGACTGGCTTTTGCCGTTGCCGCCAATATCCAGCCAGATATACTTATTATCGACGAAGCATTAGCGGTTGGTGACATTCGTTTCCAGCTAAAATGTCTCAAACATATGAATGCATTGAAGGATAATGGAACCACAATACTGTTCGTCTCGCATTCACCGGAACAGGTAAAGCGATTCTGCAACAAGGCTTTGTGGATCGATGGTGGCATGATCCGTGCTTCTGGTTCCGCCAATGACGTTTGCGATCGGTACAATGATTTTATGTATCAGATCCAGCATGCGGATAGCAGCAATAATGAGAGCCGTCAGCAAAAACAGGGCACTCCAGCAAGAATTATCTCGACCAAGCTCAATACAAATTACCTGAAAACAGGAGAAAACCTGTTATTAACCATTGAATATCAGGTAAACGATGAAGTTGTTGATGGCTTAATGGTTGGTGCTGCGTTGTATTCCTCAGAAAGAAAATATTTATATGGGATTAACACTGGGTTAGATAATTATGCTATCGCCAATAAGAAAGGAATCTATACTATCGATTATAAAATTCCTGTTCTACCGTTGCTGCCAGGGTCATTCAGTTTTGATATCGGCATCATGGGAGACAGAAGCCTAATTGGATTCGATTATATTACCGACGCAGAAAAATTCACGGTTTACAACGACTATGAAGGTGAAGGTATATTTTGCATTGAGCATGAATGGTTCCAATCCCCAACAGATTAAATGAGATAGAAATGACTGATAATCATAAATATAGCCGAGAACAGCTAGGAAATAGTGAAGATTCGTTATTTGTCGTATCCTCATTTATCGAAAATGGTTCAGTAGTCCTCGACGTCGGATGCTATGAAGGTGCTCTTGGGAAGTATTTGATTTCCGAAAAAGGCTGCATCGTTGATGGTATAGAATATGAAGATGCGGCGGCGGCCATTGCGGGGCAATCTTATCGCAAAGTTAATGTTGCCGACCTCAATGTCAATAATGTTTTTGCCATGCTTTCGGATAAATATGATTTCATTATTTTTGCTGATGTACTTGAGCATTTATATGATCCAGCTACCGTATTGCAAAATGCACTGGCTTGCCTGAAAAAAAACGGCAAGGTTATTATTTCAGTACCCAATGTGGGTTACCAGGGCGTAATCACCGAGCTGGCAAATGGTGAATTCTTCTATCGCCAAACGGGAATTCTTGATAAAACTCATCTACGCTTCTTTACCCGCAAAAGCCTTAAGAGACTGATTAATAATGCCGGGCTAACAGCCAACGTTATTAGAGATATTCGGCTCTTAAATAATGACTCAGAATTCGCAAACAATGTTACGACAACGAATGCCGACCGACTCAATCAGCTCATTGATATCTTCCCGGATGTGAATGCCTATCAGTTTGTGGCACAATGCTCATTCGGGGGGGAATCTGCGAAAACCGTTGAGAGAAGAGCCCTGGTGCAGAGCGGAGAGCAGTTTAAATTTCGAGCAAAACTCTATTGGCGCGCTGATGATTGCGAATATAACGATGAGAATAGCGTTGCCAAATTGATTCCTTATAACAACCAAAGTATGACAATCAGTCTGGATTTGCCAAAGGGGCAGAGTTTTAGTGAGATAAGGATTGATCTGTGCGAAGAGCCGATGCTCTGTTATTTATTCAATATCACCATTAAGTCTCATACGGATGAAATTCTGCATATTGTGCCTTTGGCCGATATTCGTGCACAGGATAAAAGTACCTATGTTCGCTTGCTAGATGTTGATAAAACAGTAGTTTATTGTTTCCATAATGATCCAGCCTTTGTATTTAATTTAGACGACAAACAGATAAAAGATATCAGTGCTAAAGTAGATATAAGTATTGGTATGTTTAGTCATGCCAGTAATATTTCGAAAGTACTTGAAGATCTAATCTTATCCCGACAACAGCTTCTCGATTCGACTTCATGGAAGGTGACAAAACCGCTACGTTTTGCGGTACGGGTGCAGAAAAAAGCCAAAAGCATGGTGATGAATATGGTGCGTCAATTAAGAGGATTAAACCTCCGCGCCGTACCGACTCAACTCAGTCAATCCATCATAAAAGAGGGGCTGACTGCTACTCTCTGTAAAATTAAGTTCAGACTAAATCAGCACCGAATAGACAAAACTGAAATTTCGTACGAAGATTTTCTTGAGCATGATAAAAAAAGAAGCGATTATGAAGTAGCTCAAATGGTTAAATCTTTTACTAAAGAAAATAGTCCGCTGATTTCGGTTTTACTACCAGTATATAAAAGCGACCTTAATTTCTTACGGGAGTGTATTGACTCCGTCTTTCAACAAAGCTATTCCAATTGGGAGTTGTGCATCTGTGATGATGCATCCGGATCTGCAGAATTGAGCGACCTACTCAGCCAGTACGCCGCAGACAGTCGCGTAAAAGTAATTTGCAATGCTGTAAATAGCCATATCTCACATACTACAAATCAGGCACTGACGTTGGCGACAGGCAGCTACGTTGTGCTGCTTGATCATGATGATCTGTTGCATGTTAATGCATTGCACTATCTGGCTCAGGCGGTCAATGAAAACCATTGCCCGGATATCATTTATACCGATGAGGATCACGTTACCGTGACAGGTGAACGGAAAGCTCCATTCCTGAAACCTGATTGGTCTCCTGCTTTACTCTACAGCCAAAACTATATTGGACACATTACGTGTATCTCACGAACACTGATGAATCAAGTCGGCGGCTTTACGTTGGGTCTGGAAGGTGCACAGGATTATGACCTCGTATTACGGGCAAGCGCTTTGGCAAAAAATATCGTGCATGTGCCGCGTATTCTTTATCATTGGCGAGAGCATCCACAGTCTACAGCCATGAACGCAGATTCAAAGCCATACGCGCACGACGCCGGGAAGACTGCACTGACTAATAACTTAAAGTTAACTTATGCGGATAATTTTGTTGAAGTTGCCGATGGCGAAAATCTGTTTACGTATGAACCGAAGTTCCGAATCAGTTTGGAAACAAAAATATCGCTCATCATTCCAATTAGAGATAAAATCAGCCTCCTTTCCGATCTGATTGATAGTATTAAAGCGAAATCAACTTGGATAAATTATGAAATAGTTGTCATTGACAATGGCTCGGTCGAAGCGGAAACACTGCAATATCTGGCCGATCTGGAGTCTGCGATTAACTGCCGGGTTTTGCGCGATGACTCACCATTTAACTGGTCAAGATTGAATAACAATGGTGCGGCCATTGCAACTGGTGATGTTTTTATTTTTCTTAATAACGATACGCTAGTCATTACGCCAGAGTGGCTGGAGAACCTGGCTTCGTGGGCCTTGCTACCGGATGTCGCTGTTGTCGGACCGCAACTGCTGTATGAGGATGGCACCCTTCAGCACGCTGGAGTAGTGGTAGGTCTTTTTGGTTGGGCTGAACACGTTTTTAAAGGCCAAAGCAATGCTCACCATGTGGGACCATTTGTTTCGCCGGCATTAAATCGTAATGTGCTTGCATTGACTGGTGCCTGCCATGCAATATCTCGTGAGAAATTCAAACGCCTTGGTGGCTATGATGAACAGTTCGAAATTTGTGGCAGTGATGTTGAACTGTGTATCAGGGCCCATAATGAGGGCTATCAAAATATCTACTTGGCTCAAACTAAGCTGTATCATCTCGAATCCAAGAGCCGCAGTAGTTTCGTCCCTGAGTGTGATTTTGAACGTTCGAGAATAAAGTACGAACCTTTCAGAACTGAAGGCTCAGATCCTTTCTATAATATCAATCTCGATAAGTTTAATAATAAACCAACTATCAAATTATGATTAACTTTATAGTAGAAAAGTTGTTGTCAAACCGGGTTGTTTATAAAATTGCTAAAAATGCATACGAGTCACGTAAAATGTCTGCAGCCAGTCCGGTAATTTATGACATACCAGAAATAACACCTTTTAATTTTATTAAAAGTCACGTAAATAATAAGCGTATTAACTTATTGGTACCGGCTTTATCGGAAAAACATGTTTTTGGCGGTATTGCCACTGCGTTGCGTTTTTTCGATTCCATTCGTAAAGAGTTTCCGCAGGCGCGTATCATCGTCACTGATGAAGTCAGTGTAGAACTGAAGTCGGAACAATTTTATTCGGACTGGTTGTTATCTGATCTTTCTGGTGATGATTGCGCAGAAAACTGCATTTGTATAGCTGGAAATCGCAGCGGTGCCACGCTGAAAGTCTCCGAAAATGATTACTTTGTTTCCACCGCATGGTGGACTGCCTATAACACCTTCAAAGCACTGGAGTGGCAGACTGAGGTATTGGGTGTGCAGGGGCGTAAATTGATCTACTTTATACAGGATTATGAGCCCGGATTCTACGCATGGTCATCACGTTTCGCTCTTGCCGACTCAACTTATTCTCATACAGAAAAAACCATTCCGGTTTTTAATACCGCATTGTTAAAAGATTTTTTTATCAATAATGGGTACAAATTCAATGAGTCCTATTTCTTTGAACCTCAGATTAACCCTACTTTATTTGCTGCCCGTGAAAGATCAGTAACAATTGCGAAGGAGCGAAAAATTCTGGTTTATGGGCGCCCAGGTGTGGAACGCAATTTGTTCAACCTTGTAGTGTTTGCATTGCGGGTATGGGCGCAGAAATATGATAAGGCCAACCAATGGACGATTGTTTCGGCTGGTGAAAGTCACGCGGATATTGAATTGAGCCAGGGGGCAACATTGAGGTCGCTGGGCAAGCTGACTCTCGATCAGTATATTCATCAGCTTTCAACTTCTTCTGTAGGTTTGTCACTCATGCTGTCACCGCATCCAAGCTACCCACCACTGGAAATGGCTAGCTTTGGAGTCAAGGTTGTTAGCAATGCTTACGCCAATAAAAAACTCTCTAGTAAAAGTAAAAATATTGTCGAGCCAGCTAATTTTACGCCGGAATCCATCGCCGAAAGTTTAATATCATTATGTGAGCAACATGAAAACAGTGCCGCGGTAATATACGAAGACAATCTTTTTTCTAAAGAAATTGAGTTTTCATTTTCGCATTCTATCGCTCAAAAGATTATGGGAGAATAACGTGGAAATAAACAACAAAATCATTCTTTTTATTCCATGCTATAACTGCCAGGATCAGATTCCACGAGTGCTCAACAGCTTAAAAGAAAATGATAATTACAAAAAGTTTGCCGAGATTCTAATTATTGATAACAGAAGCAGCGATCGGACGGTTGAAAAATCAATCTCTGCGGTGAAGTCACTGGAACTGTACAACGCTGCGGTTTACACCAACAGCACCAATGTTGGTCTGGGTGGAACGCATAAAATGGCATTTCGTCATGCACAGCAAGTGAATGCAACGCATATTGCGGTTCTGCACGGTGACGATCAAGGTAATATTAATGACTTGATATCGCTCATCGATAGCCAGCAAATTAATGTATATGATTGCTGTCTGGGTAGTCGTTTTAGCCACGATTCACGGTTGATGGGTTATGCAAAGTTAAGAATTTTCGGCAATTATATTTTTAACCTAATCTATTCTGTCTGCTCATTTCATTTGGTGAAGGATCTTGGTGCAGGTTTAAATATCTACCAAGTACCAGCGATTGCGGATGCAAGAATACTGAAGTTCTCCAATGACCTGACCTTCAACTGTTTTCTTTTATTATACTCGATTAGCCAGAAGCAAAAAATTAGATATTTTCCAGTGGAGTGGCGAGAAGACGATCAAATATCCAATGTGAAGTTATTCTCACAAGCCATCAGAACGCTAAAAATTGCCGTCAATTATCTTTTCAATGGACTTAATGGCCTGATGGCAATAGGTGACAATACGATTGATTTTGACAATGTTTCTTTAGAAGAAAAATACAAATGGAATAACAGTAATGATTAATCTGGTGATACCTATGGCCGGAAGAGGCAGTAGGTTTTCTAAGCAAGGTTATACCCTGCCAAAGCCGCTAGTAGAACTGGATGGGAAACCATTTTTCTGGTGGGCTATCGAATCCGTACGCCGCAGCGTCGACATCGCTGAGCTGATTTGTGTAGTCTTAAAAGAACACGTAGTCGAACATAATATTGCCCATAAGGTGAGCAGCTATTTTCCTGAAGCAAAATTTGTCATTCTCGACGATGTTACTGACGGTGCGCTGGACACTGCGATGTGTGGTTTGCAATTAATCGATAATGAGCTGCCGATAATCTTTAATGACTGCGATCAGGCTTTTGAGATAAATAATTTCACATTTTATATCAACAAACTTATGCCTCATGGCGACGTTATGGCTTATTTGTGTAATTTCGAATCAGACTCGCCAGCCTATTCATATGCACTATATGAGAAAGAAAAATTAGTACGAACCGCCGAGAAGAAAGTTATTAGTAAATTTGCTATTTCAGGTGCATATATCTTTGCCAACAAACATGTAGTTGTTGAGAACTATGCGCTTTATAAGCAAACCTGTGATTACAATGAAATCTTTATTAGTGGTATCTACAATACTCTGTGTGACAAAGGTTATACAGTGAAAGGAATTTTGTTGGACAGCCATCTGTCATTTGGTACACCAGAAGAATTAAAAGAAGCTGAACAAAAAAAATTATTTCATACATGGCTCTAAGCAAGGATTAAATAATGGTCGCTGTTCTCTATTTCCTGGTTGCTGTCTTTTGCCTGATCCTCGGGCATTCCATCCGCGTTAAACGCTGGAACTCTGTTTTACCAGGTCGGGATGATACTGCTCGCAGTATTCAATTTATGTCACTTTCTCTGGGATATGTTGTCAATTTCTTTGTACCATTGCGCCTGGGTGAAATAGTTCGTGCGGGCGTATTTTCGTATCTGGGGCGACAAAGTTTTGCTTTGTCCTTCGCGTCAGTTTTCTTCGAACGTGTATTTGATCTACTAGTTTGGGGCGCGATCCTGATCTGGTTCAATTCAGCAGCAAACGTAGAATTCAATCTGACCGAATCATTATTAGTAGTAATTGGAGTGTTCCTTTTCTTTACTCTGTGTTCGTTGATTGGTACCAATAAGGGTATCAAAAAAACACTGAATAGCATTACGGCTATATTTAATGACGAAATATCATATTCACTGCGCCATTTTTTCTGGTGTCTTAATGAAGTCTATACATGTTTTAGGCGAAATTTAATTTCATATATCGTGAACAGTGCACTGATGTGGGCGGCATATCTGTTGAGCTATAATTTGATCGCAAGATGTACTGGTGCCTCGGCGTCAATGCTGATTTATTCGTTATTTGACTCACCGTTTAGTTCGACCTTCAGAGCGTTGCAGAATACTTATTCTGCCCAAGCTTTTACCGTCATGATAATGTTTTTCCTTAGCCCAGTATTATTTATATTTGCTTATTATTTTATTAAAAATCGATACAGCTTTGAACCGGGCAAAGTATTGCGTTGGTTTGAGTTTAATAATGATACGGTACCGAATAAACGTGATCTGTTTTCCACCGAGGAACAATATAAAATGTTCCTTATACGTAATTTCAGGAATGATGTTGACCTAATCTCCGAGTTCTATAAAAAAGGAATGGGTAATGACGTTATTCTCTACCGTATTTTTCACGGTGGTTCTGATGCGCTCACAGCATTAATTTCTTGTAATAACAATATGTATGTTAGGAAATTTGCATCGCAGTTAGGCTCAAATAAATTACAAGCACAAAAGAAATGGCTTTGCGAATACTCAAATGAGCTGGTGTTGGCAAACGTCGCCAGTGATAAAAAACTGGAACATGGATATATTTATGACATGCCATATAGTCATACCTCGATTGATTTCTACGAGTTTATTCATTCATCCTCATTCGAGACTTCATGGGGGTATCTCGTTGAAGTCTTAAATTCTATCAAAAGCTTCCATGCTCGTAAAAGTAGTGGGCTGGCTGAAGATTTGATGATCGAAACATATATTTCAACAAAAATGGTTGATAACTTTAATACCATTAAAACTCTATCGTCGATTTTCTTTGATAATACCCAGGTAGTGATTAATGGTCGGCATATCGATCTTGATGCTATCTCCAGTTGGATAAATGATCCTGCCAGGAATGCTGATTTTAATTTCAGAGAAACATCGGTCATTCATGGCGATTTGACAATTGAAAATATTATCATCGATAAAAAACATGATAACGGCTGGTTTATCATCGACCCAAATATCGGTAACTTCTTTGAGTCCCCATTGCTCGATTATGCAAAATTAATGCAGTCTTTGCATCTGGGTTATGAATCACTGAACCGATCAATCAATTGCCACGTTGAGAATGATGAGATTACAGTCAGTATTTTCAGATCTTCTCAATATGCGGCAATCTATGAGAAATACACTCAGTGGATCATTGACAACTTTGGTCAGGATTATCTTAAAGAAGTGTTGTTACATGAAATTATCCACTATACAAGGCTTGTTCCTTATAAATTCAGGAAAGATAAGGCGACAGGAAATGCGTTTACTGCGTGTATGTTGCTGTTGATTAATGAATACATGGAATTAGAGAATATCTCATGATTGAAGCAATATTAAGTGACATGGATGGCACGCTGATTGATACAGAAATTGCTAACGCATCTGCATACTGCTATGCAATTGCACAGTATGGTGGAGCGATTACTGTTGAGGATTTTCAGCAAAACTATGCAGGCATGTCATGGAAGGCTTTCCTGCCGATAATATTGCCCGATGCTAGCGACGAGACACACAAAGCAATCGCCGATCTTAAAAAAAGTAAGTACGTGGATTTTTTCCCGAGTACAACGCTTTATACTGACGTGCTGGATTTCCTTACGCATTCAAAACAATTTGCTCCCGTCGCTCTGGTGACAACCGCCTCCCGACAGGCAGTAGATGGTTTGCTTCGATATCATGGCTTGGAAAATTTTTTCGATGCAATAGTCAGCGGTGATGATGTCGTTAACGCGAAGCCGCATGCTGAGCCCTATTTGGCAGCAGCCACAATGTTGGGTGTAAATATTGCAAATTGTATTGCGTTAGAAGATTCACAGGTTGGTATTAATTCCGCAACCTCCGCCAGGGCAAATGTTTTTATCGTTAAGCATGAAAAATAAACCTATTCGTTTCATTGTGATTTCTGGTGGAGGGTGGTTAATTGATTTAGCCACGATGACCCTTCTTGTCTGGCTGGGACTTGAGCCCATCATTGCTAACTTGTGCAGCGCGACTCTGGCAGTGACCTTTGTTTACTGGATTTCCAGACTGATTGTTTTTGATAAGAAAATTGAACAAAAAGCTTTTACAGGATATTTAGCTTACTACGTTTATAGCTTAATTGTGATCGCTGTTTTTTCTTTGTTGATCCAGTATTTAAGTTATCTACTGCACGGGATAGCCAATGGCGGAATTACGTTTACGATATCTGCTTTTATTGCAAAAGTGGTGATCACTCCTCTTAACTTGTTTATAAACTTCGTTGTATCAAAATATATCGTTGGGAAAACATAATGGCAACAGCAATAACCTCGCTTAACGTATATAAAAAACCGTTACTTCTTGTTGGATCGCTGCTTGCATTGTTTCTTTTGTTTTCACTAAGAAACCTTGACCCAATTCTTTATCCAACAGTTTATGCTGAAGATGCTGTCTGGACAGCAAAAGTTATCGACGAAGGCTTCTGGAATACCGCATTTAATACTCGTGTATTCCCGATCCTCGGTTTTGTCCTATTTTATAAAGCTGCATTGTTACTGTTGGATATTTTTTGCCAAGGAAACCTTTTCTACCTCCCGCTCGTATATTTTATTCTATCCAATCTCTTTTTATCGCTGTGCGTTTTGGCTGCTTACTATGCGTTTCGTAATCTTTTATCGCGCGGTTCACTGTTCTGTTTGCTGACTGCTGTTGTGCTCATGCCTGTAGGGTTTGATGGTAATGAAATATATGGGCGCATTCTCAACCTGGGTTTCATTTTTCCGGTACTACAGGTATTCTTACTCTGCGCGGTGCTGCTTAACAGACAATCGATGCTATTAGCCATTTTCGCGTTGCTGGTTGCGCTGATATCTTGCATGACTCTGCCTGTAGGTGTCGGTTTCCAAGTAGTGTTTGGTGTGATATGTGTCTATTGTGGATACAAAAATAAGTCGTATTTTTTTTATGCGCAGGCATTAGCAAGCATAGCAATTATTTTAGCGTCGCTCTTTATGATTTCCGGAAGAGCAATACATGATAGCGGTGGCGCTGATCTCCCTGTAAAACTTGCAGCGTTTATCGAGTTTGCTCTCTTGCGGGCGTTACTCTATCCTTTACTTTTTAGCGTTTATAAGCATCTGAATGATGTTGCTGTGGTTGTGGTTTTCTTGTGTTTGCTAGTGTCTATCATCTATGCGATGAAACGTTTATTTTGCAATAGCAAAAAACTCATCGATAAAAGATTGCTGGTGATTGCTTTTATTTGGGCATCATTTGGTATTTATTATCTGTCCATCATTGTGATGCGCAGAGGACTTAGTTCGCTGTTCAATGACTATACTACGACTTTTCCGGACAGATATTTTCTCGGTGTAAATATTCTATTTGTCGTAGCGCTATTGGTTATTCTAGACAAAACTATTTTTGCTAAAGCAATTAGCTTGATTATAGCAGTGCCGATGGTGCTCTCTGCGGGGTCGACATTTGAGTTAGGGCGGCCGGCGATGAAAGTATCCGGTTCACCTCTGTGGACTACGGAATATTGCCAATATATTGTTTCTGACAACGATCGCAGCAATGGTTTATCTATCACCATACCGCCTGATGGTTGGCGTTTTCATTCATTGACGTACAGTGTGAGCGAACAACAGCGGCAGGTATTTAGGCAACGTTGTCAGCTATCTGGACTATATTTGATCCCCTTGTTAGACCGTATGCAGCCTGCAATTCTGGTCCAACGTAGTGCGACTATTGATATGGGGCAATTGCCGACGCTAAACGTTGTTGAGGTACATAATGTGATGCTTGCCCCACTGCAGGATGGGTTTAGCGTTAAAATTGTCGGTGACGATCCTCATATTGTTTTGAAAGCTAAGAACACGCAAAATGTTCGTACAGGGGCTACTTTCCATTTTACGGTTAACACAACCGTATCGACCCGGTTACAGGTTTATTATCTGCTAAAGGGCTCTGCGGATTATTCTGAGCAGAATAGTGTCCATTTCCCACTGCAGCGAGGGAAAAACCCTATTTACCTGCGTGTCAACGAGCGTGTATCCCCGGACAAAATCAGGATCGACTTACCTGACGATAGCCCCGATGTATTTATTTTCTCGGGTATTATCACGAATGATTTAGTGAAGTAGTGTACCAGTTATGATTTCTGCTATCATTGTTACTTTTTATCCGCAACAAAATCGCTTGTCAGCGCTGATTTCAGCCTTAGAGGGGCAGGTTAATAACATTTTTATTATTGATAACAGTCCTGATGACCCAGCTATTTTATTGTCTATGGCATCTTCTGATGTCGTCGTTCACCCCCTCGGTAAGAATGTAGGTATCGCGCAGGCGCAGAATATTGGCATCAAAATGTCGAAAGAGCGTGGCGCAAAGGATATCATTCTTTTTGACCAGGATTCTATTCCTTCAGCGACACTGGTCAGCGAACTGCTGGCGGCTAGAGAGTGTGCTGCTAGGGATGGGGTGACGGTTGCGGCGGTGGGGCCTGTTCATTTTGATCTTGATTCCGGCCTGCCTTCACGTTTTGTACGTACGCAGGGTTTAGCACTGAAGCTTATAAAGCCAGATTTTAAATCGGTCTGGTTTATCGCTGATTTCATTATCGCTTCAGGATCGCTGATAAGTCTTGAGGTACTGGAAGAAGTCGGCTTAATGTGTGATGAGCTTTTTATAGATTGTGTAGATATTGAATGGGGATATCGTGCACAGGCACAAGGGCTGGCTTGCGTCATAGCGCAAGGGGCGAAGATGGATCATAAGATAGGTGATAAACCACTTATTTTATTAGGTCGACAAATCACCACCCATGCGCCAGTGAGACATTACTATTTTTTCCGTAATGTGATGCTATTGCTGAAAAGAAACTATATCCCTATTGGTTGGAAACTTAATGTGAGTGCGAAGTCGCTTGCTCAGGCGATTATCTTTACATTGCTGCTGAAACCACGATATACGCATTTTAAATATATTGCCAAAGGGTTCATTGATGGAATCCTGGGACGTACAGGCCCTTATGAAAGATAAAGTATTATTATATGTTGTTAATGCTGACTGGTACTTTAAGCTACATTGGCTTAACCGAGCTATGGCAAATATTGCCAATGGATACAAGGTCGTCGTTATTTCTTGCTTTGATACCCCTGGTCTGAGTAGCGAACTGGAAAAACAGGGTATTGAGTGCCACCATATTAAAATGTCACGAAGTGGCATTAACCCTTTTTTTGAATTCATTACATTATATGCAATTTTGAAACTAGCGCGTAAAATTAAGCCAGACATAATTCATTCGATCACCGTTAAACCTAATATCTATTCGGGTATTATTGGTCGTATTATCCGCCGTCCTGTAGTGAAAAGTGTCACCGGGCTTGGGGTTATTTTTTCAAATGAATCGTTTTTCTTCAGAACGATCCGTCCTATCGTAACTAATCTCTATAAGATCGCTGGGTCCTCCCGTCACGGTGCGTTCGTTTTTGAAAATAATCATGACTTGATATTCTTCAAACGCAATAATATTACTGATTCTCAAAGTCTCTACTTTGTAGAAGGCGCAGGCGTTGATCCTAAGCGCTTTTATCGAGCGCATAACGCTTTCGAACAGGAGAAGAAAAATATTCTCTTTGCAGCTAGATTGTTGAAAGATAAAGGTTTGGATACGCTACTTGTTGCGCTTGATCAATTATATATTGTTCGTCAGGATTTCGTGCTAAATATTGCGGGTATTTATGATTTAGATGCACGCAATGCCTATACGCCTGATGAGATTGAACATATAAGCCAACGTGAATATGTTAATTGGCTTGGCCATCGTACAGATATGGAGAATGTTCTCAGTGGGGCCGATTTAGTGGTGCTCCCTACGCGTTATGGTGAGGGGATACCACGTATATTGATCGAAGCAGCATTCTGCGGTATACCGATTTTGACCACGGACGTTCAAGGTTGCAATGAATTTATTGAAAATAACGTCAATGGTTATCTGATAACCCCGGGCAATGCTACCGAGTTGGCGACGATGCTGGCACACATTTTTGATAATACGCATGAAGCACTATTATTTGCTGAAAGGCTTTATGAAAAAGTGCATTATGATTATTCAGATGAGGCAATTATAAATAAATTCTCGGCAATTTATCGCACCTTGCACGACGAGATAGGTAGCTGATAATCAGGCGAACTAAATTAAACTTTAGTTCGCCATACCCTTATTGAAATGCTTGCGGATTATCAGTGACGATCTTTTCTCCAATGTAACGCGAACCATTAATATTCAGATGATGTGTATCGCGGTACATCAATTTTCCATCCTTTATCATGCTGCATCCATTTGTATCACACAGATATTTCCCCTCAGCCAGTAACTCCACGTTTTCATCTTTATCAGCAATGTTCTGCAATATCGGCAGATACTTTTCCTTCTCCTGATCGGCTTCTGTCCGTGGGATCTCACAGGCTCTATTGCCAAATGACAACCAGCGGAGCCCTTTACACTTATCCGGGGTAAATGGAAAATCTGCTACATCATCAGTAAGAATAACTTTCTTACCAGCGGCGGTGAATAGTTTAGTTGTAGCTGTGATTTGATCTTCAAGCGTACTCCCTGCAGGCGTTTCTCCAAACCGTCCGTGCCAGTACATTGTCAGTACCACTATTTTGATATGTGGATTGCGTACTATGGTCTCATAAAGCCTGGAGAACTTGGGATTGCCGGGGAAAGGAGAACCATCTTCAATATAAAAGGCCACATTTTTCATCGGTAGCGCTTCCGCCATGCCGATAAAAAGATGCTCTGCATGACTGTCACCAAGCAGTACGATGTCAATGACATTTCCCTTTTTTGATTGCATACAACGTGTATACGTGTTCCACTTTAATGCCGTCTTGGCGATATTATCTGGTGTGCACAGAAAAAAATGTGTTGCGATATATTTATGAAACTCGTCGTGCCCAATATCACCAGAATATCCTTTTAGCTCAGCATTTTCGCGTTGCGGAAACCCCTGCTGAAAGTAAACGATAGATCCTATAATACCGATCACAGTAAGCAATGCGGCAAGATTGAAAATGCTACGTGGCGCGTAGGTGGATTTTCTGAATGGCCTTTCAATCACTGTGAATGTCAGCCAGGCAAGGAGAAAAGTGGCAGCCATTAGTACTATTTTTACATTCAAAGCTGGCTCGCTACCATTAATAATCCATGCAAACGAGATCAATGGCCAATGCCAAAGATAGAGCGGGTAGCTAATTAATCCAATAAATACCATCAACCGGGAGGAGAGGACAGTCCGCGCAATTACATTTCCCGATTGAGCAAAAATCAGCATAGTGGTTGCAATTACCGGAAGTAACGCCCAGGTACCAGGGAAAGTTTTGTCTTTATCGATCAAAAATAGCCCTAACACCAGCAAAAGCAACCCGGCGCTAGCCACAAGATTATTCGAGAATGTGACTTGATGAGTACTGCGGGTGCGGCTATGCAGCCACGCCAGAGCCGCGCCTGCAAGTAACTCCCAGGCTCGAGAATCCGGGGAGTAGTAAGCTGCGGAAGTAAAATCTTTGTTCAGGTACCACAGTCCGATCAAAAATGAAGCTCCACCGATAATGGCGATTGTGGCTATTAAGTTTTTTCTGTGTTTAGTACATAAGCAGATAACAACTGGCCATAGAAGATAAAATTGCTCTTCGATACCCAGGCTCCATAGATGAAGCAGCGGTTTTGTAATACTGGTGTTATCAAAATAATTGGCCTCTGATAACAATACCAGATTCTGTACAAACAACGTGCTGCCCGCGATATGTTTGCCAAGCTGACGGTATTCATTGGTTAGCAGAGCGAACCATCCGAAAACAAGGCATGTAATAAGCACCACAGCCAGTGCGGGAAAAATTCTCTTTATACGGCGGGAATAAAAATCCAGAATACTAAATGTTTGCTTTTTATTTTTACTGAGGATAATCGATGAGATCAGATAACCAGATATGACGAAGAAAACATCAACGCCGATAAAGCCGCCGGGAACCATTGTTGGGAAAAAATGATACAGCACCACGGAAACAACGGCGATAGCACGTATTCCATCAATATCCGGGCGATAGCGTATTGTGTAATCTATTTTGCGTGCTGTGGGCATGTAATTGACTTTTAAAGTTATAATGTACCAAAGATGCTACTATAGTGAAGAATTATTCTCAATTTTAGATGTCTATTCTCTTAACTCAACTGATGCATTGTTATGTTTGTTTGCTTTGTGCTTTTCCTGCATGGCGCTCTCGTTCATTCAACATTTTTAGGCTAACATACCATTCACTTAAGACCCTCCGAATCCATTAACGGCTGGGTGACCACACCTGACAGGAGTATGTAATGTCCAAGCAACAAATCGGCGTTGTTGGTATGGCGGTAATGGGGCGCAACCTGGCGCTCAACATTGAGAGCCGCGGCTACACCGTTTCAGTTTTCAACCGCTCTCGCGAAAAGACCGAAGAAGTCATTGCCGAAAACCCGGGCAAAAAGCTGGTTCCTTACTACACCGTACGAGAATTTGTCGAATCCCTGGAAACTCCGCGCCGCATCCTATTGATGGTGAAAGCTGGTGCAGGCACCGACGCCGCTATCGACTCCCTCAAGCCATATCTCGACAAAGGTGACATCATTATTGATGGCGGCAACACGTTCTTCCAGGACACCATTCGTCGTAATCGCGAACTTTCGGAAGAGGGTTTCAACTTCATCGGCACCGGGGTTTCTGGTGGTGAAGAAGGCGCGCTGAAAGGTCCATCAATCATGCCTGGCGGTCAAAAAGAAGCCTACGATCTGGTTGCTCCGATCCTGACCAAAATTGCTGCAGTTGCAGAAGATGGCGAACCTTGCGTGACGTATATTGGGCCGGACGGCGCGGGTCACTATGTCAAAATGGTGCACAACGGCATCGAATATGGCGATATGCAGCTGATTGCGGAAGCTTACGCGTTGTTGAAAGGCGGCCTGAATCTCTCTAACGAAGAGCTGGCGAAAACCTTCAGCGAGTGGAATGCAGGTGAGCTGAGCAGCTATCTCATCGACATCACCAAAGATATCTTCACCAAGAAAGATGAAGAAGGTAAATACCTGGTTGATGTGATCCTCGACGAAGCGGCGAATAAAGGCACCGGCAAATGGACCAGCCAGAGCTCGCTGGACCTCGGCGAGCCGCTGTCACTGATTACCGAATCCGTGTTTGCGCGCTATATCTCTTCCCTGAAAGAGCAGCGTGTTGCCGCGTCTAAAGTGCTGTCAGGCCCGCAGGCGAAAACAGCAGGGGACAAAGCTGAATTTATCGAGAAAGTACGCCGTGCGCTGTACCTCGGTAAAATTGTTTCCTATGCGCAGGGCTTCTCCCAGTTGCGTGCTGCTTCTGACGAGCACAACTGGAATCTGAATTACGGCGAAATCGCGAAGATCTTCCGCGCAGGCTGTATCATTCGTGCTCAGTTCCTGCAGAAAATCACCGACGCCTATGCCGAGACCCCGGCTATCGCAAACCTGTTGCTGGCACCGTACTTCAAGAAAATCGCGGATGACTATCAGCAGGCGCTGCGTGATGTAGTGGCCTATGCCGTGCAGAATGGTATTCCGGTACCGACCTTCTCTGCAGCGGTGGCATACTACGACAGCTACCGTTCTGCAGTGCTGCCGGCGAACCTGATTCAGGCTCAGCGTGATTATTTCGGTGCGCACACATACAAGCGCACAGATAAAGATGGTGTGTTCCATACCGAATGGCTGGATTAATCTGATAATCACCCATCTGGTTTACCTAAGCCCGGTTACTAAAACCGGGCTTTTTTTTCGTCTCAATCGCCGTTTTTTCGGGCGGTCATATTCATTTTGTCGATTATTTCCCGCTAAACCATACATAAACGCCGCTGTTGACGACCGATTGTCGCCTTGACAGTCCCTCAACAGAAGAGGTAAAAACCCCAACAGTTATTGATATAAAGCGGGTGGCGACGGGATCGTCATCTCCGGTTTCATACACTCACAAAAGTTGCTTATCGAATGAAAATAACAATCTCCGGAACAGGTTACGTTGGGCTATCGAACGGGATTCTGATTGCGCAGAACCATGAAGTGGTGGCGCTGGATATCGTTCAGTCCAAAGTAGATATGCTTAATCAGAAGATCTCTCCCATTGTGGATAAGGAGATCCAGGAGTATTTGCAGAATAAGCCGCTGAACTTCCGTGCGACGACGGACAAACTCGACGCCTATCGCGGCGCGGATTTCGTCATCATCGCTACGCCGACGGATTACGATCCGAAATCTAACTACTTCAATACCAGCAGCGTGGAATCAGTGATCCGTGATGTTCATGAGATCAACCCGCAAGCGGTGATGATCATTAAATCCACCATTCCGGTGGGCTTTACCCAATCCATCCGTGAAAAATACGGTATTGATAACGTTATTTTCTCGCCGGAATTCCTGCGTGAAGGTAAGGCGCTGTACGATAACCTGCACCCATCGCGTATTGTTATCGGCGAACGCTCCGAACGTGCCGAACGTTTTGCCGCGTTGTTGCAGGAAGGCGCGATCAAAAAAGATATTCGCGTACTGTTCACTGATTCAACCGAAGCCGAAGCGATTAAACTGTTCGCTAACACCTATCTGGCGATGCGCGTGGCGTACTTCAACGAACTGGATAGCTATGCAGAAAGCCTGGGGCTGAACAGCCGTCAGATTATCGAAGGGGTATGCCTGGATCCGCGTATCGGCAATCACTACAACAACCCATCGTTTGGCTACGGCGGTTACTGCCTGCCGAAAGACACCAAACAGCTGCTGGCGAACTACCAGTCGGTACCGAATAATATTATTTCGGCTATCGTTGATGCTAACCGCACCCGTAAAGACTTTATTGCGGATTCCATCCTGGCGCGTAAACCGAAGGTGGTGGGTGTCTATCGTCTGATCATGAAGAGCGGTTCCGATAACTTTCGCGCCTCTTCGATTCAGGGCATCATGAAGCGTATCAAAGCGAAGGGCGTGCAGGTCATCATTTATGAACCGGTCATGCAGGAAGATGAATTCTTCCACTCCCGCGTGGTACGCGATCTGGACGCGTTCAAACAGGAAGCGGATGTCATTATCTCGAACCGTATGGCCCAAGAGCTGGCGGATGTGGAAGAGAAGGTCTATACCCGCGATTTATTCGGTAACGACTAATTGTTATTGCAGAAAGCAAAACGGCCCGTCAGGGCCGTTTTTTTACACGTTATAAAAATCTCTGTACCAGTCAACAAAGCGCTTCACACCCTCTTTGACAGAAGTCTGGGGCTTGAAGCCAGTCACAGCATACAGCGGTTGGGTGTCTGCGCTCGTCTCCAGCACATCGCCGGGCTGAATCGGCATCATATTTTTCTGCGCTTCAATCCCCAGCGCCTCTTCCAGTGCCGTGATGTAATCCATCAGCTCAACCGGTGAACTGTTGCCAATGTTATAAACATGGTAAGGCGCAGAGCTGGTTGCCGGCGATCCGCTTTCAACAGTCCAGTTCGCATCTGGCTGCGGGATCACATCCTGCATACGGATAATGGCTTCCACGATATCGTCAATGTAGGTGAAGTCGCGCTTCATTTTGCCGTAGTTGTATACATCTATGCTCTTACCTTCCAGCATAGCTTTAGTGAACTTGAACAGCGCCATGTCCGGGCGTCCCCATGGGCCATAGACCGTAAAGAATCGCAGGCCGGTGGTAGGCAAGCCATAGAGATGAGAATAGGTATGCGACATCAGCTCGTTGGCTTTTTTCGTTGCCGCATAGAGTGATACCGGGTGGTCAACCGAATCATCAGTAGAGAACGGCATCTTTCGGTTTAACCCGTAAACGGAGCTGGAGGATGCATACAGCAGATGCTGCACTTTATGATGACGACAGCCTTCAAGTACGTTCAGATGTCCAATCAGATTAGATTCTGCGTAGACGTGCGGGTTTTCCAGCGAGTAACGGACGCCAGCTTGTGCTGCGAGGTGAATAACGCGGTCGAATTTCTCACGCGCAAACAGCTGTGCCATCCCCTCGCGGTCAGCGAGATCGATTTTATGAAAATGGAAATCGGGAGAGGCCAGTAAATCCAGGCGCGCTTGCTTCAGACTGACATCGTAATAGTCGTTGAGGTTATCAATACCCACGACCTGGTGGCCCGCTTTCAACAAACGTTCACTGACGTGATAGCCGATAAACCCGGCAGCGCCGGTGACCAGAAATTTCATCTTCAACCTCAATGTTTGATATGCACAACTTGTGATGCGAAAAACTGTGGTGGGATGATACCTGCTGTGGGAGATAATGGTAACTGCTTTATCAGCGATAAATAAGAGGGAGCGTGATAGCTCCCTAGGTATAGCTTATTTATGCCGCTTGCGTAAATTCTCAATCACGGTTGTTAAATCAAGCTGCTGATCCTGCAACAGCACCAGCAGGTGATACATCAGGTCAGAGGCCTCGTTAGTCAGCTCTTCGCGGTCGTTTACGGTTGCCGCCAGTGCCGTTTCTACACCTTCTTCGCCCACTTTCTGCGCGATACGTTTAGTGCCGCTGGCGTAGAGTTTGGCGGTGTAAGAACTTGCCGGGTCGGCCGTTTTACGCGCGGCGAGCAGCTCTTCTAACTGATAAAGGAACAACCACTGGTGGCTGGTGTCGCCAAAGCAGCTGGATGTTCCCGTGTGGCAGGTTGGGCCGATTGGGTTAACCAGGACCAGCAATGTGTCGTTGTCGCAATCAGGGGCTATCTTCAGCACGTTAAGAAAATGACCCGAGGTTTCACCTTTGGTCCACAAGCGCCCTTTAGTGCGGGAGAAAAAAGTGACTTTGCCGCTTTCCTGCGTTTTTGCCAGCGCCTCTTTGTTCATGTAACCCAGCATCAGCACTTCGCCGGAAACCGCATGTTGCACCACGGCGGGCAGCAGTCCGTCGGTTTTTTCCCAGTCCAGTTGGGCCAGTTGTTGCTCTGTTAACATACCCTGATCTCCACGCCCTGGTCTGCCAGGTACGTTTTTAATTCACCAATATTGATAATCTGCTTGTGAAACACGGAAGCTGCCAGCGCGCCGTCAACGTTCGCATCGCGAAAGGCTTCCAGAAAATGTTCCATGGTGCCCGCGCCACCAGAAGCAATCAGCGGTACGTGGCACACCGCGCGCACTTTCTTCAGTTGTTCAAGGTCGTAGCCATTGCGCACACCATCCTGGTTCATCATGTTAAGCACGATCTCCCCGGCGCCGCGCTTTTGCACTTCCTGCACCCAGTCCAGCGTTTCCCATTGCGTGACCCGGGTCCGGCTCTCATCACCGGTGTACTGATTAACGTGATATTTGCCCGTTTCGGCGTCAAACCAGGTGTCGATACCGACCACAATGCACTGTACGCCAAAGCGATCGGCCAGCCGTGTGATTAATTCCGGATCGGCCAGTGCAGGGGAGTTAATCGAAATTTTATCAGCGCCGAACGAGAGAATTTTCGCCGCATCGTCAGCAGACTTAATCCCACCGGCGACACAGAAAGGAATATCAATCACTTCAGCCACGCGTGATACCCAGCTCTTATCCACTACGCGGCCATCGCTTGAGGCGGTGATATCGTAGAATACCAGCTCGTCCGCGCCTTCTTCGGCGTAGCGTTTTGCCAGCGGCACAATGTCGCCAATAATTTCGTGATTACGAAACTGTACGCCTTTCACCACCTGGCCATCACGCACGTCAAGACAAGGGATTATCCGTTTTGCCAGCATTGAATGGCCTCCTTCACCGTGAATTTACCTTCCAGCAGCGCCCGTCCGACAATTACGCCGCGCACGCCAGTACCGCGCAGGGCGGCAATATCATTTAAACCGCCAATACCGCCGGAAGACTGAAACGCCACCTGCGGCCAGCGGGCACAAATCTCTTCATACAACGCAACGTTCGAGCCCGCGAGCGTGCCGTCGCGGGAAATATCGGTACAAAGCACATGTTTCAGCCCAACAGCCAGGTAGGTTTCCACCAGCGCTTCCAGCGTCACACCGGAGTTCTCCTGCCAGCCGCTCACCGCGACCTGCTTCGTGCCCTGTTCATCGATGCGCACATCCAGCGCCAGCACCAGCTTGTCTGCGCCAAAGCGTGCAAACCAGCCTTTCACAACCTCCGGTGATTTTACTGCCGTCGAGCCGATTACCACGCGAGCAACACCGGCCGCGAGCAGGGCAGCGACGTCCTCTTCCGTGCGTACACCGCCGCCAACCTGTACCGGAACGTTCACCCCGGCAACCAGCGTTTTCAGCAACGGGATCTGGCGTTTCGCCGGATCTTTCGCGCCGGTTAAATCGACGAGGTGCAGCACCTGCGCTCCCTGAGCGGCGTAATCCTGCAAGCGCGGCAGCGGGTCGTTGCCATAATCGCGCTGCTGTGCGTAGTCGCCCTGATGAAGACGTACGACGGTGCCGTCAATTAAATCTAAAGCCGGAATAATCATCACATCTCCAGGAAGTTTTTCAGCAGTTGCGCACCCGCGCGGCCGGAACGTTCCGGGTGAAACTGCACACCGTAGAAATTGTCTTTCTGCACGGCAGCGGTAAACGGCTCGCCGTAATCGCAGCGGGCAATGGTGTACGCATTCACCGGCATGGCGTAGCTGTGCACAAAGTAGAAATAAGCGCCGTCCTCGATGCCCTGGAACAAGCGGTTGCCAGCTTTTGCGTAAACCTGGTTCCAGCCCATATGCGGCAGTGGCAGGCCAACGTCTTTCATCTTCGGCACATCCTGTTCGATGATGCCTAACAAATCGACGCCGTGGGTCTCTTCGCTAAAACGTCCGAGCAGTTGCATCCCCAGGCAGATACCGAGCACCGGTTGCGTACAGGCTTTCACCAGTTCGATCAGCTCGCGCTCGCGCAGCTGATCCATCGCGGCCTGCGCCGTTCCGACACCGGGTAAAAACAGTTTGTCTGCGCGTAGCACCACATCCGGATCGCGACTGACTTGCGGCTCATAACCGTGGCGCGAGACGGCAGATTTCACCGAGTTCAGGTTGGCGCAGCCGGTATCGAGGATCACCACATTCATCACAGCACTCCTTTTGATGAGGGGAGCGTATCGCCTTCCACGCGGATCGCCTGGCGCAGCGTGCGGCCAAATGCTTTAAATAAACTTTCCACACGGTGGTGGTCGTTTTTGCCTTTGGTTTTGAGATGCAGCGTCACGGCCATGGTGTAAGAGAGCGAGCGGAAGAAGTGCTCGACCATTTCGGTGCTCAAATCGCCCACGCGCTGGTAGGCAAATTCCGCTTTATATTCGAGGTGCGGGCGGCCGGAAATGTCCAATGCACAGCGTGCAAGGCACTCATCCATCGGCAACACAAAGCCAAAACGGTTGATACCGCGTTTGTCGCCGAGCGCCAGTTTGAGCGCTTCACCCAGTGCCAGCCCGGTATCTTCTACCGTGTGGTGATCGTCAATATAGAGATCACCTTTCACCGCAATTTCCATGCGAAAACCGCCATGCGTCGCAATCTGATCAAGCATATGGTCGAAGAAACCGACGCCAGTGTGAATTTTGCTGCCGCCTTCGCGATCCAGCCACACTTTGACATCAATCTGCGTCTCTTTGGTGTTGCGTTCAACGTGCGCATACCGATCGCGGCGCGTGAGTTGCTCACCAATCATCGCCCAGTTCAGCGTCTCAGGGTTGTATCGCAAACCGCCAATCGACATGTTGTTCGCCAGCTCAATATCAGTGGCGCGGTCGCCAATCACATAGCTATTCGCGCGATTGAGTGCGCCTTCTGCCAGCCAGCGTTCCACCAGCTTCACTTTTGGCTTACGGCAGTCGCACGCATCGGCAGGCAGGTGCGGGCAAATCAGCACCTCTTCAAAGTCGATGCCCTGGGAGGTGAAGACCTGCATCATCAAGTTGTGCGGGCCATCGAAATCCGCTTGCGGGAAACTGCTGGTACCCAAACCGTCCTGATTGGTGATCATCACCAGTTTGTAACCGGCTTTTTGCAGTTTCAGTAATACCGGGATGACCTCCGGCTCAAAGGCCAGTTTCTCGAATTTATCCACCTGATAATCGGAAGGGGGTTCGGAAATCAGGGTTCCATCACGGTCAATAAACAGGTACTTCTGGCTCATACTGGCTCCGCACGTAAAGCGTCAATGACGCGCTGGCTCTCTGCACGGGTACCGATAGTGATACGCAGGCAGCCGCTTAAAGAAGGTTGTTTGTTCTGGTCTCTCAGGATAATGCCTTGATCCCACAATGATTTAAACACTGCGCTGGAAGCAGTCAGACGCACGAGAATATAGTTAGTCTCTGAGTCGAACACCTGCTCCACACACGCAATATCCCGCAGCGCGGTAACCAGATACTGGCGTTCAACCAGAATTTGCGCCACCCGCTCGCGCATCGCGACAATACCCTGCGGACTAAGCGCTTGCGCGGCAATATCCGCCACCGGTGTAGAGAGCGGGTAGGGGGCAATCACTTTTAACAGCAGAGCGATAACGTCTTCGTTGGCAAGGGTAAAGCCGCAGCGCAGGCCTGCCAGCGCAAACGCTTTGGAGAGCGTGCGCAGTACCACCAGATTCGGGTATTCACTGAGCCAGCCGGCCAGCGTGGCCTGCGGGCAAAACTCAATATACGCTTCATCCGCCACAACAATGGCTTTGCCGCGCGTCATTTCGAGCAAGACGCGGAAATCTTGCGGATTAATAATCTGCCCGGTGGGGTTATTCGGGCTGCAAACATAAATAATTTTGACGCCAGCCAGTTTGTCGGCAATGCCTTGCAGATCCAGCTGCCAGTCAGAAAGCGCGGGCACGGTGCGGTACTCCACGCCCAGCGTCTCGGCGCTGACGCTATACATGCCGTAGGTGGGTGGGCAGAACAGCACTGCATCTTTACCTGGTTCACAAAACGCGCGGATTAGCAGCTCAATCCCTTCATCTGCGCCACGGCTGACCAGCACCTGCTCCGGTTTTACGCCCGCATACTGCGCATAACTTTCGATCACCGCTTTCGGCTGGCACTCCGGGTAACGGTTTAATGTCTGCTGTGTCAGTTCAAAAAGAACCGCTGTCGGGAATTCATTGGCATTCAGCCAGACATCGCCTTTACCACCAAGACGGCGAGCCGACTGATAGGGCGTCAGTTCGCGCACATTTTTACGCGCCAGTTCTTCAATGCTCATGCTTGCTCCTTCAGCGCGTTAACGCGCAACGTGACGGCGTTTTTGTGAGCGGTCAGGCGTTCAGCTGCTGCCAGTGTTTCAATGGTGCTTGCCAGTTGCGCAAAACCTTCCCGGGAGAGCTCCTGCACCGTCATACGTTTCTGGAAATCGGCCAGACCCAGGCTGGAACAGGTGGCGGTATAACCATAAGTCGGCAGCACGTGGTTGGTACCGGAGGCGTAATCGCCTGCGGATTCCGGTGACCAGTCACCGAGAAACACTGAGCCTGCGCTGGTGATGCTCTCAACCAGTGAACGGGCATCGCGGGTCTGAATAATCAGGTGCTCCGGGCCGTATTGGTTGGAGATCGCCACGCATTGCGCTAAATCGCGCGCCACAATCAGGCGGCTGGCAGAAAGCGCCTGGCGAGCGGTTTCCGCGCGCGGCAGTTCCGCAAGCTGGCGTTCAACCGCCTCGGCTACACGAGTCGCCATCTCGCTGTCCGGCGTCAGCAGGATCACCTGCGAGTCCGGGCCGTGTTCCGCCTGCGAAAGCAGATCGGAGGCGACAAAATCTGGCGTTGCGCCGCTATCGGCAATCACCAGCACTTCAGAAGGACCGGCGGGCATGTCAATCGCCGCACCGTCCAGACGCTGGCTGACCTGGCGTTTGGCTTCGGTCACAAAGGCATTTCCTGGGCCAAAAATTTTATCGACCTTCGCGATCGATTCGGTGCCAAAGGCCAGCGCGGCAATCGCCTGCGCGCCACCCACTTTAAAGATCGCCTGCACGCCGCAAAGCTTCGCGGCATAGAGAATTTCATCGGCAATCGGCGGTGGTGAGCAGAGCACCACTTTCTGGCAACCGGCAATACGTGCCGGTGTTGCCAGCATTAACACGGTTGAGAACAGCGGCGCAGAACCGCCGGGAATATACAGGCCAACCGAGGCGATAGGACGGGTAACCTGCTGGCAGCGCACACCCGGCAGGGTTTCAACATCCACCGTTTGCAGCTTTTGCGCGGTGTGGAAGGTGTCGATATTTTTCACCGCTACGGCCATCGCTTGCTTGATGTCGTCACCCAGGCGCGCGCTGGCATCGGCGATTTCCTGTTCTGTGACTTTCAGCGCGTCGACCTGCGTTTTGTCGAACCTGGCGCTGTATTCACGCAGGGCGTCATCGCCGCGCGCTTTCACAGTATCGAGGATCTCAACCACGGTACGCGTGATGCTATCAGAAGCAGAGATCGCCGGGCGCATCAGCAAGTCGCGTTGCTCTGCTTCGCTACAGCTGTTCCAGTCGATTACGGTATTGAAGCTCATGGTCTTACTCCATCATCTTCTCAATCGGCAGCACCAGAATGGAACTCGCCCCCAGCGCCTTCAGTTTTTCCATGGTTTCCCAGAACAGGGTTTCGCTGCTCACCATGTGCATTGCCACACGCTGCTGATCGCCCGCCAGCGGCAGTATAGTGGGGCGTTCAGCGCCAGGCAGCAGGGCGATGACCTCTTCCAGGCGCTCGCTTGGCGCGTGCATCATGATGTATTTCGATTCGCGCGCCTGAATAACACCCTGAATACGGGTCAGCAGTTTGTCGATAAGCTGCTGTTTGGCATCGGTCATTTCACCGTCGCGCTGAATCAGGCAGGCTTTCGAACGGTAAATCACTTCCACTTCGCGCAGACCATTGGCTTCGAGCGTCGCGCCGGTTGACACCAGGTCGCAAATCGCATCCGCCAGACCCGCACGCGGGGCGACTTCAACAGAACCATTTAACAGACAAGATTTGAAAGAGACGCCTTTCTGATCGAGATAGCGTTTTAACAGGTGCGGATAAGAGGTGGCGATACGTTTACCGTCCAGCGCTTGCGGGCCGTTCCAGCTTTCGTCAACCGGGGTTGCCAGCGACAGGCGGCAGCCGCCGAAATCGAGGCGACGCAGGGTGAAATAGCGCGGGTCTTCACCCTGTGCGCGGCGGGTCAGCAGCTCTTCTTCCAGCACGTTTTCGCCGATGATGCCCAAATCAACGACACCGTCCATCACAAGGCCCGGAATGTCATCGTCGCGTACGCGCAGAATATCAATCGGCATATTTTCCGCCAGGGCGATCAGACGCTGGGTGTGCAGGTTAATTTTAATCCCGCAGCGGGCCAGTAATTCGCGTGAATCTTCGCTCAGGCGGCCGGATTTCTGAATAGCTATGCGTAAACGCGAGTTGTCTAACATTCTGTTGTCCTCTTTTATCCTGCTGAATTTGGTTCAAAAAAAAGCCCCCGGAAGAAGATCTTCCGGGGGCTTTCTCTGCGTTCATGCACCACTGGAAGATCCAAATGTCTTCCAGCACACATCGCCTGAAAGACTAGTCAGGATGATGGTGATGATGGTGGTGTTTAAATTGAACGCGGGTCATAAAATTCTCGATGAATGTTTATTCATAAGTTGTCAGTTAACGTAAACCACTTTGGTCGCCCAAGGCAAGGGCTTTTTTTTATCATTAAATCATTTCATATTCGTTCTATGAATTGTCAGTTATCACTGGCTGGCGTAGCCTTAAACAGGTGGAAGCGAGAGTGCAGGGGAGAGGCATGAAAAAGGTCGCGATTATTGGATTAGGATGGCTGGGAATGCCGCTGGCACTGTCATTAACGGCGCGAGGCTGGCAAGTTACCGGCAGTAAAACCAGCCAGGATGGCGTCGAGGCGGCGCGCATGTGCGGCATCGAAAGTTATGTGCTCAACCTTGAACCAGAATTAGTTTGTGAATCGGAGGATCTGGATGCGCTGATGCAGGTCGATGCGTTAGTCATCACCCTCCCGGCGCGTCGCAGTGGCCCCGGCGAAGAATTTTACTTGCAAGCGATGCAGGAGATTGTCGATAGCGCGCTGGCTTATCGCATACCGCGCATTATTTTTACCAGTTCCACCTCTGTTTATGGCGATGCACCCGGCATCATTAAAGAAAACACGCCGCGCCAGCCCGTCACCGCAAGCGGACGGGTGCTGAAAGAGCTGGAAGACTGGCTGCATAATTTGCCCGGCACATCGGTGGATATTTTACGCCTGGCAGGGCTGGTAGGACCGGCGCGCCATCCGGGGCGTTTTCTGGCCGGAAAAACCGCGCCTAACGGTCAGCACGGCGTTAACCTGGTGCATCTCGAAGATGTCGTCGCCGCGATTACGTTGCTGCTGCAGGCGCCGAAAGGCGGGCACATCTATAATCTCTGCGCGCCGGGACATCCGTCTCGCGAAAGTTTCTACCCGGCAATGGCGCGACAGCTTGGCCTGGCGCCGCCTACCTTCACCGCGTCGCGCAGCGATGATGAGAAGGGAAAAATCATCGACGGCAACCGTATCTGTCACGAACTGGGTTTTGAATATCTTTATCCGGATCCCGCGCAGATGCCGCTGGCGTAATTTTTTAGCAATTAGTGCTATTAAAATGTTTAATAATTCAGCGATAGCCTAAAATTCATGCACTTAGTTGCATAAACAGTGCAGGGAAGGCCTTAGCGTATTGTCATCCTGCTTCAGGATGGTGCAAAATACGCCGCTGCAAAAAAATGAAGAGACTAGCCGACGTTAATCCGTCGGTTATTTTTTTTGCAAGCACAAACGTCATTCAATAAAAGAGGCCGGGCTTCGTACCGGATAGATACACATTTAAAAACCGACAGTCGTTGTCGCTGAGGAAATAACACAAATGGGGCAATTTTTTGCTTTTGCGCCGGCACTCGCCGTTCAGGAGAATCGCCATGACGCATAACGTTACTCCAAAAACCTCTCGCGTGGAATTACGTAAGACGCTTACGTTGATTCCGGTTGTAATGATGGGCCTGGCCTATATGCAGCCAATGACGCTGTTTGATACGTTTGGTATCGTCTCTGGCCTGACCGATGGCCACGTGGCAACCGCGTATGCCTTTGCGTTGGTCGCTATCCTCTTTACTGCGCTGAGCTACGGCAAGCTGGTACGTCGCTTCCCGTCTGCTGGCTCTGCGTATACCTACGCCCAGAAATCCATCTCCCCGGCCGTTGGCTTTATGGTGGGCTGGTCATCGCTGCTGGACTATCTGTTCATGCCGATGATCAACATTCTGCTGGCGAAAATTTACTTTGAAGCGCTGGTGCCTTCGGTGCCGTCGTGGATTTTCGTGGTGGCGCTGGTGGCCTTTATGACCATCTCCAACCTGCGCAGTATCAAAACCGTGGCGAACTTCAACACCCTGATTGTTATCCTGCAAATGGGGATTGTCGCCGTCATCGTTGGTTTGATCATCTACGGTGTGTCCCACGGCGAAGGTGCTGGCACGTTGGTAAGTTCCCGTCCGTTCTGGTCAGAAGGTGCCCATGTTGTGCCGATGATCACTGGCGCAACTATCCTGTGCTTCTCGTTCCTCGGCTTTGACGGTATCTCTTCCCTTTCTGAAGAGACCAAAGATGCTGAGCGTGTGATCCCGCGCGCCATCTTCCTGACTGCGCTGATCGGCGGCATGGTATTTATCGGGGCCTCTTATTTCCTGCAACTTTACTTCCCGGACATCTCCCGCTTTAAAGAGCCGGATGCTTCTCAGCCGGAAATCATGCTGTACGTTGCGGGTAAAACCTTCCAGTGGGGCGTGCTGATTTTCTCCAGCGTGACCGTGCTGGCGTCCGGTATGGCCGCACACGCGGGTGTTTCTCGTCTGATGTATGTAATGGGGCGCGATGGCGTATTCCCGACCCGTTTCTTTGGTTATATCCATCCGAAATGGCGTACTCCGGCGTGGAACGTGCTGCTGGTTGGCGCAATCGCGCTGCTGGCGATCCGTTTTGACCTGGTAACGGCCACGGCGCTGATTAACTTTGGTGCGCTGGTGGCGTTCACCTTTGTTAACTTGTCGGTGATCTCCCAGTTCTGGATCCGCGAAAAACGCAACAAGACGCTGAAAGACCATTTCAACTATCTGGTGCTGCCAGTGTGCGGCGCGCTGACGGTTGGCGCACTGTGGATCAACCTTGAGCAAAGCTCAATGATCCTCGGTCTTATCTGGGGCGCTATCGGCTTGGTTTATCTGGCGTGTGTGACGCGCAGTTTCCGCAACCCAGTGCCGCAGTACGAAGATATCGCGCAGTAAATTTTCTTCTGCACATCGAAGCCGGAGCCTTGTCTCCGGCTTTTTTATATCGATTACCTCCCTATTAATAACCTGTCGAACTAAGTTAGATAATTTCGTTATTGGTTCCCGCCATGCTGCACGTGGAAAATTCACGATCTGGTTTTTCTGACGTAGCTACCGTTATGTTTTCAATGATGTTAAGTGGATTGATTTGCGGCGCACTGCTGGGGTTTGTGATGCAGCGTGGGCGCTTCTGCCTGACTGGCGGATTTCGCGATATGTATATCGCCAAAAATAACCGGATGTTTTATGCCCTGTTGATTGCCATCGCCATTCAAAGCGTGGGTGTCTTTGCCTTAATCCAGAGCGGAGCGCTGCAATACAATGCCGGGACGTTCCCGTGGCTTGGCACTGTTGTTGGCGGTTACATTTTCGGACTGGGGATTGTCTATGCAGGCGGTTGCGCGACTGGCACCTGGTACCGTGCAGGGGAAGGGCTGATCGGGAGCTGGATTGCGCTGTTTACCTATATGGTGATGAGCGCGGTTATGCGCTCTCCACATGCTGACGGCATTAACAGCCTGCTGAAAACCTACAGCACAGAACACAACTCGATTGCCGAGACCTTCGGCGTTTCCGTCTGGCCTTTTATCGCACTGCTGCTTGCCGTCACGCTGTGGGCGGTCGCCAGAGAGTTGCGTAAGCCGAAGCTGAAGATTGCGTCATTACCGCCGCGTCGCACCGGGCTTGCGCACCTGCTGTTTGAAAAGCGCTGGCATCCTTTTGTCACTGCGGTACTTATCGGTCTTATCGCACTGCTGGCGTGGCCGCTCAGTGAAGCCACTGGCCGTATGTTTGGCCTGGGCATTACCTCACCAACCGCCAACATTTTGCAGTTCCTTGTGGCGGGGCAGAGTAAGTTCCTCAACTGGGGCGTCTTCCTGGTGCTGGGCATTTTCCTGGGGTCGTTTATTGCCGCGAAAGCCAGCCGTGAATTCCGCGTACGCGCGGCGGATGCACAAACCACGCTACGCAGCGGGTTTGGCGGCCTGCTGATGGGCGTGGGAGCCAGTATGGCCGGTGGCTGTTCGATTGGTAATGGTCTGGTGATGACCGCGATGATGACCTGGCAGGGCTGGGTCGGTCTGGTATTTATGATCCTTGGCGTATGGACGGCGTCATGGTTTTTATATGTCCGTCCGCAGCGCAAAGCGAAACTGGCGACGGCTGCGGCTTAACTTACAGGAGCTGTTATGGCTGTAAAAAAACTGGACGTGGTAACGCAGGTTTGCCCGTTTCCTCTGATAGAAGCAAAAGCGGCGCTGGCGGAAATGGCCCGCGGCGATGAACTGATTATTGAGTTCGACTGCACCCAGGCGACGGAAGCTATCCCGCAATGGGCGGCGGAAGAGGGCCACACCATTACGGATTACCAACAGGTTGGCGACGCCGCCTGGAGTATTACCGTGCAGAAGGCGTAAGCCGATGCCCTCCCGTTAGCGGGAGGGCACTCTCAGACAATTTCTTCGGCGTACTGCCACAACGCTTTCAACAGCGCCTGTTTTTCGCTGTCGCCGTCATATTGCTGGAACAGCGCCTGAAGCGCTTCGGCGTAATGTTGCAAAAACTCAGGAGTAAAGACATTGCGGCGATGGGTGAGCCAGCGCTGCTGTTCTTGCTCATCCAGCGTACCGGGGAAGTTACGCGCCCGGTAGTTAAACAGCAGTTTTTCAATGCGCGCATCGGCAAAGGTGATGTCCAGCGCAGGCAGGTTACGCGGCTCGGTTTCCAGCAAAATTTTCATCGCGGCGCGGTCAGCATCGCTGAAAAAGCCGTTGTAGATCTGTGCGTCCACGTTATCGGAAGGGACAAACGGTTCCGCCTCGGCGAAAATCGCTAATACTTTCTCGCGTACCTGCGGGTTATCGCGCAGGATTTGCAAATTATCCAGACACTGCTGGCGGTTAATGCCCAGCCGCTCGGCATCCTGCGGACGCAGCGTGTTGGCCTGCGCCAGGATCGGGCACTTGTTCAGATGCACCAGTTTCACCGCCACCGCCGCGCTATCGCCGAGTTCCGCTTTCGGCGTATACAGCCTTTCGCGCAGCGCATCGGTATCCAGTTCCAGCAGCGGCGACATGTCTCCCGCCAGATCCACCATAATCACCGCGTTGCGGTTTTCCGGGTGCCAGGCCAGAGGTGCCACCCAACTGGTGTTACCGCGCCAGGCGCCAAACATCCCGGAGACATGCACCAGCGGTTTCATTTGTGGCACATCAATCAGCGTCGCCAGCTTCTGCTTATGGCGATGGCTGAACAGGTAGTCGAACAACTTCGGCTGCTTAGTTTTCACCAGTTGCGCCATGGCGATAGTGGCGTAAACATCCGCCATTGCATCGTGGGCGTTGGCATGTTCAATGCCGTTGGCTTTTGTCAGGTGCTCAAGGCGGAAGCTGGGCAGACCGTCTTCATTTTCCGGCCAGTTAATCCCGTCCGGGCGCAGGGCGTAGCAGGCGCGCATAACGTCCAGCAGATCCCAGCGTGAATTATGGTTCTGCCAGCTCCAGGCATAAGGATCGTAGAAGTTGCGGTAGAAAATATTGCGCGTCACTTCGTCATCAAAACGCACATTGTTGTAGCCGAGAACACAGGTATTTGGCACGGTGAACAGATCGTGAATGCGTTTAGCGAAAGCCGCTTCGTTCTCGCCTTTGGCACGCGCGATTTGCGGGGTGATACCGGTTATCAGCACCGCTTCCGGCTGCGGCAGATAGTCGTCCGCCGGTTTGCAATAGAAGACTTCCGGCTCGCCAATGATGTTGAAATCCGCGTCGGTGCGGATCGCGGCGAACTGCGCCGGGCGATCCAGCGCCGGGCTGGTACCGAAAGTTTCGTAATCGTGAAAGAGAAAAGTGGGCGTTGCGGCGGAATCAGACACCAGATGCTCATCCTGTCAGTAAATATGCCCTCTATGGTAAACCATCCCGGCGCGTGTGCCGAAGGAAAACCGGTCATTCTTCCGCAGACCTTCGCAAAAACAGGTGGTTAAAATCGATCTGTGTCACACTTTTTTGCAATTTAACCAGGTAACGACACACGAAGTTCCGTACAAAGAACGACGATTTTAGATGCTATTGAGGATATTTCATTGAAACGCCGTTTGTTTGCTGCTTCTTTGCTGGCGGTTTGCGTGAACCACGCTTACGCCGACGACTTACCTTTTGCCCCTCAGCCCCCGGCAATTCAGGCGGGCTCATGGGTATTGATGGACTACACCACCGGGCAAATCTTAACTGCGGGCAATGAACATCAGCAACGTAACCCGGCGAGCTTGACCAAACTGATGACCGGCTACGTGGTTGACCGCGCCATCGATAGCCACCGCATCAGGGCTGATGATGTCGTCACAGTCGGAAAAGACGCCTGGGCAAAAGGAAACCCGGTGTTCGATGGTTCTTCACTGATGTTCCTCAAACCGGGCGATCGCCTGACGGTGCGTGACTTAAGCCGTGGTTTGATTGTTGATTCCGGTAACGATGCCTGCGTGGCGCTGGCGGATCATGTGGCGGGCGGGCAACCGCAGTTTGTCGCTATGATGAATGATTACGTCCAGAAGCTGAATCTGCGCGATACCCATTTTGAAACCGTACACGGGCTGGATGCGCCGGGTCAGCACAGCTCTGCGTATGATTTGGCGGTGCTCTCTCGCGCCATCATTCATGGCGAGCCGGATTTCTACCATATGTACAGTGAGAAAAGCCTGACGTGGAACGGCATTACCCAGCAAAACCGCAACGGTTTGTTATGGGATAAGACACTGAACGTTGACGGGCTGAAAACCGGCCATACGTCTGGCGCAGGCTTTAACCTAATTGCCTCAAGCGTGGACGGAGAACGTCGTCTGATTGCGGTGATCATGGGGGCAGACAGCCCAAAAGGTCGTGAAGAGCAGGCGCGTAAGCTGCTTCATTGGGGTCAGCAGAACTTTAATACCGTGGAAATTCTGCGTAACGGTAAAAAAGTGGGTAGCGAGCGTGTGTGGTACGGGGATAAAGAGCAGGTTGATGTCGGCACCGATCAGGATTACTGGCTGGTGCTGCCGAAAGCGGAACTGCAAAACGTAAAAGCCAAATATGTACTGGACAGCAAAGAGCTGGATGCGCCGCTGGCTGCGCATCAGCGCGTGGGGGAAATCCAGCTTTATGACCGCGATAAAGTGATCGCGCACTGGCCGCTGGTCACGCTGGATAGCGTTGGCAAAGGCGGCTTGTTCTCGCGTCTGAGTGATTACCTCCACCATAAAAGCTGATACCGTCAAGCGCAGTCTGGAAGGCATGCGAAGTTGCTCGCATAATTGAGCGGTGGCAGATGGCAGACACAGGTCTGCCCGTTATACTGTATGTTCGAACAGTAACACTAAGGGAGTTAGTATGAGCTACACAGTCAAGCAGTGTGAAAAACGCCGTATCGCCGGGTTTCATCTGGTCGGGCCGTGGGACGAGAAAGTTAAACAGGGATTTGCGCAGCTGTCGATGTGGGTTGATAACAAGCAGATCCAGCCGCTGGAGTGGATTTGCGTTTATTACGACAACCCGGATGAAGTGCCAGCAGAAAAATTGCGGGCGGATGTGGCGATCACCGTTGACGCTGCGTTTCAGGTGCCAGCCAACAGCGAAGGGGTGATGACCACCGAGGTTCCGGGCGGCCAGTATGCCGTGGCGCAGGCGCGGGTTTACAACGAAGAGTTTGCCGCCAGTTGGGATCTCTTTTTCGATGAGTTGCTCACCGATCAGGCATTACAAATTGCGGCCGGACCCTGTTTCGAAATTTATCGTAACGACGGGCAGCGCGACGGTTACTGGGAGATTGAGATGTATATTCCGGTAGAGTCGAAAGTGCTGTAAGCCGTAAACGCATGCAAAGGGACGTCAGGATCAAACTGGCGTCTCTTTTTTGTTTTAAAAGGTGATATCTGCCACTGAAAAATCCTACAATTGCGCCTCTTTTTATTTCTAGCCCGGAGAACGGCCGTGCGCCGCGACAAATCACTCAGCCTTTTTGAAATTCGTCTTTATCGCCATTATCGCGTCGTGCACGGCGTGCGCATTGCTCTGGCCTTTGTACTAACTTTCCTGCTGATCCGCCTGCTGGATGTGCCGGAAGGTACCTGGCCATTAATCACGCTGGTGGTGTTGATGGGGCCAATTTCCTTTTGGGGGAATGTTGTTCCGCGCGCTTTTGAGCGTATCGGCGGCACCATCTTCGGGGCCGCACTGGGGCTGGTGGCGTTAAGGCTGGAGCTGATTTCTTTGCCGGTGATGCTGGTGTGGTGTGCCGTTGCGATGTTTATATGCGGCTGGCTGGCGCTCGGTAAAAAGCCTTATCAGGCGCTGATTATCGGTGTGACGCTCTCGGTGGTGGTCGGCGCGCCTACCGGGGATATGCAAACAGCGCTGTGGCGCAGTGGCGATGTCATTATTGGTTCGCTGCTGGCCATGTTGTTCACCGGCATCTGGCCGCAGCGGGCGTTTTTGCACTGGCGCATTCAGATGGCGAATTATGTCACGGCCTTTAACCGGGTCTATCAGGCGGGGTTGTCCCGCAACCTGGTGGAGCGGCCGCGTCTGGAAAAACACCTGCAAAAAATTCTCAATGACGTGGTAAAAATGCGCGGCTTAATCACGCCGGCCAGTAAAGAGACCCATATCCAGAAAGCGATTTTTGAAGCTATCCAGACCGTCAGCCGTAATTTGGTGTGCATGCTGGAGCTGCAGATCAATGCCCACTGGAGCTCGCGTGCCAGCCATTTTGTCATGATCAATGCGAGTACGTTGCGTGAAACGCAGCAGATGACGCAGCAGACGTTGCTGACCATTGCCCACGCGTTGTATGAAGGCAACCCGCAACCGATTCTGGCAAACACAGAAAAGCTCAATGAGATTGTCACCGAGTTACGCCAGTTAAGCCGCGAGCACCAAAGTGATGCGCTGGTCGAAACGTCTATTCATGGTTACGTCTGGTTAAGCCTGGAGCTGGCGCGCCAGCTGGAATTGCTATCGCATTTGATCTGCCGGGCATTGCGCAAATAAGCGGCAGATAGCCGCTGTACACAGTCTGGTTGTTTCGATTCAGCTGGATTTGTGGTTATGATAGGGAAAAGGAAAAATTATTGTCATATGCAACCGCTTTGGGTAGGTTTGCCTCTAAGCTTGTTGCGTTAACGAATCCGAATCTCACATTATCAGGGGTGTAAAAATGGAAACAACCAAGCCTTCGTTCCAGGACGTTCTGGAGTTTGTGCGTCTGTTCCGCCGCAAAAACAAGTTGCAGCGTGAAATTCAGGACGTTGAGAAGAAGATCCGTGATAACCAGAAGCGCGTACTGCTGCTGGATAACCTCAGCGATTACATCAAACCTGGCATGAGCGTTGAAGCCATTCAGGGCATTATCGCCAGCATGAAAACCGACTACGAAGATCGCGTAGACGATTACATCATCAAAAACGCCGAGCTGTCGAAAGAGCGTCGCGACATCTCCAAAAAGCTGAAAACCATGGGCGAACTGAAGTCGGTTGAAGCGAAAACCGAATAATGCCTCGCGGTGAGAGGTTCGCCTCTCACCCTTATTTCACGCCGCCCGCCACCATCTTCAACAAATAATTTTTCGGCCAGTGCGCCGCCAGCTCACTCTTCGTTAAAAAACGGCAAACCGCTTCCACATCATGTCGTGCCGAATCAAGAAACAGACCCACCACGCTCCCGCTGTGCGCCACGTTCAGACCGTATAAATCGAACCGCTCCACCAGATTGAGCAGGGTAGTGAACGCGGGTTTCGGCAATAGCGCCTGGCTGGCTATCGCGCTGAGCGTTGCGGCTTCGCCGAGCAGTGCGGCATTCTTTTGCGCGCACGCGCGCTGTAACATTTGCCACGCACTGTCCAGTATTTCCGCATTGTCCAGCAGCGCCTGCTGGCGTGCCATCCGGTGATAATCTGCGGTCGTCAGCGTCAGCGGGCTTTCCAGTAGCAGGATCTCGGTGTTCGGCAGCGCGCCACAGGAAATGCGCGTTGCGGCCGTGTTGTGGTCAAACAGCGTCAGGCCTGAAAACAGCGTGCTGTCGGTCGGCTCCAGCGCCACGCAAAGCTGCGCCAGCGTCTCTTCATCCAATGACTGATTGAGGTGTCGGGCTGCTGCCACGGCTGTCGCTGCGATATCGGCGGTGCTGCTGGCCATGCCTTTCGCTACCGGAATCGTCGAGTGGCAGTCGATACGCAGGGTTGATGAGAGTGACGCGGGGAGTTGCCAGTGCGCCAGCAGTTGCCTGAGCATCGCGCGGGTGAGCGGGCGTTCATTGGCAAGCGGCGTACCGGTGGTGACCTCCACGTGGCTGTACCACGCCACCGGGCAGGAGACCAGCTTTTCGCCGCCGAGGATCCAGCCCTGGATAATTTCGCCGCAGGATGCGGGACATGCTGCCTGCGCCACCGTGCTTCCCCTTAAAAATAAAACCGGATAGTGTCACTTCATTCGCGCGAATGCCAGCGTTAACCACTGTCGGTATATATCCATCCGGGTACGAAGCATACCCGGTTATTGCACTCGCAGATGGCTTTTACCGTCGCCAGATAAGGGCCCGATATCGCAAAACGTTTTTCGTCAGCGTTATTACCTGGCTCCGCCTGAGTAAGTGGTTGAATTATGCATGCAGCGTTGAGTCAATTCCGGCGCTAAAAATCGTTTGGCGAAACCTGAATAAATCAGGTGTTGATAAAAGCGGGTGCGCAATACATTGTCATAGCGCAACAAACTCGCGTTTACGCGACGATAAACTGCTTCAGTTTTATTTCCCTGCGGCAATTCAGTGCGCTTTGGGGAAATGTCATGAGCACGCGAACCCTGTTTGCGCGCCGTGACGCAATAAGCCAACAGGTTTTGCCGCCGCTTTTTGCGCGGCTGGGAAGGGGGTGGAAACCCCCCGCAGCCCCCGCTGCTGTGATGCTGACAACCCCGAAAACGCCACTGATCGCCAGATCGGGAAGGACGGGTGAGGATGACGCTAAGCCAGAAGACCGACCTGATGGGCCATTATCAACAACTTCGGTGGGAAGTGGGTTGCTCAGAAGCGTACGGTCGCAAGACCGGGCAAACGCGCACCTGAGACTTCAGCTTTCCGCCCGTAATGGGGTGTCAGGAATGTCTAACAGGTGCAGCGCCTTTCTCCTTGCCGGAACCGGCAGCGGCTGTGGGAAAACCACTGTCACGCTGGGGCTGCTCACTGTTTTTAAGCGCCGTGGCTTACGCGTTCAGCCGTTCAAAGTCGGCCCGGATTACCTTGATACTGCCTGGCACAGCGCCGTTTCTGGCGTTGCCTCCCGCAACCTCGACAGCTTTATGCTGGCGGAACCCACGCTGAACGCGCTTTTTTGCGAGCATGTCACTGACTGCGATGTCGCCGTTATTGAAGGCGTGATGGGATTGTTCGACGGCTACGGCACCGAGCCCGATTATTGCAGCAGCGCCGCGCTGGCAAAACAGCTCGGTGTTGCGGTGATTTTAATCGTTGACGGCAAAGCGGTATCGACCTCCATTGCCGCCACGGTGATGGGTTTTCAGCACTTTGATCCGCAACTGCCGATTGCTGGCGTTATCGTTAACCGGGTCAACAGCGACAGCCATTTTCAGCTACTCAAACACGCCATTGAACGCTATTGCGCGCTGCCGGTGCTGGGTTATGTCCCGACCGCGCCCGGCGTTGCGCTACCGGAGCGTCATCTCGGTCTGGTGACCGCGCGTGAATCATTGGTGGAAGCCCGGCCATGGCACGATTTTGCCGGGCATCTGGAGCAAACCCTTGATATTGACCAATTGCTCGCGCTCAGCCAGGTCACGACCCTTCCCGTAGGGCAAACGCCGCTATTGCCGGACGCCGTTGCAGGCGCAGGGCTGACGCTGGCATTAGCCTTTGATGAAGCCTTTAATTTTTATTACCCCGATAACCTCGATTTACTGGAACGCGCAGGTGTTCACATTGTGCGCTTTAGCCCGCTGCGGGATAGCCAGTTGCCGGAATGCCAGATGTTGTGGCTTGGCGGGGGTTATCCGGAGCTGCATGCGCGGGCGTTATCAGAAAATACCCCGATGCTGGAGGCTATCCGCGCGGCGCATCGGCGAGGTGTGGCGATCTACGCTGAGTGCGGCGGGCTGATGTATCTCGGCACCGCGCTGCGTGACGCGGACGGCGACGAATGGCCGATGGCGAATGTGATCCCCGGACTTAGCGTGATGGGCAACAAACTGACCCGCTTTGGCTACTGCGAAGCCCGCGCCACGCAGCAGACCTTACTGGCAGCGGCGGGTGAAACCCTGCGCGGTCATGAATTTCACTACTCGGATTTCACCGCACAAACGGCGGCGGTGCTTGACTGCCATAAAACCCGCGACGGCGAAGTGCTGAAACGCTGGCAGGGCGGCTGGCAGGTCGGCAACACGTTCGCCAGCTATCTGCATCTGCATTTCGCCCAACGCCCGCAAATGCTCAACCACTGGTTTGCCGCCGCAAGGAGCGCGCAATGACACTGCTTGCCTGGGCGACAGCATTTTTACTCGATCGGTTGCTGGGCGACCCGCTGCACTGGCCGCATCCGGTGCGCTGGATTGGCGCGCTGATTAATTTACTGCAAAGCATGGTGCGGCGCTGCTGCCATAGCGATAACGCGCTGCGCGCGGGCGGCGGCGTGATGTGGCTGGTGGTGGTCGGCGTGAGCTGGAGCCTGGCCTGGGGCGTACTGGTGCTGGCGAACGCCATTCATCCTTGGTTTGGCTGGTGCGTTGAGGTGTGGATGATTTTCACCACGCTTGCCACCCGCTGCCTGGCGGACATGGCGCGGGAGGTCGAGAAGCCGCTGCGCGACGGACTACTTTCCCAAAGCCGCGAAAAACTCTCCTGGATCGTCGGGCGCGATACCCGCCAGTTGCAGCCGCCGCAAATCACTCGCGCGGTGGTGGAAACGGTCGCCGAGAACACCGTCGATGGGGTGATTGCGCCGCTGTTCTTTTTGCTGCTCGGCGGCGCGCCGCTGGCAATGGCCTATAAAGCGGTCAATACGCTGGATTCGATGGTCGGCTACAAACATGAAAAGTACCGCGCCATCGGCATGGTCAGCGCCCGGCTGGATGATGTCGCCAATTTTATCCCGGCACGCCTGAGCTGGCTGTTGCTGAGCGTCGCCGCCTGGTGTTGTCGCCAGAATGCCCGCGCCGCGCTGCGTATCGGTTTTCGTGACCGGAACAATCACAGCAGCCCGAACTGCGCCTGGCCGGAAGGCACAGTGGCGGGTGCGCTCGGCGTGCGCCTTGGCGGGCCAAACGACTACTTCGGCGAACGCGTCGACAAACCCTGGATTGGCGATGACACCCGCGTTATTGATGTTGATGACATCGGGCGAACCATCCAGATGATGTGGCTGGCTTCGACGCTGGCGCTGGCGCTGTTTGCGCTGGTGCGTTTTGTGTGGATGGGAGCCTGAGGATGGAAAAGATGGATTATTTGCAGCAACCGCAGGCTATTGAAGCCAAAAGTTTTGTCATTATCGGCGACATCATTAAAGAGACGCGTCCCGATTACCGCTTTGCCAGCCCGCTGCATGAAGCGGTGATCAAACGGGTCATTCACACCACAGCGGATTTTGACTGGCTCGATATCTTATGGTTCTCCGCCGACGCGCTGGAAAGCCTGTGCACCGCGATTCAACAGGGCTGCACGCTTTACACCGATACCACCATGGCGCTTTCCGGCATTAACAAAACACTGCTGGCGCAGTTCGGCGGTGAAGTGCGGTGCTATATCTCCGATCCGCGCGTGGTGCGCCGCGCCAAAGCCGAAGGCATCACCCGTTCGATGGCGGCGGTTGATCTGGCGCTGGGCGAAGAGGGCGGCAAAGTGTTTGTCTTCGGCAATGCCCCCACCGCGCTGTTTCGCCTGCTGGAAAACAACTCGCCGGTGAACGGCGTGGTTGGCGTGCCGGTCGGGTTTGTCGGCGCGGCGGAATCGAAAGAGGCGCTGGTGGCGAGCGGCTTACCGGGTATTGCCGCACGCGGGCGCAAAGGCGGTAGCAACGTGGCGGCGGCGATCGTTAACGCGTTGCTTTACAGCCTGCGGGAGGCGCAATGAGCGAACAGGCGTTCGACGACCCGGTGTGGCACAACGGAAAAGCGCTGCGCAAAGGTTATACCACCGGCTCCTGCGCGACGGCGGCGGCGAAAGTAGCGGCGCTGATGGTGCTGCGCCAGCACCTTATTCACCAGGTGTCGATTGTCACGCCATCGGGTGTCACGCTGCGCCTGAACGTCGAATGCCCGCATGTGGAAGGCTTGCAGGGGATTGCCGCCATTCGCAAGGACGGCGGCGATGACGTTGATGCTACCCACGGCATGCTGATTTTCGCCCGCGTCACGCTCAATGATGAGGGGGTGATAACCCTGCGCGGCGGCGAAGGCGTTGGCACGGTGACCCGTAAAGGCATTGGCCTGGCGGTGGGAGAAGCGGCCATCAACCGCACGCCGCGCCAGACTATCGAAGCCGCCGTGCGCGAAGTGATTGGTCCGACGCGCGGCGCAGAGGTGGAAATTTTTGCCCCGGAAGGGGAAGCGCGGGCGAAGAAAACCTACAACGCCAGGCTCGGCATTCTTGGCGGCATTTCAATTATTGGCACCACCGGCATTGTTACGCCGATGTCGGAAGAGAGCTGGAAACGCTCGCTGGCGCTGGAGCTGGAGTTAAAACGTGCCGCCGGGATGGAGCGCGTGATCCTGGTGCCTGGCAACCACGGCGAGCGTTTTGTTCGCGAACATCTGGGCGTATCTGGCGAACTCGTGGTCACCATGAGTAATTTCGTCGGCTACATGATCGAAGAGGCGGTGCGCCTCGGTTTCCGGCATATCGTGCTGGTCGGTCACCCCGGCAAGCTGGTGAAAATCGCCGCCGGGATCTTTCACACCCACAGCCATATCGCCGATGCGCGCATGGAAACGCTGGTCGCACACCTGGCGCTGCTTGGCGCGCCGCACGCACTGCTGCTGGCGGTGAGCGAATGCGACACCACCGAAGCGGCAATGGAACACATTGATGCTGCCGGGTTCAGCCACCTTTACGCTCACCTGGCAACCCGCATCTGCCTGCGTATCGAACAGATGCTGCGCTTTACGAACAACCCGCCGCAGTGTGATGCCGTGATGTTCTCCTTTGATAACAAGGTGCTGGGCGCGAACCGTCCGATTGAAGAGATTGCGAGGGATCTCAGATGTTGACCGTGGCCGGAATGGGGCCGGGCAATCTGGCGCTGATGACGCCGCAGGCGCAGGAGGCGGTGGCGCAGGCTGAAGTGCTGGTTGGCGGTAAACGCCACCTGGCGAAGTTCCCCGATTTTGCCGGGCAACGGCGGGCGCTGGATGCCGACATTCCTGCTTTGCTGACGTGGCTGGAAAAACAGAGCGCGCACAATGTCGTGGTGCTGGCCTCCGGTGACCCTTTGTTTTACGGCATCGGCACGCGACTGGTGGCGCATTTTGGTATCGAACAGTTGCGCATTATTCCCGGCATCAGCGCCGCGCAGTACCTCTGCTCGCGTACCGGAATCGATATGAACGATATCTGGCTGACCAGTAGCCACGGGCGCGATGTCGATTTCGATGCCCTGGCGCGTGCCAGCAAGGTTGCGATGGTGACCGATGCCCGCTGCGGGCCAAAAGCCATTGCCGACGCGCTGATTTCGCGCGGGGCAGAAAAGCGCTGGCTGGTGATTGGCGAAAACCTCGGTATGGACAATGAACGTATCCACTGGCTGCGCCCGGCGGATGTGCAGGCGCATTACGAAATGAATGTGGTGGTGATCCTCAATGAACGATGAGCGGTTTATTCGCGGTGAAAAAGTGCCGATGACCAAAGAAGCCGTGCGCGCAGTGGCGCTGTCGAAGCTGGCGCTGCACGATGCCCGCCATCTGATTGATATCGGCGCTGGCACTGGCAGTGTGAGCATTGAAGCGGCGCTGGCGCACCCGCAATTGCAGATCACGGCGATTGAGCGCAACCCGGCAGCGCTCGGGCTACTGGAGGCGAATTGTCAGCGCTTTGCTTGCCGTAATATCACCCTGATCCCCGGTATTGCACCGTTGTTCGTTGAGCAGCCTGCGGATGCGGTATTTATGGGCGGCAGTGGCGGCAATCTGACGCAACTTATCGACTGGTCGCTGGCGCAACTTACCCCCGGCGGGCGGCTGGTGATGACCTTTATCCTGCAGGAAAACCTCAGCACCGCACTGGCGCACCTGGCCAATTGCCTCGTCACTGCGCTGGATTGCCAGCAACTTCAGGTTTCCCAGTTGGCCTCGCTTGGCTGCGGCCACTACTTCAAAGCGCATAATCCCGTTTTTTTAATTTCCTGTGAAAAGGAGCAACACCATGGCTGAGCACGCGGATGCACAAACTGTCTGGTTTGTGGGCGCAGGACCTGGCGATAAAGAGCTCATCACGCTGAAAGGGTATCGACTGTTGCAACAGGCGCAGGTGGTGATTTACGCCGGTTCGCTGATTAATACCGAACTGCTGGAATACTGCCCGCCAGACGCAGAGTGCCACGACAGCGCAGAATTGCACCTTGAGCAAATCATCGACCTGATGGAAGCCGGGGTGAAGGCCGGGAAAGTGGTGGTGCGCCTGCAAACCGGCGATGTTTCTCTGTATGGCTCGGTGCGTGAACAGGGAGAAGTGTTAACCCGCCGTGGCATTCGCTGGCAGGTTGTGCCCGGCGTCAGCGCGTTTCTCGGCGCGGCGGCGGAGCTGGGCGTGGAGTATACCGTGCCGGAGGTGTCGCAAAGCCTGATCATCACCCGCCTCGAAGGGCGCACGCCGGTGCCGGAGCGCGAACAACTGGAGGCATTTGCCAGCCACCAGACCTCGATGGCGATTTACCTCTCGGTACAACGCATTCACCGCGTGGCAGAGCGTTTAATCGAAGGTGGTTACCCGCAGACCACGCCAGTGGCGGTTATTTATAAAGCGACCTGGCCGGAAAGCCAGACGGTGCGCGGCACGCTGGCGGATATTGCTGACAAAGTACGCGATGCCGGGATCCGTAAAACCGCGCTGATCCTCGTGGGGGCATTCCTGGGCGAAGAGTTCCACTACTCGCGGCTTTACGCGGCGGATTTTAGCCATGAATACCGCAAAGCCTGAATCGATAGCGCTGTTTTGCCTGACGCCGGGCGGTGTGGCGCTGGCGGCGCGGCTGCAATCTGCGCTGCCGATGACCTGTTTTACCAGCGAGAAACTGCTCACGGCGGGGTTTCAGCCCTTCGAGGGGAGTTTTGCGAAGAGTCTGCGCGAGGCGTTTTGCCACTTTTCAGCGGTGATTTTTATCGGCGCAACCGGCATTGCCGTGCGCGTTATCGCCCCGCTGGTGAATGATAAGTTTAACGATCCGGCGGTGATCGTCATTGATGAGCGCGGGCAGCATGTTATCAGCCTGCTTTCCGGGCATTGCGGCGGTGCGAATGCGCTGGCGCGCTACCTCGCGGCGGTGCTGGACGCCGATCCGGTGATCACCACCGCGACAGACGTGAACGAACTGGCGGCGCTCGACACGCTGGCCATCCAGTTAGATGCGCGAATGCAGGATTTTCGCGCGGCGGTAAAGACCATCAATCAGATGCTGGTCAGCGGTAAACGCGTTGGCCTGTGGTGCGAAGCGGCGATGCGTGAGGACGTGGCGCGCTGCGATACGCGCGGTTTTATCGCGGTTGAGCGCCTTGATGCGTTACCGGAACTGGATGGTGTCGTGTGTGTAACCACGCAAGCGGCGCTGCCAGCACTGCCGTTGCCCGTTTTCAAGCTGGTGCCGAAACGCATCGTGGCGGGGATGGGCTGTCGGCGCGACACGCCGTTTACGCTGCTCTCGTTGCTGTTGCAACGCCAGTTGCAGACGTACGCCATTGACCCGCTGGCGATGCGCGCGATTGGCAGCATCACCTTAAAGCAGGATGAAAAAGGGCTGATCCAACTGGCGCAAAGCCTGGGCGTGCCGTTTGACGTTTTCACGGCTGAGGCATTGCGGCAATACGAACACCATTTTCCCGCCTCGGAATTTGTCCGCCGCAACGCCGGGGTCGGGAGCGTCTCCGGCCCGGTGGCATGGCTGATGAGCGACGGGCAACTGACTGGCGAAACCCTGCGCGAGCAGGGCGTGACTATTACTTTGGGAGTTTCACACTGATGTTAACGGTAATCGGAATTGGCCCCGGCTCACAGGCAATGATGACCATGGAAGCCGTTGAAGCGTTGCAGGCGGCGGAAATTGTGGTCGGTTACAAAACCTATACCCATCTGGTGAAAGCCTTTACCGGCGATAAACAGGTGATCAAAACCGGCATGTGCAAAGAGATCGAACGCTGTCAGGCGGCGATTGAGCTGGCGCAGGCAGGACATAACGTGGCGCTGATCAGCAGTGGTGACGCGGGGATCTACGGCATGGCCGGGCTGGTGCTTGAGCTGGTGAACAAGCAGCAACTGGATGTTGACGTCCGTCTGGTGCCGGGCATGACCGCCAGCATTGCCGCCGCCGCGCTGCTCGGCGCGCCGCTAATGCATGACTTTTGTCATATCAGCTTAAGCGACCTGATGACGCCGTGGCCGGTCATTGAAAAGCGCATTGTCGCGGCGGGCGAGGCGGATTTCGTTATTTGCTTCTACAACCCGCGCAGCCGGGGTCGCGAAGGCCACCTGGCGCGCGCGTTTGAACTGCTCGCGGCCAGTAAACGCGCTGATACGCCGGTCGGCGTGGTGAAATCTGCCGGGCGTAAGAAAGAGGAAAAATGGCTGACCACGCTTGGCGAGATGGATTTTGAACCCGTTGATATGACCAGCCTGGTGATTGTCGGCAACCGCGCCACTTATGTGCAAAACGGCCTGATGATCACGCCCAGGGGCTACACCCTGTGACCGCCGGGGAGGTGTTGGTTATCGGCGGCACCAGCGATGCGCGGCAAATTTGCCAGCAACTGGACGACGCCAATGTGCGCTACACGCTGTCGGTGGCGACGCCGACCGGGCAGCAGCTTGCAGGGAATATTCGCGGCCAGGTCCGCTGCGGGCGGCTGGAGATGGGCGATATGGTCGCGTGGCTGCAACACTACGGTACGCGCTGGGTCATTGATGCTTCGCATCCGTATGCCGATATGGTGAGCCGCAATATTGCCGCGGCCTGTGAGCAGGCGCAGGTACTGCTTAGCCGCTATCAGCGCCCGGAGCAGTTAGCGGATTTAACCCATCCGTTGCTGTTTTATGTCGCCACGCTGGAAGAGGCCTGCGCCAAAGCCCGCGAACTGGGTGAGCGTATTTTGCTGACCACCGGCAGTAAAGATCTGGCGCGCTGGCGCGCGGGCTTGCCGGATAAAACCTTACTGGCACGTGTGCTCCCCGTGCCGGAGGTGGTGGCGCAGTGCGCGGAGCTGGGTTTTGGCGTCGGCGATATTTTCGCGCTCTGCGGCCCGTTCAGCGCCGAGTTTAACGCCGCGTTTTATCGCCAGTACCGGGTGGAGGTGATGATCACCAAAGCCTCCGGCGCAGAAGGTGGTTATCTGGAAAAAGTACAGCCCGCGCTGGATGCCGACATCCCGTGCATCGTCATTGCCCGCCCGCAACCTGCGGTAAGTGGGGAAGAGTTACTCAATAGTCAGGATGCCTTCGCCGGGCGGCTGCGGCGCTGGCTGGCGGCACAGTGAGGAGAACAGCATGAAAAAAGCCCTTCTGGTGGTGAGTTTTGGCACCAGCTATCACGATACCTGTGAGAAAAACATTGTCGCCTGCGAGCGCGAGCTGGCGGCCAGTTGCCCGGATCGCACCCCGTTTCGCGCGTTCACCTCCGGCATGATCATTCGCAAGCTCAGACAGCGCGACAACCTGCACATTGATACTCCGCTGGAGGCGCTGCAAAAGCTGGCGGAACAGGGTTATCAGGATGTGGCAATCCAGTCTTTGCACATCATCAACGGTGATGAGTACGAAAAAATTGCCCGTGAAGTACAAACGATGCGCCCGCTGTTTAAACGGCTGGTGATTGGTGCGCCGCTGCTCAGCAGCCATGAAGATTACCTGCATCTGATGCAGGCGCTCTCGCGCCAGATGCCGATGGTCGCCGCGGACGAACGCGTGGTGTTTATGGGCCACGGTGCCAGCCACCATGCTTTTGCCGCATATGCCTGCCTTGACCATATGATGGCGGCGCATCGCTTCCCGGCGCGCGTCGGCGCGGTGGAAAGCTACCCGGAAATCGATGTCATCATCGACAGCCTGCGCCGGGAAGATGTCAAAGCCGTTCATCTGATGCCGCTAATGCTGGTGGCAGGCGATCATGCGATTAATGATATGGCTTCCGATGACGACGATTCGTGGAAAACGCAGTTTGAACGCGTTGGTATCGCTGCCACGCCGTGGTTGCAAGGCCTGGGTGAAAACGCTGATATCCGCGCCATGTTTGTTCAGCATTTACAGCAGGCACTTGAACACGCGCTGGAGGTGGCGGCATGAGCGGAAAACTCTATGCCCTCAGCACCGGCCCGGGCGCTGCGGATCTTATCACCGTGCGCGGTGCGCGCATTCTCGGGAAGCTGGATGTGCTGTACGCACCGGCCGGGCGCAAAGGCGGCGACAGACTGGCGCTGTCGATTGTACGCGAGTACCTCGGTGAACAGACCGAAGTGCGCTGCTGTCACTTTCCGATGAGCGCCGACAGCGCGGAAAAAGAGGCGGTATGGGATGAGGTCGCCGCCGCGCTGGAAGCTGAAGTGCAGGCCGGGAAGCAGGTCGGTTTTATTACGCTTGGCGACGCCATGCTATTCAGTACCTGGGTGTTTTTACTGCAGCGCCTGCAACAGCCAGAAAAGGTGGAGATTGTTCCCGGTGTCACCTCGTTTGCCGCCATCGCCGCGCGGGCGCAAATGCCGCTGGCGATGGAACAACAGTCGCTGGCGGTGGTCTCCTGCACTGCGCCGGAAAGTGACATCCGCCAGGCATTGGCGCAGCACGATAGCCTGGTGCTGATGAAAGTCTATGGCCGTTTCGCGCGAATCAAAGCGCTGCTAGCGGAAGCGGGGTTACTCGACCATGCGCTGATGATGGCGGAAGCCACGCTGCCGGGTGAGCAGTGCTGGCGGCAGCTGGGCGAGGTGAACGACGATCAGCCGCTGCCTTACTTTTCGACCATTCTGGTGAATAAACAGTGGAAGAAGGCTTAACCGCGCCGCGTTGCGCGAGGGCTAACTGTGTGCCCCCTGGAGAGCCGATAAGGGGGCAATCATCGTGTTATCGTCAGCCATGACATTGCTTTACTCTACATGGCTTGTGACGAGTAAAACGGCACGGCGGACAGTCATGCCGCTGTGCAAAAGTGAAGACGAATTTTTGCCCGCATATGGGCGACGCAGGTTAAGGAGGCGTCATGACGCAGGCCATTATGCTGCAGGGCACCGCATCGGACGTGGGCAAAAGCGTGCTGGTGGCGGGGTTGTGCCGTATTTTTCATCAGGACGGGCTAAAAACCGCGCCGTTTAAATCGCAGAATATGGCGCTCAACTCCGGTATCACCGCAAGCGGTCATGAGATGGGGCGCGCGCAGATATTTCAGGCCGAAGCGGCGGGTATCCAGCCGGATGTGCGCATGAACCCGGTGCTGCTCAAACCGACCAGCGATCGCAACGCGCAAGTGGTGCTGATGGGCAAAGTCGCGACCGATATGGACGCCGTGAGTTATCACGAATATAAACCGCGCCTGCGCGAGCAGATTATCCGCGTGTACCAGAGCCTGGCGCAGGAGTATGACGCGCTGGTGCTGGAGGGTGCCGGCAGCCCGGCGGAGATCAATCTGCGCGACCGGGATATCGTCAATATGGGCATGGCGGAGATGGCCGCTTGTCCGGTCATTCTGGTTGCTGATATTGACAGAGGCGGCGTGTTTGCCGCGATTTACGGCACGCTGGCGCTGTTACAGGAGCACGAGCGCTGGCGGGTGAAAGGGGTGATCATCAATAAGTTTCGCGGCGATGTCGCGCTGCTCACCCCTGGAATTAAGCAGATAGAAGCATTGACCGGCGTACCAGTGATTGGCGTAATGCCGTGGCTGGAGGTCGACCTTGAAGATGAAGACGGCGTGGCGTTACAGCGCGGGAAATACCTGCGCACCGGCGAGCGGGCGCTGGATATCGCCGTGGTGCAACTCCCGCATATCTCTAATTTCACCGATTTCAACGCGCTCGCCGCTCAGCCGGATGTGCGCGTTCATTACGTGCGCACGCCGGACGAGCTGCACAGCGCCGATCTGCTGATCCTCCCCGGCAGTAAAAACACGCTTAGCGATCTCAACTGGTTGCGCGAAAGCGGGCTGGCGAAAGCAGTGCTGGTACGCCATCGCGCGGGTGTGCCAATTATCGGCGTCTGCGGCGGGTATCAAATGCTTGGCGACACCCTTATTGATGAGGTGGAGTCCGGGCTGGGGCAACTGCCAGGGCTGGGGTTGCTGGCGACGGTGACGCGGTTTGCCCGCGATAAAACCACCACTCGCGTCGAGGCGAGTTTGTCGGAGGCACTACCCGGTTGGCTGGCGCCGTGCGCCGGGCTAACGCTGCGCGGATATGAAATTCATCTGGGTGAAACCACGCGCAGCAGCGGTTGCCAGCCGGCGATGTGGCTACAAAAAGCGGGTCAGCGTGTGGCAGACGGCGCGGTCAGCAACGACGGTCTGGTGTTTGGCACCTATCTGCATGGCTTGTTTGATAACGACGTGTTCACGCGCGCATTGCTTAACGGGCTACGCCAGCGCAAAGGGCTGCCGCCGCTGGATGCGCGCGTTGATTATGCGCAGTACAAAGCGCAGCAGTTTGATATCCTCGCCGACGCCATGCGTCAGCATGTGGACATTGAACGTATTTATCAAATTATGCAGCAACATCAGGAGCAAGCATGTTAACCCTTGTTACCGGCGGCGCACGCAGCGGCAAAAGCCGCCATGCCGAATCGCTGGTCGCGGACGCAAAAACAGTGCTCTATATCGCCACTTCGCAAATCTTTGATGATGAAATGGCAGCGCGTATTGAGCACCATCGGGCGGGACGCCCCCAACACTGGCGTACCGAAGAGCGCTGGCAGCAATTGCCTGCCGTTATTACCCCGCATAACGATCCTGACGAAGCGGTATTGCTGGAATGCATTACAACGCTTGTCACCAATCTGCTGTTTGCTTCTGGCGCGGGCGACGACCCGGATAACTGGGATTACGCCGCGCTGGAAACGCAGGTTCAGCATGAGATTGAGCAACTGATTGCCGCCTGTGCGGCGTGCCCATCGCCGGTGGTGCTGGTGACCAATGAAGTGGGCATGGGCATTGTGCCGGAAAATCGGCTGGCGCGGCATTTTCGCGATATTGCCGGGCGCGTCAACCAGCGTCTGGCGCAGGCGGCAGATCATGTCTGGCTGGTGGTGTCCGGGATTGGAGTCAAAATCAAATGATCAAATTGTTTTTCGCCACGCTCTCTTTTATCAGCCGTTTGCCGGTACCTGGTCGTTGTGTTCAGGGGCTGGATGTTGCGGATTATGTGCGCGGTATTGTGACGTTTCCATTGGTAGGGTTGCTGCTCGGGGCGCTTAGCGGTGTCGTCGTGCTGGCGTTGCAACCCTGGTGCGGCGTGCCGCTGGCGGCGCTTTTGGGCGTGCTGGCGCTGGCCTTGTTAACCGGTGGTTTTCATCTGGATGGCCTTGCGGACACCTGCGACGGTGTCTTTTCCGCGCGGCGGCGCGAACGGATGCTGGAGATCATGCGTGACAGCCGACTTGGTACTCACGGCGGCCTGGCGCTGGTGTTTGTGCTGGTCGCCAAAATCCTGGTTATCAGCGAGCTGCAACTGCGCGGTGTCAGCATGATTGCTGCGCTGGCGATGGCCTGCGCCGCCGGGCGTGGTTGCTCAGTATTACTGATGTTCGGCCATCGCTATGCGCGCGAAGAGGGGCTGGGCAACCTGTTTATCGGCAAAGTTTCCGCCAGAGACACGCTGGTCACACTGGCAATCACGGCGTTGCTGGCGATTGCCATATTGGGCTTGAAAGGGATTATTGCGCTGCTGGTGACGCTGGCGGCGATCTTCCTGCTGGGGCAGATGCTTAAACGCACGCTGGGTGGGCAAACCGGCGACACGTTGGGCGCCGCGATTGAACTTGGCGAACTGGTATTTCTTCTGGCGCTGCTCTGAACAGCCCGCAACATAACGAGAAACAAGATGCAGACATTGACGACACTACTGGCAAGTATCCCGGTTCCCGATAACGTAGCGATGGCGCAGGCACAGCGTCATCTGGATGGTTTACTGAAGCCGGTTGGCAGCCTTGGCCGACTGGAGGCATTAGCGGTGCAACTGGCGGGAATGCCGGGGTTAAACGGCAAGCCGCTTAGCGGTGAGAAGGCCATTGTGGTGCTGTGCGCCGATCATGGCGTCTGGCATGAGGGCGTGGCGGTATCACCGCAGGTTGTCACCGCGATTCAGGCGGCGAACATGACGCAGGCGACGACGGGCGTTTGCGTACTGGCCGCGCAGGCCGGTGCGAAAGTACATGTGCTGGATGTTGGTATTGATGCCGATCCGATCCCCGGTCTTGTGAATATGAAAGTCGCGCGCGGCAGCGGTAATATCGCCACCGGCCCGGCGATGAGCCCAGAGCAAGCCGAAGCGTTGCTACTGGAAACGATGCGCTATACCCGAGAGCTGGCGGCACAGGGCGTGAAGCTCTTCGGTGTCGGTGAACTCGGTATGGCGAACACCACGCCGGCGGCGGCGATTGTCAGCGTGCTGACCGGCGAAGAGCCTGAACATGTTGTTGGCATTGGCGCAAACCTGCCGGAAAGCCTGCTCGGACATAAAGCGCAGGTGGTACGTAAAGCGATTGCCGTCAACCAGCCCAACCCCGCCGATGGCCTTGAAGTGCTGGCAAAAGTGGGGGGGTACGATCTGCTGGGAATGACCGGTGTGATGCTCGGTGCAGCGTCGTGTGGTTTGCCGGTAGTGCTGGATGGTTTTCTTTCTTACGCGTCGGCGCTGTCGGCGTGCCGCATTGCGCCACAGGTCAAACCGTACCTGATCCCTTCGCATCTCTCGGCGGAAAAAGGGGCGCGTCTGGCGCTGGAACATCTGGGGCTGGAGCCGTATCTCAATATGGGCATGCGTTTAGGCGAGGGGAGCGGGGCGGCGCTGGCGATGCAACTGGTCGATGCGGCCTGTGCGATCTACAACAACATGGGCACGCTGGCGGCGAGCAATATTGTGTTGCCGGAAACGAAATAAGATCTCTTTTGCCGGGTGGCGCTTCGCCTTGCCCGGCATTACCCCTCTTTTTGCATCGCCTGCAACAGCGTATCCAGCAATCCCGGAAAGCAGGCGTCGAGGTCTTCACGACGCAGGGAGATCATATTTTCCCGACCCTGCGGGCGCTGCCAGACCACGCCGCTATCGCGCAGTACGCGCCAGTGGTGCGTCATCGTGGATTTCGCCACATCTTCCGGGCGCAGGGCGTTACAACTCAATTCGCTGCCGTCGGCAAGCCGCTTGATCATCGCCAGGCGCAGGGGATTGCCAAGGGCAAAGAGCACATTTTCGAGACGAAATTGCTCACGTTCGGGGTGGTTAGCGATCATAATCTTCCTGTGTCGGCGGTGGCTGTGCTGGGAAAGCAGTAGCCCGTATCGGCGGCTGGGCCGGTACTATACGCAAACTGCTTTGCGAAAGCCACGAGGTCAATCGCGGCTCAACCAATCGTAAGAATAGCAAAAATAGTTCGAATATACTCGTACAGTTGTACTATCATAGATGCCGTGAATGAATAGCGGCCAATTCCGGTCGCGAACTAACAGTCAAATGACTAAGGACGCATCATGCCCCGACCCATCCCCCTCGAACGTTATCGCAACATCGGTATCTCCGCGCATATCGATGCCGGTAAAACAACCACTACTGAGCGCATTCTGTTTTACACCGGGATGAGCCACAAACTGGGGGAAGTACACGATGGCGCGGCAACAACCGACTGGATGGCGCAGGAGCAAGAGCGCGGCATTACTATTACGTCTGCGGCGGTAAGCTGCTTCTGGCCCGGTATGGACAGAGGTTTTGAGCCGCACCGCATAAACATTATCGACACCCCCGGGCACGTGGATTTCACCATTGAAGTGGAACGTTCCATGCGTGTGCTCGACGGCGCGGTAATGGTGTATGACTCCGTGGGTGGTGTGCAGCCGCAGTCGGAAACCGTGTGGCGTCAGGCGAATAAATACCACGTGCCGCGTCTCGCGTTCGTCAACAAGATGGATAGACCCGGCGCGGATTTTTTCCGCGTGGTGCAGATGATGATCGACCGCCTGAAAGCCAACCCGGTGCCGATTGTGATCCCGATTGGCGCGGAAGAGCACTTCACCGGCGTGGTGGATTTGATCAAAATGCGCGAAATCATCTGGGATGACGCGACGCAAGGCATGACTTTCAGCTATGGTCCGGTACCGGATGATCTCATGGCAACCGCGCTGGAGTGGCGTGAGAAAATGATCTCTGCGGCGGCGGAAGCCAGCGACGAGCTGATGGATAAATATCTGGAAACCGGCTCGCTGGACGAAGCGGAAATTATTGCCGGTCTGCGCAAACGCACGGTTGCTGGCGAAATTCAGCCGATGCTGTGCGGCAGCGCCTTTAAAAATAAAGGCGTCCAGCGCATGCTCGACGCGGTGGTCGAACTGATGCCGTCGCCGCTGGATATCCCTGCTATTCAGGGCGTGGATGAAAAAGGCCAACCGGCAGAGCGCCATGCGAATGACGACGAACCGTTCTCGGCGCTGGCGTTCAAACTGATGACCGACCCATATGTTGGCCAGCTCACCTTTATCCGCGTCTATTCCGGCGTGCTGAAAAAAGGCGATGCGGTTTACAACCCGGTGAAAGGCAAGAAAGAGCGTATCGGACGTATTGTGCAGATGCATGCCAACGATCGCCATGAAGTGGATGAGCTGCGCGCCGGGGATATTGCCGCCTGCGTCGGTCTGAAAGATGTCACCACCGGTGACACGTTGAGCGACCCGGATAAAGTGATCACCCTGGAGCGCATGGAGTTCCCTGAGCCGGTTATTTCGCTCGCTATTGAGCCGAAAACAAAAGCGGATCAGGAGAAAATGGGCATCGCGTTGCAACGGCTGGCGTCAGAAGATCCATCATTCCGTCTGCATACTGACGAGGAGTCCGGGCAGACGATTATTTCCGGGATGGGCGAGTTGCATCTGGAAATTATTGTTGACCGCATGAAACGTGAGTTTGGCGTGGAGGCAAATATTGGTCGCCCGCAGGTTACCTATCGTGAAACCTTACGTAAAACCGTGAAGGATATCGAAGGTAAGTTTGTGCGCCAGTCCGGCGGTAAAGGTCAGTATGGTCATGTAGTTCTGACGCTTGAACCGCTGGAGCCGGGTAGCGGCTTTGTATTTGAAGACGCGACCAAAGGCGGCGTGGTGCCGCGCGAGTACATTCCTTCAGTGGAAAAAGGCCTGCGCGAAGCCATGAACAACGGCGTGCTGGCGGGTTACCCGGTTGTCGATGTGAAGGCAACCCTGACCTTCGGTTCCTATCACGATGTCGACTCCTCGGAAATGGCCTTCCGCATGGCGGCGATCTTTGGCTTCAAAGATGGCGCACGTAAAGCGGATCCGGCAATCCTTGAGCCGATCATGCATGTGGAAGTGGAAACGCCGGAAGAGTACGCCGGGAACATTATGGGCGATCTCTCTTCCCGTCGCGGGATGGTGCAGGGTATGGAAGAGCGTTTCGGTAGCCAGATTATCCGCGCCGATGTGCCGCTGGCCGAGATGTTTGGCTACTCCACCACGCTGCGATCCATGTCGCAAGGCCGCGCGACCTACAGCATGGAGTTCCACCATTATGCGGAAGCGCCGCGCAACGTGGCTGATGACATCATCGCCAGCCGCGCAAAAGCATAACGCATAGGCTGTAACAGCAAACCCCGCTTCGGCGGGGTTTTTTCTTATGTGAAGCCGGGTCGCAAAATCAATGCAACGGTGCATTTTGCGGCTGATATTCAGGAATCACGCTTCCATTACTTTCTATCTGTGTATGCAGACACCGACCGAACGCTACATCATTCAAATATAGAATTTGATCTATATAGTTTTTGATCTATATTACTGAGGTGTGTTGTGTGGCAGATAACAATGACGCAGACGTTTGAAAAGTGGTTTGATGCACTGGGTGACAACGATCGCGCCAGTGTGCTGGCGGCGCTGATGGTGCTCCGGGTTAAAGGTCCGCAGCTACCAAGACCTTACGCGGATACAGTAAAAGGCTCGCGTTATAACAATATGAAAGAGCTGCGCATACAAAGCCGTGGCGAGCCGTTTCGGGTCTTTTATGCCTTTGATCCGCAGCGCGTGGGCATATTGCTTTGCGCTGGCAACAAGGCGAGTCATGAAAAACGCTTTTACGATGTGATGATCCAGATTGCAGATCGGGAGCTAACGCACCATCTGCACAAGATTAAAATCAAGGAGTAACACGATGAGCAAAACGCTGGAACAGCTAATTGCCGAACAAAAGGCCGATGTTGTCACCGCTGCGCAGTCACTCGCGCAAGAGATGCTGCTCAACATCCACCTTGCCGAGCTGCGTGAGCGGGTCCAAAAAACGCAGATCGAAATGGCGCAGGAGTTGGGGCTGAAACAACCCACGGTAGCGGTGATGGAAAAGCAGGGGCGGGATATTAAACTTTCCACGCTGAAGCGCTACGTGGAGGCGACAGGCAGCAAGCTATGCATTGATATTGAGCTGCCAGATGGCTCGCACTATGGCTTTGCGCTCTGAAGCGATAACGCGCTGTAAAAAAGAGAAAATCTGCAAAGCAAACTATCATTAGCAAATATCCGTTGCGCCCGAGGAAAAGATGATGCGCTGCGTTAAACTGTTTTGCTGTTGTGTTGCTTTACTCTGTGCCCAGGGCGCGCAGGCCGTGAGCTATCCACTGCCGCCGGAAGGCAGTCGGCTGGTGGGAAGCCCGCAAACTATCACCATTTCGCAGGGAAACACGTTACCGCTGGAAGCGTTCGCCGCGAAGTACGGACAGGGGTTGAGTAATATGCTTGAAGCCAACCCGGATGCCGATCCCTTTTTACCTAAAGCTGGCTCACAACTGGTCATTCCGCAGCAGGTGATCCTGCCCGCTACTGTCCGCGAAGGCATTGTGATTAACGTTGCGGAAATGCGCCTCTACTATTACCCAAAAGATTCGAATACGGTCGAAATCTTACCGATTGGCATCGGCCAGGCCGGACGCGAAACACCGCGCAACTGGGTGACTTCGGTGGAACGCAAGCAGGAAGGGCCAACCTGGACGCCCACGGCGAATACCCGAAAAGCGTACGAGAAAGAGGGAAAAACTTTACCTGCGTTTGTGCCTGCCGGGCCGGATAACCCGATGGGGCTTTATGCTATCTATATCGGGAAGCTGTACGCCATTCACGGTACGAATGCTAATTTTGGCATTGGGCTTCGTGTCAGTCAGGGCTGTATCCGTTTACGCAGCGACGACATTAAATACCTCTTCGACAACGTGCCTGTGGGAACGCGGGTGCAGATTATCGACCAGCCGGTCAAAATCACCACCGAGCCGGATGGCAGTAGTTGGGTGGAAGTTCACGAACCGCTATCCCGTAATCGCGCCGAGTTTGAGTCCAGCAACAAAGTCCCGCTTCCCGCTACCCCAGTATTACATGCGTTGATGAAAGGCGAAGGCATTGATGCGAACCGCGCAAACCAGGAACTGGAGCGCCGTTCCGGTATGCCGGTAAATATTAGTGCGCCTGCTGTGAACAACTCGATAGATAAACAACCGCTATAGAATGGTTTATCAATAAATTTGAACTTTAAGGTTAAACAATCGGTATTTATTCTTCTCAGGGAGTGCGTAGAGTAGGGGCAATCCTGGACGGGAAACTAATTCCCGTCTGCTGATTACCTCTCTGAACAGAAGGATAACGACGCCATGAAGAAGATCGGATTTTTGTCATTTGGTCACTGGACACCTTCGCCGCAATCCGCGACGCGTTCGGCGGCTGATACGCTGCTGCAATCCATCGATCTGGCGGTTGCCGCTGAAGAGCTCGGCGCGGACGGTGCGTATTTCCGCGTGCATCACTTTGCCCGCCAGCTCAGCTCACCTTTCCCGCTACTGGCCGCTATTGGCGCCAAAACGCACAAAATAGAGATTGGCACCGGCGTTATCGATATGCGCTATGAAAATCCGCTGTATATGGCAGAAGATGCCGGCGCGGCGGATTTGATTTCCGGCGGGCGTTTGCAACTGGGTATCAGCCGGGGTTCACCGGAACAGGTTATTGATGGCTGGCGCTATTTTGGCTTTCAGCCGGCGGAAGGCGAAACCGATGCGGATATGGCGCGCCATCATACGGAAACATTTCTGGATGTGTTGCGCGGCGAAGGGTTTGCCAAACCGAACCCTCAGCCGATGTTCCCGAACCCGCCAGGCTTGCTGCGCCCGGAGCCCTGGTCTGAAGGTTTGCGCGAACGTATCTGGTGGGGCGCAGGTTCGAACGCGACAGCGGTTTGGGCGGCAAAACTGGGGATGAACCTGCAAAGCTCCACGCTGAAAGATGATGAAACCGGCGAACCGTTCCATATCCAGCAGGCGCAGCAGATTCGAGCTTACCGTGAAGCCTGGAAAGCGGCAGGGCACGCGCGCTCGCCGCGCGTTTCCGTCAGCCGCAGTATCTTTGCGCTAATGGACGATCGCGATCGGGCTTACTTTGGTGGCAGCCGTGATGACAGCGATAAAATTGGCTTTCTTGATGAGAAAACCCGCGCTGTTTTTGGCCGCAGCTACGCCGCAGAACCGGATAAATTAATCGAACAGCTGAAAAAGGATGAGGCCATTGCCGAAGCGGATACGCTACTGCTGACGGTGCCGAATCAATTAGGCGTAGAATATAATGCGCACGTGATTGAGTCGATTCTTAAGCATGTCGCACCGGCGATGGGCTGGCGTGATTGATTTGAAACTCTGCGCGGGTTTACAAATTAGCGTCGCGATGGATTACGAGATTTTTCGGTGAATTAACAGCCTGTATTCGTGGCAAGACACGCGGGATTGTAACCGTATTCGTTATTATCCGATGTGGGCTAAACCTGAATCATTTTCTGCGTGCAACAGTGCCGGAAAGCGATTCAGGTTTTTTTGCTTCCTGATGGCGGCAAACCAGCGCCAGGTAATAGCCAGGGATAAACACTTATCCCAGCGGAGGGTTTGTTATTTTCCCAGGGAACATATTTCTTCCCCCCTTTTTTGGTAGCGAAAGGCGTTTTCGATCCTTTTCATTGAAGAGCATAATTACGCCAGAATACGAAATAAAGGCCGAGGATATAAATGCACAGAGTATTAACGCTGTTACTGTCGGTTTTACTTGTCGGGTGCATTAGTTCCCCGCAGAAAGCGCAATACAATGCGGAATATGCGAACCGCCAGGATATTCGGGCGCATGAGGTCTATCGCTTCATGACGAAACCCGTCAAATCCAGTGGGGAAAAATATTGGGGCGCAGGAGACTTAGCCGAACTTTTCTATGTTGTTGATGATAAAGCGGCATTGGTTGAGTTACGTTTTAACTACCCGGCGAAATCAATGCAGGTCACCGCGCGCGACGCGCAGAACAAGGTGTTGCGTGAGAGAACTTTTATCCTGCTGGATGAAGCAGCGAGTAAACCGACTGACTCGGATATTAGCTACTTTTATCTGTCAAAAGCGGGTGAGTTATTCACTACGTCCCGAAATTGCACCCCCGATATGAGTGCGGGTTGCCGGTGGTGGAATTATAAACTGTTTATTACTCATAATGCAGACCTGGCGGTGCAGTATGAGCATGGGGCGGCGGGTTTGGCCTTTTTAGTTTTCCCTATGTACAGCTCCAGCCAAAACCTTGAGATTTTCCCGAAAGCGACGGGCGGCTGAACCTTAACTGCCGTTGAAAGCCTTACCTCCTCATCGTGCGGCGCTTTTATAAAGCGCTGCACTCCGTTTTGCAGTGCGGAAATTTATCACCGACACTTAAGCCAAAGACGTAGTCGGCGCAGGCATTGTGCTTTAAACTGCGCGCAGCAAAAACAGAGCAAATGAACGATTAAGTAGGTGGTAAGGTGATGAACGGAAAGATCACAACCTGGTTTAAAGATAAAGGTTTTGGATTTATCAGAGATGAAAACGGAGAAAACCGTTACTTTCATGTGATTAAGGTCGCCAACCCTGAGTTGATTAAAAAAGATGCGGCGGTAACGTTCGAACCCACGACAAACAACAAAGGGTTGTCTGCTTATGCCGTGAAAGTGGTCCCGGATAGCAAATACATCTATATCGCCGGTGAACGAATTAAGCTCACTTCGATCAAATCTTACCTCGTGTACAGCGAAGAAGTTCCTGCCGATACCCGCATCGATAAAGACAACGCGGTGCTGTCTGTTGGCGCGTTGATGGGGAGTATCCGGCCGAAATCAGCTGCTAAACCTGGCGAAATGCGCTCGCTAAAAAAACTGGCAATCACCACTTTTCAGGGAACGACCCTGATCTTCTCCGAAGACGAGATAGACGTGGATGCGACGGTTAAGCTGCTTAAAGTCTAAAAGCATGCAGATTGGTTTGCTGCCGAAACCGGCGTTTTATATACCGCGTTTCGGCACCATTGACTGTGCGCTATGGTACCCGCTTTTTTGCTCAACCTGCTCGGCCATGGCAATGTTTTCGCCCCGTGGCGAGTGTGGAATGGCGAGCGTAATGTTTGCTCTACGCAGGCTGCAATCTGGTCTCGCGGCAACAATTACAGCTATAATCCGACATATTGTTCAACCGGTTTACAGACGAAAATGACAAAACTCACCTTACAAGAGCAGATGCTCAAAGCGGGATTAGTAACCAGTAAGAAAATGGCCAAAGTCCAGCGCACTGCTAAAAAATCACGCGTTCAGGCGCGTGAAGCAAGAGAGGCAGTGGAAGAGAATAAAAAAGCACAGCTTGAGCGCGATAAGCAATTAAGCGAGCAACAAAAACAAGCTGCGTTATCGAAAGAATATAAAGCGCAGGTGAAACAACTTATTGAAATGAACAGGATCACCATTGCCAAAGGCAATATTGATTTTAATTTCACCGATAATAAGTTAATTAAAAAAATAGCTGTGGATAAAAATACTCAGGCACAACTGATTAGCGGTCGTCTCGCCATTGCTCGTCTGGTTGTTGATGGCAAGAATGAGAGTGAATATGCGATTATTCCTGCAATCGTAGCCGATAAAATCGCTCAGCGGGATGCGAATAGTATTGTATTAAACAGCGCACTTAGTCAGGAAGAGCAAGATGAAGATGATCCGTACGCTGATTTTAAAGTGCCTGATGATTTGATGTGGTAATAACCACTGCAAACGATCTCAACCTCCGGGGGAATGTATGAGTAAGGAAGTACCGCTTAAATTTTATGACATCGTGGATGAGTATTCGACGGAAACCGAAAAAACGGTAAAAGAATCAGAACGCGATGCGCTGGCGCACTATTTTCAGCTACTGATCACCCGTTTGATGAATAACGAAGAAATCAGTGAAGAGGCGCAGCAAGAGATGGCCAATGAAGCGGGTATCGACGCGCTGCGTATTGATGAGATTGCGACGTTTCTGAATCAGTGGGGCAACGAGTAACCTCTGTTACCGTGATTCCCGAAAGCACGAAATTGCATTTTTATGTCCGCTCGCCGCAGGAAGCGGACATCGCAACTATCCCCGAACGCGCAAAAGATCAGTAGAGGATATTTGCCATCGCTTTGTACCGTTCAGGTAACGCGCTGTTCAACGCCAGGACTTTTTCAAGAATAGAGAATGTCGGTGCTCCTTTAGCGCGTTCGCAGTCGACAATCGCGGAACGTATTGTCGCTGCTGCTGTAGAAATTTTGTTGAAATACTCTTCCGATTCCGCAGTTTGTAATTCGCCTGAAACAGCGTAACGAACAATTGGCCACTCTGTAAAATCAATTAACGGGAACGCTTCTTTATCGGATGAGATGTTGGCTAATAACAACTCTTCTGCTTTTTTATGATCTTTTTGTGCAGTTGAAAGTAGCTGTAAGCGATATTTTATTTTTAACAGAATATCGCCATTCACTTTTTCTGACGAGAGCGCTGTAATAAAAGCGGATAACTCATCCTCAGGCGGGCTGTGATCATAATGCGTTTTCCGCTGTGTTTCAGAAAGAGATTGGGTGTTATTTAATGCGATCTCAATTAAATAAGTTAAAATTTCTAATGTCATTTGATGTGCCTTATGATTTTTTTCGCGGTATGATTTGGAGCAGCATAAATATACTGGCGACAGTTTTTCATCGCTGTAAATAAAGCCTGTAATGAAAATAACTCATGGCATGCCAACATATGAAAGTCGCTTTATATGAACGTTTTTAAAACGTCTCACAGCTCCTGTTTCATTGTTAAATAACGTCGATCAACCAGGCTTACAGATGAGTATCATTGATGGTGTGTCGTTTGAAAAACGAAAAATAGTGCCGCCTGGTGTGAGTTCAACTCAACATGCTTTACAACGATGGGGGCTGCTGAAGAGAGTCAGCCCTCAGTGAGAAGCGATATCGCCGGTATTCGCTGTTTTCTTTTCTTCATATACGTCCCGGTATTTCGCAAACTGCCAGAGTTTTGCGGCTTAACGGTTAGCGAGGCACAAACCCCGCAAAAGAGAGGCCTGGTTCAGCAGAAAGGTTCAGCAGAGCGGGCTCAGGTATCCTGTATCTTGCGATGACGGCTGTTAATCACAGCGCTACTTTTTCCTGCGGTTGCAGTTGATAAATCCATGCCGTCACATGCTTACCGTCGAGCGTGGTCACATCTACCAGAACACGATCATAGCCCTCTTCGAATTCGTCCAGCATCGGCCAGTGCGTCGCCAGATTAGCGGATACAAACAGGTAACCATCAACCCGGGGAGCGTCTTTATCCAGCACAATGCCGGGGAAATCGGCGGCGGCTCCCCAGCCAAATTCATAAAACGTTCCTGTAACGTAACCCGGCAGCCACTCTCCACCGATGTTTTCCAGAATATAAGCATTCGAATGGCCAGGGCGAAGCGTCCCGTAAACAAACAATGATTCCATGTTCCCTCATTATCTAACGCAATGAATAATCAGCAGAATGATTATCAACATACGTTTAAGCGGTGCGGTTCGCAACTGGCTATCATCATAGGCTGCACGATATTGCGGCCAATACGTTATGAATGCCTGTATCACAATTAACTGAATCAGGAAAATCATTGTTACTTTAAATATAGTTAAGCGCTACTGAAATTTAAGTGAGTACGCATCTACAAAGTATGGGTATATTTTTTTTGCGTTACATTTTTGGGCCTTTTTTTAAAACATGGTTTCGCAAATTAATATTTACTTTGAATTGAAATTAATGTTTTTGTCACTTAGTGGTGAATTTATTCATTTTCATGAATTAATTTTATGAAAAGCTGTGTGATAATTTGGAGGTATATAATGCAAGGGTGAAACTACATTAATATATTCTGTATTGTTAACCAATTAAAATATATTAAAAATACATTTTATAAATAATTTTTGCGTCACTATTTGGTCTCTATCTTACTGTTTAATGGTTATTTTTGTATCGTGGCTGGGTGTGTTTTATAGCTATTTATAAGGAAAATCCTAATATGAGAAATGTGATTTTGACGACATTAATAAAAACTTAATTTTTACTTCGTTGACATTTTTTTCACATTTGGCATTTATTAATTAACACGGAAGTTTTTCCTGTTGAGGGAATATTTATCTAATCTTCATTAAGGTCAAAATTATGCAAGAGAATGTAACCACACTGAATCTAAATATTTCGGAAGACATTTCAGCAGACCTGAAAGAGTTCTTCGAACAACAAGCTTCTGTAGGCATTGGCGGCCCGTCGACGGGTCATAATGCTAATAACGATCTTATTACTTACGACGATTAACATTGCTGTCGGTCTGATTCAACTGCTCTGCGAATTATCGCAGAGCAGTTCTTTAAACGGGAGGGTCAATGTACAGGTTAAGCTCAAGCATAAGAACCAGAACGGCCGAAGATTCATTGATTCTGGCTGACGCAATTGCAGAGAAAATGGGGGTTACACGGGTAACAGACATCACCTGGCTGGATAAAATTGGTATGCCGGTTTATGCCGGGATCCGTCCTTTTGCGGCAAAGGGCTCATTAAATGTTCATAACGGAAAAGGGATGCGCCCAAATGAGGCCAAGATTGGCGCTTTTATGGAGTCAATAGAATTTTCGTTAGCGGAAGGGATGAAGCATCAACACGAAATAAAAAAATATACCCTTAAAGAAATTCAGGCTTCTTTACCGGCGGGACTTGCTTTTTCATCTTTTGGCGCAAAACTCGGTGTCACACTCACGCCCGAAGAAGAAATATATTGTGTACACGCGACAGATATTATTGGCGGAGGAGAGGCGCTTATTCCTGCTGAACTGGTTTTCCATCCGGTCAATCTGGCAGGGCAGCGTTCGCTTTATGGCGGTACGACCACCAACGGTCTATGCTCCGGTAATTCGAAAATGGAAGCCGCCATTCATGGTGTTTGTGAAGTGCTGGAAAGGGATGTTAAGTCTTTTGATATTATCAATGATTGTTCTTACCTTGTTGACAGAAATACAGAGCCAGAAGCAATAAAGGCGTTAAGAAAAAAAATTGAAGATGCGGGCCTTATGTTAGCGTTGCGAAAAACACCTAACGAATTCAATCTACCTTATTTTTCTGCCTTTGTGCTGGAACCTGATAATCAAAGTCCTATCTCTATAGCGGATGGTTATGGGCTGCACCCTGTTGCTGAAATTGCTGCAATACGCGCAATTACCGAGGCGGCGCAGAGCCGTCTGACCCATATTCATGGCGGCAGAGATGATATTGTTAAGCGCATCTTTTTCTATCAACAAAATCCCCACCTTGATGAAGAGATCATCATGAATAACATCAGGGAGAAGATCCTTAACAGTGAATATATCACCTCATTTATCACGCCTGATGAAGAGGGTTATGTCCCCGAGTCTGTAGAAAAATTATGGCATTACATTAAAGAAAAAATGGTATCAGCTGGCTTTCATCACTGTTTTGTTTATGAACTCAATCCAGAAGGTTTTCCGTTTAGCGTATTGCGTGTTGTGGTGCCAAAAGCAGAATTTATTGAAAGCGAGATGAAACGGATTGGCCCGCGTTTTTTGGCGGCTTTCCAGCGTCGGGAAAAAACGAATAAGGAGTAAGTATGCGCTTAGAAAATATATTCCTGTTTATTGGCCCCACCTCCTATGGTATCGCGCTGGATGAAGTCATTACCCCGGAAACTGTCATTTTGCCTCCGGTTCGCCGTGGTGATATTCAGACACTTATCGAGCAAGAAAGTCCGGCGACTATCGTTATTGTCGATGGGATTTATCATGCTTATCCGGCTGTATCGCACGTTGAAATAAAAAACGCGCTTAAACAGGGCTGGGATGTGTGGGGCATGAGTTCAATGGGCGCTTTGCGCGCTGCGGAAATGCATACTCTGGGGATGCGCGGTTATGGCACGGTATTTCAGCGTTTTATGCAAGACAATGATTTGCCTGATGATTATGTCGCACTGGTACACGGTACGGAATCGCCCTGGTTTCCGGTCAGTGAGCCGCTTGTGCATATCGAACATCTTTTGCAGGAAGCTGTACGTTCGTCGGTTATCCCATCTGAAATGAATTATCAACTGATGCATGAGATGCGAAATATGTGGTTTGGTTATCGAACGCTTAAGTATCTGCGGGAGAAAACCTGCACGTTGCCTGCGCCGCAGCGGGCGTCATTTAACGCCATGCTCGACAGGATGAATGATTATCGGCTGAAAAGTATGGATGTGATTCATTTTTTTCAGCAAAAACCGTTCTTATATGACAAAGAGGTCGGGCATGGAAATGAAGTATATTGATATTATTGCTAAATCCAACGGCGTGCCGATGATTTCTGATAAATTTGATGCGCAAACGCTTATTACGCTTGTCGCACATTACCGGCATACTCTTTTACAATGTTTCGATAATTTATCCGAATATTTGGACCCTGAGAGAATTGAGGTTTTTTATCGTGAGCGTAATCAACCTCTGGGGCTGGATTATCCAGAATATGGCGAGCTAAGCGAGTCTGAACAGCAGGCAGTCAATAATGCGATTTCGCATATTTTACAGATTATGCCTGAATGGAAACTTTATTTTTCTATCCCGATTAACTTTAAACGCCTCACTGCAAATGAAAATATGGTCAGTCTGACTAACCATAATATCCCGCAGATAATTTTTCTTGGTGCTAAAGCCTTTAAATCTTACACATGGCTTGAAGAAGTCATTATTCATGAAATGGCGCATATCTGGCTGGGGCTGATTTGCGAAATTGACAGCTTCCACGAACATTCGGAGCAAAGCCGTTATACGCTTCCGTCGGGAACTAAAGACAAAGATGCACGTGGTGTTATTTTTGCCTCGCACTTTGCTGCTTGTGTGCTGAAGTACATGACCAGAAAACGAGTCAGTAAAGATTTTACTCAGCAGGATGACGAGCGTTTTGCCTGGCTGCAGAACTATTTTTCGGGGTGTATGAGCCAGCTGGTAAATATGAATGAACTCAAACCAGCAGGTAAAAAGATCGTGAGTATCATGGGAGATGAGGTGTCCTATGCTTAAAATAATGCTTCCGCGACAATTAATGAATTATACCGATATCAAAGGTGAGTATGAAAGCAGCGCAACCAACGTACAATCTGCTTTGGATGAGCTAACGGACGCTTATCCTTTTTTGAAAATCCAGCTTTTTAATAGTGACAGAACGCTGCGGAATTTCGTCAATGTTTTTGTTAATGAACAAATGACAGAGGATCTGAGTGAGCCGGTTCCTCCGCACTCCAGAGTACAAATCATCGTTGCAGTGGCGGGAGGTTAACCATGAATTCGTTATCTGATAATGAAAAAGAATTCTATCTCCGGCATTTTTCTTTGCCAGGGTTTGATGTCAGTGCGCAGCTAAAAATAAAAAATGCCCGTGTTCTGGTTATCGGCAGCGGTGGTCTGGGCGCGCCCTGTTTGCTCTATCTTGCAGGGGCTGGGGTCGGCCACATAGGTATCGTCGATTCGGATGTTGTAAGCGCGAGTAATCTGCCAAGGCAAGTGCTGTTTGATTACCAGAGCATCGGCGAAAGTAAAGTCGAACATGCCGCCAGGCGTATTACGGCGCTCAATCCTTTTATTGACGTTAAAATCTATCCCGTCTTTCTGGATGAAAAAAATGCTGACGACATTATTAGCCAGTACGATATTGTAGTTGATTGTACGGATAATTTTGATGCGAAATATCTCATCAATGATGTTTGCGAGAAGAAACAAACGCCGCTAGTGTATGCCTCTATTTTTCAGTACGAAGGGCAATTAGCCGTGTTCCATTATTGCCAGAATGCAGAGCCAGCGTTGAGCTATCGCGATTTATTCCCGGAGCCTCCACAGGTCGGGCTGCGCGAAAATTGCAGCGATGCGGGCGTGCTGGGTACGCTACCGGGTATTCTGGGGACGATGCAGGCCGGGGAAGTGATCAAGATAATTACCGGGATTGGGGAGGTACTTACCGATAGCGTCATGATTTATGATTCACTGAGCAACCGGTCCTCATTATTGCGGCTCAAAAAACGCGGTCGGGCAGTTATCAAACCGGCTTATGATGAATCAAGTGAGATCGAAAGCATCAATTTCAATCAGTTGGTTTCGCTGAAAACACACAATGACGGTTTGTGTTTATTGGATGTCAGGGAAACGGCTGAGCGGAATGTTATTTCCATCGGCGGAATGCATATCCCAATGCGGGAGTTGCCGGCACGCATCGCAGAACTCCCTCAGGATCAACTGATAGTGTGTTACTGCAAATCCGGGAGCCGTAGCAAACGCGCTATCCTGTATCTTAAGGATCAGGGGCTTACCCACGTTGTTAACCTTACCGGCGGGATTATGGGGCTAACACAAAGCGAAAAGCAAAATTTGCGCGAATGGGATGGGTTGTATGAAAGTTGATGTGTTGATGCGTCTTGGCCCCCGTTTCTTCTTATTGCAAACGGGCACATCGCTGGGCATGGTGTCGGGGCATATTTTCCGACTGGCTATGGCCTGGTGGTGCCTGCAAGTCACGCACTCTGCGGTCGCTTTTTCTTCACTCATTGCGATATCCGTGGCGGCAGAGATTTACCTTAAACCGTTTCTGGCGTCATTTGGCGATCACTTCAATCGCATCAAATTTATCATTGCCTGCCAGTTTGCTGTTTTAGGGATCATCGCATTATTCTGCCTGGCAATTTATCTGGGATATTTCAACCTGGCGGCTATCACCTCGGGACTCGTGGTGATGAGCGCTATCTCATCTGTACGTGAACCCACGATTATGGGGCTAATTCCCGATCTCGTTGCAGAAGGAGAAGTGACACAAGCTATATCGCACCGGTCGACCATCAATTCCATTATTATGTTGATAGGGCCGGTGATTGCCGCCTCGCTTATTTCGCTTTTTTCAGCAGGGGTTGCGCTGTACATTTCTGCACTGGTTTATGCATTGTCCAGCATCGCGTTTATTATTTTATTGTATAAATATGATGTGGACGCCGTTTCAACAGGCGAAAAGGAGACCTGGTTCCATAAAACGAAAGGGGCATTTAAAGCGATCTATCATGTAAAATCTGAGTTTCATATTGCATTGGTCTCCTCTGTCATTAATTTTACGATGTTTCCTTTCTTTTCCGTGACGATACCGTACTGGATTAGCACTGAATTAAAACTTCCCGCTACCTATCTTGGTGCATTCGAATTCTCATTTGCTCTGGGGCTGATTGTTAGCAGTCTTTATATTAATGCTATCGTAAGAGCATGGGCGGGGCGGCTCAATAATGTTTTATTTGGTTTTGTCCTTTTGGGCAGTAGCGTCATGGCAATTGTCTTGATGGGAAATATCTATATTTCTATTGCGCTGGCGTTTTTCTGCGGTATGGCGTTTATTTTTATCAATGTTAACCTCAGTACGCTGCGCTCAACCGCAACGCCGCGTAATTACCGAACAAGAATGAGCGCCATGGCAGGCTTTTTATCCAGTCTGGCGAACCCTTTTGGCGTGGCCATTGCTGGCTGGTATATCAGTTTGTTGGGGGTGGTTCCGTTTACCGTTATTTCTGGTGCCGTTGTGGTGTTAATTGCCCCTGTAATTCTATGTTCGTTTCATTTGCGTCGGGCACTTTCACTTGATGAAGTTGAAATGAAAGGGTATTACGAAAAAACTTATCCGGAAGCATTTTATAAACGCGGGGAGCACAAATATGAAGCCTGAGAATTATGCCATTGACGTGCTTCTGGGTCATGACCATTTTCAACAATTCATGCACTGTTATCAGCAAAATAAAGTTTATAAATGTCACTTTGACGCGGCAGCAGCAGAAATTTTGACGCCTGCTGATCTCGAAGAGATTATCAACACGCGCCGTCTGTCATTTCCACGCTGTCGATTAGTTCGATCGGGAAAGCCACTTGCGCCTGCGGAATATAATGAACGAAGCCACTCAGCGATGGGCGAGGGAATTATTAAGCTGATTCCGCAACGGGTAATGCAGGAGATTGACAACGGTGCCACTCTGGCGCTGGATTTTGCGGAAGATCTGTCAACGACTATTCGTGCAGTTACCGAGTCATTATCCGTTTTCTTCCAGGAAAGAACCGGGGCAACCATTTTTTTCAGTGTGGGTAATGAAAAAGGATTCACCACGCACTGGGATAATAGTGACACGCTTATTTTCCAACTGAGCGGCAAGAAAAAATGGCGTCTTTATGAACCTGATTTTGCCTTTCCTGTCGCCGAAAACAAATCCGCAATGCCTGTTCCGGATGGGACACCGAGCGAAAGTTTTATTCTCAATACGAACGAATTTCTCTATTTACCGCGCGGGCAGTGGCATGCGCCAGAACCCTGTAACTCACACTCGCTCCATATCTCTTTTGCATTTCGCAGACGAAACGGTATAGATTTCGTCAAATCTTTGTTGCCGCAGTTGGCATCATACTTACCGCTCAGAAAAGACATTAATAAATTCGCCGATGAAGCGGAGCAGGCGCGCTATATCGAGACCGTACGTTCAGTGCTTGACGATATTATCACTACGGATAATCTGAACGCGTTTCTTGTATCCTGCCAGAACAGGCAATTTGTCGCGCCCCCGATGTTGCTACAAGAACTGATAGGAAGAGGTAATGGCGAGTCTGAATCATGATTCCCGGGCAATTAATGAACCTACAGACAAAGTAGGTGATTATAACAACCTGCACAGCAAATTCGCGCAAACCGACCTCTTTCAGGCCTGCCTTCGCCAGGTATTAGGCGATGATTTTATTCCTACGGCTGGGCAATATTCCTTCGTCGGACGAAAGGCACTCAACTGGGTGACGGAGAAATTGCTTCAGAAGGGCGATATTTATTACGCGGCGGAAATTGGTTGTGGCAGCGGTGAATTCGCGCCGTATCTGGTTAAAGCGTTGCGCTGCTCTCTGCTGGCAACTGACTTTAGCCCAGTTGCCATCGAAAAAGCACGGCACAACAATATGCATCCGGAGATTACCTACGAGGTAGCCGATTTTTTTAATCTCCCGGTCACGGATAATAGCCTGGATGCGCTGGTCGGTTTTGATTGCGTTAATCATGCCAGTAGTTATGACCAATTATGTCGAGAGTTATCCAGGGTAATGAAGCCCGGTGGCAGAGTCGCGTTTACTAACTGGATGAAAAATTACCCCTTAACGCAACTGATAAACAGTGATCCGTTATGCAAATGCTTATCCAGGTATGGTTTTACCGTCGATAATATCTTGAGTATCGATAGCCATCTCACTAAGCAGTTCCAGTTTTATGGCCTGGTCTACCAAAACCAGCGCCTGATAAAAGAAACGCTGGGCGCAAATATTTATGACTCACTGATGAGTGAAGCAACGCATCTGTACCAGTTTCGCGGTTCAGTTTCTCATTTTGCATTTACCGCAACATTGAATGACGAATAGGGCAATTTGTCTGGAGTGTTCACCTGACACAGAGTGGGTTGCCGGTCTGGCAACCCATGCTGAGTACGTTTTCTCTGTGACTGGTTTCTTTTCGCGGCTAAGGCGTCTTTCCGGTGACGACACGGTTATTAATGGCGTACACCGTGCATTTAGCCGCGCCCGGACGCTGCTCCTGTTGACAGATACTTAGCGCCGTTTCTGCGGCTTGATGGCTGTTTCTGGCCCAGTACGCAGCGCCCCAGTCGCCGTCCTCGTCTGTGGCAAAGGCTTTTTCATAGCGTTGCGTTGCTGCATATTCTGAGAAGGCTTTTTTCCCGGCGACATTGAGGGCGGGCGGTGCCACCAGGTGCGTTTCGGGCAGAGGCACAGCTTCGCGGGTCGGTAAATGTTGCTGTTTTAGAAATGCAGCCACCGTCTGCCACCAGAAACTCTCCGGCGCTGTATCCATAAAGACATGTCCGTTGTTGCCAAAGGCAGGCATCGTGATGAATTGCGCCGTGTCGCCTCTCTGCTGATAGGCATCGAACATCTCTTTGCCCATCGACGGCGGGAAGGATTTATCATTTTTCGCATACAGCCACAGGGACGGGATCTGCGCTGTTTTCCCGTAACGTGCGTAAGCTTGCAGCAGACCGGTTTTATCGCAGAGTGATTTCCCGTCAATCGCGCCCCTTCCGCCGTCGAAATTGATCACTGCCTTAACGCCTGGTGGATTAGCCGCGCCAGTAGCGATTACCGCAAAACCGCCTGCGGACATCCCGGCAAGGATCGCGTTATCCGCTGCGGCCCACGGCTGGTGGCGCACGGCATCGAGGGCGGCGAGCAGGTTACGGGTGTCCTGCTCCCCGGCCCGCAGATGTAAAGGTTGCGCGCAGGAACCATCGGCATACTCTGCCGCACCGCTTGATTGCCCGTAGCCCTGGCGCAGGACAACCACTGCTGCATAACCGTGGCGCGCAAAGGCGATAGCCGTTGCGGCATAGCGGTTCGGGTTGATTATCCAGCGATCAAATTCGGCAGTGCCAACGGTTCCATTAGTGATTAACACCACGGGCAAAGGCGTTTGGCTGACCATGCGGGTCACAAAGGCATCCAGCACGGCCGGCTGACCATTATCTAAGGTGACCGCAAGCAAAAGTGGCTCTCTTATCAACCCGTCAATCTGTTGGTATTCGGGGGCTTGCCCTGCAACGTCAGCATGGCCTGAGGCAGTAAAAAGAAGGAGTGCGGTGGCGAAAAGGCGTTTTGCCAGACGAGTCGTAAAACGGTTGCGCATGGTGGTTAACCCTGAAATGTTTATCCCTGATAGACGCGGCGTGACTGGCGAGCAACTTTACCTGTCTATTTCATGTGGCGCGGTATTGATTACGCATGTCGATGATTTCTGCAAGCAGCGATTAGAGCATTAAGGTAAGCAAACATTTTCAACGGATTAGGTTATAGATTGAGCTTTATACTGAAGACGCGGAAAGGGGCGGTTTCGGGAGGGGAAAAACTTATCGCGATGCTTAGCGGAGCGATAAAAGCAAAAAGCCTGCTTAAAAGCAGGCTTTTCTGGATCTGGCTCCTCTGACTGGACTCGAACCAGTGACATACGGATTAACAGTCCGCCGTTCTACCGACTGAACTACAGAGGAATCGTTGTGGAGGCTTATCTTAGCGGCGAAAAATCTTTTGTCAAACCTCATTTCTCGCAGGGTGTTCTGACTGCTGAATCCATCGACAATTTGAGTTCGTTATCATCGTTTTCTGCCGAAATGCTTTGCAGGATCAGGGTTTCTCCCCCATCATTTGAAATGTGATTTCACCTTTTGCGGCTAAGGACCAATTTGAACGTCGTTACTCCTCTTCGCCAGGCTGTCATGCGCACGCCGTGGTACAGAAAGCGTAAAAGCTACCGTGTTTTATTCTGGCGAGAAATCACCCCTCTTGCCGTACCTATCTTCCTCGAAAACACCTGTGTCCTGATGATGGGCGTGCTCAGCACCTTCCTCGTAAGCTGGCTGGGCAAAGAGGCGATGGCGGGAGTTGGCCTTGCCGACAGTTTTAACATGGTGGTGATGTCGTTTTTCGCGGCTATCGACCTGGGAACCACGGTGGTGGTGGCGTTCAGCCTCGGTAAGCTGGACGGCGAGCGGGCGAGGGCGGCGACGCGTCAGTCGCTGGTGATCATGACCCTGTTTTCGATTGTGCTGGCGGCGGTGATCCACTACTACGGCACAGAAATTATCGATTTTATCGCCGGGGCGGCAACGGCGGAGGTCAAAGCGCTGGCGCTGACCTACCTTGAACTGACGGTTCTCAGCTACCCGGCAGCGGCCATTGCGCTGATTGGCAGTGGTGCGCTGCGCGGTGCGGGCAATACCAAAATACCGCTGCTGATTAACGGCGGCATGAATATCCTCAACATTCTTATCAGCAGCGTGCTGATCTACGGCCTCTTTGGCTGGAAAGGGATGGGCTTCGCCGGGGCTGGGTTGGGGCTGACCATTTCTCGCTATATTGGCGCGGTGGCGATTATCTGGGTGCTGATGATTGGCTTTAACCCGGCGCTGCGCATTCCGCTAAAAAGTTATTTCGAAAAGCTCAACTTCGGCATCATCTGGGAAGTGATGGGCATTGGTATTCCTGCCAGTATTGAATCGGTATTGTTTAATGGCGGCAAACTGCTGACGCAAATGTTCGTTGCCGGAATGGGCACCAACGTTATCGCCGGTAACTTTATTGCCTTCTCCGTAGCTGCGTTGATCAACCTGCCAGGCAACGCGCTGGGTTCCGCCTCCACGATTATCACCGGTAAACGGCTGGGCAAAGGGCAGATAAGCCAGGCTGAGCGCCAGTTGCGCCATGTATTCTGGCTCTCGACGCTGTTACTGACGGTGCTTGCCTGGGGAACCGCGCCGTTTGCCGGACTTTTCGCCTCGTTTTACACCCAGGAAGACGATGTAAAAGAGGTGGTTAAAGTGCTTCTCTGGCTTAACGCGGCGTTTATGCCCATCTGGGCGGCATCGTGGGTGCTGCCCGCCGGGTTGAAAGGCGCTCGCGACGCCCGTTTCGCCATGTGGGTGTCAATGCTGGGGATGTGGGGCTGTCGCGTCGTCGCCGGTTACACCCTGGGGATTATGCTCGGTATGGGCGTGGTCGGTGTCTGGCTCGGGATGTTCCTTGACTGGGCGGTGCGCGGCGCGCTGTTTTACTGGCGTATGGTCAGCGGGCGCTGGCTGTGGAAGTACCCGAAGCCGCAAAAAAGCCCCATTTCTGCACAGAATGGAGAATAATTCGGCAAACGCGCTGAAATGTGAAAATCAGGCTTTGACAAGGACCTGGGGCATCGCTAATATTCGCCCCGTTCACACGATTCCTCTGTAGTTCAGTCGGTAGAACGGCGGACTGTTAATCCGTATGTCACTGGTTCGAGTCCAGTCAGAGGAGCCAGATTTAAAAAAGCCTGCTTTTAAGCAGGTTTTTTGCTTTTCTGCGTTCTTACATCCCACTTAATTTCCCGCATAACCCATCACGGTGAGTTTCTTCGGCGCGTTTTTCCGGTAACGAAAAGCTGTTTGTTGCCAGCTTTAAACTCGTGGGCGTGAAATGCCTGCAAAAAGAGGTCCTTATCGGTGGTGGTTTGCCATGCCGAAAACGAGCGCCATCCTCACACTGACAGTTGGCAGAATATCCAGGGGCGCATCCATAATGTTTCACCACGAAAGCGCTATTTGTTCCGGAAGCCAAAAATAATCCACAGAATAAACAGTACCGACACCGTCACGGCGAACACCATGCTCGTCAGTTCGAGCGTCGATAAGCTGGCAAAGAAACGCTGAAGGGTCATTACGCCTGCACTTATTAAAATAAAACCCGCCGCAGCGGGTTTGTGAATGAAACGAATGCTTAGCTTGCCTGCACGCGCAGCGGGGCAGTGGCGGCATCCAGCCATGCGCGGGCGTCGTCATCAACCAGTGGCGACAGAGTGTCGCGCACCTGCTGGTGATAGTCATCCAGCCACTGCTGCTCCTGTTCGCTAAGCAGGCTCCACTCCACCTGGCTTAAATCAATAGGAATAAGCGTCAGCGAAGCAAAGCGACAGAATCCCGGCTGGCTTTCCACCACTTCTGCCTGGTTTTCGATACGAATGCCGTAGTTATCCGCTAAATAGTAGCCCGGCTCGATGGTCATGATGTTGCCCACCGACAGCGGCCACGGATTGACCTTTTTCGCAATGCGCTGCGGCTGCTCGTGGATCAACAACTGATGACCAACGCCATGCCCGGTGCCGTGATCGAAATCCAGCCCCAAATCCCACAGCGCCCGGCGGGCAAACGCATCCAGTTGGTGGCCGTGCGTACCTGCAGGAAATTGCAGGGTGAACATCGATAAAAAGCCTTTCAGCACGGCGGTGTAATGCAACCGTTGCTGAGCATTGAGAGGGCCAAACGACAGCGTACGCGTCGCGTCAGTGGTGCCGTTTTGATACTGACCGCCGGAATCATTCAAATAGAAGTTGGCGCAGGTAATCGCTTTGTTCGTTTTTTCGCTGCTGTGGTAATGGCACATCGCCGCGTTGCTGGCGGAGGCTGAAATGGTGCTGAAACTCTGTTCAATAAAGCCGGGTTGCCGCTGGCGGAATGCCAGCTGTTTTTGCTGCGCTTCCAGTTCGGTTACCGGGTTGCCCGCCGCTTCACGGGCGGGCACTTCGCGCGCCAGCCAGGCGAGAAAATTAACCCACGCTGCGCCATCCTGCTGGTGGCTTTCGCGGTAGCCTGCCAGTTCGGTCGCGTTTTTATGCGCTTTGATAAAGGTAATAGGATCGGCGCTCCACAGCACTTCGCCACCCTGTTGCTCGATGGCAAAACGCAGCGCCACCGGCGCGAAATCACCATCAAACAGGATGCGTTTGCCGGCAGCGATTTGCTGGCAACGCGGCAGGAAATCCTCGAAATCATGCAGCGTCAGCGTGGAGGTGAACTGCGCAGATAAACCGACGGTTTTCTGCGGGTTCACAAACCACTCGACGTCTCCCTCGCGACTGAGCAAGGCGAAAGAGTGCGCCACCGGGTTCATCGCGATGTCCGAACCGCGAATATTCAGCAGCCAGGCGATATTATCCGGCAGCGTAATCGCCAGATAATCCGCGCCTTTTTCCGCCAGCACCCGTGCGATGCGTGCGCGTTTATCGGCACTGCTTTCACCGCTGATTGCCAGCGGCATTTCACGGATCACGCCGCACGGTGCCGCCGGGCGATCGGCCCAGATGGCGTCGAACGGATCGCTATTCACTGCCACCAGTTCACAGTGCGTGGCGTTCAGCGCCAGAAACTGGCTGTTAACCATCAACAGCGGCTCAAAACCGATGCGGCTGCCCGCAGGCAATGAAGCGTTTAGCCACTGATCCAGCGGCTCGTTGTGCAAATGGTGGATCTCAAAATCATGGAGATCGACTTCGCTGCGCACCTGTACCTGGTAGCGGCCATCCACGAACAACAGCGCTTTGTCGCGCAGCACCAGTGCCAGCCCGGCAGAACCGGTAAAGCCGGTGAGCCACTGGAGTTTATTGTCATGCGGCGCGCAGTCTTCGCTCTGGTGCGCATCGGCGCGCGGAACAATCATACCGTCAAGCTCCAGGGCGACCAGCCGATCGCGTAACGCTTGTAACGGTGTCGGGGTTTGCATAGTTAATCCTTTTTAATTGTTATCTGAATGGCGGTTCGTTAAAGGTGCGCAATTTACGCGAGTGCAGGCGATCGCCCTCAGCGCGGAGCAGGTCGATGGCTCGGATGCCAATTTGCAAATGCTCGGAAATCGCCCCTTCGTAAAAACGGTTGGCCTGGCCGGGAAGTTTGATCTCGCCGTGCAGCGGTTTATCCGACACGCAGAGCAGGGTGCCATACGGCACGCGGAAGCGATAACCCTGCGCGGCAATGGTGGCGCTTTCCATATCAATCGCCACCGCGCGGCTTAAGTTAAAGCGCAGTGAGGAGGCGGAATAACGCAGCTCCCAGTTGCGATCGTCGGTGGTTACCACCGTGCCGGTACGCAACCGCTGTTTGACTTCCTCACCCGGCATGTCGCTTACCTCTTTGGTCGCGTCGTACAGCGCACGTTGCACTTCAGCGATGCTCGGGATTGGAATATCTGGCGGCAACACGGCGTCCAGCACGTGGTCATCGCGCAGGTAGGCATGCGCCAGCACATAATCGCCAATCGACTGGCTTTCACGCAGGCCGCCGCAGTGGCCAATCATCAGCCAGACATCCGGGCGCAGCACGGCCAGGTGATCGCAAATCGTTTTCGCGTTCGACGGGCCAACGCCAATGTTAATCAGCGTAATGCCCTGACCGTCAGCGGTGACCAGGTGCCAGGCCGGCATCTGGTGTTTTTTCCACGCCAGGTCGGAAATGGCCTGCTCCGGCGCTTCCGTATCGGCAGTGATCCAGTTGCCGCCCGCGCAGGAGAGGGCGACGTAAGGGCTGTCCGGGTTGAGGATTTCGCTACAGGCCCAGCGCACGAACTCGTCGACATAACGCGTGTAGTTGGTGAACAACACAAACGGCTGGAAATGTTCAACCGGCGTGCCAGTGTAGTGACGCAGTCGCGCCAGCGAGAAATCGACACGGCGCGCATCAAAATGGGAGAGCGGGTAAAGCTCGGTCGGGTGGAACAGTCCATCGGCGGTTTCATCACCAATCTGTGCCAGTTCGGTGGTGGGAAAATGGCGCGTTAAGCCCGCGCTCATTGACCTGTCCAGCGTCAGCTCCGAACCGTCAATCACGTAAGGGTACGGGATTTCATGCGCGGATAACCCCACTTCGATGTGCGCGCCATAGTCCTGGCACAGCAGTGTTAATTGTTCGAGTAAATAGGGACGAAACAGCGAAGGGCGGGTGATGGTGGTGGTGTAACAGCCCGAATGGGTGAAGCGGGCGTAGGCGCGGGTTTTCGGTGGGTTCGTCGCGCTGCCATTCCAGCTTACGGATAACTGCGGATAGACGAATAACCCTTGTGCTCGGGCTTCGGTATCGGGAAGCTGGCCGTCGTCAATATAGCGAGCGATCGCCTGACGAAGGGCCTCGACGGAACGGTCGTACAGCGCTTCAAGTTGATCCAGCGCTTGTTCCGGGGTCAGATTTGCACCCTTATTATTCATCTTTATCTCCTTATCTGCTCTACGGCTGTAGCCGATAGTATGTCACAGGAATGTGAAACGAAAGCAGTGCGCAACGGGATTCGGAGGAAACGGATGAGGGAACGATCCGGCGCGAAAGCGCGCGCCGGAAGGCGGATTAGCCGCTGATTTTCACCAGCGTACGACCCTGGATTTTATTACTCAGAAAATCGGCAGCGGTTGCCGGAGCCTGTTCCAGCGTAATTTCGGTTGCCGCCTGCTGGTAGTAACTTTCCGGCAACGTACGTGCGAGATTTTCCCACACCGCACTGCGCTGTGCGGTTGGCACCATCACGGAATCCACGCCTTGCAAACGGACGTTTCGCAGAATAAACGGCATCACGGTGGTCGGCAGTTCGAAACCGCCTGCCAGACCGCATGCAGCAACGCAGCCGCCGTAGTTCATCTGCGCCAGCACTTTGGCTAGTACGTGGTTGCCAACCGTATCGATCGCACCGGCCCACAGCTGTTTTTCCAGCGGGCGGGTTTGTTCAAAATCGCTGCGCGGCAGGATCTCATCGGCGCCCAGATTACGCAGAAAATCATGAGTCGATTCACGCCCGGTCACGGCGGCAACGGTGTAGCCCAGCGCTTTCAGCAGCACGACAGCGGTGCTGCCGACGCCGCCGCTGGCACCGGTGACCAGCACGGTACCGTCCTGCGGTTTAATGCCTGCATCCTGCAGCGCCATAACACACAGCATGGCGGTAAAACCTGCGGTGCCAATGATCATTGCATTGCGCGCACGTAAACTTTCCGGCAGCGCAACCAGCCAGTCACCTTTAACGCAGGCCTGCGCGGCAAGTCCCCCCCAGTGGTTTTCGCCCACGCCCCAGCCGGTGAGGATCACGGCCTGGCCGGGAGCAAAACGCGCATCGCGGCTTTCACTCACGCGACCGCAAAAATCGATGCCAGGCACCATTGGGAACTGACGAATGATTTTGCCTTTACCGGTGATAGCCAGCGCGTCTTTGTAGTTAAGGCTGGACCAGTCAATATCAACCCGAACGTCGCCTTCGCCCAATGCGGGCAGGTCGACCTCTTTCACTTCCGCCAGGGTTTTATTCTCATTCTGTTCCAGAACTAATGCTTTCATGACTGCGTTTTCCTCGTCGGATGAGGTGTATTTTCGGCGTTTTCGCCGTCCTGTGCAGATGCTCCATCCCCCGTCATGCTTCACGCAGCAGGGGCGGTTGTTATGCTGTGTTGGAAAAATTTCCAGTACTGATCCAGCGGCTCGACTGAGCGGAACAGCTTGGCGCGCATCACTGCGCCTTCCCAGCCGGACCAGAACACGCTGGCCAGTTCGCGGCTTGCGGCGTCTGGCGGTAGTTCGCCGCAGGCTTTTGCTTCATCCAGACACCTTGCGACGCGTGTTTCCCAGTTGGCAAGGATGGCTTTCAGGCGCGCCGGGAAGGCTTCTGGCAACAGTGGTGTTTCCTGCAACAGGTTGCCCACCAGACAACCACGGCGGAAACCATATTTCGCCATTCCCATGCCTGCGTGATGTACAAAGGCGGCCATGCGTTGTAGCGGAGTGAGTTGGGTATCGCCTAAAAATTTATCCAGTTTATGGGCGAAAAAGTCGCCGTAAGCAGTGAGCACCGCCATGCCAAATTCCTGCTTACTTTTAAAGCAGTGATAGAACGAGCCTTTAGGAACCGCGATATTTTTGATCACCGCATCAATACCCGCTGAGAGATAGCCGGTTTCCGTTAGCACTTCCAGGCCTGAGCGAATCAGCGCCTGGCGGGTGTCGGTAAAGTCGCGATCGACTTTTGGCGGCCGTCCACGGCGGGGTTTTTGCAGTGCTGCTGTTTCGCCATTCATAATTTAGACCGATTGGTTTTAATTCGGCAAAGGCTACGCCGATTTACCATGCCAGGCAAGCGAAGAAACAAAAAAGCCCGCACGAGGCGGGCTTGCAAACGTTGCCAGTTGGCGCTGTTACCACAAACGCCAGCGGGCAAACCGGGTTACGCGGTGGTATTGATATTACGACCGATTGCCGGGTTGGAAGGTAACTGCGGGATCTGCTGAATCAAGTCGCTGGCGATCGTTTTCTGGGTATCGAGCGCTTTTTTCAGCACCAGCGTGTTGACTTGATTATCAAGCTGATAAGAGTCAAGGCTGCTGGCTAATGATGCAATTTGTATCGGATCCATGCTGTAAATCCTTTATTGTAGAAAAAACAACCAAAGAACAGCTATGAGTATAGCTGCACAGTTTTTATCGGCAGTAAGCGCTGGATCTTTAAGCGAGGCGTAAGACGAACCCGATGATGAATAAGTGAAAACCCGCCGTGGCGGGCTAATGAAAAAAGATTAAGCGCGGGAGCTTTCGGCGAATTTCAGCAGGGCATCGCCATCGAGCCGGTAACGCACCCATTCACTTTGCGCCCGCGCGCCGATGCGCTGGTAAAAATCAATGGCCGGCTGGTTCCAGTCGAGCACGCTCCACTCCAGACGACCGCAGCGGCGCTCAATGGCGTACTGCGCAATCTTTTGCAGCATCGCTTTTCCGGCACCGTTACCGCGAAAATCCGGTGAAACGTAGAGATCTTCCATGTAAATGCCGTTGCGGCCAAGCCAGGTTGAATAACTGGTGAAGAAAACCGCATAGCCCACGGCTTTGCCTTCGATTTCACAGATTAAGGCTTCCGTTTTACTCGTCGCGCCAAACAGGGTTTCGCGGATTTCATCTGCTGTGGTGATCACTTCTTCAGGTGCTTTTTCATACACCGCCAGTTCATAAATCATCGCAAAAATGGCGTTTGCGTCAGTCGGGCAGGCCGGGCGGATGGTAATGCTCATTGCTTTTCCTGTTGTTTTTACCGGGAGTTCAAAATTGATGGTCGCCAGCATAAGCGGTATTGTGCAAAGAATTAAGTGCAATGAAATCACTATTCGATGAATATTATGCATCCAACGTTACGACGTCTTGATCTCAACCTGTTACCTGTTTTCGACGCGGTCTACCGCCACCGTTCTGTGCGCCAGGCGGCACATGAGCTGGCGATGAGCACATCGGCGCTCAGCCACGCGCTCTCAAGGCTACGTGTGACGCTCAACGACCCGTTATTTTTCCGCGAAGGGCACCTTATGTGCCCAAGCGTCTATGCCAGCCAACTTGCGCCCGCGATCGCTTCGGCATTAGCGCATCTGAACCATGAACTCACCCCGCAAGCGGAATTTAATCCCGCGACGACCACAGACTGTTTGCAGGTCGCAATCACCGATTTCACCGCGTTTAGTATTTTTCCCGCGCTGATGGCTGAATTGCAGCACACCGCACCCGGCCTGCGTTTTGAGTTTCGCTATTTGCCCCATAGCCCGGCACTCAATGAGCTACTGGCAGGAGAAGTGGATTTCGCGCTGGGGTTTAGCGCGCCGCAGGATCTTCGTTATGCAGAGCTGGACGAGATCGGCTGGTTTGCGGATGAATATGTCGTTATCAGCAACCAACACAGGCATCAGTTAACGCTGGACGATTATCTTGCCGCGCGCCACCTGGTGGTGACGCCGTGGAATGAAAGCAAAGGCGTGCTGGATTGTGAACTCGAACGTCTGGGTTTTACGCGGCAGGTGGCGATAAAAACGCCCTCGATGCTCAGCGCGCCTTTTATTATCGCCGACAGCGATCTGCTGATGGCGCTTCCGCGTTCGGCAGCGGAAAAGTTTAAGCAGGCGGCAAGGATCACCATTTTTGCGCTGCCTTTTACGGTTGCCCCATTTGAGGTGAAGATTTATTCCCATAAACGCAGCGGCAAGCGAGGAGCGGCACAGTGGTTGCAGAAGGTGTTGAAAGCACTGTCGCATAGGCAAACTACGCGCAATACGTAAAAGTCTGCTTGTGAGCCATACACTGCGCAGGGCGCACAAAAACGGCGATGACTCGTTAGCGAATGCGGCGGGATTGCTGTTCCCTTCCGGGAGCGGCTTCGCGCGTGAGTGTGACCGCGTTCTTATTTATTAATAAGACTTTCGCCGGATGAATGAACCCGCCAAAAATAACACCCTATTTATTAATCAGTTACTTTTTCATAACCTCAAAACGGTTAAGTTGTGAAAGATATACAACTTCTATCGATTAACTCGTTTTTTTTTATTTCCGATATAGAGATAAGGCGCGGTTCGAACGCCCGAAGCCGATGCTGTACCCGCCATATAAAACAACAATAGGTACTCATGCCATGAAACTATCCCTCGCGCAAAAACTTTGGCTCCCTCTCATCGTGGCACTGGTGTGCCTTGCCGGGACACTGCTCTATAGCTCTTTTACGGTCAAAGAAGACCAACTGGCACTGCGCAAAAACGAGTTGCAACATGTTTCGCAACTGGCGCTCAGTATCGTCAAAACACAGGCCGCGCTTGTTGATAAAGGGGCGATCACGCAACCGGAAGCGCAGCAGCGCGCAACCCAGTTAATTAAGGATTTACGCTATGGGGAAACGGGATACTTCACTATTCTGAATACCCAGGCCGAAGTGATTATGCATCCGATCAACGCCAAGCTGATTGGTCAGGGGCCACAGGTTGCGGATGCCAATGGTGCCTACATCTTCAGAGATATGGTTGCGGTTACCCGCGATAATCAGGCCGGATTTACCGCTTACGTTTTCCCCCGTCCCGGCGAGACAGAAGCGCAGCCGAAAATCGCTTACAGCATTCCGTGGACGCCCTGGGGCTGGATCATCACCACCGGTCTGTATGTGGATGATATTGACGCGGCATTCCGGGTTTCGCTCTACCAGAACCTGATTGAGTTTGTGGCTATCAGCATTTTGCTGTCGGTGATCGTTTATCTCATCAACCGGGGAACGTTGCTGGCGCTTGGGGGCGAACCTCGTTATGCCGTTGATGTCGCCGCGCGGATTGCCGCCGGGGATCTTTCGCAGATGGTGGATAAAAAAGCCGGGGATAACTCAAGCCTGATCCACGAAATGGGGGTGATGCGTGAGCAACTGACCGCCGTGATTAAAGATATCCGTGAAGGAGCAGAGATAATCAACACCAGTACTCATGATATTGTCGCAGGAAATCAACAGGTTGCCTCCCATTCTGAGCAGCAGGCGATATCGCTGGAACGCACCTCTTCCAGCATGGAACAGATCACCGCCGCCGTGAAACAAAACGCGGAGAATGCCGGGCAGGCACGTCATCTGGCGAGTGAAGCCGTGGATATTGCTTCGCGCGGCGGTGTGGTAATGCAGAGCATGAATGAAACCATGAACGGTATCTCCGAAAGCGCCGGGAAAATTGCGAGCATTATTGAGGTGGTCAACGGTATCGCATTTCAGACCAATATTCTGGCGCTGAACGCGGCGGTTGAAGCGGCCAGAGCCGGTGAGCAGGGCAGAGGTTTCGCGGTGGTCGCGGGTGAAGTGCGCAGCTTGTCGTTGCGCAGCTCGCAGGCGGCGCAGGAAATTAAAGGGCTGGTGGAAGAGTCCGTCACTCGGGTTAACAACGGCTCGTCACAAATCAAAATTGCCGGCAGCAGTATCGACGAGATGATTGTGGCGGTGCGGCGCGTGTCGGACATCATGTCGGAAATCTCCGTCGCGACCGACGAGCAGAGTAAAGGCATCAGCCATGTTAACGAAGCGATTGTGCAAATTGATGCGGTCACTCAGCAGAACACCGCTCTGGTTCAACATGCGGTATCGGCGGCCAGTGCGCTGGAAGAGCAGACCCGTCGGCTGACGCAAACTGTGGCCTTTTTTAATACCGGCAGATAATCACCGCAGCAACACACTTACGGGCCTGCAGAGGGCAGGCCCGTTAATCCTTTTCCTGCCAGCATCCGCAATAACGGGACTTAAACTTCACTTTTATACTGCGACGAACAGCCTTTATTCCTGAATCGGCCAGACGTAAGCCCTGAACGGTCAGCAATAGCTGAAAGAAGGATAGGGGGAAACCGCGTCTGAGGCGCAAGTGCTCAGCGAACAAAGTAACGTTTTGCCTGAAGGACAGGTTAGTCGACGACAGAAAAGCAAAAAGCCTGCTTAAAAGCAGGCTTTTTAAATTTGGCTCCTCTGACTGGACTCGAACCAGTGACATACGGATTAACAGTCCGCCGTTCTACCGACTGAACTACAGAGGAATCGTGTGAACGGGGCGAATATTAGCGATGCCCCGGGGCCTTGTCAAAGGATGGATCGTGCTGCCGCGATCGTTTGCTGACTATTTCAGCAATCTGCTGCCGGGATAAGCACTTAAGCGCGCATTTGCACCAAAACTGTGCAGTGCATCTTTCATGGGGCAGCATACGAACCACTGTTTCAGTAATAATTCCCCCGGTTGTAATTAGAATCTCTTATTATCCAGCCTGTTAGCGCCTTTCATTTTGCCTAACTAAAATTGGCAAGCATATTGCAACTCCTCTGGCTACATCACATCCGGCGTTGGCACTGGTATCCGTACAGGAGGCAAAATGAACTTAAGACGACTGAAATACTTCGTAAAAATCGTCGATATTGGAAGCCTGACTCAGGCAGCCGAAGTATTACACATTGCGCAACCCGCGCTGAGCCAGCAGGTTGCCACTCTGGAAGGCGAGCTGGATCAGCAATTACTTATTCGCACCAAACGCGGCGTGACGCCGACGGAAGCGGGCAAAATCCTCTACACCCATGCACGGACGATTCTTCGCCAGTGCGAACAGGCGCAACTGGCGGTAAACAATGTCGGACAGTGCCTGCGGGGACAAGTCTCCATTGGCCTGGCGCCGGGCACTGCCGCGTCTTCCGTCACCATGCCGCTGTTGCAAGCGGTGCGTAACGAGTTGCCGGAAGTTATGGTCTATCTGCATGAAAATAGCGGCACAACGCTGAACGATAAATTGCTCAGCGGTCAACTGGATATGGCGGTGCTGTATGAACGCGCGCCTGGCGCGGGGATTAACAGCCTGCCGCTGCTAAAAGAGGATTTGTATCTGGTGGGCACGCGTGACTGCCCGGGCCAGAGCGTCGATCTGACAGCGGTTGCCGATATGAATCTTTTCCTGCCGCGCGATTACAGCGCTGTCCGTTTGCGTGTTGATGAAGCGTTTTCGCTGCGTCGACTGACTGCGAAAATCATTGGCGAAATTGAGTCGATCGCCACGCTGACGGCGGCGATTGCCAGCGGAATGGGCGTGACGGTACTGCCGGAGTCTGCCGCGCGTTCGCTGTGCGCCGCGACCAACGGCTGGATGGCGCGTATCACCACGCCTTCAATGAACTTGCCGTTGTCGTTAAACGTTTCCGCGCGCGGCACGCTCTCGCCGCAGGCGCAGGCGGTGAAAGATATTTTAATGTCATTAGTCAGTCGCCCGGCGATGGAAAGCCATGAGTTGCAGCTGGTGAGCTAAGCATTATTCCTTAATGGAATAAGATGCTGGTTTTTATTATTTGTCCTGCCTGGCCGCAGACTTTAACAATAACGTCATGTCTGACAGGCCAGGAGCAGCGAAGGGTGAATTTCCAGCAACTCAAAATTATCCGCGAGGCGGCGCGGCGGGATTACAACCTGACCGAAGTCGCCAACATGCTTTACACGTCACAATCCGGCGTGAGCCGCCATATTCGTGAGCTTGAAGAAGAGCTGGGGATTGAGATTTTTATCCGTCGCGGCAAACGTTTGTTGGGCATGACGGAACCCGGTAAAGCGCTGCTGGTGATTGCCGAGCGCATCCTTAACGAGGCGAGCAATGTGCGCAGGCTCGCCGATCTCTTTACCAATGACACCTCTGGCGTGCTGACCATTGCCACGACGCATACCCAGGCGCGCTACAGCTTGCCCTCGGTGATTAAAGCGTTTCGCGCACTGTTCCCGGAAGTGCGGCTGGAGTTGATTCAGGGCACCCCGCAAGAGATTGAATCTCTGCTGCATAACGGTGGCGCAGACATCGGCATTGCCAGCGAACGCTTAAGCAATGACAACTCACTCGTGGCGTTTCCCTGGTTTCGCTGGCACCACAGTTTGCTGGTACCCTCCGATCACCCGCTGGCGCAATCCTCACCGTTAACGCTCGAAGATATCAGCCGCTGGCCGCTAATCACTTATCGCCAGGGGATCACCGGGCGCTCGCGTATTGATGAAGCGTTTGGTCGCAAAGGGTTAATCCCGGATGTAGTGCTGAGCGCGCAGGATTCCGATGTTATCAAAACCTATGTCGAGCTGGGGCTGGGTGTTGGGCTGGTGGCGGAGCAATCAAGCGGTGAGAACGAAGAGGGCAAACTGGTGCGGCTGGATACGCAACACCTGTTTGATGCCAATACCGTCTGGTTAGGGTTAAAACGCGGCCAGTTACAGAGGAATTATGTCTGGCGCTTTATTGAGCTGTGTAACGCCGGGTTATCGGTAGAAGATATCAAACGCCAGGTGATGGAGCCGGATGAAGCGGCGATCGATTACCAGATTTAACGCTGGTGATAAGCAACAAAGCCTCCGCATGCGGAGGCTTTGTTTTTACTGATGTGTGTGCGGCGGTGTTTTCATCAGCATCGCTGTCAGAGCGGAGAGCAGACAGCCCGCCAGCAGATAAATGGCGACGGCATGCCACTCGCCGCCGGAAAAGTTCAGTAGTGCGGCGGCAATAAACGGCGTAAAACCGCCGCCAACCACGCTGGCGACCTGGTAACCAACCCCCGCGCCGCTGTAGCGATAACCCGCGCCGAACATTTCGGTGAACATCGGCTGCTGTACGCAAACCACCATATCGTGGGCGATATTGGCCAGCAGTAACGAGAAGATCACCACCCCGAGAAGGGAGCGCGTTTCCAGTGCCATAAAGAACGGGAAGGCGCTAAGCGCGCCGATCAATGCGCCGGTGATGTAGATGCGCCGCCGTCCATAACGATCCGCCATCCAGGCGAATAACGGAATGGTCAGGCAACTAATCCCGCCAACCAGCAAACCGATATTGAGAAACAGCTCACGCGGTAAGCCCAGATTTTGCGTCGAGTAGTTCAGTGCAAAGGCAGTGACGATATACATGGTCAGCAGTTCGCACAGGCGCAGGGCGATGATTTTCAAAAACGCCCCCGGATGGCGAAACAGCGCTTCAAATACTGGCGGGCGTTTTTTTATCTGCGCCGGCTGTTGCGTCTGCGCTCGCTCAAACTCGGCAGATTCTGCCATGCCGTTACGCACCCACAGCGCACCGAGCACCAGTACAATGCTGAATAAGAAAGGCAGACGCCAGCCCCAGCTCAGAAACTGCTCGTTGGTGGTCAGGCTGCTGATGAGCGACACAAGCCCCGTGGAGAGCAACAACCCAACGCCATACCCGACCTGAACGCCGCTGCTGTAGAAGGCTTTTTTCCCGGCGGGCGCACTTTCGACGGCCAGCAGCGCCGCGCCGCCCCATTCGCCACCTACGGCGAAACCCTGGATGGCGCGCAGGATGACCAGTAACGCCGGTGCCCACCAGCCAATGGTGGCAAAAGAGGGGAGAATGCCAATACAGGCGGTGGCGATGCCCATCATCCAGACCGTCATCATCAGCATTCGCTTGCGACCGAGACGATCGCCGAAATGACCAAAGACAATGCCGCCGAGCGGGCGGAATAAAAATCCAACACCAAAGGTGGCGAAAGCGGCGAGCGTACCCATCGCCGGGTCTATCTGCGGGAAAAACTCGCTGTTAAACACCAGCGCAGCGGTGATGCCATACAGTAAAAAATCAAACCAGTCGACCACTGCGCCGGCGAAGCTGCCCCAGGCCGCACGGCGGGCGCGATTCAGTGGTGGTAACTCTTCATCGGGGCGGGTTGTGATGAGCGTGGAGTCCATAGTTGTTCTGTCCGTTCCTCAAAATTGCAAAATTTTCTAGTTTTAATAGGGAGAAAAGGTTACTCACATCGTACGCAGCCAAAAAAGCCGCTATTGAGACTACAGCGACAGCGGACAGGTGAAAACTCTTTTGCAGATCGGGCGGCATGAAAGGGGGAATTTAACTCAGGGGGCGTTCATGCACAGAAGATTATTCGGTTATTGAATGAATTGTGCGCGTGGCATTCGGTCGGTCGATGTTAAACCGCAGGCTCCGGCCATAAGCTATTAATTTTATTATCGGATGCCCGGCCTGGTATGCGCCTGGCAGGCCGGGTATTCGTGTTATTCATTGCATACGGCATTTGTGACTAACGTGCACGATGAATAAGGCGTAAGGCGGCAAGGAGGTTGTTTTTATCCGCTTCGCTAAGATTCGGAGCCATAATTTGTGCCGTCAGCCATGCGGTGTCTGCTTCCGTGAAAGGGCCGGTGAGCAGCCGCTGGCTGATGGCGGTGAGCAACTGGCTATCCAGTTGATTTATCTGTTGCCGGGTTGCGTCCAGACTTCTGACTGTGCTGTTGGCATCCGATGTGGCTAACCAGTCGGCCAGATAGCGATACTGAACGGCTTTGCTGGCGTTCATCAACGCGCGGAAAAAAGGCTCCACAGAGCGGGGATCCAGACCCGCGCCCTGGGCATTTTTCACCGCTTCTGCCAGTACTTTTTGCTCCCGCTCAACATCTTCTACGGGGGAATGGTGCTGTGCCTTGTAACTGGCGACGTCTTTCATTATCAGCATGCGTTCATTGAGCGCAGATGAAAGTGTGCTGAGCGACACCGATGCGACGGAACCTGCAAAAACATTGCCGCACATGAACAATGATGAAAGGAAAACAACCGCAGACTGGAACATCAACTTACCCTCCTGTCAAAACCCAAAAAAAAGCCGTTCTCGGGGAAGAACGGCGAATCGACCATCACGGCTAAAATCACTAACACGATTCATATTCTATTAGTTACGTTAATGAATTATTTCTTAACGGGCGTTTTATGTAAGTAAATGAAACGATGTAAATAAGGTACAAAGAGTGGGGCGCAGCATGAAAATTGTGCTGATGCATTCGGGATGTACAATACGAGGCCGCGAGGCGGCGCGGGATCGCCTGAAGCCGCGTATGTCGATCAGGCTTAACGCTTGTTACCATTGGGAACATTCAGATGACAGATATCACAATCGAACCAGCGCTCAGCGAGCACCTGGCGGCGTTAAGAGCCATTGAACTTGCAGCGTTTGAAACGCTGCGCAAGGCGGGCGCAGTAAGCGGATCTCCTGTCGCTAACAGCCTGGAAGCGTTGCACCAGCTATGTACGCAAGGTGTGTTACTCGTCGCTTTCGCGCCGGGCGAAATTCCTGTCGGGTTTGCCGGAGCCGTGATAACAGAAAACTGGCTGCACATTGCTGAAGCGGATGTTCACCCGGACTGGCAGCGGCAGGGAATTGGGCGGCGCCTGATGCACGCGCTGCTGTCGGAAGGGAAAGCGCGCGGTTTAAACGGCGCCTCGTTGACGACCGATCGTGACGCGCCCTTCAACGCGCCTTTTTACGCTTCGCTGGGTTTTGACATTGTTGAAGGCTGCGCCATTTCATCCCGGCTGAAAGCGGTGCTTGCTGCGGAAACCCAGGCCGGGCTGGATCCGAAACGCCGGGTTGCCATGCAATTATTGTATTGAAATCATTGACCGCTTTTTTATGTGCAAGCGTGCGCGGACGGATAGATAAACCTTTGCTTAGCGCAGGCAAGCGATATATTTCTCACCTGATCGGCGCACAATTTCCGCAGCATGTTGAACGATCTCCCGCCCTTCAAACGCGCCGTAGAGTTTCGCGAATTTCACCGCATCCAACCGGCGTGTCATTTCACGAACCGTCTCTGCCGGCAGCGGCAGCATATTGGGATAGCTCCACATAAAGGAGACGGTATTCGCACCTGGCGCGACCTGAACGATATCACCGGACAGCAGTACACCTTCATCCCGTGCCCAGTGGAGAACACAGCCACCGGCAAAATGGCCGCCAAGTCGCATGATGCTCACGTCTGATGTCAGTTGCAGGGTGTCGCCATCCCAGAGGGTAATGTGCGGGCTGTCGCGCATGATCCACTCGCGATCGCGTTCATGCAGATAAATCGGTGCGTCAAACGTGGCGGCCCAGTCTTGCATGGTGGTGTAGAAATGAGGATGCGAAATAGCGATAGCCTTGAGCCCGCCCAGAGAGGCGATCAGCGTTTTTGTGGCGTCGTCGAGAGTGGAGATGCAGTCCCATAAAATATTGCCCTGCGCTGTTCTCAGTAGAAAAGCGCGCTGCGCAATCGCGAAATCAGGCACGGTTTTGATGCTGAAGAGATCGCTCTCGTGTTGTTGCCATTTATTGACATGCGAGGCCAGAAGGGTTGGAAAATCAATCCATTTCTGTCCCGTTACCGGCACGAACTGGCGTTCATCTTCGCAGATATCGCACCGGTGTGGGTGAGTGTCGGTGATTGCATACGATGTGCCGCATGCGTTGCATAAGGTGATCATTGTCGTCCTCTCTGTTGCGATTACGTCAGTGATAAAGGGGTTTTGCAGAGAATGGCTTCTTTTGCCGGGCGATGCCCGCGCCATTATTTGAATAGCAACATCTTTAGCATGGCACATTGCGGCCGCGATATGTGCTGGACAGTGCGGCCATAGCAGAGGAAAGCGCGATGAACGACTGAACGGTTCAGCGCGCTGTGTCAGAACGGAGGAAAAGTTCAGCGCCGGATTTAAGGCACGTTCGGTGGGAAGGCGTCGCGTTTTTCTGCCCATTTCAGCATGGCATCCAGCGCCGGGCACAGGGCCTGGCCCCACTCCGTCAGCCGGTATTCCACCTTCGGCGGGATCTGCGGATAGACCTTGCGCGACACGATGCTATCCGCTTCGAGCTGCCGCAGTTGCTGGCTTAACATTTTTTGCGAAATGCCAGGAATAAGCCTGCTGAAATCGGAGTAGCGCTGCACTTTTCCATCAAATAAATGAAACAGGATGACCAGCTTCCAGCGGCCTTCCAGTAATCGCAGCACCTGTTCGACGCCAAGCGCGGCGGTATCGGGGGTATAAATCTTACTCATAAGCCTGTTACTAACTTTTTTGTTCGTTCTTGATGATTTGACACTATATGGTGAAAATGAGAGCACCGCAAACCGAAGGAGCCTCTCACCATGTCTTTGTCACTACCCGACGCTATTGCTATCTACTTCGCCATCAGCAATGGCGCAGATATCGCTAATGTTAAACACTGTTTTACGCCTGATGCCGTGGTTATCGATGAACATAAGACCCATCGCGGCCATGAAGCTATCCAGGCCTGGCAACGCGACGTGCAGAGTGCGTTTGAGTACACCGTTGAACCGATCCGGGTGGCTGATGAGGGAACGCGGTTAACGGTGACATCGCATGTTGCAGGCAATTTTCCCGGCAGCCCGGTGCAGCTAAGCCATGCGTTTACCTTACTGGACGGGAAGATCGCCTCACTGGAGATTATGTAATGAGCATGAATCTGAACTTACGTGGGAAACGCGTTCTGGTCACGGCGGGTACCAAAGGCGTTGGGAAGGCGGTTGTTGGCCTGTTTCATGAACAGGGGGCGAAAGTGTTAACCACCGCGCGGATCCCGCCTGATGAATCGTTAGCGGATCACTTTGTGGAGGCCGATCTAACAACGGTAGAAGGTTGTCATCGCGTTGCGCAAGCAGTGCAGAGTCACTTTGGCGGCGTAGACATTATTGTTCATGTTGTTGGCGGCTCGACAGCGCCTGCTGGCGGTTTTGCAGCGTTAGGCGAAGAGGAATGGCAGCAGGAACTGAATCTCAATCTGTTGCCTGCGGTTCGGCTCGACAGAGCGCTTTTACCCGGCATGCTCGCGCAAGGTGCGGGGGTCATTATTCATGTCACCTCTATCCAGCGCGAACTGCCGTTGCCGGAATCGACAACAGCGTATGCTGCGGCAAAGGCTGCACTCTCTACCTACAGTAAAAGCCTGTCCAAAGAGGTCTCGCCAGAAGGGATCCGCGTGCTGCGTGTTGCACCCGGCTGGATCGAAACCGAAGCCTCCGTAGCACTGGCCGAACGGCTTGCGCGCCAGGCGGGAACGGATTACGAAGGTGGCAAGAAAATCATCATGGATTCGCTCGGCGGCATCCCGATGGGGCGCCCGTCAAAACCTGTGGAAGTGGCCACTCTTATTGTGTTCCTCGCTTCATCCTGTGCGGCGGCGATTACGGGAACAGAGTACGTTATCGATGGCGGCACGGTCCCCACCGCGTAATCGAGACGGTCACTGCGCGTGACATCAACGCAGCGGAATGGTGTACGTCGATGGCTGTTTATTCTCTCTCGCGAGCTGGAATGTGCGTAAATCAGGCGCGAAAAAAAGAACGAACAAGGCGGCAGCAAGTTGCCAGACCGGAAAAGCAAAAAGCCTGCTTAAAAGCAGGCTTTTCTGAATCTGGCTCCTCTGACTGGGATCGCCTTTGCCAGTAACTGGCTAATAAGTAAGCTAAACCTGAATTCACTTTCTGTCAAGACCACCAGAATGACCACCAATAGGCGAAGGTTACATAAATCTTAAAATCTGCGCGGAATAGTAGATCACTTTGAGGGAACTCAGCCCGGATTGTGCGATCTGATCAATCGCCAAACCAACCAATATCACCGACCGGACTGAGTGATGCCGATCATAGCACCAATTCCCCGTGACGAACGACGCCTGATGCAGAAAGCGATCCATAAAACGCACTATAAAAATTATGCCTGTCGGCTGACTGCCATGCTGATGCTGCACCGCGGCTGTCGCGTCAGCGACGTTGCCAGAACGCTTTGCTGTGCCCGTTCCTCCGTCGGCCGCAGAATTAACTGGTTCGCGCTGTCGGGGGTTGCAGGACTGAAATCATTACCTGCCGGGTTTGCCCGTCGCGGGCCTTTTGAGCATATCTGCACGTTATTACGTGAGCTGGTAAACATGCTCCCGGCGATTTTGGCTACCAGCGATCACGCTGGATCACAGAGCTTCTGGCAATAAAAATCAATGAGATAACCGGGTGTCAGTTACACGGGTACAGCGCATGGCGCGGGTGCATCATTATGGGTTGCGGGATCGGCTGGTGCGTGGGGGGGAAGATGTGCGGTATGAGGCCAGGCCGCTGATGGGTATAAATAATGAAACAATGGGGAAGATTGAATAAATCATAATTAATAACTTGATTTTGTGATGGTAATAGCTTTTATTTAATTGAGATGTATCCCATTGCTATCATCGGGATGATGTAAAATTTGATTTTTCATCGTAGTCTTGTTCTTAGTATTAAAAAGGATTTATATGTCTGAAGATAACGAAATTTCCCAAAATGAAACCACTCCAGAAGTTGCATCTGAAACAACGCCAGTAGTTAAAGAAAGGAAGCCTAGAAAAAAAGCGACCAAACCAAAGCGTGACTTCCCTCAATACTCTCTAGAAGATTGTAGAAAAATAGCTGACTGTCTGAAGGAATTTAACGCCGGTAACCCATGGGTACCAGGTGAAGTTGCTAAAGCACTGGGTTTAGGTAAAGGGCCAAATTTTTTCTACATGACTGCGTCTGCTCGAGATTACGGCATAACTGTGGGTACTCGCGACACAAGCAAAATTGAACTTACGGAATTAGGGAAGAGTTTAGTATATCCTAAATCACAGGAGGAAGAAGGCAATGCAATATTAAGTAGCTTCTTAAATATAGACTTATTTAAGAAAGTATATGATTACTATCAAGGTGGTAACCTACCTGAGATTGAATATTTAAAGAATACTCTAAAAACTGAATTCGGCATAGATGATCAATTACAAGACGACTTTTATAACTTATATCAACAAAACCTCAAATACGTTCGAGAAAAAGTCGCTAGAGAAGATAGCATTAGTACTAACTCAGTTAATGACAAAACTGCCACAGCTAGTAGTTCCATTATGCTCGGTGAATCTCAAGGGCAAAGTAAACTTATTGCATTTGTTGCTATGCCTTTTTCAGAAAAAACGTCTAACTACCCGCATGGTTATTTTGATGAAGTACTTAAACATCTCATTACGCCTTCTGCGGTGAAGGCTGGATTTAATTCTAAGACGGCAAAAAAAGCAGGGAGTGAAGTTATTCAATCTACGATTGTCAACGATCTTGATGCTGCTGATCTTGTGATAGTTGATCTAACTGAACACAATCCAAATGTGCTTTTTGAATTAGGTATGAGGATTGCCTTTAGTAAACCTGTCTGTTTGATCAGAGCAAAAGGTACTGCACCTATATTTGATATAGACCACATGTTAAGAGTCTATGATTATAATCCTTGCTTATGGCCTTCTACGCTAGAAAGCGATATTCCACAATTGTCAGAGCATATAAAAGAAACATGGATGAATAGGAGCGAGCGTTCATACCTCGATATTCTTAGAGAAAATAAAAGCTAAATAGTTGCGCAGAATACCGCTACACTTTTGCCAGCCCATGTTGACCTCCGGGAAACGGGCTGGGGGTTTCCATAAAATGGCGAACTTTTTTAGCAACTGCCACATTGAACGGCACTGATGATTCCGGGTTATCGTGTCATGTAGTGCCTGTCATAACCGCTCAACGTGGTTCACTGTAAACATCCCGTATAACCGGGTCATGTGATTTTAGATATCTTGACTGTGACCCTTACCCCGAATATGCTCCAGTCATAATCAGGAATAACCGGCTTCATGTTGGCTGCATATTCTGCCAACCGGCAGACTTCTCAGCGAATTCGGATGGTGTCATCCAGCCCAGTGCAGAATGCGGACGCCTCTGATTATAGTGTATGCGCCAGGCCTCGATTTTGCACCGTGCGTCCTCCAGAGACATGAACCAGTTCTCGTTCAGACATTCCTGTCGCAGCCTGCCAGTGAACGACTCCACTGTGGCATTGTCCGTGGGTGTTCCCGGTCGAGAGAAATCGATACGGATCCCCCGTTCATACACCCACTTGTCCAGCATTTTCCTGCAAATCTAGAGCCGTTAATGGTTTTCAGCAACTGTGGTAAGGGGCGTCTGAGCGCGATACTGTTCAGCATCTCCGCCACTTCCGTTGAGCGCAGATTCTGGCCCACACAGATCCCCAGGCATTCACGTGTGAACAAATCGATTATCGTCAGCAGGCGTAACCGGCGGCCGTCAAACAGCGCATCGGAGACAAAGTCCATGCCCCAGACATGGTTCGGATACAGCCCCTGAGGCTGAGACGCAGGGACAGACCTTGCTCGCTGTAGGTCGATAGATGCGTTTATGGTTATCCCGCCAGCCTTCACGTCTGAGCATGACGTGAACTCTGTGGTAGCCATAGTGGACCCGGGTTTCGCTGATCTCCCTGATACGCAGGCGTAGCGCACTGTCGTCTGCCGACACAGAACGATACCTGAACGAGCTGCGGCTGACCTGCAGCGCAAAACAGACCTGCCTTTCGCTGGCTCCGTAGCGTGCCTGCAGATCCCGGACCCATTCGCACAGTCGCGCCAGCGTCAGTTCTTTTTTGCCAGCACATCCTGCAGCATGGCCTTGTCGGGGCTCAGATCGGCCACCAGCTTCTTCAGCCTGAGATTCTCTTCCTCAAGCTGTCGCATGTGCTTCAGTTCAGACGGGGAAATCCCGCCGTATTTCTTGCGCAACGTATAGAATGTTACATCGGAGATACCCAGCTTGCGACAGACCTCCGGTACTGATGTACCCAGTTCAGCCTGCCTGAGGGCAAAGACAATCTGTTCTTCAGTGAATCGTGACTTTTTCATCGGCTCAACCTCCGCTCAGGGGGAGTATTAATCATGCCGGAATTCTGTTTCTGAATGGCGCAGGATTTTGGGTCAGGGTCAGAGATCAAGTGGCCGAGTTTACGTTATTTGTAATTTTTTTCATTGCCTCCCTTGAAAAAAAACGAAGCAGCACTATTTTGTCTATGGCCTTAAAAAACATGGTCGTCAATTCCAGCCTGATTAACGCCTACCAAGGATCAAACATGCCGCTAAGTAACACGGAGCTTCGCTACTATGACAGCAATATCTTGAGGCTGCCCTCTGATAAGAGAACTGAATACCATGCTCAGGTTGATCGCCTGATCGCTGAACTAAAAAAATCTATCAAAGATCAGGATGAGATCAAAATAACTAAAGTCGTTAAAGCTGGCTCCTTTGCAAAATTTACAATTTTACGCAAAACGCATGAAGATCCTGTCGATGTAGATGTGGTTTTTTATATATCAGGTAAGGATGTCACCCAGGAAACTCTTGCAAGTCTTAGCGAAAAAATCTTCAATGCTCTGGTTAAACTTTATCCCAATAAATCTGTTGAAGATTTCCAACTCCAACGTAAAGCGGCTACCGTGACCTTTGTAAAATCAGGGCTGAATGTTGACGTTGTTCCTGTGATTGAAGATACCGATAAAGTAGGATATGGATGGCAATTCGATATTCATGAAGGGACAAAACTTCATACCTGTGCTCCATGCCAGATACAATTTATTCGTGACAGAAAAAATACAGATAACGACTTCAGAACACTTGTTCGACTGGCCAAAAAGTGGCGGAACCATGCTGGGCTAACGCATCTGAAATCATTTACTATTGAGCTCATCATGGCCTATCTGCTCGATAAAAATGGTAAAGATGCGAGTATCGAAAGCCGCTTCAAACAATTCCTGCTTTATATTGCTCAAACAGGGCTAAAAGAGAAAATATTTTTCACTGAAAATGGGAATGATATTCCTGAATTTTCAGATCCCGTTGTAATTATCGATCCGGTTTGCGTAACCAATAATGTTGCCAGCCGCCTGAGCGAAACTGAAAGACTAGAGATTGTGGATGCAGCAACCGAAGCTTGGGAGATCGCGCATCATGCTTCAATTGAGGATGATCTGGCTATCTGGAAAGAGCTTTTTGGGCCACGTTTAAAAGTAAGGGAGGAGGCATGAGTCAGTCTTTTTCTTCAACCGAATCTTACTCAGTGGCAGACGTCCAAAACGTAATGCGACGTGTAACCGCCGACTTCATTATGATTGCCGAAAGCACAAAAGCAGTTGATGTTGAGCAGGTTAAAAAATGGGCGCACGATGTAGAGCTTTTAGCATGCAATGGATATCTTAAACATGTTGATTTGACATTATTAAGTGACGGAAAAGAAATCCGGGCTACCCGCTATGTTGTAAACTCGGAAGCAGGAGAACTGCAGACCAGCAGGCCCGGTGGTGTGCTGTGGCCAACGGTACCGGCACCTTTTCTGAGGATCGTCATATCCTATACAAGCGCCTATGATCAAACAGCTAGGAATAAACTTAGACCCAAACTCAAGATCTCCTGGTCCCCTAGCTCTGCAGACACATCTCACTCTTCCCTTAATTCAACAAAGGGGCGAGACTACGAAAGCAATGGATATGGCATAGAAAGGAAAGATTTTTCATGATGGTTCAACAAAATAAAATTTTTGATAGTGAGACCCCATTACCTGACGATGCCCTTCTTTTACGGCAGAAGACATTACTCGGTTTCGAGAACCGGTACAACAAAATCCACAATCAGTTACGTCTATTGCTGAACTTAGGGAAACTGCAATCTTGGGGAACAAAGTTTCATCAGAATAACTTACCCATCTGTAGTCTTGTTTCCGAACAATATCCACTCGTTATTTTTCATGGGGATGTTGGCACAGGTAAAACTGCAACCGCCGAATGTATTGCAAACATGCTTGCAAAAGATTCCGGGGCAGAAGATTCCATCCTCTTTAAAATCAGTAACAGAGTCAGAGGGAGTGGCAAAGTTGGTGAGATGGGCACTCTCATAAACCAGGCCTTTTCAGAGGTGATAAAATCCGCAGGAAAAAATCGTCGGGGCATACTGATCATTGATGAAGGCGACTCGCTTGCTTCATCGCGAACGCAAGAACATAGTCACCATGAAGATAAAGTCGCCGTAAACACCCTTATTCAGTGCATTGACGATCTGAGAAAATATCAGGGACGTATCGTGATTTTTCTTTGCACCAACCGTTTATCTGTACTTGACGCAGCCCTTATCCGCCGCGCCGCTGTTGTGGAGGAGTTCTCTCGCCCCAGTGATACAGAGCGACTGGCGCTATTTGATATGGATTTACAAGGTTTAGGTTTATCCCCCCAACAAAAGGGTGTCCTGGTTAAGGCAACTGGTCCAAATGAAGGAAATCCCGGATGGACATTCTCCGACATCCGTACACGATTATATCCGGCGGCACTGGCAAAAGCATTTCCGGATAAACCTTTGTCATACGAAATACTCCTTCAGACAGCACTTTCATTAAAGTCATCACCTGTAATGGAGGATCGATAACATGCAGGGCCAATTTTTATCAGGAAGACGCATACATATTACCGGCAGCATTCCGGAACAAACAGAGCTTGCCACTAGTGATGAAGTGGACAAAGCCCGGGCATTTGTTGCCAGCCTTGTTCGCGAGTTAGTACGCCAGGGGGCAAATTTCGTCATTCCTGTTGATGCCGAAAAATTTCGTGCTAGTGATAACAAACCGATATGCTTTGACTGGTTAGTTTGGAATGAAGCAATAAAAAATCTTCATCATCGGCCTTCAGATACCCCGGGACCGCTTATTATTGCAGTGAAACACCATAAAAATGAGGACCAAATTCCCGCAGAATATATTGATAACTGGGATGAATATCGCGGCACCTCGCATGTCAGGATTGAAAGTGCAGCCCACTGGAACATGGCCAGTAAAAGAATGGAGATGCAGTCCCGTTCAGGTGATGTACTCATTACCATCGGAGGGAGTGAGGGGGTGTTGTTTCTCTCAAATCTTTACCATGATGCTGGCAAACCTGTTATCCCTCTCAATTTCAAAATTGGAGCAAACAATACAGGTTCTCGTAAAATTTTCGAATATGCTCTAGCAAGCTCGCATTCAGAGAGACTCTTTAAAACTGAAGATGACCGTTCGTCCCACGATTGGATAAATCTGCTGGACTTTCCTAACCGCAAAACCACGGAAGAACGTGTTCAGACCATCATACAGCTCCTAAAAAACCTTACGCCACCTACTGCATTTTTTGTCTGTTTAATGAATCGGGCGCATGGGGATTACATTGCGGTTAAGAACTACTTTGAATGTGTTATTAAACCCGTAATGGAGAATGAACTGGGGTACCGTATGGTGATTGTTGATGGTAGCCAGGGTTATGAAAATGCGTACATTAACCAAGAAGTCTTCGAACGCCTTCACCGAAGCCGAGTTGTTATCGCAGATATCACAGGCTCCAGACCAAACTGCTTCATTGAACTGGGATATGCATTAGGAAGAGGGCTTACCACAATGATACTCGCCAAAGAAGGCACTCAGTTACCGTTTGATATTCATACTGTATCCGCCCATGTGTGGAACGATGAGGGTGTGGTTGAAGACAAAAAGCGAGAATTCCTTGCACACTGGAATTCCATTAAATCTCGTTCGACATTAGTTTCAATGGATCCTTTAATACCATGACAATTAAAAAAGAAATATTCATCTCTGTTGATATAGAAGCCTCTGGTCCAGTACCAGGGAAATATAATTTACTCAGTATTGGGGCATGTCTGGTGTCTGATACCGATGTGAATTTCTCATGTGAACTTAAACCGATAACTCCCGAATATATTCCTGCCGCACTTGAAGTTACCGGGCTTACCTTAGAAGAACTTGAGGATAGGGGCCTCCCTCCTGAGGAGGCGATGCTGGCTTTTAAAAATTGGATAGACCAGGTTACATCTTCAACTACATTACCTGTCTTTGTTGGCCTGAATGCACCGTTTGACTGGTCTTTTGTTAATTATTATTTCCATGTTTACCTTGGTGAAAATCCATTTGGCTTTAGTGCGCTGGATATTAAGGCTTTGTTTATGGGGCGACTGGTAACATCATGGACCGAAAGTAAGTCATCTCATATGACGCAGTTCCTCGGTGTACCAATGACAGCCAATCACGATGCTTTGAAAGATGCTATATTTCAGGCTAATTTGTTCAATGCAATTATGAAGTTAAAATAAAATCAAGAGGTTGTCATGCAGGATAACGAGTTGTTGGTAGCGCATTATCATAAAACCTATGATTTAACATTTTCAGTATGGGAAAGTAGAAACCAGTCACTACTTATATTACTGGCTGTTGTCGGTTTTTCCACATTATTAACATTCAATGTGTCTGAAACACAGCCCTTACTTGTTGATATTATTGCAAAGTTGTGTGGAATTACGAGTGACGAACGAATAGCAGAGCTTAAGAAAAGTTTTCCGTATGGCATCATACAAAGTATCTTCATTATTGTTGTTTTTTATCTAACAATAAACCTTTACCATAAAACCTCTTTTATTCGACGTAGTTATAAATATTTGGGTGGTGTGGAGTCTGATATTAGAACAGCATTAAATCTACCGACAGAAAGCGTAAGTTTTACACGGGAAGGTGATTTTTATAATAATCATCGTACATTTTCTTCTTTTATGACCGGTCTGAGTTACGTCCTCATTCTAGGTGTCTTGTTATGCTCTTTTCTCGGCATGCGTCTATTAAATGACTGGCATTCCCAAGACTGTTTAATCCTCATTACAGACGGATGTTTAGCATTAGGAATATTATATTTCTTCATAGTATATGCCTATCTTTCGCTAAAAAAATAACCTCTGGAAAAATTTACCGGATAGATTGTTGAATCATATAGTTGATGTAAAATACTCCATCCGGTAAATATAATTTTACATCCACCTCCAATTGATAAAAACATCTTATCAGAAATAAAAATATACCGTATGTTTTATATAAACACGCAGGTGTCATAAAACGGCTTAATCACAAAGAACAATTTCTGTGACGGTCATTCCTAACTTTCAGTCAAAAGGTGGTGCTTAACAGCCTGTAAACTGTATCCTCACTGAAATGGTAAGCGTTAAGTGAGCGCCGTATTGAGGGTTATTTGTCGGCGAGATCTACGTTCTATGGCAAGCAGTTCGGTCACTTTGTTTGAAGACCATTCCGTCAATACACTCAGTATATGGCGAAGGTAGGCTTGCGGACCGATATCGTTCGACCTGTACTTTCCGATCGGATCATACAGCAGAGCTCTGCGCTAACCCTTGTGGTTGCTGCCGAAGAATATATAGTTTTTCTTGCCTAGGCATATTGCACGTAATGCTAGTTCTGCCGCGTTGTTATCTGACTCTGCCAGGCCATCATCACAGTAGTAGTGTAAGTATCCCTGCAAAACGTTCACAATTAAACGACATAGAAATAGCCACCTATGGCTGTAATTTCCTCCTGAAATATCCCCTGGTTTGTATGAAATCGCTGTCATAGCAAAAATCTGCTGAACAATACATGCATGGTCTCGGTCAGAACTCCCCAGGTTCAGTAAGAATAGAAATGGTGATTTATGGTTTCTGTAAAAAACACAAGCACACAAAGGCATAAAGCTCAATAACTCCAGTGCTACACAGGCAGTTATTAATATTGTAGGTTGTAAAGACCAAGGTTCTAGAAATGCAATTTTATTAGGCGGTTATCAATCAGTATTTCGTGAAGTAATTGAAGCGAGGCGATGAACCAGAGCTGGTCCATGGATTTTATGCACGATGCGCTGGTCTGCGGCAGACGCTTCCGGACCTTCAATGTGGTGGATGACTTTAACCGCGAGGCTCTCGCAATAGAAATCGATCTGAATATCCCGGCACAGCGGGTGGTCAGGGTGCTGGACAGGATCGTGGCAAACCGGGGTTATCCGCTGAAACTGCGGATGGATAACGGGCCGGAACTGGTCTCGCTGACGCTGGCGCAGTGGGCTGAAGAGCATGGTGTGATACTGGAATTTATCAAACCAGGGAAACCAACGCAGAATGCCTTTATTGAACGTTTTAACCGGACGTACCGGACAGAAATACTGGATTTTTATTTATGAATGAAGCACGGGAAATTACAGAGCGCTGGCTGGCTGAATATAACAGCGAACGGCCCCATGAATCCCTGAATAACCTGACGCCGGAAGAGTACCGGCTGATGACTGAAACTCCGGAAATCTCAAAAAGTGCGTGGAACTAAAATGGATGTGCTTACACTGGCAAAACGAAAAGCCTTGTATGAGACGGCTCAAAAAGCCCGACCGGAACGGTGGTCAACCTCATGCCGTCAATGGCAGCGGGTCGAGGTGGTGATGTTGAATCCAGAGAAGCCAGAAACTGGGCTGAAAACGGCAGCATAAAAACGAATAAGGGTGTCAACTTCGTTGATAGCTACCGTAGTACTAAAACTGGCGTAATTACACGTTGATTTTCTTTTTTCACTAATTAATACAATACGTTATAGATAAGGCATGGGCGGAGGATGACGTACTTCAAGAACAAAGGATTAATTATCAGAGAGAATTCAACTGCGGCAAGTAAATGCAAAATAGAGAAATAAAAATGAGGAATATAATTAAATCATAAAGTTACAACAAGTCATGGTATTCGAGTCATTGAGCATGATAACTTTTGAGACACACTTGTAAGATTTTATTGGCGTTAGTTTTAATCTTTGTTTCACATTAAAAACTTCTACTGCAATTAACAAAAGTTAATTATCTTATTGATTCTTAGTGATATTTTTTATCGAGTTTTGGCTTATAGCGTGTCGTACCGAACCTATAACAGGTGAATAAATATTGACAATCAAAAATTTTTTTTACAAATTGATGTAGGAAAATTCAGAATAGAGAAAAGGAGTATGGACTATGTCTGGATCAGGCAGTTTTTCATCTGGAAGGGCCTCAAAATTCTATAGCTGTGATGTTATAAAGTTTTATACTAATATTCGCTCTCCCAATCCTTTAATAGTAAAAAAACTAAAAATAGGGGACTTACTAGATATAGAACTACTTGATAATTCCATTTGTGCACTTTTGGGTACTGAGATACTCGGTGGCGTTACGTCTCCAGAATATTATGATAGTCTTTATAAATGTCTTGATGGAGGAACATTGTATCAAGCTTCTATAACTGAAATTAATAACGGTCAAATCAAAGTTTTTATCTATGCCGTTTAAGGACTGCGCATGCATATAATCGGAGGTATATATCGCGAAAAATGTTTACACCCTAATTGGAACTATGTATATGGTTCTGGTGGACGCGCTGCTTTAGCCATATGTGAAATGGGAGAAAACGTTTATTTGCATTCATATGTTAATGATGAATATAAGAAATTTCTTGAAATTGAATCAAGATTTTGTAGCGGTAATCTAACAATTGAGCAGTTTAATACTAATGAATCATTAGAATTCAACTATACATATGGTTTAGCTAATATTACTCCGCCACTTAGCAAAAATAACAACCCAGATATTATTGTTAAAACTGAATCGGTTTTAATGTTTGGCATGATTGAATGTAAATCGAGAATTGAAGCTGTTTATGCAGTTTATGATCCACAAAGTACATTTGATACATTATCTTTTCGTGATACAGGTTCGATAGCAAAACATTTAGCATTAGTTTTAAATGAAAAAGAAATTTATGTACTTGCAAATGCAAGCTGCATTAACAACATAGAAGACACTATACGCATTATTGCTGAAAAAGAAAATGCAGAAGTTGTTGTTGTAAAAAGAGGTCCTGAAGGTGCTTTAGTTTACCATAATAATAAATTTTCAAAGATACCATTGTACATTACGGAGAGAGTATGGAAGATTGGATCTGGTGATTGTTTTTCAGCCCACTTTGCCCTTAACTGGATCGTATTAAAAAAGTCGCCTGAAGAGAGTGCCCTTAATGCTTCAAGGGCGACATCTTACTATTGCCAAACCCAATGTTTACCATCTAAAGTTAATCTTAAATCCTATGAACCAGCACCCTTAGTTATCAACAATAAAAAGAAATGTAGAGTATATTTAGCTGGGCCTATATTTAATTTGGCGCAGTTGTGGATTGTTGAACAAGCCAGGAATAATCTTGTTGATATGGGATTGGAAGTATTTTCGCCTTATCATGATGTAGGTTTATCTAATGATAAAAATTATATTTATGAAAAGGATGTTGTAGGTTTAAATAATTCTGATATGGTTTTCGCAATATTAGATGGTCTTGATAGTGGTACAATTTTTGAAATAGGATTTGCCAGCGCTAAAGGGAAGAAAATAATTATTTATAATGAGAGCGTTGATGATAAAGATCTTGTCATGTTTTCAGGTAGTGAGACTTTTATTATTAATGATTTCGTGTCAGCAATTTATAAAACAGTTTGGGAATCATTATGTATAAAAGAACAGGACTGATTTTATCAGGCGGTATGGACTCTGTTTCTATTGCTTGGTGGAAAAAACCGGAAGTTGCTTTTACTGTTGATTACGGTCAAAAAGCTGCCAATGCTGAAGTTCAAGCTGCTGAGCAAATTTGTAAAATATTAAATATAGAACATCATATTTTGAGAATTGATTGTAGCAGTTTAGGATCAGGTGATTTAGCAGGTAAGGCCTCAGATAAAAATGCGCCTGAAACTGACTGGTGGCCTTATAGGAATCAAATGTTAGTAACGCTAATTGCTATGAAGGCTATTAGTCTTGGAATTGACCGGCTTTTTATTGGTACAGTTAGTAGTGATTCTACTCATAAGGATGGCACTTTAGAGTTCATTACATTGATGTCTGATTTACTTAAATTCCAGGAAGGGAATTTAGTGTTGGAAGCACCAGCCATAAATATGACAACTTATGAATTGATTTGTAAATCAAAAATACCTTATGACTACTTGTTATGGGCTCATAGTTGCCATACTAGCAATATACCATGTGGAAGATGTCGTGGTTGTAACAAATATCATAAAGTTATTAGCGAATTGAATATCTTATAACTTTTATAGCTTATCATAATGGCGGAAAAATGATTAATAATATCTCCATTCATAACTTCAAATCTTTAAATACATCAGAACCAATTGAGATGGGATCGTGTCTATACTTATGTGGACCTAATAGCAGTGGAAAAAGCTCGTTTATCCAGGCTATTTTAATGATAGCTCAAACATTCTCCAGCAATTTCAAAGATGGAAGAGTTATCCTAAATGGTAACTTTATTAAACTCGGGGCGTTCGAGAATATACTTAATCATTCAACTGATTTAAATGAGATATCAATCTCATTTGATCTTTTTCCAGAAAATGATTTTTTAAAGAAAGATGGGATTCAAAAGATATATTTAGAGTTTTCTTTTGGTTCTATTGAGTCGGATGTTGACAAAAGACGATACAACCCTGAATTAAATCGAGTTAAATTAGTTACTTTCAGTAATAACTGTGACTTTGATAATTTAAAACCCAAACTGTCATTTGAGGTGGAAAAATCCTCGTTAATTAGATTAAATTTATATGGTGAAGATATAGCTGATTTACAGAAGATTTATCCAGGATATGAATTTACAGGAGTATCTAAGTTCGATGGATTTATACCAACTAAAATTCAGTTGAGTTATCAAGTCTCAAAGAAAATAAGTCAAGACTTGATACCATTGATGATTAATGAAGAAAAGTTTTTATTTAAGAAAAATATATTTAAAGATGTAGAAAAAAGAGAGCTATCTAATATCTTTATACCGGAAGTGTTTGCCATTAGAATTGTCGAGTTAATTAACGATAAGTTAAGTAATTTAAAAAGAGAGCTGAACATTCCTTCTGAAAAATTTAATGAACGTTATGTCGGCTTAGAAAGTGTATTAACTGTTGGGTTAGAAAGTTTCAAAGAGGATTTTATTGCTATTAACTTTAAATTAAACTCTTCTGATATACCTGATCATTTTTTAAAAGCTAAAACACATATTAAAGAATGGCAATATTTAATCGAAAATCTAGATCAAGAAAAACGCCAACAATTAATAGTTTTATTGGATGAGAACCGGGCTCAACTTCAAGAAATTTGGTTTGAAAACTCAAAGAGATTAATAGCTAATACTGAATATGAAATGCCGGTTCTATCTGAAATAAATGAAGTAATATATAAGCATTTTGCTAGGGGAATAAAATACCTTGGTCCTCTTCGAAATGCACCTGGGCCATTTTATGATACAAACCAGTATGACGACGAAAGTGTTGGTTTAAGAGGTGAGTTCACTGCAGCACTTTTATATAAAAAGAAAAATATGATAATCTCATACAATTTTCCGATCCTATTTAATAAAGAACAAAATATTAAGTTCGAGGAAAGGCGCGATACTTTATACAATGCATGTATTTCGTGGTTATCATACTTAGGTGTTCTCACAGAAATTGAAGTCGGAGATAGGGGAGAGCTTGGTTATAATTTGCAAGTCAAGAATGTTAATGACAAAAAACTACAAGGATTAAGTCATGTTGGGGTTGGTGTAAGTCAGGTTTTACCTATAATAGTAATGTTGTTACTTTCTGAAAAAAATGACATTCTTATTCTTGAGCAACCTGAATTACATTTGCACCCTAAAATCCAATCAAGATTATGCGACTTGATAATTGCTTGTTCTACAACAGAAAGGCAATGCATTATTGAAACACATAGTGAATATATCATTAATAGATTAAGGTTAAGAATCGCACAATCACCTGATTCGAAATTAATAAACTCTAATTTTTTATATTTTGTAAATAAAGTACAGAATTGCTCATTTTTCGAAAAAGTCGACATTAACAGGTTTGGAGCAATACCAAATTGGCCTGAAGGCTTTTTTGATCAAACTGATAAAGAGATTGAGAAAATACTAATTGCAGCTAGTAACAAAAGCAAAAAGGAAAAGAGTTCAATGGAGGATACAGATGCTGATTATTAACACTGAGTATTTGATTGCCCCATTAATTTGTCGTGGGAAGTTTCTTGAACAGTATGTTGAAGATCTAAGGATAATCAATGAAATCATAGATGACGCGAATGTTCAGGTTTTTAAAGAGTATGACATTTTATCGGAGATGGGTAAGGTTGATTTCTATCCGTCAGATTCTTATTTCAAAAAAATAATTTCACAGGATAAAGATACCAGATTTAGTGCTAATGATATTGTGAGAACGCTGTATAAACTTGTAAACGCTGTCCCTGAATTTAGCAATGATATTGATAACTATGATATTGAATGGAAACCTCAAATAACGTCTCCGATATTATCTTATCTTTCAGAAGAAAGAAAATTACACTATAGAAATTTATTCCATAAGATTATTTTCCAATCAATATTATCTCAGCAGGAAAGTTATATTTTCTCAATTCAAAAAAACAGTTCATATAATACTAACTTCGAAGTTGAGATAGATGCAGGAATAACTCTAATAGAACCTGATGTTCTAGGTGAAATGCCTTTTAATATAAACAAAAAAGTTACAGTGTTTGGTAATGTTAGGGATGTTATTGTAAAATTAAATGGCTATGACTTTTATAAAAGTGCTGATTCAATACAAAGTCTAAAGTTGGCTTTTTATTTCGGCGTGCTAAATTACGTATCTATCAATAATCTTAAGAGGTCTATTTCTTGGGATGATTTTGACATCGGTGGGAGTTTCTACAAATCTTTAGTGGATAATCAATGTGCTCATACCCAAAAATTTTCTGCTTTGCTATATGATATGGTTTTGAGAATAATTTGTCGTAAACGTGAAGATCTTGACATCAATCCATTCAGAAAATCAAAAGACTCTAAGGAACAAATTGTGTTTGAGGGGTTTAAGGGTTTTAGGTGCCATCTTACAAAACATCATGAAGGGCTAAGACTTATGTTTTGGGTTGATCCAGAAACCCGGAGATTAATCTTAGCTAACGTTGGTCCAAAAATGGAGTTGGTAATTGCTGAACCCTAAAAATTTCGTGCTTACTATTTAATCTATTGATTAAATCCTCTAATCAATAGAGGGTTTAATCATTATTGTTCAAAGTCAATAATGAAAGGAATCATTGCCTTCGTTTAATGACTAGTTATCAACCCATCTCCTCTAAACGTTATTGTTGGTACCTTGAATTAATATCAGCCTCTCTCGTGAAATTCCCAATAATTGGAGCCTCTATCATTGCTGGTATGTTTATTTCATGATTAAAAAATCCACATATACTAGTTATTTGTAAGCACGCCTGTTATAGTGATTACCTCCCAATATTGGTTCCAAGGGTAATCAGAGAACCGGGATTTTTGATCCCTTCCCAATATCGATGCCAGGTCAAATCAGAGATCCGGACCGTTTTGCTGACTCCGAATAAACTCCTCCGGAGTCTGATTATTTAATCATGAAGGGGCCTCTCTCTGTTATATTCCTGTCGCCACTGTTCGATTTTCTCCTGAACATTCCAGCGACAGGAACCAGTGCACATTCAGACATTCATCACGGAGGCTGCCATTAAATGACTCGACCAGCGCATTATCTGTGGGTTTTCCCGGTCGTGAGAAGTCCATCGTCACCTTATTCTCATATGCCCATCTGTCCAGCAATTATGAGATGAATTAACTGCCATTACCTGTCTGCAGCCGGAGCGGCATACGGTGTTTCATTTGCTTCATGCGCTCGATACAGCAACCACATGCTCTCTACTAGATGCTTAACCGATTCGGATGACGATTTTCCCGAATGGTCCTTCCTCCAGATGTGTGAAGGCTGCCTGCGCGTCAGCTAAATTGTATATTTTATCAATCACCGGTTTAATCTGATGGTGGTCAACCGCCTGACATAAATCTTCGAAAGCCCGTCGGTGGCCCACAGTAATCCCCTGAATAACCGCTCTTTTAAGCATCATGGGGACGGCAGGAACCACCATATCATTGCCCTTAAGGAAACCAATCTGAGCAATCCTGCCTCCCGGTGCAAGGGCATCCGCAGACAGGCGCAGGTTATCCCCACCGATAAGCTCCAGAATATGGTCAAATCCGCGCCCCCCGGACAGTTCAGAAGCCCGCGATGACCATTCCGGTGTCAGGCGGATATTAATCAGACCTGATGCCCCAAGCGCCTTTGCACGCTGTAGCTTTTCTTCACTACGGGAGAGAACGGTCACTTCCGCCCCCAAGGCCCGTGCCAGCTGGAGCCCTGCCAGTGCTACGCCGCCGGTTCCCTGAACCAGCACCCGCTGTCCCTTTCTGAGATTTCCTGTTTCCACCAGCGCGAACCAGGCCGTCAGGGCCGCAACCGGCAGAGTAGAAACTTCTTCATCACTCAGTGTATCAGGAGAGGCGACTGCTACATCTTCGTGGAGTATGACATATTCAGCCAGCATTCCGGGCAGCGGGCCGCCCAGTGAGCGGCCATGACGGACCATGTCTTCCGGTGCATCGGCATCCACCCATTGCGTCCAGAAATTCCCTGTGACACGGTCTCCGTTACGAAAACGGGTCACGCCGGGTCCTTTTGCGACAACAACTCCCGCCATGTCTGAAACGGGCGTGAAAGGCATTTCCGGCAGGTCAGGCAACAGTTTCCCCTCCAGCACCAGTTTATCCCGGTAGTTAAGGGAGACCGCAGAGACTTGAACCAGCAACTCGTTATGCCCTGGTTCCGGCAAAGGCACGTCTGCCAGGTGGAGATTTTCAGTACCGAAAGACGACAACTGCCAGCGTTTCATCATTTGAGCCATAGTGATTTCTCCAGTAAGTTGGAAAAATCATCTTATTGGCAACAATGCGGCGTGTATCGCGATATAAAGGAGTAATATTTCCTCCCATATGGAGACAATTTAATGGCATTCGTTCTGCATTCTCAGTTACTCAGCATGGTTGCTTTTGTGCATACCGTGGAGACAGGCAGTTTCACCGCTGCCGCAGTCCGGATGGGCGTATCAAAATCGGCGACCGGCAAACATGTCGCCCGCCTTGAACAACGGCTCGGTGTTAAACTGCTGAACCGTACCACCCGCAGCATCAGCCTGACCGAAGAGGGGGAGCTGTATTACCGGAGCTGCCTCAGGGTTATGGATGAGCTTGATGAAACAGAATCTCTTCTGGCGTCCCGCAAAAAGGTGGTTTCAGGTACGCTGCGCATCAGTCTTCCCGTCTCATATGGCCGGATTTGTGTCATGCCTGTCCTTGCTACGCTGTGTTCTGAATACCCAGAACTTAAACTGGATATCACGTTCACCGATCGCCGGGTGGACCTTATCGAGGAAAATATCGATCTTGCTGTGCGACTTGGTGACACAGGAAACTCTGCCAGTCTTGCCGGGCGAAAAATTGCCACTCAGCGTTCTGTCATATGCGCTTCTCCTGCATACATTAATCGTCACGGCCTGCCTGGCAGTGCAGAAGAGCTGCTTTCACATGCCTGCCTGGGCTTTTCAAGGGATGGCAGAGTATTGCCCTGGAAAGTGCAGGATGAAAATGGCCGCATGGTCCTGCTTGAACCCACTATCCGTCACATTGTCAGCCACGGGGAAGCTTTGCGGGACGCGGCTGTCGGAGGGATGGGGATTGCCTTCCTGTCAATATGGCTGGTCGGAGACGAAATAGCTAAAGGGCAACTGAGGATTATACCTGTTAAGACCCCCGGGTATGATGCCCCGGTTACGGCGCTGTGGCCTGTTTCAAGAAATCTCTCACCCCGGATCCGGGCGGTGGTGGATAGACTGTACGCTGCGTTCAATGAGGAAACAGCCCGGACCCGGTAGTGATTAATGCCAGAACGAGACAATTTAAGAACAAACCGCCCCCGGTTAGAAGGATTGTCTCGTCCGGCAGGAAAGAATGCTAACACCTACATGAAGTTCCTGTCAGTGCCAGTCCCCGACTCAACACCACCTAAATCGACATTTCACCACTGCGGAGTAAGGTGCGCTACGCCCAGCTATGCAAGGGAAAGTTTTTTCTCCTGTGCGCTTTTCATTCCTGTATCGGCTTCCTGTTAATCGTTTCCCAACGCAACCCGTCCCGCAAGGGTAAATGGCACGCATGCTGCGCCCTTGCGGGCCAGAACGCTGCCGGGAAAGCGAACCGTCAGGCGATACGAAGACGAAAATCACACGACTGATGGAGAAAAATCATGGCTATTTCCCTGCATACCACCCAGACTAGCGCCCCTAACGCCGCCGCGGCGACCAGCGTATCCCCGCTGGACCCGTCAGGCTCCTCAAAAACGAAATTTTCTAAAACCAGAACGGATATTTATCAGACCGTTACCGACAACATCATTACAGCGCTGGAAGCCGGTGTAAAACCGTGGTCCTGCCCGTGGCAGCGTGTATCGGGCATGTCTGGTCTGCCATCCAATTACGCCACTGGTGCGGCTTATAGTGGCATGAATATCATGTTGCTGTGGTGCAGCGCATCTAAACAGGGTTTCAGCGATTCCCGCTGGATGACTTACAAACAGGCTCAGGCAGCAGGTGGACAGGTTCGCACGCGTGAACGTGGCACAACAGCTATTTTCTACACCACCCTGGAGAAGGAAAACGATGCCGGAGAAGTTGAACATATCCCGATGCTGAAAACCTTCACCGTGTTTAACGTTCAGCAAATCGACGGCCTGGCCCTGACAAAGGAAACCGTCAGCCCGGAAGCAACCTTTGACCCGTTGCCGCAGGCTGAAAACCTGTTCAGGAAGAGCGGCGCAAACATCATCGAGAAAGGACAAAATGCTTTTTTCAGTCCATCAACAGATGAAGTCTGGCTACCGGAGCGCCATCTGTTTTCGGATGCGGCTAACTTCTACGCTACCGGCCTGCATGAGCTTGTCCACTGGAGTGGGGGAAAAAAACGCCTGAACCGTGAAATGAAAGGGAAGTTTGGCAGTGCGGATTATGCAGAGGAAGAACTGGTGGCGGAGCTGGGAAGTGCCTTTCTGATGGCGGATTTGGGGATTGATGGTGAGGTACAACATGAAAGCTACATCGCTTCCTGGCTGAAAGCGCTGAAAAACGACAAGCGCTATATTTTCAAAGCGGCCAGCGCCGCCTCTAAAGCACATCGTTACCTGATGGATAAACTCTGAGACCGGAATCAGACAACCGCAAGGGAATGCGGTTACATGGTTTTTAACCGGCAACGCTGCAAGGTGCAGACTGAGGCGGAACGCAGCTCAGCGAGTACCGAACAGTCTGCGCCTCGCAGTGGAATAAAAAAATTCCGGCCTGGCGGTATCGCCGCCAGGCCGGTGAGGCCATCACGATGGCCTGAGTAAAAGCTTACGTATAGCTGCCTAATGACAGGTGTTTCAGTTCATCAAAGGTATAAATGCGAAACACCCGACGGTGGCGTTCTTCCAGCGGGACGTGCTGATGGTTGATGATTACATGCCTGATGCTGTCAAACAGCAGTTCAAGCGAACGCTTCTTCTGTGGATCGGGCACAACATAAAAAACGTAAATCCACTGCTTGCGGGTACGTGCCAGCAGGTGGCTTGCCATGATCGACTGATAACGGGCTCGGGTTTTCAGGCGGCGCTCGGTTTCAATGGCAATAACGTTACCGTCAGGCAGGGTCAGTAACCCGTCCGGGCGATGTTTCACCTGATACTGGCTGATAAAGGTGGCACGGTCGCCGTTAATCCATCCCGAAGCGCCTTTCTTCTCCAGAATAAGCCTGGCGGCCTGATTATCAAGATGATGCTCCAGCGTCCAGCCGGTAATTCTGGACGGTTCAAACCTCGCGGGAAAGATTTTATCATTCGGGGTTAATACCACCGCCAGCCCGTCGCTGGTGATCCCCCATAATGAAATCTTGATTGTCCGTGATTCAAGCATATGCTTCTGGATTAACCCCATTCGCTCCGTTTTTGCCAGCAGCGAATAAAGCGACTTATGATCCCGGAAACCAAATAACAGCATCAGCGTTTTAAAATCGCTATAGGTCTCTTCTTTCAGGAAATTAAGCAGTTGTTTTATTTTCTCGTTGTTGCGCATCTGACGCTCGTGATATGTCGGAATTAGCATAACCTTTCCTTAAAAATCCAGCGGGGACAGGTGTTCTTCATCATCAGGCTCCGGCTTTGCTGATTTGACTTTGGTTTCGTCAATGAAATGATCCGGGTGCGTTGTCATCACATCCGGCATGGCTGGTTTATCATCGTCGCCAAAATCCAGTGTGATCTTAACCGGTGCCGCTGCTGCGGTAATTTCAGGAGAAACCGAAAAGATTTTTAACCGACTCTTTCTGACCTTTATTGGCGACATCAGTGACGCAGCAGGAAGTGACTTTGTCGTAAAGATAAAGCTGACAAAATCAGGCAGGTTCAGGATCATATTACTGTCAATAAAGAAACGTTCGGCCTGGCGAATTGTGCGCTCACTGTCGATAGTCTCCGTCAGCATATTATCCGTTTTAGCCTTACGGAGTTCGTCATCTACCAGAATAGTACCTGACATTCTTGCCACCCATTCCGCCGTATCCGGGTCCATGACGCGATAAACCAGTTTGAATTTGGCATTTTCAACGACAGCCCCGACAACGGCGTCACCTTTCAAATCTGCCGGGCAGTCTTTTAAATCGGCAATGGACTGGTGGTCCATAATAATATGCACGCCTTTATCGCGCGCCGCGCCTAATCCCTCCAATGCTGGTCTGGACAAATGGTATTTAAGTTCGGAAAGATAAATGGCAATGGGGCGAGGTATGTCTGTTATACGGTCGCGCCTTTCTGCTAACTGGTAAAGGCGAACCAACAGCATACGCTGGGCAGTAATAATTTTGCTGTTTCGCATGGAGCCGATAACATAACAGCAGCCGCCTTCATCAAAAATTTGTTTAAGGGAAAAACCTTTCGGTGAATTGATGGAATTTAATAATGCCAGCTCTTCAATTTTTCCAAAAAAAGCTTTAATTTTTTCAGCAATTCCCTGAACGTAATCACCATTATAAACATCACGGATTGTTGCTAATGGATTATCGCTGACAAATTGTGCGGCCATTCGTGCGGCTTTTCGGTCATCAATGCGATAAAAGTCCGATTCCAGACCTTTTTCTGCCAGACTGAAACCCGCAACAAAAAGCTCTTCCAGTTCATCGGCGGTAATATCTTCAATCAGATTTAATTGATATGTCTGTTTTCTCAGGTCAATTAAGGCAAAGGATTTTTCTGCATCCTCACATGCTTTGCGGTAAAGGTGTGGAGCCCATTCATCATCCTTAGGGTCCATAACAAAGACACCTTCACCGGCCAGAATACTTTGGTAAAGCAATATGCCGGTGGCAACCCCTTTACCGGCCCCGGTGGTGCCGATAATATCAGCGTGTTGTTTCTGCCAGTCTTTTAACGGGAGATACATTGGTTCGTTCTCCCTGTCCATGCCAGTAAAAATGCCTTTATTCAGGTCGATATAATCCAGCGGATCATAATGCAGTGTTTCCGGCAACAAGGACTTTACTGTGCGGACATCGGTGCGCAATTCCCGTTCAAGAGTGGTCTTTTTAACAAGGTGTTTCTTTATTTTGTCCAGTTCCGGCGTGAATATCCGGCGAAGCATAATATGAAAAATAATCCCGGTTACAGTGAAAGCAATCCGTACTGACCAGGCCAGTACTGTATTATCACTGGTGAGTCTGGTCTTATACAGCCACTGAAAAAAGCCGATAACGACCGGGGCCAGTGTGCCAGAGAGAAAACACACCATGGAAAAAGCCATAATCAGCTTTTTCCACAACGGGGCTTTTTGCCGTTCATCGCTTTTCATCGACGCAAAAAACGGCATCGTCATCCCCGCTAATAATGCCAGCATCAGTTGTTGCTGTTGCACAAAAGCGAGCAGCGCCAGCATCCCGTTCACTATCGGCGACAGTGAAGCGGCAAGCTTATTTAAAATCATCATGCCTCCTTCGTCAGCGATTCGCCCCATAACATCGCCCCGCCTTTTCGCCCCACGGGGTCGGGCGAAAAGGCGGGGCGAGCGTATGGGCAAAGAAGGTGGCCGCTGTGCGGCCATATGTAGGAAAGCATGCTTTCCTGCACGAAACGGCGTGCGCCAGTACATGCGGGCTGGACGCCCTTATTGCCTGTCGCATGGGGGTAATGTTGTGGCTGGACGCCGCGCCAAAACCCCCAGGGTCAAAGGCGGCACACCGTCGCCCGCTACGCGCGACCAACCCCTTTAAGACGCGCGTTTCGCCTGTTTTTTCTCGCAGGCTCCAAAAAACGGGAACGCTGCTTTAAAGGGGTTGGTCGCGCCTGATCGGCAATATTCCCCGCTGGGGCGGGAAATATTACCTGGCTTGACGGTGTGCGGGGCTTTGCCCCCCAAATAAACCGCTGTCGTGGGCGACAGCTTTTCGCTCGCTGGGGCGGCGAAATTTATTCGGCTCCCCCCGGCCTGCTCAATTCGCTTTGGGCGAATGTTCGCAGGTGGGCGCGGTGCCTGAAAATTAGCAATTTCTGCGAAATTGAATTTTCTGTCCGCGCTCCACATACTTATTTTACGGCTTAACAATTTCTCCGAAATTGAAGCCAAAAATAAGCATGCTTTAAAACCGCCGTCTGTCAGTCTGTGGCGTCATTCGAGACATTATCAATGTTTGTTATTCACATCTGTTCGCGGGCTATATCAGCCCGGCATTCTCGTTCAGCGTTTAATACTGCATGGTAGGTGTCATCATCGACTTTCGTTCCCTGACTTTCGGCATACCGCCTGAGCTTCTCGGCGTCCGATTCATTAAGCTGTGACAGACGATGTCGCAATAAACCGATAAATCGACTCTCATATATCTCGTAATAAAGCCCGCATCCCTGATTGGCTTCTTTTGAAAGAGAATCATAGATACATGTGACAGATATTCTGTCGTGATGCGTTGAGTGTATATTGGCAATAAACAAGTCTTCTTTATTCACTTTTGTTTCTCCATGCAGGAAATATATTAAGATTACGGCCAATGTCAGATTACCCTCTGAACCTGCCAAACCTGGAAAGGATTTTATTCACCGCCTCCGGGTCAGCACTGGCACATATTCCCAAGAAAGCTTTTCTGGCATTCAGTGTGTGGTTAGGTAAAAAACCGTGTTTATTCTTTTTTACGATATTGAAGAAAGCACGCTCCGCAGAACGACATTCACTTCCTCCGCTGTTTCCGGTTGCTTTACCGTACATACAAAGCACCACTTCACATGGGTCAGCAGCGAAAGAATAAACAGGTGTTCCGGCAGCAATGCACAGCACTGCAGTCGCAATAACGGAATATTTCATGATGAAGTCCTTACAGTAAGGCCAGTTTCAGAATGTGAGGGAACGGTTTTAATGCGAAAAATAAATGCGAGTGTCGCTGCATGTCAGGCATCCAGAGACAGGTTGATATTCAATAACGCCTTTTGCGCCATATCGACGCAGCCAGTTTTTTGCAATAAAGAATTCTGCGCCTGATGGCGCTGCAACAACAATACGCGCAGAGTGGGCGGCCGCGTAAAATACAGAGGGCGTCCAGCGTGTCTCATTAAAATTCCGTGTGTGGATGGATAATAACCATTTATCTATAACAATCGGAGAAGGAATAATAATCAGGTTGTCTCGCCATTTCGGTAAACCGGTATTCACTGACTGGCCCGGTTTATCCCATTCAACAGTAACCGGTGGCGGGGGTGAAGAACAGCCGGAAAGTACCAGCGAAAATAGCAGCATATTTATAACCTTCATCATGCTTTCATCTCCTCAAAAAAGGCGCTGCGGTGCAGTGGCCGGAAATAAATATCATTCATCCGGCGCACATTACCGTCAAGGTCGATACTCACGATAACGTCCAGACTGTCCAACACCTTGCGTAACATAAAGGTGTAAGGGAGTCGGGCGCATTGCGGGTTTTCATAACAACGGGTAATAAAACCGTCTACCGCTTCCATTGCCGAACCGGCATGAATAGAGGTCATACTGCCTTCATGGCCGGAACCGGTTATCTTGAGAAAATCCCAGGCCTCACCGCCGCGTACTTCGGTTAATAGTATGCGGTCGGGATTCATGCGGTAATTCCAGCGCAGCAGGTTGGCGGGCGTCACAATTGACCCTTTTTCATCTGCCGATTCCGACGGATAAAAAAGGTGGACGTAGTTTTTATGAATAAATAGGGTGATTTCTGGATTATCTTCAATGGTCGTAATACGAAGATGGCGCGGAATAAAACCAATCAGCATCTTCATATAAGTGGTTTTCCCGGTACTGGTTTCCCCGGCCACCGCAATGGTTTTACCGTATTCCACGCATTTCTCCATAAAGCGCGGAATGTCTTTCGCGTTATATAAGGTCAGTAATTCCTGATCGTGCGTCTGCGTTTTTTCTGTACCCGTCACCCGGTTATAAAACCCGGCGTCGATATAGTCCTGATGCGGGATCTGCACCAGTGAGGGTTTACGCAGGGTGATGGACACCGTGTTACGCTCGCAGGCCGGGGGCACAATCACCTGACAACGTTCGCCTGATTCCAGCGTGGCTGACAGCCCCGGCTTGATATCTTCGATATTGTCGCCGTGATGCTTCGCCAGGCATCTGGCAAAGTAGTAGCAGCCTTCATAATCTAGCGGAACAGTATGCTGTTCCCAGATGCCACCAATTTTGGTGAATAGCTCGCCTGGGCGGTTGACGGCGATCTCTGTCAGTCCTCGGCGATCCAGAAAATCGCCAAAAAATCGCTGCTTATAGCGGTCGAGAGATAGGTTTTTCATGTGATATCCTTGAATCGGATAAATGTGTGGAGGGAGCATGTCGAAGACGAAGGTACTGTTCGCTTATTGCCATGAACTGGGGCGCTGCTTGTCCATTGATGAAGCGCGAACGGAATTTTTTTCCAGAAAGCCGGAAGAAAGAAAGCGGTTCACTTTTTCCTGTAGCGATCGCAACTGTAATGTCACCATCAGTGGCGTTAACTATCACGTCAAAGCTGAAGATGGTGAAAAATTCAAGGCCGCACACTTTCGTTCACCCCATCCTCACAAGTTCGGATGTGAATGGGTCGCGTTTACTGAAGATGCCGAGCAGGGCAGACGTCCGGACGAATCAGAAGCTGATTTCACGGAAAGAAAAGCAAAGCAAAAGCTGACGGACTATATCAACTGCTTTGATCCTTCAATTGATGACCCTGATGGTGAGCCAGCCGATCCCTTTAAGCTTGTTACTCCAGCTTATGTAAAAAAACCTGTCGGGGATGATGAAGAGTCCGATGCAGGTGAAGAGCCACGCTGGAGTCGATACACGCGAACCAACCAGCTGCAGCGACTGATCGACACATGGCAGGAAGCGAAAGAAACGTTGCCTGATGAGTTCAGGGCGTTAAGACTCAGGATCATGCACCACGGTCAGGTCTATCTTCATGAATATATAACGCATATTCAGCGAGGATTGACTAACCCGTACGCGGGTGTCATCTATGGCGGCGGGACGCTAATGCATCGGTATGGACGGGGTTTTCTTTTTAATTTCTTTGATAAACATGAGGGTAAACCTGTTCGCCTGTATGTCAGTAAAGATCTGATGGCGAAAGGCCGGTTTGGTCATTATATCGATGAAATACTGGACACAGAAAACGTCAGGTATTTCCGTGTGTTTCTGCTCAATCCGGTTGTTTCTGAACGGGAAAACAGCGCAGGAAAATCCGTTATCAACCTTGAAATATCAAAGCTGCGTCAACTGGCGATTTACTACGAGCTGAACTCCAGCAGGGCAGATGATTCTCCATCCCCGGAGCAGGAGGGGGACAGTCCGGCATAGCGGGCTAATGTCGTCACAAGAATGATAATATCGGTGACGTCAGGCAGCGATATCTGCTTATGTGCCAGCTGGATATCGTCTGAGGTAAAAGGCGGTACATCCAGAGAACCTTCACCGATGGTGAGGCAGAATGTTTGTTCTTCCCCAAAGTCAATGATGAGCTCTGTCAATGTGCCCCCGGCACGATAACATGTCATGACTATTCTCCTGATCCCGGTAAGGTGTGACATTACGTCGTTGACTACGGCATTGTTGTAATCGTCCCTGACGATGACGTCTGTCGCGGTAACGCCAAACAGAAACTTTCGATTATTCACTCTTCAACCTCAGCGTATAGATGCCGGAAAAATCAATATCCCGCCCTGTGATCAGATTGATGATCTCCCCCTGATTTTTGTCGAGGGTCGGTGGGATATTGATGCTGTTTTCCAGCGTGGTACGTGCCATATCCGCCATGGCCTGACGGCTGTTTTCGGTATAGTCCGTGTTTCGATCTTTCTGACCAGCACTGTTGGATGCCCATGCACCAATATCAGGGATCATACCAACCAGTAATGCGCCACCGAATCGCTCTCTGAAATGCGTGTCGATCCAGCCGTCAACGCCAGCCTCGCCCAGTTCTCCGGCAGCACGGGTATCGACCAGCGGAATATCAAGGTAAGGGGGCTGGCGGGTACGCAGTTTTGTAATGATGAGAAAGGCGCGTTCCTGTCCGTGGGCCATTCCTGTCGCTGCGCCAGTCTGGTAAACGCCTGAAGCCGCAGTCCCTTTTTCAATCAGTTTCGTATTACCGCTTGCACTCCAGATATCCTCGGCGATCGTGCAGCGGATTTTCCCTGCCCGGTCCGAGACAAAGCGGTAATCCAGAGAACAGGGAATAGCGGTATTTTCGGGGACGTACAGGTCCGGGTTGTAGGGAATACGCTGGACCGCTGCAGGGGAGGGGGCCGGTTGTGGCGCAGTGCTGTTTTGCTGAACAATGGATGACGTTCCTGACGGTTGCCCGTCAGAGGTTGCCTGCGTCATCTCCTGCTGCCGGGTCCGTACCGGGGTTTGGGCCGCAGCGGCTGACCCATCGCGACGAACCAGAAAATGGGCTTTATCAAGTTGAGGCGGCATCTCAGCCTCCGGGGCTGTCGTCATGCGCGGGTTGTTTTCCGCCGGTTCCGACGCTTCGGCTTCGGCATTTTGCGTACCCAGATCGGTACGCTGCCGGTAATCTGTCCGGTTCGTCTGTGGCGCAGCATCCTGCCGATTTTCTTCACCGGGTTGCCAGAGAAGATTGCGGTATACCCAGTTGCCCGCCCATGCCAATGCAATCAGCGCAACGGCGGCGATCGCCAGAAACGCGGTGGCTTTCCCGCGCCTGCGCTTTTTCAGTTTGTTGACGGCGGGTTGTAGTGGATCATTCTTTTCATCGTCCTGCTCTATGAGAAGTGCCGCTTCCCGCTTTGTACGGGCCTCGCGCTCCAGCGCGGCGATATCGTCATCTGTCTGTGCCGGAGAAGGTCGGACTCCATCAGACACAGAATGCTGGTATTCGTCATTCATCTGCATGACTCCTTAGTTGTCATTGGGTTGAGGTTTTTCTACCCGTTCAACCTGCGGAGAAACCGTGGCACCATCAGCGGCCTGGACATAACCAAAACCGCGATTTTCCAGACCGACCACTGCGTTTCCGGAACGCAGGACCAGACGGGGCGTGATCTCCTGAATAACCAGTACGGTGAAGTTGCCTTTTCTGCGGATACTGCTGTTAACCACATGCTCCTGGCCGTTCAGCTCTTTCGTTACGGAGGGGATGGATTTGGCCGGAGAGAAACCCACGAACGTAAACCGGCCATCGTCATACGCAAAATCCGGAACGATACGGGTGCTGTCGCGCCCCGGATATTTGAGGTAGTCCCAGTTGCGTGGCGTCTGCGCGGCATTCAGGGCCTGCTGAATGTCAGTCTGCTGCTGTTTTTGCTCCCGCTCCAGCGCTCTGGCCGCTGTCTCACGGCTGGCCTTCTCCCTGTCTTCGACCGGATAACGGTAACTCACCTGGAAAGCAGGCTGCTGAGGTGACTTATCATCGATGACGTTCAGCTCGACGTTGTACAGCCGACGGGTGGTGACGATCAGCATGTTGGTATGCCAGTCCTGGTTGTTAGGGGGGATCACCACCTGCGTGGTGTTGCCGTCTGCGCCGGGCGCGCCCTGAACGAGCGCCACCGGGCGGACGTTGACCCGGTTGGCGTCCGGTGTGGCTTCCCACGCTTCTTCAAAACCGGGTCTGGCACTGATAACCGCTTCGTCGCTGTCAAACACCAGTGTGGTTATGAAACCGGGACGGGTATTGACGACAGTAACGTTCAGCGGGTTATAGACAACCTGCTGAACGCGGGCATCATAGCTACTCGCCTGCGGAACGGCCGCGCTCCATGCCGTGCCGCACAGCATCAGCGCCAGTGCGATAAGGATGATGCTTTTCATTATTCACCTCCCCGGATTTCACGGTCTGCCTGCCAGCTGGTCACGGTAAAACCGAACGGGTTAATCTCCCGCTCCGTATCGCTCATTTCTCTGCCGGGATCGGATTGGAACGTCAGGCGGGCATCCCAGTATTCGGTGCGGATACTGTTATCAGCGAGGCGGCGGATAGTCTTTTTGTATCGGAGAGTTGCGACTTTATCGGGGACAGTGCCTTCGGTGATCTGGTTTGACAGGATGTCGATTTGCACGGTATGAGCCGCGTTCTGCCAGACCTTGTCTGGGGCATCTTTTCCGGCATACAGCGCCAGGTAGTCATCGTTAACCTGAGGACTGTTATAAACCTGTACTGTTGCATAATCGTCCTGCAGGGAAGGGTACACGTACCGTTCACGCAGTCTGACGTAGCTGGCGGTCATCGCCTTCTGATAAGCGTCCTCGCCCGTCAGGCTGGTCTTTGATACGCGGCTGACGTGCTCCACCCGCCCGGTATGATTATCCACGGTGTACAGTTCAACGACCGTTTGTTTCAGCGGCAACATCAGCACTATGGCGATAAGCGCCAGTGCGGCGAGGAGCAGGCCCGCGCCGCCCACCATAAACCCGGCTTTCGTGGCACGTTTGTCCCGCTCAATCATCTGCTGCTCAAAGGTGCGGGAATCCGCAATGAGGGTCTGTTCACTCATGACTGTTTAACTCCGCCATAATCTGAGGGGTGTTCACCGGGATGCCCTGACCACCAAAGGCAGGAGGACGGGGAGACTGTGCACAGCCGGAAAGCGCGCACAGCAAAGCCAGCGCAATCAAGCGTTTCATGGGATTTTTCCTCAGTGAGATCAGTGGAATGAAAACACGGCTATGTTTTCACAAGGGATGTAACGGGGAGATTTCGACCAGGGATGACAGATTTAACGATGGAATTTTTGAACAGCCGTTTCTCTTGATCGCGCCAGTCTCCGGGCTTCGTTGCGGGCAATCATCTGTTCAATCGCATTCTTACGTGCCTGAGCCGCACTGTATCCCGGACCACTGCCGGGTTTACCCGCACTGGCATTTCTCCAGCCCTGAATATTGTCCTGAAGGGTGCGGGTTGTCAGCTGCCCGGCTCTTGCTGCCAGTTTCCCGGCACCAAACGCTGCCGCGCCGATACCCACCGCTGCCAGCCCCTGCATAGATATGGTTGCACTGGCTCCGGCCAGCGCTCCGGCCAGTTTTGCGGAGAGGTAGACCAGTATTGCAGCGCAGACACCGGCCAGACAGACCTGCGCGCCTAACTCCACAATGTTGGATTGTGCTGACAGTTGGGTTGCAATATCTAACCGCGAGTTTAGATAATTAACGACAATGCGCAGTGATAACGCAGAAAACAGAACCGTTAATATGGCGGCGAAAACATTTTGCAGCCAGTTGTTAAACATCGGGCGTAAAAAGCCATACAGCAGACAAAAGATAAATACGGGGGCGGTAATACTCAGCAGTAAAACCATGACTTCCGCGATCATTGAAATAAAGGCGGTGATAATCATTAAAACGAATATTCCGAGCCAGACATAAAATTGAGCCGTCATACCCTCATCTTTTATGTATGTTGAGTTATCCATGTCGTGTAACGTTTTACCCAATACCTTCGCTTTACCCCATAAGCTATCCAGTAACTGCCAGATATTATCGCTGCCGGAAAATCCCTCCTTCAAGCCATTAATGGCGTCAATAACCCCATCGAGATAACCGCTGAAATTTGCCACAAAGGAAAGGATGATCGCCATCCTCATGATGTCCCACATGACATCCTCCATTGGCGTGGACAACTTACCAGCCAGAGTCTGGTAACCGCGCCACATGATATAGAGCGTGGCTGACGTTGCCGCCAGCCCCACCATCATGGAAGAATATGACATCATCAGTCCCTTTGTGGCGTCAGTAACACCTCCTATAAGGTGCTTTTCCACGCCGATAAATACACCACCGGGCATATTAACCTCGCTATGAGTTCAGGTCGGGAGTGGGGGCATTTAACTGCTGAATCTGATAATGGGCTTCATTGGCGTTTTTACAGTTATCGGAAGCATCGCCGATTTTTTGGCATTTTTCGTACACCTCTTTTAGCTCATCGGGATGATCTTTGTACCACTGAGTGGTTTTGGCTTCTTCTTTGCAGCCATTGATGATGAATAATAAGGACAGGATAGAAAAGGTTAATAAACGCATGTGAGACTCCTCTAGCGGTTTAAATCAGGGGTTGGCGCAGTTAACTGTTGCTGATTCCACTGTTTAATACGCTCACCCTCCAGTACTTTTTCGCGTTTTTCTGCTGCCTTAACGCTCATTTCCCACTGGTCAGTGAGCGTGTTCAGCATCACTGATTTTAGCTGAATGCTGTTGGCAAGGTCCTGAGACTCCTTTGAGTCTTTGGATAGTGCGATGCGGTTAGAGAGGCCGTTAATCTCGCCCAGCGTTTGGCTGACCTGCTCCTGGATCTCGCCAGTCTGCTCAAACTGTATCGCTTTATTGATGACCAGCTGTTTGCAGGTATTGGCATAACTTCCTGACTGATCCGCGTTGCAGGTATCGAAGGCCCGGTACTTCGCATATAGCGTATCGAACTGTCCGGAGGTGCCGCCGGAAAGTAGCAGGTCATTGAGTGTCTGGCCCGGTTTGCGCAGTTTTTCCAGATCTGATTTCAGACTCTTCGCCTGATCCACAAAATCAGCGATATCACGGACGCCGGTGGCTGTCGCCAGCTGGTTTTTATACGCCTGGATCTGACTCTGATAATGTTGCGCGGTCTGCATCCAGCGCTGCGCTTCTTTCAACCATTCGAGCTCACGCAGCGGGTCAGCATCAACAAGGACCGGAATACCGGCGTGCGCCAGCGGGCTGACAATGACGCACGCGAAAATCAGGGCATGAAATCGCCTTTTCATCATGGATCTCCTTTGGGTTTTCAGAGTGCCTGAGCCAGGTAGGGTTCCAGCCATTCATGGGGCTGCATGCCTTCACGGTACAGGGAATCAAAGATTTCGAGGTTGTCGGCGCTGCCGCTCATCACTAGGGTGTATCTGCCGATACCGGAGAGGTCGAGCGTCACGCGTGCAGCAAAACGTTTTGTGTCGCCACGCCTGAACTGATTTTTCACGACTACATATTGACGGGCCTGCGGATCCAGATTTTTCACCACATCGAACACTTCCGGTTCAAACTTCATCCCGTCAACATAGTGCGCCCGGTCGGCACTGGGGTTGGCTGCCAGGATCTGCGTGCCGCACTGCTCAATCACGGCGGGCGCAATCTCATCCCTGATGATCTCCGCCGGGGACTGGGTGCCCACAACCAGCATCCCGTTGAGCTTACGAATGGTTTTCAACCGGTTATAGGCGAAATCCTTAAAGATCGGATCCCGCAGCCATTTCCAAAACTCATCCATGAAGATAACCAGTCGTCGTCCGTCGAGCAGCGTGGTGATGCGATACAGCAGGTAAAAGGAGATCGGCGCACAGACATTGGCATCATCCAGAAACTCCGTGCCGTCAATGCCAAAGTTATCGCAGTGGCTGATATCGAAGGTATCCGATGCGTTATCAAACACCCAGCCAAACTCGCCACCCTGCGCCCACTGCGACAGACGAATACTCAGACCGTTCTCCTGCGCCTCACGGGTGGCAGGCTCTGGCAGATTCTCCAGTAAACGGGTGATCCCATGGATCCGATACTGTAGTTCATTACTCATCACCGCCTGTACGGCGTCATTCAGACGGCGTTCATCACGGGGCGTGATGGTCGCGCCGTTACGCGTACACAGCAGTTTCATCAACTGACTGATGAAACTGATATTGCGTTTCGTCGGTGGCAGAGAAAACGGGTTCCACCCCGTGGGGTCGCCATGTGTGATGCGGTAGTAACGGCCTCCCAGTGCCCTTATATTCATCTCCGCGCCCCGATCCTTGTCCAGATAAACGGTGGTCAGTCGTTTGGTTTTCGCATCAGGGGAAAAACTGTCCTTACGCCCGTATTTCTGCTGCATGTTTTCAAGGAACGTCATCAACATGGTTTTACCCGAACCGTTGGTGCCAAGAATGCAGGTACTGGCCGGGTTCTTCTCATTGAATTCGTCCTTGTCCGCCAGCGTGTTATGCAGGTTCAGATAGTAACCATCGCCTGAGGGAGTGCGCAGTAGGGCCATCGCATCCCCCCAGGGCGCGTTATCGCGCTTGCCGGGGTAAAAATTGTGCAGTGCGGCTAGCTCAACAAAATTCTGGCTGCTCAGTTCGCCCTTGCGAGGCCGCAGATGATAGTTACCGGGCAACTGCGCCATAAACGCGGCTGAAAGCGAAAGCGCGGCGGGAACCGGTGTAATGCCGAGGTTGTTCAGGGCATTGCTGATTTCACTGGTATCGGCCACCAGATTGTCCAGTGAGTGGGAAAACACCATGATGGCGAAATGGTGTTTTCCATAGGCGATTTTCCCCGAGGTCAGCATGTCAAGTGCTACATCCAAATCCAGTCGCTGGGAAACGGCATCATCATCTGCACTCATTAACAGACGGCGGGTGCGTTTGATGGCCTTGCGGGCTTCTTCGCGTGACATGCAGGTGTAGGATTGCGTGATCACGTAATCGCAGGGGGCGTACAGCAGCGAGTCCATCATCCCTGTCGCGGTCTCCTCCGGGAACTCCTTCACCTCCAGCCCCCGGAAATACCCTGTACCGCTGGCGTGGTTTATCTGTCCGGACTCGCCAGAAAAGAACAGCGCTGCCGATCCCATCATCGAATACACCGGAGTGCGGGTGACGCGCACCTTACGCCAGTGGTGCGTCAACAGGTACTCATAAAAGGATAACTGGGAGGAGAATACCGAGTGACCTTCGGTGAAGGTGCCGAGAGATCGTGCGGCGTAGCGTGACAGTGCGGTATCGAGCGAGCCTTTGATTTCCAGCATTTCCCGCAGCGCAGCGTCCAGCTCTTTCAGCTTCTGGCCGTCATTCATGCGTCTGCGCCCGGCCTTTTCCAGGCTGACAAACGGACGGTAACAGACGGTCAGGAACAGACGGTTACGGCGAAACGGATCCGCTGCCAGCGAGGCATAATACAGACGGCTGATTTCATCGGCGTAAGGATTGCCGGACGCTTTATGCAGCGAGTCCGTGAACGGCTCCCGCACGTTATGGATATAAAAGGTAACAGGCATCCCCTCGAATGAGCGGATAAGCCCGTGCAACTGATTGCGGTCAATACTGAGGGTTTCTTCTGACTCGCAATCGAACGGGGTGCCCATCAGTTCCCAGGTGCAGTAGAGGTCACTATTTGGAGAGCGAACAACATGCTGATGAATATGCGATGAATACGGAATGTACTTCCTGAGCGTGGCACATTGATTCAGTTTCATGGCGTTGAGAAACTCCGTGATATCAACAGCATCATGCTCAACGGGCATAAATGTTGTTGCGCCAAACAGACGGTTTGCTGCCGGTTTTCCTCTTGCCCTGAGCCAGACAGAAATCAGGCTGAACCGCATGGGTTCATTACGGGTGACAGACTTCATTACCAGAAATTCAACCGGGAGCAAGGCAAGGAAAGCGGCGGAAGTCCAGACAGCGACGATGATGGTGATACCTGTGACACCCAGCAGGGGGACCATCGGCACCCCCCATAGTGCCGCCGGGCGTTTCATTGCCTTAAGTAGCTTTGCCATAGATGACCTCTCAGCTCATCAGCAGTGCGCCGATCTCACTGCCTCCACCAATCAGAATCCCGCCGATGATGATGTAGGCGCACTGGGACAGGCTTTCGCCTTTCCAGAGGGTCTTGTAACCCACCCAGATCACGGCCACGGTGATGGTGATGGCCGCCAGACCATGAAGACCGGTGGAGACCTTTTCCATCACGGTATTTGCGCGAGTGAAACCATCGGCAAACGCCGTGGTTGTAGAAAAAACTGTCAGCATGCAGGCAGATAGGGGGCTGACAGCAACCTTTAGCTTACGGAAACGTGTCATTATTCTTCCTTATCTCGGGTTGGCAGGGAAAGGTTCCGGCGCACTGATGGCGCTGAAGTCTGTACGATGGCGGTTTTCTCCTGACGGAATTTTGTGGGGACACCACGGACGACGGCTTCTGGCCAGATAACGCGGGGACGGGAAGTGTTACCGGCAGGAAAGGCTTCCGGGGGAACGGTTGCCGTTAATTTGTCCTCGCGGGTGCCCGGGACGACATAGCGGGGAGAGGCCGCAGCATAACCAATCCGTTGCACATAGCTGGTTCCTGAAAAAGCCGCTTCCGGCTGTTGTCCGGTACGGAAATTGCCGGAGTAATAGCAGCTCAACGCTCTTTTCAGGGAACCTCCACGTTGGTAACAGTCGCTGAGAATGCGTTCAAAGACGGACAAATTGGTACAGGGATCAAGCAGGTCGCGGGCAGTCACCTGGTAATGACGGAAGTTGGTGCTGGTAATTTGCATCAGCCCCACAGAGTAACGGCGTCCTTGTGCCATAAGACGGCGGATAATCTGCTCGGCTTTTTCCTGGCTGGCGGGATGATGGGAGATAATATTTTGATTACCGAGGGTGCCTGTGGCCTTCGGGATAATTTCGGCGATGGCATAAGGGTTGAAACCGGATTCCACTCGCGCCACGTCGAGCGCAGTAGAGGGATGAATGCTGACGGCGCACTGCATGGCCGCCGCCAGAAAGGCAGAGGTTGAAAGCATAATGGCCTCGGAATTGAAGACAGCGTGCATAGTCAAAAGACCTTGCACGCAGAGGGGAACAGGAAGGGTTAAAGTGCTGTTTCGATATTGCCGGTACCTTGTGAAGTATTGGTGTCCTCTCTTGGCTCAAGCAGAACCAGTTTGCCGGAAACCGCGATACCGGGCGTCAGGACAATATTCAGGCCTGGCTTGCCGTTGTGAGCGAATGCCACGCCAACCCTGGTCCAGTAGGTGTTTTTTTCGCCCTGCGTATCGGGTGTGCTTTCCCGGGTAATAAATACGTGATATATGGGGTTTCTCATGATTATCCTCTAACCAGATCAACAACGAATAAAATCAACGGGTCACATCCCGATTCTGCATTCCGGTTTCAACGGGTCAGCGAGAACATTCAGCGGCACCCTGAATTGTGGTTGCGTGACAGCCCGATTCATATTTTTAAAGAGCAATACTCGCCACGAACGAATAAACGTCCATAAAGCTCGCCAGTGGAACGTGGCGTGATTAGCGTGCGGTGTCAGCGTCAGAATGAAAATAATAAAATCAAAAAGGAAATGAGAGATAAATACACTTCTGTTATTCACTAATGAGTGGGTTTAATTAAATTAATAATCCTGCATCGCATGGGTAAAAATCGCATAGTGATTTATTAAGATAATAAAAACCGTGCAGAGAAGATAACTTCTCTGCACGAGTGCTATCTTGGTATCAACGTTGGTGATGCTCAAGTATGGTTTGGCATTCCGTACAAGTTGCCACACCTGGCAAAGTTTGCCGACGCTTTTCTGGAATGGGTTCACCGCACAATCGACAATAATGTAATGAGGGCGTGGTGGCTGGCTTGAAACGATTCTGTTCAATCATCTCTTCCAGACGTTGCTCATTAAATTCCTGATCGCGATCGATCTCATCTGGCATGTGATGTCCTCCTGTCCAGAGCTTCCTTCTCACAAAGTGTGATGCGGTTCCAGACGACGGTAAGGGAAGACCCTCTTTCTCGAGAAGACAATGATTCAGTGACCTGCATCATTGCCTCCAGAGCGTCAGGTGTATCAAGTCTCTCTGTTCGGTTCTTTTGCCATAACAGCCAGATTTCGGCATCAACGGCTTCATCTGGTATAGGCGTTCGGCCATAAGGTATGGTGACACCCAGCAACCGTCGGCGAGAGCAGACCTCATTCGAGGTGAGACCAAAAAAGTGATTCAGGAGTGCAATAGACCCTCCCAACCTGATGGCCCGATTAATCTGTTGCTGGCATTGAGCCTCTTGGCGGGACAATGTCAGGATTTGTTGTAGAACGTTGTGACGGACAGTGATCGACATAAATTGTGCCGATGCCCGGCTCACGATGAAGAGTTCGTCGAGGGAGAGCTGATTGAGGGCATTCAATTCGTCGAATGTGAATCCTAACATTTCACAATAACGAAAATTACCGTCCTTGAGCGCGGCAAGGGCGTTTGTCAATACCACATAATTCAGTGAGAGAAACATAATGTTATATCTCCCTTCTGTGTGTTAAGCGGTTAGCTAATTTGAGGTTAATCCAATCGTCAATTTCAGATTCGAGCCAGGCTACGCTGGCAGGCCCAATCTTTATTGAAGAGGGGAAGGTGCCGTCTTTCATATACAGGTAGATTTGTGAGCGTTTCAGACCGGTTTTTAATTCCACTTGTTTCAGCCGTAATAACTGATGAGATGTCATAGATACCTCCAGCACAGAAATGGGATATGCCCGGAGATGTCAAATAAGCACATTGAGGGAGAGAATGACAGTTGATGAGCCCGTATTACGGATACCACAATCCTTAATACGGGTTTTTAGGTAGAAGAACTAAGTTTAAGATTACTTTGATGCTAAAAATGATGCGGGTGAACCGCGTTCAAGCGCAGTTTTCAATGTGTCACCGCTGAGACGATCAGTCATGCCTTCTACTGAGGCCCACTGCTCGAAGATGGAAAGCAGTTTATAGGGTTGCTTGATTAATGAACTTATTGACTCATTGTTTTTGCAAGAGAGCCAGAATAGTCTTGATAATGGTGTAGTTATACGTGTCGAGGACAATCGGATATTTTCGTTTTTGAGTCGTAAATTGATTAATTTTTCGAGTTCAGTTTGACGAATGACAAAGCATGCATCCTGAGGCAAATAATGGAGCGGAAAAAATTCTTTATTATAGAGTTTGCTTATAAGATTGGATGAAACTATTTCATTGATTTCCTTTGCAGTACCTTTAGGTAGTCTCCTCAATTGCTGTTCAAATCTTTCCTTCCAGGTCGTTCTCTCAAATACTTGATAAATAATTCCGGAAACAACAACAAAAATACCATAATTTGTATATTCAGGTCTTTTTATTGGTGTTGGGATGTTTAGGGATTTAGCAAGTAGCCGTTGTATTAATTTATACTCATGACCTATTAAAGCTGCTTCAAGTACACTATGGGTAGCAGAAATATACTCACCTTCGGTGCTTGATATTAAATTCCTACCACTGAGGAAGCAAGTGCTATCAAGGATACATATCCTGTTGAACAATGAGCTTTCAGTAGGTTTTACTTTTATTTTAGAATTGAATTCTTTTATTTTTCGAATCGTTATAGATGATTGAAAATATATTGATAGTGATATTTTACCGCATAGTGCACTCCTGCAAATGTCACTGTATGTAATCTTTTTGTTTATCAATTGATTAGCTGTATTTACTGCCTCATCTATGGTAATCCAGTTCGGCATGATATTCTTAATGTTAGATAAGGTGTTATTTTTCTTCATGGCTTAAGTCCTCTTCTTAATTAAGTGCAAAACTTTTTATATCTGCACTTAACAAAGTTGTGGTTTTGATTTTTTTGAAATAAAAACCATAAAAGGATTTTTAATGATACTCTACTGAATGTGTCGATTATGCAAAATAACGAGGGTGTTTATTAGAGTGGAAATAAGGAATGTAAATTTGAGTTTTATATTGTAATCATGAGATTTGCGTCTTAATCGTATCATGGTTAAAATAGTTCTTTAGCCTTTTAAAGGTAATATTCGGCATTCTCTTTAAAGAATGATTAATGCACGGACATTTCTGTTCTATGCAACAAATAACTACTTGTAAAATTAACTTCCAGCTGACAGCGGATAAACGTACAAATAAATATAGTTTTAATGGGATTCTCTGGATGCCGTAAATAAATCCCAATTCATCTCAATCGTAACATTTCAGCACTATGTAAAAGCATTTTTAAGCAGAGGCATCCACCCAGCGGCATTATGCTGAATCAGTTAACTGTAACCCCATAGTGACGCGGAGAGAGGGGTTAACCTAATTCGTATCGTTATGGATTGACACAATCGAAACGAAACAGTATCGTTTCGTTATTATGGATTGTTTTTGTACTGTACGCAAACATCAGTATGTTTACCGTTTGAAGCAGTTTTGATGGTTATAGCGGTGCGATGGTCGCAGTAAAACTTACAAGTGTATGTATTGAAAGGTTTTTACCCAATCGAGTATTACTCAGGTCATCAATGGATAAGACTGCAACCAAGATGTTTTGCCCCAAATCCTCAGTGAGGAGTGACTTCGATTGTGAAGAAAGTGTTGTTGGCAAGATCACCGAGCATCAGCTCAATATGAGCTGCTTATGACGTTTTAAGTAGTAAAATCAGTAGATTAGAAGAATCAGAAGTGTATGAAGGCAACACAGTAAAGTACCACCTTGGTTAAGGTCACATATATTGGCTGGCCATTATGTCACTGATGATGAATGTGTTTCTCCAGACTTATGAGCTTCGATCCCTGATTGATGGCTCTTGGATGTGTATCCCCCACGTTAAAAAGGACTATGCAATGAAGCATCGCTCTCACTCTAGTAAGTTGGTTGGCTGTTCTGTGTCTAATGTTTTGGCTTCTCTTATGATGTCAATTTTCTGGATACCAGCTGCAATAGCGGAAACATCAACTAGTAGCAGTAATGAAACCTCGAAATGGGGGGTGGGTGCCGGTGTTGCAGCCATTCAAAAACCATATCGCGATATTGATGTTGATGTACTGCCTTTACCTTTGTTTTCGTATGAAAACAGATGGATCAGTGCTTCTATTCCTAAAGTAGATCTTAAATTTCTCTCTAACGAGTCATTTACACTGAGCCTACGAGCCAAATATGCCGGGGATGGTTATGATGCGGATGATTCTCCATTTCTTACCGGTATGGATGACCGCAAGGGCGGTGTATGGGCCGGGGGAGCAATGATGTGGAAAACTGGGATTGTCGATCTTTCGGCGGAAATTCTCGGTGAAGTGTCCGGGTATAGTAAAGGCTCTCGAGCAAAATTACAGGCAGAAAAACGGTTTGCATCCGGGACTTTCGGTTTAACGCCAAGGTTCGCCGTCGAATGGGTTGATAGCAAATTTGTTGATTATTACTATGGCGTGAAAAGATCAGAGGTGCGGGTAGATCGCAGTTTTTATGAGGGGAATTCTACCACCAATATGGAGGTGGGAATTCGTATGGATTATACCATGGCTCGCCAGCATACGCTGTTCCTTGATGCAAGTGCCACCCGGTTTGGGAGTGGTATTAAAGATAGTCCATTAGTTGACAACTCAAGTCAGACATCGGTAAGTATTGGTTATATTTACCGTTTCTAATGCGCTTAATGATCTATCGCTCATGGAAATTCATATCATGAGCGATAAAATATCAGTTATGGAATAACCTTGATAGTATTTTCAGACCATACAAAAAGTTACTAACATGCAGTTACCTCTCTTAAAAACGATGTGCCAACCGCTATTTTTACTGGAGAGTATACTCATAATGTTCCAAGCTAAGAGTGAATGCATTCAGTTATTCCCGGTTAGGAACTGCGTGTCTATAAGAAGAAGAACATCGGGACCGTTTGTTGGCATTTAAAATGCAACGAGTTTTACTCATTATTTAATAATTTTTTAAATAAAATCCACTGATAATAAAAAATATTGAGTGAGGGGATTCTATTACTAGGTTTGCTATAGGCCAGTGAAGGGGAGCTATGGAAACCTCAATCAGATGATTTATAAACATAAGCACGTATGAAAACCTCAACTGCGCGTGAAACAATATCTGTAATTTGCTGTTCACTGAGTTGCGTTATTACATTATATAAGCCTGCTTCATTTATCTCAGATTCAAGCAAGCCGAAATAATGACAAGCAACAACATTAGGATCCGCTTCGTATAAATAGCCTCGTTCAATGAGTGGTTTAAAGTATAGTCCTAGATGCTGTATGGCTTTGTTTGGACCTTGTTCATAAAACAATTGACCTAAGTCTGGATTTGCGGACGCCGTAATCATCATACGTCTGGCTGCAAGAGCGCGTGGTGTATGAAAACTAGAAAGAATGTAGTGTCCAAATTTTGTCAGAGCATCTTTACAATTTTCTTCATGGTTTGGGAAAAGAAGTGAGTCTACAGCACTTTCTGATGAACTAATCGGCTGTGGACCATCTCCAGTACAGTACAAGAAATTGATGATTTCATTGTCATTTCCTTGTGATGCTTTGATTATCAGTGCGGAAAACAACGACTCCTTTGAGTCAAAATATCGATACAAAGTAGATTTTGCACTGCCTGATCTTGATGCTATTTGATCCATGGTGGATTGCTCAAATCCGACCTCAAGGAATACGTCTCTTGCTGCGGACAAAAAGGCATTTCGTACACTCTCTGATTTGCTTCTGGACATCAGTGCTCCACTAAATCCTAATCTACGATAAAATGATCTAAGATACCGAAACGATGAAGTATCGTTTCGGTATTGTCAAGTGGTGCGATTGTGGACAGGATAATTTACTTCAAATGGCGAGGCGACCTGCATATTTTTTGAGTTAATTGATAACCTTTACCTGATTCAGGATGCTGGCGTTATTTTTAAATTCCGAAAAAAAGCCATCGTACCGGATTCAAGCCATACGCCAACACCACCACGCTGATTTGCACCCAGTTTCAAGTCTGTAACTATAAGTGATGGAGTTGATTTTCCGTCGAGATAAAGCTCAGCTTTTTCTCCTTTGACAACAATTTTCATGTGTATCCAGCGTTCCATATCCAGTTCAGCATAGCTTTCGTACTTTTCTGGGGATTCTTGTCTCAGTTTGTCAAACCTGTAATCAGGATAAGCGACATACTGAACACTGTGATTACGCCGAACCTGATCTTCAGCAACGCTATTTGTAGGACGGAGGTAGATACTTTCAAAGTGTCCCTTGCTGTCTATACGAAAAGTCAGGCCAATAAAACCTCTGGCATAGGTTGGCGCTTCATCTACAAGCTTACTGGCAATATCAACCTCAATTACACCGTCACCAAAATCAAACGGTAACCAAGCCATATAATTTCGGTCGGCCAGTTTTTCCTTCTTCGGATCCTGAATGGCATCAGTTGGCATGGTCATTTTGAATGCTGGTTCACCTTTGAAGGTACTGTGCTCCAGAGATACGCCGGATAGCGTGAAATCCTTGATGGTAATATTAGCCGAAGCACTTACCGAAAACATTTCAGCAGCACAAAGAAAAACAGTGGTAAAAGGAAGTTTCGGTATCAAACTCATAAGTTCTCCGAGTTGTTTGAATTAACTTTATGGTGCTTGATCCTCTCTCTGGTTAATATTACCGATCGGTATTATCAGTTTGCCTGGAGATGGATGAGACGGTAGCGTTCTTCACATGGATGGATTTATGGTTTTGCTGGTTTTTCATCATATAAAAGTTTTATCCTGAACCCTAAAAAATTTTATACATGAAACGAATTATCTAACCAATAATAAGTGGGGATGTTCGGAAAGATAAAGTTTCATTTTGGATGGACACTCCAAACGTTTCGTAGGGATTCCCAGTACTTAATGGCATAATGCGATAATGCTTATAGAGTAATCAGATACGGATGTGATGTATGTAACAAATACCCTTTATGGCATGTCCACATGATGTAGATGAAGACATTACTAACATCGTTTTATGCCAATCCGTAGGGATGGGAGCATACGGAAGAAACTAGCGGCCTCAATTTAAGAGTCGTTTGATCCAAGGCATAATTGTTCTTAGTGCCTTGAATCAAGATAAAGGTATCTACTTAGCCGTCATCTCGGTCAGAATCCACTGGACAACTGAATTATGTTGCGGTTTCCATCCTAACTCCTGATGGGCGCGAACTGATCTAACCCTACTATTGGAGCCTAATGAGTAGCGAGCCCGCATTCTACCCCAAATCTTTTCAGCATCTTCAATAGGGCAACTTTGAGGTCCTTCAATTTCAAAACGTTTTGCGATGGCTGCCCCGAGTTCTGCAAAGGATGACTCTCCATTTTCTACAAAATAGAATGCTCCTGATGGCGCATTTTCCAGTGCTAGTTGGTAAAGTTTGCATAGGTCATCTATATGTACGTTGGACCAGATGTTCAAACCTTTTCCAATGATGCGTACTACTCCGCTGTCTAATGCCTGATTAATGAGCAGTGGAATCTGTACGCTGTGTGTGTCTGGCAGTTTCCCTTCTCCGTAGATTAGGCTGTTACACAAAACAATGCCTCGTATTCCTTTCGTCCTTAGGATTTTCTCGTCAATCGCTCTTCGTGCTTGTTTTTCAGGAGGGATATACAGTGTACTATTTTCATCGAAGATGACATTGTTGGATTTATTACCATCGCTCATATCAGCAATGACACTTGTTCCACTGGTATGCAGGAGCGGTTTGTTTGTCCCGCGAATAGCTGTCAACAGAGTTTCTACTGTATTTAAGTCATCGCTATTAGCGGCATTGATGACGGCATCTGCCCGTTGGGCTTCGTAAGTAAGTAACTCGCTGTTGTTGAGTTCACCGATAACGGGTTCGATACCTCGGGCTGTAAGTTGTACTGCCTTATCTGGATTACGAGCGAGTCCACGGATGTGGTGCCCAGCGTTACGTAAATAGACTGATAGAGAACCACCGATGTATCCTGTTGATCCAGTTATAAAGATATTCATCACCGACTCCTTTTTTAGAAACCCATAAAACTGCTGAGTTTACCTCTACACAATTGATTTTATATTTCGGTGGATTTTCCCGCATGTAGTGAAAATATCATTCACTTTTTCAATGACAGCTTCGCACTCAGGCAATATGTCTCGACAAAACGCCGTCACAATGATACTTCGTGTATTGCGATAGAAGAGGATTTCTCCTAATACACTTTCAAGCTCCTTGTTAGACCGGGAGACTCTCTGCGGAGTTGTCCCCATTTTTCTGCCGTTTCTTTAAATGAGTTTGAGCGAGCTGTTGTGATAAAAAAAGCAATAAATCCACTTTTGATAACATAACATCCCCCTGCAACTCGCCTAAAATTGAGAATAAAGCAACCTCTCGCCTTTCAGGCGAAGCAGCTGGAAATGGCTTTGAATCCGGGGAGCGTTAGCGAGTAAAACCGGTAAACGTTTTCATGTAAACAGCGCCAAAGGCATCCAGTCTTTTTCTGATATGTTCGTTGGTTTCACCATATACAGTCAGGCCGGTTACATCAACATGTGAAATAAAGCGTTCAGCAAACGGAGCAAAGGTCACATCAACATGAGATACCAGTGCATCCGCCTTATAACCTTCAATGATATGTGCTGTTTTTTGATCATCACTGACGCTGTACATATAGGTCAGTGTTCCCGGTTCTTTTTCAGTCTCTTTTACAATTTCAGACGCCAGATTACGAAAATTAGCAAACTGTCCTTCTTTTACAGAAAGAGTGAATACACACATAATTTCATTCTTCATTACATCATCCTGCATAATGGATAGTAAAGAAATAACATCTCATTTCAATTTTTCTGATTACATCCCGACATTAATCAACATAAATAATCCGGTTGACCTCTTTCGATAATCATCATGTCGATTGGAAATATAAGCAACGAATGTAAATATTGCGTGTTCAGTACCGTGATATCAAGTCAGGCACGGTACTGGACGTCCGGCAATTTTAAAAATGTTCTTTAACCTGACTTTTTCATCGTTTCCGCAAAAATTTCGCCAGAAATAGCCCAGTTTTCAGTTTTCACATCATTGAAAATGACATAAACATATTGTGGGTCGACACTGGCGTGTGTGGCAATCGCTTCTGTTACCGCACGTGCAATAGCAGGTTTAGCCTCATCGCGGCCATCAAACATCTGAATATTTACTACAGGCATGGTATGTCCCCTCATTGTGAATAGTTAACAGATAGTGTGTTGCAGAATCTGTTAACTATCGTCGTACAGAGTGAACAATTGATAAACCCATATGTGGGGGACGCAGTGGGGAATTTTTTTCCCTAATCAGGCAAATCTATCGATATCGGCCAGCCGGATCAGTTCATCAATAATGAACCTGACCCCGGGCATGAGTGCCCTGGCACGAGGCCAGATTACGCTCAGTTCTGTAGGCGACGGTGTCAGTTCCGGTAGAACGGGAATAAGTCTCGCATCAGCAAAATAGGGGCGCAGTAGCGATTCAGGGAACTGTATAATGCCTGCTCCGGCAATCCCCGCTGCTATCATGGCATCACCGTCACTTATCTGATGAAATGGAACCGGATTGAAACGTATATCCTGTCCTTGCGGATCGCGAACTAGCCAGTTGAGTGGCGAGCCTCCCCGCCAGGCCATAACACATCGATGTTTATGCAAATCTTCTAGGGTAAGAGGTGTTCCATAACGGGACAGATACTCTGGTGACGCACACAGGAGCAAATGTTGTGCATTCAGGGAGCGGGCAACTAAATCAGTCGTGTCTTTCAGAGGACCAAAGCGAATAGCAAGATCAAACCCCATATCCAGTGGATCGATAATACGGTCATTGAATGTCAGCACCAGTCGGAGCTCAGGATACTGCGCGGCGATTTGCAACAGTACCGGCATCATAACGGTTTTACCAAATGCAGCAGGCATATCAATTCTGACCACACCTGATGGTTCTGTCTGTCTGGCGAGCAGTGATGACTCTGCGGCCTGCATTGTTTCCAGTGCGCTTCTGCAACTGGCAAGATAAGCCTCACCTTCGGTGGTCAATGTCATTTTTCGTGTTGTACGGTGAAAAAGCTTCGTGCCTAGTCGTTCTTCCAGCCGGACAATGCTCTTACCGATTGCTGAGCGGGTCATTCCCAGTTGCTCGGCTGCTTCTGTAAAACTGTGTGCATCCGCCACGGCAACAAAATGGACAATGGCCCGGAGAGAATCAGTGGTGAAAGGTGCTGGCATACAGGAATTCCACTACAACACACGACGTGTAGCCGGGAGCGATTTCCCCTGGCCAGTGCCGAAGTGACGGGTCGAAAAATCAAGAAAGCTGCGAAGCTTTGGTGTCAGCCTTCTGTCCGGGGCATACATTACATGCAAAGGTCTTGAGGGTACGCTGTACTCGGGTAATACATGTACGAGTCTGCCTGCCACAATGTGCGGCCACACCAGTTCTGTTGGTTGCATTGCAATACCAAAACCAGACAAGGCTGCGCTGATCAGCGCCTCGCCACTGTCCAGAAGCAGACGCCCGGAAACGGGCAGTGAAACATGGCCTTCCGGACCATCAAATTCCCACTGTGTTCTGAGGGTGGTATGAGTGAAGATCAAACATTCATGCTGCAATAAGTCTTCTGGTTTTTTCAGTAACAGTGCTTTTTTCAGATAATCAGGTGCTGCGCAAAGAAGCAACTGGTAAGGGGCAAGGGATTTTGCCATCAAAGCACTGTCCGCCAGCGCGCCGACACGGAAAACAGCATCGTATCCTTCGTCAATCAGGTCCACTTTACGGTTAGTTAGCGTCATTTCGACCGATATTTCAGGATGTTCTTTAAGAAATAGCGGCAGAAGAGGGGCAAGCGCATTGATGCCGAATGTCACGGGGGCATTGATTTTAAGTCTGCCACGCGGAACAACCCTCACTTCCTCGGCAAACGATTCGGCAATTTCTACCTCCGCAAGAATAATTTTTGCACGCTCATAAAAATGATGGCCCGCCTCAGTCAGGCTATGTTGCCGGGTTGTTCTACTTATTAATCGTACACCAAGATGGTGCTCAAGTGCTGCGACATGCTTACCCACAAGTTGTGCGGACAGATTCATTGCATCCGCTGCGGCTGAAAAGGAACCCAGCTCCACAGCTTTGACATAGATAGCCATGCTGGTCAATCGATCCATTGAAAACAATCCAGTTATAATGTCCAAACATTAAAGCAATTTATCATGCTATGACGCAATAATAGACTGGTTTCGTTAATCATCAAGAGGAACGAAACATGAAAATTGGCGTAATTGGTACAGGCAATATGGGGGCAGGACTTGCTGCTCTTTTTTCTGGTAAGCATGACGTGTTTATCGGGCATCGGGACCCGGCTAAAGCCGCTGAATTGGCTCACAAAATAGGTGATTCAGTTCAGGGGGGAGGGATTGCCGCTGCTATCTCCGTTGCAGACATTATTATTCTTGCCACCCCTTACCTTGCAGCAACAGACGTATTTTCAGCCGCTGGTGATCTGGAAGGCAAAGTGCTGGTCGATATTTCTAATCCGGTCAGTGCTGATTTCAGTGAACTGGTTATTGGTCATGAGACCTCAGCGGCAGAAGAAATTCAGAAACTGGTTCCGAAGGCTAACGTTGTAAAAGCGTTCAATACGCTTTTTGCTCAACTGCTCCCGGAAGAATCACGTCAGAGCAACAAATTACAGGTATTTATTGCCGGGAATAATGACCAGGCTCGTGAGCAGGTAGCTGAACTGGCCACATCTGTGAATCTGGAGCCGGTAAATGCGGGCCTTCTCAAGAACAGCCGTTACCTTGAGCCTCTTGGCGCTATGAATATCCAGTTTGGCTATTTCCTGGGTCAGGGGCCGGTAGTCGCTCCTGCCTGGGTGAAAGCCTGAATATTCTGAACAATTATCCGGCTCCCCCTCTGTCGGATAATTTTATTGGAGCCCGTTCGATTACTAAACCGTTTCAGACGGGTTCATCTGCACATACAATTTATCCGGACATTGTCGTGAAAAATTTTAAAAAGTATGTTGTTAAATGGGTTTTCACTCTTCTTATGACCATTTCAACTCATGCCGTATTTGCCGCCTCTGCCGTTGATGTTATTGGTCGGGATTTTGTTTTTTCTGCTCCGCCTGAGGGTATGCCATCCAGGCTGTCCGATTTTAAGGGCTTACAGTTAAATACCTTTACCACAAGTGATGGGGTCAAACTTCGGTACTGGGAAGCAGGGAAAGGGAAGCCTCTGGTGTTTGTTCCTGGTTGGGCAGCTAACGGGGCAGAGTATATCTATGTGATGTACCTTTTAAGCCAGGACTTTCATGTTTATGTACTGGATCCCAGAAATCAGGGGCTATCTGAATCCGCATCCTACGGAAGTCGTATATCTCGTTTTGCCATGGATCTCCGGGAAATGACGCAGCATGCAGGTATTACTAAAGCCAGTTTTAGTGGATGGTCCATGGGGGCATCTGTTCTGTGGAGTTATATCGATTTATTTGGGACTTCTGACATAGAACGAATTGCATTTGTGGATGAGCCCCCCTCTATCTACAGCCATCAAAACTGGACAGAGCAGGAACGCCTGCAAGCTGGCGGAAGTGTGACTTCACCCGAAGCAATGATCGAAGCATTCCGTGGTATGAAAACACCGAATAAGCTTGTTTCCGACCTGAATGCATTCGAACGGGTTCAGTTAATGGACTCTCCATGGTTTGCGAGTTCTGAGAATTTTTCCCGTCAAGTAACTCGTAACAAACCGCAGGATCTCGAACGGGTACTCTTTGATCATCTGACCAATGACTGGCGGGATGTTATTGAACACAAAATAGATATTCCAACGGCAATCTTCACCGGTGAATACAGTCCATATATTGAAAGCCAGCGCTGGATGCAGTCGGTTATTCCAGACTCCAGATTATTTATTTTTACCCGAGCAGAACAAGGTGATCACTTTTTGATGTTCAAAAACCCGCTCAAATTTACGTCTGAACTTAAATCGTTTCTGAACGAGAAAGTGAATGGAAATTTCAACACAACTGAGAGTGATAATAAACTCAATAAATAAAGGGAAATATAATTTTTTTCAACTACCCATTAGGAATTGGATTAGTGGGAGTGCCCCCTATTAAGTTGTCAGGCATGCTTATGGCGCAGTAGGGGGATAAAAGAACCACCACTCATCATAGCCAATTGCTGCATAAGGCGTGCGATTTCGGTTGCCTGCTGTTCACGCTCAGAGGTGGAGCCCTGCTGACGTTGTTAACTGCACCAGGCGTAGAGTTTATAATCGTGCAGGCTGAGCTCCCTGGCGGCTTTGGCCACGCCGATACGCTCAGCCTGCGCCTGCTGGTGAAACTCCGGGGTATATCGATTACGGGATGTCTTCTTCATAGATTTTGCTTGCATCATGGTTCATCTTGTTAACGATTTACTCGCTTAACAGCGTGTCCGCTATGTCGTGGGTAGGATCATGCCTCCGCCGAACCGCACCGTCTCATAAGCCCGGACGTCTGCAACGAGCAGACTCATTACCTAAAACTCAGCCTTACTTACTCATCAGTATCTGTTCTTTTGGTATCCACTACTACCAATTCAACATCGTTCTCTTCGATCAGCTTGAGGATGTTTTTTGGTGGTGTTTTATCCGTGATGATATGATCGATATCCGACCAGCTGCAGGATTGATACATCAGTTGTAGATTAAATTTGGCGAAGGTTGCAATACAAATCACTTTTTTTGACTGTTTAGCCATGGCGACTTTTTGCAGTGCATCAAGTTCTGTATCTGTGGTGATGCCACTTTCCGATAATGCACTGACGCCAATAAATGCTTTATCCGCATAATAACGCTTAATTTGCTCCAAGACGGTATTACCTAATATTGCGTGAGAATAGTCATCAAAATTACCGCCCAATACTGAAATACTAATCCCTTTATTTCCAATGATCTCGCCTAACACTTCAATGGAGTTGGTAATGACACTAACCGGTGACGGAAGCTGGCGGGCGAGGGCGGCAGATGTCGTACCGGCATCAATAAACAGGATCTCTTTTTCATTAATGGTTTTAGCCGCCCAGGCAGAAAGTAATGTTTTTTCAGCACTGTATTGTGCACGCTGAACATAAGGCAATTCGACACGCTTTTCTGCCAGAATAGCTCCACCGCGAATACGCAATATATGTGGAAGTTGTGTCAGTTTGACTAAATCCCGACGTGCAGAATCTGATGAAATATTATACTGCTGACAGATGTAATCGAGAGTCACTTTACCCTGATTTTTTATTAATTCCTCTAACTCGATCAAGCGTTCTTCTTGCGTCATTACGTATTCCAATCTTCTGAGTAAGGATAACCAGGCCATGTTAGCTGAAAACGTGGCTTGCGTACACGGCTTCATGACCGACCGGGTACGTCCTCATGGAAGGAAAACTTACTTCTTATTATTAACACTAAATCACTTAAAAACACTTACTGATATGTCTGTTTAAATGCATCAACATTCATTTTGTGTATAAAAAGCAATCTATATGCTTAAAATTGAGTGATGCTCATCACATAAATATAATGATTTGTAAGTGATTTGGTTCTTTTTGAGATTCGGGTCACGGAATCCTGTGACCAGTACTGAGAGCATGCACCCGTCAAATGAAAAGAACGCTTTCTGGCAGATTTCATTCCCAATACGAAATGACCAGGCGAACGATAGCCACCAGTCCATGGTACGTGACCGAATGAAATGCCGGGCCAGAGTTACACACTATTTTTATAAAGAGGGCTGGATATGAAAAAAATTTTTCTCTGCTGCGCTGCCGGTATGTCAACCAGCATTGTGGTGAATAAAATGAAGCAGGCTGCCAGTGCCAAAGGTATCGAGGCTGAAATTATTGCTGTGGCGATGGAAGAGTTTGAATCGACCATCTCGCATTTTGATTGCTGTCTGATGGGGCCGCAAATCAAATATAAATTCGAAGAGTTTAAGGCGATTGCTCAACGTGAAGGAAAGCCGATAGCCATCATCAGCAATATGGATTACGGCATGCTCAAAGGTGAGAAAATCCTTAATGATGCTCTGAAGATGATTCAGGATTCTCAAACTAACCCAGTGCAATAATTTTACAGGGTAATATCATGTCGAACGCATTTTTTAATTTTATCGAAAATAAAATTACGCCCGTTGCCGCCGTTGCCGGAACCCAGCGTCATATTATGGCGGTTCGCGACGGTTTTATTGGCGCGATGCCTTTTATGATCGTGGGCTCTTTTTTACTTATTTTTGCGTTTCCGCCTTTTGCACCGGATACCACCTTCTTTATTGGCAAACTTTGGTTATCCGTTTCCCAGCAGTATTTCAACGAAATCATGACCCCCTTTCATATGACGATGGGGATTATGGCTTGCTATATCAGTGCAGGGATAGCTTACAACCTGGCACAAACGTACAAGCTGGATGCGTTCTCTTGCGCCATGCTGTCGCTGATGACCTTCCTCCTGATCACTTCTCCCTACAAAGAGGGTTCGCTGCCGGCGGCCTTCCTCGGCGGATCGGGGATTTTTACCGCGATTCTGGTGGGGATTTTCTGTGTTGAGTTGGTCCGCATTCTGAAGCTATACAACATTGGTATCAAGCTGCCAGAACAAGTGCCGGATAAAATTCGCCATTCATTCAACCTTTTGATCCCGGCGATTGTCATTATCTGCACCATCTACCCGTTGAACGTGGTGTTACAACACCAGTTCGGCATGCTGTTACCTGAAATAATCATGACCGCCTTTACCCCGCTGATTTCTGCGGCGGACTCTCTGCCAGCGGTGCTGATTGCTGTCTTACTCTGCCAGGTTTTGTGGTTCTCTGGCATCAACGGCGGGGCGATTGTCGGCGGCATCCTGCAACCATTCTACTTGATTAATCTTGGACTTAACCAGACGGCGCTGGCCAACGGTTTGCCCATCCCACATATCTTCGCGGAGGCGTTTTGGGCCTTCTTTATCAACCTCGGTGGTTCGGGTGCCACGCTGGCGCTGGTTATCCTCTACATGCGCAGTAAAGCGGTACACCTCCGAGCCATCGGCAAGCTGTCGGTGGTACCGGTCTGCTTCAACATCAACGAACCGGTCATCTTTGGTAGCCCGGTGGTGATGAATCCGGTGCTATTTATTCCTTTCATCGTCGCCCCGGTGGTGAACGCAATCATTGCCTGGTTTGCCACCACCAGTGGTCTGATTGCCAAAGTCATCTCTCTGGTTCCCTGGACCACGCCCGCACCGGTTGGCGCTGCGTGGGGTGCAGGCTGGGTCATGAACAATACGTTGCTGGTTATCACGCTGATTGTTATCGACATCTTCATCTACCTGCCTTTCTTCAAAATTTATGAAAAGCAGCTTCTTGAGCAAGAACGTGAGCAGGAAATGGCCACGGCATAAGCCGTCCATTCCGCCTTCTTTTATTGAGTGGAGACAAAACATGGATATGGAATCAACGGTCATGGAGTTGATTATAAACGCCGGGGAATCGCGCAGCTATGCGATGGAAGCCCTGCGTGCCGCCAAACGCGGTGAGTGGGAGCTGGTTGATGCAAAACTTGCTGCTTCGGCGGAAGCCTCGAAACGCGCTCACGATGTTCAGACCATGCTGATTGGCCTGGACGAAGGCTGCGGCAAAGTGCAGGTCAATCTGGTGCTGGTCCACGCGCAGGATCACATCATGACCTCAATGCTGGCCCGTGAACTGATTGCAGAAATCATCGACGTACAGCGCCAGCTACAGCGCTAACCTTCTTATTCAGGAGTAAAAAATGACATTTCCACGTGATTTTTTGTGGGGCGGCGCGGTTGCGGCTAACCAGTGTGAAGGGGCCTGGAATATTGATGGCAAAGGCCCGAGTATTCAGGATGTCACTCCGCAAGGGGTAATGGGGCCGATGACGGAGCATCCGACGGACAATAATCTGAAGCTTGCAGGGATCGATTTTTATCATCGTTATAAAGAGGACATTAAACTCTTTGCGGAAATGGGTTTTAAGGTTTTTCGCACCTCGATTGCCTGGTCACGGATCTTTCCCTACGGCGATGAACAAACGCCAAATGAAGCGGGCCTCGCTTTTTATGATGCGCTTTTCGATGAGTGCCATAAATACGGCATTGAGCCGTTAGTCACTCTTTCGCATTACGAAACACCACTGCATCTGACCAAAGAATATAACGGATGGGCAAACCGGGCGATGATCGGTTTTTATACCCGCTACGTCACCACGGTATTTACACGTTATCAGCACAAGGTGAAATACTGGCTGACCTTCAATGAAATTAACTCCGTGCTGCATCATCCCCTGATGAGCGGCGGCATTTTCACGCCTAAGAATGAACTGAGCCAACAGGATCTCTATCAGGCAGTGCACCACGAATTGGTAGCTAGCGCACTGGCTACGAAGATTGGCCGGGAAATCATGCCGCAGGCGAAATTTGGCTGCATGGTATTAAGCCTGCCCATTTACCCGCTGACGCCAAACCCGGATGACGTCATCGCCTGCATGCATGCCGATCACCGGAATGATTTCTTTGCGGATGTGCACGTTCGCGGAAATTACCCTGGTTATATGCAGCGTTATTTCCGCGAGCAAAACATTGATCTGCAGATGGAAGAAGAGGATGTGCAGATCCTGACGCATACCGTCGATTTCCTCTCATTCAGTTATTACTTCAGTACCTGCGAAACTGTGCAAACTAACGTGGATGGAGCTACCGGAAATTTGATGGGTGGGGTGAAAAATCCGCATTTAGCCGCCAGTGAGTGGGGCTGGCAAATTGACCCACAAGGGTTGCGCTACATCTTAAACAAATACTATGACCGCTATCAACTCCCACTGTTTATTGTGGAGAACGGTCTGGGCGCGAAAGATGTATTAATTACCGAGGGCGTGGGCGAACCCACGGTCAATGACGATTACCGCATCCAGTATTTGCGTGAACATCTGGAACAGGTGCATGAAGCCATTAAGGACGGTGTGCCGGTAATGGGATATACCACCTGGGGTTGTATCGATCTGGTCAGCGCGTCCACCGCACAACTTTCTAAACGCTACGGGTTTATTTACGTCGATCGCAATGACGATGGTAAAGGTTCACTGGCTCGCTACAAGAAAAAATCGTTTTACTGGTATCAGAACGTTATCCATTCCAACGGCGCAGAGCTGTAAGTATTCAGGTGTGATTTAAAACAATGCCACCTGCATTGCGGCGGGTGACACGACGAGGTGGAACATGAAATTAGGCATTCTTGGCACCGGCATGATCGTTAAAGATTTGCTTTCGACGGTTCATAAACTGCCTTTTAGTGGTCTGGCGATTCTAGGCACGCCACAAACGGAAGAGGAAACGCGCGAGCTGGCAGCCCGTTACCACATTGATGATATTTATTTTGATTATCAGGCCATGCTGGACAGCGACGTCGACACAATTTACGTGGCATTACCAAACCATTTGCATTTCCCGTTTGCCAGCCAGGCGCTGCAAAAAGGTAAGCACGTTATTATTGAAAAGCCGATTACCACCAGCGTGGAAGAACTGAACACGCTGAAGAAGCTGGCAACAGGACAAAACGTTATCATGCTGGAAGCGATGAATATTCATTACCTTCCGGCCTATTTATCGCTTCAGTCGCAGCTGTCCCGTATTGGAAAAATCAAGCTGGTGACTCTGAACTACAGCCAATACTCATCGCGTTATGATGACTTTATGGCGGGCATTGTGCACCCGGCTTTTGATGTCAAAAAAGGCGGTGGGGCGCTGATGGACATTAATGTCTACAACCTCCATTTTGTCGCCGGATTGTTTGGTGAGCCGCAAGCGGTTAATTACTTCGCCAATATGCATAACAATATTGATACCAGCGGGATGATGGTACTCGATTATGGTGATTTCAAATGCGTCTGTATTGGCGCTAAAGATTGTAAAGCGCCGACCACCTCGTTGATTCAGGGAGATAAGGGGAATATGCAAATCACCCTGCCGGTCAACCAGATGACAGGTTTCGAGATGGCACTGAATAACGGTGACAGCGCGCAATTTGCGTTTGACCGTCGTGAGCATCGCTTGCTTTATGAATTCCTCGCGTTTATTCGCATTATCGACACCCTGGATTATCAGACTGCTGCACACCTGCTTGACGTAAGCACCCTGGCGGCTCAGATGATTGAAATGGGTAAAAAACAGCTGATTGTGGAGTGAAACAGTGACAACGAAATTAATTCTTGGTTTTATCGGCAATGGCAAAAGTGCTAATCGCTATCACTTGCCGTTTATTCTGTCTCGCGCAGATAAAATAACCACCAAAACCATTTATTCCGCCACGGCAAATCGTGATGGTTGGGATAAATTACCTAACATCACCTATACCAATAATCTGGATGTGCTATTGGGTGACCCGGAAATACAGGTGGTGGTGGTTAGCACCCCGGCCGCCTTGCATTATGAGTTTGCGCTGAAGGTTTTACAGGCCGGAAAACACTGCGTGGTAGAAAAACCCTTTACCCATACACGTGAAGAGGCCGAAACCTTATATAACCTGGCTAAAGAAAAAGGATTAATGGTGCAGTGTTATCAGAATCGCCGTTTCGACAGCGATTTTTTGACCACCCAGAAGGTGATTGAATCGGGCAAGCTCGGTGATTTACTCGAAGTGGAGATGCACTATGACTATTACCGCCCTTACATCCCGGAGTCGGTCAACGAATTCAGTGCCATTAACTCCTACCTGTATGGCCACGGTTGCCACACCCTCGACCAGGTGATTTCATACTTTGGTGCGCCGGACCATGTTAATTACGACGTGCGCCAGCTGTTAGGTGAAGGGCGTATGAACGATTACTTCGATGTGGATATGTTCTACGGTGCATTAAAAGTCTCGGTAAAATCGAGCTATTTCCGCATCAAAGAGCGTCCGAGTTTTGTGGCTTACGGCAAGAAAGGGATGTTTATCAAACACAGTAAGGATAAGCAGGAACATCACCTCAAGCTCTTTTATATGCCTGATAACGCCGATTTTGGTCAGGACACTCCGGAAGATTACGGTGTGCTGACCTGGATGGATGACGCAGGTATATATCACGAAGAAAAAGTTGTCACTGAACAAGGTGATTATGCCCGCTATTATGATGCCCTCTATGAGACAATTATTAACGGCAAAGAAAAACTGGTGAAAGATGATGAAACCCTGCTGCAAATTAATTTACTGCAAGCGGGCATCACTGGCCTGAAGTAAAAAACATCGTACCATAGGGTTGTATTGTTAATATAAAACAATGCAACCCTGTTTTTATAATAAGACCGACCGTCATGGGTGATGTCACCTGTGCACCTCATTACGCCTGTTGTTAAAGAATAACTAAATAAAATTTAATTATAGGATTGATATGAATATTAATATACCCGTACTCTGCTCCGTTACATTAAGTGCCTGTTCTTTATTGGTGGCGAATGCGCTGTATGCAGCGCCGCTAACCCTGGAAGAGCGTGTGGCACTTCTCGAGAATAAGCTCTCCTCCAATATGAAGGAATTAGATGCCACCAAAGCGCAGCTTAAAAAATATGAATCGGTAATACCACCGTTGGAAGTTATTTCTGCCAATGTGGCGGCGCCAGAAAAAGTCGCTCCTGCTTCGTCGATGACTCTGGCAGATATCAGTAAATATGTGAAAGAAGATATCGGCTTTAATTATTCCGGCTATTTCCGCTCGGGATATGCGGTGGGAAACCGGGGCTCGGCAAAATCCTACGCCATTGGTTCCTTGGGGCGTTTTGGTCAGGAAAACAGCTCCTGGTACGATCTTGAATTTTCGCAGCGGGTTTACCGCGATGGCAATAAAACGGCCAAAGCGGTTGTGATGCTCGACGGCAACGTCGGCGGACAATACAGCGCTGGCTGGTTTGACAGCACTTCTGACAACCTGCTGCAATTTTCCGATATCTATCTGACCACGAAAGGTTTTTTGCCTTTTGCCCCGGAGGCTGATTTCTGGGTGGGCAAACATACGTTGCCGAAGTTTGAAATCCAGATGCTCGACTTCAAATATCACAAATCGGACTCCGCCGCCGGGATTGGGCTGGAAAACTGGCAACTGGGGCCAGGCAAGGTCAACGTAGCGCTGGTACGTGAAGACCTTGATGCCCACGCGGTCGACAGCAGCGTCAGCCAGACTCAACAGATCAACACCAACACGATTGATGCCCGCTACACCGCAATGCCCCTATGGGATAGAGCCACGTTGGATCTGTTTGGTCGCTACTCTGCTGCTAACAAAACCGACCTGAATAAGCACGATGAAAACAACGGCACGTATTACAGTGTGAAAGATGCCTGGCATGCCGGGGCGCGGTTGACGCAAAACTGGCAGAACGGCGGGTTTACCTATGTGACTGCCCAGATGGCAAACAACTCGATCGCCAGTGGCATGGCTCTGGTGACCGACTCCAGTGCGCTGTATGGCTATAACGGGCAGTATTACGGTGAACACACTAACGGCACGGCCTGGCGCGTACTCTCCGAAGGGGAAAACTACTTGTTGCCAAACGTGATCATGGCTCATGCCCTGGTGTATGCCGCTGGCAATGATATCTATGACTACTACACCGGTGGCCACACCGACTTCAACTCCACCCGTGCGGTGGTGCGTCCGGCGTATATCTGGGACACCTTTAACCAGACGGGAGTTGAACTGGGCTGGTTCGATCAGCGCAATAAAGCGGGCGGCGAGACGTACCATGAGTCGGGCCTGAAAACGACGTTGTTCCACACCTTCAAAGTGGGCACCAGCATGCTGACCTCGCGTCCGGAGATCCGTTTCTTCGCCACTTATCTGAAAACATTCGATAACGAGATAACTCAGTTCACCTTTAACGACAATAAGAAAGATCAGTTTACCGTCGGGGCACAGGCAGAAGTGTGGTGGTAAATCGCAATTGGCAGCACACTATCTACTATTCTTGATCTTAAATTACGGATTGGTTATCAGACTACCCATGCAGGAATCCTGTCTCATTCTGAACCTGGATTCCTGCATGCCAATATATGCAGATTAAAAAATTATGGCCCACCGATAAATAAGGGCAGTTTGGGATTGCACGTTATCAAGACTGGGTGGTCGGGTGCGATGGAGCAGCAGGCGATTACATAGGATTTTTCACATCGCTTTGGAGAACTGGCATTATCCTACACACCAGCGCTCACTTGCTCGGCGGTATGAGCCATGTCACCAGGATTGGGCAAGTATTAGTTGCGGTGCTCGAGTCCGGCACATAGAAACAGTTCGAACTCGGTGAACCAGGCTATCTTCAGACCCAACGGATGTCAGGCGAGGCTGGCGCTTAAATGCCACTTCAAACAACGCCCGGGGTGTCGTGGGGTGAGGGTTCATGGTGTAACTCCTGTTCGGTGACCCTGGCCGTTGGGCTGCTCGGGTGTTTCGGGTACAAAAGAAAGGGAAGTCAGTTCGCCGGATTTTGGTCTGGTCTGCCGTTTTGCGGCGGTGCTGGATGTGCCGGAAGCGTATTTTTATGCTGTCGATGAAGATCACGCAACGCTAATCTTGCAGTATCATTGTTATAAGAAAAGTAACCCTAATACAACGTTATTGATTATGCCGCAATAGACCTTCCTTTATGTATCAAGTCTGAGTAATTCTCTGACATTACTCGATTTTTTGTGAAATGCTGAGGGGGGAAATTCCTCGCAGTCTGAAAAGCAGATCCTTTATCAGGATCTGCTCTTAAGAGCGTTATCGATCAGGCTGCTCCTGACGCCTAATGTTGTTGAGCATAAATATATGGCGCAACATATCCTTCCCGATTGGTATCCAGATAATCAGCCCACCACTGCATCATTGCCTTACGAGCATCGAGATATTCTGCTTTATGGATGTAAGCTGCTCGAACGCTGTTGCGTTCCTGATGGCTCATTTGACGTTCAACCGCATCCTGTGACCATAGCCCAGACTCCATCAGAGCACTACAGGCCATTGCCCGGAATCCGTGGCCGCAGATTTCATCTTTCGTGTCATAACCCATCAAGCGCAGCGCTTTGTTGACCGTGTTTTCGCACATTGGTTTGTACGGATTATGGTCACCGGGAAATATCAGTTCCTGATGCCCGGAGATTTCCCGTATCTCTTTCAGAATAGCGATGGACTGACGGGATAGGGGAACGATATGCGGCGTGCGCATTTTCGCACCACGCCCGGAATAACGCACACCGGGGATGGTTTCACGGGTAGCCGGAATGGTCCAGATTTTGTTTCTAAAATCGATCTCAGACCAACGGGCAAAGCGCAACTCGCTGGAACGGATGAACAGGTGCAGAGTAAGTGATACTGCCAAACGTGTTAATTCTCGCCCTTGCTTGTAGTCCTCAATGCGAGTCAACAGTTCCGGTAGTTTCTCCAGCAGAAGGGCAGGGTAGTGGCGTTTAACGGGCGGGGCGATTATACCGTCCAGATTAGCCGCCGGATTATGCTCTATCAACTCCTGATGCACGGCATGACGCATGATGTTGCACATATGCTGTCGGGTTCGTGCCGCCACTTCCAGCAGACCTTTTTTCTCAATCCCTTTCAGCAGGTCGATGAAATGGCGGGTTTTTAGTTCTGTGACTGGCAGGTGTCCAATTATCGGGAAGATATGATTGTTCATGCTGGCAAGCAGACGGGCGGCATGGTTCTCTGACCAGGCTCTGTTGTTTTTATGCCAGCTTAGTGCCACTGATTTGAAGGTTTCCTCTGGCGAGGCAGTGACTCTTTCAGCAGAACGTTGTTGTGCTGGATTGATATTCTGCGCCAGTAATTTACGAATACCGTCACGTTGTTGACGAGCATCGGCCAAAGATACACCGGGATAGGCACCTAAGCCGAGGCGTGATTCTTTTCTATTGATGCGATATTTGAGATACCAGAGACGTGATCCGCCTGGATTAACTAAAAGGTACAAACCATGAGAATCAGAAACTTTGAAGGGTTTTTCGGATGCTTTTAAGTTGCGGATTTTTGAGTCGTTAAGAGACATTTGGGGGTCACTCCGTCATCGAACCAACTTGACCCCAAATCTGACCACCAAATTCTCCCGATGCGGAGGGTAAACTGAAAATGCATCGGGAAGACTTTTCACGCTAACTTATTGAATCTGAATCACATAGGGATTCGCAAAGCGGCATGAAAACAAGAATTTGGCTCCTCTGACTGGACTCGAACCAGTGACATACGGATTAACAGTCCGCCGTTCTACCGACTGAACTACAGAGGAATCGTGTGAACGGGGCGCATACTACTGGCCCCGTACTTGAGTGTCAACACTAAATTTAACGCACTGATTCAATTGGCGAATTAAAACACAGGGGCATTTTAATGTACCTGCCTGGCACTTTCGTTATCGCAGCCCGCCTGCCCGCGCAGACGGCTTAGCGGATCCTGCCCATAGAAATGGCAGAAGCGCTGCCACAGTGCCGGGAAGCGGGGAGCAAACAGCTCTGGCGCGCTAAAGAAATACTCGGAAAGCACGGCGAAACACTCTGCCGGATCGGTTGCCGCATAGGCGTCGATACTGGCCGCGCTTTCGCCAACCAGGTCAATCTCATCCTGAATGTTGTCCATCGCGGCGCGCAGATCGTGCTCCCAGCCTGCCACTTCACGCAGCGGAATCAGCGGAATGCCGCTGGCGCGATCGCCGTTGCGCGTATCCAGTTTGTGCGCCACTTCATGAATAATGAGATTGAAGCCGGAAGCGTCGAACGAATCCTGAATATCCAGCCAGTTCAGAATGATGGGGCCTTGTTGCCAGCTCTGCCCGGACTGAACCACGCGCTGATTGTGCACCAGACCAATGTCGTCTTCCCACTCGTCATCGACAACAAACGGCGCCGGGTAGATCAGCACTTCGTGGAAGCCATCCAGCCATTCCAGGCCAAGCTCCAGCACCGGCAGGCAAAACAGTAAGCCGATACGCGCGCTTTTTAGCGCATCCAGCTCGAATCCTTGCAACGGAACCAGGCGTTTTTGCTGCAAAAAGCGGTCAGCCAGATGAACAAGTTTCTCTTGTTCCTCCGGCGACAAATTTGCTAACACAGGGGCATTTAACGCTTCTTCCCAGGGGTATTCTGCGCCTTCGGCAGATTCCCTTGTCTTCCAGGGCCACTTAATCATCGTTTTGCTCGCAAACTCGCCACTTGAACCAAATTAACGGGACAGGGTCTGTTAAAATGCCAAATTACCTGGCATCATGGCAACCATCTGAACGGAGAGATGCCGGAGCGGCTGAACGGGACGGTCTCGAAAACCGTAGTTGGGGCAACTCAACCGGGGGTTCAAATCCCCCTCTCTCCGCCATTATTCAAACAGTTACGCGCTTCGCTTTCAACGACTCCCGTCACAGTTGTTTTTCCACTCTTGCATTTGCACATTTTATAACCTTTTCTTAACATAATTGATAGAAATGAATGCCGCTTTTATCATTAATTTTTGGAGCGTCTCCGCGCAGTCTGAAAATGTCACTCTAAGTGCACTAATTACACTTTTTCTTATTAATTTTTATCCCGTTACGTCTGTTTGTCATTTCCACATGGCACACTCATTCGCGGTCTGCGGCCGTTGCGGGTGAGGGGATTCATCAGTCTCGCTGATATATCTTTAAAATTCATCAACTGAAGATATGATGAGAGAGTTGTCACATTTGTGTCGGGACAATTTCATTTCTTTCATCCCTTAACCCATGCGGAAAAAATCATTATGGACGATAAAGCGGTGCGTAGCCTCGGTGGCAAACTGGCACTCTGGGTGTTCTGGATTTTCTGCGTCTATTTTGTCTGGTCTGTGCTTAACGATATCTGGCCAGTCAGCCAGACGAATTTGCCAGCCGGGTTTAATACTGGCACGGTGGGAACCGCTACCGGGAACTGGCTGAACTCGTTTTTTGGCGTGCTGGTTTTAGCCGTCGTGGGTGCGATACTGGGTGCAATTGCCTGGTACACACGTCCGCAGGATCCGGATGCCTGAAACAGCAGGTAAGGGCTTTCATTAACGGGAACAAGAATGAATGTAATCGACTGGCAGCACCGTTTTGACCAATGGATTTCTCAACATTTTAACCACGGCGACGCCGCGCATGACGTCTCACACTTTCGCCGGGTCTGGAAAACAGCACAAACGCTAATGCAAGGCCAACAGGTTGATGCGCTGGTGGTGCTCACCGCCTGTTATTTCCATGACATCGTGAGCTTTGCCAAAAATCATCCGCAGCGTCACCAGTCTTCAGTCCTGGCGGCAGAAAAAACAGCGGCTATTCTCGAAAGCGAGTTTCCTGATTTCCCGCAAAATGCCGTGGCTGGCGTGCGGCATGCCATTGAAGCGCACAGCTTCAGCGCCGGCATTGCGCCGCAAACGCTGGAGGCGAAAATTGTTCAGGATGCCGATCGGCTGGAATCGCTTGGAGCGATTGGTCTGGCGCGCGTCTTTGCCGTTTCCGGCTCGATGGGCGCAGCCTTATTCGATGGCGAAGATCCATTTGCCGCCGAACGTGAACTGGATGATAAAGCCTTCGCCCTCGATCATTTCCGTTGCAAATTGCTGAAACTACCCGCCACCATGCAGACTGAACAAGGGCGTAAACTCGCCGAACACAACGCGGATTTTTTGGTGCACTTTATGGCGAAACTCAGCGCCGAATTGCAAGGTGATCACCAGCGCGTTGATGAAGAGGTGTTGCGCCGCTTTGGTTTTCATCTGGCCTGACGGAGACGCGCGATGGCGGATGTGCATGATAAAGCGACGCGCAGTAAAAATATGCGCGCCATCGGCACAAAGGATACGGCGATTGAAAAGCGGCTTGCCGCGTGTCTTGCTTCACTGGAGCTCGATTTTCGTGTCCAGGATGCCGCCTTGCCGGGGCGGCCTGATTTTGTGCTCGACGATTATCGCTGCGTTATCTTTACCCACGGTTGTTTCTGGCATCACCACACCTGTTATCTTTTTAAAGTGCCTGCCACGCGCAGGGATTTCTGGCTGGAGAAGATAGGCAAAAACGTTGAACGTGATGCGCGCGATACGGCATTGTTGCTGGAGCAGGGCTGGCGAGTGCTGGTGGTCTGGGAGTGTGCGCTGCGGGGGCGGTTAAAACTCGGCGATGCAGCGCTATGTGAACGGCTGGAAGAGTGGATCTGCGAAGGGCAACAGACTGCGCAGATCGACACTCAGGGGATTCATGCGATGGCGGTTACTTCTCTGCCTCGCAAGGCGTAACTACCGGGCGCGCCGGAAGGAGATATTTACCCAACGTCACCAGCACCACCGCCATAATAATGATGCCCAACGCCAGCCATTCCACAGACGAGAGATGTTCCCCGGCAAAAGTTGTGCCGAGCAGCACGGCGACAACCGGATTGACATAGGCATAGCTGGTGGCAACGGCAGGCGAGACGTTGCGGATCAGGTACATATAGGCGTTGATAGCGATAATGGAGCCAAATAGCGCCAGATAACCGACGGCGAAGAAACCGGAAAGTGGCGGTACTGCGCTCAGGCGCTCGCCGCTTAATACCGAAGCGGCTAACAACACAATGCCTGCGGCCAGCATTTCGATTGCGCCCGCCATCATGCCGCTCGGCAGTTCAATGCGCGAGCCGTATACCGAGCCAAATGCCCAACTTAGCGAACCGGCCAGAATCAACACGGCACCCCACGGATTACCGCTTAAGTTCCCGCCACTATTAAGCAAAACAATGCCCGCCAGGCCAATGGCAATGCCAAACCACTCAAGTTTTCGCGTCTTAATGCCGAAAAAATGACTGAAACACAAGGTAAATAGCGGAACGGTTGCCACAACAACAGCGGCAATTCCCGATGGCACATTTTGGTGTTCGGCGACGGTCACAAACCCATTGCCCACTGCCAGCAGCAGTACGCCAATCAGCGCGGCATTAAGCATCGGGCGAAGTGGCGGCAACTTATGGCCGGTCAGCAATAAGACGCTGGTCAGAATGACGCCCGCAGATAAAAAGCGTGTACCGGCCAGCATAAACGGCGGCCAGCTTTCAACGCCAATGCGAATAACAAAGTACGTGGAACCCCAAATAATATAGAGCGCGAAAAGCGCGCCAATAAGCGGTAAAACTTGCCTGAAACGCATAACCCACCACGGCAAAAGATAAGAGGCTTATAGTAAACGTTAAAACTATCGGCCTGGCGAGTGGTTAATTGCTTAAGAAGTGTTAAATTTTTGTTGACTATAAGAGGTGATTTTCGTCCCGGACTTTTTCCATCATACTGAGAAGCTTTACATCATAAATTCAAAAGGAAGACATTTTGGCAGGAAGTAGTTTATTAACATTACTCGATGATATTGCGACGTTGCTGGATGATATTTCAGTGATGGGTAAACTGGCGGCAAAAAAGACGGCCGGTGTACTGGGCGACGATCTTTCGCTTAACGCGCAGCAGGTCACCGGTGTGCGCGCCAACCGCGAATTGCCGGTGGTGTGGAGCGTCGCGCGTGGATCATTGCTGAATAAGGTGATTCTCGTGCCGCTGGCGTTACTGATTAGCGCCTTTATCCCGTGGGCCATTACACCGTTGTTGATGCTTGGCGGCGCGTTTTTATGCTTTGAAGGTGTGGAGAAAGTGCTGCACACGTTTGAAGCGCGTAAACATAAAGAGAGCCCGGAGGCGCGCCAGCAGCGTCTGGAGGCGCTGGCAGCGCAAGATCCGCAGCAGTTCGAGAAAGATAAAATCAAAGGCGCGGTGCGCACCGATTTTATTCTCTCTGCCGAGATTGTCGCCATCACGCTTGGCATCGTTGCCGAGGCGCCTTTGCTAAACCAGGTGCTGATCCTGTCGGGCATCGCGGTGCTAGTTACCATTGGTGTTTATGGGCTGGTGGGCATCATTGTTAAGCTCGATGATATGGGCTACTGGCTGGTAGAGAAACCGGGCGTGCTGGCGCAGGGGCTGGGCAAAGGGTTGTTATTCACCGCGCCCTGGCTCATGAAGATCCTGTCTGTTGTCGGTACGCTGGCAATGTTTCTTGTTGGTGGCGGGATTGTGGTTCACGGCATTGCGCCGTTACATCATGCTATCGAGCAATTCGCCGCCAGCCAGCCTGCACTGCTGCAAGCGCTGGTACCGATGGTGGCCAACCTGGTGCTGGGCTTTGTGATTGGTGCGGTGGTGGTCGCGGTGATGAAAGGTGTGGAACGTTTACGTGGCGGTGAAAAATAAAATCTCGCGACAAGAACTACGCAAATTTAAGCAACTTCGTCTAAGGTGAAAAAGTTTCGCCCTGATACCGGAGGCAAGAATGGTCTTTTTGGTCAGCGATGAAGTGCAGAGTAAAAAGGGTGGTCCGCTCATGATTGTTACCGGTTATGCCAGCGGTATGGTTGAGTGCCGCTGGTATGACGGCTACGGCGTCAAACGGGAAGCCTTTCGTGAAGATGAGCTAATGCCTGGCAACAGGCGGCGGATCCACGAAGAAGCGTAACCACAAAAACGCCCGGCATTGCTGGGCGTTTTTATTGCCGGATTACACGCGAGCGGGGCGAAAGAGCATTCACAGAAATCTCAGGGAGCCCGTGTGCGGCAGAACCGTGTCGTAAAACAGCCCAGGTCGTTTAAACAACTGCAGCGCTATTTTGTTCCGGCTCAGGTGGTAAACCTTTGCTTTGTGATCGTGATGGTGTGTTCAACGCTCCTGACGTGGCGCGAAGTCATTGTGCTGCAGGGGGCTTATGTCGCCAGCCAGCGTAGCGCGCTGGGAAACGTCAGTAATGCTCTGGATATGCAGATTCAGGTCGGCGTAGACCGGTTACTTTTTTTCCGAAATGGTATGCAGGCCGCACTGCAAAAGCCGTTGGGATTTGAGGCATTAAATTCCGTGCAGGGCGAGTTTGATCGTAAACGCGCCTTACCGTACTGGCAGATTGGTCTGGATAATAGCCGGACGCTGCCTATTTACGGCGTTTCTGATTCTTTAGTTGAACAGAGTGGGCTGCTGCGTCGCGACGAGGAACGTTTACACGACGAACTCATGGCGGCGATGGAGCTTGGGTATCTGTTTCGCCTCTCCTCTGAGGCCGCCATGTTGCCGCGTCAGGCTTATTATTTCTCACGCGCCGGTTTTTTCCTCTCCACACGCGCTGTGGATCGCGAGCAGGACATTATTTCTACCTACTACCGCTTATTAACGCGCCCATGGTTTAGCGGCCAACAGCAACAGGAAAATCGTGCGCGTGGCGTTCGCTGGTTCACGCTTTTAACCAACCCGGAACATAACAGTTTTGTCGCTGCCAGTGTGCCGCTCGATTACCAGCATTACTGGTACGGCGTGCTGGTAATGAGCTTTCCGCTGAGTGCAATTAAGCCGTTACTGATTGATGAACAACTCCAGCAAGATGGTGGGGAATATCAGCTTTACGATAATCATTTCCGCCTGCTTATCAGTACGCAATCACTACAGGATGCCAGTGGCGAGTTTAATCAGGATGAGATCGCTAAGCTACAAGCCGACATGGCGCACGATACCGTCGGTGGCCTGCATCTGGGTACCCGTTATGTGAGCTGGCAAAAGCTTAAACATTTTGGTGGCGTCCTGCTGCGTGTTCACTCTTTGCGTGAAGGCCTTTCCGGGGATTTCGGGCGTATCAGCATTGCGCTCTCGCTGCTGTGGGTGCTGTTTACCGGCATGCTGCTCTTTTCCTGGGTGGTGATCCGCAGAATGGTGACCAACTTGTATAGCATGCAACATACACTGCAATGGCAGGCGTGGTTTGACCCGCTGACGCGTCTTTATAATCGGGGATCGTTCTTTGAGCAGGCGAAAGTGTTATCTGAAGAGGCGCGGGTACAGGGGCGACCCTTCGCGATCATTCAGCTTGATATTGACCATTTTAAGGGCGTCAACGACCAGTTCGGTCATCAGGCCGGTGATTTGGTGTTATCCCACGCCGCCGGGCTTATCAGCAGTTCCATCAGAGAGCAGGATGTCGCCGGTCGCGTCGGCGGCGAAGAGTTCTGTATTTTATTGCCGGACAGCACGCTTGAGCAGGCGGTACAGGTTGCCGAACACATCCGTTCGCGCATTGAAAGTAAAGAGATCCTGATCCACAAGCGTACGACGTTGCGCATTACTGTCTCACTCGGCGTCAGCGCTGCGCAGGAAAGCGGCAATTACGATTTTGAATACCTGCAATCCATTGCCGATAGCCGCTTATACCTGGCAAAAAACAGCGGTCGCAATCAAGTCTGTTCAGTAGATGTGATCCCAAACAGGTGATCGAGGCCTTCGCGCCAGCCCGCCGCTCCCTCTTGTTGCGTATGATATACCCGTGGCGGGCTATCCTGGCGCAGCGTTACGCCCTGGCGATTAAGACCTTTTACCACCACGGCGTACTCAACGTTATCGAGTAGCGGCGCATCGTTTGGTCCATCACCCAGCCCGACCGTGACGGCGCGTTTACCCAGGTAATGGCGATATTGCCGCGTCAGCCAGTTTACGGCCTGATCTTTTCCGCCGCGCTCATCGAGTACATGCCAGAATCGTGCCCCCTGAACAACACGCAAGCCCAGTTGCGCCAGCGCAATATCAAAGGCGTTCATGCGCTCATCGCTGTCGCGCCAGATCAGCGTTTCAGAGGCTTCCTGCAACTTAGCGAGGTTAGCCTGCGCAGGCGTAAGACCCGTTAACTCTGCCAGCACATGTTCATCCAGCTCTGTAAAAGTGGTGAATTTCCAGCCATTGCTCAGACGTAATTGGGTCAGCACGCGGGCGATTTCGGCATGGGGGGAACCGGTAATAATCCGTGGGTAGTCGTCGTGATCTTGCCAATGCTCATCTAACTGAATCACCGCACCGTTTTCGGCGATGAAGGGCAGGCCCTGCAGTTGCAGCATGTTTTGCACAGCTACCATTTCTGCCGCCGTTTTGCTGCTACAGAGGATCACGGGTATTTGCCGCTGGCGCAGGCGCGCAAGCCACTGGGCAGCAGGTTGCCATTCACCCGTGTGGCTATCCAGCAGTGTTCCTTCTATGTCTGTAAAGATCAGTAATGGGTCGTCCAGGCTCGGCATAGTGAGCTCCTTTGGCAGTATGAGTCGGGAGACTTTTGTCGCGCATTGTATGCAGTAGAATACAGTTGTATGTGCTAATTCATTGATTTATAGATATTTCTTGTCTTAAGTCTGTTTTATCTATAGAGTTGTCCCCACATCAGATTCCCTGGTGTACGAATTTTAAGTGCTTCTTGCGAGAGCAAGTTTGTCCCGGCCGTTTCGGCGGCCGGGATGTTTTCTTCAGCGATTCGCCTCCGTAATACTGAAGTCATGCACGTCCAGTTCAAATGCTTCCGCCAGTTCCCGCCAGGTATGATATTCCCGGCCATCAACGCTCACGCGCTGGCCATCTTCGTCATCGACGCGATGCACTTCACTTTCGCTGATTTCGTTAATCGCAGCCAGCAGGGCATCGACATCTATATGCACGTCCCGCTTTGCGGTCTCGCTATACTCTTTGACTGTTTTCACGCCGTCACCTCCTTCATAAATGCAGTGTTAAGTATAGTCGGTAGAAAAAATCGCCAGCTAAACGCAGGCACGCTGTCAGGGCAACGGTTTTGTTCTACACTGGCGTAAATGCGAGAGGAGGGTACTTATGAAGGTTAACGATCGGGTTACGGTCAAAACGGACGGGGGTCCACGCCGTCCGGGGGTGGTATTGGCTGTCGAAGCGTTTAATGAAGGTACGATGTACCTGGTCTCACTGGAAGATTACCCGCTCGGGATTTGGTTTTTTAATGAAAAAGACCACCCGGACGGCGTATTTGTAGAACGTGCAGATTAATATTTCGCCCTCCGCCTGGAGGGTGAATAGAAAAAATTTCTTCAACGCATATTAACAAATATACCAGTGGTAACATTATCTGTTAGCCGCACTACATGATATATAACCTGCTTATTATGCGTTTTAATTTTTCTTTTAATATTACCCTTATGTGATGATACCGTTTTCGCTTTAATATTCATCTGGTCGGAAATTTGAATCGTATCCTGCCCGGACATCCACATTTTCAACATGCTTGACTCGGTACGACTCAGTGAAAGTGTTGGTAAGTTAATGGTCCCAACGCTTTTTTTCTCTTTGTTGAGACAATCTCCCAGAATATTATCCAGCGACTCAGGCTTGATTGATTTAGAACTAATCAATAAGTTTTTGCGAACCAAAAGATATTCGTCAAAGTGGATATTGGCGATAGCCATAAACACAATAAAAAGTGTACGGGGATGCTGATTAATGACTTGCTTAATGTGTTGACTGCTGCTTGGGTCATGAATAAAGCAGTCCTCATTAATAAACACCACGGTTGGCTGGAGTGTGGCGCAAGCTGATTCGAGTTCATCAACAGTCTGGATGTCGTTGATATCTCGTTTTTTAACCCCCCGGCTTGTCAGATACCCTGTTAATCCCAACCGGGTATAACTGCATAAATCCATAATAATCGTTGACATGGCATACCCTCACTCAATGCGTAACGATAATTCACCACCCGCCAGAAGCTTCAGAAGCCATACAGGAAAAACTTATATTACTGAAGTACGACGCGAAACTTCAGGCGAACCCACTATCCCGTAAAGTTAGGTATAATTTGCCAGGAATCATCTTAAAGTAAAGTAAATGTTGCGTTCTGTGAGAAGGCTAAAAACAAATAAGCCGCGCCAGATATATGGTGGGGGATGTTTTGCAAATTTAACTTTAGGAATATCCTCAGAAAGGCATTACAAAAATCAGGGATTACTATTCTGTGGAAGTTCGCTAACAATATCAGCTAACAGGTTGAAAATCTCACTGAATAATCGCTCACAATAAGGGGCGATTAACGACATCATTGCCGCCATCAGTAAAATCCCAACGCTTAACGTAACGGGAAAACCAATCACGAACACCGACAATTGTGGTGCCATGCGGTTCAGTAAACCCAGGGAAAGGTTAATGGTCAGCAGTAAAGTAATAACCGGTAACGCCAGCATCAACCCATTGAGGAAGATCATGCCCGCTGCACGCGTGAGCGCCAGGTACGCATTGCTGTTTACCGGGTTACCGCCAATCGGCAGGGTGTGGAAGGTATCGACCAGCATCGAGATTAACCACAAATGCCCGTTAAACGTGAGGAACAGCAGCAGCGCCAGCATATCGAGGATGCGCGCCAGCACCGGCATGTTTAAGTGGCTGGTGGGGTCGACAAAGGTGGCGAAAGAGAGGCCCATTTGCAAGCCAATCAGCTCACCGGCGGTACGAATAGTCGCAAAGGCGAACTGCATCGTAAAACCGAGCGCGACGCCAATCAGGATCTGCTGCAGCGCCAGCCAAAGTGCCGCTGGCGCAAATACTGGTACATCCGGCGTTGGCGGCAAGGTGGGGGCGATCACGATAGTAATCACAATACCCAGCCCCACTTTTATCCGACGCGGAATACGTGATTCGCTGAGGATCGGTGCGGTCATAATTAACGCCATCACGCGCAGCAGTGGCCAGAAATACATACTGATCCAATGTAGCCACTGATCGCTGGTGACGTTCAACATAAGTCGGCTTACCCGATGATATAAGGAATGTTGTTGAACAGGGTGCGCATGTAATCAAGCAGTAAATTCAGCATCCACGGCCCGGCAACCACAATCGTGACAAACACGGCGATGATTTTCGGGATAAAGGAGAGCGTCATTTCGTTGATCTGCGTCGCCGCCTGCAAAATACTGATAACCAGGCCTGTGACCAGCGCAACCAGCAGCAGTGGGGCAGCGAGCGCGAGTGCGACTTTCATCGCCTCGGTGCCCATCATCATGACCGATTCTGGTGTCATGGCTTACTCCTAACTGTAAAAGCTCTGGGCGAGCGAGCTGACCAGTAACTGCCAGCCATCTACCAGCACGAACAGCATGAGTTTGAACGGCAGGGCAATGGTTGCGGGCGGTACCATCATCATCCCGAGCGCCATCAGGACGCTGGCGATCACCAGATCGATAATCAGGAACGGAATAAAGATCGTAAAACCAATCTGGAATGCGGTTTTCAGCTCGCTGGTGACATAAGCGGGTAGCAGAATACGCATTGATACGGCTTCCGGCCCCTGAATCGGCGGGCTATTAGAGAGACGGGCAAACAGCGCCAAATCGGCTTCGCGCGTCTGACGGAGCATAAATTCACGCAGCGGTTGTGCGCCGCGTTCCAGCGCCACATCGACAGAGATTTTATTCTCGCTAAACGGCTGATAGGCGTCGGTATAAATCTTATCGATCACCGGCGACATAATAAAAAAGGTCAAAAACAGCGCCAGCCCAAGCAGCACCTGGTTCGGCGGCGCAGACGGTGTTCCCAGCGCGTTTCGCAGCAGGCCGAAGACAATGATGATGCGGGTAAAGCTGGTCATCATCAGCAAAATGGCGGGCAGGAAGGTGAGCGAGGTAATAAATACCAGCGTCTGCACCGGCAGCGACCAGCTCTGGCCACCACCGGCTATCGGCTGGCTAATCAAACCCGGAAGTTGTGCAAATGCCGCAGGGGCAACCAGCCATAATCCGGCCAGCGCAAAAGAGAACAAACGGCGCATCAGGATCTCCCGGAACGCTTAAGCAAATTCTTCATCACGGTCTGGAAATCCACATTTTTCACGTTCACGTCTTCACTTTCTGCGGGTGCGGGAGGAAGTTTGTGCAACAGATTGATGTTGGTGGGCGTAACGCCCAGCACCAGGCGTGCATCTTCAACATCCACGATCACCACGCGTTCGCGCGGGCCAACCGTGGTGCTGGCGGTCACTTTTAAACCCCGGCCACTGGCGGTTTTGCCGCCGAGGCCAAGGCGTTTGGCGAGCCACGCGATAATCAGAATTAACGCGATCATGCCAAACAGTGCGCCACTGACCTGCAACAGTGGCGAACCGGAAAGGGCAGACGGTTGGGAAACCGTGGCCTGTGTTTTCATTCTCGACTCAGCGGCTCAAACGACGCATACGCTCGGAAGGGGTGATGATATCGGTGATACGTACGCCGTATTTATCCGCAACGACCACCACTTCACCCTGAGCAATCAGATAACCGTTGATCAGGATATCCAGCGGTTCGCCCGCCAGCCCGTCAAGTGCCACCACGGAACCCTGCGTCAAACGCAGCAGCTCTTTAATTGTCATACGCGTACGACCCAGTTCCACGGTCAATTTGACCGGGATATCCATAATCAGGTCGATATCCTGGAGAGTGCCGCCAACATCACCACCGCCGAGTTGCTGGAACACGGCATCGGCCGCGCTTTTCGTCGCGGGAGTGGTTTTTTGTTCGTTCAACGCGTCAGCCCACAGATCGTCCAGTGCTCCGCTGTTCTCATCGGACGGATTGTTCATATCACTCATTTGGGCTGTTCCTCATTCAGCGAATTCAAAATCGGGTTTATCAAGTGCTCTACACGTAACGCATATTGTCCGTTGACCGTACCATACTGGCTCGTTAGCACTGGTACGCCGTCCACATGAGCGATAATGCGATCGGGTTTATCAATCGGCAGCACATCGCCGGGTTGGAGCTTAAGTATCTGCGACAGGCGCAGGGGAATATCCGCGAAATTGGCAATCAAATTCAGTTCAGAGTGCTGAACCTGACGCACCAGGTTGTCACGCCAGTTCTGGTCTTCATTACGGGAGTTTTCCAGCGGCGGGTTAACCAGCGTTTCGCGCAGCGGTTCGATCATGCTAAACGGCAGACAGATATTGAACTCACCCGTCAGGTTGCCGATTTCAACATGGAACGGCGTGTTCACAACAATGTCGTTTGGCGATGTTGTGATGTTGGTAAATTTCACCTGCATCTCTGAACGCACATATTCCACGTCCAGCGGGTGAATCGCCTTCCACGCGTCACTGTAGGCTTCAAGCGCCAGCTTCAGCATGCGGTTGATGACGCGCTGTTCAGTGTGCGTAAATTCACGGCCTTCCACTTTCGTTGGAAAACGCCCGTCGCCACCGAACAAGTTATCCACGGCGATAAACACCAGGCTTGGCGAGAAAACAAACAGGCCGGTGCCGCGCAGTGGTTTCAGGTGGATCAAGTTAAGGTTGGTCGGAACGGGTAAGTTACGCGCAAACTCATGATAGGGCTGAATGCGGATCGCGCCGACGGTGATATCCGGGCTACGACGCAGCAAGTTAAACAACCCCATACGGAACTGACGCGCAAAACGCTCGTTGATGATCTCCAGCGCTTGCAGACGCTCACGCACCACGCGGCGCTGGGTATTGGGGTCATAGGGGCGAATATCGCTATCGCCACCCATACCCGGTTGCGGATCATCACTCTTATCGCTGTCTCCGTTGAGCAGCGCATCGATTTCGGCCTGAGAAAGAATGCTATCGCCCATGTCTTTACCGCAAAATGAAAGCTGTATAAAGAACGTCAGTGACTTCCTGCTTCGGCTGTCCTGGCACTAACGGCGTTGCGATCGTCTCTTTAATCGCGGTAGCAAGGTTCTGCTTGCCTTCGTTGGTTGCAAGCTGTGCTGCGTCCTGACGTGAGAACAACATCAACAAGCGGCTGCGTACTTCCGGCAGATATTCGCTAAGTCTGGCGCGCGTAGCGTCATCTTTCAGACGCAGTGTGATACCGACATACAACACACGGTCAGCATCGCCCAGATTCACAGTGAAGGTGTCGAGAGCGAAGAAAACCGGCGCAGGCGGAGGAGGCGCTTCCACTTTTGCGTTAGCCGCAGGTTTCTGTTGCATACGCCAGTAACTATAGCCAGCGGTGGCGCAAGCTGCGAGTGTGATTAACACCAGCAGCGGGATCCAGATAGAGCGCTTACGTTTTTTGTTAATAGCGGAGTCAGTCATCTGTTACGGGCTTCCTGTTAATACTGCTTATGAGCTGATTATCCCGTGTCCTGCTCCCGTCAAAGGGTGGAAAAGACGGGGATAATCATGCTACCTCTGGCGTTTAGGCAAAGATGTCGACTGCGCCGTTGCCACGAGCCGCAGATTGCAGGCTCGCCGGGGCGACTAACGCGTCGCCATCATCGGTGCCAAACAGATCGCCTGCGCCCGAACGGGAAGCCTGTTGTTGCTGTTGAGAGGCCTGCTGTTGCTGCTGCTGACCGGCAAAAGACTCACTGCTGATATTGCTCTGACCCAGTTGAATGCCGTTTTCTGCAAGCGACGTACGCAGCATCGGCAGCGCCGCTTCCAGTGCCTGGCGAACATGGCTGTGCGCTGACACCATCTGCAACTGCGCCTGGTTATCTTCGAGCTTAATAGAAATCTGAACCTGACCCAGATCTTCCGGATGCAGACGCAGCTCCGCGCTCTGCTGGCCCTGGCGGGTAAAGAGCGTGACATGCTGGCTGATATTTTGCTGCCACTCATGGCTGCCCAGCGGGGCGCTGATCACCGGTGCGGCAACGGGCGTGCTGGCCTGCGCGGCGCTGGCGGTGGTAGTCACCGGCGCGATGCTGGCAGTGGTATTAGTGGTTTGCAGCGCATTGTCATTATCTTTCTTCACCGCCGCAGAAGAGGAGGCGAGCACCGCCGTCTGCTGGGCATCATCCGCTACATGGAACGGCGTGGTACCGGCAGCGGTGTCATTTTTCGCACTGCCGCGCGGTAAATCGGTATCTGCCGTAAGCGAACTGGTATTCAGTGCGCGGTTCGCTGCTTTAGCGACATCAACGCCGCCGGTTGCACTGGCAGGTTGTGCGCTGGCGTTGTTTAACTGCGCGGCTTGTTGATGCGGCAGCATCGCCATCAGCGCGCTTAAACCTGCCAGCTCTTCATCACTTAAATCGGTTTTGTTTTCGCTATCACCCGCTTTGGCCGTTTTGCTTAACGCGGCCAGCACATCGGTTTTCGCCGCAGGCGTCAGGCCAGAAAACAGTTTTTGCACGTCAGCGTCGCTTGCTGCTGATGCAGTCAGATCGCTTTTCGCACTCTGACGCGCCAGCAGCTCTGCCAGTTTTTGCGCCGGGGTTTGTGCCTGCGTCTCTTCGCCGGTAGCTGCGGTTGCCGCCAGGTTGCCTTTCGCCAGCTTGCCGCTCAGGGCCGCTGCTTGTAGATCGACGAGCGTAATCGGCGCATCGCTCTCCTGTCCCTGGCCGCCGGTCATTGCACCCGTCAGCAGAGCGAGGAAATCTTGTGCAGAATCGCCGCCGCTTTTGCCGGCTTGCACACCGGTGGTGGCATCGGACTCTGTCATTAACAGTTTTGACAAGTTGATCATTCTATTTTCCTCAGGGACGCGCGCTGTGCAAATTCATCCATTTTTTTCTGATCGAGACGGTTTTCCGCCAGTAACGCCGCGGCGCTTTGTCGGTCCTGCAAGGTTTGCCAGGCTTGTAAACGTTGTTTCTTTTCACGCCAGCTACCCAGGGCACTATCGACTTTTTCATTCCACTGCGCTAACTGCTGACGGTGCTGCTCAATCGCTTTTTCCAGCGTCTGAATAAATTGCTGATAATTCTGCCAGCGTTGGTTATCGATCCCCTGGCTCATGTTGTTATTCAGACTGCTGCGATACTCATGCTGATATTCAATCAGCATCTTTAATTGCTCTTCCGCTTGCTGGCAGCCGCGGCGCATCTCACCCAGTTTCAGGGCGGCGTCGTCAACTTCTTTTTCTGCCAAATCCTTTAGCGTCGTTAATGCGCTGTTTTGCGTCATAAGTCAGCTCTCCACTACCTTAGACTGTCGGGAAGATCAGCTCTAATGCCTGTATTGAATCTTCCCACCCGGCACGTTCAAAAATGCCTTGCTGCAGGAAGGCTTCCAGGTGTGGCCACAATGCAATGGCTTTATCCAGCATTGGGTCGCTACCGCGCGCATATGCGCCAACGCTTACCAGATCGCGGTTACGTTGGAAGCTCGACAGCAACTGTTTAAAGTTCCGGACTCTGGCGTAATGTTGTTCCGTAATTAACGCTGTCATCGCACGGCTGATAGAGGCTTCAATGTCAATGGCCGGGTAGTGACCGGCTTCCGCCAGACGGCGGGACAAGACAATGTGCCCATCAAGAATGGCTCGTGCGGAGTCAGCGATCGGATCTTGCTGGTCATCCCCTTCGGTCAGAACGGTATAAAACGCGGTGATCGAACCGCCGCCGTGAATACCGTTCCCCGCGCGTTCCACCAGCGCCGGTAATTTGGCGAAGACAGAAGGGGGATAACCTTTCGTCGCTGGCGGTTCGCCAATTGCCAGCGCGATTTCACGCTGCGCCATGGCATAACGCGTCAGGGAGTCCATGATCAGAAGCACATGCTGACCGCGGTCGCGGAAATCTTCAGCAATGCGCGTCGCGTACGCAGCGCCCTGCATACGCAATAAAGGAGAAACGTCTGCCGGGGCGGCAATCACCACCGAACGTGCGCGGCCTTCTGCGCCAAGGATGTTCTCGATAAAATCTTTTACTTCGCGGCCACGTTCACCAATCAGCCCGACGACGATAACGTCGGCCTGGGTATAACGGGCCATCATGCCTAACAACACGCTTTTACCGACGCCGGAACCGGCGAACAGGCCCATACGCTGACCACGACCGACGGTCAGCAGCGCGTTAATGGCGCGTACGCCGGTATCGAGCACATGCTCAATCGCCGTACGTTGTAAAGGGTTAAACGGCTGCGTGACCAGCGCCCCGGTTTCACCGGTTTCTGGTGCGGGCAGACCATCGAGCGGCTTGCCGCCGCCATCCAGCACGCGGCCAAGCAGGGCAGGGCCGAGCGGCAGTTGTTTTCCGCTTTGCAAACCATCACCTAACACGCTACGGGCATACACGCGCGCGCCAGGCAAAATACCTTCGACTTCTTCCAGCGGCATCAAAAACAGGCGCTGGCCGTTGAAGCCAACCACTTCGCATTCGACTTCGCGTGTTTCGACACCGTCCTGACGCTCAATAATGCAGGTCGCGCCCAGCGGCAGTTGCAGGCCGGTGGCTTCCAGCACCAGCCCTGTCGCACGGGTCAGTCGACCATAACGGCGCACAGAGGGCAGTTGCGCCATCTTGACTTCAAAGTTGTCCAGCGTCGTTAGCCAGCGGGTCAAACGTGCGGTCATTAAACTACTCCCGGCGCCGCCAGACGGCACAGTTCCTGCCAGCGTGTTGCTACGCTGGCGTCGAGATCGCCTTCATCGGCGGACACTTTGCACCCGCCCGGATGGAGGGTCGGGTCGCCACGCAAACGCCAGCCGTGGAGACTGAGAGTTGCGCCAAGCATCTCTTCCACGCGCTGCAAATCGTCCGGATGCACGCGCAATTGCGGTTTCCCGCTGAACAGCGGTTCCTGCTGAATTAAATGCTGGATCTGCTTAATCAGTGCGCTGTTATCAACAACCGGCACCTGGCCTAACACCTGACGCGCGGCTTCCAGCGCCATCTGCATCAGACGCGAGGCGATAACGCTGTCCAGCGCATCCAGCGTGTACTGGAATTCGCTGACCAGCTGCTGCATACGCGCATGGATTGGCGCCTGTTGCTGGCGCGCCTGGTTCAGGCCATCTTCGCGCCCCTGCGCCAGACCTTCCTGGTAGCCGACGTCGTGTCCCGCTTTGCGGCCTTCCGCCAGACCGGCGTTATACCCGGCGTCGTGCGCCTGCATCTGGATCTGCGCCAGCTGCTGTTGCAGCTTTTGCTCCTCTGATATCTCGTCTTCTTCGCCGTCCGCTTCATCCGCTGACGAAGACTCTTTCGTCAGCAGGGGAGCGAACTCGGCGGCCAGCGGGAGAGCCAGATCGTCCGGCTTCCAGACTTTCCACGGCAATTCATTAGACATAGGTATCCTCGCCGCTACCAATTACCATCTCGCCGGTCTCCGCCAGACGGCGAACGATGAGCAGGATGGCTTTCTGTTCGTTTTCCACCTGAGACAGACGCACCGGCCCACGGTTGGCCAGGTCGTCGCGCAGGATATCTGCCGCACGCTGTGACATGTTGCGCAGGAACTTCTCGCGCAACGGCGGCTCGGCGCCTTTGAGGGCAACCAGCAGGGATTCGGAATCCACTTCCTGCAGCAGGCGCTGGATGCTGCGGTCGTCCACATCCACCAGGTTTTCGAACAGGAACATCTCGTCGATAATTTTTTGCGCCAGCTCGCCGTCGAACTCGCGAACGGCGGTAATAACGGCTTCTTCCTGCTGCGTTTTCATCAGGTTGATGATTTCCGCCGCGGTTCTCACGCCGCCCATTTTGCTGCGTTTGAGGTTCTGGCCGTCGAGCAGGTTGTTCAGCACTTCGGTCAGCTCCGCCAGTGCGGCAGGCTGTACGCCGCCGAAGGTGGCGATACGCAGCATCACATCGTGACGCATACGCTCATCAAACAGCGCAAGGATATCCGCCGCCTGAGAACGTTTGAGGTGCACAAGGATAGTGGCGATGATCTGCGGGTGTTCGTCGCGGATAAGGTCGGCGGCGCTCTGCGGCTCCATAAAGTTGAGCGTTTCGATGCCGCTGGTGGTATCGCGCGTTTCGAGAATATCTTCCAGCAGGCTGGAGGCACGCTCTTCGCCGAGGGCTTTGACCAGCACCGAACGCAGGTAGTCGTTGGCGTTGATGTTCAGCGCCGCGAATTGTTCCGCTTCGTTCTCGAACTCCTGCAACACGTCCATCAGCTGTTTGTTTGAGATCTGACGTACGCTGGCCATCGCGGTACTCAAGTGCTGGACTTCGCGGGCGGAGAGGTGTTTGAACACCTCAGCCGCGCGATCTTCGCCAATGGTCATCAGCAGGATGACGCTTTTGTCCGTTCCGGAAAGATTATTGCTCATGTTCGTTACTCATCCACTGGCGAATGACCAGCGCCACGACGCGCGGATCGTTATCTGACATTTCGCGAATACGCTGGCTCATCACCTCGGCGCTCAGGCGCTGGTTAGAGCGACGCTGCTGGTTCTGTTCGTCTTTGCTGAGGCGAACTTCCACCGATTCTTCGATTTCCGCTCTGGCCTGTTGCGCTTCCTGCAGGGCTTTCGCCTCTTCCTGGCGGCGTACCAGCTGCGGACGAACCGCTTTACGCCACAGCAGCCACGCCACGATGAGCACCAGCAACCAGCGACCTGCGGACATCAGCTGTTCGATAAACGACTGCTGTTGCCAGAACGGGAGCTGACCACCGAGATCGTCCGTTGCGTTGAACGGCGAGTTGACGACGTTCAGGGTGTCACCGCGTTTTTCGGTGTAACCCATCGCTTCGCGAGTCAAATCTTCAATCTGTTTAATCTGGTCGGCTGTCAGCGCGGCGGTTTTGCCACCCGGCAGCGAACGATAGTTGACCACCACCGCCACAGAGAGGCGCTCGATATCGCCGACATTCATTTTGGTGTGGCGAATCGTACGGTCGACTTCGTAGTTATTCGTTTCGTTATGCGTGGTGTTACGCGGCCCGGTAGTGGTGCTTGCCGTGCTCGTACCTTGCTGACCCTGCGCATTTTGATTCTGCTGACCGTTCTGCTGACCGTTCTGCTGATTGGCCGCAGGCGTGGTGATCGGTGCAGCATTCGCCGGGGCAGGCTGGTTCGACAGCGCACCCGGAACGCCGCCAGGATACTGGCCGCCAATCTGCTCGCTGCTGTTTACCTGACGTGAACGCAGCACGGCCTGCGACGGATCGCCGCCGTTTGGCGTGTATTGCTCTTCGGTCTGCTCTTTATTCGCAAAGTCTAGTTTCGCCGTTACCTGCGCGTGAACGTTGCCGTTACCCACGATAGGCCCAAGGATCGCTTCGATACGACGCTGGATACGACCTTCAACGTCGGCGGTGTATTTCAGTTGTGCATCATTCAGATCACGACCGGCAACGCCGGATTGGGTCAACAGACGACCGCTCTGATCGACAACGGTCACGTTACCCGGCGGCAAACCTGCCACCGCGCTGGAAACGAGGTGTACCACGGCGCTGATCTGGCCGTCATCCAGAGCGCGTCCCGGTTGTAAATTCACCGTTACGGACGCAGAAGGGGCTTTCTGCTCACGCACGAACAGCGACGGTTTTGGCATCGCGAGGTGAACGCGTGCGCCTTTTACCGGGCCGAGTGCTTCGATGGTGCGCGCCAGTTCACCTTCCAGCGCACGCTGGTAGTTCACTTGTTCGCTGAACTGGCTGATACCGAATTTTTCCTGATCCAGCAATTCAAAGCCCACAGCACCGCCTTTCGGCAGACCCTGCTGAGCCAGTTTCAGGCGCAACTCCTGGACTTTATCGGCGGGAACTTCAATAGCACCGCTACCGTCAGCAAAGCGGTAGGGGACGTTCATCTGCGTCAATTGGGTGACGATAGCGCCGCCGTCCTGATCGGACAGGTTGCTATAAAGCGTGCGATAGTCCGGGCTTTTCGCCCACAGTACCATCGCAACAACAATGGCAACCGCTGCTGCAGCGGCCACCATGAGAGGAATTTTGGGGTTCGCGCGTAAGCGGTTAAGCCACTCAAGAGATTTATTCTGCGGTGCAGTTGTTGCAGTCGCACTCATTGCGCACCTCGTAACTCTGGGTGGATGTTGTTATTTGAGTTGAGAAACAAAACAGACTCCCGGGTCGGCAAACTCGACAAATGTCCATTAACTGGCAGTGTCATTATTTGATGAATCCGAATTTTCTATGCCTCAAATAACCTGGTTTTTTGTCGCTATTTACCGCCATTATCCCATTGACAAGCTGTTAACCTTGTCAGGTATCAAACCATCCGGGGATTTACCATGGCTATACAGGGCATTGAAAGCGTCGTCAGTCAGTTGCAGGCAACTGCCGGAATTGCGCGTAATCAGAGCGTGGAAAGTGAACCGTCTATCAGCTTCGCCGGGCAACTGCATGCTGCGCTGGATCGCATTAGCGATACGCAAAACGCAGCGCGTACTCAGGCGGAAAAATTTACACTCGGTGAGCCGGGCGTAGCGCTGAACGACGTGATGACCGATTTGCAGAAATCATCGATTTCGTTGCAAATGGGCATTCAGGTACGTAACAAACTGGTTTCTGCATACCAGGATATCATGAACATGCAGGTGTAGTGTTCATAACTCGATGATTTATCAGATTGTTACAAGTCTGAGTCTATCGTATGGGGCATAGGTGGGGCAAATCCGGTAATTTCTGGTTGAGGATGACAATCTGATCCTGATTGTTGTCCGTCATAAGTGACCCGTATACCCGGTACACCATCTGGGCATCTGCATGCCCCATTTTTTTCGCGATAAAATTAGAATTTGCACCTGCAATGAGCAATCAACATACGTATGTGTGTCTGGCCTGATAGGCTTCACGATACTGGATCCCAGCTCTGCGCATAGCGGTTTCCCACATCTGGTTGATTGATCCCACTGCGTAATGATGCTCCGCCTGGCTGTTATGCAATGTGATCTGCGGGTTAAACACAAAAGGTCAGGGATGAACAGTTGTCCTTCCATATTCCCTGAGCTTCACTTCAATCTGATATTACTTACCGAGCCGGGTCATTCCGGCCTGGTTTTGCAGTACATCTATTGCTGGCTGAATCAGGTTTATTACCCTGTCTGTTCCCGCTTCCGTTTTGGGTAACTCATGTGGCTCCCTATTGTTGCCAGCAGTGCAGTCAGAACGTTCAATTTCAATTGAACAACTAACTGCAATCAGCACATCAGCATTATTATTGAGTTTTACATCCTTAAGCATCTCTGGAATCGTTCCACCAGGCGCTAAATCTTGTAGTGGTGAGTTTTATCTTTCTACAACCTTATCAGAGCAAACTGTATCAGGTGGCATGAGTGGCTCATCAAATACGTTGTCTTGGGAACAAGAACATTTCTGCCATTAAAAGCTTCGGTACTCAATATACGGACTTAAGTATATTCACTCAGCAACCTATTTTACTGGTCTGCAAGCATAACAGGCGGTACACCAACAGCAACTATAACTATTACCGAGTACATGGTACAAGAATGGTTAATGTTCAGCATTCTGATCCAAAAAAAACAAAAATTATATTTTTTCATGCGTCCTGGATGAGGTGAAATAACCTAATCAGGAAGTAGAGGATTAGGATGGTGATTTATATAAGGAATATGTTGCGGGTATAAACTCCGTTTCTCCTTATTCTGCCGATTTTCTTCCTTCATAATAATAAATTGCCCGATTTTTATGGTCGGGCAGTTATATAGAAAGTGAACATGGAAAACATGTTTTCCGCCTCTTGTCTAAGATCAGCGATACTTATCGCCGAACTGCGCATTTCAAACCTTGTTAATTATCTTCCTTGCTATTTTAATAGAAGGTTTTTCCACAAAGGTAAAAAGAAGATAGGATGCAGCAATATTAATAAAAAGAGCAAAAAAAACCTGACTAAAACCAGTTATTCCATGTGACTTGCCAAAATTTGTTATAAATGAAAATGTAAATAATTGGAATAAATAAAATGAATAAGATATATCGCCAAGTTTTTTAAGAGATCCATATCTGTTTAAACCGAAGTTTTTCTCATATATCACAGCGCATGCAACTATCACAAATGCAACTACCCCCCATTTTCTTGGGCCATGAAGAAATTGGAAGCCAAAATCCATTGGGTTGTGGTTTGGCATCATTATCCCAGACTGGATAATCAAACAGGAAAGTAAAACTAAGAAAATAAGCCCATACCTAAAAGATTCACCATTGAATTTTCTTGGGAAGTGTTTATAAAGTGCGTATGCTATCATTCCGAACACAAAGTCAACCAGCATTGGTGACGATGCAATAGATAACAACCATGTTAAATGAGGAATCGTCGGGACCAGTGACTTATAATTAACCAGAGTTACATGACCATTAAAAATAAACTGGATTATACAGACGGAAAGCAGGCAAAGCAGAGAGCAATACAGCCATCTTAATTTATTATTCTTTGACAAAAAAGTTATGGAAAATATTGAATAGAAAAAAATCTCGTAAGTAAGCGTCCATGCAGGACCATAGAAGTTATAACCAAAAAATGGAGGTTTGCTTTCATAATCTTTGTGAAGAGGTATGATTGCTCTTAATACAGTCTCTACGCTTTTAGAATTAAATTCAAGATCACTATATATGGCAAGCGCTATGATCAAGAGTATCATAACGGGGTATATTCTGAAAACGCGCTTAATAATAAAATGAAGAGCAGACGTTTCTTTTTCAGACGATAAGCAAATAACGAAGCCACTTATAACAAAAAACAGATCAACACCAAATGCAAGTTGACTAAAAAGCATGGTGCCTAAGTTCTGCTCAGCGTAATAACCATTAATAAACCAAACGCTGTGTGAAAAAAAATACAAATAATGCAGCTATCCCTCTGAGATATTGTATAGATAACATCATTTATTAAGTCCATCTTTTGAGAAAAATATTCCTTTGGATAATATCCATAGCAAATACTGATAGTCATATTTATACAGTTTTTTTTATTAAATGGTGATTAATAATCTGAATGTTGTCTTATTTTTAATGTTAAATATATCTTATTGTAAAATTAAACTGGACATGAGAAACCCACATATGAGTGTACGATGATTTGGTGTAATTTATTGATTTTATTAATTTTTTTATAAAAAATTTAATGAAGGTTTATTAATTTAAGACAAAAAACCTCTACATGTATCCTTCTTTTGTAGTTCGATTTTTGTTTATTTAAAAATTTTTATGTCAACTACGAGATTCACACTGCATTCGTTGTTGCTGTTCAGCCAATCCCAAAGGGCTATAAGTGCTTGTGAGCTGCCGATTTTCTGCGCGAGCTTCGCAAACGTAACTGGCATTTCAGCGAGAATGATGCAAACGACTGGATAGAGCGATATCAACGCGACTTCGTTGATAAGACACCTGAATTCGGCAAGAACCGGCTCTGGATGTTGAGAAACATGTGGAGGGGCTGCTACCAGGGCTTTCATCACAAGTTGCAGACCACGTTGAACCGGCAATGAGTGTCGATGCGCTTTGCAACATTGCTATCAATTGCAGAATTATCGATATGTACTGTGGCTGTGCCATTATCACCCGACATTAAAGCCAACAAGCGGTGAGACCGTACTTGCTTTTCGACGGACGCGCACAGTTCGCTAAATGGATGGGGAGCTGATAACTGAAGAAGGTGGGGTTTAAAGGCGGTAGGTTCGATGGCGTCACCATACATAGCGTACTGACTTACACCATAAACGGGGTTCATGATGGAGGCGAGATAGTTTAATGGGGCTGTATGGGGCAAAGCAGTATCATTGAAATTAGACGATCTAAGCAATGTGTAATTTTTACATTAAGCAAATAACCGTTAACTAATGTGCTCCTGGATGATGTGAAATATTTAATTAAAAAAACATGTATATCATGAACATGCAGGTGTAGTGAGCCTTGCTCACGCATAACCACGAATAACGGGAAGATAGCCACCATTCAGGCGGTTATTTTCTCTTTATTTGCGCTTCGCGCGCTTTCCTACCCAATTTTTTCGCACCCTCCCTACCACTTTGCGTGGGCACAGACGATCACATCAGTCATTGCCGTTGCGGATAAAGTCATGCCTACCGTTTTCCACTGACGATACCCGAAGGACAGATTGCGAATGTTTGCCCATATGAGAATCGCCCGCCCTGTAACCGACCTTGAACTGACCTGCCGCATGTATTGCGACGCGCTTGAACTGAGCAAAATTGCGGATTTTACCGATCACGATGGATTTAGCGGCGTGATGGTGGGGCATCACTCTGCGCCCTGGCACATTGAGTTCACCCTGTGTCATCACCATCCGGTGAAACCTGCCGCGACGGCAGAGGATTTGCTGGTGCTCTATTACCCGGATGCTGCTGAATGGGCTGCGCGCTGTGAAGCTATGCGCAAAGCCGGGTTTACGGAAGTCGTCTCGTTTAACCCCTACTGGGATATTTCAGGCAAGAGCTGGCAGGACAATGACGGCTATCGTGTGGTGTTGCAAAACAGAGTCTGGGTAACTGACTGAATGTGGTGAGTCTTATCATAAGCGTGCTTTAAAATGTCCAGGAATAAGTAAGCGGGTGAATCCCGCTTTCGTAAATATTCCTTGCGAAGAAATATCTGATTATTGCGCTCTCTTTATTATATTGACATAAATATACATTTTGTTTTTTACACTGTAGCGCCTGTAACGCAGCGGTGAGGAATATCATGTATCGGAGTACGGAACAAATTGATAATATTCTTTTTGATCTTAATAAGGCAGTTGACGCGCATTATGATTGGTTAATCAATATGTTCGCTTGTGTGGTCAATAATAATATCGATCAGTCGGAAAGCATTAACACACACGCGCACCACCTGTGCCATTTTGGTCGCTGGCTGGATGGGCGTCAACCCGCGAATCCGGAGGAATCCAGCTGCCTTCAGGCAATTGATGCGACACACACACAAATGCATAAATGTGGTCGTGAATTGATGGGGGTGATTAGGGATAAAAAAACAAACACGGATAAGTTTTCAGAATTTAAGCATCGGCTTGCTTTATTTTCCGCAGCGGTGACCGCCTATAAAACGTATTTATTAAAGATGCGTGGTGGTGTAGATATATTAACTGGATTGCCTGGCCGCAGGATGCTGGACGAAAGATTTGAACAGCAATTGAATGAAGTATCAAACCAGAATGTATATATGCTGCTGCTTGATATCGATCGTTTTAAAAATGTGAATGATACATACGGGCATCTGGTCGGTGATGGTGTATTACGTGAGCTGGCGCAACAACTGCGCGATCGGATCCGTGGGGGCGACACCGCTTACCGCTACGGCGGTGAGGAGTTCATCATTATTTTACATGCCCCTTCGGACAGAGAGGCGTGTCAGGCCGCGCTGCGCCTGTGTGAATCGGTTGCAGCGACAACCATTCTCTGTGACGATAAAGCGCTTAACATTACGGTGACCATCGGCGTGACGCAGGCATGGGCAGGCGAGTCTATTGGCGTCGTCGCAAAAAGAGCCGATGCGGCGATGTATCGGGGAAAACAGACCGGACGCAATCGCTGTATGTTTATGGATGAAGGCGGTGAGATTCACCTTATTACCGACTAATATTCCGTTATCTCAGGTTTGGTTTGATTTATATTGCACTTATTGCTGCCACAGAGAATTTTTCTGTTGTCACCGCCAGTTGATTTGATTTTTAATCATAATAAAAAAGCCCTTTAAGGGCTTTTTTATAGCAGGAAAACAGCCTGACAATTATAGGTTCTGGTAGCGGTCTTCCAAACCAATATAATAAGAGGAGTTGACCAGCGCTTGTTTGAGCGCATGCCGATTTTGGCTGTCAAAAAAGGCATAATTAATTTTACCGGCCAGCGCCAGGCCCGTCGGTCGCATCATATGATACGAGTTGTCGCCGGAGCCTATTTTCGGTGCAATATAATTTTTCAGCAGGTCATTGCCCTGCAGATCGAAACTCTCGTTAATACCCAGCGATTTGTGATAAATCACCTGTAATAACAAACTGAGATTATAGTTATCCGGGTGGCTTACCGTTGAATAGCAATCCGGGTTAGCGGAAAGGGTGCGGAAATACTCTTCAGAATAATCGAAGTAAAGCTTGCCTTGTTGAAATAGTGTACGGTATTTCAACGCATCTTCTTTAAGCATATTCGTTTGTTTTTCATTGGAAAAACGCACCGAATGGTACACTTCAATCACGTTTCGAACACTCACATTAGTGAGATAAAGATGCAGCATGCGGTAATCGACATAGACCATAAAATCAGGGATTTTATCTTTATAGTACCCGAGCTGCGGGGTTGAAATGCGGGATTCCATGGTCGGTAGCATGGTGATATCAAAGAATTGGCTTAGGGCCGCGGTTGAAAACGGTCCCCATTTTTCTGCATGATGCTGCATAAAAATGAAATCACACTGTTCTAATTCGTGATAGAAGTTAATGAAGTCATTATGTTCGTTAACTTTATAAATAGGCATATTGAAAATGCCGTCGAACTTTCCTTCATGCAGCCCACTGACGTTCATTATCAAATTTCCCAGAACTTCAAGTTGGCAATTACCAATTAATGCTAATTTCATTTTATTAACGCCCCCAGGCTAATGCATTCCATTGTAATTACAGCGCCTAATTTTATCGTTAGCCTGGGGGGTGAGTACAGGTAAAACCTTATTTTTGTATCAAATAGCGGATCGTCGGCCCATCTTGCTGAATATCCAGCACGGTATAACCGTGATTACGCGCATCCAGCGGAATATTGTTAATGGATTGCGGGCAGTCGCTTACCACTTCCAGAATCTCGCCTTTTTTTAACTGCGGCATCGCTTCAAGCGTGGCAACGGCCGGGTAAGGGCAGGGTTCGCCGCTCATATCAAGACGGTAATCGGGCACAATGTTCATGCTGTCTCCTTAACGGTAGTCGCCGTGTTGGCACGGCGGAAGAAGCGTTTTTCCCAGCCGACGACAAACAAGAAAGCGGCCAGCAACAAAAGATAAGTGACCAGCAGTCCACCCAGCGGACCGAAAGTTTTCAACAGGTTGATTTTGTCCCAGTTGGTAGCCAGCGCAGGGGATAAATCATCCCAGTAGTAGGCCAGGATCGTTGAGCCAATCACGTTACCAAGCCCCACCCACCAGTAATGCACCTGACCTTCTACTGCGCGATACATCCAGCCGGTTTCACAGCCGCCGGCCAGTACAATGCCAAAGCCGAACAGCAACCCGCCGATCACCGCATTCGGACCCGCCCACATGATTTTGGCTTCCATGCCCAACTGGACATAACTAAAGATGCCGATAGCGCTGGCCGCCATTCCGAAAATAATCGCTTTCGCCATCATTGTGCGCCCGGTGATCCACATATCACGGAAGGCCGAGGTAAAACAGATTTGCGCGCGTTCGATAAGCAGACCAAAACCCACACCAAACAGCATTGCCAGGCCTAATTTTGGCTGGTTCATTGCCGTCAGCAACGCCCAGGCCACCATGCCGACGAACACCAGCATGCCGATGCGAAAACGGCGTTTTGCCTGCGCGGGTTTTTGCGTCAGCGGCGAGGCGGCTGAGACTTTTTGCATTTTAACTGGGATGCGAAACAGCGGTAGCAGCGTGAAGCGTGCGCCAAACCACGAGCCAATGGCGGTGGCAATGGCAAAAAACCAAGCGTGTAACGAGAACTGTGGAATACCGGTAAAGAAGGCGGCGAGGTTACAACCCATTGCCAGACGTGCGCCAAAACCGGCAATCATCCCACCGATAATCGCCTGCATGATGCGGATACGGCTGTGTGGTAAACGCAGTTTAACGTTGTTCGCCCACAGCGCGGCGGCGAAACACCCGCCGAACATGCCAATGATCATCATGCCATCAATACGGGTGAGTGGCGTGCCGTCAAGGTGGATCAATTTGAAGTAGCCCCACTCTTCGGTATGCACACCCGCCAGTTGCAATAACTGACCGCCCCAGCGGGTAAATTCGCCGGTGACCGCCCAGAACGTGCCGGTGATACCAAAATAGTAGGTGGAGAGGATGCCCGCAGCGATAACCGCCGGGACGGGAGACCAGAACTTAATCAAAAAGCGGTCTTTGAACTGTTGCCATGACATAAAAATGAGCCTCTGAACTCAGAAGGAGCGGGTAATGCAAAAGAACCCGGATAATACACGGGTGAGATGACAAGCTAACGTAAAAAAGGCGAAAAACCTGGTACAGATCAAACTTGCAGGCGGTGGGGGAAAGGGTGGCGATGATAATGCTTTAATGCCACAATATTTTTTTCTTCGCGAGCAGGATAAATAATGAAAAAGCGAGTGATTATTGGCGCGGTAATGCTGCTAAGCGGCTGCGTCCAGGTAGATAATTACGATGCGGTGGTGAAACAGCCCGCACCAGCAGGGCTGGCGGGTTACTGGCAATCTTCCGGGCCACAAAGCAGCCTGGTGAGCCCGGAAGCCATCGCCAGCCTTATCGTGACAAAAGAGGGTGATACGCTCGATTGCCGCCAGTGGCAGCGCGTGATTGCCGTTCCGGGCAAGCTGATGCGTAATGGCGACAAGCTGTATAACGTGACGCAAAAACGTGACATTTACCGCCTTGAGCGCGAAGGTAACACGCTTGAGTTTGATGGTCTGACATTGCAACGCGTCGATAAACCCACGGTTGAATGCCAGGACGCTTTAACAAAAGCCGGGCTGAAGATTACGCACTAAATGGCACGCCGGGTCTGCATGTTGCCCGGCGCTTTTTTATATCGCATCCTCAATGACCCACACGCTGACGCTCCCACCATGACAGGTGAATCTTCCCTCACCGTATTCATCGGTGGTGATGGTTTCCTCGCGGTTGCCAAGAAAATCCCGCCATACTTTATTGGCGTAATTTTCCCCCAGCGTCAGCGGCTTTTCTCCCTCGTCGCCATTGGACATCACCACCACGCAACCCGGCTCACATTCGGTGCCGCTGCGGCTAAAGGCAATGCAGTTAGGGTGATCAAACCACAGCGTTTGCACGCCGTGGGCGAAACGCTGGCGAGCGAGGATTAGCCGATCGAGATTTTCAATGACTGGCATATCCACGTGGTAGGTTTCGCCATCGCCGCCGGTGTCGTCGTAGCTTGCGCCAAACAGATCCGGGTAAAAGACTGACGGCACGCCATTTTCACGCAGCAGGATCAGCGCATAGGCCAGCGGTTTAAACCAGGCTTCGACCGGCGCTTCCAGGGCTTGCAGGGGTTGCGTGTCGTGATTGGCAACCAGCGTTACCGCGTGAAACGGATCGGCTTCAACCAGTGTTCCGTCGAAGATCTGGCGCATATCGTAATCGCGCCCCTGTTGCGAGGCTTCGTGAAATTTCATATGTAGCGGCGCGTCAAAGAGCATCGTTTTACCCTCAACCTGGCCGATATACTGCTGCAATTTTTCCACTTCATGGGACCAGTATTCAGCAACGATAAACAGCGGTCGAGGCGCCACTTCCTGCACATGCTCGATCCACTCTTTATAGAACCAGGCCGGAATGTGTTTTACTGCGTCCAGACGAAAACCGTCGCAGTGGGTTTGCTCCATAACCCAGCGCGCCCAGTATTTGATCTCTTCCGTCACCGCATGGTTACGAAAATCGATATTGGCGCCCATCAGGTAGTCGAAGTTGCCCAGCTCGTCGTCAACCTGGTCGTTCCAGCCATCACCGGTATAGTCGTTAACAATTTTAAATACACCGTATTCGTCTGGATTTTCGATATGATCGACACCGCTAAAGCATTTGTAATCCCAGATAAATCGCGAATATTGCCCGGCGCGGGTAGGGAAGGTGAAGCGCGTCCAGGCTTCGCATTCGACAATCTCGCCGTCAATTTGTGTACGATCCTGTTGATCGACCCGGTTCACGCGTACCGCTTCTTTTTCATCGGCGCCCATTTTGTGGTTCACCACCACATCCAGCAGCACGGCGATACCGTTCGCCTGCAGGGCGTCAATGGCGGCGAGCAGTTGTGCTTTATCCCCATATTTGGTGGCGACGCTGCCTTTCTGATCAAATTCACCTAAATCGAATAAATCGTAGCTGTCATAACCCACCGATTGGTCGCCTGCGGCACCTTTGTACGCCGGTGGAAGCCAGACCATATTGATACCCATGTCATTCAGCGCACCTGCGCGCGCGCGAAGTTCCGGCCAGAGTGTGCCGCCATCAGGGGAGTACCAGTGAAACGTTTGCAACAGGGTGGGGTTTTTCATCTTCCGTGCTCCTGAATGAGACGTTGGAAGTATGGCTGAGATTTCAGAAACGACGAACCGCTACGCACATATCGGCGGGGTAATCTGTCGGGAGATAAGAATGGGAAGAGGGGGAAGGCAAAAACCGTAGCGGGTGATGGACTGTTCCTGCATCACCCGCCGGGCATGAGATCAGATCTCATTGGGGAATAAAATGTTTCCAGAGAGACGTCCATATGTCGAATGCAGGTTATGTTGTCGGGATGTCTGTCCAACCAATGTCCGCAGCTCGTCCATTCGCTGGCTTAACAGTTCTTTGAGTGAAACTTCATTTTCCAGAATTTGCTGTAGCAACGGGCGAATTTGCGCCTGCATTTCAGGCGCGACTTCACTAATGTCCTGGAACTGTGTCAGTTTCTCCACAGCGGTAATGTATTTCAACTCGTGCTCAATGAGTTCGTCCCAACGCCCTTCCTTCGCGAGGTTAAGCATGGTGCGGCTAGTGACCAACAGCTGCTGATAGTGGTGGAGCAACCCGAAATTTGCTTCCATTAGTAAGTGTCCCGCGCGTTTTGATTATTGGGGCCAATCTCTTTCCAGGCATCAGCAATGTTGTTGAGCAACGTTGAAACTTCATCAATGGCGGAGAGGTCATTGTGGAGATTGGCCTGTAAAAGACGTCGTGTCATATAGTCATAAAGACTGTCCAGGTTTGCGGCGATCTCGCCACCGACTTCATGGTCAAGACCTGCACGCAAACCGTTGGTAATGATATTAATAGCCTTTGAAAGCGCCTGTCCTTTACCGGGAATATCTCCCTGCTCAATCAGGATCGCAGCCCTTTTCATGGCGCTTAACGCGCCATCAAAAAGCAGTACTACAAGCTGATGCGGGCTGGCGCTCAGGACGGCGCTTTCCACGCCGACCTGAGCATAAGCCTGAGTTCCCGATTTCGTATACATTTCAAACCTCAACGAATACTTTATTAATTGGTCTTGTTAAATTGCTGGGTCAAATAGTTACCGGTTGACTCCAGTGACGACACCAGCGTACTTAAACTTGTAAATTGCGCTTTATAACGAGCCATAGTGGCGGTGATCTGGTCGTTAACCCGATCGTACTGCTCAGACAGCTTTTTCAGCGTCTTATTAATTCCATCAGTTGCATTCTGCACGGTGCCGTCAGTACCGAGGAAATCATCCAGCAGATTGCTGGCCTGCGTTGCAAAACCTGTGGTTTTGCCATCACCGGTCAGGAAAGAGATCACGTCAGTCGATTTTTCCGTCAGCGCTTTGTCAAGCTTGGTGCTGTCGACGGTCAATTTGCCGGAGACATCCTGAGTAATACCCAGTTGCGACAGAATGTTATAGCTACCGGTATTGCTCTGAGAAGAGGAGAGCAGCGAGCGCAGACGCGTCTGGATGTTACGCAGCGTACCGTCACCCAGCAGATCGCCGTTTGAGTTGTCCTGAGACGTACTGCCCTGATCCACTTTCGTGTATTTTGTCTGGTTGGCAATGGTCGTTTGCAGTGAGTTATAAGCATCAACAAACGCCTGCACCGCCGCCGTCATTGGCGCATTATCTTTGGTGACCGCCAGCGTTTCCGGGCTGCCGATATTGGTCTTGTTCAGCGTCAGCGTTACGCCTTCCGGCGCATCGGTGATGGTGTTACTGCTACGCGTGATCGCAACGCCGTTGATCTTCAGGTTGGCGTCAGCGGCGGCAACCTGCTGCGTCATGGTATTGCTGGCGCTGCCGGCATTGCTTGAATCATAACTAACGTACTTGGCTAATTCGGTATCATTAGTGGTGATAGTCATCTGGTTGGTGGTACCGCTATCGCGCGAGGTCAGCGCCAGATAGTAGCTGCTGTCATCGGCTTTAATGATACTGGCGGTCACACTTCCTGCTTTCGCGTTGATCGCATCACGGATATCCGACAGGCTGGTCTTATCGCTTGCCAGCGTAACGGTCAGCGGATCTTTTTGACCCGGTTGGGTGATCGTAATGGTACGCGAGCTCAGGCTGCTATCACCTAAATCCGTATCTTTACTTGCCGCTTTCGGGCTGAGCAGAGACTGCGCTGCTGCCAGCGAAGTCACTTCAATAGAATATGATCCTGCCGTTGCACTGGTCGCCAGGGAGGCGGTAAACGCCGTGTTGGTGCTGGATACTTTGGCCGATGCAATTTTGGAGGTGTCTTTCAGCGCGTTGGCCGCTGTTTGCAGTTTGGTCAGCGACGTCTGAACGATACCCCAGGCAGTGAGTTTTGCTTTATACGATGTCTGCTGAGTGGTAATTGGCGTCAGCCTTGTCTCTTCGGCCGTCTGCAGCTGGCTATACAGCGTACTGAGCGACGAACTTAAGCTGGTGCCTGCTCCGATAGAACTAATAGTTGCCATTTCTTTATCCTTCAGTTTTAGACAATCACTGTGGGGATTATCGGCAGCGACTGCGAAAAGATTAGAGGGTTTTTTTTAAAACAATGGCGAAATAAAGATAAAGAATAGCGGGCAGTTTGCGGCTTTAAAAAAATGATCTTTTTTCTAAAGGTTGCTCAGAGGCGGTCGATAATCAGGGTGACGGTGAGAAAACCGTAGGCAGATGCCTGAATCTGATAACTTTTTTTAAGGAATTACATCATGGCTGTTATTAATACTAACACCCTGTCTCTGATGACTCAGAACAACCTGACTAAATCTCAGTCTTCTCTGGGTACGTCTATTGAGCGCCTGTCTTCTGGTCTGCGTATTAACAGCGCTAAAGATGACGCTGCTGGCCAGGCAATTGCTAACCGCTTTACTTCTAACATCAACGGCCTGACCGTTGCTGCACGTAACGCTAACGATGGTATCTCTCTGGCGCAGACCGCTGAAGGTGCGCTGAGCGAAATCAACAACAACTTGCAGCGTATCCGTGACCTGACCGTTCAGGCACAGAACAGCTCCAACTCCGCGTCTGACATCGACTCCATCCAGGCTGAAGTTAACCAGCGTATGGAAGAAGTTAACCGCGTGACCACCCAGACCGACTTCAACGGCATCAAAGTGCTGAACACCGGTTCCGGCACCAGCAGCTACAACTTCCAGGTTGGCGCGAAAGATGGCGAGCAGATTTCCATCAGCCTGACCTCTTCTGATTCTTACAACCTGTACAACGCTACCGGTGCAACTTCCCAGACTTCCGGCCAGACCATCAACGGTACTGCACGTTCTACCGCTGCTGAAGGCTTCGACGTTCTGAGCGGTACGGTGAACAGCGGCGGCACCACCAACGGTAACCCGCTGGCAGATATCGATGCGGCAATCAAAGCGGTTGACACTCAGCGCAGCCTGCTGGGTGCATCCCAGAACCGTTTCGAATCCACCATCACCAACCTGAACAACACCGTGAACAACCTGTCTTCCGCACGCAGCCGTATTCAGGATTCTGACTACGCAACTGAAGTGTCGAACATGTCCCGCGCGCAGATCCTGCAGCAGGCTGGTTCTTCCGTGCTGGCTCAGGCCAACCAGGTTCCGCAGACCATGCTGTCCCTGCTGCGTTAATCGCAAATTACGTAGTATCAGAAAGCGCCGCTTGTCGGCGCTTTTTTATTTCTTTGAAAAATAAGACGAATAAAAATAAAAAAATCCCTAAAGAGTTCGTTAACCCCGTCGATAACAATTAGGACGGTGATGAAGCCGCTGGCGCATACCGGAATATAAATTACTCAATGAAGGATAATAATCATGGCTGTTATTAATACTAACACCCTGTCGCTGATGACCCAGAACAACCTGACTAAATCTCAGTCTTCTCTGGGCACCTCGATCGAGCGCCTCTCTTCCGGTCTGCGTATCAACAGCGCTAAAGACGACGCTGCAGGCCAGGCAATTGCTAACCGTTTTACTTCTAACATCAACGGCCTGACCGTTGCTGCACGTAACGCGAACGACGGTATCTCTCTGGCGCAGACCGCTGAAGGCGCGCTGGGCGAAATCAACAACAACTTGCAGCGTATCCGTGACCTGACCGTTCAGGCACAGAACAGCTCCAACTCCGCGTCTGACATCGACTCCATTCAGGCTGAAGTTAACCAGCGTATGGAAGAAGTGAACCGCGTTACCACCCAGACCGACTTCAACGGCATCAAAGTGCTGAACACCGGTTCTGGCTCCAGCAGCTACAACTTCCAGGTTGGCGCGAAAGACGGCGAAACTATCTCCATCAGCCTGAGCTCTTCCAACTCTTACAACCTGTACAACGCTACCGGTGCAACTTCCCAGACTTCCGGCCAGACCATCAACGGTACTGCACGTTCTACCGCTGCTGAAGGCTTCGACGTTCTGAGCGGTACTGTAAGCAGCGGCGGCGCTACCGACGGTAACCCGCTGGCAGATATCGATGCGGCAATCAAAGCGGTTGACTCTCAGCGCAGCCTGCTGGGTGCGTCCCAGAACCGTTTCGAATCCACCATCACCAACCTGAACAACACCGTGAACAACCTGTCTTCCGCACGCAGCCGTATTCAGGATTCTGACTACGCAACTGAAGTGTCGAACATGTCCCGCGCGCAGATCCTGCAGCAGGCTGGTTCTTCCGTACTGGCTCAGGCCAACCAGGTTCCGCAGACCATGCTGTCCCTGCTGCGTTAATCGCAAATTACGTAGTATCAGAAAGCGCCGCTTGTCGGCGCTTTTTTATTTTGTGATTTGCGCATATTTTCGACGAAAATTGCTCAAAAAATAGAAAAACTACTAAAGAGTTCTGCGAGGTCGTCGATAACAATTATGACGGTGATGAAGCCGCTGGCCCATACCGGAATATAAATTTCTCACTGAAGGATAATTATCATGGCTGTTATTAATACTAACACCCTGTCGCTGATGACCCAGAACAACCTGACTAAATCTCAGTCTTCTCTGGGCACCTCGATCGAGCGTCTCTCTTCCGGTCTGCGTATCAACAGTGCAAAAGATGATGCGGCTGGCCAGGCAATTGCTAACCGTTTTACTTCTAACATCAACGGCCTGACCGTTGCTGCACGTAACGCGAACGACGGTATCTCTCTGGCGCAGACCGCTGAAGGCGCGCTGGGCGAAATCAACAACAACTTGCAGCGTATCCGTGACCTGACCGTTCAGGCGCAGAACAGCTCCAACTCTGCATCTGACATCGACTCCATCCAGGCTGAAGTTAACCAGCGTATGGAAGAAGTGAACCGTGTTACCACCCAGACCGACTTCAACGGCATCAAAGTGCTGAACACCGGTTCCGGCACCAGCAGCTACAACTTCCAGGTTGGCGCGAAAGACGGCGAGCAGATCTCCATCAGCCTGACTTCTTCCAACTCTTACAACCTGTACAACGCTACCGGTGCAACTTCCCAGACTTCTGGCCAGACCATCAACGGTACTGCACGTACTACCGCTGCTGAAGGCTTCGACGTTCTGAGCGGTACAGTGAACAGCGGCGGCACCACCGACGGTAACCCGCTGGCAGATATCGATGCGGCAATCAAAGCGGTTGACTCTCAGCGCAGCCTGCTGGGTGCGTCCCAGAACCGTTTTGAATCCACCATCACCAACCTGAACAACACCGTGAACAACCTGTCTTCCGCACGCAGCCGTATTCAGGATTCTGATTACGCGACTGAAGTGTCGAACATGTCCCGCGCGCAGATCCTGCAGCAGGCTGGTTCTTCCGTGCTGGCTCAGGCCAACCAGGTTCCGCAGACCATGCTGTCCCTGCTGCGTTAATTCGCAACCGCTTAAAAAAGGCATCTTCGGATGCCTTTTTTTATGTGCAATCGTCAGATATAGCGCCTTTTCTGTTAGCTGTTTTGCCTCTCGATCTTTCTTTCGTCCTCCAGAATATTGCATAACGACAGGAACGCCTTTTGCTATCACCCCGGTGGCTTGCGCGGTGATATGAGGATGACAGATGCAAAGCATACTAATCAGCGTTGATCAATTTGACGCGTTTACCCCCCATACCTCTGAACTTATCGATATCGCAGACGCCTTGCTGGCCAAAGGCTGGCGCGTGGATGTCATTAGCTCAACCGCCGGGCAGAAATTAACGAGTGAAATAGCACGCCTGAGCGCGACAGGGCGTTTTACTGTCATTACCGAAAAGCAGGGGGCGCTGGAAACCTATTACAACGCCATCTGGATCTATCGCGGTTTCTTTAGCGAAAAGTTACTTGATGCTATTGAAGCCGGGAAACTCAACGGCGCGATGATCTTTCGCCATTTCAGCGATTACAACGATCTCTACTTGCCGTGGGGCGTGGCGCTGGAAAACCAGTTTGCCGCGCTGACGCTGGATCTCTCCGCGCGCACTTCAGCCATCTTGCTACAGACCGGTGTGGAGAGCGCGCAGCTCAAACATCTGCCGTGGTCAGTACCGGCCAGCTTTGGCGAATTTACCCGCACGCGCGACGCGCAAACCTTGTCTCGCGTTCTTTATATAGCGGGCAAAATGTCGGCGGAAATGTATGAAGTTCAGCAGCAGGCGAGGGAGGCGGGCATCCAGATCGAGTGGTTCGATCTGAGCCAGCAGGTACAACGCCTCGAACCGGCCTGGCTGGAACAGTATGACGTGATCATCGGTAATGACGAAAGCGTGGCGAAAGCGCTGACGCTTGGGATCCCGCTGTTCCTGGTTAACGAAGGTTACGTTGAAGGTTATCTGAATGCCGATAACCTGGCGCGTCATGAAGCCGATCATTTCTGCGCGGTGACGCTACACAACTGCCCTGACGCCAATGAATGGGTGGAACTGCTGCAAAGCGGTTATGCCAGCGCGCGCGAGTGGGCACTGACGCAGCGTGCGACTTTTGTCAGTAAATGGACGTTGGATAACGCGCTGGAGGCAATTTTTTCGCTGCCGTTGGTGGAAAAATCCCGTCAACTGGATAACAAAGCACGCTATACGCTGAATTTCCACAGTAAAGCGGTACTGGCGCAGCAGCAGACCAGCGAATACTCCTTCAGCCGCTGGCTGGAGGATCGCCAGATTAGCGATGCGCGACGCGAAGCGTTGCTCTCTTTCGCCGGCGCAAACCCGGATAAAGCCAGCATCGGTGTGATTATCCTTGGCGATAACGACCGCAGCGCGCAGACCAGACGCTCTGTGGAAAGCCAGTCACTGGCTGCCGCCAGCATTGATGTCATTGCCGATGATAACGCCTGGCCTGCGGCAGTAAATGCGCTGCTAAGTACGCGAGATGCCGATGCGCTGCTGCTGATCCCCGCCGGTTTTACGCTGCGGGACGATGCGTTGTTGCGCTTTGCCGAGCAACGGATGCAGCAACAAAATGCCTGGCTGTTTTACTGCGATGAAATGACGCGCGCGGAAAATGGCGAACCGTTACTGACGCTGCGTCCAGATGTCAATATTGACCTGCTGCGCGGCGTGCCGTATGTCGGGCGCGTTCTGCTTTTTTCGCGTGATATTGCCCGCCAGCTCGGTGGTCTGAACAGCCACTACCCGTCTGCTTCGATGATCGATCTGCTGTGGCGCTTTGTTGAAGGGCAGGGAACTCCTGCGCTGGGCCGCGTTGCCGAAGTGCTGGTGGAAAGCCCGGAAGCGGCGTCATGCTGGAGCGAAAACCCGGCGGTGGTAGCCGAATGCGAACAGATTTTACTGGCGCACCTGCAACGACTTGGCATTCAGGCCTCGCTGGAAGCGGGGTTAGCGGCGAACATTAAACGCCTGCGCTACCACTGGGATGCAAAGCCGCTGGTGTCGATCATTATTCCAACCCGCGATCGCGTTGCGCTGCTTAAACGCTGTATTGAAAGTTTGATGGAGAAGACGCGTTATCAACACTATGAGCTGTTAATTGTTGATAACCAGTCGGTAGAAGAGGATGCCTGCCGTTTTCTCAATGATCTGGCGGCTCTGGGCATCGATCAGGTACGTATTTTGCGCTACGACGCGCCGTTTAACTTTGCCGAAATCAACAACGCTGCGGCGCAACAGGCGCGCGGTGAGGTGCTGGTCTTTCTCAATAATGATTGTGAAATTATTGATGGCGGCTGGCTTGATGCCTTGCTGGAGCAGACGTTACGCCCGGAAGTGGGGCTGGTTGGTGCGCGTCTGGAGTATCAGGATGGCCGTATTCAGCACGGCGGTTTTTTACTTGGTGTGCAGCATGGTGTGGAGGTGGCGTTTGACGGTGCCGACGGCGAAAGCAACGGCTTCCAGCACTATCTGAAAACGCCGCGTAACCTGGCGGCGGTAAGCGCTTCCTGCATGATGGTGCGCAAAGAGGTCTTTTTTGCCCTCAACGGTTTTAACCAGGAAACCTATCCGCTCTATTTTGCCGATGTCGATCTCGGTTTACGTGCGCAGCAACAAGGCTATCTCAATGTCTGGACACCGTACGCCCGCGTGAAACATATGGGCGGTGCCACCCGCTTACTGGGCGATAAGTTCCATGTGCAGGAGCGCCCGTTACTGACGGATTTTGCCACGCTGCGTGGTGAATGGCGGCAAGGCCTGCTCGCAGAACCGTCATACCATCCGTTAATGCAAAAAGCAGGGCAGGCGTTCACGCTCAGCGCGAGCCTGGCGCGCTTGCATCAGCCGTTGCCGGGACGCCCGCTGCCGGTGGTGCTGGCGCATCATGTTAACTGGGTCGGCGGCGGACACCACCGCGTGATGCAACCCTTTAAAGCGCTGGAACGTCACTTGATGATTGAAGGCGGGTTGACCAACACCATTCCTGGCGTGATGGAAGCTGCTGCGCAGCAGCCGGATGTGATTTTGCTGGAGCTGATTACCGGCAGCCGTTTCCCGCAGATTATTCAGCAGTTACGCAGCACCAGTAATGCCAAAATCGTGCTCGAATATGATGACTACCTGCTTAATGTGCCGATCAAAAATGGTTCCCGTCAGCACTTCCCGCAGCAAATGGTGAAGAATTTTCGCAAAGTCGTCGACAGCGCTGACTGGCTGGTGGTCTCCACCGCGCCGCTGGCGGACGCTTACAGCCGTTTCCATAGTGATATCCGCATTGCGCAAAACCGCCTTGCGCCGAACCAGTGGGAACATCTGTTGAGCGAGCGTGGCACGGGCAAAAAAGTGCGCATTGGCTGGGCTGGCGGCAGTTCTCATGCCGGTGATCTGGAGATCTTGTTGCCGCTGATTAAAGCGCTGGAAGGGAAGGTGGAATGGGTCTTTATGGGCATGAAACCACGCAATATCCGCTGTGAATTCCATCCTGGTGTGCCGTTTGAAATGTACCCGGAAAAACTGGCCAGCCTCAATCTCGACCTGGCGTTAGTGCCGCTGGAAATTAATCAGTTCAACGAATGTAAGAGCAACCTGCGTCTGCTGGAGATCGGCACCTGTGGTGTGCCGATCATCGCCACCGACATTGTGCCTTACCGTTGCGATCTGCCGGTTACGCTGGTGGAAAACCGCTTCAAAGACTGGATGACCGCGGTCCAGGCCTATATCAATGATGCCGATTTACGTCATCGCCAGGGCGATGCGCTGCGTGAAGCGGTGCTGAATAACTGGTATTTGCGCGGCGCAGGTTTGGATGACTGGCAGCAGGGCTGGTTACCGAAAGCATAAATTTCTCTGCCAGGCCGGCGGGCCTGGCAAACGTTCAAGGAATATCGATGAATAACCTCGCTCAGTACCCCTATCTGATTGTGGCACCCGATTACTCGGAGGCGTCTGCCGGGATACAAGTGCTGCATTTTTTTTGCCAGACCATAAACAACTCGGGCGGCAAAGCGTGGATCGTGGGCGGGACGGTTAACCCAAAATGGAATACGCCGCGTCTTACGGAAGACGATTACGCGCAATTACAGAAGTCAGGCGAGCCGTGGATTGCGGTGTACCCGGAAGTAACGAGTGGCAACCCGCTGCGGGCGCCGGTGGTGGCGCGCTATATGCTCAACAGAGAAGGGGTGATGAATGGCAATCGCCTCGACTTTTCGCCTGATGATCTGTTTTTCTGGTATCGCGTGGAGTTCGCCGAAAAAGAGTATCAACCGGCGCTGTTAAATATTGAGAATTACGATCTCGATCTGTTCCAGGATGATAATCCACATAAGGATCTGGACTTACTCTATATTAACCGCTTACCCGCCAGCGTTATTGAATATGACAAATTGCCGAAAAATCTGACGGTATTGAGTATGCAAAACCCGCTGCCGCTCGAAGAACTGGCAAAAGTTCTCAAGCGCGGACGCGTGTTATATACCTATGAATCTTCCGGGACCTGCCTGCTGGCTAACTTATGTGGTTGCCCGGTCGTTGGGTTAATCGCGCCAGGTTACGAAAGCTATGCATTAAGTGAAAAAACGATACGTGAAAACGGCAATGCAGGTTATACGCTGGTTAATACTCCGGAAGCTATCGAACACGCACGCGAAAACCTGTATAAGTCGCGCGAGCAATTATTGTTGAGACGCGAACGATCGCTGGTGCAATTCAGGGACTTCATCGAAAAAACACAACGTAAAGCGCAAGAAAAAGCACAACAACATTACCGCAATACGTTTCAGGGTTGGCTTGAAAATAGGGGGGCGGAAAAACGCATTGATACGCGCTCTTCACTGGCGTTGCTGTTCGTTATTCTCAATCCGCACGGCGACAGCGCCGCTGTTAATATCACCGTGGATTCTTTACGTGAAGAATTAGGCAATTTGCCGAATGCCCGCATCCTTCTCGTGCAGGATGGTGTTCATCACGACGCAACGGATAACACCCTCTCGGTTGTCGATTTTCAGCATTACCAGCACCATTTTGCCAGCCTTGTTCAGAGCGCTGCTGCCGACTGGTTACAGGTGGTTCCTGCCGGTGTGACCTACACGCAAAACAGCGTGTATCACTTATCCCGGACACTGCAAGAGCGCTCCGGTGTGCAGGCTATTTATGCTGACGAAGCCGTTAAGCATGCCGATTCAGTGACCCATTTTTTCAAGCCAGAATTTAACCTTGATCTCTTCATTAGTGCGCCATCCCGTTATTTGCAACGGGTTTTCTTCCGCGTGTCGGCATGGCTGGAATGCGGTGGTTGGGACAATAACGCAGGGGCGGCTTTTGAATTCGATCTCATCACAAAATTGGTTGCTCGATATGATATCGCCGCTATTGGTCATTATGCGGATATCGTCAATATTGTTGACGAGAAGATGCTCACTCCCGCAAGCATTGAGACTGAAGGCGGTATCGTTGGTACTTTCGCCGCGCAGCGTAATTTGCCAATAGATCATGTGGAGTATAGCGACGGTGTCGCGTGGCGGATCCATTACCCCCTGAATAATATGGGGCGGGTGAGTATTATCTTAACCCATAATCATGATGCTAATTTAATGACGCGCTGTATCGCGTCGCTGGTCGATAACACGGACTGGCATGATTACGACATTATTATCCCCGTGATAAATACCACCGATGCGATTGTTTTGCAGACCGCGCGGGAAGTTGAAAAACTGTTATCCGGCAAGGTTCAGGTGCTTGAGCTGAATAACTGCAGTGAGGTGCAGGCGATAAATATTGCTGCGTCACACGCTGCGGGCGCGTCTTTGTTGTTGCTAGACGTAAGATCGGTTTTCGTCTTAAAAAGCTGGTTAAACACCTTACTTAATCAGATGGTGCGCCCGGAAGTGGCGTGTAGCGGGCCGAAGATCATTAGCTTTGATAAAAAGCTTATCAGCGCAGGGATGATTGTTGGCGCGGATAACGGCATCGCGAATGTCGGTGCCGGAGAAGACTGGCAATCTTTCGGCTATCAGGCACGTTATCAGTGTGAACAAAATTACTCCGTGCTTAATAGCCTGTGTCTGCTTATCAAAAGAGAATGTTTCACGCAGGTCGGCGGGCTGGATGAAAAATACACGTCGCTTGAAGTGAGTTCAGCCGCGTTTTGCCTTGCTGTGCAAAAAATGGGCTACGTTTCAGTCTGGACGCCGTATAGCATTATTGCCTCGGACAATTACCACTTTATGCAGAGCGAGTACCAGCAATCCCTGTTATCGCAAATGACCGCGCTGATGGAAGAGTTCAGCGAGGTATTTGCAGGCGATCCTGCCTATAGCAAGTCTTTATCGTTGAGTTCGCCACTCTTTACACTGGACGCCTGCGTTACACAACACCGCGTATGTGTAAGCCCGGCGCAAACGCCGGTGGTATTGCTGGTATTGCCTTCGCAGACCGTTTATACAAAACGCTTAACGCACTATTTCCGCATGATGGAAGAAGCCGGTGAGATCGCACTCATTATCAACGATGCCTTGCCTGCGCTACCGGCGTTACTCAGAACGCGTCCCGCCATTACCATTTTGGATGCTCAGTTTAGTGAACGTGATATCAGCACCGTTACGCAGTTTCGCGCGCTGACGGGGCAGGTTGTGCATTGTCTTTTCGATGAAAATGCGGAGCCGCTGATTGCACGCCAGAATAGCCAACATCTGCCGTTTGATCGCTGGCTGGTATTAAATTCCGCGCTGGAAAAATGGGGACGCGGCAAGGGGCTGGACGTTGTGCGAGTCCCTGACTATCTCCCGCCGGCATGGTTTTCACAGGATAAAGCCGTTGCGGTGAATGCTCCACGCCGCGTGTTATGCCCTGTTTTTTCTCTCACCGGGAAAGAGCGGGATTTCATCTGGCAGTTGATTGAAAAAACGCATCACATTGTTGACTGGTATATTTTTGGCGAGTGCTCAGCCAACTGGTATCCGCTGGTGAAGGGCACCTTTAGATACCATGCTAACCCTGTCTCGGTTGAGACGCTGGATGCGCTGAGCCCGGATGCGGTGATGTTGTTCCGCGATAATAATCATGAGCATCGGTTTGCGGATAGTTACGCCGTGTTGCAGTATGCTGCACGAAATATCACCGTTATGTGCAGCGATTTTCCTTGCTTCAATGAGTATGACTTCGTGACGAAACTGAAACCCAAAATGGCACTCTGGACGCAGGCCATCGAAGAATTCGCGGCTACAGGCAACGCCGTATGCGGGAATCAAGAGCAAATCAACCCTCTGCTTAAAGATCGCTATCTCTTTGACGAATCGCGCCAACAAGCGCTGCTCGCCATGCTGAAATAATGCGTAATTTTGCAGCGATGAAACCCGGTGGTGTGACATGACCGGGTTTTTCGCTGAATAGCTGATTACGCAAGCCCAGCCATTTTCCAAAACCTGTGCAGTCCCCGCCAGTTTACCTTTAGCACTGAGGGGAAAAGCGCAACAAAATGCCCCCTGTTTCACCGATAGCTCGCCAGGCGCGTCGTTATGATGAACAGATAATTCCTACGCGCGCAGGTTTGTCTATGGACAATAATATCTTTGTAACCAGCCCTCTTTTGCCACCCCTGGAAGAGTTTATTCCTTACCTTGAGAAGATCTGGAACAACCGGATCCTCACGAATGGCGGTGTTTTCCATCAGGAACTTGAAGAGGCGCTGGCAAGTTACCTGGGCGTGAAACATGTCTGCTTGTTCGCAAACGGTACGCTGGCGCTACTCACCGCACTGCAGGCGCTGCGTGTCACCGGCGAGGTCATCACCACGCCTTACTCCTTTGTTGCCACCTCCCATACCCTGTTATGGAATGGCCTGACGCCGGTTTTCGCCGACATCGATCCGCAAACTTACAATATCAATCCTGAGCGTGTCGAAGAGCTGATCACCCCGCAGACCACGGCGATTATGCCGGTTCACTGCTATGGCATTCCCTGCGATGTTGACAAAATCCAGCAGGTCGCGGATATCTACGGCCTGAAAGTGATTTATGACGCGGCGCACGCGTTTGGCGTGAAGAAAAACGGCGTCAGTATTTTGAATCACGGGGATTTGTCGGTGCTGAGTTTCCACGCAACGAAAGTGTTTAACACTTTCGAAGGCGGTGCAATTATTTGCCACGATGCGCGTACCAAGCAGCGTATCGATTATTTGAAAAACTTCGGTTTTGCCGGGGAAACTCGCGTTGTTGCGCCTGGTATCAATGCCAAAATGAACGAAGTTGAAGCGGCGTTCGGCTTGTTGCAGCTTAAACATATCGATCAGGCGCTGGCCGATCGCCAGGCGCTTTACCAGCATTATGTGGAATTACTGCAGGGAATCGACGGCGTTCGTCTGCTGGATGTGCCTGCTGATGTGACCTGGAACCATGCCTACTTCCCGGTTTTGATTGAGCCGGAATTCGGTATCGATCGCGATTCGCTTTATGACGAGCTGAAAAATGCCGGTATTTTAACGCGCCGCTATTTCTACCCGCTGATTAGCTCCTTCAGTATGTATCGCGGGCTTGCTTCCTCGCAGAAAGAGAACTTGCCGTGCGCAAATATTATCGCTGACAAAGTGCTGTGCTTGCCGATTTATCCGGGGCTTGCGCGCGAAGATCAACAGCGTATCACTGACATCATTCGTGGTGTCGCCGCAACCGCAACACCCGCTGCGGCGGTTATTTCGCTGGAGGGTGCATGACGGCCACGCGCACGGCGATGATCCTCGATGCGGGATTTGCCTCACTGCCTTTACAACGGGCGATCAAAACGGCGGGCTTTACCACGCTGGTGTGCAGCGGTAAGCCGCACGATGCGGGAATGAAGTCTGCCGATATTGCCAAAGTCCAAAATTATGCCGATTGCGATGCGGTGTTAGCGATTGCACGTGAACATAACATTGCGGCCATTACGCCTGGCGTTACCGATGTCTCGTACCTGACGGGGAGCCGTGTTGCCGCCGAACTGGGCCTGCCCGGTTTCGACACGCCGGATGTCAGCGACACGCTTTTTCTTAAAGATCGCTTCCGCGCCTGGGCAGAGCAGCAGGGTTATCCGATCCCGCGTGCGGTAAGACGTGCTGAAGAAGCGCGCCATCTCCCGTTTCCGTTGCTGGTAAAACCGATTGATGCTTATAGCGGCATCGGGATCACCCTGGTGCAGCAGGCCGCAGAACTTGACGATGCAGTGGCAAAAGCCCGTAGCGCTTCGCAAAACGGCGAGTGCGTGATTGAAACCTTTTGCCAGGGCGCGCTCTACAGCCACTCCGCGTTTATCCGCGGTGGGGAGATTGTCTGCGAATTTTTTGTCGATGAGTTCTGCACCGTTTATCCATGGCAGGTCAACAGTAGCAGCTTGAGTCTTTCCCTGACGGAAAGCATGCGTGATCGCGTCAGTGAATGTATGCAAACCCTGGTGCGTCAGCTTCAACTGGTCGACGGTTTGCTGCATACCCAGTTTATTGCCAATGACAACGATTTTTGGCTTATCGAACTTACCCGGCGCTGCCCGGGCGATCTCTATTCCCGTTTAATTGAGCTTTCAACCGGCGTTGATTATTCCAGCGAGTTTGTCGCGCCGTTCCTGGGTTGCCAGCACGCCACCGCGTTTTCAGCGCGGCGACCTGCGCGCCTTCGCGCCATTGCGCGGCACACTATTTCCAGCGATATCGATACCCATTTTACCGGCTACCTTTTTGCACCGCTGGCGGCACGCATTATCGAAACTATTCCGCTGAAATTGCCTGGCGATCGGCTGGAACCCGCGCCGCGTGACAGGGCTGGGTTGGTGTTTGCTGAATTCGATGATGTTGCCGAACTGGCGCGTCTGACGCCGCAACTTAAAAACTATTTTTCTTTTAAAACGACGTAAGGACCGGATTATGGCTAAGCCCTTATCCCTGGCATTTATCGGCGGCGGCCTTAATTCCGCCATCGGTATGACCCATAAAATCGCCAGCCAGATGGATGGACATTTCCAGTTATCTGCCGGCTGTTTCAGCCGGGATGACGCCCTTAATCGGCAAACCGGCATGGCCTGGGGGCTTGATGAGAGCAAGATTTATCAGGATGCGTTGACGCTGCTTGAGAAAGAGCACGCGCATCTGGATGCGGTGGTGGTGCTAACGCCTACGCCTGCGCACCGCGAAATTCTGATGGCGTGTCTGGAATATCCGCTGCCGATCATTTGCGAAAAAGCCTTAGTGGCGAGCGTCAAAGATGCTGAAGACATTCAGCATCGCGTCGACGAGGTAAATAGCCAGCTCTACGTGACGTTCAACTATACCGGTTACCCGATGGTGCGCGAATTACGCCAGCGCTTGCAAAGCGGCGCACTGGGTCGGATTCAGCACGTGATGGTTGAGATGCCGCAAGAGGGTTTTAGCCGTTGTCGCAGCGACGGCAGCGTTGCGCTACCGCAAACCTGGCGGCGCACGGATAACGCCATCCCGACGGTATCGTTGGATCTTGGCGTACATGTCCATCAACTGGTGGAGTTCCTCACCGAGAAACATGCGCTGGATGTCTATGCCGTTAATAGCACCTTTGCCCGTGTGCCGGGCGTAGTGGACACGGTGAATATCGTTTCACGTTATAGCGATGATGTAGTGTGCAACTACTGGTATGGCAAGGCGGCGCTGGGTTATCGCAACGGTTTGCGGATCAGGGTTTACGGCACAGAAGGCAGCGCGGAATGGCTGCAAATGGAGCCCGAGTATCTACGTATTGCGGATATTCACGGCAACGTCAGCATTATTGACCGCACGGCGAGCGATAACACGGTGGCGAACCAGGAGCGGTATTGCCGCTTTAAAGCAGGCCATCCCGCCGGGTTTATTGAGGCCTTTGCGAACTATTACTGTGATATCGCGGCAGCATTACGCGGCGAAGCGAATAGTTATGCTATTGGCTCGCAGGTGGCTTTGAAAGGATTAGCTTTCCTTGAAAGCGCCAACAAAAGCGCATTAGCGCAACAAAAAATCATACTGTGATTGCCACTTATTGTGTACTGAATGAGTCTCTGAGGTAGATATGTCTATTCTTGAAAAAATTAGCGAGTCCAGAAACCATTTTCTCGATACGATCGACGAAATGCAGAAGAATGGTCGTCCGTTGGTATTATGTGGTGCCGGTTATTTAGGGCAAAAAACGTGGGAATTTTTGACCAGCCAGAATGTGAAGGTTGATTATGTCGCGGTCAATGAGAAATATTTTACCGAAGGTTCAACCTTTTACGGTTACGATATCATCAATTTAGACCAACTGACCCGACAAGAAGACACCTATAATTACATTCTGGCTATCCAGTATGTGAGCGCTGAATTAGAAGCGATGCTCGCAAACAACGCCGAAAGCATATTGATCTTCGACCACTCTTTTATTGGCGTAAATACGGACACGCTTTATACCGCCGAATTTTGCCAGGAAAATGAAGCCGTTTTGACGGAGTTTTATAACTCTTTAGGCGATGAGCGCTCAAAAGAAACGCTGGTTGCGTTTATTAATCAACGTATTTGCGCACGCAGCTTGTACTACGGTAAATATTTCGATCCTAACCACTATCTGGCAGAAGACCTGGTGCGTTTACAGGATAACGAAGTGTATGTCGATTGCGGTGCTTACGACGGCGACAGCGTGGTTGCGTTCCTGAAAGCTGCACAGAAGCAGGGCGTGAAGAAACCGGCAAAAATCCTTGCTTTTGAACCGGAAGCGAAAAATTTTGCCTTATTACAGCGTGCCGATATTGGCGATGTTGAACTGAAAGCCATCAATAAAGGTGTCTGGTCGGAAAATACAACATTACGCTTTGATTCCGGAATGGATACCTCGTCTCGTTTAAGCGAAGGGGAAGGCAACACTTCCATTGATGTGGTCAGCATCGATAATGCTCTCGAAGGCACGAATTACGCTACATTTATTAAAATGGATATTGAGGGGGCGGAACTGGAAGCGCTAAAAGGTGCGCAACATACCATTCGTGCATCTTTGCCTGTTTTGACTATTAGCTTGTATCACAAGCCGGAAGATTTGCTGACGATCCCGCAATACATTCGTGAACTGTCGGATAATTATCGTTTTTATTTGCGCGGGCATCATCCGGCGCTGGCTTTTGAGCTGGTGTTATATGCATTACCGGTCGGGAGAACGGTTCAATAAAGTCAAATAACCCCCATTTCACCCACTATTCATCCGATTAAAACCACTCCAGAATCGGATAATCGTGCCGATAACTCAATTAACGCAGGGCTGTTTATCGTGAATTCACTCTATACCGCTGAAGGTGTAATGGATAAACACTCGCTGTGGCAGCGTTATGTACCTCTTGTGCGTCACGAAGCATTGCGCCTGCAGGTGCGTTTGCCGGCGAGTGTGGAACTGGACGACCTGCTACAGGCGGGCGGTATCGGTTTACTGAATGCAGTAGACCGATATGACGCTCTGCAAGGAACGGCATTTACCACTTACGCAGTACAGCGTATTCGTGGGGCGATGCTGGACGAATTGCGCAGCCGCGATTGGGTGCCGCGCAGCGTTCGGCGTAATGCCCGCGAAGTGGCGCAGGCAATGGGGCAACTTGAGCAAGAACTGGGACGTAACGCGACGGAAACAGAAGTGTCGCAGCGTCTTGGAATTCCTGTAGAGGAATACCGTCAGATGCTGCTCGATACCAATAACAGCCAGCTTTTCTCCTATGATGAATGGCGGGAAGAGCATGGCGACAGTATCGAGCTGGTCACTGACGATCATCAACAGGAAAACCCGTTATTCCAGTTAATGGAAAGTAATTTACGTCACCGGGTCATGGAAGCGATTGAATCGCTGCCGGAACGTGAACAACTTGTCCTGACACTGTACTACCAGGAAGAACTCAATCTGAAAGAGATTGGCGCCGTTCTGGAAGTCGGGGAATCGCGAGTCAGCCAGCTCCATAGCCAGGCCATTAAGCGCTTACGTACCAAGCTGGGTAAGTTATAGGTCGGTGATTCTGCATCACTCCTGGTAAATGCCGTACAACGCATTGACAACCAGGAGTTATCATGACGGTGCAGCAACCTAAAAGACGGCCTCTAAGCCGCTACCTTAAAGACTTTAAACACAGCCAGACGCATTGCGCACACTGCCACAAGCTGCTTGATCGCATCACACTGGTACGCCGGGGCGAAATCGTGAATAAAATTGCGATTTCGCGTCTGGATATGCTGTTGGATGAAGCGGCCTGGCAACAAGAGCAGAAAGAGTGGGTCGCACTCTGTCGTTTTTGCGGCGATCTGCACTGCAAAGAGCAGAGCGATTTCTTCGATATCATCGGTTTTAAACAATATCTTTTCGAACAAACCGAAATGAGCCACGGTACGGTGCGCGAGTATGTCGTGCGTTTGCGCCGCCTCGGCAACCATCTCACTGAACTCAATATTTCCCGACAGCTGCTTGAAGAAGGGTTCCTCGACGAAAATCTGGAACCGTGGTTACCTGCGACCAGCACCAATAATTATCGGATTGCCTTGCGCAAATATGCGCAGTTTAAAACCCAGATGCGTTTTGCCGCCGTGCAAAAAATCGCTGTGGGTGCAACATCTGATATATATTAAAAAAGAATAAGATGTAGCCGAGTCGTGCTTGTACTTAGCGTCAGGCACCTTACACTACAGCCAATTTCTTTATCGGGGTAACTATGAAACTAGCACTTTTGGGACGTCAGGCGCTGATGGGTGTAATGGCCGTCGCGCTGGTAGCAGGGATGAGCGTGAAAACATTCGCGGCGGAAAACCTGCTCAATAAAGTCAAAGAGCGTGGCACGCTGTTGGTGGGTCTGGAAGGCACGTATCCGCCGTTTAGTTTCCAGGGCGACGATGGCAAGCTTACTGGTTTTGAAGTGGAGTTCGCCGAAGCGTTGGCGCAGCATCTTGGCGTAAAAGCATCCCTGAAACCCACTAAATGGGACGGCATGCTGGCATCGCTGGATTCTAAACGCATCGACGTGGTGATTAACCAGGTCACCATCTCCGATGAGCGCAAGAAAAAGTATGATTTCTCCACACCGTATACCGTTTCCGGTATCCAGGCGCTGGTGAAAAAAGGAAACGAAGCGGGGATCAAATCCGCAGCGGATCTGAAAGGCAAGAAAGTGGGCGTAGGTCTTGGCACTAACTATGAAGAGTGGCTGCGTAAGAACGTGCAGGGCGTTGATATTCGCACCTATGATGATGACCCGACTAAATATCAGGATTTACGCGTTGGCCGTATTGACGCCATTCTGGTTGATCGTCTGGCCGCGCTGGATCTGGTGAAGAAAACCAAAGATACGCTGGCGGTAGCGGGGGATGCTTTCTCGCGTCAGGAATCCGGCGTTGCGTTGCGTAAAGGTAATGACGATTTGCTGAAAGCTATCGACGCAGCCATTGCCGAGATGCAAAAAGACGGCACCATGAAAACGCTGTCGGAAAAATGGTTTGGAGCGGATGTGACGAAGTAATCGTTACCCGCTAAAAAAAGGCGCTTAATCAAGCGCCTTTTTTATTTCATCGACTTTAGTGTGCATAATAAAAAGCAGTTGCTAACGTTACCTGGTCTTCGGAGGTTTTATGCCCTTGCACAATGTGACCCGCTTTCCGCGCCTCGAATTAATTGGTGCGCCCACGCCGCTGGAGTATTTGCCGCGGCTTTCCGATTACCTGGGACGCGAAATTTTTATTAAACGCGATGATGTCACGCCGGTGGCGATGGGCGGCAATAAGTTGCGTAAACTCGAGTTTCTGGCGGCGGATGCGCTGCGCGAGGGCGCTGATACGCTGATTACCGCAGGGGCGATCCAGTCCAATCACGTGCGTCAGACGGCGGCGGTAGCGGCGAAATTAGGCCTGCACTGCGTGGCGCTACTGGAAAACCCGATTGGCACCACCGCAGAAAACTACCTGACTAACGGCAACCGCTTGTTGTTGGATCTGTTCAATGCACAGATCGAAATGTGCGATGCGTTGACGGATCCCACTGCGCAACTGGAGGAACTGGCGACGCGCGTAGAAGCGCAGGGTTTTCGCCCTTATGTGATCCCGGTTGGCGGCTCCAACGTGCTGGGCGCAATGGGGTATGTGGAAAGCGCGCTGGAAATTGCGCAACAATGCGAAGGTGCGGTTGGCCTTTCGTCGGTGGTGGTCGCTTCCGGCAGTGCCGGTACGCATGCCGGGCTGGCGGTCGGGCTTGAGCAACTGATGCCGGAGGTGGAGCTGATTGGCGTGACGGTTTCACGTAGCGTTGCGGATCAAAAACCGAAAGTGGTGACGCTGCAACAGGCTATTGCGCGAGAACTCGAATTACAGGCCAACGCCGATATTCTGTTATGGGATGACTATTTCGCACCAGGCTACGGCACGCCGAATGATGAAGGAATGGAAGCGGTGAAATTGCTTGCCCGCCTGGAAGGCATTTTGCTCGATCCGGTTTATACCGGCAAAGCGATGGCCGGGTTACTGGATGGTATTGAGCAGAATCGCTTTAAAGATAACGGGCCAATTTTGTTTATCCATACAGGTGGCGCACCGGCGCTGTTTGCCTATCACCCCCATATTTAATTCCAGGACAGAGCAAACATAATGCAAGAGAGTCTACAACTGGTTATCGACTCCGCGCCTTACCTGTTAAAGGGCGCGGTATTTACACTACAACTCAGTATTGGCGGGATGTTTTTTGGCTTACTGCTGGGCTTTCTGCTGGCGCTGATGCGCATGTCATCGCTCTTACCTGTGCGCTGGCTGGCGCGTTTTTACATCTCGATTTTTCGCGGTACGCCGCTTATCGCCCAGTTGTTTATGATCTATTACGGTCTGCCGCAGTTTGGGATTGAGCTGGATCCAATCCCGTCAGCGATGATTGGTCTGTCACTTAATACGGCGGCCTACGCAGCGGAGACGCTGCGCGCGGCGATTTCGTCTATCGATAAAGGGCAGTGGGAAGCGGCGGCCAGTATTGGCATGACCCCGTGGCAGACGCTGCGCCGCGCGATTCTCCCACAGGCCGCGCGTGTCGCATTACCGCCACTAAGCAACAGTTTTATTAGTCTGGTGAAAGATACGTCACTGGCGGCAACTATCCAGGTGCCGGAACTGTTCCGTCAGGCGCAGTTAATTACCTCCCGTACGCTGGAAGTGTTCACCATGTACCTTGCGGCGTCGCTGATTTACTGGGTAATGGCGACGGTGCTTTCTTCGCTGCAAAACTATTTCGAAAACCAGCTTAATCGTCAGGAGCGTGACCCGAAATGAGTGCTATCGACGTGAAAAATCTGGTGAAAAAATTCCACGGACAGACGGTGTTACACGGTATCGATCTGGAGGTGCAGCTGGGCGAAGTGGTGGCGATTATTGGCCCGAGCGGCTCCGGTAAAACTACCTTGTTGCGCAGCATTAACCTGCTTGAACAGCCGGAGAACGGCACAATCCGCGTGGGTGATATCACCATTGATACCGCGCGATCGCTGAGCCAGCAGAAAAGCGCTATCCGCCAGTTACGCCAGCATGTTGGTTTTGTCTTTCAGAACTTCAATCTATTTCCGCACCGGACAGTGCTGGAAAACATTATTGAAGGGCCGGTTATCGTGAAAGGCGAACCAAAGGACGAGGCGGCCGCGCGGGCGCGTGAATTGCTGATAAAAGTGGGGCTGAGTGGCAAAGAGAATAGCTACCCACGGCGCTTGTCGGGCGGGCAGCAGCAGCGTGTGGCGATAGCCCGCGCGCTGGCGATGCGCCCGGATGTGATTCTTTTTGACGAGCCGACATCCGCACTTGATCCTGAGCTGGTGGGCGAAGTACTTAATGCCATTCGCCAACTGGCGCAGGAAAAGCGCACGATGGTGATTGTCACGCATGAGATGAGCTTTGCGCGTGACGTGGCGGACAGGGCAATATTTATGGATCAGGGGCGTATTGTGGAACAAGGGCCAGCGAAAGCGTTGTTTGCTGACCCGCAGCAACCGCGTACGCGTCAGTTTCTGGAAAAATTCCTCATGCAGTAATGCTTTCGCGGTTCAGCGCCCATTTCGGCTGAATCGCGTTTATTTAACTTAAGTTAAATTATCTGGATTTATTACATACAGGTTTTGCAGGGATATTTCCCGACCTTCTGCCGTGCGCCTGAAACGCCAGCCAGTTATTCCCTCCTGAAGATGCCGTTAACGCTGGCGTTAAACGCAACTTATTTCCAGATGTATCGATATTTTATATTTATAATTAAGTTTTATGTGTTAGCTTATTGTATACAAAATAATGATTATTAAAACCAGGGGTATTACCGGTCGGTATGCAGGATATAGAATTCTTTACCTGGCGTCGTGACATGATGTCGCGGTTCCAGGAGATGACAACATCCCAGGATGTTTATTCCGAATTACAGCGGCAGACACAGCTGCTGGAATTTGATTATTTTTCGCTTTGCGTTCGCCACCCGGTGCCTTTTACCCGGCCGAAGTTGAGCGTTGAAACCTCTTATCCACAAGCGTGGATGCAGCATTATCAGGCAGAGAACTACTTTGCTATTGACCCGGTGCTGAAGGCTGAAAACTTCATTCAGGGACATCTTCCCTGGAATGACAAACTCTTTCGCGATGCCACGGTATTGTGGGATGCAGCCCGGGATCACGGATTGCGCAAAGGTATTTCGCAGTGCCTGATGTTGCCCAATCATGCAATGGGTTTTTTATCCGTGTCGCGCACCAGCCTGTTTGGCAAAATGATGTCGGATGATGAAATAGAATTGCGTCTGCAGACGCTGGTGCAGTTAAGCCTGCTGGCATTAACGCGTCTGGAAGATCAGATGGTGCTGGCGCCTGAAATGAAATTCAGTAAGCGTGAACGTGAAATTCTCAAGTGGACGGCGGAAGGTAAAACATCTGCAGAGATCGCGATGATTTTATCCATATCCGAAAATACCGTTAATTTTCATCAAAAAAATATGCAGAAGAAATTTAATGCGCCGAACAAAACACAGATCGCATGCTACGCAGCGGCGACAGGGATGATTTAATTGTCCCTTATGTTTTGCCCGGCAAAGATAGCCAGCTGACAAAGTTATTTTGGCAGCCGGTTATTATTTACTGGCGATAGGCTTGTTTAATTTGCTTAACAGTACCGGAAAATACCGCCGCCTGAGCTTCGTCTTCCATTTGTTCGATTTGCTTTTCCATTTTAAGGATAACGCGTCCAGCGTCTGCCTGGCCCATGGCCTGCAGCATCAGCGTAATCATTGATTTCAGGCAGGAGACTTCCAGCGCCAGTTCCTTTGCATTATCAGCAGTGGAAAAATCAGGTGTGCTCAATTTATTTTCCTCGTTACGGTGTCGCGCACGTGCGCGACGGACACTGTCAAAGCGGCGGAGTATACCATAATGCTGGCAAAAGAAAGCAGTGGTTGTTTTTTGATCATCGCTTTCAGTTTATTAAATTAAACCTGACGGTAATAAGCCTTGCTGTTTTTAATTATCGAAGAATATATGTTGAAGCAAGGTTTAGAGGCAGTTAATTGTTGTTACATGCGAAGCGTGCTAATAATCATATCTGCAAATACAATTTTTGAGTAACACTTTGAAAAGCAGGACTAAAACTTTTTTAGCGCTGCGCTTGAAAAGATCGCGAAACTTTCCACGCTCTGTACAACTTAATTTCCAAAAACGCGAACAAAATCGAAAGTTACTGGTTTTTTAACCTTTCACAGTTAGATGAAAAAAAGTTAATATACGGTGAATTAGGCTTTTGTCGCGTTATCCCTATTCCGGAGATACTCCATTGATCAACGTACTACTTGTTGATGACCATGAACTGGTGCGCGCAGGGATACGACGCATTCTTGAAGACATTAAGGGCATAAAAGTTATCGGCGAAGTCAACTGTGGGGAAGATGCCATTAAATGGTGTCGCGCCAATACGGTTGATGTCGTCCTGATGGATATGAATATGCCCGGTATCGGCGGCCTTGAAGCGACGCGGAAAATCGCGCGTGGTAGTGCTGATACCAAAGTGATTATGCTTACTGTCCACACTGAAAACCCACTGCCCGCGAAAGTGATGCAGGCGGGTGCAGCAGGATATCTCAGCAAAGGCGCCGCGCCGCAGGAAATGGTGAACGCTATCCGCTCGGTGCAGTCTGGTCAGCGCTATATCGCTTCCGACATTGCTCAGCAAATGGCGCTTAGCCAAATCGAACCCGAAAAAACGGACTCGCCGTTCGACAGTTTGTCTGAACGTGAATTGCAGATTATGCTGATGATCACCAAAGGCCAGAAGGTCAATGAGATCTCAGAACAGCTACATCTGAGCCCAAAAACGGTGAATAGCTACCGCTATCGTATGTTCAGCAAATTGAACATTCACGGCGACGTCGAACTGACGCACCTCGCTATTCGCCACGGGTTGTGCAATGCGGAGACGTTAATAAGTCAGTGACTGAAGTTTTTGATTCGAAAGCATTTCTCAAAACGGTTACCAGTAAACCCGGCGTCTATCGTATGTATGACGCCGGTGGAACTGTTATCTATGTCGGTAAAGCGAAAGACCTGAAAAAGCGGCTTTCCAGCTATTTTCGCAGCAACCTTGCCTCGCGCAAAACGGAAGCGCTGGTCGCACAGATCCAACAGATTGATGTCACCGTTACGCATACGGAAACCGAAGCGCTGTTGCTTGAGCATAACTACATCAAGCTCTACCAGCCCCGGTATAACGTGCTGCTGCGTGACGATAAATCCTACCCGTTTATTTTTCTTAGCGGTGATACGCATCCTCGTCTTTCCATGCATCGCGGCGCGAAGCATGCGAAAGGGGAGTACTTCGGGCCTTTTCCGAACGGCTATGCCGTGCGCGAGACGCTGGCGTTGCTGCAGAAAATTTTCCCTGTTCGCCAGTGCGAGAACAGTGTCTATCGCAACCGTTCGCGTCCCTGCCTGCAATACCAGATTGGCCGCTGCCTTGGGCCGTGTGTCGCCGGGTTGGTCAGCGAAGAGGAGTATGCGCAGCAGGTTGACTATGTGCGCCTCTTTCTTGCCGGTAAAGATGATCAGGTAATGACTCAGCTTATCGCTCGCATGGAAAAAGCCAGTCAGGCGCTGGAGTTTGAAGAAGCGGCCCGTGTCCGCGACCAGATTCAGGCCGTGCGCCGCGTAACGGAAAAACAGTTCGTTTCTAATACTGGCGACGATTTGGACGTTATCGGCGTGGCTTTTGATGCCGGAATGGCCTGCGTGCATGTGCTGTTTATCCGTCAGGGAAAAGTGCTTGGCAGTCGCAGCTATTTCCCGAAAGTGCCGGGCGGGACCGAGCTTGGCGAAGTAGTGGAAACCTTTGTTGGTCAGTTCTACTTGCAGGGTAGCCAGATGCGTACCTTGCCGGGTGAAATTTTGCTCGATTTCAACTTGAGCGATAAAACACTGCTGAGCGACTCACTTTCCGAACTCGCTGGCCGGCGGGTGAATGTGCAAACCAAACCGCGCGGCGACCGCGCGCGTTACCTTAAGCTGGCGCGTACCAACGCCGCCACGGCGCTGGCAACCAAACTTTCTCAGCAATCGACTGTTCACCAGCGGCTTGCTGCGCTGGCCAGCGTGCTGGAGTTGCCGGAAGTGAAACGCATGGAGTGTTTCGATATCAGCCACATGATGGGTGAACAAACCGTGGCCTCATGCGTCGTGTTTGATGCCAATGGGCCGTTGCGGGCGGAATATCGACGCTACAACATCAGTGGTATCACGCCGGGTGATGATTACGCGGCGATGAATCAGGTGCTGCGGCGCCGCTACGGTAAAGCGATTGAAGAGAGCAAAATCCCTGATGTGATCCTCATCGATGGCGGTAAAGGGCAGTTAGGGCAGGCGAAAGCCGTTTTTGCCGAACTGGATGTGGCGTGGGATAAAAATAAACCTTTGCTGCTGGGTGTGGCGAAAGGGGCCGATCGTAAAGCGGGTCTGGAAACGTTGTTCTTCGAGCCGGAAGGGGAGGGTTTTAGTCTGCCGCCTGACTCGCCAGCGTTGCACGTTATCCAGCATATTCGCGATGAGTCGCACGATCACGCCATCAGCGGACACCGCAAAAAACGCGCGAAGGTCAAAAACACAAGTTCACTGGAAACCATTGAAGGTGTCGGGCCGAAGCGACGTCAGATGTTGTTAAAATACATGGGCGGTTTACAAGGTTTAATCAATGCAAGTATTGATGAAATCTCAAAAGTGCCGGGGATCTCGCAAGGACTGGCAGAAAAGATCTACTACTCGTTGAAACATTAAGGGCTCTGTAGCACCATAGAGCGAATATTTACGGACAACAGACAGTTAACGCCACTATGCGATTTAATATCCCTACGTTGCTCACTCTATTTCGTGTCATCCTGATCCCGTTTTTCGTGCTGGCGTTTTATCTTCCCTTTCCATGGGCGCCGTTTGTTTGTGCGCTGATCTTCTGTTGTGCTGCGGTAACCGACTGGTTTGACGGTTTTCTCGCGCGTCGCTGGAATCAAAGCACCCGCTTTGGTGCCTTCCTCGACCCTGTTGCTGACAAAGTGCTGGTCGCGATTGCGATGGTGCTGGTCGCAGAACACTATCACAGCTGGTGGGTGACGCTGCCTGCGGCAACGATGATCGCACGAGAGATCATTATTTCTGCGCTGCGTGAATGGATGGCGGAAATGGGTAAGCGCAGTCGTGTGGCTGTTTCATGGATTGGTAAAGTCAAAACCACGTCGCAGATGGTCGCCCTGGTATGGCTCCTCTGGCGTCCGAATATCTGGGTTGAATATGCTGGCATTGCGCTGTTTTTCGTTGCTGCAGTGTTAACGCTGTGGTCAATGCTGCAATACCTCAACGCTGCGCGTGGCGATCTGCTTGAACCGTGATCGTTTCGTCGCAATTTTCAGCAAACGATCCCGGTTTTGAAAAATATCGTTGACTCAGTGCGTCAGGTAAGTAGAATGCAACGCATCGGAAGGCAGCTTAGCTCGCCAGATGATTGTAAAATCAAGAGATTACAACAAATCTTGATAATGCGGGAATAGCTCAGTTGGTAGAGCACGACCTTGCCAAGGTCGGGGTCGCGAGTTCGAGTCTCGTTTCCCGCTCCAGTTTAACGCATCGGCTATATTAGCGGGTGTGGGTTGAAAAACCTGTAGTATTCAGGCGCGTTAGCAAAGCGGTTATGTAGCGGATTGCAAATCCGTCTAGTCCGGTTCGACTCCGGAACGCGCCTCCAATTTCCTTCCCGAGCCCGGATGGTGGAATCGGTAGACACAAGGGATTTAAAATCCCTCGGCGTTCGCGCTGTGCGGGTTCAAGTCCCGCTCCGGGTACCATGGGAAAACAAGAATAAAATCAATGATAAGCAGTGTCGTGAAACCGCCCTTAAAGGCGGTTTTTTTATGCCTGTTTTCCAGCCTTCGCCATCCTTTCGCCATTCGGTTTCATATTATGAAGAGGGCACCTGCAAACCACCGGAATTACTGAAACCTTGCGGTTGTATCTCACCTCTGTTGCTACGTGAAATTTCCCTCTTTCATTTCGCGTTTCTCCTGGAGTGGTAACTGGTCCGTGCATTTGCTGGTGCGAGTAAGTTTCATCGTACTTATGCGACGGAAAGCTTCTGCAAAAACGTCTTGAGGAGTGACAAGATGCGAGCCATTAACGAGGGGAAAAGCGGTGCAAGCATGTACATTGAACATGCCAGCACTCGCACTTTGTAGCGGTGATTAACCGACTTCCGGCAACAACCCGGCGACGATAGAGAACTGAATAACAATAATCGCGATGCCGCAGGCAAAAATCAGACACAGCGCCGGTTTGCCGCCGGGCACGCGATAACCGCTTTGCGGATGATGCTTGCGGCTTTGCCATGCCAGCATTGAAGGCAATAACAGCGCCAGCACGGAAAGTGCAACACCGGCATAGCCCAACGCCATTACAAAGCCACGCGGATAAAACAGCGCGAACGCCAGCGGTGGCAGAAAAGTGATAGCGCCTGTCTGTAAACGCCCTGCGACAGTGTTGCGACGCTGAAACAAATCGGCAAGGTAGTCAAACAGACCGAGCGATACACCAAGGAAAGAGGTTGCTAGCGCCAGGTCGGCAAACAGATGTACCGCTAACTCAACGTGTGGCGACGCCACCACTTCGCGTAATGCCTGCAACAGACCGTTAAGCCCTGCCTGGCTGGCGAGCAGTCCGATAAAGGTCGAAGAATCAATACTGCCAAGCGTTGCCAGTTGCCAGAAAATATAGGCCACCAGCGGGATGGCGCTGCCGGTGATAAACACCCGGCGCAGCTTACGAATATTTCCGCCCATATAACTGACGATGCTTGGGACGCTGCCGTGAAAACCAAACGAGGTAAAAATGACCGGAATGGCAGACAGCGCCAGCCCTTTTTCCAGCGGCATGGTCAGCAAATTAGCCTTATGGATATGCGGCATTAGCAGCGCCAGCATCACAACCAGGAACAAGAGCTTGGCGCTGAACAGGAAACGGTTAAACAGGTCGACCAGGGAGGTTCCTGCGCACACTACGCCACCGGCAACGAGAGTGAACAGCAACACGCCGGCAATGAGCGAAAGCGACAAGTTAAGCCACGCACTGATGCTTGCTGCCAGCAATTCACCTGCGCCGCTAATATATGCCGCCGTCAGCGCATACATCAAAAACACCATGCTAAAGCCCGTCACCCACTGACCATATTTCCCCAGATAACGTCGGGCCAGCGATCCAAGCCCGGTATCTGCCGGAACATGCTGATAAACCTCCAGCAGAAGAAGGGCGGTGTAACACATCACTGCCCATAAGGCGAAAAGTAAAACAAAAGTGGTTGCAAAACCTACGCCTGCCGCTGCCAGCGGCATTGCCAGCATTCCCGCGCCGATGGTTGTTCCGGCGACGATAAAAACACTACCCAGTGTTCGATTCTTCACGCTTTCCTCTGTAATAAAACACACTGCCAGCTCAAGATGCGGCGCAGAGTAAGGCAATTCAGTGATTTCGTCAAACAACCGGTACATGAACTGTATTCATTTCTTTACGAGGGGTTTTCTTAGGGCGTCTGCACGGAGAAATTGTCGGATTTGCCTACTTCATCAGGAGGATGTTTTTACGTAACAATTCAGCGTAGCTTAAAAAATATTATAAATTTTCAAAAATACTGAGGATTGGCAATGCCGGAGACTAATCCCTTCACAGCACGATGGACGCGCAGCGGCAACCTGCTTTGTCACGGTCACTGGGAAATTAGCTGGCAAGGGGCAGAGATAACATTGCCAGAGCCTCGCCAGGAAAAGGATATGGGGACGTGGGCAATCTATTCGATCATTGACCCGGATGATGAAACCTTCGCTCAGGGCTTGCCGGAAGATGAGTGGATTATTGACAGCGTCGACTGGCTGACCGATCTGTTTTACGCAAATGGTATCCCGCTGGAAACCGCAAATTATCGCTACTTTTACCATGCCGTGAATAAGCAAGACTGGCGTTGTACCAGCTGTGCCGGATGCATGTAAACCTGTTTTAGCGCAACACCCGCTTAAAATGTTGAGTTTATGATGCATCTTTTTCGGGGAGGAATTATGACATCCATTCACGGTCATGAAGTGTTGAATATGATGATTGAAACAGGCGAGCGCTACTCAAACGAGAGTCTGACGGCGGCAATTATTCATCGGTTTGGCGAAGCGGCGCGTTTTCATACCTGCTCAGCGGAAGGAATGACGGCGGCTGAACTGGTCGCATTTCTGGCGTCACGTGGAAAGTTTATTCCGGCGGAAGAGGGTTTTTCTACTCACGAAAGTAAAATCTGCAAGCATTAATAAAAAGGCGGTAAAGAATTTTCTTTACCGCCCGTAATATTAGTTTTGTGTGTCCAGCGTCGCCAGTTCTTTATCGATGAAATAGAGACCTTCGCCGCTTTTACCTGCCAGTGTTAATTTATCAATCACTGATTTAAACAGTTTTTCTTCTTCATGCTGTTCCGCCACATACCATTGCAGGAAATTAAATGTTGGATAATCCTGAGTGGTCATCGCAACATGCGCCAGTTCGTTAATTTTTTGCGTGATCAGTTGTTCATGTTCGTACGTTGCGCGGAACAGAACGTCGAGCGAAGCATAATCAGCCACCGGCGATTCAATGGTATTGATACGTGGCAGGCTTCCGGTGTCCGTCAGGTAATCAAACAGGCGCTGCATATGCGTCATCTCTTCCTGTGCGTGACGACGCAGAAACGCGGCCGCACCTTCAAAACTATGGTAGCTGCACCAGGCGCTCATCTGCTGATAAAGCAGGGAAGAAAACAGTTCAAGATTCATTTGTTCATTTAATTTTTCGATCATCTCTGCTTTTAACATGGCGCGGCTCCATAAATATAATTATCAGGCGAAAGGAGCGCTCACTATAATTTGTTATTTAATTATTTGCAAAAGGTAAAATAAAAAATAAGTATTTTAAGAAGAGAATGAGAATAACACGCATTGGCGGAAATTAATTAAATAAATGAGAATTGTTTTTATTTTAATAAAAAGATAAGCCAGTAGAATTATACTGGCTTAAGAATTTACCAGGTCGGTTTGGTTTGCGTAAACGCCACGCCACGGCACTGGTATTGAATGGTCACTTTCGTATTCATACAGACCGACCCGCTAATCAGGCTGCAGGTTTGCACTGGCTGACCGTAAGGTACTGCGGTGGCATAACCCATTTGCTGGCACTGTTTATTAGCAGTTCCCTGCGCGGTGTAGGTGTCGTATTTTGCAGTTTGCATCATCGACTGGTTATAGCTCAGACGCACCAGACCGCTGATGGTATCCACGCTACTGACTTCCGCTTGTTTCGTCATCGTGCATCCCGCGAGCAGGAGCAGCGAGGCGGCTACAACTATTCTCTTCATGAAATCACTCTGTTTCATTTTGGCATGATCTCATCTTATCGCGTTGATTTGCAGGCAATCGACAGAATAACCCGCCGAACAGCCTCTACTAATCGCGACGGCATTGCACGAAGAGCAAAAACTGTGAGCCTGCTTCTGATTTTTAAAACCATTTTTCATTAAATTTGAAAGTATGTTTGTCAGGTAGTAAGGTTTACCCAACCTTTGCTATCTGAAGCATGTCACAGGAGATCTAAAATGAAAATTGCACTGATGATGGAAAACAGCCAGGCGGCGAAAAACGCCATCATCCTCAAAGAGCTGAAGACGGTTGCCGATGAGAAAGATTTCCCGGTATTTAACGTCGGGATGAGCGATGAGAACGACCACCATCTGACCTATATCCACCTTGGTATTATGGCCAGTATTTTGCTGAATGCCAAAGCAGTGGATTTCGTTGTAACCGGCTGTGGCACAGGCCAGGGCGCGCTGATGTCACTGAATATTCACCCGGGTGTGGTGTGCGGTTACTGTATCGATCCGGCGGATGCTTTCCTGTTCGCGCAGATCAACAACGGTAACGCACTGGCGCTCCCGTTCGCGAAAGGTTTTGGCTGGGGCGCGGAACTGAACGTGCGCTTTATCTTTGAGAAAGCCTTTACTGGCCGCAAAGGGGAGGGTTACCCGCCGGAGCGCAAAGAACCGCAGGTGCGCAACGCGGGTATTCTGAACCAGGTCAAAGCGGCAGTGGTAAAAGAGAACTATCTCGATACGCTGCGTGCCATCGACCGTGAACTGGTGAAAACCGCCGTTTCTGGTGAGCGTTTCCAGAAGTGCTTCTTTGAAAACTGCCAGAATAAAGAGATTGAAGCCTTCGTTCGCGAAGTCCTCGCCTGATAATAAAAAAGCCGCAACGTCTGTTGCGGCTTTCTTCTTTTGCCTTTCCTGCATCAGGCTTTCTGTTTACGCGACACGGCGCTACCCGCATCCTTTGTTAGCCGCAGTGTATCAATCATGCCCACCAGGCAAATCAGTGCAATAAACACAAACGCCAGTCGAAAGCTGATCCCCTCAACGGCGGTTATGTGCAACCACGTACTGACATGCTCACCAATGCGAATACCAATTGCACCCAGCGTAATGCCTAAGCCCACCGCTAATTGTGTTGCCGTGCTGAATAACGTGTTGGCATAACTCATTTGCGGCGACGGTACATCGGCAAATGCCAGCGTGCTGACGCCGGTGAACTGCACCGAACGGAACACGCCGCCGAGATAAAGGATCACAAATGTCAGCCACACCGGTGTATGTGCAGTCAATAATGCGCAGGCCAACAGCGCCAGCACATTGAGCGCGCCATTGATTAACAGTAGCTTTTTGAAACCCAGCCAGCGGATAAGCGGCGTAGTGGCAGGTTTGATGGAAAGATTACCGGCAAACACCGCCAGCACTAACAACCCGGCGTGGAACGGATCCATGCCGAATCCGACCTGAAACAGCAGCGGCAGCAAAAACGGCACGGCGCTAATTGAGGCGCGAAACAGTGAACCGCCGTACATGGTTACGCGAAATGTCGGCACTTTCATGGCGTCGAGGCGGATCATCGGCCACGTCGCACGCCGGAAATGGCGCAGGGTAAAAATAAGCGTCAGCGCGCCGAGTACCAGCAAACCAATGGTTAACGTGCCTTGCAGATGTTCAGAACCCAACGCCTCCATGGCGTACACCAGGCTGACCATTGCCACAGACGTGGCAATAAAACCCGGCAAGTCGAATGGACGGCGCTCCTCCTCGCGGATATTGGGGATAATGCGTAACGCCAGCGCAATCGCCAGCAGGCCCAGCGGCACATTAATAAAGAAGATCCAGCGCCAGTTGGCGTAGTGGGTAATAAAACCGCCGAGCGGTGGGCCAATAATAGGCGCGACCAGCGCGGGCCAGGTCAGCGTGGCAATAGCGGTAATAAGCTGGTGTTTCGGTGTGGTACGCAACACCGCGAGGCGGCCGACCGGGACCATTAACGCACCGCCGATACCTTGTAAAATCCGCATTGAGACAAACATATCAACGCTGGTCGACAGCCCGCAAAGCACCGAGGCGAGAGTAAAGATAGCTAGCGCCAGCGAGAAGACATTGCGCGCGCCAAAGCGGTCGGCAATCCAGCCGCTGGCGGGGATCAGCACCGCAAGCGTTATCAAATAGGCACTGATACCAATATTGAGCGCGACGGCCTCCACGCCAAAGGTTTTTGCCATATCTGGCAACGCCGTGGCGATCACCGTGCCGTCGATAAACTCCATAAAAAAAGCGCCGGCTACCAGTAGCGCAGCGGGAGAAAGACCTCCTGTCTTTCGCGAAAGGGTGTTTTCACTCATTGTGGGGCTGCCATTTGCAAAAATAATTGAAGGTGCTAAAAAATATTTTAGCGCGCTAACCGCAGGATTTATAATTGGATTTTTAACAAAGTTACCGCATTTTTGATTTTTGAAACGTGATTTCCATCACATTGAACTTGCTTTTTGTGATGCAGGTCATATTATATGCGCATTGAGACGTAACACCTGCATAACACATCGCCGGAGTAAAAGATGAAACTGCGTAAAATCCTGAAGCATATGTTTGAAACCTATTGCAAGACTTTCAAAGACGTACCGCCAGGCGCTATGTTCTGATGATAAAAAAACCTGCCGTGAGCAGGTTTTTTTATGTCCGCAATTCGGTGACAGAAGGGGACAAAACTACTCTTGCCTGATATTTCCCGCTACTATGACGCCCTTTAGTAAAGGAGCTTCATATGTCGCAAAATCTTTCTGCTGACCAGGAACTGGTCTCTGATGTCGTAGCCTGCCAGCTGGTCATTAAACAAATCCTTGATGTTATCGACGTTATCGCGCCGGTTGAAGTGCGTGAGAAAATGGCGAACCAGTTAAAAAGTATCGATTTTTCCACCCATCCGGCAGCCGCCGATCCGGTGACGCGCCGCGCTATCCAAAAAGCTATCGCTTTAATTGAACTGAAATTCACCCCGCAGGGCGAAGCGCACTGATTTTATTCTTGCTGTGTTGCGCCTGCTGGTCTGTGACACAGCGGGGATTTTGAAACGTTGTTTTGATCAACAATAACGCCACTGAATTCAACCAACCTTGCACAGAAGGAGTCGGGAATGAAAAAAGTGGCGGTGTTGTTAGCGCCCGGTTTTGAAGAAGCGGAAGCGATTATCACCATTGATATTTTGCGCCGCTTGCAGATAGAGGTCGAAACGCTGGCCTGTGCGGAATCCCGCGCGGTGGTCAGCTATCACAATATCCCCATGGTGGCAGACAGCACGCTGGCCGAGCGACAGCAAACGTTGTATGACGCCATTGTGCTGCCCGGCGGTCCGCAGGGCAGCGTCAACCTCGCCGCCAACCCGGCGGTGCTGCAATTTGTTGAACATCATGACGCGGCGGGCAAATTCATTTGCCCAATCTGTTCGGCCGCTGCGCGCGTACTGGGCGCTAACGGCTTACTGAAAGGTCGCCGCTATGTTTGCTCCGGCGATTTATATGAAAACGTGCGTGACGGCGAATACGTTGATGCGCCGGTGGTGGAGGATGGCAACCTGATCAGCGGCAAAGGTCTGGGGCTGGCTTTCGATTTTGCTTTAACGATAGCCGCGCGCCTGCAAGGGAACGAAATCGCAGCGCGAGATCACGCTGAGCATATCTACTATAGCTGGTGATTTTTCTGCCCGGATGCACCCTGTATCCGGGCACAAGGATAAGCTGGCTGATGTTATGGATTATTCTGCTTTTACCCCTCTTATTTGTCAGACAAAAACGGCTGATTTTATGTGATAAATCGCTGAATTTATGTACGGAATTACTGTAATTCAGCCGTGTGATGCCGCTCTCCTATGGAGAATCAATTTCCCGCTAAAACTATTTCCAGCACAGAGCTCCAGTGACGTATGGACTCTAATGCCTTGTTTTATGAACTTTTAAAAGAACCGCTGAGTTGTTTTCCCTACATAAAAGAATGCTAAAGCTGGAGTTTACCATGCACAAATTCACTAAAGCGTTGGCGGCCATCGGCCTGGCTGCCGTTATGTCACAATCCGCTATCGCTGAAACCATGAAGCTCGGATTTCTGGTTAAACAACCGGAAGAGCCATGGTTCCAGACGGAGTGGAGATTCGCCGACAAGGCAGGCAAAGATTTAGGTTTTGAAGTGATCAAAATCGCCGTTCCTGACGGCGAGAAAACCCTGAACGCCATTGATAGCCTGGCGGCCAGCGGCGCGAAAGGGTTTGTTATCTGTACTCCCGACCCGAAACTGGGTTCGGCAATTGTTGCCAAAGCTCGCGGCTACGATATGAAAGTCATCACCGTGGACGACCAGTTCGTCAACGCCAAAGGCGAGCCTATGACCTCGGTGCCGTTAGTGATGATGGCGGCGAGTGAGATTGGCGCACGCCAGGGTGATGAGTTGTACAAAGAGATGCAAAAACGCGGCTGGGATGTCAAACAGACCGGCGTGATGGCGATTACGGCTAACGAACTGGATACCGCTCGCCGCCGTACCACTGGCTCCATGGACGCGCTGAAAAAAGCCGGTTTCCCGGAAAAACAGATCTACCAGGTGCCGACGAAATCGAATGATATCCCCGGTGCGTTTGATGCCGGTAACTCCCTGCTGGTACAGCATCCGGAAGTGAAACACTGGCTGGTACTGGGCATGAATGACAACACAGTACTTGGCGGCGTGCGTGCAACGGAAGGGCAGGGCTTTAAAGCGGCGGACGTTATTGGTATCGGCATTAACGGCGTGGATGCGGTGAGCGAACTGTCCAAAGCACAGGCGACGGGCTTCTTCGGTTCTCTGCTGCCAAGCCCGGATGTTCACGGCTACAAAACCAGTGAGCTGCTGTATAACTGGGTGACCAAAGGCGTGGAGCCGCCGAAATTCACCGCCGTTACGGATGTGGTGTTGATCACCCGCGATAACTTCAAAGAAGAGCTGGCGAAAAAAGGACTGTAATTCTCTGTTGGTTGCGCTCCCCGCATAAGCGGGGAGCCAGACGTACAATGAACTGTTTTGCGGAGACGTTATGCAACAGTCTACTCCTTACCTCTCGTTTCGCGGCATCGGCAAGACATTCCCCGGTGTGAAAGCGCTCAGCGAGATCAGTTTTGATTGTTATGCCGGGCAGGTTCACGCCTTAATGGGCGAGAATGGTGCCGGTAAATCAACGCTACTTAAAATCCTCAGCGGCAACTACGCGCCGACAACCGGTACGCTGGCAATAAAAGGAGAAGAAGTCTCCTTTGCCGATACCACCGCCGCACTGAACGCCGGGGTGGCCATTATTTATCAGGAGCTTCATCTGGTGCCGGAAATGACCGTCGCCGAGAACATCTACCTGGGTCAGTTGCCGCATAAAAGCGGCATTGTGAACCGCTCCCTGCTCAACTATGAAGCGGGTTTGCAGCTTCAACATCTGGGGCTGGATATCGACCCACAAACGCCGCTGAAATACCTCTCCATCGGCCAGTGGCAAATGGTGGAAATAGCCAAGGCGCTGGCGCGTAACGCCAAAGTTATTGCCTTTGATGAACCAACCAGTTCCCTTTCAGCGCGTGAAATCGACAACCTGTTTCGGGTGATCCGCGAGCTGCGTAAAGAGGGTCGCGTCATCCTTTATGTCTCGCATCGCATGGAGGAGATATTTGCCCTGAGCGACGCCATTACGGTGTTTAAAGATGGCCGCTATGTGCGCACCTTTACCGATATGCAGCAGGTCAATCATGATCAACTGGTTAAGGCGATGGTCGGGCGCGAGCTGGGCGATATTTACGGCTGGCAGCCGCGCGAATATGGCGAGCAACGTCTGCGTCTGGAACAGGTGAAAGCGCCGGGAGTGCGGACGCCGATTAGCCTGAGCGTGCGCAGCGGGGAAATCGTCGGCCTGTTCGGGCTGGTCGGTGCCGGGCGCAGCGAATTGATGAAAGGGCTGTTTGGCGGCACGCAGATCACCGAAGGGCAGGTGTTTATTGACGGTGAGCTGGTCAATATTCACAAACCTGCTCACGCGATCCGTGCTGGCATGATGTTGTGCCCGGAGGATCGCAAAGCCGAAGGCATTATTCCGGTGCACTCGGTGCAGGAGAACATCAACATCAGCGCCCGGCGTAAATACATTCGCGCAGGATGTCTCATCAACAATGGTTGGGAGAGCGAAAACGCCGAGCACCACATTCGCTCGCTCAATATCAAAACGCCGGGCGCGGATCAGCTGATTATGAATCTCTCCGGCGGTAACCAGCAGAAAGCCATTCTTGGCCGCTGGTTATCGGAAGAGATGAAGGTGATCCTGCTCGATGAGCCTACGCGTGGGATTGACGTCGGGGCGAAACATGAAATCTACAACGTGATTTATGCGCTGGCGGCCCGTGGTGTGGCGGTGCTGTTTGCCTCCAGTGACTTGCCGGAAGTCCTTGGTGTCGCCGACCGTATTGTGGTGATGCGGGAAGGAGAAATAGCCGGTGAGTTGTTACACGGTCAGGGCGATGAACAGCAGGCGCTGAGCCTTGCGATGCCGAAAGTGAGCCAGGCTGTCGCCTGAGTGAGGAGAATACGATGTCATCTTTAACTACGTCCCGCGCGCCGAAATCGGCGTTCAGCTTCGGGCGCATCTGGGATCAGTTCGGCATGCTGGTGGTATTCGCCGTACTGTTCATTGGTTGCGCTGTTTTCGTGCCAAACTTTGCCTCTTTCGTCAATATGAAAGGGCTGGGGCTGGCGATTTCCATGTCCGGCATGGTGGCCTGCGGCATGCTTTTTTGCCTGGCCTCCGGCGACTTCGACCTCTCTGTCGCCTCTGTCATTGCCTGTGCCGGGGTGACCACGGCGGTGGTGATCAACCTCAGCGAAAGCCTGTGGATTGGCGTCTTTGCCGGGTTGCTGCTCGGCGTGGTGAGCGGTTTTATTAACGGCTTTGTCATCGCACGTTTGAAAATCAACGCCCTGATAACCACGCTTGCGACGATGCAGATCGTGCGCGGGTTGGCCTATATCATCTCTGATGGTAAAGCGGTGGGGATCGAAGATGAGCGCTTCTTTACGCTCGGCTATGCCAACTGGCTCGGCTTGCCTGCGCCTATCTGGCTGACGGTCGGTTGCCTGATTATTTTTGGTTTCCTGCTCAATAAAACCACCTTTGGTCGCAATACGCTGGCGATTGGCGGTAACGAAGAGGCGGCGAGACTGGCGGGTGTGCCGGTAGTCAGAACCAAGATCATTATCTTTGTGCTCTCAGGCCTTGTGTCAGCGGCGGCGGGGATTATTCTTGCTTCGCGTATGACCAGTGGTCAGCCAATGACTTCAATCGGTTATGAGCTGATTGTTATTTCAGCTTGTGTGTTGGGTGGCGTGTCGCTAAAAGGTGGCATCGGAAAAATTTCCTACGTTGTGGCCGGGATCTTGATTCTGGGGACTGTGGAAAATGCCATGAACCTGCTGAATATCTCTCCCTTCTCGCAATACGTTGTGCGCGGCTTGATCCTGCTGGCGGCGGTGATTTTCGACCGCTACAAACAAAAGGCCAAACGCACGGTTTGATGCTTTTTGCTTAAATTTTGCACACGACCTTATAGTGTAACTCCAGACCTTACCAGCCGCTAATCCGGCTGGTAAGTCATGTTTAAAATGGCGAGCAGCGTCACACTGTCTATACTTACATGGCTAATGATAATGAGACGTTAATGAAAAACGGCTCTCATCGGACACTGTAAGGAGGAAACCAGGGTGGAAGACGCACTATCTATACCGCCTCTCATTTCCGGAAATTTTGCCTTTTTTTTCGATTTGGATGGCACCCTTGCGGACATCAAACCGCACCCGGATGATGTTTTTATCCCTGAAGATGTGCTGACCAGACTTTCATTGCTTGCTGAGCTAAATGACAGGGCGTTGGCATTGATTTCAGGGCGTTCAATTGCTGAGCTGGAACAGCTCGCCAAACCCTACCGTTTCCCGCTGGCGGGGGTACATGGGGCGGAGCGCCGCGATATCAATGGTCGAACCGAACGAATGACCTTACCGGAGTCGGTTTTACAACCGCTGGAACGTGAACTCCGGCATGGCATTGCGCCGCTGACCGGCGTTGAACTTGAAACCAAAGGGATGGCATTTGCACTGCATTATCGCCAGGCACCGCAGCATGAAGAGGCGGTCTTTGCCCTGGCAAAAACGCTCATCGCGCACTATCCACAGCTGGCAATGCAGCCGGGAAAATGTGTGGTCGAGCTTAAACCCTCTGGCATTCATAAAGGCGCCGCTATTGACGCGTTTATGCAAACGCCGCCCTTTCTCGGCAAGAAACCGGTGTTTCTTGGCGACGATCTGACTGACGAACATGGGTTTAAAACCGTTAATAAACTTGGCGGCATATCGATAAAAGTTGGCCCTGGCGCAACACAGGCAATGTGGCGTCTGGCTGGCGTAAATGATGTCTATCAATGGCTTGAAAAACTTGTCGACCATCAACAACAAGAACAACGGGCGCTAACAAACAGGAGAGATGGCTATGAGTCGCTTAGTCGTAGTATCTAATCGTATTGCTCCGCCTGATGATAAAAAGTCCAGCGCTGGCGGGCTGGCTGTAGGGATCCTCGGGGCGCTAAAAGCGACCGGCGGGCTGTGGTTTGGCTGGAGCGGGGAGATCGGTGACGAAGATCAACCGCTAAAAAAGGTCACGAAAGGGAATATTACCTGGGCCTCTTTTAACCTCAGCGAAGATCATTACGAGCAGTATTATTCGCAATTTTCCAACGCGGTGCTGTGGCCCGCTTTCCACTATCGTCTGGATCTGGTGAAGTTCCAGCGCGAGGCCTGGGAAGGTTACCAGGATGTCAACGCGCTACTGGCAGACAAGCTATTGCCGCTGATTAAAGACGACGACATTCTGTGGATCCATGATTACCACCTGTTGCCGTTTGCCAGCGAACTGCGTAAGCGCGGTGTCAACAACCAGATCGGCTTCTTCCTGCATATTCCTTTCCCGACGCCGGAAATTTTCAATGCCTTGCCGCCGCACGCCGAGTTGCTTGAGCAACTGTGTGATTACGACTTGCTGGGCTTCCAGACCGAAAGCGATCGTCTGGCCTTCCTCGATAGTTTGTCGATGCAAACACGGCTCACCACGCGAGGTGGCAAAGAGCATGTGGCCTGGGGTAAAAACTTCCGCACTGAAGTCTATCCAATAGGTATTGAGCCGCAAGAAATCGCGCAGCAGGCCGCAGGGCCGCTGCCGCCTAAGCTGGCGCAGTTGAAAAATGAACTGAAGAATGTGAAAAACATCTTCTCGGTAGAGCGTCTGGATTACTCCAAAGGCTTGCCGGAACGCTTCCTTGCCTATGAAACCCTGCTGGAGAAATTCCCTCAGCACCACGGTAAAATTCGTTATACGCAGATTGCGCCCACCTCGCGTGGCGAAGTGCAGGCCTACCAGGATATTCGTCATCAACTGGAAACCGAAGCCGGGCGTATCAATGGTAAATATGGTCAGCTTGGCTGGACGCCGCTCTATTACCTCAACCAACATTTTGATCGCAAAGTGTTGATGAAGGTGTTCCGCTATGCGGAAGTCGGGCTGGTCACGCCGCTGCGTGACGGGATGAACCTGGTGGCGAAAGAGTACGTGGCGGCCCAGGATCCTGAAAATCCGGGTGTGCTAATTCTTTCTCAATTTGCCGGTGCGGCGAACGAACTGACCTCGGCGCTGATCGTTAACCCTTACGATCGCGATGATGTCGCGGCGGCGATGGACAGGGCATTAAGGATGCCGCTGGCGGAGCGTATTTCGCGTCATGCGGAGATGCTCAAGGTCATCAAAGAGAATGATATCCACCACTGGCAGCAGAGGTTTATCAGCGATTTAAAGCGTATCACGCCACGTAGCGCACAAAGCCAGCTACAAAGCAAAGTGGCGACCTTTCAAAAGCTAGCCTGAGGTAACAACGCTCCCGCTCTGGCGGGGGCGTTTTACGCGCTTAACGGCACTAACAGCACATCAACTTCACTGGACTGGACAATGCTTTTCGCCGAGCAGACGGCGCGCGAGAAGAATGTCTGATTGTGATTACCGCACACCACTAAATCGACATCCTTGGTGCGACAAGTATGCAGAATATGCTTGCTCAGCTCGCCGGAGGCGATCAGCGCCTGTTCGATGGGATAATTCGCGTTGCGCACCAGCTCATCCAGAAACTGCTGCGTCTCTTCCTGCAATACATCACGGACGTTTTCCATCATCGGTGCGGCAAGCTGGTTATACAGTTCCGGGTCAGCGGCTAAGGTAATCAGTGTGATGCGGGCATTGGAAGGGCGGGCGATATCAACCGCTTTTGCCAGTAGTTGTTGGCTCTCTGGCGTAACGGCTACGGCGACCAAAAGATGTGCATACGCCATTTTTACTCCCCGATTGAATCAAATTTTTCTCACCATTACTCCGATTCTTAAACCAGTGCAACCTGTGAATATGGCAGGGATGTGAAGGTTATCATAAATATTCATTAATTATTCTAACGTAACGGTATGGTCGCGCTTTAATCACCTTAATCGATTTTAAAAGCTTAACTAAAATTAAGAGAATTTAAGATCGAATTGTTAAATTATCAATCACATTGATTAACAAAAGCGCAATGGTTACTTCGGGTGATTAATTAAGATTGCTTAAAACATAATATATTGTTTTATATAACTTTTTATTTCTGTTTCTTCAATAGGTACACATTGTCAAATGTAAATAGGGCAGCATCCTAATCCTCCGACCAGTTAGCGTGGGTAAGAGGGCGTTTTGCATGCCTATTCGGACAATTGGAATAGAAAAGGAGGGTGATCGCGCAAAAAAACATCAATTCACAAGCGAGACTGATAGATTTCTTGTCCATATTCGCGTAAATTATGTGACGTGTATCACAAAAATTTCAAATTTCCGCACTGGTCAGATTGTATGTGGCAGCACCTACGAGTACAGTTGCGTCGAATTAGGAAAAATCTTAGTTCTTTGTAAGAAATGATTAAGAACGTTGTAAGGCAATTAACATTTGAGCGAAGCGCCTTATCGCAAGATCCTAGTCAGTTATGCATTTAGCCTTTCTTTTTTATACCGGGTTTTTTCCCGGCGACATCACGGGGTGCGGCTCAGCCGCATAAGATACAAGTTGGTTATTCGGGATGGGAAAAATGCATACATCCGAGTTGCTGAAACATGTTTATGACATTAATTTGTCGTATTTACTTCTTGCTCAGCGTTTGATCAGCCAGGACAAAGCGTCCGCCATGTTCCGTCTCGGTATTAATGAAGAGATGGCGACGACACTGGTTGAGTTAACCCTTCCGCAAATGGTGAAGCTGGCTGAAACCAATCAGCTGATTTGCCAGTTCCGTTTTGACAATCATCAGACCATCACTCGTCTGACCCAAGAATCACGCGTGGACGATTTACAGCAAGTTCACACCGGGATTTTACTTTCAACCCGCCTGCTGAATGAGTCTTCACAGACTGGCGACGCGGCCCGGAAGAAAAGGGCATAACGATGAGCGAAAAAAGCATTGTTCAGGAAGCACGCGATATTCAGTTAGCAATGGAACTGATTACGCTGGGTGCGCGTTTACAAATGTTGGAGAGTGAGACGCAGCTTAGCCGCGGTCGTCTTATCAAACTCTACAAAGAGTTGCGTGGTAGCCCGCCGCCGAAAGGTATGCTGCCATTCTCCACCGACTGGTTTATGACCTGGGAACAAAACATCCACGCGTCTATGTTCTGTAACGCATGGCAATTTTTGTTGAAAACAGGCCTTTGCAGCGGCGTTGACGCAGTCATCAAAGCATACCGACTTTATCTCGAACAATGCCCTCATGCTGAGGAAGGACCGCTGCTGGCGCTGACCCGCGCCTGGACGCTGGTTCGTTTCGTGGAAAGCGGAATGCTGGAGTTGTCTCGCTGCAATTGCTGTGGTGGTAATTTTATTACCCACGCACATCAGCCTGTTGGTAGCTTTGCCTGCAGTTTATGCCAGCCGCCGTCCCGCGCGGTAAAAAGACGTAAACTTTCCCAGGATGCTGCCGATATTATTCCACAACTGCTGGATGAACAGATCGATCAGGCTGTTTAACCGAATACAGGTGGAAACACTCCAGCAGCGGTGCAGTTATGCCGCTGCTTTTTTTTTACCTGTTACTCGTGTTAACCCTTTGAAATGTTTATCCCGAGCCTTAGTCATTAGCAGAAGGATGATGTCGTGCTTATCGTATTAGGTTACCTGGTTGTTCTTGGTGCAGTCTTTGGCGGTTATATGATGACCGGCGGAGAACTTGGGGCACTTTATCAACCGTCTGAACTGATCATCATCGGGGGCGCGGGGGTAGGTGCATTCATCGTTGGCAACAACGGTAAAGCCATCAAAGGAACGCTGAAAGCGATGCCTTTGCTGTTTCGCCGTTCGAAGTACACCAAAAGTATGTATATGGACTTGCTGGCGCTGCTGTATCGCCTGATGGCGAAATCACGTCAGCAAGGGATGTTCTCGCTGGAACGGGATATTGAAAACCCGAAAGAGAGCGAGATTTTCGCCAGCTACCCGCGCATTCTCGCGGATGCGACGATGCTTGAATTTATCGTGGATTATCTGCGACTTATCATCAGCGGCAACATGAATACCTTCGAAATTGAAGCGCTGATGGATGAAGAGATTGAAACCCACGAAAGTGAAGCCGAAGTCCCGGCGAACGCGCTGGCGATGGTCGGTGATTCACTGCCGGCGTTCGGTATCGTGGCGGCGGTAATGGGTGTGGTTCATGCGTTGGCCTCGGCAGATCGTCCGGCGGCGGAGTTGGGTGCGTTGATTGCGCATGCGATGGTGGGAACTTTCCTCGGTATTTTGTTGGCATACGGTTTTATCTCTCCGCTGGCAAGCGTACTGCGCCAGAAGAGTGCGGAAACCGCCAAGATGATGCAGTGCGTGAAGATAACCCTGCTGTCGAACCTGAACGGTTATGCGCCGCCGATCGCGGTTGAGTTTGGTCGTAAAACGCTTTACTCCAGCGAGCGCCCGTCGTTTATCGAACTGGACGAACATGTTCGTGCGGTCAGAAATCCTAACCAACAGACGACGACTGAGGACGCATGAAAAACCAGTCCCATCCGATCGTCGTAGTTAGACGAAAAAAACATAAAGGCCATGGCGGCGGCGGACACGGCTCCTGGAAAATTGCCTATGCCGACTTTATGACGGCGATGATGGCGTTTTTCCTGGTGATGTGGCTTATCTCCATCTCCAGCCCGAAAGAGCTTATCCAGATTGCGGAGTATTTCCGCACGCCGCTGGCAACTGCGGTCACGGGTGGGCCAAGAATTTCGAACAGCGACAGCCCGATTCCGGGCGGTGGCGATGACTACACACAGCAACAGGGCGAAGTACAAAAACAGCCCAATATTGACGACCTGAAAAAACGCATGGAGCAGTCGCGCTTGAGTAAATTGCGCGGCGATCTGGACCAGTTAATTGAAGCCGATCCCAAACTGCGCGCATTGCGCCCGCATTTGAAAATCGACCTGGTACAAGAAGGGTTGCGCATACAGATTATCGATAGCCAGAACCGGCCGATGTTTAAAACCGGCAGCGCGGAAGTCGAACCTTATATGCGCGATATTTTACGGGCGATTGCGCCAGTCCTGAATGGGATCCCGAACAAAGTGAGCCTCTCCGGTCACACTGACGATGCCCCTTACGCTAACGGCGATAAAGGGTACAGCAACTGGGAGCTTTCCGCCGATCGCGCTAACGCGTCGCGCCGTGAGCTGGTTGCCGGTGGCCTGGATGATGGCAAAGTGATGCGCGTTGTTGGCATGGCGGCAACCATGCGCCTGGTCAACCGAGGCCCGGATGAAGCAATCAACCGCCGAATTAGTCTTTTGGTGCTGAATAAACAAGCAGAAGCGGCCATTCTGCATGAGAACGCCGAAAGTCAGAGTGCGCCAATAAGCGCGATTACACAGCCAGAGCCAGCGGCAGCGGCAGCACCCGCGCCAGCAGCCTCGTCTCCGGCAGCAGTTCCTACGTCGCCACAAGCCAATCCGAGGTGATAGCGTGAGCATGGATATTAGTGATTTTTACCAAACATTCTTTGATGAGGCCGACGAACTGTTGGCCGATATGGAACAACATTTATTGGACCTGGTGCCGGAAGCGCCGGATTCAGAACAGCTCAACGCCATCTTCCGTGCTGCTCACTCTATTAAAGGCGGTGCGGGTACATTTGGCTTTACCATCTTGCAGGAAACAACTCACCTGATGGAGAACCTGCTTGATGAGGCTCGGCGTGGCGAGATGCAGCTCAACACCGACATTATCAACCTGTTTTTGGAAACCAAAGATATTATGCAGGAACAGCTCGATGCCTATAAAAGCTCGTCAGAGCCAGATGCCGCAAGCTTCGAATACATCTGCAATGCCCTGCGCCAGCTGGCGCTGGAGGCAAAAGGAGAGATCGTTCCTGCCGCTGCGAATGGTGCAAAACTCTCGGTTGTAGAGACCGCACTGGCATCTGATGCGACAGCGCCCGCCGCTGAAAACGACGGTAAATTACGAATCGTTCTTTCTCGCCTGAAAGAGAATGAAGTTGACTTACTCGAAGAAGAGCTGGGCAACCTCGGCACGCTGAGCGATGTCGTGAAGGGGAAAGATACCCTGAGCGTGACGATCGACGGCGGCGTGGGCGAAGACGATATTATCGCGGTGCTGTGCTTTGTTATCGAAGCGGATCAAATTGCTTTCGAAAAAGCTGCGCCAGCGCCCGCAGCAGTAGAGGCTGAAGTTGAAGCCCCGGCTGAAGTGGCTGAAGCGCAGGCAGCAGCGGCTGTCCCGGCGGTGCAAGCGGCTCCGGCTGCGGCACCTGCACTGAAAGCGGTAGCGAAAGAGCAACCGGCAGGCCGTGAAAAACCGGCAGCCCGCGCCAGTGAATCGACCAGTATCCGTGTTGCGGTTGAAAAAGTTGACCAGTTGATCAACCTGGTAGGCGAACTGGTTATCACCCAGTCCATGCTGGCGCAGCGCTCTAACGAGCTGGATCCGGTGACGCACGGTGATTTAATAACCAGTATGAGCCAGCTGCAACGCAACGCCCGCGACCTGCAGGAATCGGTGATGTCCATCCGTATGATGCCGATGGAATACGTCTTCAGCCGCTTCCCGCGCCTGGTGCGCGATTTGGCGAGCAAGCTTGATAAACAAGTGGAATTGACGCTGCAGGGCAGCTCAACCGAACTTGATAAGAGCTTGATTGAACGCATTATTGACCCGTTAACGCACCTGGTGCGTAACAGCCTCGACCACGGTATTGAAACGCCGCAAAAACGTGTGGAAGCAGGGAAGTCGCCTATCGGCAACCTGATCCTTTCGGCGGAACACCAGGGCGGGAACATCTGTATTGAAGTAACCGACGATGGTGCAGGTCTGAACCGTGAGCGTATCCTGGCGAAAGCGATTTCGCAGGGGATGCCAGTGCACGAGAACATGACCGATGAAGAAGTGGGCATGTTGATTTTCGCGCCGGGCTTCTCCACCGCTGAGCAGGTGACTGACGTTTCCGGACGCGGCGTGGGCATGGACGTGGTGAAACGTAACATCCAGGAGATGGGCGGCCACGTTGAAATCAAATCCAGGCAGGGCACCGGCACAACCATTCGTATCCTGCTGCCGCTGACGCTGGCGATCCTCGACGGCATGTCAGTAAAAGTGAACAACGAAGTCTTTATCCTGCCGTTGAACGCGGTGATGGAATCGCTGCAACCGCGTGAAGAAGATCTGCATCCGCTGGCCGGTGGTGAGCGTGTGCTGGAAGTGCGCGGAGAATATCTGCCGCTGGTTGAACTGTGGAAAGTCTTTGACGTTATGGGCGCGAAAACCGAGGCCACGCAGGGGATTGTCGTTATTCTGCAAAGCGCGGGTCGTCGCTATGCATTGCTGGTTGATCAACTGATTGGTCAGCATCAAGTGGTGGTGAAAAACCTGGAAAGCAACTATCGCAAAGTGCCGGGTATTTCTGCTGCCACTATCCTTGGGGATGGTAGCGTTGCGCTGATCGTTGACGTATCAGCGTTGCAGGGATTGAATCGTGAACATCGTATGGCGCACACAGCCGCCTGATTTAGTTAAGAAGGTATAAAACATGACCGGTATGAGTAATGTAGCAAAACTGGCGGGCGAGCCATCAGGTCAGGAGTTCCTGGTTTTCACTCTGGGCGATGAAGAATATGGAATCGATATTCTCAAAGTGCAGGAAATTCGTGGCTATGATCAGGTGACCCGAATCGCCAATACCCCCGACTTTATCAAAGGCGTCACCAACCTGCGCGGTGTGATTGTGCCGATTGTCGACCTGCGTGTGAAGTTCAGCCAGGGCGATGTCGAGTATGATGAAAACACGGTCGTTATCGTGCTGAATCTTGGTCAGCGCGTGGTGGGGATTGTGGTTGATGGTGTTTCCGACGTCCTGTCGCTGGCATCTGACCAGATCCGCCCGGCGCCGGAATTCGCGGTCACGCTGTCGACCGAATACCTGACTGGTCTCGGCGCGCTCGGCGACCGTATGCTGATTCTGGTAAATATTGAAAAACTGCTCAACAGCGATGAAATGGCGCTGCTGGACATCGCAGCCTCGCACGTAGCGTAATAATCACGCCAGTGGCGTAATAATAAAGGTGGGTGAAGTTGCTTCATCCGCCTTTATTTTTGTCTTTTTTTTGTCGCTATAATATATATCCTTCGCGCCCGCTTAATTTCTATTTCATAAAACCCGCTTACTTCTCTTTACCACTGGTCATATATTGTGATGCTTATCACAAATCAAGGTATATATCTTTCAAAAAATTAATGACTTAGCCATTTATCATTCGCTAACTAAATGATTTGAAGGCATTAAATTATCCCTGTTCATGAATTTTGCGCCGTTACGTTTAAGTGGTTGAAGCGCGCAGCGTAAACTAAATTTCTGTTATTCCTGCTTTACTTGTTTGCGTGTTTTCCTTATTTCGGTGGCCAATGAATTGTACGGTGGAATAAACAGCACGCGGTATTTTCGGAGGTGGAAACATGAACAGAAAATTACTTTATGTACTGGCAAGCGGTGTGCTGGTGATGGCCTGGCAAAATGCGCGTGCGGTTACCAGTAGCGGGACGATTGGCGCGACATTGACGTTGACTAACGGCTGCCTGATTAACGGCTCGCCAAGCCAGAACGGTATCAATTTTGGTACGCTCGATTTTGGTACGCATCCGGCAACATTTTCAGAGCTCACCACCCAGCTCACCAACGCAGGCGGCGGTAACAGCTTCGGTATTCAATGTACGACAACCGATTACACCGTGCAGGTAACCGGCAACACCAACTCTACCGCACCTGGCACCGTCGTTGGTACGCCGGGGACGCCTGCCCGTTACCTGGTCAACGCGGCCAATACCACACAAGGCGTCGCCTACAGCCTCTATAGCGATAGTGGCTTCAGCAACGTCATCACTAATAACACCAACATTCCTCGCGCTTCAACGGCCGGTGGCGTTGATAACTACACGCTCTATGGGCGGATCTCCGGCGGTGGCAACAGCGTTAGCGTCGTACCGGGCACCTATACCGATACGATCAATGTGAGCGTGACGTACTAAACCTCCCCACATGATGCCAGGCGGCATGCGTGTTTCCCTGCGGGGAAACCGGGGATCTCTGCGCGTCATTTCTGGGCTGATGCTGTTCGGGGTGATGGCCTCGCAGGGTGCCTTTGCGGTGACGACGCAAACCTTCACCGTGGGCGCAACCATCGCGCCAGGTTGCTCGGTGGTGAGCGGCAGCGGCGGGGCACTCGGTTCACTCAATTTTGGCACCCGCAGCGGCGTGCAGAGCGGACAGGTAACCGCCAGCTTCGTGCCTGGCGCGTCGTTCTCGCTGGGCTGCACGCCCGGCGTGGCGCTGAGTATGAGTATCAACGGCGGGCAGAATTACGCCAACGTGCGCAACATGCAACGCAGCGGTGGTACAGATCGCGTGCCTTATCGTCTCTATACCAGCAGTACGCTGGCGGCAAATACCGAGATCGGCGTCAACCAGGCTGTCTCCGTCGCTTACAGCAATAGCAATACCATCTCGCTGGCGATTTTCGGTGCGGCGCAGCTAACCGGGTTCAGCCCGGCGGGAACCTATACCGATCAACTCACTGTGACATTGTCATGGTAACAAGGGAGAAGGAGATGAAGGTCATTTCGACTGGCCGCGCGGCGGGTTTGCTGTGTACCTGTGCGCTGATGCTTAGCGCGAACAACGCCTTTGCGGCGGCCACTATTCTGCTCTGGCCCATCGATCCGTGGCTCAGCGCTACCAGCAACGCGACCGAATTATGGATCCAGAACCAGGGTGAAGCGCCCACCACCATGCAGGTGCGCATTGTCCGCTGGCAGCAGGAAAAGGGGCTTGAACGCTACCAGCAACAAAACGAGATCGTTGCCAGCCCACCGATTGTGAGAATCGAAAAAGAGAGTAAACAACTGATTCGCCTGATCAAGCAGGCGTCAATTCCGGCGGGAGTTGAACAGGCTTATCGCATCATCGTCGATGAGATCCCGCAGCCGGAAAACAGCGACAAACCGCAGATTGGCCTCAAACTGCAAATGCGCTACTCGATTCCGCTCTTTGTCTATGGCACCGGCATCGAAACCCACGCCAGCGGCGCGCATCATGCGTTGGTGGATACTAAAGATCTACGCTGGCGCATAAGCCGCGACAACGGTAAACCGGCGCTTGAAGTGCGTAACAATGGCGATGTCCATGTCCGTTTAAGCAAAGTCACCGTACGGCAAGGCGGGCAAACGCGGCAGGTTGCTGAGGGGTTACTCGGTTATGTCCTGCCGCACAGCGTACGTAGCTGGCCGCTACCTGCGGGCGTAAACAATCCTGTGGAGATGAAGGCGACAATCAATGCCAGGGAAAGCGAATGGCAGTCGTCCGCAGGCAACTAATTGTGCCGGTCACTTTTATGCTGCTGGGGAGTTCAGCATGGGCGCAGCAGGGCGATGATATGCTCCCGCCGCCGCCCGATGCGCGCGCCATCAACGATCACGCTGTATTCCATTTAAGCCTGGTGATTAACCATTTCGACACCCAGCGGGTGGTGCCCGTGACGCGCCAGCAGAACGCCTTTTTTGTCTCCCGCGCCGATCTCATCCAGGCCGGGCTTCCCGCAGAGCATGTACCACAAGGGGAGGTCAATGTGTCGGCGCTGGAAAATGTGCGCGCCGAATATGACAGTGCGGGTCAGCGTCTGCTGCTTTCAGTGCCCGGCGAGTGGGTGCCGGAGCGTGCAACGGCGTTTAATTCGGGTCTGCGGCGCACGACGCCGAAATATGGCCGGGGTGCGTTACTCAATTACGATGTCTATACCAGCACCACCGAGCACATCGGCGGGCAGGCGGCGCTGTGGCACGAGTTTCGCTACTTCAACGGCAACGGCGTGCTCTCTTCAACCGGTTCACTGCGTAAGACTCTTTCCGGCAGCCTCAGGCAGCAGGAAGGGTATATGCGTTATGACACCACCCTCACATTTACCGATGAAGATGACGCCACGCAGTGGAGCGTGGGCGATGTCATTTCTGATGCATTAACCTGGAGCAGCAGTGTGCGTATCGGCGGCGTCAGTTACGGGCGCGACTTCTCCCTGCGCCCGGATCTGGTCACCTGGCCACTGCCCGCGTTTTCCGGCGAAGCGGCTGTGCCGACTTCAGTGGATGTGTTTATTAACGGCTATCGCGCCGGGAACACCCAGTTACAACCCGGGCCTTTCACGCTGACCAATATGCCCTATATCAACGGCGCGGGGGATGCCGTACTGGTTACCACGGACGCGCTGGGGCGCCAGGTCAGCACCACGCTGCCTTTTTATGTCGCCAGCGATTTGCTCAAAGCAGGTTTAAGCGACGGAGCGATTACCGTGGGTGCGCTGCGGCGCAATTACGGTATTGAGAATGTTGACTATGGGACGCTGGTGGGCAGCGGATCGTATCGCTATGGCGTTAGCGATTATTTAACCCTCGAAGGGCACGGTGAAGCGGCGCAGTCGCTGACGCTGGGCGGCGTGGGCGCGGTGCTGAAACTCGGGCGGCTCGGTGTGGTCAACGGCGCATGGACGCAAAGCAGCATGTTTGGTGATAACGGCAGCCAGCTTGCCTGGGGGTATCAGTACAACACCCGTCTGTTTAGCGTTAACACGCAGCACAGCCGACGCGATCGCGGCTTTGGCAATCTGGCGCTCTACGACCAGCGCAACCTCTACAACAACGAGCAAAGTAACGAGCAACGGCCTGTCGCCAGCCTGAGTCGCAACACGGATCAATATGCGCTGACGGTTAATATGGGCGATTTCGGCAATGTGGGCGCGGCATGGATTGGTGTGCGCAGCTTTGATAATAAAAAGACGGAACTGTTCAACCTCTCCTGGAGCCGCAATCTGTGGGGCGGCAGTAGCCTTTATCTGGCAGCGAGCCGCGACAACCAACAGGGCGACTGGACATTTGCCTTGTCGCTGCAAATCCCGATAGGCGAAACGGATAGCGCGGCGGTGAGTATGGAGCGAACCCCCGATAACGGCTCCACTGAGCGTATCAACTATAACCACGCCATGCCGACCGATGGCGGTTTTAGCTGGAACATGGCTTTTGCGCACCAGTCGCAGGCGAAAAATTACCAGCAGGGCACACTGGGCTGGCGCAATAACAATGTCGAGCTACAGGGCGGCGGTTACGGTGAAAGCGACATGATGACATGGTGGGGTGAAGCGTTGGGTTCGCTGGTATTGATGGATGGCCAGTTGTTCGCCGCCAACCGCATCAATGACGCGTTTGCGGTGATCAGCACCGGCGGTCACGGCGGTGTGCCGGTGAACTATGAAAACCAGCCGGTGGGTGAAACCAACCGTGACGGCTATCTGCTGGTGAGCGGCGTGTCGGCTTATTACCCGGCCAGTTACAGCATTAATACGCTGAACTTACCGGCGGATACGCAACTGAAAGATACCGAGCGCAAAATCTCGCTGCGTCGGCGCAGTGGCTATCTGGTGGAGTTCCCGATGGTACAGGAGCGCGTTGCCAGCGTGATCCTGCATGATGAAAACGGCGACGCGATTCCGCTTGCCAGCGAAGTTGACCGGGCGGGGAAAGCCACGGCGATTGTCGGTTATGACGGCATTGCGTGGCTGGAAAACCTGGATGAGGCCAATGCGCTGCATGTCCGTTTGCCGGATGGCAAAACCTGTGACACCCACTTCACGCTGCTCGCCAATCCTGAACATAAATTGCAAACCTACGGGCCACTGGCCTGTCGGAGGAACCCTTAATGCGTCGGCTACTTGTTCTGTTATTACTCCTGAGTTGCGGGCCAGCGTGGTCGGCCTGTACGGTCAGCACGACCAATGGTGCGTTCGGCACGGTGACCTCGTTTGTGCTTAACGCCACGGCGCAAAACACCACCGCCAGCCTGATTGTGCGCTGCGACGCGGCGCTCAACTTGCTCACCAACGACTCAATTACTCTGACGCTGACCGGGGCGAGCGCCACCGCCTCGAACCGGGGCGTGATGAAACGTTCCGATAATGCCGCCGTGACGGATGCGATCCCGATCCGCGTCTGCGGCCAGGCCAACTGCGCCAATAATAGCGAAGCGACTATCAGCGGTAACAGCTACACCTGGAACGGTGCCGTCTTGCTGGCGTTGCTGGGCACCCGAACCTATACCTTGCCGCTCTATTTTCTCACCGTGCCGGGGCAAAACGTCAGCGCCGGGCCTTATACAGTGACGCTCAATTTTCGCGTCGCGTATAACGTATGTTCGGTGGGGGTTTTAGGATTCTGTTCGACAGCACAAACGGGCACGGCGACCACCAGCCTGCAAATCAACGGCACGGTGACCAACGACTGCACCACCATCAGCGCGCCGAACGTCAATTTCGGCAGTGCGCCGCTGGTGCGCAACTTCCCGACCATTTCGCAATCTGTTGCCATCACCTGCACGAAAGGCATGGTGTACACCGTCGGAATTAACAACGGCGGCTACTACAACGGCAGCGTGCGAAATATGGCCAGCGGCAGCAACCGGCTCAGTTATGAGATTTACAAAGGAGCAACCACCAACCGCTGGGGCAGCGCCGGTGCGGAGCGCTGGTCGAGCGGCGTGTCATCGCAGGTGAGCACCGATGGTCTGCTGCGAACCTACAATTACACCGCACAAATTTTGACGTCGCAGACCACGCCGCCGGGGGGAACATATAGTGATACCTTAACTGTGGATATCGCGTTTTAAGTCAGAATTTAATTCCCTTTCGCAAATGTAAAGTTCCGTGGCCGCATGCCGATAACACCGTTAAGAACTTATCAAGAAGGTGTTGCATGTTGAACCGTATCCGCGTCGTTACTCTGCTTATGAGCGTGCTGGTGGTCTTTGCCTTGTTACAGCTTGTCTCTGGTGGCCTGTTTTTTTCGTCGCTTAAGCAAAACCAGCAAAGTTTTGCGGTCTCCAATGACCTGCGCATGCAACAGACGGAATTAGGTAAAGCCTGGGAGTTGATGCTGCAAACGCGTATCAACCTGAGCCGTTCTTCAGCGCGGATGTTGCTGGATCCGAGCAACCAGCAGAGCAGTGCGAAAACCGATTTGCTGAACAGCGCCAAAGCCTCGCTTGCCGATGCGGCAAAACACTACGATGCTTTCCGTGCGCTGCCATCCCTGCCGGAAACCGACGCCGCGCGCCAGACGCTGGATGAGAAATACCGCACTTATAATGCCGCGCTGGCGGAACTGGTGCAGTTCCTCGAAGGCGGCAATATTAACGGCTTTATGGCGCAGCCGACGCAAGGCATGCAAAACGCCCTTGGCGATGCGATGAAGAAATACGCGGATTTGAGTGAAGGCCTGTATCGCAATGCCTGGGAACAGAGCGTCAGTGATTACACCTTCGCCAAATGGCAGATGGCGATCCTGGCACTGGCGCTGGTGATCGTGCTGGCCGGGGTCTGGTATGGCATTCGCCGTATTCTGCTGTTGCCGTTATCGTCGGTTATTGCCCATATCCGTGAAATCGCCGGTGGCAACCTGACGCATTCGCTGACCATTGCCGGACGCAGTGAAATGACGGAACTGGCGCAGAGCGTTGACCATATGCAGAACGCACTGATCGAAACGGTGACCAACGTTCGTCAGGGTTCTGATGCTATCTACTCCGGCACCAGCGAAATCGCCGCCGGGAACAACGATCTGTCGTCCCGTACGGAAGAGCAGGCTTCCGCACTTGAGCAGACCGCCGCCAGTATGGAAGAGCTGACCGCCACGGTGAAACAGAACGCCGATAACGCCCGTCAGGCCTCACTGCTGGCGCAGAGCGCGTCGGAAACGGCAGAGCGCGGCGGCAAAGTGGTGAACAGCGTTGTAAAAACCATGCACGAAATTGCGGGGAGTTCGCAAAAAATTGCCGATATTATTAGTGTGATTGACGGCATTGCTTTCCAGACCAATATTCTGGCGCTGAACGCCGCGGTTGAAGCGGCGCGAGCGGGCGAGCAGGGGCGTGGTTTCGCCGTGGTCGCCGGAGAAGTGCGCAATCTTGCCAGCCGCAGTGCGCAGGCGGCGAAAGAAATTAAAGGCTTAATTGAAGATTCTGTCTCCCGTGTCGATACCGGTTCTGTGCTGGTGGAAAGCGCAGGGGAGACGATGTCGGACATCGTTAACGCGGTAACACGGGTGAACGACATTATGGGTGAGATAGCCTCGGCTTCTGATGAACAGAGCCGCGGCATCGATCAGGTTGCGCTGGCGGTATCCGAAATGGATCGCGTCACGCAGCAGAACGCGTCACTGGTACAACAATCGGCAGCCGCAGCGGCCGCCTTAGAAGAACAAGCCAGTTTGTTGACGCAGGCGGTATCTGCTTTCCGCCTTTCTTCTGTATCCGGCAAATCGGCGTCGCGTGCTACAACTCCGGCAGCAGGCAGCGCTCAGACCCCGGCGCGGAGTCGCCAACTTGTAACCGGACAAGAGGATAACTGGGAAACATTTTAGCAGGTCTTAACCGCGGACTTTTTCCGCCAGATGGGGCGTTAATGTTAAATCGTATTCGCATCTCGACAACACTTTTTTTGATTTTGATCGTGTGTGGCATTTTACAGGTTGGCAGTAACGGGTTGTCTTTCTGGGCATTTAAAGAGAGCACTTCACATTTACAAGAAGTAGAAAACAGTACACACCAGCGCAGCGCATTAATGCAGATGCGGGCCACGCTGCTTCAGGCCAGCACCGCGTTGAACAAAGCCGGGACGTTAACGGCGCTGAGTTACCCGCCGGATGACATCAAAGCGCTGATGACACAGGCGAAAGCCAGCCTCAAGCAGTCGGCTGAGGTAGAAAAAGAGTTTCTTGGCCTGAAGGTGATGACACCGGAAGGCAAAAAATTACAGGAAATCACGCAGGCCAGTTACACCGCCTGGCGTGGTGACCTGGAGCACCAGGCGACCTGGCTTGAGAATAACCAGTTGTCGGACTTTATGACCGCGCCGGTGCAGGAGTCGCAGGATAAGTTTGATGCCAGTTTCAGTGCGTGGGAGAAACACATTAACCACTTTACTGAACAGGCAAGAGCGGATGGTGAAAGTAATTATCACCGCTCGGCGGTGATTTTTGTGGTGGTGGTTATTCTCGCCGCATTATTGACCAGCGCCGCGCTGTTCTGGTCGCGCAAGATGATTGTCCAGCCGCTGGCGGTAATCAGCAGCCACTTTGACAGCATCTCCGAAGGCAACCTGGCGCGACCGATTGCTGTTGTCGGGCGTAACGAGATCTCGGCGATTTTTACCAGCCTGAAAAAGATGCAAACTGCGTTACGCACCACGGTGAGCGATGTCCGTCAGGGCAGCTACGCGATGCATACCGGCATCTCGGAAATCGCGGCGGGCAACAATGATTTATCGGCGCGAACGGAGCAACAGGCGGCGTCGCTGGCGCAAACCGCTGCCAGCATGGAGCAGCTAACGTCGACGGTTAGCCAGAACGCCGATAACGCGCGTCAGGCTTCCGGGCTGGCGCAGAGTGCGGCGGAAACGGCGAGAAAAGGCGGCCAGCAGACATCTAGCGTGGCAAGTACCATGCAGCAGATTGCCGGCAGCTCGCAGAAAATTGGCGACATCATTAGTGTGATTGATGGCATTGCGTTTCAGACCAATATTCTGGCGCTGAACGCCGCCGTGGAAGCGGCTCGCGCCGGTGAACAGGGGCGTGGTTTCGCCGTGGTCGCCGGTGAAGTGCGTAACCTGGCAAGCCGCAGTGCGCAGGCGGCAAAAGAGATTAAAGGCCTGATTGAAGAGTCGGTTTCCCGCGTTCAGCAGGGTTCCGCTCTGGTGGATACCGCCGCGCAGACGATGACCGAAATCGTCCGCTCTGTCACTCAGGTCAACGATATCATGGGCGAGATCGCCTCCGCGTCCGATGAACAACGGCGCGGGATAGAGCAGGTGGCTCAGGCAGTAACACAGATGGATCAGGTGACACAACAGAACGCTGCGCTGGTAGAAGAGGCAGCTTCCGCCACCGACCAACTGGCTAACCAGGCCGATAACCTTACTGCGCTGGTGGCCGTATTTAAGATTGAAGAGCATGTCGCAATACCCGAAGTGGCACCGCCTAAGGCAGTGCCCGTTGCATCCTGAACCTAGTTGAGAAGGCGCTATGACATCATCCATGCCTAACGGGCAAACGTCATCAATATTGCAACAGATGACACAGCGCCTGGCGCTGTCCGACGCGCACTTCCGTCGGATATGTCAATTGATCTACCAGCGTGCGGGGATTGTCCTCGCGGATCATAAACGCGACATGGTTTACAACCGCCTTGTTCGCCGTTTACGCACGCTTGGGCTAGATGATTTTGGCCGCTATCTGAGCATGCTGGAAGCGAACCAGAACAGCGCCGAGTGGCAAGCGTTTATTAACTCGCTGACCACCAATCTCACCGCGTTTTTCCGGGAAGCACACCACTTCCCGGTTCTCGCGGACCATGCGCGCAAGCGCACGGGGGAATACCGGGTATGGAGCGCGGCGGCGTCGACAGGCGAAGAGCCGTACTCTCTTGCCATTACCCTCGCTGATGCGTTGGGCATGGCACCGGGTCGCTGGAAAGTTTTCGCCAGCGACATCGATACAGAAGTGCTGGAAAAAGCGCGTAGCGGCATTTACCGCCAGGACGAGTTGAAAACCCTCTCGCCCCAGCAGATGCAACGCTACTTTATGCGCGGTACTGGCCCGCATGCCGGGCTGGTGCGTGTACGGCAGGAACTGGCGAACTACGTCGATTTCACCACGGTCAATCTGCTGGATAAGCAGTACAACGTTCCGGGGCCTTTCGACGCAATTTTTTGCCGTAACGTAATGATTTATTTTGATAAAACGACGCAACAGGACATTTTGCATCGTTTCGCTCCGCTGCTTAAGCCAGACGGATTACTGTTTGCCGGGCATTCGGAGAACTTCAGCAACCTCGTGCGTGAGTTTACCCTTCGTGGGCAAACAGTTTATGCGCTGAGTAAGGATAAAGCATGAGTAAAATCAGGGTGTTGTCCGTCGATGATTCCGCATTGATGCGCCAGATCATGACAGAAATTATCAATAGCCACAGCGATATGGAAATGGTGGCGACGGCGCCAGACCCATTGGTTGCCCGGGATTTAATTAAAAAATTCAACCCGGATGTGTTAACGCTGGATGTGGAAATGCCGCGCATGGACGGGCTGGATTTCCTTGAAAAATTAATGCGTTTGCGCCCGATGCCGGTGGTGATGGTCTCTTCACTGACCGGAAAAGGCTCGGAAGTGACGCTGCGCGCGCTGGAACTGGGGGCAATTGATTTTGTCACCAAACCGCAGATTGGCATTCGCGAAGGCATGCTGGCTTACAGCGAGATGATTGCCGAGAAAGTACGCACCGCGTCACGCGCGCGTATCGCGGCACATAAACCGATGGAAGCGCCCGCCATGTTAAAAGCCGGGCCGTTACTCAGCTCGGAAAAACTGCTGGTAATTGGTGCGTCAACCGGAGGAACAGAGGCAATTAGGCATGTACTCCAGCCATTGCCGCTCTCAAGTCCGGGTATTCTTATCACTCAGCATATGCCGCCGGGCTTTACCCGCTCATTTGCTGAGCGTTTGAATAAGCTCTGTCAGATCAGCGTCAAAGAAGCGGAAGATGGCGAGCGCGTATTACCCGGACACGCGTATATTGCACCTGGCGATCGGCATATGGAGCTGGCGCGTAGCGGGGCGAACTATCAAATTAAGATCCATGACGGACCGCCGGTTAACCGGCACCGCCCGTCGGTGGACGTGCTGTTTAATTCGGTGGCGAAACACGCGGGGCGTAACGCCGTGGGGGTTATTCTCACGGGGATGGGCAACGATGGCGCGGCCGGAATGTTAGCAATGCACCAGGCTGGCGCCTGGACGATTGCGCAAAATGAAGCAAGTTGTGTGGTGTTCGGCATGCCGCGTGAGGCCATCAATATGGGTGGCGTCAGCGAAGTGGTCGATCTTAGCCAGGTAAGCCAGCAGATGCTGGCGAAAATCAGTGCCGGACAGGCAATACGTATTTGAACCAGGAGTAATTTTTTATGGCGGATAAAGAGCTTAAGTTTTTGGTCGTGGATGACTTTTCCACCATGCGTCGAATTGTACGTAACCTGCTAAAAGAGCTGGGATTTAACAACGTTGAAGAAGCAGAAGACGGTGTTGATGCGTTAAACAAATTGCAGACGGGTGGCTTCGGTTTTGTTATTTCCGACTGGAACATGCCAAACATGGACGGTCTGGAACTGCTGAAAACGATTCGTGCCGACAGCAATATGGCTTCTATGCCAGTGCTGATGGTTACAGCAGAAGCGAAAAAAGAGAACATCATCGCGGCGGCGCAGGCCGGTGCGAGCGGTTATGTGGTGAAACCGTTTACCGCTGCAACCCTGGAAGAGAAACTCGGTAAGATCTTCGAGAAACTTGGCATGTGAGGACTGGCTAATGATTCAACCTTCAATTAAACCAGCGGACGAACATTCACCCAGCGACATCATTGCCCGGATTGGCAGCCTGACGCGTATGTTGCGTGATAGCCTGCGCGAATTAGGTCTTGACCAGGCGATTGCCGAAGCTGCGGAAGCGATTCCGGATGCGCGTGACCGTCTGGATTATGTAGTACAGATGACCGCGCAAGCGGCAGAACGCGCGCTTAACAGCGTTGAAGCCTCTCAGCCGCACCAGGATGAGATGGAAAAAGGTTCGAAAGCGCTGAGCAAACGTTGGGACGAGTGGTTTGAAAACCCGATCGAACTGGCGGATGCGCGTGAACTGGTGACCGATACGCGCAAATTCCTTGGCGAAATTCCGGGGCACACCAGCTTCACCAACGCCCAGCTGCTGGACATTATGATGGCGCAGGATTTCCAGGACCTCACCGGTCAGGTTATCAAACGCATGATGGATGTTATCCAGGAGATCGAACGTCAGCTGCTGATGGTGCTGCTGGAGAATATCCCGGATCAGTCCGCGCGTCCGAAGCGTGAAAACGAAAGCCTGCTCAATGGCCCACAACTCGACGCGACCAAAGCGGGCGTGGTGGCAAGCCAGGATCAGGTCGACGATCTGCTCGACAGCCTGGGCTTCTGATCTGTCTGTACATGCACCTTCAGCCCGCCTGAAGGTGCATATCTGACAATGAAAAGGGAAGGGGAAACCTTCCCTTTTTTTATTGCAGGAAAATATCCCCAATTGAGAAGGTGTTTGCCAGCGCATGCAGCACAATCGGGACAATCAAGCCGCCCGTGCCAAGCCTGACCACACACAACACCGCAGAAAAAATAAAGAGCTGAATAAAGGTAATGGGCGCGTGATACTGCATATGGATGACGGAGAACAGTAATGAGGTCAGCACAATCCCCACTTGCTGCGGCACTTTTCCCCACCCCAGGCTGGCATTGAGTAAAAAGCCACGAAAGATAATCTCTTCACTCACGGGTGCTACCAGGCACGCCGTTAAAATCCACGCCCAGCGGGTCAATCCGGTGTAATCGCGCAGCGAATCAAGCCAGGGTTCAGGCTGCTGAAACAGTTTTTCCATCACCAGTATCACCCCCAGCGCCAGCAGCGGCACCGTTACGTTGCGCAGCGCCAGTGTGCCAAAGGGTAACAGCCCGTCAAAATGGCGCACGTAATAGCGCCAGAGTAATAACGAGCAAGGCAATAACAGGGCAGTGCCGAGAAACGGCGCGGCAAGGCCATTTCGATAAAGCGTCATAAAACCGGGAATGAAAAAGGCTAAATAAAAGAGACTGTAATAGATAACAAACGCCGCGATGCAAATTGCCGTGTGCGAGATTCTGTCCAGATGTCGTGGCATAAAAAATAACGTCCGTGCCGATAAATACGCGAAGCCGACCATTATAAAGCAGGGCGCTGGCATTTCTGTTCTGCGGTTAATAATCAGGATCTATCGATAAAAAATGGCCTTTAGGCAGGATTTTCTCGATAACGTTGCCGTTTGGTCTGCGTTTCAGCATGCGGGGTTGGACATGACGCGACAACTCAAATGGCGAAAACCCTCTGTTTTTATGCCTTACTCTGCCCATTGGACAGGCTTGACTCTGGCAATATGTCATCAAACCTGTAACCCGTGGATGTGTTGGCCGTGGCCTCTGAAGACAACGACGACAAAACAGAAGCCCCCACAGCGCACCGACTAGAGAAAGCGCGCGAAGAAGGGCAAGTCCCCCGATCCAAAGAACTGACATCGCTACTGATCATGTTGGTCGGTATCGGCATTCTGTGGTTTGGCGGTGAAGCGTTTGGTCGCAGGTTATCGATGGCGCTCTCATCCGGACTGCGTTTTGACCACAAGATTATCAGTGACCAGAACCTGATCCTCGGGCAGATCATCGTGATGTTAAAAAACGTGCTGATCGGCATGTTGCCGCTGCTGACGGGCGTGGTGATCATCGCGCTTATCGCGCCGGTGATGCTGGGCGGACTGGTGTTCAGCACCAAATCGCTGGAGTTTAAATTTTCCAAACTCAACCCGCTCAGCGGGTTGGGGCGTTTGTTCTCCGCGCAAGTGGGTGCGGAGCTGGTGAAAGCGTTGATGAAAGCGCTGCTGATGGGCAGCGTCGCGGGCTTTTTTTTATGGCATCACTGGCCGGATATGATGCGCCTGATGAGCGAATCGCCGCTGACCGCAATGGCGAGCGCCCTTAATCTTGCCGGGCTGTGCGCCATGCTGGTGGCGCTAAGCATTATCCCGATGGTGGGTTTTGACGTTTTCTGGCAGATCTACAGCCATCTGAAAAAACTACGCATGTCCCGCCAGGACATCCGTGACGAATTTAAACAGAGCGAAGGCGACCCGCACATTAAAGGCCGCATCCGCCAGATGCAGCGAGCAGCGGCGCGCCGTCGCATGATGGCCGATGTGCCAAAAGCGGATGTCATTGTGACCAACCCGACGCACTACTCCGTCGCACTGCAATATGACGAGAATAAGATGAGTGCGCCGAAAGTGGTGGCAAAAGGCGCGGGAATGATTGCGCTGCGTATTCGTGAGCTGGGGACGGAGAACCGTGTGCCGATCCTCGAAGCGCCGCCGCTGGCGCGTGCGCTCTATCGCCATTCTGAAATTGGTCAGCAAATCCCGGGCCAGCTGTATGCGGCCGTTGCCGAAGTGCTGGCGTGGGTATGGCAGTTGAAACGCTGGCGTCTGTCCGGCGGGCAACGACCTGTTAAACCTGAGAATCTCCCGGTGCCTGAGGCGCTGGACTTTTTGAACGAGAAGGACACTGATGGCTAATCTGGTAGCAATGCTGCGTCTACCCAGCAATCTGAAATCGACCCAATGGCAGGTTCTCGCCGGGCCGGTGCTCATTTTGCTTATTTTGTCGATGATGGTGCTGCCGCTACCGGCGTTTGTCCTCGACCTGTTGTTTACCTTTAACATCGCACTTTCCATCATGGTGCTGTTGGTGGCGATGTTCACCCAGCGCACGCTGGAATTCGCCGCATTTCCGACCATCCTGCTGTTTACCACCTTGCTGCGTCTGGCGCTGAACGTCGCCTCCACGCGTATTATTCTGATGGAAGGGCATACGGGATCGGCGGCGGCAGGGCGAGTGGTTGAAGCCTTCGGTCACTTCCTCGTTGGCGGTAACTTCGCCATCGGTATCGTGGTGTTCGTCATCCTCGTTATCATCAACTTTATGGTTATCACCAAAGGTGCGGGACGTATCGCCGAAGTGGGCGCGCGTTTCGTACTCGATGGGATGCCCGGTAAACAGATGGCCATTGACGCCGATCTCAACGCCGGGATCATCGGTGAAGACGAAGCGAAACGCCGCCGTTCTGAAGTAACGCAAGAAGCTGACTTCTACGGTTCGATGGACGGTGCGAGTAAGTTTGTTCGCGGCGACGCCATCGCCGGTATTCTGATCATGGTTATCAACGTCATCGGCGGCTTGCTGGTGGGCGTACTGCAACATGGCCTGTCGATGGGTGATGCGGCATCAAGTTACACCCTGCTGACCATCGGTGACGGTCTGGTTGCGCAGATCCCGGCGCTGGTTATCTCTACCGCGGCGGGTGTTATCGTCACCCGCGTCAGCACCGATCAGGATGTTGGTCAGCAGATGGTTGGCCAGTTGTTCAGCAACCCGCGCGTGATGATGCTCAGCGCCGGCGTACTCGGCCTGCTGGGGCTGGTGCCCGGGATGCCGAACTTTGTGTTCCTGCTGTTTACCGCCGCGCTGCTGGGTCTTGCCTGGTGGCTGCGTGGTAAAGACCAGGCCGCACCTGCTGAAGCTGCGCCGATGAAGCTGCCGGAAAATACCCAGGCGGTAGAAGCCACCTGGAACGATGTTCAGCTTGAAGATTCCCTCGGTATGGAAGTGGGTTATCGCCTGATCCCGATGGTGGACTTCCAGCAGGATGGCGAGCTGTTAGGCCGAATCCGCAGCATTCGTAAGAAATTCGCGCAGGATATGGGCTTCCTGCCGCCTGTTGTCCACATTCGCGACAATATGGATCTGCCGCCGGCGCGTTACCGCATCCTGATGAAAGGGGTGGAAATTGGCAGCGGCGAGGCTTACCCAGGGCGCTGGCTAGCGATTAACCCAGGCACGGCGGCGGGTACGCTGCCGGGCGAGCAAACCGTGGATCCGGCCTTTGGCCTGGCCGCTATCTGGATTGAGAGCGCATTGAAAGAACAAGCGCAGATCCAGGGCTACACCGTTGTGGAAGCCAGTACCGTGGTGGCAACCCATCTTAACCACCTGATTGGTCAATTCTCGGCGGAGCTGTTTGGTCGCCAGGAAGCGCAGCAACTGCTTGACCGGGTAAGCCAGGAGATGCCGAAGCTGACCGAAGATCTGGTGCCGGGCGTGGTCACGCTGACTACGCTGCACAAAGTGCTGCAAAACCTGTTGGCCGAAAAAGTGCCCATCCGCGATATGCGCACTATTCTGGAAACGCTGGCCGAGCATGCGCCGCTGCAAACCGATCCGCACGAACTCACGGCGGTGGTGCGTGTCGCGTTGGGCCGCGCCATTACACAGCAGTGGTTCCCGGGGAATGATGAAGTGCAGGTGATTGGTCTTGACACGCCGCTTGAGCGTTTGCTGCTGCAAGCGTTGCAGGGCGGTGGCGGTCTGGAACCGGGTCTTGCCGATCGCTTACTGGAACAAACGCAGGAAGCGTTGACGCGCCAGGAGATGTTAGGTGCGCCGCCGGTGTTGCTGGTTAATCACGCGCTGCGTCCGCTGCTGGCGCGCTTCCTGCGCCGCAGTCTGCCGCAACTGGTGGTGCTGTCGAATATGGAAATGTCGGATAACCGCAGCATCCGTATGACTGCGACCATCGGAGGCAAATAATGCGTTTGCTGGCGTGGTTGGTGGCTCTGCCGTTGTTTGCTCACGCGGCCGGAAACGGCATTGGCGAAGGCATGTGGCAGGCCAGCAGTATCGGTATCCGGCTGGATAACCGTGGCGTGGTCTCTTCATCGCGACCGCTTGGTCCGTCGCAGCCGGTAAACGGGCTGATGACGGATGTCTCCTGGCGCTATGAATTAAATGGCCCGACGCCTGCCGGATTAGTTGTTCGTCTCTGTTCTCAGGCGCGCTGTGTTGAACTGGATGGGCAAAGTGGCACCACGCGCGGCTTTACCGATGTTCCGGCGCTCGAATCGCTGCGTTTTGTCTGGGAAGTGCCCGGCGGTGGACGTTTATGGCCGCCGCTGGAGGTCCGTAGTAACAAAGTGCTGGTTAATTACCGCCAGCCAGCCCGGCAAAACTAACCGCTTCGCTTCAATTAGTTAGCTCGTTTTTCGCCCGAAAATGCCGCCGTAATGGCGGGATTTTGCTATCCGCCCCGCATTTTTGACCCCTCCTTTTGATGCAAAAGAAACGCTGTTTTATAAATCAGTGAAGCGCGTATCGACACTCTTTGCATTTTTGCCAGCCGCGGAATTTTGATGGCAGAAACAGAAAGGTTTCCCGTTGCACATCCTCTTACTTTAGCCGTGTAAGAAATTCCTTTGGCTAAGCCGGATCGTCAAAGGTCCCCCAAAATGAACAGGGTTGACGGCAATGAAAACACGAAAAATTGGATTGGCTAATTATCTCGCCTATGGTTCGGGCGATTTTCTGGGTGCGGGCACAACCGCGTTAACCGCAGCATGGTTACTCTATTTCTATACGACCTTTTGCGGCCTGACGCCTATTGAAGCGACTTTTATCTTCGCGACAGCAAGGGTGCTGGATGCGGTGGTCAGTCCGCTGATGGGCTTTTTAACCGATAACTTTGGTTCGACCTGGCTTGGTAAACGCTTCGGTCGGCGTAAGTTCTTTATTATGCTGGGAATTCCTTGTGTGTTCAGCTACTCGATAATGTGGGTAGGGGACATGAGTTTCTGGTATTACCTGCTGACGTATCTGCTGTTTGATGTGGTCTACACCATGATTCTGGTGCCGTACGAAACGCTGGTACCGGAAATGACTGACGACTTTAAACAGAAAACCAAATTTTCCGGCGCGCGTATCTCCATGGCGCAGATGTCGGCGATTCTGGCCTCGTTCCTGCCGGGCGTTCTGCTGTCACACTTTGGTAAAGACAACCCGGTCTCCTTTTTCTACGCAAGCCTGGTGTTCTCGGTGCTCTGTGCGCTGATGCTGACATTTGTCTGGTGCTTTACCTGGGAGCGTCCGCGCGAAGAGTGGACCGAAGCGGCGCTGCGTGCGGAAGAAGAGAAAAAGAGCCTCACGCTTGGGCAAAGTTTGCGTCGCCTGTTTGTCGAACTCAGCTCCACGCTGCGGATCAAGATTTTCCGCCAGCATCTGGGGATGTACCTCGGCGGCTATATTGCGCAGGACGTGTTTAACGCGGTGTTCACCTATTACGTGGTGTTTGTGCTGATGCAGGAAGCGTCACTGGCCTCCAACTTGCTGGGCACGATGGCGATTTTCCAGTTCATCGCCGTTATCGCCATGATCCCGCTGTGCATCCGTTTCGGACCGGCGCCGTCATACCGCATGGTGGTGGTGCTGTTCGGTCTGAGCGCCGCCTCGTATGCCGTGCTCTACTACGCCGGCTTGAGCGATGTTTATTCGCTGCTGTTGCTGGTTTCCGCCGTTGCCGGTCTGGGACGCGGTGGTATCAACTACGTACCGTGGAACACTTATACCTACATTGCGGATATTGACGAAGTGGTCACCGGCCAGCGCCGCGAAGGGATCTTCGCCGGGATCATGACGCTGACTCGTAAAGCTTCGCAGGCCGGTGCGGTGATGCTGGTAGGGATTGTGATGCAGGCTTCTGGTTTTGTCTCCGGGCAGAAAACCCAGGTGCCAGAAGTGAGCCACACCATTTTGATGATCATGTGCTTTGGCACCATTGCGGTGCTGTGCTGTGGCTTCCTCGTCTCCTTACGCTTCAAGCTGAACCTGAAAACCCACAGCGTGCTGCGTGAAGAAACGGCAAAAATGCGCCAGAGCGGCCGCGCGATGCCAGAAAGCATCACTCCGCAGGCGCGTGAAACCGTCGAAATGCTGGCGGGCATGCCGTATGAATCCCTGTGGGGAAACAACAATATCGGCTATCTGAATCGCAATAAACCTGCCGCGCCATCGCTGAAAGACGCGTCACTGAAATCGACTTACAACTGAGGTTAAGAATATGAAGGTTTGGCCTGTCAAACACAGCCCGTTATTGCGTCAGCCAGAGCGTTTTATCGCCCGTGATGAACTGAAAGCGTTGATCCGCAAGGTGACGCATAACCTGGTCAATATTCACGACAACACCGGCGAGTTCTTACTCCGTCTCGACGATGGGCGCGTGATTGATACCAAAGGCTGGGCTGGCTGGGAGTGGACGCACGGCGTAGGTCTGTACGGAATGTACCAGTATTACCGCCAGACCGGGGAAGAGGGCGTGCGCGAGGTGATTGATAACTGGTTCGCCGACCGTTTTGCAGAAGGTGCGACCACCAAAAACGTCAACACCATGGCACCGTTCCTGACGCTGGCGTATCGCTATGAAGAGACCGGCAATCCGTGCTATTTGCCATGGCTGGAAAGCTGGGCTGAATGGGCGATGAACGAGATGCCGCGCACCGACTGCGGCGGGATGCAGCACATTACGCTGGCGGAGGAGAATCACCAGCAGATGTGGGACGACACGTTGATGATGACCGTGCTGCCGCTGGTGAAAATCGGCAAATTGCTCAACCGACCAGACTATGTGGAAGAGGCGGTGTATCAGTTCCTGCTGCATGTGCAGAACCTGATGGACAGGGAAACCGGGCTGTGGTTCCACGGCTGGAATTACGATGGTCACCATAACTTTGCCAACGCCCGCTGGGCGCGCGGGAATAGCTGGCTGACCATTGTTATCCCGGATTTCCTTGAGCTTGTCGATCTGCCTGAAAACAATGCGGTGCGCCGTTATCTGGTCCAGGTGTTGAATGCGCAAATCGCCGCGCTGGCGAAGTGTCAGCATGAAAGCGGGTTATGGCATACGCTGCTCGACGATGCAGATTCTTATCTGGAAGCGTCGGCAACCGCCGGGTTTGCTTATGGCATTCTGAAAGCGCTGCGTAAGCGTTATATCAGCGCCGATTACACGGATGTGGCGGAAAAAGCGGTGAAAGCGATTGTGGGAAATATTTCGCCGGAAGGGGAGTTATTGCAGGTGTCGTTTGGTACCGGTATGGGCAGTAATCTGGAATTTTACCGCCAGATCCCGCTGACCTCCATGCCCTACGGCCAGGCGATGGCGATGCTCTGTTTGACGGAGTATCTGCGCAAATATTTCTGAGAGGCGCAAAAAGAAAAACCCCGGTTAACCGGGGTTTTTTATGGCTAAAAACGGAGGCGATTACATACGCTCAACGGTTTCAATACCCAGCGTATCCAGACCGAGTTTCAGTGTTTTTGCCGTCAACAGGGCCAGCTTCAGTCGGCTTAAGCGGGTTTCATCGCTTTCGGCGCTAAGGATCGGACAGTGCTCGTAGAAGCCGGAGAACAGACCCGCCAGATCGTACAGATAGGCGCACATCACATGCGGCGTACCTTCACGGGCAACGACGGACAGGGTTTCTTCGAACTGCAACAGACGCGCGGCCAGCTGGGATTCACGCTCTTCGCCAATCACCACAGGTGCGTTTTCCAGCACGCTCTCTTCAATACCCGCTTTGCGGAATACGGAGAGCACGCGGGTGTAAGCGTACTGCATGTACGGGGCGGTGTTGCCTTCAAAGGCCAGCATGTTGTCCCAGTCAAAAACGTAATCGGTGGTGCGGTTTTTCGACAGATCTGCATATTTCACCGCGCCGATACCGACCGCGTTGGCCAGTTTTTCCAGCTCGTCGGCAGACATATCCGGGTTCTTTTCTGCCACCAGACGACGCGCGCGCTCCAGCGCTTCATCCAGCAGATCGGAAAGCTTCACTGTTCCGCCCGCGCGGGTTTTGAACGGCTTGCCGTCTTTGCCAAGCATCATGCCGAACATGTGGTGCTCCAGCGGCACGGAATCCGGCACATAACCGGCTTTGCGCACGATGGTCCAGGCCTGCATCAGGTGCTGATGCTGACGGGAGTCGATGTAGTAGAGCACGCGATCGGCATGCAGCGTTTCATAACGGTATTTCGCACAGGCGATGTCCGTTGTGGTGTACAGGTAGCCACCATCCTTTTTCTGGATGATGACGCCCATCGGTTCGCCTTCTTTGTTTTTGTACTCATCCAGGAACACCACGGTCGCGCCTTCGCTCTCGACCGCCAGACCTTTGGCTTTCAGATCGGCAACGATGCCCGGTAACATCGGGTTATACAGGCTTTCGCCCATCACATCTTTGCGGGTCAGCGTCACGTTCAGGCGTTCGTAGGTTTTCTGGTTCTGACTCATGGTGATATCGACCAGCTTGCGCCACATTTCACGGCAATATTCGTCGCCGCCTTGCAGTTTCACCACGTAAGCGCGTGCGCGTTCAGCAAACGCCGCGTCTTCGTCATAATGTTTTTTGGCTTCGCGGTAAAAACCTTCAAGATCGGCCAGCGCCATTTCACCGGCATTCTCTTGCTGCTGCAGCTCAAGGTAGGCAATCAACATACCGAACTGGGTGCCCCAGTCGCCGACGTGGTTGGCGCGAATCACGTTATGACCGAGGAACTCCAGCGTACGAACCGACGCATCGCCAATGATGGTTGAGCGCAGGTGGCCGACGTGCATCTCTTTTGCCACGTTCGGCGCGGAGTAGTCGATAACCACGGTTTGCGGCTGCGGTGTTGTTACGCCCAGACGATCAGATTTCAGCGCCGCATCTACCTGCGAGGCGAGAAATTCAGGCGCGAGGAAAATATTGATAAAGCCAGGACCGGCGATTTCAACTTTATTGGCAATCCCGTCAAGAGAAAGGTGAGACAGAACCTGCTCGGCCAGTTGTCGCGGCGCCATGCCCAGTTTTTTCGCCACTGCCATCACGCCGTTAGCCTGATAGTCGCCAAACTGAATTTTTGCTGACTGACGAACCTGCGCTTCACAATCGGCTGGCGCGCCTGCTGCAATCATGGCCTGACTGACTTTTTCTGAGAGAAGAGCCTGAATATTCACCGGGATACCTTACTTTTAGGACACCGCGTCGCTGAGGCGGCGTCCGGGTGTTTAATAAAGGCGGGAGTATACTGCAAATGCCCGGTGGCGTCAGCACTGCATAACACGGTAGATTATGCGCTTTGTTATGACTTGCGAGCACTGTTATGCGTACCTGGCAAACCGTCGAAGAGTTGCAGGATATCGTGGAAGATTTGCCACGGTTTACCCAAGATTTGCAAAATTTAACTACCCGTTTGGGGCTGGATATCGCACCCTTAAATGCGGATCACATCTCGTTGCGCTGTCACCAGAACACCACGGCGGAGCGCTGGCGGCGTGGCTTTGAGCAATGCGGCGAACTGCTGTCGGAAAACATCATTAATGGTCGGCCGATTTGCCTGTTCAAACTGCATGAACCGGTGTGCGTCGCCCACTGGAAGTTTACGGTGATTGAGTTGCCGTGGCCGGGTGAAAAGCGCTACCCGCATGAAGGGTGGGAGCATGTTGAAATCGTGCTGCCGGGCGATATCGCCACGCTCAACGCGCGTGCGCTAGCGCTGCTGGCAGATGAAGGTTTAAGCCAGCCGGGGATTTCGGTGAAAACCAGTTCACCAAAAGGCGAGCGTGAACGGCTGCCCAATCCAACGCTGGCGGTGACGGATGGCAAAGTCACCGTGAAGTTTCATCCGTGGACCATTGAAGAGATTGTCGCGAGCGAGCAGTGAAGCAAGCGGAAAGCGAGCCATGGTGAAGAGAGGGAGATGAAATGACCTTACTGGAAATCTGTTGTTATGGCGTCGATGACGCGGTGATCGCTGAGCAATATGGCGCCGATCGCATTGAATTTTGCGCCGCGCCGAAAGAGGGCGGTTTAACCCCTTCCTTTGGCGCGTTAAAAGCGATTCGTCAGGCGGTGACCATTCCCGTACACCCGATCGTGCGCCCGCGCGGTGGGGATTTTTGCTACCGGACCGATGAGTTCGCCACCATGTTGAGCGATATTGAGATGCTCCGTGAGTTGGGTTTCCCCGGGCTGGTCACCGGTGTGCTGACGGAAGAGGGGGATGTGGATATTGTGCGTATGCAGGACATTATGCAGGCTGCGCAAGGGATGGCGGTAACTTTTCATCGCGCGTTCGATATGTGCGCCAACCCACTTCAGGTGGTTGATAATTTAGCGGAATTAGGCATCGCACGTATTCTCACATCCGGTCAGCAGCCGTCGGCAGCAAAAGGACTTTCATTAATCACGGAACTAAATGCCCGGTCTGGTGTTCCAATCATTATGGCCGGCGCAGGCGTGCGTCCGGATAACCTTGAAACCTTTCTCCATGCGGGTATCAAAGAGGTGCATAGCTCGGCAGGCCGCTGGACAGCCTCGCCGATGCGCTATCGCAATCCAGGATTATCGATGTCGTCAGATGCCAGTGCGGATGAATATGCCCGCTACGGTGTGGATGGCGATGCGGTGGCGGTGATGAAAGAGATGATTTTGCACCATCGCCCATAACAGTTTTTACCGCGCATCATGTCGCCCAATATGATGCTTGCTTGTACCAGGCCCCTGCCATTAACAGGGGCCTTTTTTTATCTTACGGTTTGCGGGCAATCAACACCGCGCGAACCGGAGCCGGGTAACCTTCAACGGTTTTACTGTTATCTGCCGGGTTCAGAAAATCGGCCAGTGACTCTGTGACCATCCATGATGTGCGACGTTGCTCTTCGGTGCTGGTAACGCTGGTATCTGCAATGCGTACATCGACAAAACCGCATTTCTCCAGCCAGTTTTTCAGCGCCAGCGCAGAAGGGATAAAATAGACGTTACGCATTTGCGCGTAACGGTCACCTGGCACCAGCACGGTATTTTCATCGCCTTCCACCACCAGCGTTTCCAGTACCAGCTCGCCGTCTTTCACTAACTGATCTTTCAACTGCCACAGATGTTCAAGCGGTGAACGGCGGTGGTAGAGCACGCCCATGGAAAACACGGTATCGAAGGCGTTTAGCGCCGGAAGTTGCTCAATGCCAAGCGGCAAGAGATGTGCGCGACGATCGTCGCCCAACAGCTTACGCACGGCTTCAAACTGGCATAAGAACAACTGCGTTGGATCGATACCAACGGCAAGCTGCGCACCCGCGCCGACCATGCGCCACAGGTGGTAACCGCTGCCGCAGCCGACATCCAGAATGGTGCGGCCTTTCAGATCGGAAAGGTGCGGCAGGACGCGCTCCCATTTCCAGTCGGAACGCCACTCGGTATCGATATCAATGCCATACAGAGAAAACGGCCCTTTGCGCCACGGCATCAGATTACGCAGCAGCGTTTCCATACCTTTGAGTTGACCGGCGCTGAGCGGTTCGGCGCTTTGCGCGCTGACGCTGTGCAGCAGATCCAGATTTGCAGGCGTGATGGTCGGCAGAAACTCCACCGCGTTGTTCCACTGCTTAAACTGCCCGTGCAATGCTTCACGTTGCCAGGCGGCGATCTGGGCGGGTAACGTTTCCAGCCAGTGCGCGAGCGTACCGGTGGCGATTTGCTGATAAAAACGGCCAAACTCAATCATGCTTCAACCGCCTTCAGAGCCACCAGCGAACCAAAATTAAAGCACTGGAACCACAGTTCGCTGTGTTCAAATCCGGCTGTGCGCAGGCGGGTTTTATGTGCTTCAACAGAATCCGTCAACATCACGTTTTCCAGCATGCTGCGTTTCTGGCTGATCTCCAGTTCGCTGTAGCCATTAGCACGTTTAAAGTCGTGGTGCATATTGAACAGCAGTTCACCGACGGTATGGTCTTCAAAACTGAATTTTTCCGATAACACTAACGCGCCGCCAGGGTTCAGCCCCTGGTAAACTTTCTGCAGCAGTTTCAGGCGGTCGTCCGGCTCAAGAAATTGCAAGGTGAAGTTGAGCACCACCATCGAGGCGTTTTCAATGTGAATATCACGAATATCGCCTTCAATCACTTCAACGGGCGTTGGCGCTTTATAGGCATCGATATGACGACGGCAGCGTTCCACCATGGCAGGAGAGTTGTCGACGGCGATAATTTTGCAATCAGCGTGGTGAATGTTGCGACGCACCGAGAGCGTTGCCGCGCCCAGTGAGCAGCCGAGATCGTAGACCTGTGTGGCAGGCTGAACAAAGCGCTCCGCCAGCATGCCGATCATCGAGATAATATTGGAGTAACCCGGTACGGAACGCTGGATCATGTCCGGGAAGACTTCGGCTACCCGTTCGTCAAAAGTCCAGTCGCCCAGGCTAGCGATAGGCGCAGAAAAAAGCGTGTCGCGGTGAGACATAGTGTAAATATCCGGGAAAACAAAGGGGCGTATTGTGCGCTAATGCAGGGAGAAAACCAACTCCCAGGGCATGTACCACAGATTTGCCAGCACCATCAGCAGCAATGAGCAAAAGGTTGCGCCCATGCCGGAACGACGCCAGCGGATCAGGCGGTGGTGAAAGCCGTAATAATGCATCAGACGACCGACGATCAGCAGCAGCCCACAAACATGCACCAACCACGTTTGTGCACCGTCCATCTCCATAAAAAGCAGCAGAATCAGGGCGACGGGAATGTACTCGACTGCATTGCCGTGAATGCGTATCGCACTTTGCAGCTCGCTAAACCCGCCGTCGCCGTAGCTAACACGGTATTGCGTGCGCAGGCGAATAACGTCAAATGAAAATTTTATGAGTAACAATGCACCCAGCACGGCGTAAAGCGCGCTAACCATACTAACTCCCTTTAAGGCTCTGGTGACCGCTTTACAATGATAGGTGGTTCGTTCAGAAAAGAGAAGATTGCAGCGGAAGAGAAGGGGCATCGCCTACGCTCGGGACAGCGGCCTGTAAACCCTGCCACAGAGTTTCCACCAGTTCTGGTGCCTGGGCGATATCCGGCGTATGCAAAAACAAATAGGGGGTGGTGGTCTGTTCCCATAACGGGAGTTTTTGCAGCCATACGGCAAACAGCTGGCGATTTTGTTCCATATTGTCGCTACCAATAAAACGCACCATCGGATGGCTGGCGGTAATCAGCGCATGCACCGGTACTTTCGGTTTTTTGCGCTGCGCTTCGATGATCGCTTCACTGTGCGGAATGGCGCTATGCACCGGTCGGCTATCAAGGATTACCCGGTTCACGCCGCGCGCATGTAAGCCCTGATTGAGCGCTTTTTCCTCTTCGCCTTTAGCGAAAAACGTTGGGTGGCGCACTTCAACGCCATAGGTGAAACCTGCAGGCAGCGCGTCCAGAAATGCCCACAAAGCGGGGAGATCGCGCGGGCTAAAGGTCGCCGGAAGCTGTAACCAGTACTGGCCTATCCGGTTGGCGAGCGGCGACATTCGTTCAAAAAACTCGTCTGTCAGATCGCGGCAGTTACGCAGCGCCGCCTGGTGCGAAATGGTGGCGGGAAATTTAAAGCAGAAGCGAAAATCATCGGTGGTTTGTTCGCGCCAGCGCGCCACGATCTCGGCTTTTGGCAGCGCGTAAAGCGTGGTGTTGCCTTCGACGCAATTAAAGTGACGGGCATACTCTTCGAGGCTGGTAATGCCAAGGCGCACCCACTTGGGGTGCGACCATTGTGGCAGGCCGACATACATCATAACGCGCTGAGGATCTCATCCGTGCTGCGAACACGGCTAATGCGCGGGAAGATATATTTCAGGCTACCCTGATGTTGCTCGTTACTGCCAGCGCTGCAAGCGTCTTCAGCAATCACCAGCGAAAAACCTAATTCCCAGGCGTTGCGCGCGGTGGATTCCACGCCGATATTGGTGGAAATGCCGCACAGCACAATGGTGTCGATGCCGCGGCGGCGCAGTTGCAATTCAAGATCGGTACCGTAGAACGCGCCCCACTGGCGTTTGGTCACTTCAATATCGCTCTCTTTTTTACCCAATGCCTGCGGGTAAACCCACCAGTTTTCTGGCAGGGCATGACCGCCTGTTGCAGCGTCAACCGGCTGTTTCAGCGCTTCGGCGAAATCCGCTGACCAGCCAACTCGCACGAATACAACCGGCGAACCGTTGGCACGAAATTTCTCCGCGAGCTTTGCGGCGCGTTGAACCACGTCCTGCGCTGTGTGCGGGCCACCGGCGAAAGGCAAAATACCTTCCTGTAAATCGATCACCACCAGTGCGGTTTTCTCAGCATTGAGTTCCAGCATAATAACTCCTGAAAAATGAATGACGTCGGCGGATACCTTACGCGTTATGTAGGGGCGGACGGTTTACAAATTTTGTTAAATTTTGTGAGAATGCGCAATAAGCGCGCAGCAAACGCGCGTACAGTCGGTCGCGGGCTTATCGTCAGTCAGAATTTCCAGTATAATAGCCCCCTTTTTTCATCCAGTTGTGACATACGAAAATAGCTGCCACCAGAGTGCCTGCCCCGCAGGCGGCGGGTCGCGCGCAGCTAATTAAGGGATATCTCATGCGTACAGTATATTGCGGGCAGCTCAATCAGTCCCATGTGGGACAGCAAGTAACGCTTTGTGGGTGGGTCAATCGTCGTCGTGACCTCGGTAGCCTTATCTTTATTGATATGCGCGATCGTGAAGGCATCGTGCAGGTGTTTTTCGACCCGGACCGTCAGGATGCGTTCCAGCTCGCCTCTGAACTGCGTAATGAGTTCTGCATTCAGATTACCGGTACCGTGCGTGCGCGCGACGGCAAAAACGTCAACAAAGATATGGCAACCGGTGAAGTGGAAGTGTTCGCCACTGAGCTGAACATTATCAACCGTTCCGACGTGCTGCCGCTGGACTCCAACCACGTCAATACCGAAGAAGCGCGTCTGAAATACCGCTATCTCGATCTGCGCCGCCCGGAAATGGCTCAGCGCCTGAAAACCCGCGCGAAGATCACAAGCTTCGTGCGTCGCTTTATGGATGACCACGGTTTCCTCGATATTGAAACCCCGATGCTGACCAAAGCAACGCCGGAAGGCGCGCGTGACTACCTCGTGCCTTCGCGCGTGCACAAAGGCAAATTCTACGCGCTGCCGCAATCCCCGCAGCTGTTCAAACAGCTACTGATGATGTCCGGCTTCGACCGTTACTATCAGATCGTCAAATGTTTCCGCGATGAAGACCTGCGTGCTGACCGTCAGCCGGAATTCACCCAGATCGATGTGGAAACGTCCTTTATGACCGCGCCGCAGGTGCGAGAAGTAATGGAAGCGCTGGTACGCGAACTGTGGCAGGAAATTCGTGGTGTGGATCTGGGCGACTTCCCGATTATGACCTTCGCCGAAGCCGAGCGCCGTTACGGTTCTGATAAACCTGATTTGCGTAACCCGATGGAGTTGGTTGACGTTGCCGACTTGCTGAAAGCGGTCGAGTTTAAAGTCTTCTCCGGCCCGGCAAACGACCCGAAAGGCCGCGTTGCTGCGCTGCGTGTGCCAGGTGGCGCACAACTTAGCCGTAAACAGATTGACGACTACGGCAAGTTTATCGAAATCTATGGGGCGAAAGGCCTTGCTTACATTAAGGTTAACGAAGCGGCAAAAGGACTGGAGGGGATCACCAGCCCGGTCGCGAAATTCCTGAACGCTGAAATCGTTAGCGCGATCCTTGAGCGCACCGGCGCGCAGGATGGCGACATGATTTTCTTCGGCGCGGACCATAAAAAAGTGGTTGCCGATGCGCTGGGCGCGCTGCGTCTGAAACTGGGTAAAGACCTGAATCTGACCGACGAAGCCAAATGGGCACCGCTGTGGGTGATCGACTTCCCGATGTTTGAAGATGACGGCGAAGGCGGTCTGACCGCGATGCACCACCCGTTCACCTCGCCGAAAGATATGACGGCGGCTGAGCTGAAAGCGGCACCAGAAGATGCTGTTGCTAACGCTTACGATATGGTTATCAACGGTTATGAAGTGGGCGGCGGTTCGGTGCGTATCCATAACGGCGAAATGCAGCAGACTGTATTCGGCATTCTGGGCATCAATGAGCAGGAACAGCGCGAGAAGTTCGGCTTCCTGCTGGATGCGCTGAAATACGGTACACCGCCACATGCGGGCCTGGCATTTGGCCTGGATCGTCTGACCATGCTGCTGACCGGCACCGATAACATCCGTGATGTGATTGCGTTCCCGAAAACCACGGCGGCGGCCTGTCTGCTGACGGAAGCGCCAAGTTTCGCTAACCCGGCGTCGCTGGCTGAGCTGGGTATTTCCGTCGTCAAAAAAGAGACGCCGGAGAATAAATAAGATGGCCTTTAAGCACCCTGTTTCCGTGCTGGTGGTGATTTACGCCGAGGACACGAAACGGGTGCTGATGTTGCAGCGACGCGACGATCCTGATTTCTGGCAGTCGGTTACCGGCAGTCTCGAAGCAGGAGAGGTAGCGTCGCAAGCCGCCATGCGTGAAGTAAAGGAAGAGGTCGACATCGATATTGCTTGCGAGCAACTGACCTTAGTCGACTGTCAGCGCACGGTGGAGTTTGAAATATTTAGTCATTTACGTCATCGCTATGCGCCGGGCGTTACGCACAATACCGAATCTTGGTTTTGTCTTGCGCTGCCCCATGAACGCCAGATTGTTTTTAGTGAACATCTGGCGTACCGCTGGCTTGATGCCCCGGCAGCGGCGGCATTAACCAAGTCGTGGAGCAACCGGCAGGCGATTGAAGAATTTGTTATTAACGCCGACTAATTTCCCCTGGAATTTCAATTCTCAGGAAGGTGGCAACCCCCGGCGTCGCCAGGTACTTACTGTGGTAAGTAACGGGTGCGAACGGGAGCAGCCAACGTGCCAGAGGGCTGAAAGCCGCCGGGAAAAGGCTTTATTGGAGAGTTTTTTATGGCAGGTCATAGTAAATGGGCCAACACCAAACACCGCAAAGCGGCACAGGATGCTAAACGCGGTAAGATCTTTACCAAAATCATACGTGAACTGGTAACGGCTGCTCGCCTCGGCGGCGGCGATATCGGTTCTAACCCGCGCCTGCGTGCGGCGGTTGATAAAGCGCTGTCTAACAACATGACCCGCGACACCTTAAACCGCGCTATCGCGCGTGGTGTGGGTGGTGATGATGACGCGAACATGGAAACCATCATTTATGAAGGTTATGGCCCTGGCGGCACGGCGGTGATGGTGGAGTGTCTGAGTGACAACCGCAACCGCACCGTGGCGGAAGTGCGTCATGCTTTCAGCAAATGCGGTGGTAACCTCGGTACTGACGGTTCTGTTGCCTATCTGTTCAGCAAAAAAGGGGTTATCTCCTTCGACGCTGGCGACGAAGACACCATTATGGAAGCGGCGCTGGAAGCCGGTGCTGAAGACGTGGTGACATTTGATGATGGCGCAATTGACGTTTATACCGCATGGGAAGAGATGGGCGCGGTACGTGACGCACTGGAAGCTGCGGGTCTGAAAGCGGACAACGCTGAAGTCTCCATGATCCCGTCGACCAAAGCCGACATGGACGCGGAAACCGCGCCGAAACTGCTGCGTCTGATCGATATGCTGGAAGATTGCGACGACGTGCAGGAGGTTTACCACAACGGTGAGATCTCTGATGAGGTTGCGGCGACACTCTAATGTCGCTGATTAACTCGCCTGTAACCGGAGACGCATAATGGCGATCATTCTCGGTATCGATCCGGGTTCGCGCGTCACCGGTTACGGCGTGATCCGCCAGACGGGACGGCAACTGACCTATCTCGGCAGCGGTTGTATCCGTACCAAAGTGGATGATTTACCGTCGCGTCTGAAGCTGATCTATGCAGGCGTGACGGAGATCATTACCCAATTCCAGCCGGATTTTTTCGCTATCGAACAAGTGTTTATGGCGAAAAATGCCGATTCAGCACTCAAGCTTGGGCAGGCGCGCGGTGTGGCGATTGTCGCCGCCGTGAATCAGGATTTGCCAGTGTTTGAATATGCTGCACGGCAGGTAAAACAGACGGTGGTGGGGATTGGCAGCGCGGAAAAAAGCCAGGTGCAACATATGGTGCGCACGCTGTTGAAACTGCCCGCTAACCCGCAGGCGGATGCGGCAGATGCGCTGGCTATCGCCATCACGCATTGTCATGTCAGCCAGAATGCGTTGCAGGTGAGCAGCACAAGGCTCAATCTGGCTCGCGGACGATTACGCTAAAAAGCGCCGGTTTACCGGCGCTTTTTTTATAATAGCGAACTTATTTTGCGCGCGTCCTCTTCGGTTGATGGGTTATAGACCACCATTGTCAGGTCCGGTTGCCCTTCCACCGAAAAACTCGAGTACTCCAGCGACAACCGACCAACAGCGCCATGCAGCAGGATTTTGGTGCCTTCTTCCATTACCTCTATATCATTATTTTGCCAGAGCTCGGCAAACTCAGCAGAAGCTGCACTGAGTTCTTCAACCAGAGGACGGATCTCAATCGACGCACCCGCGCGGGTTGCGTCCGCACGAAAAGCGGCCACCAGAAAGCGGGCGAGCGAGTGCCAGTCTGCCTGCGCGGCACGCGCCTGGGGATTAAGAAAAATGCGCCGCAGAATGTTACGTTCATGCGCGGGCTGGCTGGGGTAATCGGATAAAACCACGGTGGCGGCTTTGTTCCAGGCGAGCACATCCCAGGTCGCATTGCGGATCATCGCCGGGCTCAGGTGCATACAGTCCAGCACTTTTTGCAGCCTTTCTGTCACTGTCCCTCTGACCGGGTAATGCATGCCAGGAGCACGACCTAATGCCAGATGAAAAACGTGTTCGCGTTCGCGCTCAGTAAGACGCAGCGCCTGGCAAATTCGCTCCAGCACTTCCGCCGAAGGCGTACCTCCGCGACCTTGCTCAAGCCAGGTATACCAGGTGGCGCTAATACAGGCCAGATGCGCCACTTCTTCACGGCGCAGCCCCGGCGTACGTCGCCGCGCGGTATGAAAACCCAGCGCCACAGGGTCAAGCTGCGCCCGGCGCGATTTCAGGTAACTGCCCAGATCTTTAGGCTGAGAAACGCTTTGCATCCTGTTAGTCCTTATACCCCGATAACATCACTACTTTTCACAACAAAGGATATTTATAAGGATAACGGCGCGAGTCAACATCAGGAGGCACACGCATGCATGTTTTTCTAACGGGCGCGACCGGTTGGGTCGGCGCAAAAGTGGCGGCAGAGTTGATTGCTGCCGGGCACCAGGTGAGCGGCCTGGCCAGAAATACGGATAAAGCACAGACACTGCTGGCCGCTGGAGGGCAGGTTGTTTCCGGAACGCTGGATGATCACTCCCTCTTGTTTGACGCGGCGTCGCGTGCGGATGCGGTGATCCATACCGCCTTTAATCACGACTTTTCCCGTTTTGCGGAAAATTGCGAACAGGACAGACGCGCTATTGAAGTGATGGGGGAGGCGCTGCTTGGTAGCGATCGTCCGTTGCTGGTGACCTCGGGGCTGGCAAGATTGGTTCAGGGGCGGCCAGCAACTGAAAAGGATAAACCTGTCAGCGCGCCGGATTATCTGCGCCGTTCCGAACTGGCGGCACAGGCTCTGGCCGAAAAAGGTGTCAGGGCTGCCAGTGTGCGTCTGGCACCAACCGTTCATGGCGTGGGCGATCACGGTTTTATCCCGATTTTGATCGCGCTGGCGAAGAAAACCGGTGTTTCCGCCTGGCCGGGCGAGGGGAATAATCGCTGGGCGGCGGTACATCGTCTTGATGCGGCGAAGCTCTACCGGCTGGCGCTGGAAAGTGGCGTAAAGGAAACGGTATATCATGCGGTAGCCGAGGAAGGGATCGCGATGCGGGAGATTGCTATCGCCATTGGCAACATGTTGGGGCTGCCCGCTGAACCACGCAGTGCCGACCATTTTGGCTGGTTTGCCACCTTTGCCGCCGCGGATATGTCCGCGTCCAGCGAACGAACCCGCGACGTTTTAGGTTGGCAGCCTGCGCAACGCGACTTACTCACCGATCTTGCGGATGCGGCCTATTACGCGAATTCCTGAACCGCGCTCGCGTTTTCCTGTATATTCGGCTGGATATCTATCCAGCCTTTTTTTATCATACGGCATTACACTTTCAGCCGTTAACGCAGGAGCGTCACGTGATAGGCAGACTCAGAGGCATTATTGTAGAAAAACAACCCCCGTTGGTTCTGCTGGAAGTGGGGGGCGTGGGATATGAAGTCCATATGCCTATGACCTGCTTTTATGAGCTCCCGGACGCCGGAAAAGAGGCGGTTGTTTTTACACAGTTTGTGGTACGTGAAGACGCTCAGCTGTTATACGGCTTTAATAACAAGCAGGAACGGACGCTGTTTCGTGAGCTCATAAAAACCAATGGTGTTGGGCCAAAGCTGGCGCTGGCAATTTTGTCCGGCATGTCGGCGCAGCAGTTCGTCAACGCCGTCGAACGCGAAGATCCTGCGGCGCTGGTCAAATTGCCGGGAATCGGGAAGAAAACCGCCGAGCGTTTGATTGTTGAGATGAAAGATCGCTTTAAAGGTCTGCACGGCGATCTCTTCACCCCGGCTGCTGATTTGGTGCTGGCCTCTCCGGCGAGCCCGACGACGGATGATGCGGAACAAGAAGCCGTTGCTGCGCTGGTGGCGTTGGGCTATAAACCTCAGGAAGCCAGCCGGATGATAAGTAAGATTGTGCGTCCGGACGCCAACAGTGAAACCCTGATCCGCGAAGCGCTGCGCGCGGCGTTGTGAGGTAGAGGATGATTGAAGCAGACCGTCTGGTCACGCCCGCCAGCACCAATATAGAGGAAGTCGCAGACCGCGCTATTCGTCCGAAAATGCTCGACGAGTATATCGGTCAGCCGCAGGTGCGCTCGCAAATGGAGATCTTTATCCAGGCGGCAAAGCTGCGCGGTGACGCGCTGGACCATCTGCTTATCTTCGGCCCGCCGGGCTTAGGTAAAACGACGCTGGCGAATATCGTGGCAAACGAGATGGGTGTCAATCTGCGCACAACCTCAGGGCCGGTGCTGGAAAAAGCGGGCGATCTTGCTGCGATGCTCACTAATCTCGAGCCGCATGATGTGTTGTTTATCGATGAAATACACCGCCTCTCGCCGGTTGTCGAAGAGGTGCTGTATCCGGCGATGGAAGATTACCAGCTGGATATCATGATCGGTGAAGGGCCAGCGGCGCGCTCAATCAAAATCGATTTACCTCCGTTTACCTTGATTGGCGCGACAACACGCGCAGGTTCGCTCACGTCGCCGCTGCGCGATCGTTTCGGTATCGTGCAGCGTCTGGAGTTCTATCAGGTGGCAGATTTACAGCACATTGTGGGGCGCAGCGCGCGCTATATGGGGCTGGAGATGAGCGAGGAGGGTGCGCTGGAAGTGGCGCGCCGCTCACGCGGTACGCCGCGTATTGCGAATCGTCTGCTGCGGCGTGTGCGCGATTTCGCCGAAGTGAAGCACGATGGCGATATCACCGCTGATATCGCGGCCCAGGCGCTTGACATGCTGAATGTCGATGCCGAAGGGTTCGACTATATGGATCGTAAACTACTGTTGGCGGTTATCGATAAGTTCTTCGGCGGCCCGGTCGGGCTGGACAACCTGGCGGCAGCCATTGGTGAAGAGCGCGAAACGATTGAGGATGTGCTGGAGCCGTATCTTATCCAGCAGGGCTTTTTGCAGCGTACGCCACGTGGACGGATGGCGACAGTCAGAGCGTGGAATCACTTTGGTATAACGCCGCCGCAAATGCCATAACGTTAAAGGCCGGAGAGCATTTGCTTCCGGCCTTTCGCTTTAGCTGGCGGGTTTCTTCATCATGCTGAAGATAAACAGCAGCGCCGCGCACAACACCACGGATGGGCCCGCAGGCGTGTCATAAAAAGCCGAAAATGTCAGTCCGCCGGTGACGGCGATCATGCCGATACCGACTGCGATGCCTGCCATTTGCTCCGGCGTACGTGCGAAGCGTCGCGATGTCGCGGCCGGGATAATCAACAGTGAGGTGATGATCAGTGCGCCGACGAATTTCATGGCAACGCCAATCGTTAACGCAGTGACCAGCATCAGCAGCAGCTTCACACGCTGCAACTTCACGCCATCGACAAATGCCAGCTCGGGGCTGATGGTCATCGACAGCAGATTGCGCCATTGCCAGAACAAAATCCCCAGCACCACGACAACGCCCAGGGCGATCGCCACCAGATCGCCGGGTGTTACCGCCAGCAAGTCCCCGAACAGATAGGCCATTAAATCGACACGGATATTTGACATCAGGCTGACAACAACCAGACCAAGCGACAGTGCGCTGTGCGCCATGATCCCCAGCAGGGTATCAATGGCCAGATGAGGTCGTTTTTCCAGCCATACCAGCCCGGCGGCCAGCAGCAGCGTAACGGCGATCACTGCATAAAATGGATTGACGTCCAGCAACAAACCGAAAGCGACACCCAACAGAGAAGCATGCGCGAGCGTATCGCCGAAATATGACATTCTGCGCCAGACAACAAATGAGCCCAACGGTCCCGCCGCGCAGGCGAGCATAACCCCGGCAAGCCAGCCGGGCAGTAATAATTCAATCATGAGTGTCCGTTACCCTGGCGCAGCACAATGCGGCCCTGTAAATCGTGGCGGTGGTTGTGATTGTGGCGATAAATCCCCAACTGTTCCGCGCCACGCTGGCCGAACATGGAGATAAATTCCGGGTGCATTGAAACCACTTCCGGCGTGCCAGAACAGCAAATATGGTGATTCAGGCAGAGCACTTCATCGGTTTTTGCCATAACCAGATGCAGATCGTGAGAAACCATCAATACAGCGCAGTCCAGCTCTTTACGCAACTGGTCAATCAGGTTGTACAGCGCCACCTGGCCATTCACATCAACGCCCTGGGTTGGCTCATCAAGAACCAGCAATTGCGGGCGATTAAGCAGTGCTCGCGCCAGCAATACACGTTGGGTTTCGCCCCCAGACAGTTTTTGCATTGGCGCATCGACCAGGTGTGCGGCCTGCACTCGTTTTAGTGCGGGAATAATATCGCCTTTGCTGGTGCCAGGACGCAGGCGCATAAAACGGCCAACGGTGAGCGGCAGAGTAGCGTCCAGGTGTAATTTCTGCGGCACATATCCGATGCGCAGCGTTTTGTCACGCTTGATCAACCCGGAGTCGGGTGCTACCAGCCCAAGCACAACGCGCACCAGCGTTGATTTGCCCGCGCCATTAGGGCCCAGCAGGGTTAAAATTTTACCCGCGCGTAAATTCAGCGAAATATCAGACAGGACGCGACGTTGGCCGAATGCGACAGTGATTTTTTCGAGCGTTACAAGATTCGTCATAGCATTTATGGGGGTTGCACAAGTTGTCGAATGTTATAATATCACATTCCACTTATTCATTACGATTAATAGTCGCATTATGTTACATAAAAATACGCTTCTTTGCGCAGCGTTATCCGCTGCGCTTCTCGGTGGAGCAGCACAAACTGCTAATGCCGCCGTTGTAACGTCATTAAAGCCGCTGGGATTTATCGCGTCAGCAATCGCTGATGGGGTGACGCCGACAGAAGTATTACTGCCGGATGGCGCTTCAGAGCACGATTATTCCCTGCGTCCATCGGATGTAAAACGCTTACAGAACGCGGACTTAGTATTTTGGGTCGGGCCAGAAATGGAAGCCTTTATGGTGCGTTCCGCGCAGCAAATCCCGGCGAAAAAATTAGTGACGATGGCGGAACTGAATGGTGTGAAAACGCTACTCATGAAAGGGGCGGACGAGGATGAGCACGACCATGATGATGGACATCATCATGACGAAAAAAGTGACGAGCATCACCATCACGGTGAGTACAACATGCATCTGTGGCTCTCCCCAGAGATTGCGCGGCTGTCGGCGGTTGCAATCCACGATAAATTAGTGGAAGTTATGCCGCAAAGTCGAGCCAAGCTGGACGCCAACCTGCAAGCATTTGAGGCATCATTAGCCCAGTCCGATAAGCAGGTCGGTAACGAGCTGGCACCGCTGAAAGGGAAAGGGTATTTTGTTTTTCATGACGCCTACGGCTACTTTGAAAAACACTACGGACTGACTCCGCTGGGTCATTTTACCGTCAACCCCGAAATTCAGCCTGGTGCGCAGCGTTTACATGAAATCAGAACACAGTTGGTTGAGCAAAAAGCAACCTGCGTTTTTGCTGAGCCACAGTTCAGGCCAGCGGTCGTAGAAGCTGTTGCCAGAGGGACATCCGTTCGAATGGGAACGCTGGATCCGCTCGGTATCGGCATCAAGTTAGGCAAAGAGAGCTATCCGCAGTTCCTTGCCCAACTTTCACATCAGTATGCGAGCTGCCTGAAAGGAGAATAACGAGGAAGTGAATACGTGCAACAGATAGCCCGCTCTGTCGCCCTGGCATTTAATAATCTGCCTCGACCCCACCGCGTTATGCTGGGGTCGCTTACAGTTCTCACTCTCACGGTCGCCGTTTGGCGTCCGTATGTTTACCACCCCGAATCCGTTACACCCATTGTTAAAGCTATCGAGCTGCCGAAGAGCGAAATCCGTTCTTTGCTGCCGGAAGCCAGCGAACCTATCGACCAGACTGCATCGGATGACGATGTTGACGCTATTCCGCAGGATGAACTCGATGAGAAAACCTCCAATGAAGCCGGCGTACATGAATATGTAGTATCCACGGGCGATACGCTGAGCAGCATTCTTAACCAGTACGGCATTGATATGGGTGATATCAGCCAGCTTGCCGCTGCGGATAAAGAGCTGCGTAACCTGAAAATCGGCCAACAGATCTCCTGGACTCTGACTGAGGATGGCGATTTGCAGCGGTTGACGTGGGAGATGTCCCGCCGCGAGACCCGCACTTATGACCGCGTTGATGGCGGCTTCAAAATGAGTAGCGAAACGCAGCAGGGCGATTGGGTAAACTCGGTGATGAAAGGGACAGTCGGCGGGAGTTTTGTTTCCAGCGCGCGCGACGCCGGGCTAACCAGCGGTGAAGTCAGCGCGGTGATTAAAGCCATGCAGTGGCAGATGGATTTCCGCAAGCTGAAAAAAGGCGATGAATTCTCCGTACTCATGTCCCGCGAAATGCTGGAAGGCAAGCAAGAGCAAAGCCAGTTACTTGGTGTGCGTCTGCGTTCCGACGGCAAAGATTATTATGCAATCCGCGCGCAAGACGGCAAATTTTACGATCGCAACGGTACAGGCCTGGCAAAAGGATTTTTGCGCTTCCCGACATCTAAGCAGTTCCGTGTCTCTTCGAATTTTGACCCCCGTCGTCTGAACCCGGTTACCGGTCGAGTTGCACCGCATAAAGGCGTTGATTTCGCGTTACCACAGGGTACGCCTGTGCTCGCGGTAGGGGATGGGGAAGTCGTCGTGGCGAAACGCAGCGGTGCTGCAGGCAACTATGTCGCTATCCGTCACGGGCGCACCTATACCACGCGATATATGCACCTGCGCAAACTGCTGGTAAAACCAGGGCAGAAAGTGAAACGCGGCGATCGTATTGCGCTCTCCGGGAACACCGGGCGTTCTACTGGGCCGCATTTGCACTATGAAGTGTGGATCAACCAGCAAGCGGTTAATCCGTTAACGGCGAAGCTGCCGAGAACCGAAGGCTTAAGCGGGTCGGATCGCAAAGATTATCTGGCACAGGTTAAAGAGATTCTGCCTCAGTTAAAGGTAGACTGATTCGTTTAACAAATGTGCGTCCGAAGCCGATGTCCAAACCGCATCGGCTTTTTCTTTTGTGCGATGGATGGCGCCTCGCTACACTATCTCATTATTTTATGTGAACTGATTTCTCGCCTGCGGAAGATGCATGGAAACGAAAAAAAATACCGCTGAATACATTCCTGAGTTTGAAAAAGAATTTCGCCATCCGCGCTACTGGGGCGCGTGGCTGGGAGTGCTGGCTTTTGCGGGCGTAGCGATGATCCCGCCGTCGGTGCGCGATCCTGTACTCGGCAAACTTGGTCGTCTGGCCGGAAAGTTCGGCAAAAGTGCGCGCCGCCGTGCGCAGATCAATCTTTACTACTGCTTCCCTGAAAAAAGCGATGCGGAAAGAGAAGCAATCATTGATGAGATGTTTGCCACTGCGCCTCAAGCCATGGTTCTGATGGCGGAACTGGCACTACGTGGCCCGGAAAAGGTCATGCCGCGTGTGGAATGGCAGGGGCAGGAAATTATTGATGAAATGCGCCGCAACGAAGAGAAGGTGATTTTCCTTGTTCCGCACGGTTGGGGCATTGATATCCCGGCGATGTTAATGGCATCACAGGGGCGCAACATTGCGGCGATGTTTCATAATCAGGGCAACAAAGTATTCGATTATGTATGGAATACCGTGCGACGTCGTTTTGGCGGGCGTTTACATGCGCGTAATGATGGCATCAAGCCTTTTATTCAGTCGATACGTCAGGGCTACTGGGGGTACTACCTTCCGGACCAGGATCACGGTGCGGAGCACAGCGAATTTGTTGATTTCTTTGCAACCTATAAAGCGACCCTGCCGGCGATTGGCCGTTTGATGAAAGTGTGCCGTGCGCGCGTGGTGCCGCTGTTCCCGGTTTATGATGCGAAAACACACCGGCTGATTATTCAGGTGCGGCCGCCGATGGACGACCTGCTCACTGCCGATGACAACACGATTGCCCGGCGTATGAACGAAGAAGTTGAAAAGTTTGTCGCTCCGCATCCTGAGCAATACACCTGGATCCTCAAATTATTAAAAACGCGGAAACCGGGAGAGACCGAGCCTTACAGGCGCAAAGATTTATTTGCGAAAAAATAGTCCATAAAAAAGGCCTCTCAATGAGAGGCCTTTTGCTTTCTATAACCGCTTATTCTACGGTCAGAATTCGCGTGGTGTTCGTGGTGCCGATGGTGCTCATCACATCACCCTGAGTCACGATAACCAGGTCACCGGACAGCAAATAGCCTTTATCGCGCAGCAAGTTTACTGCATCGTGAGCTGCTGTCACGCCGTCATTGACGCTGTCGAAATAGACCGGGGTGACGCCGCGATACAGGGCTGTCAGGTTGAGCGTACGCTCGTGGCGAGAGAGGGCGAAAATCGGCAACCCGGAACTGATGCGCGAGGTCATCAGCGCGGTGCGACCTGATTCTGTCATCGAAATGATAGCGGTTACACCTTTCAGGTGGTTTGCCGCATACATGGCCGACATGGCAATCGCTTCTTCCACGTTATCGAATTGAATATCCAGGCGGTGTTTGGAGACGTTGATGCTTGGAATTTTCTCAGCGCCCAGACACACACGAGCCATTGCAGCTACGGTTTCGGATGGATACTGGCCCGCGGCCGTTTCGGCAGAGAGCATGACCGCATCGGTGCCGTCGAGCACGGCGTTGGCAACGTCCATCACTTCCGCGCGCGTTGGCATCGGGTTGGTGATCATCGACTCCATCATCTGTGTCGCGGTGATCACCGCACGGTTCAGCTGGCGCGCACGGCGGATCAGCGCTTTCTGGATACCAACCAGTTCCGGGTCACCGATTTCAACACCGAGATCGCCACGTGCGACCATTACTACATCAGAGGCGAGGATCACATCATCCATCGCATCCTGATTGCAGACCGCTTCTGCACGCTCAACTTTTGCCACGATTTTGGCATCGCAACCGGCATCGCGCGCCAGACGGCGAGCGTAGTTAAGATCTTCGCCGCAGCGCGGGAAGGAGACGGCCAGGTAGTCAACGCCGATCAATGCAGCCGTCACGATATCCGCTTTGTCTTTTTCAGTCAGTGCTTCAGCAGAGAGGCCGCCGCCGAGCTTGTTGATGCCTTTGTTGTTCGATAGTGGGCCGCCAACGGTCACTTCGGTAAACACTTTCATGCCCTGAACTTCCAGCACTTTCAGCTGTACGCGACCGTCGTCCAGCAGCAGGATATCGCCCGGCACGACATCAGCAGGCAAACCTTTGTAGTCGATGCCCACTTTTTCTTTGTCGCCTTCACCTTTACCGAGGTTGGCATCAAGCAGGAATTTATCCCCGATGTTCAGGAAAACTTTGCCTTCCTTAAAGGTGGAAACACGAATTTTTGGCCCTTGTAAATCGCCAAGGATAGCAACATGACGTCCCAGTTTTGCCGCAATCTCACGCACTTTATCCGCACGTAATTTATGATCTTCAGGTGTTCCGTGTGAGAAGTTCATACGTACCACGTTAGCGCCTGCAGCGATCACCTTCTCAAGGTTGTTATCGCGGTCAGTAGCCGGGCCTAAGGTGGTTACGATTTTGGTTCTGCGAAGCCTTCTGGACATGTAATACTCCGTTGACTGAAACAACTTGGTGTTGCGTGAACATAAATCCGGTCATTTGGCGCCCTGCTGTGAAGGGCGATGTGTCAGATCGGACAGCGTAAGAGGTTACCGCTTTATATTTACTATTAGTGGTTATCGCTTTTAATAAGCAGCTCTTTATCAAAGCGCGATTCTTTCAGTGCTTCTTTGACTCGCTTCAAGTTATCCCTGAATTTTGCTCCCCGACGCAATGTGAAGCCTGTTGCCAGCACATCAATAACTGTGAGTTGCGCAAGACGAGAAACCATTGGCATATAAATATCTGTATCTTCCGGAACATCCAGAGTGATAGCAAGCGTTGCCTCACGCGCCAGCGGCGTGCCTGCGGACGTAAGGGCTATCACCATGGCATCGTTTTCACGCGCCAGTTGCGCAAGTTCCACTAAATTCTTGGTTCTTCCGGTATGTGAAATCAACACAACGACGTCATCGTCGCTACAATTCATACAACTCATGCGTTGCAACACAATGTCATCGGAGTAGACCACCGGCACATTGAAGCGGAAAAATTTGTTCATCGCATCATGCGCAACGGCGGCAGAAGAACCAAGGCCAAAGAAGGCAATTTTTTTCGCCTGCGTCAGTAAATCTACGGCGCGGTTTACCGCCGCCATATCCAGTGACTGGCGCACATGGTCGAGACTGGCCATCGCGGATTCGAAGATTTTGCCGGTATAGGCTTCAACACTGTCATCTTCATCAACATTTCGATTAACATAGGGCGTGCCGTTGGCGAGACTTTGCGCCAGATGCAGTTTGAAATCGGGGAAGCCCCGGGTATCGAGGCTGCGGCAGAAACGGTTCACTGTTGGTTCGCTAACATCCGCTTCTTGCGCAAGTGCGGCAATGCTTGAGTGGATGGCCTGGTCAGGCGCGGCGAGGATCACTTCCGCCACTTTACGTTCGGATTTGCTAAGGTGTTCCAGCCGTGACTGGATTTTTTCCAGCATATTCATGGGTGATAAACGCTCATGGTAAAACGATTACACCAATAGATGGAATCGTGATGCGGTTTAGCTTGATATTACCCCTGCGACGCGCAGAAAGGTAAGTCGTGATGAGAAATGTTGTTGTTTTTTTTCATTACATGATCAGAGTCGGATTTTACCGGCTGTGTATTGGGCAAATATCCCGCTTTATCAGGGCGAAAGAACAGTTTTTTCGTCACAACAAGATAACGCACGTCCTGACAAGGCTTAACAGTTTCGGGAATTACGTAAAAGCAGTACAGTGCACTGTAATAAAATTACAACTGAGGCCTGGCTGAAGCTCCAGGATAGCCAACTGAGGAGAAAGACATGGCGGTAATACAAACAGCCCAGGCGTGTGACCTGGTCATTTTCGGCGCCAAGGGCGACCTTGCCCGCCGGAAATTGCTGCCTTCCCTGTACCAACTGGAAAAAGCGGGCCAGATCCACCCGGAGACACGAATCCTGGGCGTGGGCCGCGCTGATTGGGATAAGGAAGCGTATACCAAGGTTGTTCGCGAAGCGCTTGAAACCTTTATGAAGGAGAAGATCGACGAGAGCCTGTGGGACAAGCTGAGTGGTCGTCTGGATTTTTGCAATCTGGATGTCAACGATACGTCTGCATTCAAACGTCTCGGCGAGATGCTGGATCAAAAAAATCGCACCACCATCAACTATTTCGCCATGCCGCCAAGCACCTTTGGTGCAATCTGCAAAGGCCTGGGTGAAGCCAAACTGAACGCCAAACCGGCGCGCGTGGTGATGGAAAAACCGCTGGGCACATCGCTTGCCACATCGCGGGAAATCAATGACCAGGTGGGCGAGTTTTTCGAAGAGTGCCAAGTTTATCGTATCGACCATTACCTCGGTAAAGAGACGGTGCTCAACCTGCTGGCGCTGCGTTTTGCTAACTCTCTTTTCGTCAATAACTGGGACAATCGCACCATCGATCACGTTGAAATCACCGTGGCGGAAGAGGTGGGCATTGAAGGGCGCTGGGGCTATTTCGACCAGGCCGGACAAATGCGCGATATGATCCAGAACCACCTGTTGCAAATTCTGTGCATGATTGCCATGTCGCCGCCGTCCGATCTGAGCGCCGACAGTATTCGTGACGAGAAAGTAAAAGTGTTGAAGTCGCTGCGCCGTATTGATCGCACCAATGTGCGTGAAAAAACCGTCCGCGGCCAGTACAGCGCCGGTTTCGCCCAGGGCAAAAAAGTGCCGGGTTATCTGGAAGAAGAAGGCGCGAATAAGACCAGCAACACCGAGACGTTCGTTGCTATCCGTGTCGACATTGATAACTGGCGCTGGGCTGGCGTGCCGTTCTACCTGCGCACCGGTAAACGTCTGCCGACCAAATGTTCTGAAGTGGTTGTTTACTTTAAAACACCGGAACTGAATCTGTTCAAAGAGTCCTGGCAGGATCTGCCGCAGAACAAGCTGACTATTCGCCTGCAGCCGGACGAAGGGGTGGATATCCAGGTGCTGAACAAAGTGCCGGGGCTCGATCACAAACACAATCTGCAAATCACCAAGCTGGATCTGAGCTACTCCGAAACGTTCAATCAGACGCATCTGGCGGATGCCTATGAGCGTCTGTTACTGGAAACAATGCGCGGTATTCAGGCGCTGTTTGTGCGCCGTGACGAAGTGGAAGAAGCATGGAAATGGGTGGATTCCATCACGGAAGCCTGGGCGGCGGATAACGACTCGCCGAAACCTTACCAGGCAGGAACATGGGGGCCTGTGGCCTCGGTAGCCATGATCACCCGTGATGGCCGTTCCTGGAACGAGTTTGAGTGATTAGCCTCTGGTTAGCGTTGCGCAATTTTACCGGTAACATGATCTAACTCAGCTATCCGAACAATTTTTCATCTTTCAAGCCCCGACTGGATTCACCAGCGGGGCTTTTTTTATTACACTGGCTGAAGCGATTTTGCCTTTGGGGCGCGGCGCTCTGGTGCTTTCAGCTTGTTACGTAAAGCTAATCGCACTGTTAACGCGGCTTCCCCGGACAGATAAACTTCAGGAGCCTCTATGAACCCGACAATGTTACGCGTAACAAATCGCATTATTGAACGTTCGCGCGAAACCCGCTCAGCCTATCTGGCGCGTATTGAACAAGCGAAAAGCGACACCGTACGCCGCTCAACACTCGCTTGCGGTAACCTGGCGCACGGCTTTGCTGCTTGCCAGCCCGATGATAAAGCCTCCCTCAAAAGCATGTTGCGCAACAACATTGCGATCATCACCTCTTATAACGACATGCTCTCTGCGCACCAGCCTTACGAGGTCTATCCTGATATTATTCGTAAAGCACTGCATTCAGTGAATGCAGTCGGGCAGGTGGCTGGTGGTGTTCCGGCCATGTGCGATGGCGTAACGCAAGGTCAGGACGGGATGGAGTTATCCTTACTGAGCCGCGAAGTGATTGCCATGTCTGCTGCGGTCGGCCTGTCGCATAACATGTTCGATGGCGCGCTGTATCTGGGCGTGTGCGATAAAATCGTCCCGGGGCTGGCAATGGCAGCATTGTCGTTTGGTCACCTGCCGGCAGTGTTTGTGCCATCAGGCCCGATGGCGAGCGGCCTGGCAAACAAAGAGAAAGTGCGTATCCGCCAGCTGTATGCTGAGGGCAAAGTCGATCGCATGGCGCTGCTGGAGTCAGAAGCCGCGTCCTATCACGCCCCAGGCACCTGTACCTTCTACGGTACCGCCAACACCAATCAGATGGTGATTGAGTTTATGGGCATGCAATTGCCGGGTTCCTCGTTTGTGCATCCGGATGCGCCGCTTCGCAAAGCGTTGACGGAGGCTGCTGCTCGCCAGGTGACGCGCCTTACCGGCAATGGCAACGAATGGATGCCGCTTGGCAAAATGATTGATGAAAAAGTGGTGGTTAACGGTATCGTTTCGCTGCTGGCGACCGGCGGTTCCACAAACCACACCATGCATCTGGTGGCGATGGCGCGTGCAGCGGGCATTATCATTAACTGGGATGATTTCTCCGATCTCTCAGACGTTGTTCCTTTGCTGGCGCGCCTCTACCCGAATGGCCCGGCGGATATTAATCACTTCCAGGCAGCCGGCGGTGTGCCGGTCTTACTGCGCGAGCTGCTGAAAGGCGGTCTGCTGCATGAAGATGTTAATACTGTCGCAGGCTTTGGCCTGGCGCGTTATACCCACGAGCCGTGGCTCAACAACGGCGAGCTTGACTGGCGTGATGGCGCAGCCGCGTCGCTGGATGACAACGTAATCGCCAGCATTGATAAACCATTTTCTAAACATGGCGGCACTAAAGTACTGAGCGGCAACCTCGGACGCGCGGTAATGAAAACCTCCGCCGTACCGGTAGAAAACCAGGTGATTGAAGCACCGGCGGTGATTTTTGAAAGCCAGCATGACGTGCTGCCCGCATTTGAGGCAGGGCTGCTGGATCGCGATTGTGTGGTCGTTGTTCGTCATCAGGGGCCAAAAGCGAACGGTATGCCAGAATTACATAAACTCATGCCGCCACTTGGTGTATTATTGGACCGCCGTTTCAAAATTGCATTAGTTACTGATGGACGGCTGTCAGGAGCATCAGGTAAAGTGCCGTCGGCAATCCACGTTACACCAGAAGCATATGATGGTGGGTTGTTGGCAAAAGTGCATGATGGCGACATGATTCGGGTTAACGGGCAGACCGGCGAATTAACGCTGCTGGTTGATGACAACGTTCTTGCCGCACGTCAGCCACATATTCCTGACCTTAGCGCGATGCGCGTGGGCACAGGGCGCGAAATGTTTGGTGCGCTGCGGGAAAAACTTTCCGGCGCGGAACAAGGCGCGACCTGTATCACTTTTTAAGACGACAAGATTTTAGTTCTGGCGAGAGAAAAACACTGATGAAAAACTGGAAAACGAGTGCAGAAGCAATCCTGAAAACGGGTCCGGTAGTGCCGGTAATCGTAGTGAACAAACTGGAGCACGCCGTACCGATGGCGAAAGCGCTGGTTGCAGGTGGTGTTCGCGTTCTGGAAGTGACTCTGCGTACGGCTTGCGCTATCGACGCTATTCGCGCTATCGCGAAGGAAGTGCCGGACGCGATTATCGGTGCTGGTACCGTGCTGAACCCGCAGCAGCTGGCTGAAGTAACCGCAGCTGGCGCTCAGTTCGCCATCAGCCCGGGTCTGACCGAGCCGCTGCTGAAAGCCGCAACCGAAGGCACTATCCCGTTGATCCCGGGTATCAGCACCGTTTCTGAACTGATGCTGGGTATGGACTACGGTCTGAAAGAGTTTAAATTCTTCCCGGCAGAAGCTAATGGTGGCACCAAAGCGCTGCAGGCGATCGCGGGTCCGTTCTCGCAGGTTCGTTTCTGCCCGACTGGCGGTATTTCTCCGGCTAACTACCGTGATTACCTGGCGCTGAAAAGCGTGCTGTGTATCGGTGGTTCCTGGCTGGTGCCGGCCGATGCGCTGGAAGCAGGCGACTACGATCGCATCACTAAACTGGCTCGCGAAGCAGTAGAAGGCGCGAAACAGTAATTTTCGGCGGGTCTGAAGTCCACCTGATAAAAAGCCCGGTCAGCTAACGCCGACCGGGCTTTTTTATGGTTTTGATTCGTCCAGGGCTACGGACATCAAAAGATGCGACTCCGTTTATTGCCCCCGGATTTAGTTCTCAAGGGGCTGGCAGGTGCTTCTGCGAGAGTTGTGTACGCCTCCAGGCAACAATCAATTCCGCCCGTGAGGCAGATTACCCGTTGACTGTCACCGCCGCCGCCGCCGCAATGGCATATTCCACCGCTTTTTCAACGTTATCTGCCACGGCCAGCGCGACGCCCATACGGCGGGAGCCCGCAATTTCCGGCTTACCAAACAGGCGCAGCTGCACGCCAGCACCTACGGCGTTGTTTACGTTATCAAAGGTGACATTCTGGCTGGTCAGGCGAGGCAGGATCACGGCCGAAGCAGATGGACCATACTGGCGAATCGCACCAATGGGCATGCCGAGAAATGCGCGGACATGCAAAGCAAACTCGGAAAGATCCTGTGAAATCAAGGTCACCATGCCGGTATCGTGCGGGCGCGGAGAAACTTCGCTGAAGATAACGTCATCCCCGCACACAAAAAGCTCAACGCCAAACAGACCATACCCGCCAAGTGCCAGCACCACTTTGCTGGCGATCGCTTGTGCGCGCTCCAGCGCCAGAGGCGACATCTGCTGCGGTTGCCAGGATTCGCGGTAGTCACCATCTTCCTGGCGATGGCCGACCGGTGCGCAGAAATGTACGCCGTCGACCGCGCTGATGGTCAGCAGTGTGATTTCAAAATCAAAGTTGACCACGCCTTCAACAATCACCCGACCGGCGCCTGCGCGGCCGCCTTGTTGGGCATATTCCCAGGCGTCTGCTAATTGATCGGCGCTTTTAATAAAGCTCTGGCCTTTACCGGAAGAACTCATCACCGGTTTTACAATACAGGGCAAACCTATCTCCGCGACGGCTTGCTGAAATGCAGCTTCACAGTCGGCAAAGCGGTAGCTGGAGGTCGGCAACTGTAACTCTTCAGCCGCCAGGCGGCGGATACCTTCACGATTCATCGTTAGCTTAGTGGCGCGTGCGCAAGGGACGACATGCTGACCCTGCGCTTCCAGCTCAATCAGCGTGTCGGTGGCGATAGCTTCGATTTCCGGCACGATAAAGTGGGGATTCTCCAGCTCAACCAGCGCCTTCAACGCCGCGCCATCAAGCATATTGATAACATGTGAACGATGCGCAACATGCATTGCAGGTGCATCGGGATAGCGATCCACGGCGATCACTTCAATCCCCAGACGCTGACATTCGATGGCAACTTCCTTGCCCAGTTCGCCAGAGCCTAATAACATCACGCGTGTTGCTGCAGGGCGCAGCGCAGTTCCTAAAAGAGTCATAGCATCGTACCGTTAGAAAAAATTTGCGCGCAGTATAAACGAAAACGTTTGCGTCTGTCTTTTATCACTTGCGGTGGTTTTTTCATCGCGCTACTATACTGTATAAATACACAGTTAAATGAGGCTGCATCATGGCGGTAGAAGTTAAATACGTAGTCATTCGTGAAGGTGAGGAAAAAATGTCTTTTGCCAGTAAAAAGGAAGCCGATGCTTACGATAAGATGCTCGATCTGGCCGAAGTCCTCGGTGACTGGCTTGCAACAGGGCCAGTAGATCTGGAAGACAACGCGCGCGATCAGATGGCGTTGTGGCTTGCCGAGCAAAAAGAGGCGCTTAACAGCATCCTGAAATCAGGTAAATTACCGGGTGCTGAAGCTGAAGACGCGACTGCACCGGTTGACTCTTCTGATTCAGAAACGGCTGACACTGTTGATATTAAAAGTGCAGCGAAGCGCGTGAAAGTCGCCTGATCTTGCACTGCCAGCAATTTGTACCATGCTTTGAAGGGATAAAAACCAGGAGATAAGCATGAAAATAGCAGGAGTTTTCACCGGTCTGCTTTTGCTGGCAGGCAGCATGGCGGTGCATGCCGCTACGGATACATCGGTGAAATTTCCCTCGTGCGAGGGACTCAAGGCAGACGGCATCGCCGCCAGTGTTAAGCGGGATTATCTGCAGAATCGCATTGTCCGTTGGGCTGACGATCAAAAGAAACTGGGGCAGGCCGATCCGGTCGCTTGGGTCAATCCGAAGGAGATTACTGGCAAAGATGATAAATGGGTCGTGCCGTTAACCGTACGCGGGAAAAGCACTGATATTCACTATCGAGTGACTATCAATTGTAAAGGCGGAACCGCGGAGTATCAGCCGCAACCGTAACACCGCATTTTCCCATTCTTTTCAGATATAGACACTTCCTGACATCCCCCTCGCTTACTCTGTGCGCACAACTGTCATGGTAAGCGAGGGTTCTATGAGCTGGTTAAATCAACTGCAGTCGTTACTTGGTCAAAAAAGTGATACTCAGACGCCGTCATCAGATGGGCAGGGGCTCAACAATTTGTTGGTTCCGGGTGCATTAGGTGGCCTGGCGGGTCTGCTGGTCGCCAGTAAATCATCGCGTAAACTGCTCGCGAAATATGGCACCGGCGCTTTGCTGGTGGGTGGAGGTGCCGTTGCGGGCAGCGTATTGTGGAATAAGTACAAGGATCGCATCCGGGATGCGCATCAAGGCGAGCCGCAATTTGGTCAGCAAAATACGCCTCTGGATGTACGCACTGAGCGGCTGATCCTGGCGCTGGTCTTCGCCGCCAAAAGCGACGGACACATTGATGATAAAGAACGCGCAGCGATAGAACAGCAATTGCGTGAAGCGGGCGTGGAAGCGCAAGGGCAGCAACTGGTAGCGAATGCCATAGACCAGCCGCTTGACCCCGCGCGTCTGGCGCAGGGAGTGCAAAACGAAGAAGAAGCGCTGGAAGTTTACTTCCTCAGTTGCGCTGTTATCGATATCGATCATTTTATGGAGCGTAGTTATTTGAACGCCCTGGGTGACGCCTTAAAAATTCCGCAAGACGTGCGTGAAGATATCGAGGCGGATCTCAAAAAGCAGAAATTAGCGCTTAGCTGATGATCTAAATTACGTTTCGCTTGCATCGCGCGTGGGTTTTGCCACCCTTATAGGTATGTAAAACCAAATAAGAATTGTGCTATGTCGCCGAAAGCAAAAAAAATACCGCACGCCATGACGATGCATGGTGATACGCGTATCGACAACTATTACTGGCTGCGGGATGATACGCGCTCGCAGTCAGATGTTCTGGATTATCTCCATCAGGAAAATGATTACGGGCGCGAAGTGATGGCCTCCCAGCAGGCGTTGCAGGACGACGTGCTGGCAGAAATTATCTCGCGAATACCGCAGCGCGAAGTCTCCGCACCTTATATCAAAAATGGCTACCGTTACCGGCATATCTACGAGCCGGGAAGCGAGTATGCGATTTATCAACGTCAGTCGGTTCTCAGTTCCGAGTGGGATGAGTGGTCGGTGTTACTGGATGCCAACCAGCGCGCGTCACACAGCGAGTTCTATACCCTTGGCGGTATGGAAGTCTCGCCCGACAACACCATTATGGCGATTGCCGAAGATTATCTTTCCCGCAGACAATATGGTCTGCGTTTTCGCAATCTTGAGACGGGCAACTGGTATCCGGAAATGCTGGATAATGTCTCGCCGGAATTTGTCTGGGTTAACGATTCAGAAACGCTCTATTATGTGCGAAAACACGCCACTACATTACTGCCGTACCAGGTCTGGCGACACACTGTTGGCACGCCTTCGCAACAGGATGAACTGGTGTATGAAGAGCAGGACGAGACCTTTTATGTTGGCCTGAGTAAAACCACTTCCCAGCACTACATTACTATTCACCTTGCCAGCGCGACCACCAGTGAAGTGCTCCTCCTTGATGCCGAACTGCCGGATGCGCAACCGCTGCGTTTTCTGCCAAGGCGCAAAGATCACGAATATAGTCTTGATCACTACCAGCACACTTTTTACCTGCGATCCAATCGGGATGGTAAAAACTTCGGTCTGTATCGCACCAAAGTGCGCGATGAACGGCGCTGGGAAGTACTGATACCGGCGCGCGAGCAGGTGATGCTTGAAGGGTTTACGCTGTTTACTGATTGGCTGGTTGTGGAAGAACGCCAGCGCGGCCTGACCAGTTTGCGCCAGATTAACCGCAAAACCCGGGAAGTTATCGGTATCGCGTTTGATGATCCCGCCTATGTCACCTGGCTTGCTTACAACCCGGAACCGGAAACATCACGCCTGCGTTATGGCTACTCATCCATGACCATGCCAGATACGTTGTTTGAACTGGATATGGACACCGGAGAACGTCGTGTTCTGAAACAAATGGAAGTGGCGGGGTTTGATGCCAGCGATTATCGCAGCGAGCATCTGTGGATCCACGCCAGAGATGGCGTCGAAGTGCCAGTGTCGCTGGTTTATAACCATAAACATTTCCGCAAAGGAGAGAATCCGTTACTGGTTTATGGTTATGGTTCTTACGGCGCCAGTATGGATGCTGATTTTAGCAGCAGCCGGTTAAGCTTGCTGGATCGTGGCTTTGTCTGCGCTATCGCGCATATTCGCGGTGGCGGCGAATTGGGCCATTCATGGTATGAGGACGGGAAGTTCCTCAACAAAAAAAACAGTTTTAACGATTTTATTGATGTCACCGACAGCTTGCTGGCGCAAGGCTACGGCTCGCCATTGTTCTGTTACGGAATGGGGGGGAGCGCGGGTGGATTACTGATGGGCGCAGTAATCAACCAGCGTCCATCGCTGTTCCACGGTGTCATTGCCCAGGTGCCCTTTGTTGATGCTCTGACCACAATGCTTGACGAGTCAATCCCGTTGACCACCGGGGAGTTTGAAGAGTGGGGCAATCCGCAGGACGAAACCTATTATCACTACATTAAAAGCTATAGTCCGTATGACAACATTGCGGCGCACGCCTACCCGCATATGCTGGTAACGACCGGCCTTCACGATTCGCAGGTGCAATACTGGGAACCCGCAAAATGGGTCGCGAAACTTCGCGAATATAAAACCGATGATAATTTGCTATTGCTGTGCACGGATATGGATTCTGGGCACGGTGGGAAATCCGGCCGGTTTAAATCCTACGAAGGTGTTGCGCTGGAATATGCGTTTTTAATCGCCCTGGCGCAGGGAACGTTGCCCGGAAAAGGGAACAATCACTCTTCGCCGAGGTAGTGTTTTAATGTTAATCGTAGCTCCGGGCTCATGCGCTCCAGGTTGTTAAACAGCCAGCGCAGGTATCCCGGATCGCGATCGGCGATTTCAGAGACGGCTTTCCCCCGGTATTTACCGAACGTAAATGTCGTCAGCAAAGCGGGACGCCCGGTTACCGTGGCCATTTGATCGGGTGTCCAGCCGGACACCTGCATAATATCGATTAGCAGCGCAGCGGTGATGTAGCAATCATATAACGCGCGGTGGTGATGCAACCCCACAGGTGTCTGAACACTCAGCTTGCGGGATTTATACAGCGCCATGTTGCTGTATTTGATACCGGGCCACAGGCGGCGCGCCAGTTTCATGGTACAAATCCACTCCCCAGGCATTTCAGGCAGCACCCGGCGGTCAAAACTGGCGTTGTGCGCCACATACCAGTTGCTCCCGTAATAGAGCGGTACGATCTCCTCAATCCACGGCTGATGAGCGACCATCGCTTCGGTGATGTGGTGTATCGCCATGGCCTGCGGACTGATTGGCCTGTCCGGACGCACCAGATGGCTCATGGGATTAACAATCTGCCCGTCGACGACATCAACGGAGGCAATTTCAACAATGCCGCCTTGCAAATCGCAGGTTTCAGTATCGATAACGCGTAACATGCCTTGCTCCATTATTTCACTTTGGGCTCGTAAGGCAGGCGGGAGAGCGACACGGAGGCCAGACGGTGGGCTATCAACCGTTCCCTAAACCAGTTTCGCAGATGTTCCGGCTGCTCGCGTTCAACGGCTTCGGCAATCACCGGCATGTTGTAACGCTCTTTAAACGCGACACCCGCCGCAGCAAGGTCAACGTTGACCTTGTCCATCTCTTGTTGTTCGAGCTGCGCAAGATTGGTAATCATGATGTTCTCCTGGGTTCACGCGGCAAAAGTTACTAAGCCTGTCGCAGAAAGACAAGCGCGCCGCCGATGATACTCGACGCGATTATTGTACAACGTTATTCTTTGTGCCATATGCATAACTAAAAGGAATGAACAATATGCCTGCTGTAATCTCTTTCCACTGGCGAGCCATCGCATTGATTGTCAGCCTGTTTGCTACGCCTGCTGTCCTGGCGCATGCCCATCTTAAAGGGCAGTACCCGGCCGCAGATGCCGCCGTCACTGCCGCGCCACAAGCGTTAACGCTGAATTTTTCTGAAGGCATTGAGCCTAAATTTAGCGGCATCGTGGTGACCAACGCACAGCAGCAAATTATCAAGACTGGCGTGGTAAAGCGCAATGAGAATGACAAAACGCAGATGATTGTTCCGCTGGAAGAGCCGCTATCGCCGGGCAACTATACCGTTAACTGGCATGTCGTTTCAGTTGACGGGCACAAAACCCGTGGCCAGTACGCATTTTCTGTGAAGTGACTGATGTTAGCTGCCGTGTTGGTTGGATTGCGTTTTATGCATTTTGCGGCCCTGATATCGGTTTTAGGCTGCACGTTATTTAGCGTGTGGTTCGCGCCGGGCAGTCTGCAACGCCTTCTCTCGCAACGTTTTCTCTTTTGGCAACGAGGCTGTTTGTGGCTTGCTGCAGGCAGTGCAGCCGCAATGTTTGCCGTGCAGGGCGGGGCAATGGGCGATGGCTGGCAGGATGTGGTGCGTCCGGACATCTGGCTGGCAGTCGCTGCGACGCAAACCGGAGCCGTGCTGGCATGGCAAGTTATTGTTGCGTGTCTGGCGCTTGTTGTCGTGCTTATGCAACCGTTACAGCAACGTAAAATACTGCTACTGGTGATCCTGCAATTTGTCCTGGCAGCCGGAATAGGGCATGCCGCTATGCGGGAAGGCGCGATGGGCGTCGCGCAGCGGGGCAATCATGCATTGCATTTATTATGTGCCGCGATGTGGCTGGGCGGGTTGTTGCCGCTATTATTCTGCATGAAAGTGGCCCATGGTCCCTGGCGTGCGGCGGCGATTGCCGCCATGATGCGCTTTTCCTGGTACGGTCATTTCGCCGTCGCAGGGGTGATCCTCACTGGCGCTATCAATACGCTCTTAATCCGGGGTTTGGTCTGGCCATGGCAGAGCCACTGGGGCCAGGGGTTATTGTTGAAATGTGCGCTTGTGGCGCTGATGGTAGCAATTGCTGTGATGAATCGGTATGTTCTGGTGCCGCGGCTGAATCTGCAAAGCGACACCGCGCGGCAACGCTTTATCGCGTTGACCTGGGTCGAAGTAGGGCTGGGCGCACTGGTGCTGGCAGCGGTAAGTTTGTTTGCAACATGGGAACCTTTTTGAATGAACCTGGCGGGAAAAATGAAGAAGAGTTTATTAGTTCTGGTAATGCTGGCATGTTCAGGTACGGCACTGGCTTCGCCGCAGGTCATCACGGTAAGCCGCTTTGAGATTGGCAAAGACAAATGGGCATTTAACCGTGAGGAAGTCATGCTGACGTGCCGCCCAGGTCATGCATTGTATGCCATCAACCCCAGCACGCTGGTGCAATACCCGTTGAATGACATTGCTGAAAAAGAAGTTGCCAGCGGTAAGACCATTGCTCAGCCGATTAGCACCATCCAGATCGATAATCCTGCCAATCCTGGCGAAAAGATGAGCCTTGCGCCTTTTATTACACGAGCTGAGACGCTTTGTTAAAATCTAGCGATAATCCGCTGATCCACAATAAAAAACCGCAAGCCTGAGTAAACACGCCTTGCGGTTTTTTGCATTTCATAAGCGTGACGGTAACCTGATTTTTCTGACCACTTTTGTCGCGGACTGGAAAACCTGACGCCGTCATCTATTCTTAAAGGGCAAGGCGACTTAGCCTGCATTAATGCCAACTTTTAGCGCACGGCTCTCTCCCAAGAGCCATTTCCCTGGACCGAATACAGGAATCGTGTTCGGTCTTTTTTTATCTCTACGTTATGCAGGTTTCTTTATCTCGTCCTGAAAATTCCCAAAACCATACATCGCCACAAACCATAACATATTCTGCACCGCGTGCGTCCAGGTATTTTTATGTGATTGCGGTGTTTTTATGACCAGGACAATGAGTCCTCCATGTGCTGCATCAGATAACCTGCCAGCAAGTCAGGGTAAACCGTCAGGTGCCCCGGACTTACGGTTTCCCGAGGCACAGAAGAAAAAGCACCTACGCTGAAGCGGTTCTGATCGGGGAGCCGCTGATAGTTTCGCTTGATGTATTTTAGTTTTAACGAACGTTTTTGACCTGCTCGCTCTGGTTCGGGAATCAGCTACACGTCCCTGATATCATCACATCACTGATGTACTGGCAGTCCGCGTAAGTCAAAGTGAATTCTGCTCGCAGAACTTATCGCATGAGGCTGCAGCGTGCAGAGCAAAGCTATAAAAAAATCTAAATATCACGACGATATAACCGATAAGATGATCCGGCTTTTCAAGGGAATGCACATATCATGAAAATAAAGATGTTATTAGTAATGTTATTCGCTTCCGTGGTGCAGATGGCTCATAGTCAGAGCGATATAAAGCGCAATGAGCTGGAGCAGTCTGTCATCGATTTTTTTAAGAAAAGTGAACTGGTCCCGGGAAGGTGCCAGTCCGTAAAGGAAATTTTGGCAAAAGACCAAACAATCAACAGTCAAAAGAAATATTGATAGCGACTTGTGATAGCAATATTGATTTTACAAAGCCGGTATCTTTCTCTGAAATTTCACAACATGAATATACGGGAGATGCTTATATCTGCGGTGTCATCTCAGGAGAGACTGAACTTGGCCATAGAATGGGTATCCGATTTATTTCCGCAGAACCCAATCATTTCGTTATTGGTTTCAAGTTCTCGCGGCGACCGATTGTCTATATTGCTAAAAATCCGTTTACGATTGGAGAATACCGTCGGGAGATTGATTCATTTAATAAACTCAATAGCGAGATTTGCCTTTAGGCCTGCGGGTATTGAAGCTCGATAATCATCAGATATTCCGCGTGTATCTTGTATCCTGCACGGAGTGTCGCGGCTCAGGAATACTCCACGGTGCTTCGGGCAATGCTATATAACGTACAGTTGGGCTGACTTTGTCCATTGGCGAAAAGCATCAGGAAAGTGCTTCCTGCACTCAGAGGATTTGATATAGAAAAACGCCAGAATTGGCACTAACAAATATAAACCTTCCAGCAAACCAGGTTAGCTGGAAGGTTTACAGATTAACGCTCTTATGCCGAAAATAAGCCGTTAATTTTTGCAATCACATCGTCCAGTAACTCGAAACGGCGGCGGTATTCAGCTCGTTTTTTACTGGCGATTGCCTCCAGCGGTTTACGTGCGAATTGCACCGGCAAACGCCAGCGCCATGCATTCTCTTTTTCGCCTTCAATTGAAGCCCAAAATTCATCATAGCTGGCGTGGAAATGGCGGCCTTTGCTCAGGCGATAACGCAATGCACGGAAGACGTGCCCGTTATCACTGACGCCATACATTGCCGAAACGCCCGAAAGCAGGGAAATCTGGCTTATGACTTCAAGCAACATCTTTTTCGGGAAGATACCGTGGCAGGCGCGAGTGGCAACCTTTATCACTTCGTGGTTCACGTTCCTTCGCGGGCCTTGCAGACCACCAATCACCAGCGCGCGATTGCCTTCTTCACCAACCACACTAAAGGTCACGCTTGCCAGCAAGGTCTGCTCGCCATCATACATCCACAGGGTGGTTTCTCCCTCGCGCTCAGCTTTGCTGGCACAAGAGGAATAGACGCTAAAACGCGCATCATCTTTGCCAGTAAATTCAATTAGCTGCACAGGTACGGGTGAACTCAGCGCTTCAGCCAGTTTCGGTGATACTTTTTCATCAAGCCAGGCGTAGTGGCTGATGATGGCATCAGCACGTTGCGAAGCATTTAACCCGAGTGTTAAATATTGGCGATGCGATTTGCTCGGCAACGTTATTTGCGCGTCAAGTAAGCGGCTAAAATCCGGGCGCTGCGAAAGTGCGATAAGCATCCGGTTTGTGGAGGACCAGAACAGCAGCGAACGTAACAAAAACTTAATGCGGTAATTACGTTTTTTCCAAATGGGCCCTGGCACAAGACGTCCGCTTACCAGGTCGGAAATAATATGCGCATTATGATTTGAGTTAAGTTCTGTTTGCAGGCTGGGATTTGACACGGAGAAAGACCTCTAAAAGTTCAGCGCTTAGTTTAGAGGCCAGGGAAATACAAATTAACCTTGCTGCCGGCTTTATTTTCGTTCTGTTTAAGTTCTATTTAGAAATAGAGACAAAACCGATTCTCTTCGCTTCGGACAGGATTTTCCTATACTGGTGAGACAGGGGGAATGAATATGTATCAGCGTATTGACGGCATTCACTGGCGGCATATTTGGATTGTTGGCGATCTTCACGGCTGCCACCAGCGCTTGATGCAAGCCTTACGGGAACGTCACTTTGACCCTTATCAGGATTTACTCATCTGCGTCGGAGATTTAATCGATCGCGGCCCGCAGAGTCTGCAATGTCTTGAATTACTCAAGAAACCCTGGTTTCGAACCGTGCGTGGTAATCATGAGCAGATGGCTATCGACGCACTGCGTTACGGCGAGATGGCAATGTGGCAACTTAATGGCGGCACCTGGTTTAGCGCGCTTGACGAAGCACAGCAGCAACAGGCGCTCGAAGCACTGCGTGCTTGCGCTGAATTGCCATACATTTTGGAATTGCGTTGCAAGGGAGAAGTGAATGTGATTGCCCACGCAGACTACCCGGCACAGGAGTATCTGTGGGAACAGGAGGTGGATAGCGAATCCGTGCTCTGGCGGCGCGACAGGCTTAACCAGCTACTGGCAGGTAAAGGTAATCGCATCACGGGGGCCGATCATTTCTGGTTTGGTCATACCCCGCTTAAGCAGCGTTTTGATGGACACAATCAGCACTATATCGATACCGGTGCCGTTTTTGGCGGCGAACTGACGCTGGTACAGGTTCAGTGATCAGAAATCGCTGAACTCGTTAGCAGGATGCCAGAAACCATCGATAAACTCTTCTACAGGAAAACAGCCGCCGTGGCGCATTCGCTGATCGTTCATTGCGATGAGGCACTGCTGTTCCGTGTTATAGACATCAACTACGATGTCATCGCATCCACCGTCCAGGTAGCAAACAAATAAAACCAGAGCGAACATTCCATCCTCAGCGCTGTACAACGTAACGATAAGTGTAGGGGATGAATGAGGGCAGGGGAAATCAGGCAGGTAAATAACCCGTCTTGCGGACGGGTTCCCTTTGGGTCAGGCAAGACGCATAACCCAGGTATCAGATTTCTGATCGTAATGTTCGCGATAAAGCACCGAGTGTTCGCCATTCAGGATCGCGGGAATGCTGGTGTCCGCGTCCCAGGCATCAAGCTGCATACATAAATCCGGGTCAGAACTACAGGGAATGCGTAACGTTCGCTCGCCCTGATTATCTCCCTGCAACTCGGCATCATCGATTTCAAATGCGCCAATACGCACGCTGGTTTTCGTCATAATGCTCTCCGTTGATCGTCAAAAAATGTGGTATGACCAGTAAGATCACCCACATTTCAGCCTGGTACAACACTGAGCAAGTCGCCAGTCAAAAAATGCGTTTTTTTAGCGCACCGTCACGCATTACCGGCGAATAAACGCCCATCACGTACCAGTTCGCGGGGATAACTGTTTTTCAGACGCGAACCAATTTTTTTGGCAAGCCCCAGCGGCTGACCCTGGAAGGTGACAATCACTTCATCACGTGTGGGGGGATTTTGCGGGTAAATATCGCGCCCGCGATACCACTCTTCCGCCTCGGCGAGCGTCAGCGCAAATGCCAGCGGGTTATCATGGCCGGCGAGGGCAATAACGGCTTCATGTTGCCAGCGATACCCTTTGTTATACGTCTCAGCAAGACGAATACCGATACGCGAAAAACGGACCTTACCGATCAATGGCTCGATCTGTGCCGGAAATAGCCAAAGCTCTTTATCCCGCTGCCATAAATGCAGCTCGTCGCCCCAGTGAAGGCCAACTTGCGCAGCAGCCGTTACTACCTGGGCTGCGTCTTTGGGTTTCAGTGGGGTAAAGGGGAAATTACCAACCTTGTACGTCGGCGCAGGCATTGGCGCTATCGCGGCGGTTTTACGCAGGCGGGCGACGAAAAACCCTTCACAGTCGTAAATTTGTGGAAACACATGCAGAAAACCTTCTGCGGTCAGCGCCTGGTTGGCTTGCGGGAACAGTTCACCAAGCGGCAAAAATTCCACGGCATCCGGGTACTGCCTCTGCAGCCAGTGGCAAATCGCTTCGTTTTCGTCACGATTGAGGGTGCATGTCGAGTAGACCAGGGTTCCACCGGGTTTTAAGGCGTGGAATGCGCTGTCGATCAGTTCGCGCTGGGTGGCCGCAATCTCAAGGTTACTGGCAACAGACCAGTTTTTTAACGCGTCAGCGTCTTTACGAACCACACCTTCACCGGAGCAGGGCGCATCAAGCAAAATAGCGTCGAACATTTCTGGCAATGCCGGGCCGAATACGCGCCCGTCAAAATGTGTTAGCGCCACGTTGCTGATGCCGTTGCGGCTGATGTTGGCATGCAATACTTTTACGCGGCTGGCGGAAAACTCATTCGCGAGGATCGCGCCATCGTTGCCCATCCGTGCGGCGATCTGCGTGGTTTTAGAGCCGGGCGCTGCAGCGACATCCATCACCCGCTGCGGAATTTCCCCTTCGGCAAACAGTGCCGCGACGGGCAACATGGAACTGGCTTCCTGAATATAAAACAGGCCGCTCAGGTGCTCTGCGGTGCTGCCCAGTGGCAATGCGTCTTCATCATCGCGCTCGATCCAGAAACCTTCCGCACACCACGGCACTGACGTCAATTGCCAGCCATAAGGCGCGACCAGTTGCAGAAAGTCGTTAACGGAAATTTTCAGCGTATTGACGCGGATACTGCGCCGCAGCGGGCGTTGACAGGCAGCGATAAATTCATCGAACGAGAGATGTTCCGGCATGGCTTGACGCATTTGCGCCAGAAATTCATCCGGAAGATAGACAGCGTTTTGAGCCACGGTGCGTACCACAGGAGTAAAAACAGGCGCGCAGTGTAACATAAAGGCTCCGGCGCAAGCACGCCGGAGCCTGCAGGCTTAACGCGGCAGGGCGGTTCCCCACTGGCGCCACTCTTTGGGTTCGCTTTCGAGCAGCAGGAAGTGTTTACCCGGTTGCGCTTTCGGTGCCAGCGGTGTTTCCGGCGGTGTAGCGAAGGCGATACCCCCGCGAATAAACTGATTGAAAGTCCCTGTTTTCACCACGCCGCCAACAAGACCAAAGTCCAGCGAGTAGCCGGAAGCAAGCCAGAACACCGAATTATTCCGTACCAGGTGCTGATAACGTTTACTGATCCGCATGCCGATCATCACGCGATCGGAGAGCGTTCCCAGCATCATGCCGGTCACGGTGCCAACTTCGATACCGCGGAATAACACCGGAGTGCCGATGTTGATCGAACCCGCTTCCGGCGCTTCGACGACGATATTCAGGCCATCAAGGTAGCGGGAATCCGTAATGGTGGCTTCTGAAATCTCAAAGTCGCGCCGCGCGTCTCCACGGCCTGGTTCCACATTGATATAGGGCTGCAACAAGGTATCGAGATGTTCGACGCCCGCAGCGGAGATTTGCGGTGTGATCACCGAGAAGCGTGACCCGGCGCGGGCAAAGGTCTGAACATATTCCGGATACAATACCGCGCTGGCCTGGACTTCGTTCTTATCGGTAATCAGTTGCAGATCCTGAATCTGCCCAATATCAATTCCCAGATAACGAATAGGCATACCCGCCGCCAGTTTTCCGGCATCAAATGCATGTAACGTAATCTGCCCGCCGACCGCGCGAGCCGCGGTTTCCGAAGCGTAAAGCACACGTTTATCGCCTTTGCGCACACGGCCACTGGCGCCGCTAAGGTTATCGAAACTGATAGCCCCTTTTATGGCGCGTGAGAGCGGGGCGGCCTGCACGGTGAGACCGCTACCGTTCAGTTGTACTTTCGCGCCGCCTTCAGCCCAGAAAACGCTATTGCTGGTCAGCAAGTTGCGGTATTCCGGTTTGATATGCAGTTCGATATCAAACGCATTCGCGCGCGGACGCACGGTAATCACTTCGCCGACTTCAAACTTGCGGTACAGCACCACCGAACCAGCCTGCACGTCTGGCAGCGTGTCTGCCGTCAGCGTCAGCGTGGTGGTGGGCAGGTCGCTCAGGCTGTTTTCGAGGGCCTTATCAAGGTTGGCGAACAGAGGATAGCTGTTTTTCATCTCGCCTTTGGCACCTGGCAGAATGCGGATGCCGCCGCTGAGCCACTCGTTAGCGCTGGCGGCGAGGAACTCAACGCCATCCAGCCCAACTTTGACATCAACACGGCTGTTGACGACGAACTTGCTGTCGCCGTGCACTAAATCGCGATACTGCGGATCAATCGCGACGGCAAATGTAACGCCCTGGTTCGTCAGGTTGCGCTCCAGCACCTGGCCGACCTGTACGCCGTGGAGCACCAGCGGTTGCCCGGCATCAATACCATAACTTTCCGGTGCGGTGAGCGTCAGGGTTACAACGCCGGGTTCCTGCAACAGGTTTTTATCTGCCGGCAGGACAACAAACTGATTACGCGGTTGACCTTCGCCCGGCACCAGTTCCAGCGTGCTGCCGGTCAGCAGGGAGCTGAGATTGGTATTACTCAGGGAGATTTTTGGATTGTGCATTTCGATGCGTGTGTTATCGCGCAACAGGTTCACCACACTCGGATCAACCGTTAACTCGCCGCTGACAGCGCCGCCAGGATTGAGATCGATTTTAGTCAGTTGGCCCACTTCCAGCCCCTGATACATCAGCGGTGTGGAACCGGCTTTTAATCCCTGACCACCAGGCAAATCGAGTTTCACCAGTACGCCGCGCTGGCTGTGCGCTAGATCTTCATATAAGCCATATTCGTCGTCCTGGGCGGCGGGTTGCGAGGCGTCGGGGGAGTCAAACGCGATGGCGCCGTTGACCAGCGCGGCCAGGCTTTCAAGTTCGACTTTGGCACCGCTCAAGCCGACATCGGCTTTCACACCGGAAACGTTCCAGAAACGGCTGCCTTTTTTCACCAGGTTGGTAAAACGGCGTTCAATCAGCACATCAATGGTCACGCCCTGTTTATTAGCGTTGATCGAATAGTCGTACACGCGCCCGACCGGGATTTTACGGAAGTAGACCAGTGAACCGTTGTTCAGCGCCCCTAAGTCCGGGGCATGAAGATGGATCATTAATTCGCCGTTGTTCAGGCGATATTTCGGTTGCGTATCCAGCGCGGTGAAGTGCTCCTGCGGTTCGCCTTTGCCTGGCATCATGCCAATATAATTACCGCCCACCAGCGCGTCGAGCCCTGAAACGCCCGCCAGCGACGCTTTCGGTGTAACAAGCCAGAACTGGGTTTCACTGCGCAGTGCATCTTTCATATTGGATTTGATGCTGGCGCGGACTTCGATTTTTTTCAGATCTTCACTCAGGCGGATGTCCTGCACCGTGCCGACTTCAACGCCCTGATAACGAACAGGGGTGCGTCCTGCAACAATGCCATCGGCGGACATAAAATCAATCGTGATAGTGTTGCCACGATCTTCATAGCTGCTCCAGATAAGCCAGCCCGCAATGAGCAGGGCGATGACCGGGAGCAACCAGAAAGGCGAAATGCGCCGTTTTGTTTTAATACGCGCTTCAGTCGGCGAAGCGGGGGTTTCCTGACTCATGTGCATCCCAAAGTAAGCGGCTGTCCAGCCATTCCACAGCAAGAATAGTCAAAATTACCGCCGCACCGAAATAAAACGCAGCGGGTCCCATAGTAAAAGCGAGGAGTTGGTCGCGGTTAATCAGTGACATCATTAGTGAAATGACAAACAGATCGAGCATCGACCAACGCCCAATCCAGGTCACAAAGCGCAAAAGTAAAATACGAGTGCGTAACCCCTGTTCAAATTTGAAATGGATGCTAAGAAGCAGTGTAAACAGCACGATCACTTTGGTAAACGGCACCAGAATACTGGCGATAAACACCACACCTGCCACGGCAACATTGCTGTGCGCCAGCGAAATAATCCCCGACATAATCGTATCTTCTTGTCGTGTGCCGTTGACGTAAATAACGGAGATCGGCAGCAGATTCGCCGGGAACAGAAAGATCAACGAGGCGATAAGTGACGCCCAGCATTTCTGCAAACTCTGTTTACGGCGATGGGTTAAAGGAATATGACAGCGTGGACAGCGACCGCGAACGTCGGGAAAACCGGTAAAATGGCAGCCCAAACAAACCTGCAATTTGGGATCGGGGCGTTTTGCCGGGCGTTGCGGATAAAAGCGCTCCCATAGCTGTTCAACGTTCAAATGGATGAGCGTCATTACGCTTAAAATTACGAGCGCACCAAACGCAAACAACCCGATACCAGGTTGCAGGTAGGCGTAGTCCTGCACTTTAATAGAGGCGACGCCAACGCCAACCAGATAGATATCCAGCATCACCCACTCTTTCAGTTTTTCCAGCATTAACAACACGGGGCGCAGATTCATGCCGAGGATGTTGCCAAGCCATAAATAGGCGATAGCCGTAACCAGCACCAGCGGCGCGCCAACGGTGCAAAACAGCACCATCGCGCCGGTAATGGGCGAGCCTTGCGCGGTCATTTGCCAGATGCCTTGCAACAAATTGGCGTCAATGCGCACACCGAGCAGATAAAGATGCAGCAGCGGTTCACCCCACGCGAAGGGCATCAAGAGGATCATGGTCACCGCCATCGCACCGAGGCGCGTTAAAGACCAGTCTCGTCCATCACGGACTTTGGCATCACAACTGGGGCAAAATGCGCTTTGGTGCGATTTCATAACCGGTAACGCAAAAAGCGTATCGCACTGGGGACAGCGCTGGTAATGTGCGCGTGGCAGCGCTTCGCCCACGCGATGAACGGCGATTTTTTTCCCCGGCGTAATTTGTTGTATCTTTAGTGCCATTACGGGTATCAGAAAATGTTTAGATGGATCTATCTTAACTCATGAATGGAACATCTTGAGCATCAACGCATTTAATGCTTATTTTAATAGGCTAAGCAGTTTTTCGAAGTAAGACACCAAAATGGTTGGACAATGAACAAAACAGAATTTTACGCGGACTTAAACCGCGATTTTCAGGCGTTAATGGCAGGTGAAACCAGTTTTTTAGCGACGCTCGCGAATACCAGCGCGCTGTTGTTTGAACGCCTTGATGGGGTGAACTGGGCGGGTTTTTATCTTCTGGAAGCGAATACGCTAGTATTAGGGCCGTTCCAGGGGAAAATTGCCTGTGTGCGCATTCCGGTTGGGCGCGGGGTTTGTGGCGCTGCAGTCGCGCAAAACCGCGTACAGCGTGTAGAAGATGTGCATCAGTTCGATGGACATATCGCCTGCGATGCGGCAAGTAATTCTGAAATCGTACTGCCGGTAGCGGTAAACAATCAGATTATTGGCGTGCTGGATATCGACAGCGTCGTCTTTTCTCGCTTCACCGCCGAGGATGAACAGGGGCTGCGCGAGCTGGTTTCGCATCTTGAAAACGTTCTTGCGGCGACCGATTATCAAAAAATCTTTGCACCCGTCGCAGGATAATCAACGGATAACGTAGCATTTACCGATAGCGTCATTATAATGACGCCTGTTCATGCCTGCGCTTGTTGGCAACGTCCGTTGTAATCAGGAAATTTCATGGAAAATCAACCTAAGTTGAATAGCAGTAAAGAAGTTATCGCTTTTTTGGCCGAACGTTTCCCTCACTGTTTCAGTGCTGAAGGCGAAGCACGCCCCCTGAAAATCGGTATTTTTCAGGATCTCGTCGAGCGTGTTGAGGGTGAGATGAATCTCAGCAAAACCCAACTTCGTTCCGCTTTACGTCTTTATACTTCAAGCTGGCGTTACCTGTACGGTATCAAAGCTGGTGCGGCGCGTGTGGATCTCGATGGCAACGCTTGTGGCGTGCTGGATGAGCAACATGTAGAACACGCCCGCAAACAGCTTGAAGAAGCCAAAGCACGCGTTCAGGCACAACGTGCTGAACAGCAAGCTAAAAAACGAGAAGCCGCTGCTGCCGCAGGTCAAGAAGAGGCGCCGCGCCGTGAGCGTAAAGCCCGCCCGGCTCCGCGTCGTAAAGAGGGTGCTGAACGCAAACCTCGTACTGACAAACCTGTTGCGAAAACCCAGCGTGCACCTCAGCAGGAAGAGCGCCATACGCCAGTTTCAGATTTATCTGTACTGAGCGTTGGTCAAAACCTGAAGGTGAAAGCAGGGAACAATGCGATGGACGCCACGGTGCTGGAAATCACGAAAGATGGCGTTCGCGTACAGCTTAGCTCGGGTATGTCGATGATTGTACGCGCAGAACATTTAATGTTCTGAAACGGAGGCCTGGCCTGGCATGAACACTTTGTTTAAGCGCACAGCATTGGCTGGTCTGTTATTTGTAACAGGTCACGCTCTGGCTGTGGAAGATATTACCCGTGCCGATCAAATTCCGGTATTAAAGGAAGAGACCCAGCACGCGACGGTGAGCGAACGCGTAACCTCGCGTTTTACCCGCTCTCACTACCGTCAGTTTGATTTAGACGCCGCTTTTTCGGCGAAGATTTTCAATCGCTATCTCAATCTGCTCGACTATAGCCACAATGTGCTGTTGGCGAGCGATGTCGAACAGTTCTCACAGAAAAAAGGCCTGATTGGCGACGAGCTGCGCAGCGGTAAACTGGACGTATTTTACGACCTGTACAACCTTGCGCAGAAGCGTCGTTTTGAGCGCTACCAGTACGCGCTGAAAGTGCTTGAGCGTCCGATGGATTTTTCCGGTAATGACACCTTTAATCTCGACCGTAGCAAAGCGCCATGGCCGAAAGATGAAGCGGAACTGAATGCGCTCTGGGACAGCAAAGTTAAGTATGATGAACTTAGTCTGAAGCTGACCGGGAAAGACGAGAAAGAGATCCGCGAAACGCTGACGCGTCGCTATAAGTTTGCGATTCGTCGTTTAGCGCAAACCAATAGCGAAGACGTATTTTCGTTAGCCATGACCTCTTTTGCGCGTGAAATCGACCCGCACACCAACTACCTCTCTCCGCGTAATACCGAACAATTTAATACCGAGATGAGCCTGTCTCTTGAGGGGATTGGCGCGGTATTGCAGGGAGATGACGATTATACCGTGATCAACTCTATGGTCGCGGGTGGCCCGGCAGCGAAAAGCAAAGCCATCAGCGTTGGCGATCGTATCGTTGGCGTAGGGCAAACCGGGCAGAACATGGTCGATGTTATCGGCTGGCGTCTTGACGATGTGGTTGCACTGATTAAAGGACCAAAAGGGAGTAAAGTGCGCCTTGAAATCCTGCCGGCGGGCAAGGGCACCAAAACGCGCATTGTTACACTGACGCGTGAACGGATTCGCCTTGAAGACCGCGCAGTGAAAATGTCAGTGAAGAGCGTCGGTAAAGAAAAAGTTGGCGTTCTCGACATCCCTGGCTTCTACGTTGGTCTGACTGACGATGTCAAAGTCCAGTTGCAAAAACTTGAAAAACAAAACGTTAGCAGCGTGGTTATCGACCTGCGTACTAATGGCGGCGGCGCGTTGACAGAAGCGGTATCGCTCTCCGGTCTGTTTATTCCGTCCGGCCCGGTGGTACAGGTACGTGATAACAACGGTAAAGTGCGTGAAGACAGCGATACCGATGGCGTGGTCTATTATAAAGGCCCGCTGGTGGTGCTGGTTGACCGCTTTAGCGCCTCTGCATCCGAAATCTTTGCCGCGGCAATGCAGGACTATGGCCGTGCGCTGATCGTCGGTGAACCGACGTTCGGTAAAGGCACTGTTCAGCAATATCGCTCGCTCAACCGTATTTACGATCAGATGCTTCGTCCTGAGTGGCCCGCGCTGGGATCGGTACAGTACACCATCCAGAAATTCTATCGTGTTAACGGTGGGAGCACGCAGCGCAAAGGTGTAACGCCGGACATTATTATGCCGACGGGAACGCAGGTTACTGAAACTGGTGAAAAATTTGAAGACAACGCATTGCCGTGGGACAGCATCAACGCGGCTACGTTCGTGAAGTCTGGCGATTTGAAACCGTTTGGTGCGGAGCTGCTCAAAGATCATGAGGAACGGATCGCTAAAGATCCTGAGTTCCAGTACATCATGAAGGACATTGCGCGTTTCGATGCGTTGAAAGATAAACGTAATATCGTTTCTCTTAACCTGGCGCAGCGTGAGAAAGAGAATGCAGAAGATGATGCCATTCGTCTCTCTCGTCTCAACGATCGCTTCAAACGCGAAGGCAAGCCGCTACTGAAAAAACTGGACGATTTGCCAAAGGATTATCAGGAGCCCGATCCGTATCTCGATGAAACGGTTCATATTGCCCTGGATCTCGCGCATCTGGAAAAAGATCAATCAGCGGAACAACCCGCTCCCGCGAAGTAAAATAAAACAGGCACAAGAAATTGTGCCTGTTTTTTAACAAATCGTCTCTGGCGTAAGCAACGTACTACAAAATGTAAAGTTGTGTTTTTCTCGTGACTTACGCCGCTCTGATGCTTGAAAATACCCGCTATGCCCATACGATGTGGGTAATCGCATAGTGCGTTTTGTTAAGTCGAGGTTAAAAGAAAATTATGATGCGAATCGCGCTCTTCCTGTTGACTAACCTGGCCGTCATGTTGGTGTTTGGTCTGGTACTTAGCCTGACGGGCATTCAGTCGAGCAGCGTTCAGGGCTTGTTAATTATGGCGCTGCTGTTTGGTTTTGGCGGCTCGTTCATTTCGCTGTTGATGTCGAAATGGATGGCGCTGAAATCTGTTGGTGGTGAAGTGATTGAACAGCCACGTAACGATATGGAGCGCTGGCTGATGGACACCGTTGCTCAGCAGTCCCGCCAGGCGGGTATCGCGATGCCGCAGGTAGCCATTTACCATGCGCCGGATATCAACGCTTTCGCAACCGGTGCGCGCCGTGATGCTTCGCTGGTTGCAGTCAGCACCGGTCTGCTGCAAAACATGAGCCGTGATGAGGCCGAAGCCGTTATCGCCCATGAAATCAGCCACATTGCGAATGGCGACATGGTCACCATGACGCTGATTCAGGGTATCGTGAACACCTTTGTTATCTTCATTTCACGCATCATTGCGCAGATTGCGTCAGGTTTCCTCAGTGGCAACCGCGATGATGGCGAAGAAACTAACGGTAACCCGCTGATCTACTTCGCTGTTGCAACTGTGCTGGAGCTGGTGTTTGGTATTCTGGCGAGCATTATCACCATGTGGTTCTCGCGTTACCGCGAATTCCATGCTGATGCCGGGTCTGCAAAATTGGTGGGTCGTGAGAAGATGATTGCTGCGCTCCAGCGTTTGAAAACCAGCTATGAACCACAGGAAGCAAGCAGCATGATGGCTTTCTGTATCAATGGTAAGTCAAAATCGCTGAGTGAACTGTTCATGACTCACCCGCCGCTGGACAAACGTATTGAAGCATTGCGTTCTGGCGAATATCTGAAATAACAGGCGATCTGGAATTAAAAAACGCGTCGAATGACGCGTTTTTTATTGCCAATTGAAAACCACGTTCTGTGAACGCGGTAAGCAACAGATTCTGGTGTTGCCATACTGCCTCTGGGTTTTAAGCCAACAGAACGTGCAGGGGGTAATTCCTGCGACACCATTCTATGGCTTGCTATACAAGCGATTTTTTACTCACTGGCGCGCGGCTGTGTGATCCGTAAGCTGCTGATTATGGCGGCAACCGTGGCGAGCGTTCCTGCCAGCAGCAACGAGGTATGCGTCCCGTGCGTTTCAAAAAGATTAAACATCAACGCTACCAGTGCAGCACCGGAGCTTTGTCCCAGCAGACGCGCCGTACCCAGCATGCCACTGGCACCGCCGCTGCGCTGGCGTGGTGCGGCAGTGATAATCGTGTGGTTGTTGGGCGACTGAAACAGGCCGAAACCTGCACCGCATAACGCCATTCGCCAGATGATATCGATATCTGCCGGTGCTGATGGAAGCAGCGCTAGCGCAAATAACCCGCCCGCCATCATGACCATTCCCAACCCACCCAGAAGCCCGGCATGAACGCGCTCAATCAGATAGCCTGCCAGCGGAGCCATTACCATTGTCGCCAGCGGCCAGGGCGTTAACAGCAACCCCGTTTCCACTTCACTGCGCCCAAGTACCGTCTGCAAAAAGAAGGGCAGGGAAACCAGTGCCAGCATCTGCGCGCAAAATGAACACACAGAGGTACCAATCGACAGAGAGAAAAGCGGGATCCGCAGCAAATCTACAGGTAATAAAGGCACGGGTAATTTCAATTGCCGGCGAACAAAAAGAGAGCCAATCAGCAACAATACGACCAATTCCACCAACACTAACGTCGTGGATTGCCCCTGAGCGAAGCTGCTAAGGGCTGTGATTAGCAGACCAAATGTCAGTGCATTCATCACCGCGCTGGGCAGGTCGAATTTGGGTTTTGCAGTGCGTGTCGCATTGGGTGGCAAAAATTTTATCGCCAACAGCAAGGCGAGAATACCCAGAGGCATATTGATCAGGAATAACCATTGCCACGAGGCAACAGAAAGAATAGCCGCTGCAATGGTCGGTCCTGCTGCGGACGAGACGGCGACAACGAATGAGTTAATGCCCATGCCGCGCCCCAGGCTTCGATGGGGATAAATTAGCCGAATGAGTGCAGTATTAACGCTCATTAGCGCTGCACCGCCAAAGCCCTGCGCAACGCGCGCCAAAGTTAAGGTCAATAATGAGTCGGAAAGCGCGCAAAGTAACGAGGTAAGTGTAAAAAGTACCAGGCCGCATTGATAAACCCGGCGATAACCAAACATATCGCCAAGGAATGAAAGGGTCAGTAGTGAAACGACAATTGCAATTTGATAGGCATTAACAATCCAGATTGAACTGGCAGCGGAAGCATCCAGATCCCTTGCTATGGTCGGTAGCGCAACGTTAGCAATTGCGCCGTCCAGCACGGCCATGGCGATGCCAATGATAATTGTCAGAATTGCGCCGTAACGCTGTGGAATGGGCAAGCCATCAAGGGAAGTTTTATCCATGGAAATTTCAGGGCTAATGTCACAAAGTTATTTGTATAATAATTCTATCATTGGCATTCCGGTTTTATGTCGCAGATTTGTAACGAAGTTGACAAACGCGCATTGCGGTGACCGGATGACGAATTTATAATAAAAACCGATTCTGAATTTTATAAAACACAGGCGATGAGGTGATTAATGGCAATCGCAGATTTGGACAAGCAGCCAGATTCTGTCTCTTCTGTATTGAAGGTATTTGGCATTCTGCAGGCGCTCGGAGAAGAGCGTGAAATCGGCATCACCGAGCTTTCGCAACGTGTCATGATGTCGAAAAGCACCGTTTATCGCTTTTTGCAAACCATGAAATCGCTAGGTTATGTCGCGCAGGAAGGGGAGTCTGAAAAATATTCCCTGACGCTGAAGCTATTTGAGCTTGGCGCGCGCGCATTGCAAAACGTTGATTTGATCCGCAGTGCGGATATCCAAATGCGTGAGCTTTCTCGTCTGACGAAAGAGACCATCCACCTGGGCGCGCTGGATGAAGATAGCATCGTCTACATCCATAAAATTGATTCAATGTACAATCTGCGTATGTATTCGCGCATTGGTCGTCGTAACCCGCTGTACAGTACCGCAATTGGTAAAGTCCTGTTGGCCTGGCGCGATCGTGAAGAAGTGCAGCAGATTCTTGAAGGTGTTGAGTATAAGCGCAGCACTGAGCGTACTATCACCAGTACTGAAGATCTGTTGCCGATGCTGGATATTGTGCGTCAGCAGGGTTATGGCGAAGACAACGAAGAGCAGGAAGAGGGCTTACGCTGTATTGGCGTACCGGTTTTTGACCGTTTCGGTGTTGTGATCGCAGGTTTAAGTATTTCGTTCCCGACATTGCGCTTTTCAGAAGAACGTCTGCATGAGTATGTTGAAATGTTGCACAATGCCGCGCGTAAAATTTCCGAACAGATGGGTTATAACGACTATCCGTTCTGAATGAAGACAAAAAAAGCCGCCTGAAAAGGCGGCTTTTTCTTGTGCAAACGGTTAGCCATTATCGACTACGGTATCGCTTTTACGCAACAGCGGGCAGTTTGCCAGACCAAAAAAACCATTACTGGAATGTACATATTGTGCGGTGCTGGTGCCCCGTGCAGTAGCATATTTACATTGCAAACCCAGCCCAGCCGCGTTTTCCGTACTGTTAATCAGTACCCCGTAACCGCTCAGCAAGAGCCCAATCCACAGCAGCGCCAGAATGATAACGCTTCGTATGAGTGTACGCATATTTGCTCCTTGCATATCGGTAGACTGTATCATAAGGCTACGGTATTTACCTGGTGAAACAAGTCCAGCATTCCTAAAAATACCGAAAGGAGATACAGTTAGTCGCGGTTTAAGGAAGCCATGATAACCTGGTTACACCTTGCAACGTATCGGAGAGTGGAGTGAGAAAATATAGATGGCTGATTCTGGCTGCCGTATTGGTAGTCTGCCTGCTGCTCTGGACTCAAATGCTTAATGTAATGTGTGATCAGGATGTACAATTCTTCAGCGGCATCTGCGTCATCAATAAATTCATCCCCTGGTAATGGCATTTTTTCAGTGAGAGATTTCCTTCCTTGACGTCAGTGGTAGAATGCCGCGTCTATATAGAGGTGGTGAAATGAACGAAGTATTAAATTCAGGCGCGATCAACCTTGCGTCCATAGTCCTTTCTTTGGTGGTTCTGCTTGTCGGTCTGGTTTTGTGGTTCTTTATCAATCGCGCCAGTTCACGCACGAATGAACAAATCGAGTTACTTGAAGCTCTGCTGGATCAGCAAAAACGACAAAATGCTTTGCTGCGCCGCTTGTGCGAGTCAAATGAACCTGAAAAGGACGAAGCGGTTGAACCAGTAAAAGTGCAAGAAAAAGGCGATGATGATTTCATTCGCCTGGTCGCCGAGCGCTAGTTTGCCTGGGAGTGCGAGATGGTGTGGAAAAACCCCTGGTACGATCCTCCAATCTCGCACCACACGCCGGAAGGTTTTAACAACTCGGCATCTGCCGCCCATCAAGCCGGAGATGTTAAGCGCTGGCGAAAAGAGCGCAAAGCCGCCGGTCTTCCCAGACCACCCTCCAGCGGTTACCCGGGGTTTATCGAACAGTGGTGGCAAAAAGCCAATATTACTGGTGATGATGATGGCCTCTGGTGGTTAGGCCATGCCAGTATGCTCTTGCGCCTGCAGGGCCAGTATCTCCTCACCGATCCCGTCTTTTCCCACCGTGCCTCACCTGTTAGTTTTGCGGGTCCTCAGCGGCGTACACCGCCAGTGCTCGCGATTGCCGACATTCCGCAGCTGGACTCGATTCTTATTTCTCACAACCACTACGATCACCTGGATGCGTGGACGGTGCGTGCGCTGCTGCGTCGCTTTCCTGATGTGCATTTCTTTGTACCTTTGGGGGTGGGCAACTGGCTTCGCCGCCGCGGTGCGCAGCATGTTACTGAGTTAGACTGGTGGCAAAGTTTTACCTTTCAGGGAATGACCTACACCGCGGTGCCTGCACAACATTGGAGCATGCGCACATTATGGGATCGCAATCGCTCATTGTGGTGCGGCTGGGTTATTGAATCATCAACGCAACGTTTTTGGTTTGCTGGTGATACAGGTTACACGCCAGAATTACTCACCATTCCTCTACGGTTAGGTCAACTGGATACTATCGCGTTGCCAATTGGCGCTTATGCGCCACGCTGGTTTATGGCGATGAACCATATGGATCCGCAAAGCGCTGTTGCATTGTGGCAGCAACTGGGAGCACCACTTGCTGTTCCCATTCATTGGGGCGTTTTTGAGCTGGCGGACGAATCGCTTGATGAACCTGTAAAAGAGTTACAGGAGGCGCTAAGCGAAACGGCTGCAGAGAATGATAACTTTCGGATCTTAAAAATTGGCCAGTATTTACCCCTTTGTTAATTCAGACCTCCTGCCAAAAAGATGAGTTCTTTTATAATCATGTTGTTTTATTTTTATCGAAACGTTTTCTTTGCCTTTTTATGAGGCAGTGTCATCATAATTTCATTATTTTGGTGCACAACTTTGCTTATTTGCACAAGAAATATCCATAGCGGTTTGAGGTAATAGTTTCTCCGACGCATATATTTGTTTAAGAATCTTCCTGGACTATGAAAAAAGCATAAGTATGCGCAAAAAGTTCTTACGATATACGCTATATGCATAGCGAGGAGGTAACTGCCGTGGAGCAACGGAACTTATTGAGCTATAGTGATAAATTCGCTTCTTTGAGCATTGCTTTTGGTGTTCAGCGCGGCTGTTATAGCGTTCAATGTTATGCATAATCGTGCACAACAAGTCTTGATGGCCGTTGAATTTGTGCGACGGATCCAGACATGTTTAAAAATGGCTTGCCATAATTTACGTATTATGTGATAACACGTTTTGGGTCAATCGAGGTACAGTTCTGTTTATGTGTGGCATTTTCAGTAAAGAAGTCCTGAGTAAACACGTTTCGTTGAATACAGCTTCTCTGCCGAACCTTATATTAGTGCCTCAAGCAGTAATGTCTCAGTTTTCTCAGTCAATGCCTGCGGGCGAAGTATATACATTAAGGAATTTTGCAAATGGCAAAGATTAAAGGTCAAGTTAAGTGGTTCAACGAGTCTAAAGGTTTTGGTTTCATTACTCCGGCTGATGGCAGCAAAGATGTATTCGTACACTTCTCTGCAATCCAGGGTAACGGCTTCAAAACTCTGGCCGAAGGCCAGAACGTTGAGTTTGAAATTCAGGACGGCCAGAAAGGCCCGGCTGCAGTTAACGTAACTGCTATCTGATTTCGACACCCCTGAGCTTGAAGCGCATGTAGCGCATCAATGTCAGACATAAAGCCTCGCCTTAGTGCGGGGCTTTTTAATTTCCACGGCATAACAAATGGCGGTACACTTTCGCCCTTTAAGAACGCCCCGGAGTTTTTATGGCTTTCAGTTGTCCGCTCTGCCACGCACCTTTGCACCGTCGAGATAAATCCTTCTTTTGCGCGCAGCGGCATCAGTTTGATATTGCGAAAGAGGGTTATGTCAATCTCTTGCCCGTTCAGCATAAACGCTCGAAGGATCCTGGTGACAATGCGGAGATGATGCAAGCGCGCCGCGCTTTTCTCGATGCAGGGCATTATCAGCCATTGCGTGATGCAATTAGTGACATTTTGCATGCGCGGCTACCGCCGTTAGCCGATGCGGTGCTCGATATAGGCTGTGGGGAAGGGTATTACACCCAGGCATTTGCCGCGATTGCACAGCAACATGGTGCACAAATACTTGGGCTGGATGTTTCAAAAGCGGCTATCCGTGCGGCGGCGAAGCGCTATTCGGCGATCATGTTCTGTGTTGCATCCAGCCATCGTTTACCTTTTGAAGATGGCTGCATTGACGGTCTGGTGCGTATCTATGCACCCTGCAAAGCGCAAGAACTGGCGCGCGTAATGAAACCAGAAGGTATTGTCATCACCGCATCGCCAGGACCGCAACACCTGATGGAATTAAAGGGGCTTATTTATGATGAGGTGCATCTGCATGCGGAAAATAGCGGCGAAATCGCAGGGTTCAGACTGCTGGAACAGCAATCACTCTCTTATGAGATGACATTGACGGGCCAGCAAGCCGTTGCGTTATTGCAAATGACGCCTTTTGCCTGGCGGGCAAAACGGGAAGTGTGGGAAAAGTTAGCGGCAATGGAGCAATTCCACTGCCAGACTGATTTTACAATTCACTGCTTACAGCGGGAAAACTAAGCGGCAAAGTGGCTCCACAGGATCTGCGCGCCAATACCAATCAGCACAATCCCACCGAGAATTTCGGCTCGCTTTCCCAGAAGCGGGCCAATAAAACGGCCAATCATCATCCCTGTTGTCGACATAATCAGCGTGGCACAACCAATCGCCAGCGCAGTTGCGAGAATATTGACTTGCAGGAAAGCGAGGCCAACGCCAACAGCCATCGCGTCGAGGCTGGTAGCAATTGCGGTGGTCACCAGCAACCAGAACCCATGGCGATGGGGTGTTTCCGCTTCATTGTCGTCATCGCCGCGTATTCCCTCAAGCACCATCCGGCCACCAAGAAATACCAGCAGCACAAACGCTATCCAGTGATTCCATTCCAGGACAAATTTCGTGGCCAGCAACCCCAACCCCCAGCCAATCAACGGCGTCAGGGTTTCAATCACGCCAAAGATAAGACCGGTGCGCAATGCTTCAGAAAATTTTGGTTTATGTAAGGTGGCACCCTTACCGATAGAAGCAGCGAAAGCATCCATCGACATGCCAAAAGCGAGGAGAAGAGTGGCGGATAAATTCATGTGAGCATCCTGACCGGGAGTTCCATATAACACATCTCTGCCCCCAGTAAACAGCAGTTGATGTGCCAATGGTCTCGCCTGACTGATGTCTTCAGTCCGTACGTGCCACGTTTTGCAACGAGTATGTTGACACGTACATTTCCAGGGAATGGAAATCGGCTACTCCCCAACGACGGACGCACCTTAACATATTTTGAGAATATAAAACAACAACAGCAATATATAATGTTGTTTACTTATCGATAACGATTAGCATTTAGATTTATCGGTGAAAATTACGTTAATAAATATAAGTACATCAGCCCATCAACATAGCAATGGCTATAAATCTGATGATTACTCGCGCGGAGCGATCTCCGTGTTATGAAATCCTAACTTACTGAGTTTTAAGTAAAACAGCATATATCTTTTCCAGGTCGTCGATATTTCTTACGCGAATAAGCAGACGTCGTTGTTCTAATTGCATTACTAACACACCATCTTCCGATAAATTCATCTCTTTTATACGGCTATATTCAATCCACGCATTAGCAAAGAAAAAACCACGCCTTTTAAAGATTATTTTGGGGGCGCGGATCCAGAATAGATAAATGCCCAGCAAAGCCAGTGCAAATAATAACCACATGGTTAATGATGAACCGCCATTGGCGGTGTTGTTATAGATGAGGATCGCCAGTAAGCCGACAAAAATAGCCCCATCGGTACGGCTTCTGCGTAACAGGGGAACCGCCAGGAACGTAGTATCCATGCGGCGCGGCATGATGAACTCATCATAGATAGCGAAAGCCAGCAGGGCGGCGATAAACAGTACCAATACGATATCCGTAATCGTCATTGTTTCTCCTTACATAAAAAAACCGGGGGCAAGCCCCCGGTTATCACATCACACATTAAAGACCCAGAAGACCAATGGCGTAACCTACAATCCCGATGACAAAGAAGCCAACGATGATCCACAGCGGGTTAACTTTCTTACGCAGCAACCACATGCAGGCGAAAGTCAGCAGCAGCGGCACCAGGCCAGGCATTAACTGATCGAGAATGGTTTGCACGGTCGTGACGTTGGTTTTACCGGTCTGATCGGTAATTTCTGATACCACGAGTGGAATGTTCACGTGCGTCCACTTGTTAACCAGCGCACCCATCACAAACAGGCCGAGAATTGACGCCCCCTCGGTCAGTTTTTGCAGGAAACCACCGCCCATATCTTTAACAATGTCGATACCTTTACGGTAGCCGTACGCCACGCCGTAATAACGTGTTGCCAGGCGGACAATATTAAATAAGAAGAAGAACAGCAATGGCCCGAGCAGGCTACCACTCATGGCAATACCTGCACCGAGTGCTGCAAATACCGGGCGCACCGTACCCCAGAAAATCGGGTCGCCGACGCCTGCCAGCGGCCCCATCAGACCAACTTTGATGCCGTTAATCGCACCATCGTCAATCTCTGCGCCGTTTGCACGCTGCTCTTCCATCGCCAGCGTAACGCCCAGTACCGGCGCCGCGACGTATGGATGGGTGTTAAAGAACTCCAGGTGACGTTTAATGGCCTGACGGCGCGCTTCGTTGTTTTCCGGGTACAAACGTTTAATCGCCGGCACCATCGAGAAGCAGAAGCCCAATGCCTGCATACGTTCGAAGTTCCATGATCCCTGGAACAGGTTAGAACGCAGGAACACGCCACGAATGTCACTCTGGGTGAGTTTTTTCTCAGTCGGAGTTTTTGTCATATCAACCATGTCGTTCACCTGTTAATCCAGTTCGTTATCAAGATCGTTGGAACCCGCAGCCGGAGCAGCGCCGCCTGCTGAACGGTTATATTTCGGGCTGAGCTGAATGTAGAGAATCGCCATAACTGCACCGATAACACCCAGCGAGACGAGGTTGAAATTGGTGAATGCCGCCGTCACGAAGCCGAGGTAGAAGAACGGCATCAGGTAGCCTGCGCGCATCATATTGATGACCATCGCATAACCTACCACCACGATCATACCACCGGCGATATTCAGACCGCTGGTCACTACTTCAGGAATGGCGTTCAGCATGCCCTGAACTTCACTGGTACCGACGGAGATAGCGACAATGACTGCCGGGATAGCGATACGCATAGCTTGCAGGAACAGTGAAGAGACGTGGATCCAGGAAAGCGCCGTCAGGTTGCCAGTTTCGGCTGCCTTATCCGCAGCATGCTGGAAGCCGACGGTAATGGTACGAACAATAATGGTCAGAACCTGGCCTGCCGCCGCCAGAGGAATGGCCAGTGCAATACCGGCACCAATGCTCTGATGACCGCCAATGACCAGAATGGTCGAGATAATCGACGCCAGCGCCGCATCGGGTGCGACCGCCGCGCCGATGTTCATCCAGCCCAGAGCAATCATTTCCAGCGTACCGCCGATAATGATACCGGTTTTCATATCACCCAGAACGATGCCCACCAGCGTACATGCCACCAACGGACGGTGGAACTGGAATTCATCGAGTATCGACTCCATACCGGCAATACACGCGACGACGAACACCAGCACAATCTGAAGAGTGGTAATCTCCATTGTACTTCTCCTATAGCTAAATCAGACGTAAGTGTGAAAACTGAGTCAATCAGGCCGCCGCGGTTATTTCGCCACTTTGCTGATTAAATCCATCATTTTCAGTTTCGGATCGTTTGAAACTTTGCGGACTTCCAGCTCAATATTGCGTTCGTTCAATTTCTTGAATGCGGCAATATCTTTCTCGTCCACCGAAACCGCGTTATTCACCTGGGTTTTACCCTGACGATAAGCCATACCGCCAATGTTGACGGTGGTGATTTTTACCCCCTCTTCAACGACGCGCAGCACATCCGTCGGGTTGGTGAACAACAGCATCACGCGCTCGCCCGCGTATTTAGGGTTGTTATACACACGCACCATTTTGGCGACATCAACGACATGTGCCGTCACACCTGGAGGCGCAACCTGAGTCAGCAGAGTTTTACGAACATTATCTGCTGCCACTTCGTCGCTCACGACGATAATACGCGTAACGTTAGTCTCTTTTGTCCAGCGGGTAGCCACCTGGCCATGGATTAGACGGTCATCGATACGGGCAAGGCCGATAACCATATAATCATTAGGTCCCATTGGTTTGGCAGGTGCTGCCGCTTTCGGTGCCACAGGAGCAGGTGTGGGTTTTGCCACCGGTTGTGCTTTTAGCGCTTTCACGCCTTCACGTCCGGTCTCCACCGCCAGTGCCACCAGTTCGTCAAACGTCGGGTTGTCATCCCGGGCCATCAGTGTTTCCACCAGCATCGGAATATTGACGCCAGCAATGACTTCATAATGCTCTTTATCGACGACAATGCGGCTGGCAGCGTTAAACGGGCTGCCGCCCCATGTATCGACGAGAAACAGCACACCTTTGCCGATATCCAGCTTCGCCAGCTGTGCGTTGTACTTTTCGATCAACGTTTCCGCATTTTCACCGGGAACAAAATCAATCCAACCGACGTTCTCCTGCTCGCCCAGCAGCATCTCGGCGGTTTTGAGCAACTGTTCCGCAGCCCAACCATGTGTGCCTATAACAATAGCAATGGTCACTTGCTACCTCCTTCTTCTTGTCGTTAACACACCATTAATTGATGTATTGTGAATCTGTCCCGGTAACGGTAAACCGAATCGATTCAGATAAGGGTTAAAGAGAACACCTATGACTTTCGGGAATTATTTTAGATAGTGAAAAAATAATTTATGTGATGAAGATCCGTAATTTAGGTTTCCTCTTCGTGAAATTTCGAAGCGCAAAATATCCACACAAATTGCAAATTCCGGTAAATCTTTGCAAATTTCAAAGTCTCTCTGATATGTTTATCCTCCGTTTAATTAGTCAGGAGTATAGGGCAGCAGCCCACCGTATGGATCGTCACCGACGTCAGTTCACTTGTTGGCCTTCTCGTGCCACGCAGCCCGGCGTTTTCCGCCATTTCCCAACGACGTTCAATGTCATATTTGTGCATTTCCGCATACTGAATAACGCATATCTTCTCAGGAGCCTGTCATGGAATTCTTAATGGATCCCTCGATTTGGGCGGGATTATTGACGCTGGTTGTTCTGGAAATTGTTCTCGGTATCGACAACCTGGTGTTTATTGCCATCCTTGCCGACAAACTGCCGCCGAAACAGCGTGATAAAGCGCGTCTCATTGGCCTGTCGCTCGCGTTGGTGATGCGACTGGGGCTGTTGTCGCTGATCTCGTGGATGGTCACGCTGACACAACCGCTTTTTTCCGTCTGGGATTTCACCTTCTCCGGGCGCGATCTGATTATGTTATTCGGCGGTGTGTTCCTGTTGTTCAAGGCGACGACGGAGCTGCATGAACGGCTGGAAAACCGCGAACATGACAGCGGGCACGGCAAAGGCTACGCCAGCTTCTGGGTGGTCGTCGTGCAGATCGTTATTCTTGACGCGGTGTTCTCACTCGATGCGGTCATTACCGCAGTCGGCATGGTCAATCATCTGCCGGTAATGATGGCGGCTGTCGTTATTGCCATGGCGGTGATGTTGCTGGCGTCAAAACCACTGACGCGTTTTGTGAACCAACATCCCACGGTGGTCGTGCTCTGTCTGAGCTTCCTGCTGATGATTGGTTTGAGCCTGGTGGCCGAAGGTTTTGGCTTCCATATTCCGAAAGGTTACCTGTACGCGGCGATTGGTTTCTCCATCATCATTGAGTTCTTTAACCAGATTGCGCGCCGGAACTTTATTCGTCATCAGTCGCATCTGCCGCTGCGCGCCCGTACGGCTGATGCCATCGTGCGTTTGATGGGCGGCCGCCGCCAGTCGAACCCGCAAATTGAAGCGGATAGCCAGGCCTCCGTACCGGTGCCGGAAGGGGCGTTTGCGGAAGAAGAGCGTTATATGATTAACGGCGTATTAACGCTGGCCTCACGCTCGCTTCGCAGCATTATGACGCCTCGGGGTGATATCAGTTGGGTGGATGCAAATCTCGGCGTTGAACAGATCCGCCAACAGCTGTTGTCCTCGCCGCACAGCCTGTTCCCGGTTTGCCGTGGCGAGCTGGATGAAGTTATCGGCATTGTGCGTGCGAAAGAGATACTGGTCGCGCTGGAAGAGGGCGTAGATGTCGCCGCCATCGCTGCGGCAACGCCAGCGATTGTTGTGCCGGAAACCCTGGATCCGATTAAGCTGCTGGCCGTATTGCGCCGGGCACGCGGGAGTTTCGTTATCGTTACCAATGAGTTCGGTGTCGTGCAAGGGCTTGTAACGCCGCTGGACGTACTGGAGGCTATCGCCGGTGAATTCCCGGACGCGGATGAAACGCCAGAAATCATTGCCGATGGTGACGGCTGGCTGGTCAAAGGCACCACGGACTTACATGCGCTGCAACACACGCTGGGTCTGGACAACTTCATTGATGAAGACGAAGACATTGCCACTGTAGCCGGCCTGGTGATAGCCGCACGGGGGCAAATCCCGCCAGTGGGCGAAACCTTCGAAATGGCACCGTTGCATATCACCGTGATTGAAGCCAACGATTACCGTGTTGATCTGGTCCGTATTGTTAAAGAGCAACCTGCTCACGACGAAGAAGAGTAATCGTTATCCCGGCATTAACGGCGCGACATGGCCGTTATGCCGCTCCGGCGGCGGGGAGATATTCCCCGCCAGCCAGGCCGGAAAATCTTTCACTGGCATCGGTGCTGCAAAAAGAAACCCCTGCAACATATGCACACCCTGTTGACGTAAATACAGCGCTTGTTGCGTTGTCTCCACACCTTCCGCGACCAGCTCGATATTCAGCCGTTGGCCGAGCGCGATAATCATATCGGTCACCGTTGAATTCACCGCATCCGTACCGATAGCCGCGGTATAAGACTTATCAATTTTCAGGATGTCCGGATGTAATTTCTCGAGCCACGAAAGCGAGCTATTACCCGTACCGAAATCATCAATGGCTATCTTTGCGCCATGGCGATGAAGTTCACGCAGCATACGGGATTCGACATCCAGCAACGCATCGCGCTCGGTGAGTTCAATGGTTAACTGCTGGGCGGGATTTTTGTTAAACCAGAGCTGGACGAGATCTTTTAACAATTCACCGTGGCGCAAATGGCTTGGTGCAGCGTTGATGCCGATATGAAAGTGAGGATCAGCAGGAAAGAGTGCGAGTTGACGCTGGGTCTCAGCCAACACATAACGTGTCAGCGGGGCAATCAGATGCTGCTCTTCGGCAATCGGGATAAATATCTCCGGCGAAATCCACCCCTGGCGTGGGTTGTGCCAGCGCAACAAAATTTCGACGCCCGCACACTGCATGTTGTTTGCATGGAGCAATGGCTGGCAAAACAGCTCAAACTCATGCCCGGCAAGCCCGAGATTTATCTCGCGGGAAAAGCTCATGCGGTTGGCGGTGGCAAACCAGGCAATAAAACCGGTCAATAAACTCATCATTAGCGCCAGAGGCAACTGCGAGGGCAAATGCCACAGCGCCAGCCGCGTAGAACCCGGCCCGGTAACGCTGATGGTAAAAGGAAAATGGGCAGAAGTACGTTGGTAACGCTTTTCGTTTTCCAGCGGTGGTAAGTTATCCAGCACACCTTTGCCTTCGACCAGATGTTTGCCGCCTACGCTGAGGCTAACGCTGGTAATTAATGGCACCTGCGGCTCCAGCATTAAATTACTCAGCAACTCAATATTTACCGCTTCCATAACGCCACTTTGCCCGTCTTCACTGGTGGGATACCACATGATCAAAATAGGGCGATCTTTTAACAGTGACTGGTCAGTGGTGAGCACCAGTTTTTGCGAACGTGAAGGCAGCGAGGGCTGAAGCTGGTGAATGCCAACATCACGCTGGCCAAAGATGCTCGAACAATAGAGCGTTCCGTTTTGAATCAGGCCGATAGATCGCACGGTTTGCAGGCTTGCTGCCAGCTTGCGAAGTTGCAGATGAATATCGCTACAGGGGATGCCAACCAGAGGAACCAGCACACTGCGACCCGCTTCCAGCGGCAGCATCAATCGTTCAAGGGTTTTGACCGCGTGGTTGGTAAAGGCGTAAACACGCTGATGATTTAAATTACGCTCCGAAATAAAGCGAAACGTCAGGGTCAAAAATAGTGCGACAGCGCCAACCAGCACGCAAACAATGGCGCGCCGTCGTCGGTAACTTTTTATGATCCGTTGAGCCGTCTGCATGCCGCTGCCGCCTGTAAAATCCCTGACCTGATTTCCATGCCAGAACACTCAAAGTGTAGTGGGGAATTAGCGGAGCGACGATAAATCGGTGAAAGATCACTCAACTGCAGCAAAAGTTAAAAAAACGCCGTTCGGCTGAACGGCGTTGATAAGCAAGAATTAATCACACTGTACTTTGATGGCAAGCCCGCCACGCGATGTTTCACGGTATTTGGCGTTCATATCTTTGCCGGTCTCATACATTGTTTCGATCACTTTATCGAGCGAGACACGTGGCGCGCTGGTACGGCGCATCGCCATGCGCGAGGCGTTAATCGCTTTTACCGAAGCAATGGCGTTACGCTCAATGCACGGTACTTGCACTTGACCGGCCACCGGGTCACAGGTCAGACCGAGGTTGTGTTCCATGCCAATTTCCGCCGCCACGCAGACCTGTTCCGGGCTGGCGCCCAGCAGTTCTGCCAGGCCCGCCGCCGCCATCGAACAGGCAACGCCCACTTCGCCCTGGCAGCCAACTTCGGCACCAGAAATGGAGGCGTTCATTTTGTACAATGCGCCGATGGCACCAGCGGCGAGGAAATAGCGGATATAAATATCCGGGCTGACGGATTCGATAAAGTGGTCGTAATAGGCCAGTACAGCCGGAACGATACCGCAGGCACCGTTAGTTGGCGCAGTTACCACGCGGCCACCGGCGGCGTTTTCTTCGTTAACCGCCAGCGCAAACATATTCACCCAGTCGATAACGTTCATCGGATCGCTGGAGAGCTTATCACTGGATACCAACATACGACGCAGCGCGGAAGCGCGGCGCGGAACGCGCAGTGGCCCCGGCAGCACGCCTTCTGTATTCATGCCGCGATCGATACAGGCGCGCATGGTTGACCAGACATTACCGAAATACTCTTCAATCTCTTTTTTCGAGTGCAATGCCAGCTCGTTCTGCATCACCATGCCAGAAAGCGACAAACCGGTTTCTTTGCAATACTCCAGCATCTGGGTTGCGGAATTGAACGGATAAGGGACATTGACCGCGCTGGTGGTCTCTTTACCAAAATGCTCTTCATCGACGATAAAACCCCCGCCGATGGAATAGTAGGTTTTGCTGTAAATAGCGTTTTCGCCATTCAGCGCAGTGATGCGCATGCCGTTTTCATGCAGCGACAGGTTATCGCTGTGAAAACGCATCCCGTCATCTTTCGGGAAATCGACTTCATGACGCCCCATCGCCAGCAGCAGACGACCACGATTTTCCACATCACGGATAAAACCCGGGATTGCATCGATATCGACCGTGGCCGGCTCGTTGCCCGCCAGTCCCATAATAATAGCGATATCGGTATGGTGACCTTTCCCGGTAAGGGAGAGCGAGCCGTACACATCAACCACCACACGGGTGACGTTACCCAGCAATCCTTTTTCGACTAGGTCATCGACGAACTGCTTACCGGCCTTCATCGGGCCTACAGTGTGGGAGGATGAGGGACCAATCCCCACCTTAAACATGTCGAATAGACTAATCACATTAACGCTCCTGACAGGGTTACCGGCGTTTCCAGTAACGATGTAATAACTGCGCATAGTGTAAGAGGGAAGGCCATCATCAGCTTAACTATTCACATGAATTAAACTAATGGCTAACCCTGATTTTACTAATAGCGCGTACGCTGTCACAAAAGTGCTATGTGTAAAGTATAGTCAAGGTCTGCGCCCAATTTGCAGCGCCAGCGAGCGAATAATTCCCGCTGTCATGCCCCAGACAAAATAATGCTGATACCAGGATAACCACACCCGATGCGCATTGCCGTGGCGGTGGATATCCAGCGGATGATAGCGACCAAGACGCAGTGCTTCGGCCAGCGGCATTTCAAACACCGCCGCCACTTCATCTTCACTGGCGTGATAGGGCAAATCCGGCGGAATTATGCCCACTATCGGCGTAACCTGAAAACCGGTCACGCTATCAACCGGCGGTAAAACCCCAATCACTTCAACGACCTCGGGCGGAATGGCGACTTCTTCCTGCGCCTCACGCAGCGCCGCAGCGATTAGCGAGGCATCCGTGCTGTCAACCGCGCCACCGGGGAACGCCACCTGACCCGCGTGCTTGCGAAGCAGAGGCGAGCGTTGGGTGAGTAATAAGCCGGGCTGCTCACGGCGCACCACCGGCACCAGCACCGCTGCCTGACGTGTATTCGCCACCGCCGGGTTGAGTTGCGGGCGTAAAAGCTGAAAACGCGATAAAAAATCATCCAGAGTTAAAGCCGGTTGCTCCACGAATCATCTCTCCAGTTGCCGCAGGATACGGTTAACTTTATCAAAAGTTTCCTGATACTCCGCCTCTTCCTGGCTGTCGGCCACAATACCGCCGCCTGCGGAACAGTAAATTTTTCCTGCACAGGCGCTGAGGGTGCGAATGGTGATGCTGGTATCCATGTTCCCGCAGAAACTGAGATAGCCAATCGAGCCACACCAGGCGTTACGCCGCTGCGGTTCAAGTTCATCGATAATTTCCATCGCCCGCACTTTCGGTGCGCCGGTGATTGAGCCGCCTGGAAACGCCGCGCGCAGCAGATCGCTGGCATGTCGTCCGGCTGGCAATTTTGCCGTTACGGTGCTGACCAAATGGTGCACGGCAGGAAAAGGTTCGACGACGAAAAGTTCCGGCACGCGCACCGAACCCGGTGTCGCCACGCGACCGATATCGTTACGCATCAAATCAACAATCATCAGGTTTTCGGCCTGGTCTTTCGCTGAGGCGGCGAGTTTCTGCGCTTGTTGTGCATCTGCCTGCGGGTCGGCAAGCCTTGGCAATGTGCCTTTAATCGGGCGTGTTTCGATATTGTCGCGTTCAAGGCGAATAAAGCGCTCCGGCGACAGGCTCAGGATCACGCCGTGTTCAAGGCGCAAAAAAGCGCTGAACGGCGCGCGGTTTTCACGGTTAAGTTGGGTAAACGCCAGCCACTCATCCCCGCAATAGTCCGCAGCAAATCGTTGCGCCAGGTTGACCTGGTAGCAGTCGCCGCTGTGTAACCACGCCTGCACCTGTCGGAATTTTTCGCCATATTCGCCACGCGTCATATTGGCCTGCCAGGCGGATGTCAGCCGAAACGGTTGGCGCTGCGGTTCGCTTTGCGCCTGTAGCCATGCCTGCCTGGCGTTAACATCGCTATGGCTGAGCAACGTCACACGCTGCAACTGGTGGTCGACAATCAGCGCCCAGTCATAAATCCCGACAGCCATATCCGCAATGCTAATGTCCTGTTCGGCAATCGCGGGCAGTTTTTCGAAGCGGCGGCCTAAATCATAGCCAAACAGCCCAAGCGCACCGCCCTGAAACGGCAGATCGGCATGAGGTTCGCATCGAAACGGGTAAGCATCCAGACGGTGTTGCAACAGGTGTAGCGGATCTTCCTGAGATATCTCGCTACCATTAAGTGTCGTTGCCTCACCGCGCGTCGTCAGCGTTTCCAGCGGATCGGCAACCACAATATCAAAACGATTGTGCGGATGTTCAGCATGGCCAGAATGCAACAGCATGGCCCAGGGCTGGTGGCTGAGTGGGGCAAAGTAGTGTTCGGCGGCGTCCTGGCGCCACGGCAGCGAAATAACGGCGGGGGATAACGTCTTCATTGATCCTGACTCATGTGCGTCTGCGCTGGTGAAGTGTGCCGACGCATGGAATAATTAGCGCCAACAATTTAGCAGGAGTTGACAATGTTTGCAGGTTTACCTTCCCTCAGTCACGAGCAGCAGCAAAAAGCGGTAGAGCGTATCCAGGAATTAATGTCCGGTGGCATGAGCAGCGGGCAGGCGATTGCGCAGGTTGCTGAAGAGTTACGCGCCAGCCATACCGGCGAACGGATTGTGGCGCGCTTTGAAGATGAAGATGACGAGTAATTACACCGCGGCGATGATTTTGATTTCCACTTTATAACGCGGATTCATCAGTTTTGCCTGCACGGTGCAGCGCACCGGTGCATGGCCAGCAACAACCCAGGTATCCCACGCTTTATTCATGGCGGCGAAGTCGTCGCCATCGGCCAGAAAAATGGTGGCATCAAGAATGCGCGTTTTATCGCTACCTTGCTTGAGCAGAACCGCATCAATTTGCGCCAGCGTATTGGCCGTCTGTTCAAACGCATCGGCATCGAGGTTTTCCGGCACGCCAGTGTAGTAAAGCGTCTGGTTATGGATAACCACATCAGACCAGCGGTCTGCCGCATCAATACGCACAATTGTCATTAACTGTTCCTTCTTATTTGCCATGAATTCGCGGGCAAGAGTGCCATAAAAACCTGGCTGGCGTAAATCCGCTCACCCTGACATAATCACTGGCGATTTAACCAGGGGGTAGTGTGACGGACGATTTTGCAACAGACGGCCAATTAGCCAAAGCCATTGCGGGATTCAAACCGCGTGAACCGCAGCGCCAGATGGCGCAAGCCGTCACACACGCGATTGAGAACACGCAGCCGCTGGTGGTGGAAGCGGGCACCGGTACCGGTAAAACCTACGCCTACCTTGCGCCTGCGCTGCGCGCCGGGAAAAAAGTGATTATTTCCACCGGTTCGAAAGCCTTGCAGGATCAGCTTTACAGCCGCGATTTACCCACCGTCGCCAAAGCGCTGGAATTCACCGGACGTACCGCGCTGCTGAAAGGGCGCTCCAACTACCTCTGTATTGAACGTCTGGAACAGCAAGCGCTGGCGGGTGGCGATCTGCCTGTACAAACCCTCAGCGATGTTATTTTGCTGCGCTCCTGGTCGAACCAAACCACCGATGGTGACATCAGTACCTGCGTCAGTGTGGCGGAAGATTCACAGGCGTGGCCGCTGGTGACCAGCACCAACGATAACTGTCTGGGTAGCGACTGCCCGATGTACACAGACTGTTTCGTGGTCAAGGCGCGTAAAAAAGCGATGGATGCCGACGTGGTGGTGGTCAACCATCATCTGTTTCTTGCCGATATGGTGGTGAAAGAGAGCGGTTTCGGTGAGCTGATCCCGGAAGCCGAAGTGATGATCTTTGACGAAGCGCATCAGCTTCCCGATATCGCCAGCCAGTATTTTGGTCAGTCGCTCTCCAGCCGTCAGCTCCTTGATCTCGCAAAAGATTTCACCATCGCCTATCGCACCGAACTGAAAGATACCGCGCAGTTACAGAAGTGCGCCGATCGTCTGGCGCAAAGCACACAAGATTTTCGCCTGCAGTTAGGTGAGCCGGGTTATCGCGGCAACCTACGCGAGCTGCTGGCGGATGCGCATATTCAACGCGCGTTGTTGTTGCTTGATGATGCACTGGAACTCTGTTACGACGTGGCGAAGCTGTCGCTGGGCCGCTCCGCACTGTTGGATGCCGCTTTCGAACGCGCAACGACATACCGTGCGAGGCTGAAACGGCTCAAAGAGATCAACCAGCCAGGCTTTAGCTACTGGTATGAATGCACGTCACGCAACTTCACGCTGGCGTTAACGCCGCTGACCGTAGCGGACAAGTTTACCGAGGTGATGGCGCAGAAAAAGGGCAGCTGGATTTTCACCTCCGCAACGCTTTCGGTGAATGACGATCTGCACCATTTTACCGCGCGGCTTGGTATTGAAGGGGCGCAATCGCTGTTGCTGCCAAGCCCCTTTGATTATGAGCGCCAGGCATTGCTGTGCGTGCCGCGCAATCTTCCGCAGACCAATCAGCCAGGCGCTGCACGTCAGTTGGCGGCGATGCTCAGACCAATGATTGAAGCCAACAATGGCCGCTGCTTTATGCTGTGCACTTCGCACGCCATGATGCGTGATCTCGCCGAGCAATTTCGCGCCACCATGAGCCTGCCTGTATTGCTGCAGGGAGAAACCAGCAAAGGGCAACTGTTACAGCAATTTGTGAATGCCGGTAATGCGTTACTGGTGGCAACCAGCAGTTTCTGGGAAGGGGTGGACGTGCGTGGTGACACGTTATCGCTGGTCATTATTGATAAGCTGCCGTTTACGTCTCCGGAAGATCCGTTGTTAAAAGCGCGGATGGAAGATTGCCGCCTGCGCGGAGGCGATCCGTTTGATGAAGTTCAATTGCCGGATGCGGTTATTACCCTCAAACAAGGCGTCGGGCGCCTGATTCGTGATATTGACGATCGTGGCGTGCTGGTCATTTGTGATAACCGTCTGGTGATGCGCCCGTATGGCGCTGTGTTTCTTGCCAGCCTGCCGCCTGCGCCGCGAACCCGCGATATTCGCCGCGCGGTTGAATTCCTCGCCTCTCCCCCGGCGGAGTAATTTTCTGCGGACTGTGGTAAGATGCGCGCCATTTTGTTTTTCATGGACCGCTATACCCATGCGCATTCTGGCTATTGATACTGCCACAGAAGCTTGTTCTGTCGCCTTATGGAACGATGGAACGACCTTCGCTCACTTCGAACTTTGCCCACGTGAACACACGCAACGCATCCTGCCGCTGGTCAGGGATGTGCTTGGCGATGCTGAACTTAAACTTACACAGCTGGACGCACTGGCTTTTGGTCGTGGCCCGGGGAGTTTTACCGGTGTGCGCATCGGCATTGGCATTGCGCAGGGGCTGGCGCTCGGCGTTGAACTGCCGATGATTGGCGTGTCAACGCTGGCGACAATGGCGCAGGGCGCGTGGCGCAAAACGGGCGCGACCCGCGTGCTGGCGGCGATTGACGCACGAATGGGCGAAGTCTACTGGGCAGAGTATCAGCGCGATGAAAATGGCGTCTGGCATGGCGAAGAGACGGAAGCGGTATTAAAACCGCAAGCCGTAACTGAACGTTTGCAGCAGTTGGATGGCGAGTGGGCGATGGTCGGTACTGGCTGGCCCGCATGGCCAGAGATGGGCAACAACAGTAGGGCAACCCTGCGTGATGGCGAGATCTTATTGCCCGCTGCGGAAGATATGCTGCCCATCGCTCGTCAACTGCTGGCGGCGCAGAAAACTGTCGCTGTCGAGCATGCCGAGCCGGTTTATTTGCGTAACGAAGTGGCATGGAAGAAACTTCCTGGCCGGGAATGAATCTCAGTAGTATCTACTGGGGTAAGGAGTCGCATCATGGCGGGTCAAAAAAAGGTTGTGCGCGGATTGCTGGCGGGGCTGGCAATCGCGGTATTAAGCGGTTGTGTTTCTGTGCCTGACGCGATTAAAGGAACCAGTCCCACGCCGCAAGATGATTTAGTGCGGGTGATGAGTGCGCCGTCGCTGTATGTCGGTCAGGAAGCCCGCTTTGGCGGTAAAGTGGTTGATATCCAGAATCAGCAGGGGAAAACCCGGCTTGAGATCGCTGCCGTACCGCTCGATAGCGGCGCGCGTCCTATTTTAGGCGAGCCATCCGTTGGGCGAATTTTTGCTGATGTAAACGGTTTTCTCGATCCGGTCGATTTCCGCAATCAGCTGGTGACTGTGGTTGGCCCGATAACCGGTACTGCAGACGGCAAAATTGGCAACGCACCGTATAAATTTATGGTCATGCAGGCAAATGGTTACAAACGCTGGCGATTAACCCAGCAGGTAATGTTGCCGCCGCAGCCTATCGACCCTTGGTACTGGGGGCCGGGACCGCATCCGCGCGCGTGGCATGGCGGGTACGGTGGATGGGGCTGGTTCCCGCCTGAACCTGCGCGAGTCGAGACGGTCGTAACAGAGTAATTTCTTGTTTTATCAAGAAAACGAAACAGCGGCTAAGCCGCTGTTTTTTATATTGGGCTTTGTATAAGAAAAATAATTAGTGACGCGCTTCGCAACCTTCAATCCGCTTAATTAATAAACTGGTACGCTGAGTTAATATTATGTTAACGACTTGTTTATTAACTGGGGTTGTGATGACCAAGAATACTCATTTTAGAGGTGATGCATTGAAGAAGGTTTGGCTAAACCGGTATCCCGCCGATGTTCCGGCGGAGATCAATCCTGACCGTTATCAATCCCTGGTTGAATTATTTGAACACTCCACGGCGCGTTATGCCGATCAGCCTGCGTTTATCAACATGGGCGAGGTAATGACGTTCCGTAAACTTGAAGAGCGCAGCCGGGCGTTTGCGGCTTACTTACAGCAGGGGCTGGGGCTGCAAAAAGGCGACCGCGTTGCGCTGATGATGCCGAATCTTCTGCAATACCCGGTGGCGCTGTTTGGTATCTTGCGCGCCGGGATGATTGTGGTGAACGTCAACCCGCTTTATACCCCGCGTGAACTGGAACACCAGCTTAATGACAGCGGTGCTGCCGCGATTGTTATTGTGTCGAATTTCGCCCATACGCTGGAAAAGGTCGTTGATAAAACACAGGTGCGACATGTCATTTTGACGCGCATGGGCGACCAGCTTTCCCCGGCGAAAGGGACGCTGGTCAACTTCGTTGTGAAATACGTGAAACGGTTGGTGCCGAAGTATCATCTGCCGGATGCGATCTCCTTTCGCCGGGCGCTGCAAGCCGGCTACCGCATGCAGTACATCAAACCTGAAGTGGTTGCCGAAGATCTTGCTTTCCTGCAATACACTGGCGGTACAACCGGCGTGGCAAAAGGGGCAATGCTGACGCACCGCAATATGCTGGCAAACCTTGAACAGGTGAACGCGACTTACGGGCCGCTGCTGCATCGCGGGAAAGAGCTGGTGGTGACCGCGTTGCCGCTGTACCACATTTTCGCCCTGACCATGAACTGCCTGCTGTTTATTGAGCTTGGCGGGCAAAACTTGTTGATCACCAATCCGCGAGATATTCCGGGGCTGGTGAAAGAGCTTGGCAAGTATCCGTTTACGGCCATGACCGGCGTGAACACGCTGTTCAACGCGTTGCTGAATAATGAAGATTTCCGCAAACTGGACTTCTCCTCGCTACACCTTTCCGCAGGCGGCGGGATGCCTGTTCAGCAGGCGGTTGCCGATCGGTGGGTGAAATTAACCGGGCAGTATCTGCTGGAAGGTTACGGTCTGACCGAATGTGCGCCGCTGGTCAGTGTGAATCCGCACGATATTGACTACCACAGCGGTAGCATCGGCCTGCCGGTTCCCTCAACGGAAGCCAAACTGGTCGATGACGACAACAATGAAGTTGCACCGGGCGAACCGGGTGAACTGTGCGTGAAAGGGCCGCAGGTGATGCTGGGATACTGGCAGCGCCCGGACGCCACGGATGAGATCCTGCGCGACGGCTGGCTGCATACTGGCGATATTGCGGTAATGGATGACGAAGGCTTCCTGCGCATCGTCGATCGCAAAAAAGATATGATTCTGGTTTCCGGCTTTAATGTCTATCCGAATGAAATCGAGGATGTGGTGATGCAACATGCCGGCGTGCAGGAAGTGGCGGCTGTTGGTGTACCATCAGAAAACAGCGGCGAAGCGGTGAAGATTTTCGTGGTGAAAAAGGACGCCTCTCTGAGCGAAGAGGCGCTGATCGCTTTCTGTCGCCGTCAACTGACCGGATATAAAGTGCCGAAGCTGGTTGAATTTCGCAATGAACTGCCAAAATCGAACGTTGGCAAGATTTTAAGGCGAGAATTGCGTGACGAAGCGCGTGGCAAAGTGGACAATAACGCCTGAGCTATGCGTGAGTCCCCCTAACGCCGGTTAAGCCGGCGTTTTTTATGGGCGCAACTAAAGAGAAGATGACGTGAATTACCAGATGATAACGACGAACGATGCGCTGGCAGCGTTATGTGAAGCCGCCCGCGCATTTCCAGCGATTGCCCTGGACACCGAATTTGTCCGCACCCGCACCTATTATCCGCAACTGGGGTTGATCCAGCTGTATGACGGTGAACATGTGGCGCTGATTGATCCGCTGGCCATCACCGACTGGACGCCGTTTCGCGATTTGCTCATCAACACCGCCGTGACCAAATATTTGCATGCGGGAAGTGAAGATCTGGAAGTGTTCCTCAATGCGTTTGGCGTACAGCCACAGCCGATGATTGACACGCAGATCCTCGCCGCGTTCTGCGGTCGCCCGATGTCGTGGGGTTTTGCTGCGATGGTGGAAGAGTTTACCGGGCTGGTGATTGATAAGAGCGAATCCCGCACTGACTGGCTGGCGCGTCCGCTGACCGAGCGTCAGTGCGATTACGCCGCCGCCGATGTGTGGTATCTGCTGCCTATCGCCGGAAAATTGCTGGCGGAAACCGATCAGGCAGGAAGGCTGGATGCTGCGCTGGATGAGTGTCGCCTGATGATGCAACGCCGCCAGGAAATGTTAGCCCCGGAAGAGGCGTGGCGCGAAATTACCAACGCGTGGCAATTGCGGACGCGCCAGCTTGCTTGCCTGCGTTTGCTTGCTGACTGGCGCCTGCGCAAAGCGCGTGAGCGCGATTTGGCCGTCAACTTTGTGGTGCGTGAAGAGAACCTGTGGGCAGTGGCGCGTTACATGCCTGGCAGTATGGGCGAGCTGGACAGTATTGGTCTTTCCGGGAGCGAAATCCGCTTCCATGGCAAAACGCTGCTGGCGCTGGTTGCGCAGGCGCAGGCCTTGCCGGAAGAGGCGCTGCCAGAGCCGCTGCTTAACCTGATGGATATGCCGGGTTATCGTAAAGCGTTTAAAGCTATCAAAGCGCTGGTGCAGTCCATCAGCGAAAGCCAGAACATTAGCGCTGAGCTGCTGGCATCACGTCGGCAGATTAATCAATTACTCAACTGGCACTGGAAATTGAAACCGCAAAATTCGTCACCGGAATTAATTAGCGGCTGGCGCGGGGAATTGATGGCCGATCAGCTGAAAATATTACTTGCGGAATACCCGCGTTAAATACTGTAAATAAACACAGCTTATTTGCAGGAATAAAATAAAAAAGGCAGAAAATATTCTGCCTTTTTTTATCCCTGCATGGGAGGGAATCTATTTTGTCTCTTCGGTTTCCGGTAGGGTGACGTTGAGTTCCAGAATGGAAATATCATCCCCTTTTTGCTCCAGTTGCACCGACACCATTTCTGGATCGATTTGCACATATTTGCAAATCACTTCCAGAATGTCCCGCTTCAGTTGCGGTAAATAATGCGGTTCAGCATCGCTGCGACGGCGTTCTGCGACAATAATCTGCAAACGTTCTTTCGCAATGCTAGCGGTGTTCTTTTTTCTGGAGAGAAAAAAGTCGAGTAATGCCATAACTTATCCTCCGAACAGGCGTTTGAGGAAACCTTTCTTCTCTTCTTCAATGAAGCGGAAAGGACGATCTTCTCCCAGCAGACGCTCCACGGCATCGGCATAAGCTTTGCCGGCGTCAGCATTGGTATCCAAAATAACCGGCTCACCCTGGTTTGACGCACGTAACACCGATTGATCTTCCGGGATCACGCCAATCAGTTTGATACGCAGGATTTCCAGCACATCTTCCATGCTGAGCATGTCACCACGGTTTACGCGACCCGGGTTATAACGGGTGAGCAGCAGATGCTCTTTAATCGGCTCTTCGCCATTTTCCGCGCGGCGGGATTTCGACGCCAGAATACCGAGAATTCGGTCCGAGTCGCGCACGGAAGAGACTTCCGGGTTGGTGGTAATAATCGCTTCATCAGCGAAGTAGAGCGCCATCAATGCGCCTGTCTCAATGCCTGCCGGGGAGTCGCAGACGATAAAATCGAAGTCCATTTTCTTCAGGTCTTCCAGCACCCTATCGACGCCTTCGCGAGTCAGAGCGTCTTTGTCACGCGTTTGTGATGCCGGGAGAATGTAGAGGTTCTCAGTGCGTTTATCTTTGATTAACGCCTGGTTGAGTGTGGCATCGCCCTGAATAACGTTAACGAAATCATAAACCACGCGGCGCTCGCAGCCCATAATCAGGTCGAGGTTACGCAGGCCGATATCGAAGTCGATAACGACGGTCTTTTTGCCCTTCTGGGCTAAACCAGTAGCGATGGCCGCGCTGGAGGTGGTCTTGCCAACGCCCCCTTTACCCGAAGTAACAACAATAATGCGTGCCATAGGAGTTCCTTGTTAAAAGGGCTTAATTTAAGGGTTGAATTGTCAAAGCGTCGTTGGCCAACTGCAAACGCGCCGCTTTGCCATAAAATTCGGCCGGGATCTGATCGCTCAGCCAGTATTCCCCCGCAATGGAGACCAGCTCCGGCGTGAGATGAGAACAGAATATTTGGGCGTCTTTATCACCACTGGCACCGGCCAGCGCCCGACCGCGCATCATGCCATAGACATGAATGTTGCCATCGGCGATAAGCTCCGCGCCTGCGCTAACGTGGCTGGTGACAATCAAATCACAATTTGGCGCATAAATGCGCTGGCCGGAACGCACCGGCGCGTCAATTAAGCGTGTTTTTGTGACCGGCGCCGCAACCGGCGTCGGTTCAGGCGCGCGCTCTTTACGCGGTGCTTTCTCTTTTCCTTCCGTCAACAGCGGAAGACCCGCGCGTTCAACTTCAGCCTTCAGTTCTGGATCTTTGCAACCGCTGATGCCAACCACATGTAAATCCGTTGTGGTGATAGCCTGCAACAGCGCGGGCCAGTTAACAGCGCCTTCCAGCGCGGAAACGTTGACAACGATAGGAGCGTGCAGCAAAAAAGCGGGAGCCTGAGCGATTTTGTCTTCTAACGCCTGACGAATAACCTCGGGTTTTGCATCATGCAAATGAACCACTGATAAGGTAAAACTACTGCCTTTTAGCTCGATGGGCGTATTTGACATCCTGACCTTACTCATTTTGCTATTATCACCCGTATCTTGAGTGATATTCCGAAGACTATCAGGCATGTTATAGTCACTATTATTTTCAGGCAAGTAACCTCCCGATAATTCCGAGTAAAAGTATGTTTTGTGTGATCTACCGAAGTGCCCGACGCGATCAGACTTATCTGTACGTCGAAAAAAGAGACGATTTTTCCCGCGTGCCAGAAGCATTAATGCAAAGTTTCGGTCAGCCACAGCTGGCAATCATTTTGCCGCTTGATGGCCGTAAAAAATTAGTCGGTGCAGATTTAGAAAAAGTAAAAGAGGCCTTAATTTCGCAGGGCTATTATTTGCAACTTCCTCCGCCGCAAGAAAATTTATTGAAGCAACATCTCGCCAACCAGGGTAAAGAATAATCCTGTGGCAATAACGGCGGAACGCTCCGCCGTTTCATATTTATGGCTATTGTATCGCCGTAACATATTGGCATTTGACAAACCGCCGGGTGGCGCGGATAGTCATTTTTCGCTCATGTTCAATGTGTTACCGGAGGTCGTACACCATGTATCAACATCATAACTGGCAGGGCGCTTTGCTGGATTTCCCGGTGAGTAAAGTGGTTTGCGTTGGCAGCAACTATGCGAAACATATTAAAGAGATGGGGAGCGCTACCCCGGAAGAGCCGGTACTGTTTATCAAACCTGAAACTGCACTGTGTGATATTCGCCAGCCGCTGGCGCTGCCGCAGGATTTTGGTTCGGTTCACCACGAAGTTGAGCTTGCAGTGTTGATTGGCGCAACGCTGCGTCAGGCGACGGAAGAGCATGTCAAAAAAGCGATTGCCGGATATGGTGTCGCGCTCGATCTGACGCTGCGCGATCTGCAAGGCAAAATGAAAAAAGCCGGGCAGCCATGGGAAAAAGCGAAAGGGTTTGATAATTCCTGCCCGATCTCTGGGTTTATCCCGGCGGCGGAATTCCAGAGCGATCCGCAAAACACCACGCTTGGGCTGAAAATCAACGGCGAAGTGCGCCAGCAGGGCTCCACGGCGGATATGATCCATAAAATTATTCCGCTGATTGCTTATATGAGCCGCTTCTTCACCTTAAAAGCTGGCGATGTCATTCTGACCGGCACGCCAGAAGGGGTAGGGCCGTTGAACAGTGGCGATGAGCTGGAAGTCAGTTTTGACGGGCTTTCATTAACGACCCGCGTACTTTAAAGCAATTTGCCGCCTTTCCTGGCGGCAAAACTTGCATCCGCATGCCAGACTGGTTATAAGGTGCACCCTGGATTTCAACGGCGGATTTCATCATGAGCGACACCCCTTTCTGGCAAAGCAAAACCCTCGACCAAATGACGGACGCGGAGTGGGAGTCGCTGTGTGACGGCTGCGGACAGTGTTGCCTGCATAAGTTGATGGATGAAGACACTGATGAAATCTATTTCACCAACGTTGCCTGCCGTCAGTTAAACATTAAAACCTGCCAGTGCCGCAACTATGAACGTCGGTTCGAGTATGAGCCGGACTGCATCAAGCTGACCCGTGAAAATCTCCCCACGTTTGAATGGCTGCCGCCAAGCTGTGCTTATCGTCTGCTGGCGGAAGGAAAAGCGTTGCCGTTATGGCACCCGCTGCGCACAGGCTCAAAAGCCGCCATGCATGCGGAGCGTATTTCGGTGCGCCACATAGCGGTGAAAGAGTCAGAAGTTCGCGACTGGCAGGAGCATATCCTCAATAAGCCGGAATGGGCTGACTAACGAAAACGTCATAAATAACCGAGACAATCAGTAACCAGCAGGGCAGGGAAAAGTGAAGAACAGCTTTCTTGTCGCGGGGGCGCTTTAGGGTCAGCAAGATGACGAAAGTGCTGAGCAGACAGGCCAGCAACAGCCCGGTAAGAAGCGCACTTGCGGCAGCAGTATGCAGGGCCATGTAGAGAATAAAAGAAGAGACAATGGCGAACAGCCTAATCTTCCGCGTAAAAAAGACCGTCCCTGATGCGAAGTAAATAAGTGCAATAACGCCAGCCATCCGAATCGTCCTTTTCCCTGCCGGTATTCAACTTTACGAATGTTGCCTTTACCCGAATCAGCCAAAAAAAACGCTCCCGAAGGAGCGCTCTGTTAGCGACCAAACAGGTCGCGTTTTTTCGGTTTGAACGGCTGGGCAATCAGCACCAGCAGCGCAACAACCAGATAAGCGACAAAAATACCCAGTAACCACTGCGGCATTTCCAGCGTCAGGAATGACCACTGGCGCTCGGCACAGTCGCCGGACGCAACAAACACCTGCGGCAGCCACTTATCAAGCGGCAGCCAGCCCGGAAAACGAGCGGCAAAATCGCAGGTCATAAACGGCGAGGGATGTAACTGGATCATGGTGTGTTCCCAGGCCAACTGGATGCCGCGCCACGCGCTGTAGATCCAGATAGCCAGAGCGACATAACGTAACGGCGTTTTCGGCGCAATGGCCCCGACTATACCCGCGCCCATGACGCCAAAAAGCGCGCTGCGTTCATAAATGCACAGGACGCAAGGTTTAAGCAGCATGACATGCTGGAACCACAATGCGACCATTTCCAGCGCAAACGCTGTTAGCGCCATCATAATCCAGGCGCCGCGCCCATGTGAGCACCCGTTTAAATATCGCAACATAATCATTTCCCTGGGAGATGCGTAGACAAAGCAGTGTAAACGAAATCATTGCGCAGGCCACTAGCGGACAAAAAAATAATGCGTAATCGAATGTTTATCATGCGGAAAGTCAAACCCGGCAACAAAATGCTGCTATTTCCACAACAAAATATCCTGCGCGCTGCGGCGCAAAAATTTCAGATGAAAGCCTTGCTGCTTTTACGGATAAGCGTTGTTAAATCGCCAAAATGGATCCTCGATCCCCTTTTTTCTTCATGAGGTACGCTACCTGCACCGGGTGCGGTCTGGTATGATGAGTGTCCTTTGCTTAGCTGTGTAATGGAAATCTCTCTATGGTCATTAAGGCGCAGAGCCCGGCGGGTTTCGCGGAAGAGTACATCATTGAAAGTATCTGGAATAGTCGCTTCCCTCCGGGGTCGATTCTTCCGGCAGAACGCGAACTCTCTGAACTGATTGGCGTCACTCGTACCACATTGCGTGAAGTTTTACAGCGCCTCGCCCGTGATGGCTGGCTGACAATTCAGCACGGCAAACCAACAAAAGTGAACAACTTCTGGGAAACCTCCGGGCTGAATATTCTGGAAACGCTGGCGCGTCTGGATCACGAAAGTGTCCCGCAACTGATCGATAATCTGCTCTCAGTGCGTACCAACATTTCCACGATTTTTATCCGTACCGCGTTTCGTCAGCATCCGGAAGATGCGCTGCAAGTGCTGGCCAGCGCGCGTGAAGTTGAAGATCATGCCGATGCCTTTGCTGACCTGGATTACAACATTTTCCGCGGTCTGGCTTTTGCATCCGGTAACCCAATTTATGGTTTGATCCTTAACGGTATGAAAGGGTTATATACACGAATTGGTCGCCACTATTTCTCAAGCCCGGAAGCCCGCAGCCTGGCGCTTGGCTTCTACCACCAGCTGGCGCAGGTGTGTGAAGAGGCGCAGCATGACAAAGTCTACGAAGTCGTGCGCCGCTATGGTCATGATAGTGGTGAGATCTGGCATCGGATGCAGAAAACGATGCCGGGCGATTTAGCCTTACAAAGCCGATAAGCAAAGAAAACCCCTCAACAGAGGGGTTTTTCATTACAGACTGTTGGGGCGGGACGGACAGCGTTCCAGTAACTCCACACTGCCATCTTCGTTTTGCTGTTCCAGCAACACATCAAAACCCCACAAACGGTGCACATGTTTCAGCACTTCGCGGCGACCCTTATCGAGCGGTGCGCGGTTGTGCGGAATATAGCGCAGCGTCAGCGAACGGTCGCCGCGCAGATCGACATTCCACACCTGGATGTTGGGCTCAAGGTTGCTGAGATTGTATTGCGAGGAAAGTTTCGAGCGGATCTCCCGATAACCCTCTTCATTATGGATAGCGGCAATCTCAAGGTAATTGTTGCGGTCATCATCCAGCACGGTGAAGAAGCGGAAATCACGCATGATCTTCGGCGACATAAACTGGCTGATAAAGCTCTCATCTTTGAAATCGCGCATCGCGAAATGCAGCGTTTCCAGCCAGTCCGAACCGGCAATATCCGGGAACCAGTAACGGTCTTCATCCGTTGGCGACTGGCAAATACGCTTAATATCCTGGAACATCGCAAAGCCGAGTGCATACGGGTTAATGCCGCTGTACCAGGGGCTGTTATAAGGCGGCTGGAACACCACATTGGTATGGCTGTGCAAAAATTCCAGCATAAAGCGGTCGGTTACTTTGCCTTCGTCATACAGGTGGTTAAGGATGGTGTAGTGCCAGAATGTCGCCCAGCCTTCGTTCATCACCTGCGTCTGTTTTTGCGGGTAGAAATACTGGCTCACTTTACGCACAATGCGCAGGATCTCGCGTTGCCACGACTCCAGTAACGGCGCATTTTTTTCCATAAAGTAGAGCAAGTTTTCCTGCGGTTCCGCCGGATAGCGACGCGCCTGCGCGATGGTTATTTCTTCTTCGCGTTTTGGCAGCGTGCGCCACAGCATATTCACCTGGCTTTGCAGATACTCTTCACGACTTCTCTGCCGTGCTTTCTCCTCCTGCAACGAGATTTTCTGCGGGCGTTTATAACGATCCACGCCGTAGTTCATCAGCGCATGGCATGAGTCGAGTAACTTTTCCACTTCGTCCACACCGTAGCGCTCTTCACAATCGGTGATGTATTTACGCGCGAAAATAAGGTAGTCGACAATCGAGCTGGCATCGGTCCAGCTGCGGAATAAGTAATTGTTTTTAAAGAAAGAGTTATGACCGTAACAGGCGTGTGCCATCACCAGCGCCTGCATGGTAATGGTGTTCTCTTCCATCAGATAAGCGATGCAGGGATTAGAGTTGATGACTATCTCGTAGGCCAGCCCCTGTTGCCCATGCTTATAAAGCCGCTCGGTTTCGATAAATTTCTTCCCGAACGACCAGTGAGGGTAATTGATCGGCATACCGACGCTGGAGTAAGCGTCCATCATCTGTTCTGAAGTGATCACTTCGATTTGGTGCGGATAGGTATCCAGCCGATAAAGTTTCGCCACCCGGTCAATCTCCGCCAGGTAATCATCCAGCAGTTCGAAAGTCCAGTCGGGTCCATCGCTCAGACGAATAGAATCCTTATTCATTGAGTCAATCGTAGCCATTAGCGCGCCCTCGTTGTTAACGACACTCTCTGTATGGAGCGTCTCATTTCAAGCATAGAACACGCAATTAAATCTGTACTTGAGCCATAAATTTTTCTTCGCGATTTTTCATCATATCAACGGCGTAAATACCAGGTGTTTCGAAATATTATGCTGCGGCGAAAAGTCGCGCAGCACGAGATGCTAAATAACAGAAACCCTTGTCATACGGCGAAGCTGTGAGGTAGCTCACCATAAAAAAGCCATATGTTGAATAATATTTTCATCTGGGTTATCAATTTGTAATCAGATGATCGTGCTTTACTCACAGGAGAGGGATATGCGAGTTGTTGTATTAGGAAGTGGCGTGGTCGGTGTCACCAGCGCCTGGTACTTACGCCAGGCCGGACATGACGTCACGGTGATTGATCGCCAGTCGGGTCCCGCGCAGGAAACCAGCGCCGGTAACGCCGGGCAGATCTCACCAGGCTACGCCGCGCCCTGGGCGGCTCCTGGTGTGCCGTTAAAAGCCATTAAATGGATGTTCCAGCGCCACGCGCCGCTTGCAATCAGCCTCGACGGCACCTCATCGCAACTGAAATGGATGTGGCAGATGCTGCGCAACTGCGACACGCGCCACTATATGGAAAACAAAGGCCGCATGGTGCGCCTGGCAGAATACAGTCGTGATTGCCTGAAACTGTTGCGTGAAAACACGGGCATTCAGTATGAAGGGCGACAAGGCGGCACGTTGCAGCTTTTTCGCACCGCAGAGCAGTATGAAAACGCCACGCGCGATATTGCCGTGTTGCAGGATGCCGGCGTGCCTTATCAGCTCCTGGAGTCTGCGCGGCTGGCAGAAGTCGAACCCGCGCTGGCGGAAGTCGCACATAAACTGACCGGCGGCTTGCGTCTGCCAAATGATGAAACCGGCGATTGCCAGCTTTTCACCCAGCAACTGGCGCAAATGGCGGCACAGGCGGGCGTGGAGTTCCGTTTTAACACGCCGGTGGATCGCCTGCTGTACGAAGGTGAGAACATCTACGGTGTGAAGTGCGGAGAAGAAGTGGTCAAAGCCGACGCGTATGTGATGGCGTTTGGCTCCTGGTCTACCGGGTTACTGAAAAATATCGTCGATATCCCGGTGTATCCGCTGAAAGGTTATTCATTAACGATCCCGATTGCCGAAGAAGACGGCGCGCCGGTTTCGACGATCCTTGATGAAACCTACAAAATTGCCATTACCCGCTTTGATCAGCGTATTCGCGTTGGCGGAATGGCGGAAATCGTCGGCTTTAATACGGAACTGCTAAAACCACGCCGTGAAACGCTGGAGATGGTGGTGCGCGATCTTTTCCCGCGTGGCGGGTTTGTCGAGCAAGCGACCTTCTGGACCGGCTTACGCCCCATGACGCCAGACGGCACACCTGTTGTCGGGCGCACACCCTATAAAAACCTGTGGCTGAATACCGGGCACGGCACTCTGGGCTGGACGATGGCTTGCGGTTCCGGCCAGTTATTAAGCGATTTGATGTCCGGCAGCACCCCGGCGATTGCTGCTGATGATTTGAGCGTGGCGCGCTATATGCCTGGCTTTACCCCTGTGCGCGCGCAGCATTTACACGGTGCTCATAACTGATTCGAAGAAGGAATAGGAATGTCTCGTCCGGTTCTCGCCACGCTTGATTTAACGGCGCTGAGCAATAATTTACAGGTTGTGCGCCGCGCGGCACCTGCCGCAAAAGTCTGGTCAGTTGTGAAGGCGAACGCCTATGGTCACGGTCTGGATCGTATCTGGCGTGCGCTCAACAGTACGGATGGCTTCGCGATGCTCAATCTTGAAGAGGCCATTTTGCTTCGCGAACGCGGCTGGAAAGGGCCGATTCTGATGCTGGAAGGTTTTTTCCATGCCGATGAACTGCCGCTGTTTGACAAGTATCGCCTGACGACCAGCCTGCACAGCAACTGGCAGATCAAAGCCTTGCAGGATGCACGCCTGCAAGCGCCGCTCGATATTTATCTGAAGATCAACAGCGGCATGAACCGCCTCGGCTTTATGCCTGAACGTGTTCATACCGTGTACCAGCAACTCAATGCCTTAACCAACGTGGCGACCGTGACGCTGATGTCTCATTTTGCCGAAGCGGAGCGGGCAGACGGTATCACCGCGCCGCTGGCGCGCATTGAGCAGGCGGCGGAGGGGATTGACGCGCCGCGCTCGCTGGCCAATTCCGCCGCCACGTTATGGCACCCCGAAACGCATTTTGACTGGGTGCGCCCCGGTGTGGTGCTGTATGGCGCTTCGCCATCGGGCTCGTGGCAGGATGTCGCCAACAGCGGGATCCGCCCGGTAATGACGCTGAGCAGCGAAATTATTGCTGTGCAGACACTAAAAGCCGGAGAGACGGTGGGGTACGGTTGTCGTTACCGCGCGCAGGCCGAGCAGCGCATTGGTGTTGTCGCCTGCGGATATGCAGACGGCTACCCGCGCATCGCACCATCCGGCACGCCAGTGCTGGTGGATGGCATTCGTACCGGCATTGTTGGCGCAATCTCAATGGATATGCTGACGGTAGATTTAACCCCATGCCCGCAGGCCGGCATCGGTACGCCGGTTGAGCTATGGGGTAACGAGATAAAAATCGATGAAGTGGCGGCGGCGGCCGGAACGGTAGGGTATGAATTAATGTGCGCCCTGGCACCGCGCGTGCCTGTTGTGACGGTGTAACTTAACACGAGGCGGTTATTCCGCCTCGTCTTCTGCCACGCGAACGCCGACTTTCAGTACTGCATTATCGGCTTTTTCCGCCACCGTCCAGATCATACCGGCGAACTCTACCTGATCGCCCACGACCGGCGCGGCACCCAGCAGTTGCTGTACAATATCGCCCAGCGTTTGCTGGCTTTCGCGATACTCCAGCCCATCTTCCAGGCCATAAATCAGCGCCACATCGGCAAATTTTGCATCGGCTTCAAGGATAAAATCACCGAAGAAACGCTGATCCAGCGCCACCGGCGGAGACTGGCTAAACAGTTTTCCGAGCGCGGGAAGATCGCTTTCACGGCCAATCACGCATAACACATCGCCTTCACGCAGCCGGGTACTGCCGGTGGGGTGCAGAAGGCTATTGTCACGAAACAGCGCGGCAATGCGCGTATCTGCAGGCATATGTAAATCGCGCAGCGCAGCACCAACGCACCATTTATCCGCACTGAGTTGATAAACAAACTGCTCAAACGGGTTGTCCGGGTGAATATCCAGACCGACGCGGGAGACCGGCCAGCCAACCGGCGGTACAACCACTTTGGCTTTTTTCGCCGCCCACGAGAGTGACGTTCCCTGGAAAAGCAGTGAGATTAACACCACGAAGAAAGCGACATTAAAGAATAAACGCGCGTGATCAAGCCCGGCCATCATTGGGAAGGTAGCGAGAATAATCGGCACCGCGCCGCGCAAGCCAACCCAACTGATAAAAATGCGTTCACGCAGGTTAAAACCGCGAAACGGCAACAGGCTGGCAAACACGGACAGAGGACGAGCAACAAAAATCATCCATGCCGAGAGGATGAGTGCAGAAACCGCAATCGGCAATAAATCGGATGGCGTAACCAACAGCCCCAGCACCAGGAACATGGCGATTTGCGCCAGCCAGGCCAGGCCATCAAAGTTTTGCAGGATACCGTAACGGTTGCGGATAGGGCGGTTACCCAGCACAAAACCACACAGGTAGACCGCCAGAATGCCGCTCCCGTGCAGGGCCGTGGTTAAGGCGAAAACCAGAATCCCGCCGCTCAGAGCCAGTAATGGGTAAAGACCCGGCGGCAGAGAGATGCGGTTAATCATCTGCTGCAACAGATAGCCGCCCAAACCGCCGAGCAGAACACCGAGGCCAAACTCACGCACAATATGCACGAGGAACATGATATCGAGATCGGCAGTGTGCTTCTGGATCATCTCAATCAGCGTGATGGTGAGGAACACCGCCATCGGATCGTTGCTACCGGATTCGATTTCCAGCGTTGAGCCGACGCGTTCGTTCAGCCCTTTACCGCCGAGGAGCGAGAACACCGCTGCGGCATCGGTCGAGCCAACGATCGCACCGATTAAAAAGCCTTCCATAATGTTGAGCTTGAACAGCCAGGCGGCCATCATGCCGGTTAAGCCGGAAGTGACCAGCACGCCAATGGTCGCCAGGGAAAGTGCGGGACCAAGTGCGACGCGAAACGAGCTGGCGCGGGTACGCATGCCACCATCGAGTAAAATGATCGCCAGCGCGAGGTTACTGACCATGTAAGCAAACGGGTAGTTATCGAACGGAATACCGCCGATACCGTCAACACCGGCCAACATACCAATGGCCAGAAAAATAACCAGAATGGGAATACCAAGGCGGGAGGAGAAAGAACTTAATAAAATACTGCAGGTTACAAGAACTGAACCCAAAATAAACAGACTGATTATCGCCTCAGCGTCCAATGGTGTGCTTCTCCTTATTCCTCACCGTGGGGGATCCCGGGCGGCATTAACCGGCCGGGTTTATTAGTGCGTTATATAATAACGGCAGAAACAACGTTTTAATAAGGGCATAAAGCGCTTTTTTTACATTGAGATCGTGGGATGACCCGATAAGGTCAGTTGCGTCTTATCAGCATGTTGCAACCGGGCATGCGCGCCAAGCGGCAGGGTGACGGTCTGCGGTTCATGACCAAACGCCAGCCCGCTTACAACCGGGATCGTCAATTGCGCGCGCAGATAGTCGATCATCTTATTAAGATTGTAGCCCGCATCGTAATCGTTGGGTTGCGCCAGCGAGAAACTGCCGAGGATCAGCGCCCGCTGCTGTGCCAGAATGCCTGAGTGCAACAACTGTAACAGCATGCGTTCCACGCGATAGGGATGCTCATTAATGTCTTCCACTACCAGAATGCCGCCGGGCATTGAAGGCAACCAGGGCGTACCAATCAGCGACGTTAACATCGCCAGATTTCCCCCCCACACGGTGCCTGCCACGTCACACTGCGGGCCTTCACCGTCCCACTCAATGGTAAAGGTTTCATTGCTGATAGCGCGCCAGAAGTGATCTGCGGTAAAGGTATCCAGCGTTTCTGCACCGAAATTTCCCGCCAGCATTGGCCCGCTAAAGGTGATGACCTTCCCGTGTGCCAGCAACCCAAGTTGAATAGCGGTGAAATCACTATGACCGCAAATCAGCAGCGGTTGATGCTGCTGGCGCGCCACCAGCGCCTGCCAGTCGATATCAGCGAGCAGGCGGCCGGCACCGTACCCGCCGCGCACCGGCATCACGATAATGTTTTCGCCCGGTAATTGCGCCAGCGCGTTGATATCCGCGAGGCGCTCTTCGTCATGCCCGGCGAAACGCTCAAAACGCCGGGTAATGACTTGCTGGTTGCTAACCTGATGGCCTTGCGAAGTGAGACGTTCGACGCCAAGCGCTGCTGCGTGCTGGTTAATGCAATAGCCGGAAGGGGCAATCAGGTGGAAAGTGGACATGGCAATTCCTTGCTGACATCTATAGGGAAACAGTTATCATGCCGCTAACCTGTGTCGTTGTCATCCGTAGCCGATGACACTTATAGAAGGATTAGCTTGCGTGAAATTGAGATGGTTTGCTTTTTTAGTGGTACTGCTCGCCGGATGTAGTTCAAAGCAGGATTATCGTAACCCGGACTGGAACCCGGAAGTGCCGGTAAAACGCGCAATGCAGTGGATGCCCATCACCGAAAAAGCGGGGGCGGCCTGGGGCGTCAGTCCGCAATTAATCACCGCGATGATCGCCGTGGAATCCGGCGGTAACCCGAATCTGGTCAGCAAATCAAATGCCGTTGGTCTGATGCAGCTTAAAGCCTCCACCGCCGGGCGTGAAGTTTACCGCCATATGGGCTGGAGCGGACAACCGTCCACCAGCGAACTCAAAAACCCGGAGCGCAACATCTCCATGGGTGCGGCTTATTTGAGTATTCTTGAGCACGGGGCGCTGGCAGGCATTCGCGATCCGAAAGTGATGCAGTACGCGCTGGTGGTCTCGTATGTGAATGGCGCAGGCGCGCTACTGCGGACATTCTCGTCCGACAGAAGCGAAGCCATAGAAGAGATAAATGATTTAAGCGCAGACGCGTTTATGAAGCATGTGGCGGAAAACCACCCCGCGCCGCAGGCGCCGCGCTATATCTGGAAAGTGCAAAAAGCGATGGATGCGATGTAATTAGCGTACCCGGCTGGCGCGTTCGCGCGCCTCGCGCTCCAGGGCAAAAATAATGCGCTGGAGCTCGCGCTCCACGCCCGGGCTGACATTCAAAAAGCGAAAGCTCAGGCGCGGCGTAACAATGGTTTCATTCTTGCCATCAACGACTTTACGTTCGCCAATCGCAATCAACTGCGCGTCAAAATAGAACTGCCCCCACGACGCCATATCCAGTTCCACTTTGGAAAAGCGCATACCCGGTTGCAACGTGGTGGGCGCTTCGCCATCCAGCAGTGCGCCCATGCCGCCTAATGACAGGTCGAACAGACGAAAGCGAATCTCGCTTTTATCCGGCATCAATGCCTTACAAAAATAGGCCGGGTGGAGCGGGGCGCTGATGCGGAAATATTCACGGCGCTGAATAAACCACAGCGTTTCCGGAAGCGGAGTAATAAAAGCAGGTAAAGCCTGAAAATCGCCGGTAGACAGCTTTGTCAGCGTGAATTCGACTTTGGCGCCATGTGTTTCAGCGGTCACGGTCACCTTTCCGGCACGCTGTACTGCGTTGTTCTCGTACTCCTGACTACCAAAATCCATGATCAGCTCTTCTGGATTCACTTCCAGTATCTTGCTGATGAACTGGCCGCTGCCCCAGGTGATGCAAACGGGCACCTGGTTTTTTTGCAGGTCGCGTAAAACGCCCAGCACGGCCAGAGGATTTTGTTTCAGGAACTGCTCACTGTAATTGCTCACGCCGAATGGCTCCTTGATGGCTGACACACCTTCGTTGCTTTATCGGCATTTTCAGCAAGAACTTAATACAAATAACGTAATTATTTTCGTAATCCGTTTGAATTAAGTCTGTGAGATGAAAATGTTTTATGACCGACAACTATACTGTAGCTAACGCGTCGCCGAAGTGGTATGTGCGCGTCAACAAGACTAACAGAAGGAGAGAGAAACATGGGCATTCTCGCGTGGATCGTTTTTGGCCTGATTGCTGGCGTTATTGCTAAGTTGATTATGCCTGGACGGGATGGGGGCGGTTTCATTCTGACTTGTATACTTGGGATCGTCGGGGCCGTTGTCGGCGGCTGGCTCGCGACACAATTTGGTTATGGCGGAGATATTACTGGCTTCAACTGGCACAGTTTCCTGATCGCGGTGTTGGGTGCGATTGTCGTGCTGGCCGTATTCCGGCTGTTCAGACGAGGTTAACCGCCAGTTCCTCCGTTTTTGAGACAAAAAAGCCGCAACAATCGTGTTGCGGCTTTTTACTGCGCGGGTGTTATTGTGCGACGGCTTGCTGCTGTTTTGATGGCTGACTCGTCGGTTCAACCTTCGCGGCAGGCTGCTGTGCCGGCTGCGTTTGCGGTACGCTGTCGCACGGTTTCTCTTTCGGACAGATCAGGTCGAGCATTTTCAGCGTCACACCGTTGGTCCAGCCGAAACCGTCCTGCAGCGGATATTCACCGCCGCCGCCACCGGTGCCGGTGGTGCTGACATCATATTTCTCGACCAGTTTTTTCTCACGATCGTAGGTGTGCTGCACATTGGTCAGAAAACGCCAGCTCACTTCCATCGCCAGTTTCTGTTGATCGTAATTTTGCAGACCCGCTGTTGCCACCCATTGCAGTGGTGCCCAGCCGTTCGGCGCATCCCATTGCTGGCCGCTGTTGACTGTGGTGGTCGCGATCCCTCCCGGTTTCAGCAACCGTTCTTTTGCCGCGCTGGCCACTTTATCAGCGCGATCTTTGGCGGCAGCATTGACAAACAGCGGGTAAAGCGCCGCGGCTGTAAGCTGATTACGTACCTTTTTCGTCTTCAGATCGTAATCCGCGTACCAGCCCTCTTTTTCATTCCACAGATTGGCTTCAATACCTTTCTGACGCGCGTTCGCCAGCGCATCGTACTGGCTTGCTTTTGCGCTATCGCCGGCTGCCTGATAACTGCGGGCGAGCATTTTTTCCATCTTGAACATCAGCGCGTTCAGATCGACCGGCACAATGCTGGTGGTCCGAATGGTGCCAAGCTGATTAGGATCGTCCATCCAGCGGGAGCTAAAATCCCAGCCCGACGCGGCGGCAGAACGCAAATCGCGGTAAATCTCGGTTGCCGGGCGATTGGGGTTGTTTTTGGCCGTTGTCACATCATCCAGCCACGACTCCGGGCGCGGCGTATCGCGATCGTCCCAGTAGCGGTTCAGAACGCTGCCATCGCTGAGCTTAACCACGCGCTTATTGGCCTGACCTGGCTGCAACGTATCTGCACCTTCCATCCAGTATTGGTACTCTTTTTCCATTTGCGGCAGCCAGGTTTTCAGCGCTTCGTCACCGTCGTGCGTCGCCAGCAATTCCACCATCAACGAGAAGAAGGGCGGCTGCGAGCGGCTCAGATAGTAGCTGCGGTTGCCGTTAGGAATATGGCCCCAGGTGTCGATTTCATGACCAAAGTTGGTGACCATGTCTTCAATCTTGTCCCAGTGACCGCTCTCGGCAAGGCCGAGCATCGTGAAATAGCTATCCCAGTAATAGACTTCGCGAAAACGACCACCCGGCACCACATAGGGTTTTGGCAGCGGCAGCAGTGAATCCCACTTCCCGGCGCTGTCGGTGGTGCGTGTTAACACCGGCCACAGCCCGTCGATATGTTCACGCAGGTTTTGCCCTTCAGGCGGAACATACTTTTCACCCTCTTTGGGCAGCGTAAAGTTCACATCCACAAAGTGGCGCAAATCGAAACTGGTTTGCATGCGCTGCATACGGTAATCCGCGAGGATCATCAGCGGGTCGCCTTTCGGCACGGCATCGGCAAAGGTTTTTTGATCGCGAAACAGCTTAGCGGTTTGCACATCACTAAAGAGCGGACCGAGCAGAATATCCGGTGGCTGCAGCGTATTTTGCGCCTCGGCGGCGAAAGTGTGAGTAGCTGTGGCGAGTAACGCGCCGCCTAACGCGATTTGCATGACCAGCAGCAGAGCGCGCGGTCGGTGTAGAACAGGTCGTGTCATCGATTATTCTCCTTAGCGGGTGCACAGCGGTGCTGCCGCAATAAACCTTGCACAAAACCATAGTCGAATCTGAAACAAATCGTGTGTCGCGTTTGGCATTTTACGCGATTCCAGACAATTTCCCCGTCTGGATGGCAGAGCAGGGGGCGGATTTTTATGCTACCCATGCCCGAGTGAATAATGCCCGCTGACACCAAACTTGTTCGCCAGTGTGCTTTTTATTTATTCGCTAAAAGCCCGCAGCGGGTAAATAGTGCGCTGTGTCAATTTTGCTGAAAGGTTTCGTTTATTGTACGTTCACGAGAATTAAGTATTGCTACATAATTTAAGGCAGGGAAAAATTTCATATGAAAGTAAAGAATGTTCCCCACAGGGACTGTTACATCCTTGACTATCTTGCTATGGAAATAATCTATGTTTGTTCAATATATTTTGCCTATCGCCGTGTAAATAACATATTTGCTTACCTTTCGAGTTAATCCGTACTTTTATTCAGGAAATTTCACTACTAAATATTGTAGGGTTTATCACGTTAAATTAGTTTTTAGGATTCATCCTATCTCGTAATTTAAAATATATGCTATTACGTTTCTCTCAATAATATCTATTAATTATCAGTGATTTATGCAAATATTCCGCGCCACTATAAAAGTGGTGGTTGGCATCTTTACGGATTTTCATCTAAAGTGAAATTCTTTCTTGAGAATTGTCCTAATTTGCAAAAAAATTAAATAATAGTATTTCAACAGGTCGGAGATCATATTGAATTGAATAATCTGATCTGTAAAATTGTGTCACGATAGTCAATGAAAAGTAATATTATTGCGGCCTGTCCCTGCGACAGACTCGTGCGGTAGCTATGCCTTTTATTCATTATCTGAGCGTTTAACTGGACATGGATTTGCGTCATTTAGAGCGATTTAAATACCCTTTCCAAAACGCTCCAGGTCAACACAGTAATATATTTGCAATGGAAAAAAACGTTATGAACATGCGAATGGTATTGGCTCTTCTTTTTGTCTTTGGCGTTTCGGCTTGTAAAGCGCCACCTAAGCCCGCCCCAACCGATGACACCATCGTCACCAGCGAAGTGAACGGTGTCACGCTGACACACCGCTACGCGGTGATTCCGCCGAAGGAATTCCAGCCTATCAAACAAGACTATCGCGCGCTTTACCCGGCGTCGGTGATGAGCACCCCGGATTACGGCGGCAAAGTGATTCGCCAGCTGCAAGCCGGTAAAACCTACGTGGTTCTGGGCCAGGTTGAGCACTTCTGGATGGCGCTGGCCGATGAAGGTCAGGAAGAGTTGATTGGTTATGTGCCGATGCGTGCCGTCGTGAAAAGCGAGCTGTACGAAAAAACCCTGCGCGATGATAAACGCCGCGTAGTGCGTAAAAAACAGACCTGCGTGACTGTCGATGGCAGCGGTAAGGCTTGCAAAAACGCCAACTCCGGAACGTGGATCATCAATTAATCCAGTCGTGACGAGTACCTGGTATGAATAATAATTCGGTTGTACGCCAGATTAGCCTGGTGTTTTTCTTTGTGCTGGCCACCCTGGCCAGCGGTTGTGGTTCCTCTTCACACAGCGTACCTACCAGCTATAACCTTCAATTCAGGGCTCATCCGCAAATCAATGAGTCCGCTCCCCTTAAAGTCAGGGTGTTGCTGTTGAAATCGGACGCGACATTTATGTCCGCCGATTTCTGGTCGCTGCAAAACAACGCAGATAGCGTACTTGGCGCCAACCTGCTCAACAGTGATGAATTTTTCCTGATGCCCGGCCAGTTGTCGAAAACGCTGAGCGGTAAAAGCGCGCCCGACGCCCGTTACATTGGCGTGATGGCGGAGTATCAGGCGCTGGATGGCAAAAAATGGCGGATGTCCTTACCGCTCCCGGTACAGGGAGAGACGCACTTCTACGAATTCTGGAAATCGTCGTCTGACGAACTGGAAGCTAACATCTTTCTCGACGTCAATGGCATCCGTGTGATTTCCAAATAGCGCCAGTCTTAACAGGAAAACCGTATGAACAAAGCAGAAAAGGTCGTGTGGACCGAAGGTATGTTTCTGCGCCCTCATCACTTTCAGCGTGCGGAAAGCTATCTGCAGCACCATATTCGCGAGTGGGGGACACTGCAGCGCCCGTATCTTTGGGGCTACCTTGATATCGAGCTCGACGATGCCATGCTGCGCCAGGGTTGTATTGCCCTGAGTTATGCCAGCGGTTTACTGCCGGATGGCACGTTCTTCTCATTCCACGATGCTCGCCAGGCGCCCACACCGCTGGCTATCCCGGACAACATCAATAATGAGCGCGTGGTACTGGCGCTGCCTGCCCGTCGCGGCGGGCGTGATGAGGTGATCTTCAGCGAGGAGAAAGATTCGCTGGCGCGTTATGTCACCTGGGAAAGCGAAGTCGATGACGATAACGCCATGTCCGTAGGGCCGGCGGCGGTGCAGTTTGGTCGTCTGCGTCTGAAGCTGATGCTGGAAAAAGATCTCTCGGCAGAGTGGACGGCGATCGGTGTCGCGCATGTCGTAGAAAAACGTAACGATAACCACGTTCGAATTGATAGCCGTTATATTCCGCCGATGCTGAATGCGGTTAACAACCCGGCGATTTACGCCATTATCAACGATCTGCAAAGTTTGCTGATGCAGCGTAGCCAGCAGATTGGCCAGCGTCTGCGCCAGCCGGGGCGTTTTAATACCTCCGAAATGGTTGAATTTACGCTGCTGGCGTTGATTAACCACCATGTTGGCCAGGTTTCGCATCTGAAAACGCTGCCGATGATCCACCCGGAAGAGTTGTGGCGCAGCTGGCTGGCGTTCGCAACCGAGCTGACCACCTGGACCGCGTCGCGCTCGCCGGAAGAGACGCTGCCGGTTTATGACCACGACGATCTGGCCGGGTGTTTTGGCAAGTTACAACTGATGCTGCGCAGCGGGTTGTCGCTGGTGATGGAAGAACACGCCATCCAGCTGCCGCTCACCGAACGTACGCACGGGTTGAATATCGCCACCTTGCCGACCACCACCATGGCGCGCGAGTTTGGTTTCGTGCTGGCAGTGAAAGCCAGCGTCCCAGGCGAGATCCTGCAAACCCATTTCCCGGCCCAGATGAAAGTCGCGCCGGTGACCAAAATCCGCGACCTGGTGCAGTTGCAACTGCCGGGTATGAAGTTGCGCACCATGCCGGTCGCGCCGCCGCAAATTCCGTGGCATGCCGGTTACAACTATTTCGAACTGGAAAAGGGCGGCGAGCTGTGGAACGAAATGGAGAAATCGGGGGCTTTCGCACTGCATCTGGCAGGTGAATTCCCGGGTCTTGATATGGAGTTTTGGGCCATCCGTAGCCCGACTGAATAATACAGCGAGCGCACAATATGCAGGAACAACAAGCCTCCGGCAGCGATGCCGCTCTGGCAGGAGCAAGTGGCAACAATCCTTTGGTCGCGGCCGCCAATCCGCTACTTAACGCGATACCGCAGATCCGCTATTCCGTTTCTCATGATGATCAAAGCGGTCTGCGCCAGCACCTGATTGATGAAATTCGCCGTTTTGAAGTGCGCTGCCAGCAATCCGGGCTGGCCTACGAAGTGATCGTCGGCGCCCGTTACTGTTTATGCACCGCGCTGGATGAAGCGGCAGCGCTCACACCGTGGGGCAGCCGTGGCGTCTGGTCCGGTAGCGGTCTGCTGGTGACGTTTCACAACGAGACCTGGGGCGGGGAGAAATTCTTCCAGCTTCTGGCGCGCTTGTCGCAAAACCCGCGCGAGCATATCGCGCTGCTGGAGCTGATCAACTTCTGCCTGTTACTCGGTTTCGAAGGGCGGTACCGGGTGATGGACAACGGTCGCACGCAGCTGGAAACCATCAAGCAGCGCTTGTGGCAGATGATTCGCGGAGTGCGCGGCAACTATCCGCCGCCGCTGTCGCCGCATCCGGAAGATCAACCGGTCATGCGCAAATTGTGGCGTCCGGTTATTCCGCTGTGGGCGTGTGTCGGGCTGGCGGGCTTTCTCGCCTGTCTGTTTTATATCGTGCTCAACTGGCGTCTGGGTGACAGCACCAACCCGGTGCTGGCGAAAATCTACCAGACCCAGTTGCCGGAAGCCTCCATCGAGCAGCCGGTACAAAACGTGCAGCCGGTGCTTAACCTGCGCGCGTTTCTGCGCCCGGAAATTCAGGCAGGCCTGGTGGCGGTGCGCGATGAAGCCGATCGCAGCGTGGTAACGCTCAAAGGCGATGGCCTGTTTGCCTCGGGATCGACGGTGGCACGCGAGAGCTACGAACCGGTTATCGACCGTGTTGCGCAGGCGATGAACAACGTGAGCGGCAAAATTCTGGTGGTGGGTTTTAGTGACAACGTGCCGATCCGCAGTGCGCGTTTCGCCTCGAATTACGAGTTGTCGCTTGAGCGCGCGCGTTCTGTGCAGTCGCTGCTGCAAAAACACCTGTCGCAACCGGCGCGTGTGAAAGCGGAAGGGCGAGGGGAGATGAACCCGATAGCACCAAACAACTCGGCTGAAAACCGCGCCCGTAACCGTCGCGTAGAGATTACTTTGCTGGTGTCGCCGGGAAATACGGCCGCCGAGCTGAACGGATTGCCGCAAGGAAACTAAAGGATGAATATGTTGCTTTCATTGCTGACCAACCGCATTTTGTGGGGTTTCCTTGGCGTAACGGGGCTGGCCGCAGTTATCTGGATGATTGGCCCGCTGCTCTCCGTCGTGGACTCCCGCCCGCTTGAGTCTGAGCAAAACCGCATGATAACCATTGCGGTGATGTACCTGATTTGGGTTCACAGCCACATTGTGCCGCGTCTCTACAACGCCTGGCTCAACCGCAAGCTGATGGATAACCTGAAAAGCGAAGAGGCGAAAGATCCGGTTGAGCGCAAACGCCTCAATAATGAAGATCAGGTGCTGAACGAGCGTTTCGAAGAAGCCGCGCAGGTACTGAAAAAAGCGCACTTTAACCAGCCCGGTCAACGCGGACAGTGGGCGCAGCGCTTCAGCACCCAGTATCTGTATCAACTGCCGTGGTATGTGATTATCGGCGCGCCGGGTTCCGGTAAAACCACTGCGCTGGTGAACTCCGGCCTGCAATTCCCGCTGGCCGATCGCTTCGGTAAAACCGCGCTGCGCGGTATTGGTGGTACGCGTAACTGTGACTGGTGGTTTACCAACGAAGCGGTGCTGCTTGATACCGCCGGGCGTTACACCACGCAGGAGAGTGAGCAGGTTCAGGATGCGAGCGAATGGCTGAAATTTCTTGGCCTGCTGCAAAAGTATCGCCGTCGCCAGCCGATCAACGGCGTGATTGTGACAGTCAGCATTGCCGATCTGCTCACCCAGTCAGCCGAGGCCTCGCGCGAACAGGCGCTCAACCTGCGCCAGCGTTTGACCGAGTTGCATGAACAACTGGGGATCCGTTTCCCGGTGTATGTGCTGGTAACCAAGGCGGACTTGCTTAAAGGTTTTCGCGCGTACTTTGCCGGCTTTGATAAAGCGCAGCGCGATCAAATCTGGGGTTTCACCTTCCCGTGGGAAAAAGCCAAACTGGCGGATTTTGACCTGCAGGGCAGTTTTATTCAGGAATTCGCGCTGCTGCAACAGCGCCTGGACGCGGCCCTGCCGGATACGCTGCTGCGTGAAAGCGATGCGCAAGCCCGCGCGGAATGTTTCCTGTTCCCGCAGGAGTTCGCCGCGCTGCGCCCGTTGCTGGCAGACTATCTGAACACCATTTTCGCCCGCTCCAACTTTGAAACCGAGTTCTCTCCGCGCGGTATCTATTTTGCCAGCGGTACGCAAGAAGGCCTGCCGTTTGACCGCGTGATGGGCGAGCTTAACCGCGCGTTGTCGCTGCCGCAGGGCAAATCAGGCGATAACTGGGATTCGGTCAGCAAAGAGGAGCCGGTGCCGGGCGGGAAAGGGCAGAGCTTCTTTATCAAGCATCTGCTGCAAAACGTTATCTTCCAGGAAGCCGGTATCGCCGGGCAAAACCGCTGGTGGGAACTGCGCAGCCGGGCGGTGATCTGGTCCGGTTATGCGGCGCTGCTGGCGCTGCTGATTATTATCAGCGCCTTGTGGTTTACCAGCTACGGCAACAACCGTGATTATCTGGATGAAGTGCAGGCCAAAGTACCGGCGCTTGACCAGCAAATCAAAGCGCTGCGTAACCGCCAACAGGGCGATCTCTTTGCCTTGCTGCCGCTGCTTAATGGCCTCTCTGCACTGCCGGAAAGCGAGAAGTTTGACGTCAATAACCCGCCGATCACCCGCCGTATGGGGCTGTATCGCGGCAATGATGTGGCGGATGCCTCGCAAACCCTGTACCAGAAAGCGCTGCAACAAATGCTGCTGCCGGAAGTGGCGATGCGCATCACCACCTGGCTGCGTAACGACAACGGCAGCGATGTGGAATACAGCTATGAAGCGCTGAAAGCCTATCAGATGCTGTATCAGCCGAAGCATTACGACGGTAAGTTCCTGCACTCATGGGTGATGCTCAATCTGCAACGTAACCTGCCGCAGAACGTCACCAAAGCCCAGCTAAGCCAGCTTGAGTGGCATCTGACGCAACTGCTGGAGCCGCAAATTCAGTCGTCGCCGTATGCCAAAGACGAGGCGCTGATTAGCCGCGAACAGGCATTGATCAACCAGCAACCGCTCTCCACCCGCGTTTACGGGCGGCTGAAACGCCTGCTGGAGCGCGATGAAAACCTGAAACAGGTGTCGCTGGCGTCGCTAGGCGGCCCGCAGAGCGAACTGGTTTTTTCCCGCAAAAGCGGCAAACCGGTCGGTGAGGGGCTGCCGGGGTTGTATACCCCGGATGGTTACTGGAACAGTTTCAATGCGCAAATCGCCCCGGTAACCGCTTCGCTGCATGAAGATGATGTCTGGGTGCTCGGTTCCACCACGCAAGCGGAAGACAAACAGCAGACCGATAACGCAGTACGCCAGCTGTATGCGCGTGATTTTATCGCCATCTGGGATAACTTCTTAAGCGACATCCAGCTTAACAACAGCGCGGATCTGAACCAGCGCATCAACACCGCGCGTCTGCTTTCCGGGAACAACTCGCCGCTGCGCCGGCTGGTTATCAACCTCAGCCAGCAGTTGAAACTCAGCCGCGATGACGTAGGCGATGGCAAAGAGAAAGCGCCGGAGAGCAGCAACCGTGGCACGCAAATGCTCGAAACGCTGTTCAGCAACCATGACAACGCGTCAGCCACGGCAAACGCCGCCAGCCAGACGCCGGAACAGCGTGTCACCGAACATTTCGCGCCGATCATCGAACTGGCGCAGCCGCTGGAAAAGGGCGGCAAGACCATCGTGTTTGATGATTTTCTAAAGCAGGTTGATGAGCTTTATCGTTACCTGACCGCCGTGCAGGATGCCGCCAACAGCGGAATGCCACCGCCGGGCGGTGAAGTGATTAGCCGTTTGCAGGCCAGCGCCGGGCGTTTACCCGGCGGGCTGCAAACCATGTTCAGCAATATGGCGGTTGGCGCGAGCAGTGATACCCAGCGCCGGGATATGGAAAACGTGCGCAAGCGCATCAGCGTTGAAGTGGGCAGCTTTTGCCGCCAGGCGATTGCCGGACGTTACCCGTTAGTGCGTTCCGCCAGCAGCGAAGTTACCCCGGACGATCTGGCGCGCATGTTTGCTCCTGGTACCGGTCTGATGGATGTCTTTTTTCGCGACAACCTGACCAACAAAGTCGATACCACCCAGGCAACATGGCGTTTTATGCCGGGCATCGATGGCAAAACCTTGCCGGGTAGCGAAGGTGTGCTGGTGCCGTTTCAGCAAGCGCAATCAATTCGTGACGCGTTCTTTGCCAACGGCAGCGCAACACCGTCATTTCGCACCACGGTGCGTACGGTGCGCATGGATAACACCATCCTGAATATGACGCTGGATGTGGACGGACAAATCCTTCGCTACAGCCACGGCCCGCAGGCGGTGCAAATCGTTAGCTGGCCGGGTTCCGGCGGCACCAACCAGGTGCGTATGCAGTTAGGGCTGGCCAATGGCACAACCGCTACGCTTGTGACCAACGGCGCCTGGGCGCTGAACCGCTTTTTCGATAAAGCGCGCGTCAGCCCCGGCAGCAGCAGCCTGAGCCGCCAGGCGACATTCACGGTTGACGGACATCAGGTGACGCTGGAATTCGCGCCGAACAGCATCCGCAACCCGTTCCAGCTTCCACGTTTCGCATGTCCTTGAACTGCAAAGGAACGCCTAATGACTACGACTTCTGCAATTAGCTGGTATGGCAAACTGCCCAGTGCGGGCGATTTTTTACAACGCCGCTTTCCTGATGCGCTTCAGCGTCAGTGGTCCCACTGGTTTCAGGTGGGGTTGATGAACTGGCAGAAAGAAGAACAGCGCACAAGTGACCGGCAGTTCAGCAATGCGCCAATCTGGAATTTCGTTGTGCCGCCGATGCTCGGCGGGCAGCAGGTGCAAATGGGCTGTCTGCTGCCAGGGCGCGACAGCGTTGGTCGCCAGTATCCACTGTGTGCGTTGATGGCGATTAACCCGCTGGAGTGGTCGCCGCGCCATTTAGCGAAAGCGGGCGACTGGTATGAACAACTCGGGCGCACCATGCTGCACGCCGTGCGTAATGGTTTTTCACCCGAACAGCTCGACCAGGCGCTGCTCTCCATTCCACCCGTGCAACTGGTGGAACCGGAAACGCGCTCGGAAATTCTGGATGTGATTGGTTATGACGGCGACGGCGAATCCACCATCGGCTGGCGACAGGCCGCCGAATGTTTTGATCCGCTGCGCCAGATAAGTTTCTGGTGGACCAACCGCAGCGATGGCTACCCGCTTTACACTCATGTGCACAGCGGCAATTTTACCGGCCAGTTATTCACGCTGTTATTTGAGCCGGCGGGTGGCGCAAGACCTGGTCGCCACGGCCTCTACCCACCGATGTTTGAAGAATAAGCAGGTTGCGGATGACTATAGAATCGTTACTCGCTCCGGTCAGCCCGGAGCAACCGTGCGGTGAGAATCTGGAGTACGACGCCGATTTCCAGGCGATGGAGCAGGCGAGTCTCGGCAAAGCCGAGCAGCAGTTTGGCAGCACCATTATTCCCGCCGAACCGGCAGACTGGACGCGGGTGGAAAAACTGGCCACCGGGCTTCTGGCGCGTACCAAAGATATCCGCGTGATGATGGCGTTAACCCATGCGTGGACTCGACGTCGCGGGCTGGAAGGCTATGCTGATGGTTTAATGCTGTTAGGTCAGGCGCTGGCGCTGTACTGGGATCAACTCTGGCCTTCGCTGACCGACGGTGGTGAATTCGACCCGTTTTATCGCATTAATGCGCTGGCGGGGTTAAGCGATAAATCTGCGCTGACCACCACGCTGCGCCAGGCGACGCTGCTGCGCAGCAACGGCGATGAGCTAAACGTGCGCGACGCGCAGGCATTGCTTGACGGCAGCAAAACGGAATGTGCAGGCTACCCCGGCGGCCGGGTGCGTCTGATCGATGAACTCACGCGCGGCGGACAGCCTGGCATTGAGGCTATCTGCCAAATCGAAGGGCGTCTGCAAACGATCCGTACATGGTTGCTCGAACAACTGGGCGAAAGCGGGGTGCCGGAAATGGAACAGTTACTCAAAACGGTCGGGTTAATTGCCGGTGTCAGCCGCGCTAACCGCACGGAAGAGCAACAGGCGACAGAACAAACGGCGCCTGCGGATAGCGCACCGCAACCGGTCGTCGCGACATCGCTTCCGGCGCATACCGACTGGCGAACCGCGCAGGTCACCACGCGCGCCGATGCGCAACTGATGCTGGAAAAAGTGAAGCAATACTTCACCCAGCACGAGCCGAGCCACCCCGCGCCGTTGATGATTGACCGCGTGCAGCGGCTAATCGAACTGGACTTTATGGAGATTATTCGCGATCTGGCGCCCGATGGCGTGAATCAACTGCAAAACATCTTTGGGCGTCAGGACTGACGCGTACCGAGTTATGACGGCAGGCGCGTTGCCGGTCGTCAAACCTTCACCGCGCATATTCGATGGAGAACATCATGGCAATAAGTAACAGTGGTCAGAAATTTATCGCCCGCAACCGTGCCCCCCGCGTACAGATTGAGTACGACGTGGAAGTGTACGGCGCGGAGCGCAAAATCCAGCTTCCGTTTGTGATGGGCGTAATGGCGGATCTGGTAGGGAAACCGGTGGAGAACTTACCCTCTATTGAGGATCGTAAATTCCTCGAAATCGACGTCGACAACTTCGACGAACGCATGAAAGCGCTGAAACCGCGTGTGGCGTTCAACGTCGACAACACGCTGACCGGCGAAGGCCGTCTGAACGTCGATTTAACTTTCGACAGCATGGATGACTTCCTGCCAGATGCGGTGGCACGCAAAGTTGAGCCGCTGAACAAACTGCTGGAAGCGCGCACGCAGCTCTCCAACCTGCTGACCTATATGGACGGCAAAAACGGCGCGGAAGAGCTGATTGCCAAAGTGTTGCAGGATCCAACCCTGCTGAAATCGCTCAGCCAGTTACCGAACAGTGAAGACAGTGCGCAAGGTAAAGAGGAGTAAACCATGAGCAACCCTTCTCAACAGCAAGAACTGCAGCAGGGCGCACAGGCCTTCAGCCAGGATGAATTCAGCGCGCTGCTCAGCAAAGAGTTCCGTCCGAAAACGGACCAGGCGCGTTCCGCGGTAGAAAGCGCGGTAAAAACGCTGGCGCAACAGGCGCTGGAAAACACCGTCACCTTTTCCAGCGATACCTATCGCACCATTCAGAACCTGATTGCCGGGATTGATGAAAAGCTGTCGCAGCAGATTAACCAGATAATCCACCATGAAGATTTCCAGAAACTGGAAAGCGCGTGGCGCGGTCTGAGCCATCTGGTGAACAACACCGAAACCGACGAGATGCTGAAAATCCGCTTTATGAGCATCTCCAAGCAGGAACTGGGCCGTAACCTGAAACGCTTTAAAGGCGTGGGCTGGGACCAGAGCCCGCTGTTCAAAAAAATCTACGAAGAAGAGTACGGTCAGTTCGGTGGCGAGCCGTTTGGCTGCCTGGTTGGCGACTACTACTTCGATCACAGCCCGCAGGATGTCGAACTGCTGGGCGAAATGGCGCGCATCGGCGCGGCGGCGCACTGCCCGTTCATTACCGGTACTGCGCCAAGCGTGATGCAGATGGAATCCTGGCAGGAGCTGGCGAACCCGCGCGATCTGACGAAAATCTTCCAGAACACCGAGTACGCCGCCTGGCGTTCACTGCGTGAATCTGAAGATGCCCGTTACCTTGGCCTGGTGATGCCGCGTTTTCTGTCGCGTCTGCCGTACGGTATTCGCACCAACCCGGTTGACAGCTTCGATTTCGAAGAAGAGACCGATGGCGCGAACCACAACAACTATTCGTGGGCGAACGCCGCGTACGCGATGGCAACGAACATTAACCGTTCGTTCAAAGAGTACGGCTGGTGTACGTCGATTCGCGGTGTGGAATCCGGTGGTGCGGTAGAAAACCTGCCATGCCATACCTTCCCGAGCGATGACGGCGGCGTGGACATGAAGTGTCCGACCGAGATCGCCATCAGCGACCGTCGCGAAGCAGAACTGGCGAAAAACGGCTTTATGCCGCTTATCCACCGTAAAAACTCCGACTTTGCTGCGTTTATTGGCGCGCAGTCGCTGCAAAAACCGATGGAGTATCACGACGCCGACGCGACCGCTAACGCACGTCTGGCTTCGCGTCTGCCGTATCTGTTCGCCTGCTGCCGTTTTGCGCACTACCTGAAGTGCATTGTGCGCGACAAAATCGGCTCTTTCCGCGAGCGCGACGAAATGGAACGCTGGCTGAACGACTGGGTGATGAACTACGTCGACGGTGACCCGGCGAACTCCTCGCAGGAAACCAAGGCGCGTAAACCGCTGGCTGCGGCAGAAGTGCAGGTGCAGGAAATCGAAGACAACCCGGGCTACTACGCGGCGAAATTCTTCCTGCGTCCGCACTACCAGCTGGAAGGTCTGACCGTTTCTCTGCGTCTGGTATCCAAACTGCCGTCGCTGAAAACCAAAGAGGCGTAAGCCACACAGGCCGGCTTCGTTAACCACAAGGATGTGACGATGCGACATCGCATTATGTTAGCCGGTCTGTTGTTCTGTTCAGCGTTGAGCTGGGCAGAACAGGATTACACCCCGCGCGCGCAGGCGTTGCCGCAAGACGATACCGCCAATTTTTTGCGCGACCCGGCGTTGCTCACCAGCCAGGATGTGAATATGCGCGGCGAGCGCTTTTTCAACGCCTGGACATCTAAAAGCAACGAGCGCGAGCGCATTAAAGCCGATCTCTATTTATTAGGCGTGCTGGATACCACGGAAGGGACAGTCTGGTGCAGTTACCGGCGGTTTAAATCCATCACGCTGCATGAAATTGTGTATAGCTACTTTCGCAGCTTGCCACCTGAGAGGCTGAAACAGGAGCGCGCGTCGAGATTAATTATCGAAGCGATGACGCAGCATCATGGTGGCTGCGAAAAAAACAAACCATCGCGCAATAAATAACGCGAGCGAATTATCTGAACGCTGATAGTGCTATTTCCGTAACGCCACGTCGTTATATTGGCGTCAGAATGTCATGAATTCTTTCTCTCATCCGAGGGAATGAGTGTTTCTGAACAGATGCATAATCTTTTCAGAATCAAACGAGGCAGAGGTAAAATATGGACGGTTTTATTCGGCCCCATGCTTACCCGTTTGCCATATAAGCGCTTTTTCGAAAGCAATATTTATCATTAACGAAGAGTAAATATTATGGCTATTGATATGTTTCTGAAGGTCGATGGAGTTACGGGTGAATCTAAAGACTCTAACCACACCGGCTGGACTGATATCACATCTTTTTCCTGGGGTGCTTCACAACCTGGAAACATGAGCGTTGGCGGTGGCGGCGGTGCCGGTAAAGTCAATTTTAATGACCTGCATGTTAACGCACTCATTGATAAATCCACGACGGCTATCCTGAAACATTGCGCCAGCGGCAAACACTTGACCAAAGTTGAGCTGTCTGTCTGCAAAGCAGGCGGCCAGCAGGTTGAGTATGCACGCATCACCCTGGAAGATGTGCTGGTGACTTCCGTTCAGTACACCGGTGCTGACAACGGCGACACCGTAGGTGTGACCTATGCATTCCAGGCTGCGAAAGTGAAACAGCAGTACTGGGAGCAGTCCTCTTCCGGTGGTAAAGGTGCTGAAACCAGCGCTGGCTGGAACATCAAAGAAAACAAAGAAGCGTAATCGCTGTGGTGAGCCCGCAAGGGCTCACCTTGTTTTTTTTCACCCTAATCATTATTTAAATTTTTAAAAGCTGTCTCTTTTTTATATTGAGTGAGTCACGTTGTCCCCAACAGAATAATTTGCTACTCAAACGCAGCCGCTTTTATGAAAGCTGTTTCTTTTGAGTGCGTATAAATATTAAAGAATATTTTGAGGATGAACGAATGAGTGTTATGCGCAAGGGTGATCGTGGTACGAATGTTAAAGAGTTACAGCAGCTACTGAATAAATCGGGAGCGAAAGTCGGTGAAGATGGTATTTTCGGCTTAAAAACCGAAATTGCCGTCAAACAATTTCAGGCGAAACAGAGTTTACATGTTGATGGCATTGTCGGGCGACGCACCCTTGCTGCATTGGGTAAACCGGTCACTACCCGCGCGCCGCAGCCGCCTATTTCCGGCAGCGCCGGGCGACAGGCTGTCGGAGCGATGGATATTTCCGCCAGTGGCATGACATTTATTTTTCATCGCGAAGCCTGGGCAAACAAAAGTTGTTACCTGCACTGGCCAGGCGGCGCGAGCGGCGTGACGCTCGGGCCGGGCTACGACATGAAAGAGCGCTCCGAGCAATCTATCAAAGCGAAAATGATTGAAATCGGCATTGATGCGGTAACCGCAGAAAAAATCAGTAAAGCCGCCAAATTGCACGACGACCAGGCAAGTCAGTTTGTTGCGGATAACGCGAAACTGGTGCGTCTTACCGCCGATCAGGAGACAAATTTACTGCGTGCCACCGTTCCGCCATACGTTAACGCGGTGAGAAATGGTATTTTTGTGCCGCTGAAGCAGTATGAATTCGACGCGCTGGTCTCCTTTGCGTATAACCCCGGTGGACGGCTGAACAACGTGTTTGGTTTTATCAACCGCGGGCAGATCTCTGACGCGATGACAGAAATTAAACGCGCGAACACCAGTAAGCACAAAGTTATGAAGGGTTTGATTAATCGTCGTAATTTTGAAGTGAATCTTTTCTTAAACGGCGACTACGGGACAAATTGATCAATGACGACTCACACTAAACAGATCGTAGCGGCAACGCTCACTTGCCTGGCGCTGTTCTCTTCGGCGGCGCAGGCGGGCAATTCACCGGTACAGGGCGAGTGGCAGGTTGAAAAAGCGTTTATTAATACCGAAACAGAACGCACCCTGAACTATCAGTTCAACGATGATCGCCTTGTCGGGCGCTTTCTGAGCGTGACGCCGCAAGGCATCAGCACTACGCTTCCGGGCGGCTCGGATTGCCAGTCACCCGCGATGAAAGAAAGCAGCAGCACGCTGGATGCCTGGGTTGCAGCCACGCAGTCCATCCCGGAGAAAGACGCGGCGAAAACCTATGAGCTGGGGTTAGACGGGAAAACGAAAACGCAGGTTGAAAACATTACCTGCGCATCGGGTCACTTTGCTAACGGCGATGCGGGTAGCGACGCCAGTCTGGCATTCGTTAATCAGCGCTTACTGCTGAACTGGACGGATGGCACCATCCTTTTACTCACGCCGGTGGATAAAAACAGCAAACCGCAGGCCTCGTTTGATTGTGCAAAAGCCGCTTCCGCACCGGAAAAAGCGATTTGCGGCGATCGCGAGCTGGCGGCGCTGGATAACAGCGTTGCCCGTTCTTACCGTTCGTTCCGCAAAGAAGCGGTAAGCCTGGGCAATAAAGATCTGGAAAACAAACTGCAATCGCAGCAGAAAGCCTGGTTGAGCCAGCGCAATAGCTGCAATGGCGATGTGCAATGCCTGAAAAAATCGATGAACGATCGTCTGGAAACGCTGGCGCACAGCCTGGACGGGGTCTGAGTCGTTTCGTGTAATAAAGGGATGGCTGGTTGCCATCCCTGCTAAGCAGTAAGACCTTGTACGTATTGCATGTGCGCCACTGGATGAGATGGCAGGGAAAACATGACAGGAAGCATCATTCGATTTACCCCGGCTCGCGTGAAATGGGTCGTCTTAGCCGCACTGGTGTCGTTGAGTCATGGTGCTGCCAGCGCAGCAGAAGCGCCATCCTCCATTTTGGGGGCATGGCGTATTATTTCCGCTGAACCGGATCACCAGGCCACGGCAAGAGTCTCAACCATCCCTGGCGATCCACGTTATGTAGGAAGAGTCATTCGTTTAGATGGAAACTCAGCTTATGGTGAATTGATATGGGATGTCGACTGCCAGCAGCCTACGTATACCACCCAATCCCCGATGACGCTTGACGAGGCTATTCTTAAAACGTCCGGTGAACGCTATGTCGAACCCAGGACTCCGGTCGCGAAGGATTTCGGTTTCGAACAACCGGGAAGTCTGAAAATTACACCGATCCTTATACAATGTAAGTCTGGTTATCTTTCGACTGATGGCGTGTCGATCAAAAACTGGGTTGCGCTGCTATCAGACGATAGTGCGGTAATGAACTGGTTTGATAATAGCTATGTTGTTATGCAACGCGTGAAACCCGATGAAAAAGCAAAGCCCAGTTTTTCCTGTGATGCAAAACTGAACGCTATTGAACAAACTATTTGCAGCAGTGATGATCTTTCTTCTTGGGATCGCAGCGTGACCGACGCCTACACCATTCAGTTGCAGCAACAGCAAGAAATTGACCCGGCGGATAAAGCTGCGTTAGCTGGCATGAAAGCGGCGCAGCGCGACTGGCTTAAAAAACGCAACCAGTGCCAGACAGACGCGGCCTGCTTAACAAAATCGATGCAACAACGGACCTTTGAATTGGTCAGTAAAATCCAGTAAAACAAGAGACTTATCCGGTGGCTGCGCCGGGTTCGCGAACGTCGACCTTCTTTTCGCTTGTCTTCAAACGCAGCCGTTTTAGCTAAAGCGGCACCGTTTGAGTGCACATAACTCCAGCAGGAATACGCGATGCGATTCACTATTATTACCAGTAAACCCGGTCATCAGCCGCCACAAAGTAGCTGCGACTTTTATCCCCCGGGCGGCACCATTGGCCGCGGCACGGACAACAATCTGGTGCTGCCGGACAACGACCGTTCCATTTCACGTTTGCAGGCAATTGTTCATATCGCCGGCAATGGCGAATGCCGCGTCACCAACCGTGGCAACGTGACCCGCGTCGTACTGAATGACATCCCCCTGGAACGTGGTCGTCAGGTTGAGCTGCAGGATGGCGATATTCTTGGCATCGATGAATACCGTATTGAAGTCACCGATCTGATTCAGGATACCCGCCCTGTCACCCGCATGGCTGAAGAGATGTACCCGAAGCCAGCGCAGCCGCAGGTGGCAAAACCGGCACCCGCTCCGGCGCAGAAAAACGCGCCAGAAGGCGCACCGGCGTCCGTGCCGACGGAAATCTGGGACAGCCTGATGCAGGAGTTTTCCATCTCCGACAGCATCTCCAGCAGCCGTGCGAAACCGCAGGAAGCGCAAAATCTTAACCCGTTCGCCGCGCCGAAAGGGCCGGAGCGCAACCCGGAAGATCCGCTGTCGCTGCTCAGTAACAATGAACCGCTGGTGACGCCGAAATCGCTGGCCTCGGATCAGCTGTTTAACGACGAGCAGTTGTTTAAAAACGACAGCATCTTCAACGATGCTACGCCTTCTACGCTGGTGCCGCCGGTTGAACCGACACAAAAACCGCACACGCCGGATAGTGACGAGCTCGATCCGCTGGCGCTGTTTGGCGGTAGCGCGAGCACGAAGCAAACCCGCAGCGACGATCCGCTTGGCCTGCTGAGCGGCGCGGTGCCGCTGGCGCATGCCGATGAACTGGCGGCGCAGAAACCAGCTGAATCACAGCCAATCATCACCGATCTGAACACGCCGGAAGCACCGCCAACCGCTCAGCCGATCATTACCGAGCTGCGCCCGGAAGATTTGAGCGCAACACCGCTGTTTGCCGACGACGCGCCGGAAGAGGTGCAGGAGCCGCAGGATTATGCCGGTATCACGCTGCCAACACCGCAAGCGGTACAGCGCAGCGCCGCGCAAACGCCGAAAGGGCGTCTGCGTATCGATCCGGTACAAAGCAATGGCGCAAAAAGCGCACCGTCTGCCAGCACCGGCGACAGCGGTGATGTGCTGAAAGGCGAACTGCTCGATGCGCTGCTGGAAGGCATGGGGCTTGGCGACATGCAGCCGGTGCCGCAGTTTGATAAAGAAAATATGCGCCAGTTCGGTCAGATGCTGAGCATGTTCTCGCAGGGCACTGTCGCGCTGTTATCGTCGCGTTCTATTCTGAAACGCGGTGTAAAAGCGGACATGACCATGGTGCTGGACGATGCGAACAACCCGTTCAAACTGCTGCCGTCCGGTAAAACCGTGCTGATGCAGATGTTCGGTACGCGTATGCCTGGCTTTATGCCGCCGAAAAAATCGGTGCGTGATGCGCTGATCGATTTACAGGCGCACCAGCTGGGGATGATCTCCGGTATTCGCGCCATTATCGCTGCCATGCTGCAGCAGTTTAACCCGGAGCAACTGGAAGATGACGCCAAACGCGACGGTGCGACCGCGCGGCTTGGTGTGCTCTCCAACCGTAAAGCCGCGTTATGGGATTACTACGTGCGTACCTACGCCCAGACCGCCGGTGAGATTGACGATGACTTCCACACCCTGTTTGGCGAAGCGTTCCTCCACGCTTACGACATGGAAGTCAACCAGTACAAAGACTCACAAAGCGGATCGGAAGAATGAATATCAGCACGGCCTCTATTTCGCGACAGGGCGAACGTGCCAGTAATCAGGATCAGACCGGGGAAACCATCGGCGAGCGCGCCGCCTGCTTTGTGGTCTGCGATGGCATCGCCGGTTTACCCGGCGGTGACGTGGCGGCGCAACTGGCGCGAAACGCCATTATCACCCGGTTCGACGGTGATGAGCACCTCAATGCCCAGTACATTCGTCAATACGTGAATGGCGCGAACCGCGCCATCCGCGAAGAGCAAAAAGCGGTGCAGGATTATCACCGCATGGGCACCACCATGGTGAGCCTGTTTATCGATCGCGATTACCAGCTTGCCTACTGGGCGCACGCGGGTGACAGCCGCTTGTATCTGTTTCGTCGCGGCTGGCTTTACCACGTCACTACCGATCACAGCCTGGTCCAGCAGATGAAAGACGCCGGACACCAGACCGAAGGCATCAACGGTAACTTGCTCTATTTCGCGCTGGGGTTGGGCGAGGATGAGCGTGAACCGAGCTACAGTGATGTGGTGCCGATTGAAGATGGCGATGCTTTTTTGCTGTGCACGGATGGTTTCTGGCACGGCGTCACCGAGGAGCAGATGCAACAGTCGCTGCACATGGTGAATACGCCGGATGAGTGGCTGACGTTGATGAATCAAATCCTGCTGAAAAACGGTGTCGGGGCGCAGACCCAGCAGGACAACTATAGCGCCGTAGCGGTGTGGATGGGCACGCCTCAGGAGACGACGCTTTTGCATACGCTCTCTGAAGCCGCGCAGTTTTTCCCTCTTCGTGATTGATACAGCTTACAAGGACTTTTATGAAACTTTGGCTACCGGGTTTGGCCCTGCTGGCAGTGTGTGGCAGCGTGCAGGCAGAAAACTACCGCATCGTGCAATCGCCTTCGCAAAAACTGGATGTCTGGATCGACAACATCGCCGATAACACGCCAAAAAGCTGGTGTGCGAAGACGCTGCCGCTGCGCATTGTCGCCAGCGGCGATAAAAAACCCTCGGTACTGAATAGCTTTTTACCGCGTCTTGGCGCGCTGCTGGAAAACCAGTGCGGTACGCTGACGCAGGTACGCTGGAAACTGACCGACCCACAAGGCGCGACGCTGGCTGAAGGCACCGCCGATAAAGCCAAAGAGTGGGATCCTGTGGTCACCTCAACCGGTGCGACTACTGCGCCCGCGGCAACCCCGACTTCCGGGCTGGTTGCGCCTACTGGTCGCGCTGAAGATCTGTCGCCGCCCGCCAGCCGTGCGCCGTGGCAGGAGTTCACTTTGCAGGATGGCTGCCATCTGCGCACCTTCTGGCAGGGCGGCGCCGGTACGCCCGCGCTGTTTATTCCCGCTAAAGAAGATGGCAAGTGTGAGAAGGGCGGCTGGCTGAACGGACGCAGCGTGGTGACGCAACTCAGCAACGGTGTGGAAAAGAAAATCACCATGACCTTTGTGCATGGCTTCCCGGTTAGTGGTCTGAACGCCAGTGTGGATGCGGATCGCCTGTTGATCACCACCGTCAACAACGAACGTATGGTGGTCAGCGAAGGCACGCTGGCGCAGAGCTGGATGATCCTACCGTATGTTGACGCCCTGAATGGCTGGCAGGCTAATGGCACCGTGGCGGTGGAAATCTCCCGCGATGTGGCAAATGACCAGGCGCGTTTACAGGCGCGTATTGATGAAGTGCGCAAAGCGTGGACGCCGTGGTTCGAACCGGGTACGCATCTGAATATTTTGCTGATTGACTCGCTGCACCCGCAGCTACGCAACCCGGCGGTTGGCACCTACAAAACGGTTAATTAAGGAGCGGCGATGAACACGTTGTTTCAACAACTGGCGGGCGAATCGTTGCAGGAAAGCCTGTCGCAGCTCGAAAGCCGTATCCGCACGCAGCCGGGCGACGCCGATCTGCGCGCCGCTTTTGCACAACTGTTGTGCCTTGATGGCAACTGGTCGCGCGCGCTGGCGCAGTTAAAAAGCTGGCAGGCGTTAAAACCGCAGGCGCAGCCGACCGTTACGCTGCTGGAACAAGCCATTGAAGGCGAGCGCCAGCGCGCGGAAGTGATGGCAGGGCGCGCGCGTCCGGTTACGCCGGATCAGCAATGGCCGTGGCTGGCGTCCATGGTCAGCGCGCTGGAGCCGGAAACGGCGAATGCCGGTGCACACCGTGAAGCCGCGCTGGAAATGGCCGACGCCAATCCCGGCCAGTTGACGACGCAGGACGGTCAAACCCTGCGCTTTGACTGGCTGATGGATGGCGATTGCCGCTTTGGCCCGGTGTGCGAAGCTATCGTCAATGGCCGTTATTTCTGGCTGCCGTTCAGCGCCATTTCCGCGATGCAGTTCCAGCCCCCGGCCAGCGTCACCGATTTAGTGTGGCGTCACACGCTGGTGCGCTTGCAGGATGGCAGCGAACAGGTGTGCCAGATCCCGGCGCGCTACCCGCTGGATGTCAATGCCGATGACCGCTTTAAACTGTGTCGCGTCACCGAATGGCAGCAGTTGCCAGGCGATGCGCCGCACTATATCGGGCAGGGGCAAAAAGTGTGGCTCAACGATAGCGCCGAATATTCGCTGCTTGACCTTGCCACCGTCAGTTTTAACGTGGAAGCCGCAGATGAGTAACTCTGCGCATGATGAAGAGAGCGACCTGCTGCGTAGCGGCTGGCGCTCGCGGCGCGGGAAAGATACCGTTGGCGCGCGCGATAAAATGCAGCCTTCGCTGCTCGATCGCCTGACGGATGACGCGCCGGATAAAGTGCAGGAGCCGGTGAATAACAATCTGGTTTCGCACTCCGCGCTGCGTCGTCATGTGCTGCGCGATTTGCAGTGGCTTTTCAATACCATTAATAACGAAGCGCAGCAGGATCTCACCGGTTTTGACCAGGTGCGGCGTTCGGTGGTGAACTTTGGCGTGTCGCCGCTGGCGGGCAAGCGTATGTCGGATATCGAATGGCAGGATATCCAGCGCAAACTGACCGACGCGATTTTGCATTTTGAACCGCGCATTCTTCCGCAAGGATTACAGGTGCGCTGCATCTCCGATACCCAATCGCTGGATCTGCATAATGTCTTGTCGATTGAGATCAAAGGCCGCCTGTGGTGCGTGCCTTATCCGCTGGAGTTCTTGTTTCGTACCGATGTGGATCTGGAAAACGGGCATTTCGAGCTGAAAGACGCGGGGTAACGATGGACAGCAAATTACTCGAATATTACAACCGCGAACTGGCCTGGCTGCGCGAAATGGGTCAGGAGTTCGCCGGGCGCTACCCGAAAGTTGCCGGGCGTCTGGGCATGCGCGGCATGGATGTTTCCGACCCGTATGTCGAACGCCTGATGGAAGGTTTTGCCTTTCTGACCTCGCGCGTGCAGTTAAAAATGGATGCCGAATTCCCGCGTTTCTCCCAGCGTTTGCTGGAAATGGTCGCGCCGAATTACCTTGCCCCCACGCCGTCCATGGCGATTGCCGAACTGCAACCGGACAGCGCGAAAGGGGATTTGAGCAACGGTTTTGTGGTGCCACGCGGCACCATGATGGACAGCCAGGTGATGAAAAAGAACGGCGTCACCTGTAGTTACACCACCGCGCATGATGTCACGCTGCTGCCGCTGAAAATCAGCCAGGTGGAGCTGGGCGGCGTACCCGCCGATCTGCCGCTGGCGCAGGTCGGTTTAAGCCAGCGCGGGGCGCAAAGCGCACTGCGTATTCGCCTGAGTTGCGACGGCCCGGTAAATCTCAGCCATCTTGATTTCGACCGTCTTGAGTTCTTCTTAAGCGGCCCGGATATGCAGGCGCTTAAACTCCTCGAACTGGTAATGGGTCACCAGGTCGGGATGCTGTGCCAGGCGAACGGGCAGAAAACCCCGCCGCTGGTGCTGGCCGACGATGCGTTGCGCCAGGAAGGCTTCAGCGCAGACCAGGCTCTGCTGCCGGACGATCTGCGCAACTTTGACGGCTACCGTCTGTTGCAGGAGTACTTTGCTTTCCCGTCGCGTTTCCTGTTTATCAGCCTGCATGGCTTGCGCACAATGCTGGCGCAAAGCGGTGAAGCGAAGTCTTTCGATATCATCATCCTGCTCGACAAAGCCGATGCGCAGCTTGAACGGGTGGTGGATAAAAGCCACCTCGCGCTGCACTGCACGCCGGTGATTAACCTGTTCCCGAAAGTGGCGGAACGCCAGAAGCTGAGTGACAGCCTGCATGAGTACCATCTGGTGGTCGATAACATCCGTCCGCTGGATTACGAGATTTACGCCGTTACTAAAATTCACGCCAGCATTGACGGTCAGCGTGATGAGCAAACTTTTCGCCCGTTCTGGAGTAGCTGGAGCCAGGATGAGGGCAACTACGGCGCTTACTTTTCGCTGCGCCGCGAACAGCGTGCCTTATCGGAACATGCACAGCGTTACGGCACGCGTACCGGTTACATCGGTTCGGAAGTGTTCGCCTCGCTGGTGGATGAACAGCATGCGCCGTGGCGGGAAGAGTTACGCTACATCACCGCCGAAGTGCTGTGCACCAGCCGCGATCTGCCGCTGATGTTGCAGCAGGAGATTGGCCAGTTTGTGTTGCCGGATTCGCTGCCGGTCAAAACCTTACAGCTGCGTAAAGGCCCGACACCACCGCGTCCGGCTCTGGCAGAAGGGTTGAGCACCTGGCGGCTGATCAGCCAGTTGCAGATGAACTACTTAAGCCTGATGGATGGCGAAGACGGCGAAGGCGCTGCGGCGCTGCGCCAGTTGCTGGGGCTTTATACCCGGCTGGCGGAAGCGCCGGTCGCGCGTCAGATTGAAGGCGTGCGCCACTGCGTGCTCGAACCGGTGCATCGCCGCGTGCCTGAACCGGGGCCGATTGTTTTCGCGCGCGGTATTGGCATTACCCTGACGGTCGATGAGCAGGCGTTTTCCGGCTTCAGCCCGTATCTGTTTGGCAGCGTACTGGAGCGCGTTTTCGCCCGTCTGGTCGGCATGAACAGCTTTACCGAATTCACACTTAAGAGCCAGCAGCGCGGGGAAGTAGGTTACTGGCCGCCGCGCATGGGCAAGAGGGCGCTGATATGACCGAAACGCTGAGCAGCGCGCCGGTCATTACGCGCGCCAGTGCGCTGCCGGAGGCGTTCTGGCAAAACGTAATGGCAACGCCGTGGCGCTACGATCTGTTTACGCTGCTGCGCCGTGTTGATGCGCGTGGCGGTGAGCGTTACCCGCTGGGTCGCGCGCCGCTGCCGCGTTTCGAGTCGTTGCGTATTGGGCAAACACCTTCTCTTGGTTTTGCACCGTCGACGCTTTCACGCGTTAGCCAACGCGAAAACTCGTCGCTGTATGACGTCTCGATTCTCAGTTTTGGCCTGTTTGGCCCCAACGGCCCGCTGCCGGTTCACCTGACTGAATATGCCAGCGAACGTATCGCGCACCACCAGGATGACAGCCTGAGCGCCTTCGCCGATCTCTTTCATCACCGCCTGGCGCTGCTGTTTTACCGTGCCTGGGCTGATGCGCAACCGACCGTTTCACTGGATCGTCAGGATAACAAACGTTTTGAGCAGTACATTGCCTCGCTGATCGGCATGGGTCAGCCAGGACAACTGGAAAAAGGCAGCTTAAGCCCGCACGCGCGCTTTGCCCTTGCCGGGCATCTGACCCGTAACGGGCGCGACCCGGAAGGGCTGGCGAAGATCCTGCGCAGCTATTTCAACGTGCCGGTCACCATTGTTGAAAACGTACCGCAGTGGATGCCGCTCAGCGAACGTGAACGCGCGCGCTTACAGGGCGGGCGACACGCGCCGCGCCTCGGGCAATCGGCATTTCTTGGCGAAGCCGTGCGCGATGTGTGCCATAAGTTTCGCATCGAAATTGGCCCGCTTAACGTCGATACCTACCGGCGTTTTATGCCGGGTGAAAAATATGTCGCCGCGCTACGCGACTGGGTGCGCCAGTATCTGGGCATTGAGTACCAGTGGGCGGTGAAAGTGATTTTGCGCAGTGAGGATGTCGCCGGTGCCACGCTTGGCGGGGCCGGGCGTCTGGGTTACAGCGCCTGGCTTGGCGCTCAACCGACGCCACAAGCGCGAGGAGATTTGGTTTTCAGCCCGGAGGGATAACCTCCGTTGTTAGTTTCCTGGTCTGACGTACGCACACATCCTGCATGTCGTATCGCACGACGAGCTGGCTTGTAAGGATGACTGCACACTAATTATGAATAATGGATGAACTCATGTCAGAAATCAGCCGCGCCGTTCTGTTCGGCAAACTCGATACGCTGTTATTTACCTCGCTGGAAAGCGCCACCGCCTTTTGCAAGCTGCGTGGCAACCCGTATGTGGAGCTGGTTCACTGGCTGCATCAACTGATGCAACAGACGGACGGCGATCTGCAGCAGGTTATTCGCCACTTTTCGCTGGATGAAGAGGCGCTGACGCGCGATATCGTCGCGGCGCTGGACAAACTGCCGCGCGGCGCAAGTTCGGTTTCCGACTTGTCAGAACACATTGATACCGCCGTTGAACGCGCGTGGGTATATGGCTCGTTAAAATATGGCGTGACGCGCATTCGTGGCGGTCATCTGCTGGCCGGGATCCTGAAAACCTGGAGCCTGGCAAACGTGCTGAAAGGCATTTCGCCGCAGTTTGAGCGTATCAGCGCCGATGCGTTGCTGGATAACTTCGACGCCATTTTTGCTAACAGCAAAGAGAGCCAGCAGGTCACCGTGGCGCTGAACGATGACGCCGGTGCAGGCGTACCGCAGCAGCAGGGCACGCTGGCGCAGTATGGTCAGGATCTGACTGCGCGTGCGCGCGACGGTAAAATCGACCCGGTAGTGGGACGTGATGAAGAGATCCGCCAGATGGTGGATATTCTGATGCGTCGCCGCCAGAACAACCCGCTGCTCACCGGTGAAGCGGGCGTGGGTAAAACGGCGGTCGTGGAAGGGCTGGCGCTGCGCATAGCGGCAGGTGATGTGCCGGAGCCGCTGGTGGATGTTCAGCTTTGGCTGCTGGATATCGGCATGTTGCAGGCGGGTGCGGGAATGAAGGGCGAGTTTGAAGCGCGTTTACAGTCGCTGATTAACGAAGTGCAATCGAGCCCGACGCCGATCATTCTGTTTATCGACGAAATCCACACGCTAATTGGCGCAGGCGGCCAGCAGGGCACGGGCGATGCCGCCAACCTGCTGAAACCGGCGCTGGCGCGTGGTCAGCTTCGCACCATCGGCGCGACCACCTGGGCGGAATACAAAAAATACATTGAGAAAGATCCGGCGCTGACTCGCCGTTTCCAGACCGTACAGGTCGCCGAACCAGATGAAGAAAAAGCGGTACTGATGCTGCGCAGCACCGTTTCCGCACTGGAAAAACACCATCGCGTGCTGCTGCTGGATGAAGCGGTTGTCGCGGCGGTGAAACTCTCGCACCGCTACATTCCGGCGCGCCAGTTGCCGGATAAAGCTGTTGCGCTGCTCGACACTGCCTGCGCGCGCGTCGCGGTAAGCCAAAGTTCTCCGCCGCCGCAGCTGGAAGATTGCCTGCACCGCATCGCCGCGCTGGACGTGGAAGTTGAGATTGCCAACCGTGAAGCGAAAATGGCGACCGGTGAAAGCGATCGTGTGGAGAAATTGCAGGTCGAGCTGGAAAAACTGGCGCAACAACGTGATGAACTGACGGCGCGCTGGGAGCAGGAGCAGGCGCTGGTAGACGCGATTATTGCGCTGCGCGCGCAGCTGCACACCTCGCCGGAAGAGGCGCTGGTCGATTTACGCGCCACGCTGACGCAACAGCAGGCAGAACTGCGAGCGCTACAGGGCGACGCGCCGCTGCTGTTTACCTCGGTCGATGCTAACGTGGTGGCGGCGGTGGTGTCCGACTGGACCGGCATCCCGCTGGGGCGGATGGTGAAAAACGAAATCGACGCGGTGCTGAAACTCGCCGATACCCTCAACGAACGCGTGATTGGACAGCGCCACGGCCTGGAACTGATTGCCAAACGGGTACAGACTTCGCGTGCGCGCCTGGACGATCCGAATAAACCGGTGGGTGTGTTTATGTTGTGCGGCCCGTCCGGTGTCGGTAAAACCGAAACCGCGCTGGCGCTGGCAGAGTCGCTGTACGGCGGCGAGCAGAACGTTATCACCATCAACATGAGTGAATTCCAGGAAGCGCATATGGTTTCCACGCTGAAAGGCGCGCCTCCAGGCTATGTGGGTTACGGTGAAGGCGGTGTGTTAACCGAAGCGGTGCGCCGCCGTCCTTACAGCGTGGTGCTGCTTGATGAGATCGAAAAAGCCCACCCGGACGTACACGAAATCTTCTTCCAGGTGTTCGATAAAGGCTGGATGGAAGATGGCGAAGGCCGCCATATTGATTTTCGTAACACCATTATTATTCTCACCTCCAACGTCGGGACTGAGCTGATTACCGGCATGTGTGCCGATCCGGAACTGATGCCGGAACCGGACGCCCTGCGCGATGCGCTGCGTCCACCGCTGTTGCAGGTTTTCCCGCCAGCGCTGCTGGGACGTTTGCTGGTGGTCCCGTACTACCCGCTCAGCGACGAGATGCTGGCGATGATTGTGCGCCTGCAGCTTAAACGCATTCAGCGCCGTCTGGCAGACAACCACGGGATTGTGTCGGAAGTGGACGACAGCGTGGTGGCGCAAATCGTTGCCCGCTGTACGGAAGTCGAATCGGGTGGCCGTATGGTGGACGCCATCCTTACTAATACACTGCTGCCGCTGATGAGCCAGCTATTACTCGACGCCAGCGCGCGCGACGAGCAATATAAGCGCTTACGGGTCACGTTTGAGCAGGGTGAGTTTCACTGTCAGTTTGCGGCGTAAAGCCATTATCAAGAGAGTTTTCCAATATGACGGATCACGATAACAACCGGAGTGTACCGAATGCACTGCCACCGGGATATCGCTTCAACGAGTTCGAAATTTTAGAAGTGATCGGCGGCGGTGGTTTTGGCATCGTCTATCGCGCCAAGGATCACCAGCTTGAGCGAACCATCGCGATTAAAGAGTTTATGCCGTCGTCGCTGGCGGTACGTAATGATGACATGACACTGGTGCTGCGCAGCGAGCGCTTCAGTAAAGCATTTACCGCCGGGCTGAACAGTTTTATTCAGGAGGCGCGTCTGCTGGCGCGCTTCAACCACCCGAACCTGCTGCATGTGCTGCGCTTCTGGGTGCAGAACGACACCGCTTACATGGGGACGGTGTTTTACAGCGGTACTACGCTTTCCCGCCTGCGTGAAAAGAACCCGACGCTAATTAATGAAGCGTGGATCCGCCGCATGCTGCCGATGCTGCTGGGTGCTATCAAAACCATTCATGACGAAGGCTACCTGCACCGCGATATCTCACTGGATAACATCCAGATTCAGGATAACGGCTTGCCGGTGTTGCTCGATTTCGGCTCTGCGCGTCGCAGTATTGGCTCGGTTTCCGATGAAACCGAAACCATGCTGCGTCCGGGTTATGCGCCGATTGAACAATACACCGACGACAACGAAAGCGAGCAGGGGCCGTGGACCGATATTTACGCCCTTGGCGCGGTACTGCACACGCTGATTATTGGCTCACCGCCGCCGGTAAGCGTGGTGCGCAGCATCCAGGACACCTATGTTCCGCTGACGCAGCGCGGTTTGCCGGGTTATTCGCATACGCTGTTGCAGGCGGTGGATCGCGCGCTGTCGCTGAAAATGGAAGACCGTCCGCAAACGGTCGATGAATTCGCCGCGCTGATTGAAATGCCGGTCGCCGGGATCGACGACGTCATGAGCGTAAAACAGCCGGGCACCATGCTGGTGCCGGTCGAAGAAACAGCGGAAAAAACCGATGCGCTGAGTAGTGTGAAACGTTACAAAGTGCCGGGGCTGGTGGCGGCGGGCGTTATCGTTGGGGTGATTGCGGGTGCGGCGCTGTTTGGCGGAAGTTCCTCGCCGGACACGGCGGCGACGCAGAATGCCAGCAACAGCGATCAGCAGCAAACCACACAGCAGGCCGCTGAGCCGCCACGCCAGACCGTGCAGGAGACAACTACCGCACCTGCGGCGACGCCGTCGCAAACCACGCAGACACAAAGCCAGACCACTGCGCCTGCGGTGCAAGAGCCGGTTGCGCAGATTTTCGTGCGTATGAACGAGGGTGAAAAACTGACGTTGAACGGCGAAGCGCAGTCTGTTTCTCCGGCCACCAACGGTTTTGCTTCACTGAAGCTGCAACCGGGGCGTTACAACCTGGTATTGCAGGGCAACGGTCAGACCCGCAGCCAGACCATTACTATTGGGCAGCCAGGCACCTGGCTTATCAACCCGCAAGCACAATAGTGGTGGTTCCTCCGGGCTGGCGCCCGGCAGCGCGCGGGAAGCCATTCCCGCGCGCGTCATTTTTCACATTGCATGCTGATGCAATGTCTTCTTGTTGCCATAACAACGCTCGTCTCGCTCGTTATATTAAAAAGACAGAACTATGAATTTATTAACACACAGCAATCAGGGTGGCGGTGAATTTACGTTTGTCGTATCGCGAAGTAATGCAAAAGCTGACGATAAAGTTCACGCCCTCGCTGCCCGAAAAACGCGTGAGCTGGAGATGACGCTCATCGATTTTCATCTTGAATCGTCGGAAATGCTGGAAGTGGACGGTTATCCCGCCGTGGAGCTCTTCTACCAGTTCAAAAATGACAACCACGTTATCTTCCAGCGCCAGACATTAATTTTGCTCGACGATCTCGCCGGAAAAAAAATGGTGAGCTACGTCGGCACCTGCCCTGGCGAATTCAGCGAAGAACATCAAAAGCAATATCAACAAATCATCCAGAGTATTAAATTTCATCGCGCAAAATAGCGCGCAGGTTTTACCGTGCGCTGATTGCCGCTGACAGACACTGAGTAGGGATCTCTCGTTATGCAGAACAGAATCACGGCGACGTTACCCGTCGAGGGTTTACTTTTCTGGAAACTTGCCGGGCGCGAAGCGCTGTCGGAGTCATTTACGCTGGCGCTGACGGTACTGGGCACCGATGCGCGGGCAGACCGCAGCAAGCTGCTGGGGCAATCCGCAACCGTCAATATTCCCACCCAGGGAACGGGTACGCGCTATATCAATGGCAAAATCACCCGCGTGGCGGTGAGCGCCGTGGAACTTTCGGGGACGCGTTACGCGGTGTATCAGCTCACCGTGGAGCCGGATCTGTGGCCGATGAAACGCGACCGTAACCTGCGTATCTTCCAGGGCCAGACTGCGCCGCAGATAGTGAAAACGCTGCTCGGCGAATATCAGGTGAACGTGGAAGATAAGCTGACCGGTAGTTACCGCACCTGGGATTACTGCGTGCAGTACCAGGAATCGAGCCTCGATTTCATCAGCCGTCTGATGGAGCTTGAAGGCATCGCCTACCATTTCCGTCACGAAGCCGACCGCCATGTGCTGGTGCTGACCGACGCAGCGACCGAACATCAGCCCTTCAGCGGCTACGAAACCATTCCCTATCACCAGACGCCGTCCGGCGGCAGCACGGATGAAGAGGGTATCAGCCAGTGGGCGCTGGAGGACAGCGTGACGCCGGGCATTTACAGCCTCGACGATTACGACTTCCGCAAACCAAACGCGTGGCTGTTCCAGGCGCGGCAGAACCCGGCGTCACCGCAGCCGGGCAGCATTGACGTGTACGACTGGCCGGGGCGTTTTGTCGAGCACGGTCACGGGGAGTATTACGCACGTATCCGCCAGGAGCGCTGGCAGGTGGAGCACCAGCAGATTCAGGGCACCGCCACGGCGACTGGCGTCGCACCGGGAAACACCTTCGCGCTGTATAACGCGCCGTTTTTCAGTGATAACGGCGAGTACCTGACCACCGAAGCGAACTACTTTTTCGAGGAAAACCGCTATGCCAGCGGTTCAGACGGGGAAACGGTGCACCGCATCGATTTCACCGTGATTCCGTCGTCGGTGGTGTTCCGCCCGGCGGCGGTGACGGCATGGCCGAAGACCTACGGCCCGCAGACGGCGAAAGTGGTCGGGCCGCAGGGCGAAAGCATCTGGACGGATAAATATGGCCGGGTGAAGGTGAAATTCCACTGGGACCGTCTGGCAAAAGGCGATGACACCAGCTCCTGCTGGGTGCGCGTGTCGAGTGCCTGGGCAGGACAGGGTTTCGGCGGGGTGCAAATCCCGCGCGTGGGCGACGAAGTGGTGATCGACTTTATCAACGGCGACCCGGACCGGCCGATCGTCACCGGACGCGTCTATAACGAAGCGAGTATGCCGCCGTGGTCACTGCCGGACGACTCAACGCGCATGGGCTTTATGACCCGCAGTAAAGACGGTAGCAAAGACAACGCTAGCTACCTGTTTTTTGAGGATCGCGCCGGAAGCGAAGCTGTCGAGTTGCATTCCGAAAAAGATATGAAAGTCTCGGTGGAAAATGACAAGACGGTCAACATTGACGGCAATCGCACGACGACCATTCTGAAAGAGCAGAAAGACGATGTCACCGGCGACGCCTCGTTCCACTATCGTGCGAAGCGCACGACAACCGTTGACGATGCTGAAGTGAAGAAGTTTAATAATGGCGAAAAAATAACTATTACTAATGGCAGGAGATTAGAAATTACAAGTGGTGGCGATGAAAGTAAAATTTCTGATCGTAAAGTTGATTTTATATATGGCCCACGCTCTGCCACTATAGATTCTGGTGATTATTTAACAATCAAAGCAAACGGGCAAGAACAAAATATTGAAGGTAATGTCAGTGTTAATATCAATGGCAACTGGGTGCAAAAAATAACAAATGGTGGTGTACATATATCCTCACCAAATGTAATTACCATCAAAAGTGATACAGAGGTAAATATCGATTCGCCTTATTTCACGAGTAACTCCCATTTACATCAGGAAACATATGCAGCCTCCGCCATTAGCATTAACTTGTCAAACATGGGATTCAATGGTACTAACATTGGCTACAGCATTTTTGAGTATAGTAACAAAAAATTTGACTTAATGAACCCAGTAGTTAGAGCTGAGCTGAAATCTAATGCAGTGATAATGATGAGAAAAATCATGATCCATACGGCCGCATTGTCAACATTTTTTTAATAAACAGGAGCAAGCATGTCTATTGGTGGGAATATAGGGCTATTTATAAGTATTGCAGCGCCATGCTTCCTTATTTATTTGGTATTCCATACAGGGATGGTTCATGATGATTTTAAAAAGAACGGTATAAGGACAGTTGCTAAGATAAATAATATCAAGCAAATATCCACTTCAGGTACGGGTTCGCCAAAATGTGTCTTTACGCTTTCTTTTACTACGCAAGATGGTCAAGATATAAGTCTGGAAAAAACACAGGTCGTTACTGTGTTAGATATGATGCCTCTCGAGCGAGAGCGCAAAGTGGATATTTACTACAAAAAAGAAAATCCTAAAAAAATATGGCTGATACTTGAATCAGAAAGTCGGATAAAGTAATTAAATATATGGCTTAGTCTAGACGTTGTCATCGGCAACGTCTTACTCTTTTATCGTGCTCAGTACACAGCTATGGTAGTTGAGGCAGAAACCAACACTGTCAAAAACAACCAGATGAAAATCATTAAAAATGGATGTGTGCTGAATATTACCTACTGTTGTGTAACTATTTCTAGATTAAGAATTTAAATCCATATATTACAGTTCTTATATAAGGTTAATCGATGTCAGATTCATCAATGTGGTCTATTGTGATTATCGTATTGGTTATAGCCTGGCTTATTTATGGGATTATGAAATCCGGTTATGATGATGACAGATTTAGAGCTAAGGGTATAAAAGTAGAGGCCAAGATTCTTGATAAGAAAAATATCGGCGTATCCGGCACAGGTAATGTTAAATTTAAAGTAAAAGTAGAATTTGAAACAAAATATGGTGTCATTAGAGCACAGGCTAAAAGGTATTTCACACCTGAAGATTTGATCAAGGTAATGAGGAAAAATACTGTGCAACTATTTTATTTACCCGAAAATCCTCAGCAGATTTATTTGGTCCCTCAGGATATGGAATAGCCACCATTGTGAATGGTGACTCGAATCGGCCAGTTGCGAAGATAATCTGGTTGGCTTTTTTTGAAGGTCGGGGGCTGTAAAGCTAACGGTTTTTCAGTGAGTGCGATCGTTTTTGACAGGGAAAAAGATAAATTATATTGTTTTAATTATTTAAACCATGGCGGCTATTGTGTTTGACTCTCCTGTTTTTACCATCTCGATTATTTTTATTGTTTGCATTGGCATCCTTTTGTTCTGTTACCATACAGGTGTTGTCCACGATAAATTTAAAAAAGAAGGCGTTAGAACAGACGCGAAAATTGTAAGTAAGGAGAAAATTGGCGCATCGGGCACGGGAAATACCCGATTTCGCATGGTTGTCGAGTTTTCAACTAAAAATGAAACTGTAACCGTTACAACTAAAAGATACTTTACGCCTGAGGATTTAATAAAAATCATGAGGAACAATACTGTTGTGCTTTACTATCTCCCTCAGGATCCTCAACAAGTACTTCTTATGCCGGGCGAAATGGAATAAGTTAACTGGCTTTTTTGAGTTGTGTATCACAGGTTAAACTATCGAGTTGCATTTCAAAAAAGATTCAAAGTGTTAATAACAACTATAGGGTTTTATAAAAGGTCCAAATGGCGATTTCTTATTTTGTTACTTATCCCTTGCTGGTTGTCTTTTTGGGTATGTTTGTTTTCTTCGTCTATAACATCATCATGGCTGGTAGAGGAGCGGTTAAAATTGACCCGACTGATGCGGGGCAGGCGCAGGGGGAGATTGTTAATATTCGTAGCTCAAGTGGCGAGAATTCCGCTTTTATTAATGTGATCATTCAGGTGCGGTTTATTACCGCCGATCATAAAATCGTTAACACTGAAGGGAAGACGGTTATTGATGCCGTTAAGGTTTCAGAATATCAAAAAGGAACAAAGGTACCACTGACTTACTCAAAGAAAGAACCTAAGAAAATAAAGATTAATATCCCATCCCCACTGGAAAGATAATTCTCTATAAATAAAATGACTATTTCTTATAAGCCTTGAATTTAAGATGATTAAATTTGCATTACGCATTTTTTAAACCGTCAACAAAAAATATAATGAGCATCTCTTACTTCTCCGCTCCCTTTAATAACGTTTTGACATAAATATTGGGCATAATGAGGTAATTTCCATGGGGGTTTTTCTTGGTCTCGCTTTTGTCGTTGGGATAGTTTTCTATATAGGCAGAGAGTGTTATTTAACATACCAGACGGATCAATATGGCAGGCTGCTAAATGCAAAGATATTAAGCATGCATTCAACGGGTTCGGGTGATGGTGGTAGTACAAAGGTTGTCTATGAACTGGCGGTGGATTTCGACGGTGTCGAGCGCATCGTTAAAGGATCACAAACGATCGATACCTTTTATTCATACCAGTTAGAGCCCGGCAAAGAGATACAAATAAAATATCTCGACGATAAAAATATCTTATTTCAGTACCGCAAATAGACTTCATTCAGGAACGTGATGATGGGTATTGAATATTATTCAAAATATTTTATGTATGGCGGCATTGCTGCTTCGGTTATTACCAGTCTGATTTTTTATTTTGTGTTCAGAGCGGAGGGTAAGAAAAAAGCAGATATTGGTGTCTTTCTGACTTGCCATCTTTGGTCAGGAGATATTGTCGAAAGCGAAATTGTTTCCTGCAAAATAACCGGCGATCGGTTTGGTAATGACTTCTTTTATGATATTCGCTTTCACCTGCCGGGCGACAATCAACTCTACACTGCTAAAACACTGGTGAATATTTCTCAGATGCCATTGATTCGACCAGGACTGCGGATCAAAGTGAAGAAAGGAAACGAAGGCCGTTTAGCGGTCATTAAAATCGAGTTCTAGCGAAATAAGGCACTGCCCGTAATGATGGAATTAATGGCTAAATACTCAACGCTCTTTTCCTGGTGTGTATTGGCTCTTTTTCTTTATCTCACCGTTAAAGGCCTGCGCGAACCAACCGGCAACGCAAAACTCATTAAAGATTGTGCTACGCAGCGTGACTGGTATGGCCCGGAAAAAGAGGCCGTACTTGAATCATGGTCGCCACTGAAAACCACCCGCAAAGGGGAATATTTTATTTTCCATTTCACCATAGTTATCGACCGGCAAACACAACATAAAAAAGCAGCGGCGCTGGTGAAAACAAAAGAGATTGATCGATTAAAACAAGGTCTCAAGCTGCGGGTTAAATATCAGGGATTAGCGGCGAAAAGAATTGCCGTCGCTGGCATGATTTTCGATGAAGTTATCAATCAATCACCAGATGTCTCTGGCACTGCTGTTTAATACGTTGCCAGTTTTTACTTCACACATAATTCTATTCATCGTAAGGCGATCTTTCCTGACGTTAAAAAAACGCCAACGATACGCTTAATCTTCCAAAGGATGTTATATGAAGATTATTAAACCGCTGCGGCTGAGCGTGCTTAATCGCCCATTTCGCCTGCAGGGGCAAAATCACCTGGGTGTTTCTGTTCTCGCGCTGCTGGATATGAGCGCACAACCAAAATTACGTCCTGAAGTCGAGTTGTGGCAGCTGGCCGCCAGCGAGTTGCAAACCAGCGGCGGCGTGCTGGACATGGCAATGCCGAAAGCGCGCGCCGAATTCCTCGCTACCGGCTTCGCTTATTCGCACCATCATCAGGATAAAACCGCGTGTGCGGTACGCATTGAAATCGGCGAACTCAGTAAAACCCTGGCCGTTACCGGCGATCGCTACTGGGCCGGTTCACGCCCGACTGCCGCCAAACCGTTTGAACAGATGCGTCTCGACTGGAGCCGCGCTTTCGGGGGCGAAGGTTTTGAGGAAAACCCGCACGGCATCGGTGCCGTGGAAGAAAACCACAACGGCACCCGGTTTCGTCGCCTGCCTAATATTGAACTCTTAAATCAGCGTGTCACGTCTCCGCGCGCAAAACCTGAACCTGCCTGTTTCGGCCCGCTGGATCTTCTCTGGCCTCGCCGCTTTCGCCGGATGGGTAAAAACTACGATGCCCGCTGGTTGCAGCATGATTTCCCCGGTTTCGCGCCCGATATTGACTGGCGGGTATTTAACGCCGCCAGCCCCGATCAGTGGTGGGAAGAGCGGGATGCGTTACCACCGCAGGCCGCATGGCGCATCTGGAATATGCACCCGGAGCAGCATTTGCAGGAAGGCACGCTGCCGCCGTGGCAGGCACGCTGCTTTATGCAGCGCCAGCGCGGCGATGAGATCCTGTTTGAAGAGATAACGCTACGCGCCACTACGGTGTGGTTTTTCCCCCATCTTGAGCAGATGGTGCTTATCTGGCAGGGCAATCAACGCATCAATGAAGACGATGCCGCAGACGTTTTGCAACTGATGCCCGCGCTGGAAAAAACCGGTGCTACCCGCTCGGTCAACCACTATCGCAAAGTGCTCCATCAGCGTCTGGATAAAGAGAAAGGCGCGCTGTTTGCGTTCCGTGAAAAAGACCTGCTACCTGAAGATGTTATCGGCCCGTGGATCGACAGCGAGGTACAGGAAAACCACAGCCCGATGCGCGATAACCAGCAAAACCGCGCCATGCAGCTTCGTGAGCAGCATCGCGCGCGGCTGGAAGCGCAGGGTGCGGACACCGCCGATCTGCTCAAGGAGATGGAGGAACCCGCACTTCCGCAGCTGGAGGATTTGCCTGAGTTTATCGAAGAGATGGAGCGCAAAGCACGGCAAATTCAGGCGCAGGCCGAAACACGCAAGGCAGAGATGGAAGCACGTTTCCCGCAGATGAATGCGCAGGAAAACCAGCCGCGCGGGCCGGAGTCGATGATGCGCATGCAGGATTTACTTGAGCGCAACGCCGACAGCATGAGTGAGAAAAAGCTAAAGCAGAGCCGGGAAGCGCTGCACAAGCTCTATCTGATGTCTGCGGCCGAGCAACCACCTGCCATCAAACTGACTGGCGATATCGCGCTGATTATTCGCCAGCGTGCCGAAAGAACGATGGCGCAAGGCGGGGATTTCAGCGGGCTGGATCTGACCGGCGCGGATTTTTCCGGCATGGATCTTCGTGGCGCCAATTTCCGTCATGCGCTACTGGAGTGTGCCAACCTCAGCCAGTGCCAGCTTGACGGCGCTGATTTCAGCCACGCGATGCTGGCGCGCACGGATTTACAGGGGGCCTCACTTTGCGAATGCGACTTCACCGAAGCGAGCCTCGCGCTGGCGCAGTGCCACCAGACCAATTTCACCGGCGCGCAGTTTAAAGAATCTGAAATGACTGATGCGTTGTTTGACGCGTGTGATTTCAGCCATGCGCGACTGGAAAACCTGTTGCTGCGTAAAACCGGCTTTAGCCAGTGCGTATTCCATCATGCGACGCTGGATAATTGTGTGTTTATGGAACTTACGCTGCCGCAACCTGACTTCAGCGCGGCAACAATGAATAAAAGCAGTTTTATCCAGTGTGAACTGCAAAGCGCCTCGTTTGCCGGAGCGTACCTGGACAGCTGTTCGTGGGTAGAGAGTCGGCTGGAGCAAGCCCTGTTTCGTGACGCCACGCTTATCACCTGCGCGGTGGCATCCGGCGGCACGCTGTGCGGTGCAGATTTCAGCGGCGCGCAGCTTAAGCAGAGCAATTTACGCCAGGCGGTACTGACGGACGCTCATTTCGTTCGTGCGAAGCTCGATAACAGCGATCTCAGCGAGGCGCAATGCGAAGGGGCGGATTTTAGCGGCGCGACGTTAACCGGCAGCCTGTTTATGCGTACTGATTTTCGGCGTGTGCGTTTTACTGACGCCAACTTAATGGGTGCGATGATGCAAAAATGCCGTCTTGAAGGCGCCGATCTCAGTTTCAGCAATCTGTTTCGCGCCGATCTTTCCCAGTCGCTAGCGGACAGCGCCACGAAATTTGAGGGTGCCTATAACAAACGCGTGAAAACTCTGCCGAAGCGCGACGGGGAGGTGATATGAGTCAGTTAAGTGCCGCTGAGCTGCAACAGAAAGTGAAAAGCGGCGAGGCCATTATGGAACTCAACCTTGATGGCTGCGATCTGCGCGGATGTGATTTATCCGGCGGGATTTTTCAGGAGGTATCGCTTGAAGGGGCCAACCTGCAAGGTTGCAATCTGCAGGAGAGCGTCTTTACCGAATGCCAGCTCGCAGGCGCCGTGCTTACTGCGGCACACCTCGAAGAGACCGTGTTTAACCAGTGCGATGTAGCCACGGCGAATTTCAGCAATACCTCGCTGCTGCGTTGCGTATTCAACAAATGCACATTGACCGGCTGCGACTTCTCGCAGTCAGCTTTTGACAGCACACAGTTTATGCGCAGCCCGCTGAATAACAGTCTTTTTACCGGTGCGCGTTTAGAACGCTCGACCCTTTTTGAGTGCCCGCTTGAAGGGGCGAAACTCAATCATTGCCATAACCTGCTGACCACGTACTTCGGTATTGATCTGCGCGATACAGATCTCAGCGGGAGTCAGTTTGAACGGGCGGTATTTTTTAACTGCGACCAGCGCGGCAAAAACTATGCGCAACATCAGTTCACCGGCTGTCAGTTTACCGATAACCAGCTTGATGGCGTTGATTTTAGCGGGGCGCAGCTCACCCAGTGCAATTTCAAAGGCGCATCGCTCAGACAAGCGCGACTGAACAACGTTAATGCCACGCAGGCGCTGTTTATGCAGGCCGATTTGAGCGGCGCGCACGCCCACGGCAGCCTGTTCGATCAGGCGATTTTTGTCGGCGCGACATTACACCAGGCCAGTTTTAAACAGAGCCGTTTTTTCCAGAGCATCCTGCAACACGTTGCGGCCCGGCAGGTCGATTTCACCCTGTGTGATTTTACCTATGCCGATTTCAGCGGCGCGGAGGTGTGCGAAGCCGATTTTCGCGGCGCGGCCTTCTCGCGCAGCCGTTTTCATCGCGCGCGGCAAGAGGGCGCGCGCTTTGCCGATCGCAAAGGCATTCTTGAGTACGACGAAGAGTTACTGGCGGCGGAGGCCTGGACCGCCGAACGCCACAGCCGAATTTACGGAGACCTGCAATGAACAACCTCAATCAACCTTTGGCTCTCGCCACGCTGCCCGGCGGGCAGTTTTCCGCACGCGTCACCCACTGTTTTGACGATGGCAGTCTGATGGTCGAATGCGACGGGCGCGGCTGGCACTGCCGCCGGGCAGTAAGCTGCGTGATTGCGCCGCAGGCGGGCGATACGGTGCTGATAAGCGCGGTCGATAACCAGATGTGGCTACTCGCGGTGCTGGAGCGCGGGAGCGCGGACGCCACCGAACTTAGCGTGCCGGGCGACTTGCGTATCACAAGCCTGGGCGCGTTAACCCTGAGCAGCGATGCGCTCAACGTCAGTGCGGCGAAAGGCGATTGCCATATCAGCGAGATGAACTACAGCGGCGACAAGATTTCCGCGTGGGTTACGCTTTCGCGCATTGTTGGCAAACGCGCGGAATCCGTCTGGCAGACGGTCACGCAGATGAGCCAGCACCTGTTTCGCACCACCCGGCAGACCGAGCATGTTCGCGCCGGACAACTGGATATGAAAGCGGATGATTATCTGCGTATGCACGCACACAACACGGTGATCACCTCGAAAGCGATCACTAAAGTCGATTCTGAACAGATCCATATGGGGTAATTCGATGTTTGCAAACTGCCAGTTGATGGGGGTTGATCTCGCGTTTCCGGATGTCTGCCTGACGCCGATGCCTGCTCCGACGCCGATCCCGTACCCGGATATCGCGCTGGGACCAACCGCGATACCGAACGCGCTCAATATTCTCTTTATGGGCATGCCCGCGCACAATATGGCGACCATTACACCGCTGACTAATGGCGATAACCCGGGCGTGGCGACGGGTGTCGCTTCCGGTACGGTGATGGGGCCATCGCGCCACCTGACCGGTGCATTCACCGTGCTGCTTAAAGGTACACCGGCAACGCGCTTAACCAGCGTCAGCCTGCAAAATTCCACCAATGCCATTGGCATGCGCATTGTGCCAAGCCAGTTCAAAGTCTTAATGCTGGCACCGTAACGGCACACGCAACGCACAGTAATTTTCCACCTAAAAAAACGAACGCACAGGCAACAGCAAGTGCGCTTTCCGGTGATTGATTTTTACGGAATCATGGTTATGGCGAACAGGATCACGGTCAAGCTGCCGGTCGACGGCTTACTTTTCTGGAAACTTGCCGGGCGCGAAGCGCTGTCGGAGTCATTTACGCTGGCGCTGACGGTGCTGGGCACCGATGCGCGGGTCGATCGCAGCAAGCTGCTGGGTCAGTCCGCAACCGTCAATATTCCCACCCAGGGAATGGGTACGCGCTATATCAATGGCAAAATCACCCGCGTGGCGGTGAGCGCCGTGGAGCTTTCGGGGACGCGTTACGCGGTGTATCAGCTCACCGTGGAGCCGGATCTGTGGCCGATGAAACGCGACCGCAACCTGCGTATCTTCCAGGGCCAGACTGCGCCGCAGATTGTGAAAACGCTGCTCGGCGAATATCAGGTGAACGTGGAAGATAAGCTGACCGGCAGCTACCGCACCTGGGATTACTGCGTGCAGTACCAGGAATCGAGCCTCGATTTCATCAGCCGCCTGATGGAGCTTGAAGGCATCGCCTACCATTTTAGCCACGAAGCCGACCGCCATGTGCTGGTGCTGACCGACGCGGCGACCGAACATCAGCCCTTCAGCGGCTACGAAACCATTCCCTATCACCAGACACCGTCCGGCGGCAGCACGGACGAAGAGGGCATCAGCCAGTGGGCGCTGGAGGACAGCGTCACGCCGGGTATTTACAGCCTCGACGATTACGACTTCCGCAAACCGAACGCGTGGCTGTTCCAGGCGCGGCAGAACCCGGCGTCACCGCAGCCGGGCAGCATTGACGTGTACGACTGGCCGGGGCGTTTTGTCGAGCACGGTCACGGGGAGTATTACGCGCGCATCCGCCAGGAGCGCTGGCAGGTGGAGCACCAGCAGATTCAGGGCACCGCCACGGCGACTGGCGTCGCACCGGGAAACACCTTCGCGCTGTATAACGCGCCGTTTTTCAGTGATAACGGCGAGTACCTGACCACCGAAGCGAACTACTTTTTTGAGGAAAACCGCTACGCCAGCGGTTCAGATGGCGAAACGGTACACCGCATCGATTTCACCGTCATTCCGTCGTCGGTGGTGTTCCGCCCGGCGGCGGTGACGGCGTGGCCGAAGACCTACGGTCCGCAGACGGCAAAAGTGGTCGGGCCGCAGGGCGAGAGTATCTGGACGGATAAGTATGGCCGGGTGAAGGTGAAATTCCACTGGGACCGTCTGGCAAAAGGCGATGACACCAGCTCCTGCTGGGTGCGCGTGTCGAGTGCCTGGGCAGGACAGGGTTTCGGCGGGGTGCAAATCCCGCGCGTGGGCGACGAAGTGGTGATCGACTTTATCAACGGCGACCCGGACCGGCCGATTATCACCGGACGCGTCTACAACGAATCCAGCATGCCGCCGTGGGCATTACCTGCGGCTGCCACGCAGATGGGCTTTCTCAGCCGCTCGAAAGATGGCTCGGTCGATAACGCCAACGCCCTGCGCTTTGAAGACAAGGCGGGCGAAGAGCAGGTGTGGATCCAGGCGGAGCGCAACATGGATGTTCACGTCAAAAACGACGCCTCGCGATCGATTGGCAGTAATCACAGCCACTATGTGCGTAAAAATGAGCTGCACCGCGTCGAAACGAATCAGACGCAGGCGGTGAAAGGGCAAACGGAAATCCTCACCGGCAAAGGCAAGCTCGATGCCGTGGTGGAGCAGTTCATTCTGGCTTCCGGGACGCAACTGCGGCTGGTGTCCGGTCACAGCGCCATTGAGCTTAATGCGAACGGCAAAATCAACCTGATTGGTAAATCCTTTAACTTCTTTGTCGAAGAAGATGGGCACATTACCACCGGCGGTAAGTTGCATCTGAATGCTCCCGGAACAAAAGCCCCGACTACCGCGCCAGGGACTGACCATAAAGGGAATATTAACTCCGCGGTACAGGCAAAATTTTCCCCGCAGGGTAACGTGCAACACGCGGCACCTGTGGCAGCGGCTTCGGCGGGGGCGGCCAGGCCGGTTACGAAATACAAAGCACCACCGCCGCTGAAGGGGGATTATGTTTATAAGAATGATCCTGAGAATTCTCAGACTATGCCGTTCAATGAGGATGTGGTTAACCAGATCAATAAATCGCCTACTCTTCAGTCGCAGCTTAAAGAATTGAAAACGAAAGGCTGGGCTATCCAGCCAGGGGCTGCCGGGGAAGGGAGTTTCACCAGCGGCGAGAGCAGGCTTATTGTCATGGATCCTGAGCATATGGTTAATGCTCAGGACACGGTACAAACGCTGGCGCACGAAGCGGGCCATGCGATGTATCCGGTTACGCCGGATTTATCCAGCCGTGAAAATTATATCAATAGCCAACTGATGGACGAGGGGGGCGCGACGTTGAACAACATCAAGATCCAGCGCGAAATACTGGCAAATGGTGGGCTTGATATTGGTGTCGCCGCAGGCAGCGATGCAACGGAAGCGGCCTATAATCAGACGTACAACAAGATGGTTAGCGGTGAAATATCACGGAATAGTGCCATGCAATCCATTGGTAAGATTATCGGTAAAAATGAAATCGCCTCTGGAACCGAACAAAATTATAACGATTATTATGGGAGTCATTATGACCAGTAGGATGGCGATAAATTTCCCGGTGTTATTCCTCCTTTCTCTTTTCACGTTGACGACGCATGCGGAACAAAAAAAAATGAATCATGATTCTCTGTGGCAAATAACAAAAGAATTAAAATCACTGTGGGGCGAAAAAATAGATGCGGTCAGCGCCCTTTTAAACCAGCCGATGATTCCTTATAAACCGACAGCAAAAGATCGTTTTACCTCCGCGCCATTTACCTTAAATGATGGGATAACTATCAGCAACCTGGATGTGCGCCTTAGCCCGAATGGTGGCGGTACCGTTAAGCTGGTCTCGTTTTCCATCAGTGGAGAATGTATTACTCTTGAAGAGGTCCAGGATAATTTCCCGGATGTCACATTGCGCTTTGTCCCCCGCGAAAAATTACCGGGAAGAACGTTTGGTTATCTCACCGCACGCGACAATAAGCAGTTAGCCTGGGGATTTGGTTTCCCGTCGCTGGACCGCAAATGCCTTAGCGAGATTACGATGTCGGATTACGATTTTTGATATTTCATCCTTAAAAATTCCTGTCTCTGTATTTTAAGTCAAGGGATCTGAATAGCGGCGACCGAACATCAGCCCTTCAGCGGCTACGAAATCATTCCCTATCACCAGACGCCGTCCGGCGGCAGAGAGATCTACCGCAGGGGTGAAGTTGCATCCAGTTCAGCAACAGGTGAGGTTTATGAAGATCATTACGGGAAAATGTACGATGACTACATGCAAGGTAAAGCACCTCACTAGAATAATCGTAATGACATTCGCTTTATTCTCCTCATTTAATTCATTGGCAGAAGAAAATAATATGAAAGTGCAATCATTATGGCACTTTGCTACACAGCTTAAAAATACAGTAGGGCAAGATGTAGAGAAACTCGATGCAATTATCCCCGGCAGATTTGTGCGTGAAGATCCCAGTATTGCGGAGAGATTAAAAGCAGAACCCTTCACGATTGACGGCGGTATTGAAATCAGAAATATGAAAGTCCGTCTTGATCTGCACAATCCGGGAAAGGTTTATATCATTTCTTATGATGTTGCGAATGCAAATATTTTGTTAGAGGACGTCCGGAAAACCTACCCGCAATTAAAGTTAATTGATGTGCCGCGCGGGCATTCAGAGGATGAAACTTTCTCCTGGATCACCCCACTTGATGAACGGGGTAACGCCATCGGATTTGGTTTTCCTTATGCCCAACCCTCTTATTTAAAAAATATGACCCTCAGGAATTTTCAGGATTAACTTATGCAATACACCCTCCAGGAAGGTTCCTTTTCATTATTTCCTGCCGGTTGGCAGGACACCAGTATGACCATGCTTCGCGATGAAGAGAGTGGCTTATCGCTGATCGTCAGCCGCGGTGCGATCCCGGACGGCAGCGATTTTGAGAAAGAGTTTTATCGCCAGTGGGACGTACTGCGTACGCAAATGGGTGACATCGCACAGAGCGAATTCGCACGTATCCTTGTTGGCCGCGACAACAAAACCCGCGCGGTGGAAGTAGAAACGGTGTTTGCACGTAACGGTCAGCAAGTCTGGCAAAAACAGTTTGCTGTTCAGGCGCCGGGCGCGGCGGTAGTGATGATCTTTACCCTTTCGGCACTGCGCGCCTTTACCGGTGAAGACGGCGAGCGCTGGGATGCCATTAAACACAGTCTGACGCTGCACGAATAACGGAATCGGTAGCATGAGCGACAAACACGCGGCCCGTCAGGGCGATGAAATCATTCACTCGAGCGTTTTCGCCGATATCACCAGTATCGTTGCTGAAGGTGTTGCCTATGCGGCGATTGGTTCGGCGGTGGCGTTTGCGGCGGCGACTGCCGCGCCTTTACTGGGTGCCGGTGCGGCCGCTGCGAGTGTGGCGGCGATTGGTTCCAGTTGCCTGCTGAGTGGAATTGTTGGCGGTATTCTCGCTAACGTCGCCGGGATCACCGACGACATCAGCAATATGGCCAATAGCCTTGGCGACGCGCTTTTCCCGCCGTCGCCTGCGGGTAAAATCGTTACCGGTTCGTCCAACGTGTTGACCAATAACAAGCTGGCAGCGCGAGCCGCCGGAACGTTAACCCCTGCGGATACACCACCTGCCGAGCCGCAATCTCCCGCCAGTTTCGCCGATTACGCCGGAATGTTACTTGCCGGAGCAAAACATTTTGGCAGCGAAATGTGGCAGCCGACTGTCGGGTCAGCGGACGCTGGAACCTCGCCGCTGGAGCAGGACAAAGTGGCCTGCGAGAAGCATTCCGGGCCGCAATACCTGGCACAGGGTTCGAAAAGCGTGTTTATCAATGGTCAGCCTGCGGTACGCGCGAAAGATAAAACCACCTGTGAAGCGACAGTTTCGGATGATGTCTCGCCAAATGTGATCATTGGCGGCGAGACCCTGACGGTGCGCGATATCAAAAGTGGCAAATTACCCGGTTTAGCGGTGGCGATGATCGCGTTGTCGCTTATTCGCGGACGTCCCGGCAAAATTTTAAAAAATATGCCCTGTGCGCTGGCATCCGCAGGCGGCGGTATGCTAGCGGACATGGCGGTGAATGCGATCTTTGGCTCATCGCACCCGGTGCATGCTGCCACCGGTGTGAAAGTCCTCAATGACTCTCAGGAACTCGATTTCTCACTGCCGGGGCGCTTTCCGCTACGGTTGCAGCGCAGCTATAACAGCCTGACGTCACGCGCCGGGCTGTTTGGTCTGGGCTGGTCGACCGTTTTTGATAGCTATCTGACGCTGACGGGCGATGAAGCCTGTTGGTTTGACGAAACCGGGCGTGAATTGCGCTTCACTTTGCCGTCGGTTGATCACGCGATGTACAGCATCAGTGAAGGGGTGATCATCCGGCGTAATGATAATGGCGATGTGGCTATTGCTGATGATGACGGCGCGGTATGGCGTTTATTCAAACCCACGCGCGCCAACCCGGCGATCCTGCGCCTTGCGTCACTCAGCGATGAATATGGCAACGCGCTGGAAACCGGCTGGGATGAGCACGGGCGTCTGGTGCGCCTTCACGATGCGCCCTGCGCGATAGATGTGACGTTCGCTTATGACGACGCGCGTTTTGCGCAGCGTGTAACCTCCGCCAGTCATTTTGATGGCGAACACCACTGGCCGCTGATGCGCTGGCATTACGACGCGCGCGGTCAGTTGGCGACGGTGACGGATGCCAGCGGGATCGTGACGCGCGAGTATCGTTATAACGATGACGGGCTGATGGTCTGGCACCGCGCCGCGGGCGGGCTGGAAAGCGAATACCGCTGGGCGATGTTTGATCACTGGCGCGTGGTTGAAAACCGCACCAATACCGGAGACGGCTGCCGCTTTGCCTACGATCTTGATGCCGGGTTAACCACCGTTACGCACTATGACGGCCAGACGCGTCAGCACTTCTGGAATGCGCAGGGGTTGATTGTACGTTTCGTTGATGAGCGCGGTGAGAACTGGCGTTTCGAATGGGATGACAACGAACAATTAACCCGCCGTATCGATCCGCTCGGCAATGCCATGACCTTCGTTTATGACGAGATGGGCAACCGGGTTCAGGAGATTGACGCCGACGGCAATGAACGCGCCACCCGGTGGCTGGAAAACCGCGCGTTGCCAGCGGTGATAACTGAACCTGGCGGCAGTACAACACGCTTTTTTTACGAGCCACATTTTGGTCTGGCGCGCACTGTGGATGCGCTGGGGCAAACCACGCTCTGGCATCGCGACGAGTTTGGTCAGGTTATCGAAGAGGTGGATGCGGCAGGTAACAGCCGTCGCATGGAGTACAACGATGCCGGCCAGATTATCCGCGAAACGGATTGTTCCGGGCATCTCACTCGTTATCATTACCATCCTCTCGGCTGGCTGGTGGCGGTGCAGGCGGCGGACGGGGAAGAAACCCGCTATCACTATGATGCCGCAGGTCGCCCGGTGCAGCTTGAGCGGGCAGAAGGCTGGCTGGAAACGCTGCGCTGGAACGAACAAGGGCTGCCAACAGAACATGAAGCGGCGGATGGCAGTCGCAGCGCGTTTCGTTATGACAACACCGGGCGACTGGTGGCGACGCGTAACCATCTTGGGGAAGAGATCCGTCGCAGTTGGGATAGCCGTGGCCGCCTGGTCGCCCTGCATAACGAGAACGGGGAAGCCTACCAGTTCCGTTGGGGGGCGGATTCCCTGTTGCTGGAAGAGCAGGTGCTGGATGGCGTTGTCAGCCGCTATACCTACGATGCCTGCGGACGCACGTTGTCCCGCACTTTTGCCGCCGGGCACCCAGAGGCGATTACCCACCGTTTTAGCTGGAGCGCGGCTGGGCAGTTGCTCGCGCGATCCACACCGGAAGGACAGACACGCTGGCGCTGGTCTGCTGCGGGATTTCCTGAACGCATTAGCCTGCATCCCGCGCTTGATGAAAACAGCTGGAGCGCCGAAGCGGAGCAGGAGCTGAACTTTACTTTCGATGCGCTGGGACGCGTGACCAGTGAGCAGGGGGAAAACGGTACGCTCGGCTGGGGCTACGATGCGCTGGGTAATCGCACCTCGTTACAGTTGCCGGATGGCCGTGAGCTGAAACAGTTCTATTACGGCAGCGGGCATTTGTTGAGTATTGCGCTGGATAACCTGCCGATCAGTGATTTTGGCCGCGACACCTTGCACCGGGAAATTAGCCGCACGCAAGGGCTGCTCACCACCCGAAGTGATTACGATCGCCTTGGACGCCTGCATCGGCGCGACATCTTTAGCGGCAACGCGCAGCGTCCGGCACCACGGCGCTGGTCCCGCCGCTGGGATTATGATCACCGCAACAACCTGGTGCGCGAAGAGCGGGACGATAATCCGTTTAACTGGTATCGCTGGAAATACGACGATGCCGGGCGTTTGCTGACCCAGGACGGTACCCTGCCGGGGCAGGAGCAGTGGCGCTGGGATGCGGCGAGCAACCCTGTCGATACAACGGTGCAGCACGCCGTGCGTCACAACCGCGTCACGCAGTTGCATGGTATCCGCTGGCAATATGACATCCACGGTCGCACCGTGGAGAAAGATAACGGTCAGATACGCTGGCGCTATCGCTATGATGGCGAGCACCGGCTGACGGAGGTCATCAGCCAGCCGCGTGACCGCAATAAGCCGCAGGTACAGGTCAGTTTTCGTTATGACCCGCTGGGACGACGTATCAGCAAAACACGCCGCCAGATGCGCGCTGGCCAGCCGGTTGGGCAAAGCGTTACCACGCGTTTCGTCTGGGACGGTTTCAGGTTATTACAGGAAATTCAGGACGATGTGCCGCTGACTTATGTTTACAGCGATCAGGGCAGTTTCGACCCGCTGGCGCGCATCGACGGTATTACCAACCCGGACGTTTACTGGTTCCACAATCAGCCAAATGGCACGCCGGAGCGTCTCACCGACGCGGAAGGTGAGTTGCGTTGGGAAGGGCAGAATAGCGCGTGGGGTAAACTGCTGCATGAAACACCGCTGCATGCGCCGGAATATGCCCAGAACCTGCGTATGCAGGGACAGTACCTGGATCGCGAAACCGGCTTACACTACAATCTGTTCCGCTATTATGACCCCGACTGCGGGCGCTTTACCCAGCAGGACCCGATAGGGCTGGCGGGGGGGCTCAATCTTTACCAGTATGCGCCGAATGCGCAGGGATGGGTGGATCCGTGGGGGTTGAGAAGGTCTTGCAAACCGAGTAAGCCGACAAAAGCAAATGACCATAATCAGGCCGCATTTGGTCGACAATGGCAAGGGCATGGAGCGTATAAAGGTCGTGATTCATGGTCAAATACCATGCTGAAAGAAGGTGAGATAATTTATGGTGGTACACCGGGGCAGTCGGGGTTCTATTTCGATAAGGCAACTCTTGATGCTGCGGGTGGAAGCAGGAGTAAATTGTGGCAAAGTTTACAAGTTTTACCACATCGTGACTTTGGCTATCGTGGTCAGATCCAGGCCTACCGTGTTAAACGTGTTGCGATTGCTGGAACAGGAAAAGCTTTAGCTCAGGATAAGACTATCTTTGGTCAAGGAAACGGGACGCAATATTTTATATCAAACTATAAAACCGTGCTTGAACCAATTGGCCTTCCGTTTAAATTAGGAATGTGAAATGAACTTTGATAGTGATACTGGAATATTAGAAGTTAATGAAAATTTAACTCTTTCACCTCAGATGACAAAGAAAGACATTCTATCGCAAAATGTTTTATGGGATGAATGGTTTCCCAAAGTGGATGATATGATTTTTAACTATCGAACAACTATAGATATTAACCAGAAAAATAAAAAAGAAAAAGTTACTGTTATTATTTATTTCGATGGGTTTTCCGTTGAAACCGCTGCTCTGAAAGGTTGGTTACTAGCTCCAACTCAAAAATTTTATGGCGTACAAAAAAAAGTTGATGGGAAATTGACTAAAAATCTAAGAGCCTGGTTTCAGGAGCAAACAAATCATTTATTACCGCTCCAAAAAAAATGGGGTGATATAGATGTGTCATATGATCCACATAACCAGACTGCTGAGATTGTATGCCATTACCGTCGCTAATTAAGTAAAGGAACTATGCCAATGTGGATATTTTTTTCACTAATTGTGTAGTTGCATGAAGTTGACTATTTAGCAGAGCGAATGTTTGGTATCCTTACTCTACTGCTAAGTACATACCACGGACTCTATAATAGAGGGATGAAGTGAATAGCGACGAACTCACTTATCTTCAAGAATTAAAAAATGATGATTCTGCTTTTGAATTTGAAGATGAAACCTATGGTGTGATTCGCCTTAAAACAATTTATCGTGGTGAAGGGTTATACTTTCAGCTAAATGACAGAGCACTAATTTGCGCAATCTCAGCACGAGATGCAATGTTAAGTAAAAAAAGCATTAAACGCTGGGATAACGGAAAAGTAATTGAAGAGCAAGAGCGAGATACGATCCTGGAAATCATTAAATGTTATTATCCAAAAGCTTATTTAAGTGAGTTGACCGTTATTTGAACAGATTGCGATTTCAATAAGTTGCCAATTGCCGATCCCATGTTGTGCCACAATACTTTTTGAGTGTTCATGCCAGATTTTTTTTCCTGATCAATAAATGAATTGTATATTATTGATGCGTTTATCATGGGGTCGTCTACTGGGCTAAAAGTAAATTTTGGCTTTAGTATTTATCATTCAAATATCAATCAAATCATAATTAAATTATTTGAATCAAAAAGTGTCACTCGGAAGGTTTTGTAGTGGAAGTGTGCCAAAAATACAGTAGATTGGTAGACGGTTTTATTATGATTAATGAAGTCAAATTACATGTAAACGCTATTTGTTATTTGTTGCAAAATAATGGAGAGAATATCTTGGCTCAAAACCTGAACCTACTCATTTCGACTGCCGATGAGGATCCTGATAGGTTTATCGATAATATTAAAAGACTATTTGGCGGGATGGGAAGTTTAAATGATGTGGTTTTTAGTCTAAATGGTAAGCCACTGATAGAGGAAAATAATCAACTTGATGAATTGCGGCGGAAGTTATATGAAGCTTGCTTTTATTATAAATAGAAATCTTAAAAAAACCATGCAAACTTATCTAGCATGCCTCATATGCGTAAAGGATTATGTGGCATGACTTTGAATTCGCTAATATTGTTCGCAGGTTTTTAAGAAATGCAAAAATTAGAGGATTTTTATTCTGGTGATGACCGTTGGCAACGTTATGTTGCGTTTTACAATAAAGATTATCTCGATGATAATGCTAAGTTTTTAGCTAATAGACTTAATGGGTCTCTGGATTTAGCTGTAATTATTTACGGTAAAAGAGGAATTAAGGAAGGTCTCTGGTGGATTGAGCAGCACGTTCCGATGCTTAATAATCTTAGGCCTGTAGATTGTCTCGATGAGAAGCAAATGATTTATCGTTTGAGGGAATGCCTAATGAGAATGCCATAGCGTAAGTTTGATTTGGTGGTTGCCTGTAATTCTTGTAAATAAATTCTTTTTGTCCCATGTGTTTTTGAGAGCAAGGGCAGATAATATTTCACACGACCTGCTCTGACATTCGATTATGCAGCGATTTTAGGGCGTTCAGAGCTATATTTTGACCCTCTGCGTCAAATAATTAAGATTACATGGGGTGAGAGAATTAACTGGTCGAATCAATTTTTGCTGTCATGTATCTAATGTACGCTGGAGTGTGATTTTGACAGATTTACTGAGTCGCTTCCCGTCGTAATTTTCAATCCTTGCTTTCGGCTTATCGACATGCTTGTAACGAAAAAAATGATAATTAATACGTTATTTAGCGGGTGCAGCTTTGCTGTTTTATATAATAATCAGGGGTGTTTATGGCTGGAGTGAACGTTATTCATAAAGAAAAGGGCGATTTCTTTATTTTGCAAAGCGATGATAAATATCTTATCTGCATGATTTGGCCCTATAACAGTATGTGGGATGTGCAAAAATGTTTTATTCTCGAAAATGCCGAGTTAAGTCGATATAGAGATTTTCATGAGATGGTCGCATTAGCCAAAGATATGCGCGACAATTATGATAAATACAAGCATCGTGAAGTTCCGGTTCCTGAGTTTAAAGTGCGCTAAAACGGATGTGAATTAACTTTATGCGAATTTTTTTTACTGGCAACGTGCGTTTGTCGATCCTTTTCGTTTACTTGTTCTCTTTTTTCTCATTTGGCGCTGCTGCGGTTATTGATATTAACCATTTTGACACGCTCGAAACGGTCGAAAATATCACCGCAGATAAGCAGGTGCAGGCGTCGTTAAATAATGTCTTGGGGCCAGATTACGCTGCGTTTATGGGGAATTTCGATGTGTATGGCGAACCGCGACACACTGCGGATAGCGGGTTGTTCGTTGAAGGCTGGCTGAAAGATCTCTATCTGGAAAATGCCTCCGCATTTGTGATTTACCCGGATGGCAGGCTTTCTGCCGCATGGGTATTACCAACGGCATCGGTTGCACACTATAAAAGCAACACAGGCGAAAAACGCATTCCTGACGCGCTGCAACAATGGGTTAGCCGCTTTCAGGACGTGTCGTTTAACACGCCCGCGGTTAATCAAACGGCTGAGACCTTCGTTGATTTTTTTGAAACCCCGAAATTTAAGATAAAAGTGGTCACGGTGTGTGGTAACGGCGCGAATTGTGACGAAGCAACGTACTACGGCGTGCGTAAAAATGATCGGGCCGACGTCAATCTGCACGGCTTTGCGGTGCGGAAATCTTGTGAACAGTCAATCTGTCCTGTTATTACCTACACCTTTAAAAACGGCACCACCACTTATCTGCTGAGTAAAATTGATAACAGCTTAACCGTGATACAAAACAATAAAATTCTCCTTGATGAAAAAGGTATTTGGAAAGCACATGAGTAGATTCGCATTCCATGTCACCGTACGTTCCAGCGGAGCAGGTAATAGTGCTGCAAAACGGAGAAGCGTTGAGGGCGTTATTGAGGGGAATTATTTCAGCCATCACCTTTTCGCTGCTGAATTAACCGTATGAGAAAATGCGCATGGATCTGTTAACCCGTGAAGAGGGCGAAGCGTTACTGCTCAAATTTCTCACCAGAGCGCTCAAAAATCCGTCGGATATTGAAACATTAATAGCAATGGCCAGAGAACATCCATCGACTATTCCCATGAAAGGGATTATCTACCAGTACGATCGCATGGAAAAAAATGCGTTATCGAAAGCGGATCTTGACGACCTGTCGACCTTGATGTTTTTTTACGGGCCTTAAGAATCAACTCATTTTCTGTGATGCTGAAAAGGAACGGACGCACGTTATGCACGCTATTCATCCAACTCATCAGCGGCTTTATTTTGTCGTGGCGAGCTTTTTGCTCTCCTGTTGCGCCAGCGCCGCGTCGGCAGCTGATTTTTCCGGGCAGTGGCACGGCAGTGAAAACAACGAATCCACATTAACACTGAAATTATCCCAGCAGAATAACACGCTTACTGGCTCGTATTGCTTTATTACTCAGCGCGGTAACCGCATCGATTGCCCGGATGAACAGCAGGATAACCTGCGCGGCGAGGTTAAAAATAATACCGCCATCGTTACGTTTGATTCGAGCTTTGGCGGTAAAAACGGTAAAGCCAGGCTGGTTATTAATGATGACAAACTGGCGTGGCATCTGACGCAACCGCCTGAACACGGTGATTATTACGCCCCGGAAAATTACGCGCTGGTTAAAGAGACCGTTCACGCTGGCGCGACCACGAAAATTATCCGCACGGATAATTTTATGATTGCGATCCGCAATAATTGTGGCGCGTTTACCACGCCTTGCGATGATCTGCTTTATACCGGTGCGCGAAACCGCGATAGCCAGCAGATTAGTCTGCACGGTAAAACGCGGGTGGATGATGCAAACCGCGTAATTGGCGCAGAATTCCGCAATGGGAATGTGCTTTATCTTGTCGATTACAACCCGCCGAAACTGGTGGTGACTCAGGCGGGTAAAACGCTTGTCAACCAGGCGGGTAGCTGGCTTAAATAGCGCTTCTTCTGACTGGCTATGGAAAGGTTAATGCGTCGAATATTCCCTGTTTTTGCGCTACTGCTTGGTTTTGCTGCCCAGGCGGCGCAAACGTCGCTGACGGAAAACGACTTCAGCGTGGAAATCAATAACCAGGCTATCGCCCTGGGGCAGGACTGGGATCGCAATCTGATGGCGGCACTCGGGAAACAAACCAGCGAGGATTTCGTCGGTGAAGTGCCATTTGGCGAGGAAAACTATAAGTTTTACCGCCACATTTTTCCGGGCTTTGATATCTACAGCGCCAATATCGACTGGCAGCAACGCGGCAAAAGCGTCGACAGTTACGTCATTGGGCAGATAACGCTGCATTCTCCCACATTGCATACCGCGCGTGGTGTAGCGCCCGGCGATGCAAAACAGCGCGTGATTGAGCAGTATGGCGCGGGTGAAACCGATACCAGTGATGGCGAAGAATGGATTATGTATTCACTGGCGCACAAAAATATCGCTTTCGATGTCACCGGTGGCAAAGTGCAGGTCATTAATATCAGCACTGGAAATGACTGAACGGGCGACCTGAATAGTGAATTGCCAGGCCGGGTGACGACAATGAAAATCGACAAGCTCATTAAGAAACGCGTGATGCTGCACGATGGCCTGGAAACGCGCTTTTTCAATCAGCATGTCGAATTGATTTGCCCGCGTTGCCAGACGCCAATTGAGCCGGATCTCTACCAGAGCGGGGATTTTGCCCGGCTGCCAGAGCACATCCAGGCCGCGGTGGCAGCAAGAATCAAAGCCATTACCTTCAATCCTGAGGCTTATACGCGTTACTCTGCGCCAGAGGGGTCGCTTTTATGTTCTGTGCATAGCTGTGAAGACGGGCAGGGGAAAACGCTGGTTATCTTCAGTTATAAAGAGCAGCAGCCTGCCCGTTACATTGCCACGCTTTATGCGCTGCTGGTGGTTAGCGATTATGAATAACGCGCGGCGGAAAGCATTGCAGTATCTAAAACTCGTAACCACCCGCTGATATTCGCGCAATAAAAACCCCCGGTCGGACACTCCGCCGGGGGTTTTTCACATCTTACTTAACGCTGGTTACAGCCAGCGCACTGTTTGTTCTGGATCTGCTGGAAGAAGTCGTTACCTTTGTCGTCCACCAGAATGAACGCCGGGAAGTTCTCCACTTCAATTTTCCAGATCGCTTCCATACCCAGTTCCGGGTAAGCCACGCATTCAAGACTCTTAATGCTCTGCTGCGCCAGTACGGCAGCCGGGCCGCCAATACTTCCCAGATAGAAACCGCCGTGTTTGGCACAGGCATCGGTCACCTGCTGGCTGCGGTTGCCTTTTGCCAGCATGATCATGCTCGCGCCGTGCGATTGCAGCAGATCCACGTAGGAGTCCATACGCCCGGCGGTGGTTGGGCCAAGCGAACCGGAAGCATAACCTTCTGGCGTTTTTGCCGGGCCGGCGTAGTAGATCGGATGATCTTTCACGTACTGCGGCAGCTCTTCACCATTATCAATCAGCTCTTTCAGCTTCGCGTGGGCAATATCGCGCGCCACGATAATCGTGCCGTTCAGCGAAACGCGGGTTGATACCGGGAACGCAGAAAGCTGCGCGAGGATTGCTTTCATCGGCTGGTTGAGGTCGATTTTCGCCACATCGCCTTCACCCTGCTGGCGCAGCTCTTCCGGAATATACTGCCCCGGATTGTGCTCCATCTTCTCGATCCAGATGCCTTCGCGGTTGATCTTCGCTTTGATATTACGGTCGGCGGAGCAGGAGACGCCCATGCCGATAGGGCAGGAGGCACCGTGGCGCGGCAGGCGGATCACGCGGATATCGTGAGCGAAATATTTACCGCCGAACTGCGCACCAAGGCCAAGGTTCTGCGCTTCTTGCATTAATTCCTGTTCCAGTTGAACATCGCGGAACGCCTGACCATGCTCGTTACCTTCAGTCGGCAGACCATCGTAGTAGCGGGTGGAGGCCAGTTTCACCGTTTTCAGCGTTGATTCAGCCGACGTACCGCCAATCACAAACGCGATATGGTAAGGCGGGCAGGCTGCCGTGCCGAGGGTACGCATTTTCTCAACCAGGTAGTTTTTCAGCTTCGCCGGGGTAATCAGTGCTTTAGTTTCCTGGTAGAGATAGGTCTTGTTCGCTGAACCGCCGCCTTTGGCGATGCACAGGAATTTATACTCGTCACCGTCCACGCTGTAGAGATCGATCTGTGCCGGCAGGTTAGTGCCGGTGTTGACCTCTTTATACATATCCAGCGGCGCATTCTGCGAATAACGCAGGTTGTCTTCGGTGTAGGTGTTGTACACGCCACGCGCCAGTGCGGCTTCATCGCCGCCGCCGGTCCACACGCGCTGACCTTTTTTACCCATGATAATTGCCGTGCCGGTGTCCTGGCAGGTCGGCAACACGCCTTTGGCGGCGATTTCGGAGTTACGCAGGAATTGCAGAGCAACGTATTTGTCGTTTTCGCTCGCTTGCGGGTCATGCAGAATGGCGGCAACCTGCTGCTGGTGGGAAGGACGCAGCATAAAGGAGGCGTCATGGAACGCGCGTTGCGCCAGCAGCGTCAGCGCCTCCGGCTCGACTTTCAATACTTGCTGGCCGTCGAAGTCGGCAACAGAGACATATTCACGGCTCAGCAGATAATATTCCGTATCGTCTTTCGCCAGCGGGAACGGGTCCTGATAAACAAAGGGTTTGTTCGACATAGCTCTTTACTCCATAAAAATAAAACCGCCGGGAATGCCCGGCGGTTACGAATCAGAACATCATGGTGATCCACGGATAACCAATCAACAGCAGGGCGGCCAGGAAGATTGCACCGAAGATGGTGCCCAGACGCCAGTAATCTTTGGTCGGCAGGTAGCCGCTACCGTAGTAAATCGGGCTTGGGCCAGTACCGTACGGGGTGATGATGCCCATCACGCCGAGCGAAGTACACAGCACCAGAACCACCACTTCCATATTGATGCCAGGAATTGTCGCGGCGATGGTCAGCATTGCAGGCAGCAGCGCCGTGGTGTGCGCGGTGGTGCTGGCGAACAGATAGTGCAGCAGGTAGAACGCCAGTAGCAGAGCGATGGTCGCCATCCCCGGAGAGATACCGCTCATCAGCAGGCCACCTTCTTTACCCAACCAGGCGATAAAGCCGGTGGTGGAGAGGCCATCGGCCAGCGCAACCAACGTGGCGAACCAGACGAAGGTGTTCCATGCCGGTTTGTTGCTGGTAATGTCGTTCCAGGTTAACACGCCGGTCCACAGCATCAGCACGACCACCAGCAGAGCGGCAAGCGCAGGTTCGATAAAGTCGGCGGCGAAGATCCACATCAGCAGCGCACAGCAGACAAACACCAGCAACAGGATTTCATTGCGTGACATTCTGCCCAGTTTTTCCAGCTCCCGGCTGGCCCACAGCGGCACCTCGTCATTGATTTTCACTTCTGGCGGATAGAACCAGTAAGCCAGTAGCGGCATGGTCAGAATCAACAGCACGCCCAGCGGCAGGAAGGCGATAAACCAGCTGCCCCAGGAGATGTTAATGCCAACGGTGCTTTTCACCAGCGCCAGCGCCAGCAGGTTCGGTGCCAGTGCGGAAAGGAACATAGAACTGGTGATACAGGCTGCGGTAATCGCTACCCACATCAGATAAGAACCGATACGGCGCGCGCTTGGATCGTTCGGTTTGGAACCGTACAGCGGCGGCAGGTTGGCGATAATCGGGTAGATTGTCCCGCCGCTGCGCGCGGTGTTTGACGGTGTGAACGGGGCCAGCAGCAGGTCGGCGAACGTAATGGCGTAACCGAGCGTCAGGCTGCGGCGGCCAAGATACTTCACCAGAATCAGCGCCAGGCGGCGACCAAACTGGGTTTTATCGTAACCGGCGGCAAACATAAACGCGCCGAAGATAAGCCACACGGTGGAGTTACCGAAACCGCTCACCGCCCATTTAAAGGACTGTCCGGCAAGTTTGAATTTCGGGTCGGCCAGTTGTTCCGGGCTGAATAACAGCCACTGGCTACACAGCGCGATAACTACTACGCCGGTCATGCCGATAACCGCACCCGGCAGGGGTTCGAAAATCAGGCCGACAATCACGCCAACGAAGATAGCAAAGTAGTGCCAGGCAAACGGCGGTAAACCTTCCGGCACCGGGACAAACAGCAGAAGCACTGCCACGATAATCGGCAACGCCATCATTATCAGGCGGTTTTTATTTCCGGCTTTTGCACTGGCTGCAGGAGCAGACGGTGGGGTTGTTGTTTTCTCTGTCATAGTGAGCATCTACAAGTAGTTAAAAATTCGGTCATGCGCGGAAAGTGAATCTCTGATTATTTTAGTTTCAAAAGTTACTTTAATTTTTTATTGAGACTTTTCACATTCTGGCATGTGTTGTTTAACGCAAATTCAATCGCATTAAATAAAAATCTGAGCGTATTTATATATTGCTCTTCCATTGGTGAATACTCTTGATTGAGATCAAGAAAACGAAACGAACGGCACTTTTTTTAATAGAATGAATACCCACAGAGTATTATGTGGTTAATTTCACAAAATTGCCGCAAATGTTAAAAAATGGTGCTGATAATAACTCTCATTAACGAGGTTTTTTCTTTTAACTATATAATATTTATCTTTTTTATTATTCGAATAAAGCTGGAAAGGAAAAGTGTGAAGTAATCGCAATGTTACCGGTAATTAAAGCCATGTGAATGCGATATTTAAAAATGATAATACACTGGAGGTAGCTCTGTTATTAGGGTGGTTAAATAGTTTTATAACTAACGTAATTAATTTGGTAATTAAAATTCACGGTATATTAAATACACGACATCAGGATTAAAAAACAGAACGAAAAATAAATCCGTCACCGAATTCAAAGTTTTTAATTTTTAGATTTGGAGTTTAATTATGACCAGCAACGAACGCATCCTCAGCCCGTTTACCTTGCCGAATGGCGCAGAACTGAAAAACCGTTTGTTAATGGCGCCAATGACCACCTGCACAGGTTATTTTGACGGCACTGTCAGCAGTGAACTGGTGGAATATTATCGCGCCCGCGCCGGAAGTATCGGCACCATTATTGTTGAATGCTGTTTTGTCGATGATCTCGGCCTGGCATTTCCGGGTGCTATCGGTATTGATAACGACGAGAAAATCGCCGGTCTGGCAAAAATTGCCGCAGCGATTAAAGCCGAAGGTTCAAAAGCGATTTTGCAGATTTACCATGGCGGTCGCATGGTCGAACCGAAACTGATTGGTGGTCGTACGCCGGTTGGCCCGAGCGCTATTGCCGCACCGCGTGATGGCGCGGCCACCCCGGTTGCGCTGACTACCGCTGAAGTGGAAGGGATGATCGGTAAATTTGGTGAAGCCGTGCGTCGCGCCATTCAGGCCGGGTTCGACGGTGTCGAAATTCACGGTGCTAATACTTATCTGATTCAGCAATTCTTCTCGCCAAACTCCAACCAGCGTGACGATGAGTGGGGCGGCAGCCGCGACAACCGCGCGAAGTTCCCGCTGGCTGTACTGGACATCACCCATAAAATGGCGCGCCAGTATGCCGACGATGCCTTTATTATCGGCTACCGTTTCTCGCCGGAAGAGCTGGAAGTGCCTGGTATCCGTTTTGATGACACCCTGTTCCTGCTGGAAAAACTGGCGGCGCGGGGGCTTGATTACCTGCACTTCTCTCTCGGGGCGGCGCTGCGTCCTTCCATAAACGACACCAGCGATCCGACGCCACTGATTGATAAATATTGTGCCATGCGTTCTGCAACGCTGGCGCAGGTGCCGGTGATGGGTGTTGGCGGTATCGTTAATGCCGCCGACGCTGAACAGGGGCTGGATCACGGCTATGACCTGATTGCGGTAGGCCGCGCGTGCATTGCGTACCCGGACTGGACGGCGCGTATCGCCAACGGTGAAAACCTGGAGCTGTTCATTGATAGTACCCAGCGTGAAGCGCTGAATATCCCGGAACCGCTGTGGCGCTTCTCGCTGGTTGAAGCGATGATCCGCGACATGAGCATGGGCGCATCGAAGTTTAAGCCAGGTCTTTTTGCTGAAACGGTTCAGGACGATGCCAACGAGCTGGTTATCAATGTCAGCCTCGACACTGACCGCATCGTCGACATTGAACTCGCTTCAAGTACCATTGATAGCGTTGAATTCACCAGCAGCTTTGAAGAGATCCGTGGCCGCATCCTGACGGCGAACAGCCCGCACGTTGACGCGATTTCTGGCGCCACCAGCCAGAGCGAAGCGGTGAAAAAAGCGGTATCAAAAGCGATGGTGAAATCCAGCAAAGCGCTGGCGGCAGAAGAGGGCAGTGACACTCAGGAAGCCAAACGCTATGACGTTGTGGTTGTCGGTAGCGGCGGCGCGGGTCTGGCGGCGGCAATTCAGGCGCACGACGAAGGGGCGAGCGTGCTGATTGTCGAAAAAATGCCAACCATCGGCGGTAACACCATTAAAGCCTCTGCGGGGATGAACGCCGCGGAAACCCGCTTCCAGCGCGTGAAAGGCATTCAGGACAGCAAAGAGCTGTTCTACGCGGAAACGCTGAAAGGCGGCGGTAACAAAAACAACCCGGCGTTGCTGCGCCGCTTTGTGGAAAATGCGCCAGAAGCCATCGAATGGCTAGCCCGCCGCGGCATTATGCTTAACGACATTACCACCACTGGCGGGATGAGCATTGACCGTACGCACCGCCCACGCGACGGATCGGCAGTCGGTGGCTATCTGATTAGCGGCCTGGTGCGTAATGTCACCAAGCGCGGCATCGATGTGATGCTTGATACTTCAGTCGACGACATTCTGTTCGAGCACGGTGAAGTGCGTGGTGTGCGTCTGCTGACCGAAGAGCAGGAAAGCATGATCGTTGAAGCGAAAAGCGTGATTGTGGCGACCGGTGGTTTCAGCGCCAACAGCGCCATGGTAGTGAAATACCGCCCGGATCTGGACGGTTTTGTCACCACCAACCATAAAGGCGCGACCGGCGGCGGTATTGCACTGCTGGAACGTATTGGCGCGGGCACCGTGGATATGGGTGAAATTCAGATCCACCCGACCGTTGAGCAGAACACCTCATACCTGATTTCCGAATCGATTCGCGGCGGCGGTGCGATTCTCGTTAGCCAGCAGGGCAAGCGCTTCTTTAACGAAATGTCGACCCGCGATAAAGTCTCGGCGGCAATCATTGCTCTGCCGGAACATTACGCTTACATCGTGTTTGATGAGCATGTCAGAGCGAAAAACAAAGCGGCAGACGAGTATATCGCGCGTGGTCTGGTCACCAGCGCCAGCTCACCGCGCGAACTGGCGGAAAAACTGGGTATCGATTACCACACTTTCCTGGCGACGCTTGAGGGCTACAACGGCTTTGTGGAAAAACAGCACGATGAAGACTTCGGTCGCACCACCGCGCTGCGTGCACCGATCAACGAAGGCCCGTTCCACGCCATCCAGATTGCGCCGGGTGTGCACCACACCATGGGCGGCGTGACCATCAACACTGAAACCGAAGTGTTGAACACGCAAAACCAGGTTATCCCAGGCGCTTACGCCGCTGGTGAAGTGGTTGGTGGTCTGCATGGCGGCAACCGTATCGGCGGCAACGCGGTGGCCGATATTATTATCTTCGGCTCACTGGCGGGACACCAGGCTGCAATGCGCGCCAAACGCGCTTAACCACGTGCTACACTTCAGGCCTGCCACTGCGCAGGCCTGTTCAATTTAGCCCCTAAGGAGAGTGTGATGTCCGATAACCGTGTCTGGAGCTACTCTGCAACCCTTATGGGTTCTCCCATTCTGCTGAAACTCTTTGCCGATAACGAAGCGCTTGCTTCCCGTGTTTTCGGCCTCATCAAACGTTACGAAGATCTGCTGACGGTCAACCGCGCCCATTCGCAGGTGATGGATATCAATCACGCGGCGGGGCAGCATCCGGTGGTGGTCAGCCGCCCGGTGTATAAACTGATTAAATGTGCCAAAGCCGCGAGCATGGTGCAGGACAGCGCCTTTAATCTGGCGATTGGTCCGCTGGTGAAGCTGTGGCGTATCGGTTTTAAAGGCGACCGCGTACCGCCAGCCGACGAGATCACCGCGCGGCTGCACATTACCCATCCGCAGGATGTGGTGCTGAATGATGCCGACAGCAGCGTTTTTCTCACCCAACCGGGGATGGAGATCGATCTTGGCGCAATCGCTAAAGGTTTTATCGCCGATCGGGTGCGCGATTACCTGCATCAGCAGGATGTGCGCGACGGGCTGATTAACCTGGGGGGGAATGTTCAAACGCTGGGTACACCGCAAGGTAGCTGGACAATCGGGCTGAAAAAGCCTTTCTCGTCCAGCGATGCGCTGGTGGGTTCGATGGATGTGATGAATCAATCGGTGGTGACATCCGGCACGTACGAACGCTATTTCGAACAGGATGGCAAACGCTGGCACCATATTCTTGATCCGCGCAGTGGTTACCCGCTGGATAACGAACTCGACAGCGTGACGATCATTTCCCGCGATTCACTCGATGGCGATATCTGGACCACGCTTATCTTCGGTCTCGGTGTGGAAAAAGGCTGTGCGTTACTGAAGCAGCGCGAGGATATTGAAGCGATTTTCGTCACCAAAAACCGCGACATTATCCTCTCTTCACAGCGTCAGTTCCGCTTTACGCCGTGCGATGACAGTTACCGGGTCACTGACTGTACTGCTTAAGCAAGCTGTATTGATCGGCAATTAACTGGTAGCGATATACCGGGCGACCGGTCGCGCCGTAGTGAATGGTGGTGTAGAGAATATTGATTTGGGCAAGCCAAATCAGATATTTACGGCACGATACGCGCGATATGTTCACGGCATTCGCCAGTTCATCGGTGGAAAACTCAATGCCCGGATGGGCGTCAATCCACTGGCAAATGGTGCGCAATGTCTGCGCGGTTAACCCTTTTGGCAGACGGCGCGTGTCTGCGGCTTCCGGCGCGCCACCGTGTAAAAGGCGATCGACATCAGACTGCTCATAATAAGGGTGTGCGCTCATCAGCTTGCGCTTTTCGCGCCAGCCAGTCAGCGCCTCTTCAAAGCGCGGGAACTGGAAGGGCTTGATCAGATAATCCACCACGCCATAGTGCAGCGACGTCTGAATGGTTGCCGCATCGGCGGAGGAGGTGATCATAATGACATCAATCGCCCGCCCGCTGGCACGAATGGTCGGCAGCAGATCCAGCCCGCTGTCCTGCTGCATATAGACATCCAGCAGCACCAGATCGATATCCCGCTGCGGATCGTTAATCATCTCCTCGGCCTGGCGCAGCGTCGATGCCGTGCCGCAGCACTGAAAGCCGGCGATCTGCGCCACATACATGCGGTTCAGCTCGGCGACCATGGCATCATCGTCAACAATTAATACATTTATCACGCGTTCTTCCTTTCACTATCCCAAGGGAGATGGACAAAAAATTGGGTAAAGACACCGGGTTCAGACTCGACGGTGATCGTGCCGCCAAGTTCGGTGAGCTGCTGGCTGGCAAGAAACAGCCCAACGCCCCGGTTATCACCTTTGGTTGAGAATCCTTTTCGGAAAATGGCGTCGATATTACCTGGCGCAATGCCCGGACCATCGTCGCTCACTTCACCCGTCAGCCAGCCATCCTGATAATGCAGCAGGATACCCACTTCGCCTTCCGGCTGACTACTCATGGCATCAAGCGCGTTTTCGATGAGATTTCCCAGTACCGTCACCAGCACGGTCACTTGCTTCTCATTGGGGTTATCCGGCACCAGGCTCTCATCTGCCAGCGTCAGCGTAAAACCGCGCTCTTTCGCCCGGTTGATTTTACCTAACAGAAAACCCACCACCACCGGCGATTTAACCCGGTGCTGAATCGCGCCAATATCGGTTTGATAATTCTGCGCGGTTTGCAGCACATACTCTTCAAGCTTGTCATAACTTTTCATGTTTAACAGGCCGAGAATAACATGCAGCTTGTTCATAAATTCGTGAGACGTGGTGCGCAACGCATCAACATAATTCACCATCCCGTCCAGCCGCTGGAGCAGCTGGCTCACTTCGGTTTTATCGCGAAACGTGCTGATAGCGCCAATCACCACGCCCTGGCTGCGCACCGGCACGGTGTTGCTGAGCAGCAGCAGACCGTTACAACCGAGCTCGCGGTCATGGGTTGGCTCGCCGGTTTCCAGCACTTCCAGTAGGTCGGCGAGCAGAGGCCCGTGCCCGGCGGCACCGTCCGGCGCGTTGGTCAGCAGCATCTGCCGCGCGGCATGGTTAAGCAGCGTTACGCGCCCGTCAGCATCGACGGCAATCACCCCTTCTTTGAGCGACTGTAACATTGCCTGGCGCTGCTTGAATTGCGCCGAAATCTCATGCGGCTCAAGGCCAAGCAGAATACGTTTCAGCACACGCACCAGTTGCCAGGTGCCGAGTGAGCCGACCAGCGCGCTGAACAGCAGCGTCCACATCACCGCCCAGCGGCTGCGGCTGACTTGCTGATCAACTTTGCTCAACGAAATACCGACAACGACCACGCCAATTTGCTGGTTGGCGTCGTTGTAGACCGGCGTAAAAACGCGTAATGCGGGTGCCAGCACGCCGCGATTCACCGCGACATTCTCTTTGCCTTTCAGCGCCGGGTTAAGATCCTCGCCAATAAAGTGTTGCCCGATGATCCCGGCGTTCGGGTGTGAATAACGGATGCCGTGCATATTGGTGACGATGGCATACAGCAGATCGTTACGGGCAGCGACCGCTTCCGTCAGCGGCTGGATCACGTTGCTGTCAGGCGGCAACAATAATCCACGCTTGATTTCAGGCGAATCAGCCAGCGTGCGCGCAACGGCCAGCGCCGTCTCTTTGACACCATCACGCGTGGCATTGCTGATTTGCCAGAACCACAGGGCAAAGGCCAGCAGCAACACCGAACCAATAACGCTGCATATCATTAGCGTCACGGTGGTGCTGAGCTTCATGGGGCGTTTGCGTGGTTTTATCCGCTGCGCTAACTCTTTCATGCCAAACCCAATTATTCACATCAATATATTTATTATCACCGAAGGCGTAAAAATCTTAAAGCGGCGTGAGACGCACAAAATGCGCGGTGTAGCCGTGAAGCGTGACCCCATTCGCAGGTAAGGCAGATAAATAACCTTATAGTGAGTGTGGAACCATTCAGAAGGAGCAGGGTATGAGCAGTAAGCCAAACGGTTCACTAGTGGAACGTCGCAACCGCCGCACGACCGACATCGACCGGCTCGCCACGCTGGATATGCTGACGCTCATCAATGAGGAAGATAAACAAGTTACCGACGCGGTAAGCGCCTGTTTGCCGGCGATCGCCCGGCTGGTGGATAACGCCAGCGCGACACTGAACCGCGCTGGCCGGGTGGTGATTATCGGCGCGGGCGCGTCCGGGCAGGCGGCGATACAAACCGCACAAGGTTTTGCCCCGGATACGCGTCACGGCGTTATCGGCGTGGTGGCCGGTGGTATCAATGCTAACGCGCAAGCGCGTGACGCGGCGGCGGCAAATTATGAACGCGGTGTCGCCGATTTACAGGCCATCAACTTTAGCCATGACGACATGCTGGTGGCGCTGTCGGTCAGTGGTAAAACGCCGTGGACATGGGGCGCGTTGCGCCATGCCTGGTCGCTCGGCGCACGTATCGCGCTGGTTTGTCGCGGCCACGATAGCGAAGCCGCCCAGTTAGCGGATATTGTGCTGGCACCGGACAGCGGCGCGGAGGTAGTGAGTGGGTTTAGCGAACCGAAAGCGCGTCTTGCCCAGCAGCAGATCCTCAACATGCTGGCAACCGGTCTTGCTATCCGTACCGGGCGTGTTTATAGCAACCTGCGGGTGGATGTGCAGGCGACTAATGTGTACTGGTCAGAGCGGCAAATCACGCTGGTGATGGCGGCTACGCAGTGCTCGCGCGAGCAAGCGAAAAGCGCGCTGGAAAGCTGCGATCACCACTGTCGCACGGCGATTTTAATGTTGCTGACCGGCCTGGATGCCTGGCGCGCGCGCGATCTGCTAACGGAGAATAACGATCATTTGCGACTCGCCTTGCAGGAGGCGAAAACGCATCTTGCTAATGTCTGAATAACAAAAATGCCCGCAGGCACTCATCTTGCGGGCTTTTTTATTTAATTTTCCAGGAGCCGTTTGATATTTCTCTGCTTTAAAATAAATCCCGACGATATTAATTCCACACAAAAGATGCCACTGCTTTTTTTAATTTAAAAAAGCAGTGAAATAATATTTACCGATATGAGCTGATTTGTGAATGATATTTTAAATTAACGTAAAAGTGCGTTAATATCTGTTTTCACAAATCACACCTGCTATGTAACTTTATAATTATGCCTGCAATGAAAAAGACAATTATCTCGCTGAGCGCCGTCGCGTTACTCGTCAGTTCAGTGACCAGCGCGTACGCAGAAGAGACGCAAAAAACGGACTTCCTGCTGATTGGCGGCGGCATCATGAGCGCCTCTCTGGGCACCTGGCTGCAAGAGTTGCAGCCGGAGTGGAAACAAGTGATGGTGGAAAAACTCGATGGCGTAGCGCTCGAGTCTTCTAACGGCTGGAATAATGCCGGCACCGGTCACTCGGCAAATATGGAACTTAACTACACGCCGCAGCGTGCGGATGGTTCTATTGATGTCAGCAAAGCGCTGGAAATTAATGAGCAGTTTATGATTTCCCGCCAGTTCTGGTCGGCACAGGTGAAGCGCGGTATTTTGAATAACCCGCACGCTTTTATTAATTCCACGCCGCACATGAGTTTCGTCTGGGGCGATAATGTGGATTATCTGGCAAAACGTTATGCTGCGTTGCAGCAAACGACTTTATTCCAGGGCATGAAATTCTCCACCGACCATCAGCAAATTAAACAGTGGGCACCGCTGGTGATGGAAGGGCGCGACCCGAACCAGAAAGTCGCCGCCACCTGGACGCCGGTCGGCACCGATGTTAACTACGGTGAAATTACCCGTCAGTTGGTCGGTAGCCTGAAAAAAAGCAGCAACTTCTCGCTGCAAACCTCTTCCGAAGTGACCGATTTCAAACGCAATGCCGATAACTCCTGGCATGTCACCATCAAAGACGTGAACAGCGGCAACGAGCACGCCATCGACGCGAAATACGTCTTTATCGGTGCCGGTGGCGGGGCGCTGAAGCTGCTGCAAAAAACCGGCATCCCGGAAGCGGATAACTACGCGGGCTTCCCGGTTGGCGGTTCCTTCCTGATGACGGAAAACCCGGCGATCACCAGCCAGCACCAGCAAAAAGTCTACGGTCAGGCGTCCGTTGGCGCGCCGCCGATGTCGGTGCCGCATATCGATGCCCGCTTTATTGATGGCAAACGCGTGGTGCTGTTTGGGCCGTTCGCGACCTTCTCTACCAAGTTCCTGAAAAACGGCTCCTTCTTCGACCTGCTGAGCACCACCACCACCAGCAACTTTATGCCGATGACCCACGTAGGGCTCGACAACTTCGACCTGGTGAAATACCTGATTGGTCAGGTCATGCTGAGCGATGAAGACCGCTTTGAAGCGCTGAAAGAGTACTATCCGCAGGCGCGTAAAGAGGACTGGAAACTGATCCAGGCCGGTCAGCGTGTACAGATCATCAAGAAAGATGAAGACAAAGGTGGCGTGCTGAAGCTGGGTACCGAAGTGGTGGTCGATCAGCAGAAAACCATCTCTGCGCTGCTTGGCGCATCGCCGGGCGCATCGACGGCTGCGCCAATCACTCTGAATGTGCTGAAGAAGATGTTCCCGGAGCAGTTCAACTCGCCGCAGTGGCAGAGCAAAATCCGCGACATCGTTCCGAGCTACGGTCAGGAGATGAACGGTAATGTGGCGCTGACCCAGAAAGTGTGGGATGACACGGCCGCCACACTGCAACTGACGAAACCGCCGGTGATTCAGATGAACGATCAGAGCAACGCGCCTGCCGACAAACCGGCAGAAGCGAAAAGCGAAGCCTCCCCGCAGCACGATATGGCGCTGTAAAGAGAAAAGGGCGCACCGCGGTGCGCCCTTATTTTTTCCGGTGCTTACTGCGCTTTTTTCAGTTCGATACGTTTGATCGGACCAACAATCACCACAAAGCTGAAAATGGCAACCAGCGCGTGCACCGCGACAAACACCAGCGCCCACTCAAAATGACCGGTCGCTTTGACGATATAACCAATCACCACCGGTGAAATAATGCCGGCAACGTTGCCGCACAGATTAAAGAAGCCTCCGGCGACGCCCGCCATCTCTTTCGGCGCGGTATCGGACATCACCGCCCAGCCCAGCGCGCCAATCCCTTTACCCAGAAAGGCCAGTGACATAAAGAAAACCACCAGGTAAATCGAATCAACGTAGTTGCAGAACACCATCACCATCGACAGCAACATACCCAGCACGATCGGGGTTTTACGGGCAACCGACAGCGACTGACTGAGGCGCAAAATGCGATCGGAAATCACGCCGCCGAGTAACCCGCCGACAAATCCGCAAATTGCCGGAATAGCGGCAATAAAACCGACGGTTTTAATATCCAGCCCTTTTTCCATTGCCAGATACAGCGGAAACCAGGTAATGAAAAAGAAGGTTAAAACGTTGATGCAATACTGCCCGAGATAAACGCCGAGCAGCATACGGTTGGTGATTAACTGCTTAAAGGCGGCAAAATCAAATGCCGGGCCCGTGCGCACTTTACGCTGATCCATATCCACCAGCGCGCCACCGTTGCGAATATACTCAATTTCTTCGCTGTTAACGTGCGGATGATTTAACGGGTTATGTACAATTCTTGCCGCAACAAAGGTAATAATTACCCCCAGCGTTCCCATAAAAATAAAAATGGATTGCCAGCCATAATTAAGCGTTAACCAACCCATTATTGGCGCAAAAATAGCTGTGGCAAAATATTGCGCTGAATTAAAAATCGCGGCGGCGGTCGCCCGCTCTTTCGACGGAAACCAGGCGGCGACAAAACGGCTGTTGCCTGGCATCACCGGTGCTTCAAACAGACCCACCAGAAACAATAAAATGGTAAAGCAAATAATTGCGCCGAAGCCGTGGAAGATCTCCACGCAACCTTGCAGCAGCGTAAACACCGACCACATGCACAAACCGCACAGATAGACTTTTTTCGAGCCGAAACGATCAAGTAACCAGCCACCGGGAATTTGCGCCAGGCAGTAAGCCCAGGCAAAAGCAGAGAACACCCAACCCATTTGTCCCGGATTGATGCCGAGCGCAGCAGACATGTCTTTGCCGGCAATCGCCAGCGTAGAACGATCGCCGACGCTCACCGCCGTAATTACAAAGAGGATAATAACGATATGCCAGCGGACATTCGTTTTTTTCGCCTGTGCGACGCCCTCAAGATTATTCACCTGACTCATGCGAAACCACCTTAAATTTGCCATAAATACGAAATGTTAATAATCAATACATTCCGGCTCGGTGCTTTCGGAGTGAATGGATTATTAACATGAGCGCAGCGGATTTATTTAGATTAAGTATCTTTATGCGGATGCATTAATTTCCCTGATCATTATTCACTTTGCCAAAGATAGGATTATCCCCATCCGCAGACAATGTGCATTTGCATAACAAAACGTACTTATTTTTCCGTGCATTAGGCTTTAGCTGATTTTGTTTGAAGCCGATCACAAAATTTGATTGCGTAAAAATAATGTCTCTGCGAAAACAGTTTTTATTTTGTCAGGGAGAGGCGTAACGAGGCGTGAACGTGACGGGTCAGGCAACCCGTCACGGATATCGATTAAAGGTAGGTAGTAAACCAGGCTATTTCAGCATGGCTGACGCGCGCAAAATGCTCACCAGCGTAAACATCATAGTGTCGCGCATCGCTCTCTTCGTATAACGCTTTTTTCTCGGCCGCGACGGCGGCGAACAGCGCCCGGCCATATTCCGGCGGGTTAACGTTGTCCTGCCCGGCGACGACCACCAGCGAAGGGCAGGTGACATCGCGCGCGAAGTGCGCCGGTTTGTAATTGATCGTTTCCCGCACGGTAAGGAACGGAATTTTAATATCCATTTCCGGGAACCGGGCGCGGTTTTCCTCAAAAAAGGCTTTCGACTCGCTGTCGCTGACCACGCGAGTAATAGCGACAAACATCTCTTTCCCGGTGGTGCGCTGTTTTTCCGCCATTTTGTCCAGCGTGGCGATAAACGCACTTTTCTCATCCGCGTTCATCTTGCCGGTAACCATCTCTTCTCCGTCGGCAAACGCCAGCTGGCTGACGAGACATTTAATGCCGCGATCCTGCGCCGCGGCGGCAAAAACATGACAGCCGCCGAATGAGGTGCCCCAAAGTCCGACTCTGTCAGGATCAAGCCCCGGTTGCTGGCGCGCCCAGTCAACGACCGAGAGAATATCGGCAATTTGCATCGCCGGAACCAGCCGACCGCGTTCGCCGTCGCTGTCGCCAAAGCCCCGATAATCGAAGGCGATCGTCGCAAAGCCTGCCTGGTTAAACGCCCCGACAAATTCAGGTAGCAGGATTTTTTGAATGCCGCAGAAGCCGTGACACAGGATGATCACCGGCTGGTCTTTATCCGTGGCCTGCATATGCAGCGTTACGGCGATACCGTTGGCGAGTTTATGGGTCGAAATATCCATATTATGTATATATCCCTTTTGTATCATTTATATTTAAAATCAAACGGTTAAAAACAACGTGTTATCTTACTCGCTGGTTTGTCGTTTCTCCAGCCGCCGATAAAGCGTGCTGCGCGAGATACCCAGTTTTTTCGCGGCCAGGCTCATATTGCCCTGCGCTTCATCAATCGCGCTCTGCTCATCCTTCGGCGTGACCGCAGCCACGGGCTGACGAGGAGTTGTTATCTCGGCCGGTAAATCCGCAAGCGTAATGCAATCACCGTCTTCCGCCAGCGCCATCAATACCCGCAACTGGCTGAGTAACTGGCGCACATTGCCCGGCCACGGGCGACTTGCCAGCGTGGCGACCACCTCGGCGCTAAGGGTGAGTCCACGGCTGGCTGCACCCAGCTCCTGCCACAGTTTTTGGATAAAACCATCAACATTCTGCCACTCGCGCAACGGGGGAATGCGCAGATGAAACTCCTGAATGCGGTACAGCAGATCTTCGCGGAATGTTCCGGTCTGCACCCGAGCACCGAGATCCTGATGAGTAGCGCAAATCAGCGTGAAATTGACGTCATACACACTGTTTGCGCCAAGCGGCGTCACTTTTTTCTCCTGCAACACGCGCAGCAGGCGGGTTTGCAGCGCCAGCGGCATATCGCCGATTTCATCAAGGAATAGCACACCGCCGTGGGCTTCCCGGCACTTACCGATATAGCCTTTCGGGCTTGCGCCGGTAAACGCGCCGGGGACATAGCCAAACAGTTCGGACTCAATTAAATGCTCCGGGAGCGCCGCACAGTTAATGGCGACGAAATTTCCTGTACGCCACTGGCTGCGGGCATATAACTCGCGTGCCAGATACTCTTTCCCGCTGCCGGTTTCACCGGTCACGCACAAGGCAATCCCGGCATTAACGATGCGCAGCGCTTTCTCTTTTTCCTTCGTCAGCTGATCCTGCGCAAATGCCGTGCCGCGCCCAATATAGCGCCGTGCAGGAAGCGTCTGACGTGCGTAGTAGCGCCGGGTATTGCTGGCGTCGAGGGTGGTTTCGCCAACCTGCAAACTGGCCTCCGGGAAGAGCGTTTGCAAAGCGAGTTCACCAAAATGCTGGGGGGTCAGCGAAAATTCATCCATCGCCAGCTTGTTTGCGCCGAGCAGGGTTTGATCGGCGAAAATCAGCAGCAACTCTTGCGCACTGCCGAGCACAGACGGGTCATGATGCAGACTCAGCAGCCAGCGGTCGGCACCGAGCGCGCTGGTGGCCCATTCATGCTCTATTTGGCACACCGCGCGGCGGATCAGCGCAGCGGCATCGCGGCGCGGTGCCTGGGCGGGTGTCGAGACATCTAATACGCCAGCAATTTGCCCGTCCGGTCGGAAAACGGGGGACGCCGAGCAAAACAAGCCTGCGTTGCGGCTGAGATAATGTTCGCCACCGGAGACTTCACAATGGCGCTGCAAGGCCAGCGCGGTGCCTATCGCGTTGGTGCCGCGCGCGTGTTCACCCCACAGGTTGCCGGGTGCCAGCGCATAGCGCTGCGCTTTTTGCAGAAAGTCGCGGTTGCCGTGGGTCTCCAGCACCAGACCGGTTGCGTCGGAAAGCACCATTATCGACGGATGACTGGCAAGCTCCGGGCGCAGCCGCGCCAGTAGCGGGGCGGCCAGATGGTTGACCCAACCATTTTCCGCACGGGCGTCTTTCAGCATGGATGTCGCCACCCAGGGCTGGGCGTCATCATCGCGGGTCAACCCGTAGCTGAGACTACGCTGCCAGGAGTTTTCAAGCAGGCAGGGCAACCCGGCAGGAGCGAGGGACAAGGCGCGTGGCGGCATGTGACTCTCCGTTAAATGAGATGTTACAGTTGTGTAGCATAACAGTGTCCCGTATGTAGCGACGTGCGACACACTTCCCACACCCTGTTCCGCGCTTTTTTGTGTCATTTCATTCCGGCAAAAGCCTGACTTTCAGTTATTCCCTTGTTTTATCAACATAAACATACCTGCAACGGATCGTTTTTTACGACCTGGCATAAGAACTGCTTATGTCTCTGTGTCCGCCACGATGCGTGACGCCTCACCTGTACCGATAATAAAAGAGGAACATCTTATGAAATATGTCCACCCTGGCCTTGATGGCGCGAAAGTCTCTTTTAAACAGCGTTATGGCAACTATATTGGCGGTGAATTTGTTGACCCGGTGGAAGGGCGTTGGTTTACCAATACCTCGCCGGTTACCGGACAGGTGATTGCCGAATTCCCGCGCTCAGACGCGGCGGATATTGAGAAGGCTCTCGACGCAGCGCATGCTGCCGCCGACGCCTGGGGAAAAACCAGCGTGCAGGATCGCGCCAATGTGCTGCTGGCTATTGCCGATCGCATTGAAGCCAACCTGGAAATGCTGGCATTAACAGAAACCTGGGATAACGGAAAACCGATCCGCGAAACCATGGGCGCGGACTTACCACTGGCCGTGGATCACTTCCGTTATTTCGCCGGCTGTATCCGCGCGCAGGAAGGGACAGCGGCAGAGATCGACAGCAATACGGTTGCCTACCACATCTATGAACCGCTGGGCGTGGTCGGGCAGATCATTCCGTGGAACTTCCCGCTGCTGATGGCGGCATGGAAACTGGCACCGGCGCTGGCGGCGGGCAACTGCGTGGTGCTGAAACCGGCTGAACAGACGCCGCTTGGCATCTGCGTGTTGATGGAACTGATTGGCGATTTACTGCCAAAAGGCGTGCTGAATGTGGTGCACGGCTTCGGCACTGAAGCCGGTGAACCGCTGGCGCGCAGCAAACGCATCGAAAAAATCGCCTTTACCGGCTCCACGCCGATTGGCCGCCACATCCTTTCGTGCGCAGCGGAAAACATCATCCCCAGCACCGTCGAGCTCGGCGGGAAATCACCGAATATCTACTTTGAAGATGTGATGAACGGTGATGAAGGCTTTATTGATAAAGCGGTGGAAGGCGTGGTGCTCGGATTCTTCAACCAGGGCGAAGTTTGTACCTGCCCGTCGCGCGTGCTGGTGCAGGAGTCGATCTACCCGCAGTTTGTCGAAAAAGTCATCGCCCGCATGGAAAATATCCGCAAAGGCGACCCGTTTGACACCGACACCATGATTGGCGCGCAGGCGTCACAAGAGCAGTACGACAAGATCCTCTCTTACATCTCGATTGCCCGCGACGAGGGCGGCGAAATCATTACCGGCGGCGCTCACGTGGAACACGGCGACGGGCTGCAAAACGGTTTCTATATCCAGCCGACATTGATTAAAGGCCATAACGGGATGCGCTGCTTCCAGGAAGAGATTTTTGGGCCGGTGCTGGGCATCACCACGTTTAAAGATGAAGCTGAAGCGCTGCGTATCGCCAATGACACCGAGTTTGGCCTCGGCGCCGGGGTGTGGACGCTGGATATCAATCGCGCATGGCGCATGGGGCGCGGCATTAAAGCGGGTCGCGTGTGGACAAACTGTTACCACCTCTACCCGGCACATGCGGCGTTTGGCGGTTACAAAAACTCGGGCGTCGGGCGTGAAACCCACAAACTGGCGCTGAGCCACTATCAGCAGATCAAAAACCTGCTGGTGAGTTACAGCGGTTCGCCGCTGGGGCTGTATTAATTATCTACATCAGGATGAGGCGATAAGATGCAACTGAAAACCATGAAAGCCGCAGTGGTGAAAGCCTTTGGTCAGCCGCTGGTAATTGAAGAGGTGATGGTGCCGGCTGTTGAACCGGGCAAGATCCTCGTCAAAATTGAAGCGACCGGCGTGTGTCACACGGATTTACACGCCGCCGATGGCGACTGGCCAATCAAACCGAACCCGCCGTTTATACCCGGCCACGAAGGTGTCGGTCATGTGGTGGCAGTCGGGCCGGGCGTGAAGCATGTGAAAGAAGGCGATCGTGTCGGTGTACCGTGGCTCTACTCGACGTGTGGTCACTGTGAACACTGCCTTGGCGGCTGGGAAACCCTGTGCCATTCGCAGCAAAACTCCGGCTATTCGGTAAACGGTACGTTTGCCGAATATTGCCTGGCCGATGCCAGCTACGTCGGGATTTTGCCGGATAACGTCGATTTTCAGAGTATCGCGCCGATCCTCTGCGCCGGGGTGACGGTCTATAAAGGGCTGAAAATGACCGAAGCGCGCGCCGGAGAGTGGGTGGTGGTGTCGGGTATTGGCGGTCTGGGACACCTGGCGATCCAGTACGCGGTGGCGATGGGCATGAACGTGGCGGCGGTCGATATTGATGATGACAAACTGGCGTTTGCCCGCCGTCTCGGTGCCTCGGTGGTGGTCAATGCGCGCCAGGAAGATCCGGGAACGCGTTTCCATAGCGAATTTGGCGGTGCGCACGGCGTACTGGTGACAGCGGTATCGCCAAAAGCCTTTGAGCAGGCAACCACCATGATGCGCCGTGGCGGCACCATGGTACTCAACGGCTTGCCACCGGGGAAATTCGACCTGTCGATTTTTGACATGGTGCTCGACGGCACCACGGTGCGCGGTTCGATTGTCGGCACGCGTAAAGATCTGCAGGAAGCGCTGGATTTCGCCGGGCGCAACAAAGTGCATGCGGAAATTGCCGTGGAGCCGCTGGAGAATATCAACAGTATCTTTGAGCGGATGCGCGCCGGGAAAATCACTGGCAGGATCGTGGTTGATATGTCGAAGTAACCCAGTAAAACGGGGCAGTGATGCCCCGTTTTGTATTTCAGTGCAGAGAATCCGCGAAATCTGCCAGCTGCTGGTTAAAACGGGTTGGCTCTTCAAGGAACGGGGCGTGCCCCGAATGGTCAAACCACACCGCGCTAATCCGGGGATTCACGCTTCTGGCCCGCGCCAGCGATGTCTGCGGATTTACCAGCCGATCGTGTTTGCCGTAGATAAAGCGTACCGGGATTGTCGCTTTTCCCAGCCCTTGCTCAAGCGCAACTTTCATCGACGGCACGGCGCGTTGCATCTCCCAGGAGGCCATCGCCGCATTGGCTTGCAGGCGCGCAAAGGTGATCGCGTCAGGCTGCTGATAAAAGCAGAGCTGCAGAAACTCGCGCTCACCATCCAGGTGGGTGGCTAAATCCGCCGAGGTCATCGCCTGATAGACTTGCGGGTGCGCCGGGATCTGATCGGGCGTTAACTCTACCACCGCATCGACATATAGCGCGCCGGAAAGAGCTTTATCACCGACGTTTGCCAGATAATGGCTGATCACCGCGCCACCCAGCGACCAGCCGACCAGCAGCGGTTTTTTTGCATGGCTTGCGGCAATCACGGCGGCGACATCCTCCGCCCAGCGGCTTCCCTCGCGGTAGGACTCTGCCTGCGTCGGTTTTGACGACAGACCATGGCCGCGCATATCAAAACTGATTAACCGAAAACGTTGCAACGCCGGATCCTGACGCTGTTTTTCCCAGTTCAGGTGGCTGCCTAATAAGCCGTGAATAAAAATAATCGGTTTGCCTTGCGGCGAGCCGGACTCTTGTACCGCCAGTTCAACACCGTCCGCCGAGGTCACGGTGTACTGCTTGTCGCTGGCAAACAGCGAGGCGGAAAAGCTGAATAACAAAATAGCGAGATAACGGCCAGGGGATAACAGCATAAAATGTTCCTCCAGATGAATGTTCGCGGCTATCCTCAACCCTGACACTGGTGTCAGAGTCAAGCCATTTACCGGGAGAAAGAGAATGTTTTCAATTGGCGAACTCGCCCGCCAAACGGGCATCAGCGTGCGATCAATCCGCCATTATGATCGCCACGGTCTGCTGTGCAGCACGCGTGCCTGCAACGGTTATCGCTACTTTCCACCGCAGGCGCTCGGGCAGGTGAGGCAAATCCAGCAGCTAATCGCCACGGGTTTTAGCATTGCTGAAATTGCCGCTTTTCCTGCCTGCATGCGCAATGAAGAGGGGGCGACGATGTGCCCGCAAACGCGCGCGTTGCAGCGTGAACGGCTGGCGACGATTGAGGCGCAAATCGCCACCCTTGAGCGCCGCCGCGCGCAACTGGCTGCCGCGTTGGCCGAGACAGAACAAAAAACGACGCCCTGAGGCGTCGTCATAGTGTGAAAGGCGGAAGTATCGCCGTTACAAACCGCGTTTGGCTATCAGGCTTGCCAGTTCAACCAGGCGATTAGAGAAGCCCCACTCGTTATCATACCAGGCGAGGATTTTTACCAGATTGCCGCCAATCACCAGCGTTGATAATCCATCAATGATTGACGAGCGCGGGTCGCCCTGGTAATCGCTGGAAACCAGCGGTTCGTCACTGTAACCGAGAATACCTTTCAGCGGACCGGCCTCTGCGGCTTCGCGGAACGCGGCATTCACCTCTTCAACCGTGACATCACGCTTCAGCGTAACCGTCAGGTCAACAATCGACACCACCGGAACCGGTACGCGCAGTGAGTAACCTGTCAGTCGGCCGTCGAGTTCCGGGATCACTTTGCCGAGCGCTTTTGCCGCACCGCTGGAGTAAGGCACAATCGACAGCGCCGCGGCACGCGCGCCGCGCAGATCTTTTTCCGGCTGGTCGTGCAGCGCCTGGCTGTTGGTATAGGCATGGGTGGTGTTCATCAGGCCATGTTCGATACCAAAACGTTGGTGCAACACCTGCGCGGCAGGCGCCAGACCGTTGGTGGTGCAACTGCCGTTGCTGACCACAAAATGGCGTTTGGGATCGTACTGGCTGTCGTTCACGCCCAGCACGATGGTTAAATCATCATTTTTACCGGGCGCGGAGATAATCACCCGTTTCGCGCCGCCGCGGCTGATATGCACTTCGGCTTTGTCGCGTTCGGTGAAGAAACCGGTGGCTTCAATCACCACTTCCACACCCACATCGCGCCACGGAATGTTGCCCGGATCGCGTTCGCTGAACACACGCACCGCGTTGCCATCGACGAACAACTGGCTTTCACCCGCTTCTACCGGAACGGGCAGGGTGCCGAGCAGAGAATCATGTTTCAGCAGATGAGCGAGGGTTTTGCTGTCTGTCAGATCGTTAATCGCCACGATCTGAATCTCCGGGTTGCCCAGCGCCGCGCGTAACACGTTGCGTCCAATTCTGCCAAAACCATTAATGCCGACCTTAACCATAATTGACTCCTTCCTGTGCGGTAACTAACTGCAGTTACTGTAGGCCGGTCATGGTTTGGCGTAAACGACAAAAAAGGATCACTTTACGCCAATTTACGGCAGTGGAAGCGCTGGCGATAATCGCCCGGCGTGAGGTGTAACTGGCGTTCGAAAATGCGCCGCAGATTGATGCTGCTGCCAAAACCGGTGGCGGCGGCGATCTGCTCCAGTGTTTCACTGGTTTGCTCCAGCCGGCTACGTGCGGCGGCGAGCCGCGCTTCGGCCACATAGCGCGCGGGAGAAACACCGCTTTCACGGGTAAAGACGCGGGTGAAGTTGCGTGGGCTCATCGCAACCTGCTCCGCCAGCCGCTCAACGGATAAATCCTCAGCCAGGTTGGCAAGGATCCAGTTTTGCAGTTCGCTGATTGGCCCGACGCCGCTGGCCTGTTGTAATTGATAGCGGCTGAACTGCAACTGCCCGCCGGGACGGCGCAGGTACATCACCATGTTCTGCGCGATATCCAGCGCCAGCGAGAAGCCGTAATCATCTTCGACCAGTGCCAGCGTGAGATCGAAGCCCGAACTGACGCCGCCGGAAGTCCAGACTGGCCCGTCCTGAATATAGAGCGGGCCGCCTTCAACGGTGACAGCGGGGTACGCTTTCTGCATGGTTTCCAGTAGCCGCCAGTGGGTGGTTGCGCGTCGTCCGTTGAGCAACCCACTTTGCGCCAGCAGCATCGCGCCACCGCAAATAGAAACGACCCGGCGCGCGTGCGGCGCGGCAAGGCGCAGCCAGTCCACCACGGCTGTACCTTCTTCTGCATCAGTACCGCGACCGGTTATCATGATGGTGTCCCACGGCTGGCGCGGATCGATTTCCGGCAGGCGGTGATCTGCCAGCAGGTTCAGCCCGGACTGGCCGTGGATCACCTGGTGTGGCTGGGTGGTGGCAACAGCAACGCGATAGCGCGGCTGGGCGGTATCATCCGGGTGCAGCTGGTTGGCCTGCATCAGAATGTCGGCTATCCCGGCGGCTTCGAACAACATGCCGCCATCAGGAACAATAATCAGGAATGTTTTCATGTCCTGAAACGTACGCTAATTACATTTTAAGTCAAGCAGGCGCGGAAAAGGGCGGATGAAAGGCAATAAAAAACCCGGAGCCTCCGCTCCGGGCAAATCTAACAAGACACAAAGGGTTATGAAATAACGCGGTCGGTGGGCGTTACTCGCTGGCCTGTTTGCGGTTAGCCATCGTCGTGACCAGATATTCCTGTACGGGATCGAGACAAAGATCGGGTTGTGGCAGTTCAGCCTCATCATGGTTGCTGGCGGGTTGCCCGGCAACAAAGGGCTTTTGCTCCCGGGCGCGTTCGAACTCACTCAACACCTGCCAGCCGAGATCGTCACTGGCACGGTTGTTCATTAACACATTCCTTACGCGTTTCAGCTTTGGCAGCATCGTCGTCTCTCCATTAACAATAAACGCAGGTTATTTTTTCGCTTCAACGCCGGGTGCGCTGGAGCGGTCAAGAAACTGAGTGGTCACTTCCGGAACGTGCTGGAGCATCCACTCCGCCATTTCAATCTCTTGCGCCACAATTTTTTGCAGCACCTGCACGCCGTTAACGTCACCCAATTCTTCAGCCGTTCTAATCAATGAGGTGTAGCAAGCAATTTCAAATTGCTCAAAGACATAGCCACCTATTGCGCCTTTAACCACCTCGTCGGAATTAAAGACACCGCCAACGGCCTGACCCATCGCCGCCATTTTACCCATGGTATCTTTAAGGACCGATCGCGATATTCCGCATTGATCAATAAGCCCTTCAAGTAACACTATTTGTTCACGGGTTTCGGCTAAATGACTTTCAATTTTACTTTTCAACACAGGATAATTGTCGATGCGTTTAGCCATTGCTTCCAGCATCGACTCTGCCTGTTTTTCCATCCCATGTGCGTCACGTAGCCAGTCGTGATAATTCTCTTCGCGTGTCATACGTTTACCTCAGGTGGAATTAACTCAATGACGTTTATTCTACTTCCGCTTTGGAATTAATTTTGCTGGTCGCAATTTTAGTCAGCAGATTGTCGGTGGTTTTTTCCTCTTCCAGCGTTTGCGCCAGAAGTGTTTTCGCTTTTTTATAGCCTAATTGATCGGCAAGGGTGCAAAGCGTACCGTAAGAGGCAATTTCATAATGTTCAACTTTTTGCGCAGCGGCAATTAAAGCGGCGTCACGAATGGTGCCTTTTTCGGTGCTTTCAATAACTTCGTCTGCTTCTTCTACCAGACCTTCCATTGCATGGCATTTCATGCGTTTTAACTTCAGGCCGCTTTCGGCTTCAAGCAGCTGATCGATGCGCTCTATCTGGCCTTGCGTCTCTTCCATGTGTTGTTTGAACGCTTGCACCAGCTCGGTGGTAGAGGCTTCGCGTGCCAGTTTGGCTAACGCGCGGGCAAGTTGTTTTTCTGCGCTGTAAATGTCCGACAAGCCATGAATAAATAAATCGTTCAGCGTATTAATCTGCATAATTAATGACCTTTAATTCCAGGGTTAAAAATAGCGAGCCGTTGCCGGCTCGCCAGTAAGATAATAAATATATTGATGCGGTAAAAAATTAAATCAGAAATTAATCCCCTGATTTACGGCCGCCGCTGTGGCTATTCTGGCCGCCTTTTTTACCTGCTTCTGAAGCGCGCTGTGGATCATTTTTGAAATTACCACCGCTGTGTTGACCGCCTTTGCGGCCCGCTTCTGACGCTTTTTCACGATCTTCGGCGAAATTACCTGAGCCGCCACGATGTTCAGCCATAATATTTCTCCTGTTTCGTTGTTAAATATATGAACATGAATATTCGAAACCATGTTCACTGCGTTCAGGGATTAAAGTTAGTCGCTGTGGTGAAATAGTCAAACGTGAAAATTCCTACGTAAAAAATACTCCTTTAGGTGTAGCTGCTGGTTATTTAAACAAAGCGGCATAGTATATGTATCTTTAAAATAAGTCACTTAGCAAAAAGTCGATAGAAAAGTAATATTACCGTCTGTTATTACCTACCTTTTTTCATCTAATCATTGGCATGAAAATGGCATTTATTGACATAAATTTACATTTGGCTTTGGGTAATCATCATTATTGCTTATGGTTTTAAGAGAAGTCTTAAACAGGGATGCAGAATGTATCTTGCCGTTTGGCTCGTAGCTCACGCGGCAACTACTTTTAAACCTCATAACCGATACGTCACCCTGAACAGGAACGACTTTTGCACGTTCACTGAACTGTCGAACCGGGAGTGCGCGTACAGCGTTTTTTGGTGAGGAAGCAAGATGAGCCTGCAAAAATGTACCGTCCTGTATGACGGTAGGGCGCTGGTTGGCCCGGAAAATGTCCCGCTGATCGATTTTCTGGAAACCTGCAATATCACACTACCCCATGTTTGCTATCACCCGGCGCTCGATCCGTTACAGACCTGCGATGTTTGCTGGGTCGAACAGGAGGGGAAACTGGTTCGCGGCTGTACGCTGCGAAGCCATGACGGGCTGGTGATTAACTCGCTGGACAGCCAGGCGCGGGCGGCGCGCGAAGAGGGCATGGATCGTCTGCTGGCGAAACATGAACTTTATTGTACCGTGTGCGAACACAACACCGGCGACTGTACATTGCATAACACCATGGTGGATATGCATATTCCCATTCAGCGCTACCCGTATACGCGCAAGCCTTATGTTAAAGATCACTCCAACCCGTTTTATACCTACGATCCGGATCAATGCATTTTGTGCGGGCGCTGCGTGGACGCCTGTCAGAACGTGGAAGTCAACGAAACGCTGAGCATTGATTACACCATGGAGCACCCGCGCGTGCTGTGGGACGGGGGAAATCAGATTGCTGGTTCGAGCTGCGTTAGCTGTGGGCATTGCGTGACGGTCTGCCCGTGCAATGCGCTGCTGGAAAAAAGCATGCAGCCGGATGCCGGGCCCTTTACCTCGATGCGCCAGTCGCTCAAACGTCCGCTGATTGATGTGATTAAAGTGTTGGAAAATTCCACCGGCGCCGAAATTATCTCCGGCATTTCGGTGATAGATACCGCGTTACGCCAGCAGGAGATCAAACGTACCAAAACCGTCTGCACCTATTGCGGCGTGGGATGCAGCTTTGAAATGTGGACCCGCGACCGTCAGCTTCTGAAAGTGCAGCCAGTGGTTGATGCGCCAGTGAACGGCATCTCCACCTGTGTTAAGGGCAAATTCGCATGGGATTTTATTAACAGCCCGCAGCGCCTGACCACGCCGCTGATCCGCGAAAACGATCGTTTTCGCCCGGCAAGCTGGGAGGAAGCGTTAACCCTTGTCGCCAGCCGCTTATTACAGACCCGTGACCAGTACGGCCCGGACAGTATTGGTTTTATCGGCTCCAGCAAAGGCAGCAACGAAGAAGCGTATCTGACGCAGAAAATTGCCCGCGCCATTATTGGCACCAACAGCGTGGATAACTCATCGCGCTATTGCCAGAACCCGGCTACGGAAGGGCTGTTTCGCACGGTGGGCTATGGCGGCGATGCCGGGACGATTGACGATCTGCAACAGGCCGAACTGGTGATTATCGTCGGCAGCAACACGGCGGAAAACCATCCGGTGATCGCTTCACGCCTGAAAGCGGCAAAAAAACATCATGGGCAAAAATGGCTGGTGGTCGACCCCAGACGGCATGAAATGGCGGAGCGCGCCGACCTGCATTTACGCATTCATCCCGGCAGCGATCTGGTATGGGCGTCGGCGATGGCGCGTTATATGTTTGACCACGGTTATGAAGATGCAGGCTTTCTTGCTGAACGCGTTAACCAGGTTGACGCCTATCGCCAGTCGCTTACCCCGTTTACGCTGGATTACGCCGCGCAAATCACCGGTATACGGGAAGAGACACTGCGCGAAGCGGCTGAGTTGATCGGCAAGGCGGGCCGTGTCTGCATTATGTGGGCGATGGGCATCACGCAGCACAGCCACGGCGCGGACACCAGTACCGCGTTATCCAATCTGTTGCTGGTGACCGGCAACTATGGCCGACCCGGTACCGGTGGCTATCCGATGCGTGGGCATAACAATGTGCAGGGCGCCAGTGACTTCGGCTGCCTGAAAAACTTCTACCCCGGTTATGAATCGGTCAGCGATCCGCAGATCCGCGAAAAATGGGCCAAAGCCTGGGGCGTACCGGCTGAGCGCCTGTCGCTCAAGGTCGGTCAGGACAACTTTATGATGGTCGAACTGGCGCGCAAGGAGGTGATCCGCGCCATGTACGTCATTGGCGAGGAAACGGCCTTTTCCGATGCGGATGCGGAAAATGTCCATCAGGGTTTTACCAACCTCGATTTTCTGGTGGTGCAGGATCTGTTTCTTAGCCGCACGGCGCAGTTTGCCGATGTGGTGTTGCCCGGCTGCCCGAGCGTGGAAAAAGAGGGCTCGTTTGTAAATACTGAGCGGCGAATTCAGCGTTTCTACCCGGTTATGGAGCCGCTTGGCGACAGCCGCCCGGACTGGTGGATCCTCACGCAACTGGCGGCCCGCATGGGCCATGACTGGGGCTATCAACATCCGCAGGAGATCATGGCGGAAGTGGCGGGGATTGCCGAAAGCTTTGCCGGTGTCAGCTATTCACGTCTTGAGGGCTGGAAATCGCAAATCTGGCCGGTCAATGCCGATGGCAGCAGCACGCCACTGCTCTATACCGAACGCTTTAAATCCCCGGACGGGCGCGCCACGCTTTATCCGTTGAGCTGGCAACCGCCTGCCGAAGAGGCGGATGCCGAATATGATTTGTTGCTCAACAATGGCCGGATGCTGGAGCATTTCCAGTCCACCAACCAGACCGGGCAGGGCGGGCGCACAACCAGCCTTTCGCCCGACTGGTTTGTGGAAATCAGCCCGCAACTGGCGAGCGCGCGCAGCTTGCAGGAAGGCGACTGGGTAAAACTTATCTCCCGACGCGGAGAAGTTGAGGTGCCGGTGGTGGTGACCGATCGCGTTCAGGGGAAAGTACTGTTTATCTCCATTCATCAGGGCAAAGAGGGCATTAACAAACTCACTGGCGAACACCACGATCCGTCGGTCAATACACCCGCCTACAAAGAGCTGGCTGTACGTCTGGAAACACTGGATCGTCCGCCGTTGCCCGACCCGCTACCGAAACACAATTTCCGCCACGGTAAACGCACCCCGATTGACAAGGTGGCAGTGGAAGAGAAATGGCAGCGCGCAGATTACCGCGAACCGCCAGCAACCGAACCCCACCCGGAGAAATTCTGATGGCAAAAGCGATTGATTATCAGCCGGAACCGGCAAAAATTGGCCCCGATGCCCATGAAGAACTGGCGCGGCTGCTGGAGTCGTTGCATCAGCATGGCGTGCTGCGTCTTGTGAATGATTTGGTGGGTGCCAATCAGGACATCGCCCAGGTTTTAGTAAAGGGTTTACAGCGCGAAGGCACGCTCAATGCGATACAGAATATCTCGGTGCTGCTGCTCGCACTCTCCAGCATTCCACCGGAGAAAATGTACAAACTGGCCTTTGGCCTGCGCGATATGGCTGATGCGCTAAGTCAGCCTGCCGGGGCGGGCGAGCATAATGCGCCTGGTCTGCAGGGTGCGTGGAAGATGCTGCAGGACGAGGATCTGTGGCATGCCCTGCAACCCCTGCTCAATGGGATGAAAGCCTTCGCGCGGCGTATGGAGCAACCGGTTGATAAGCCGATCTCCGCGTGGAGCGGTAAACCCAGCGACGCATAATGAACGGGGAAACCGCACTGTTGCTGGCGCGCGGCCAGTTTGCTTTTACCATCGGCTTCCACATTGTGCTGGCGGCCTTTTCCATTGGTCTGGCGTATTTTTTGATGTTTCTTGAGGCGATGTGGCTCTGGCGCAAGCAGAGGCTCTGGCTGTCGCTGTGGCGCTACTGGAGCAAAATTTTTGCCCTTAACGTGGCGGTGGGCGTGGTCACCGGCGTGGTGATGGAGTTCGCTTTCGGGACGAACTGGAGCGGGCTGGCCAGCCGCGCGGGGGCAGTGCTCGGCCCGATGATGTACATGGAAGTGCTGGTCGCATTCTTTCTTGAAGCGGGATTTATGGGCGTGGTGCTTTTCGGCATGGGCAAAGTCAGGCCGTGGGTACATTTTATGGCGACCTGCATTGTGGCGCTGGGTTCGCTTTTCAGCGCGTTCTGGATCCTTGCGGCCAACTCATGGATGCAGACGCCAGATGGCTTCGCCGTGGTGGCCGATGGGCGCTTTGTGCCGGTCGACTGGTGGGCGGTGATCATTAACCCGTCATTTCCCTGGCGCATGGCGCATATGGTGGTGGCGGCAATGTTAGGCACGGCGTGCCTGGTGGCGGCGTGCGGGGCGTGGCATCTGCTGCGCGAGGCGCGACATCCGGCGGCGCGCCAGATGTTCTCGTTAGGCCTGTGGATGCTGGTGGTGATGGCACCGGTACAGATCGTGCTTGGCGATCTGCATGGCGAAAACACGCGCGACCATCAGCCGATAAAACTGGCGGCGATGGAAGGGGCGTGGGATCCACCGCCGCCGGGCGAAGGCGAGCCGCTGCGATTATTTGCGCTACCGGACATGCAACAGCGCCGCAACTTATATGAAGTCGCCATTCCCAATATCGGTTCGCTCTACTTGCGCCACAATCTTGAAGGGCGCATTCACACGCTCAACCAATACCCGGCGGAAGCGTTGCCGTGGGTGCCGGTGGTGTTCTGGTCGTTTCGCGTGATGGTCGGATTAGGCATCGCCATGGCGGCCGCAGGCATTGCCGGGCTGGTGGTGCGCCTGCGGGGGCGTTTGTGGCGCGCGCGCTGGTTACAACGCGTGATGGTGCTGCTGGCTCCCGCCGGATTTATCGCCATGCTGGCGGGCTGGCTGGTGACGGAAGCGGGGCGTCAGCCCTGGACAATCTACGGTTTGCTGCGCACCTCACACAGCGTGGCGCCGGTATCACCGGAACTGGTGCTGGGCTCGTTGCTGGTGACGGTGGTGGTTTATATCGCGCTCTTTACGCTGGGGCTGTGGTTTTTGCTTAAGCTGATGTCGCGCTTGCCTGCCAGGCATGAAGAGAGTGCCATGCCCGAGGTCGCCGAACGTACCGGGAAGGGGACATGATATGCCGGATATTTTAGGTTTGCCCTGGCTTGATGCACTTTCTGCCGCTGCGCTGGCGCTCAGTTTGCTGGTCTATGTTCTGCTCGATGGCACGGATTTGGGCACCGGTATCCTGTGCGCCTTTCAGCGCAGCCCGGAGTCGCGCCATGTTATCAATCTCTCTTTGCTGCCGGTCTGGGATGGCAACGAAACCTGGCTGGTGCTCACGGCGGGCGGCTTGCTGGGGCTGTTCCCGCTGGCGTACGGCATTATCCTCAGCGCGCTCTATATCCCGGTGTTTATGATGTTGCTGGCGCTGGTGATGCGCGGCATGGCGATTGAGTATCGTCACTATGCGCCACAGCTGTTTGACCTGATGCTGGTCGCCGGTTCGCTGCTGGCGGCGCTGGCGCAGGGGATTATTGTGGGGGCGCTGCTACAGGGGATTGCCACCGATGGGCGCCAGTTTACCGGCAACGGCTTTGAGTGGCTGCGTCCTTTTCCGCTCTATTGCGGCCTTGCGCTGGTGTGTGGATATAGCCTGATGGGGGCCGGGTGGATAATCTGGCGCTGCACCGGCGAGCTGGAAACGTGGGGGCGGCGGGTGATACCGTGGCTCGCCATCGTCACCGGATTACTGCTGGCGGGTTTGTTGGCGTGGACTACGCAACTATATGAAACCTGGCGTCAGCATCTGTTTAATATCTGGCTTTGGTTGCCGCTGTTACTGGTGGGTGTACTGGCAGTGGCGTTGTTTGGGGTTGGTCTGATTTTGCGTCGGCCTTTTTTACCGCTTGCCGGCGTGTTAGTGATGGTCTGTTGTGTTTTTTGTGCGCTGGTGTTTACGCTTTTTCCGTGGATAGTGCCGCCTGTCCTCAGCATTACGCAGACCGCCGCGCCACCGGCCACGCAACGATTTCTGCTGCTGACGTTTGCGTTGCTGGTGCCAGTCACGTTGTTTTATAACAGCTGGGTTTTTCGCATCTTCAGTGGAAAAATTGCGGGGTAATTCGACAAAACAGGCTATAAAGTAAAGGCGAGATTTACAGTAAGCAACAGCATGCGCGGAGACTTATCCATGGCTATAGCAAAAGCTTATAATTTAAAGCAGGCGTATCAAATGATTAGCTCAGGAAAGCACCAGCAAGTCGAGCTGGCCTTTGATGTTGATGCGGATACTTTTTTTATGCTCTCGGCAAATTACGGCAACAGCGGGGCGAAGATTGCCCGTCACGATAACCATTTTGTGCTCAGGCTGGAGAAAGAAGCCGCTTCAGGTTGAACCTACTCGGGTAGCATGTTTCACCAGTGGCACAGAAGCGCACGCGACGGGTCTATTATTCGCAACCGACGCCGTGTCATCTCTGCGTTATATTTATCCCTTTTAATAGCCGCGAGCCCTGCCACTGACTCTGTTTTCTCCGGCTTGCGGCTTCATTTGTTGTTACCCTGATTTCGCGGCGGCGCACTTTGCCGCCACGCTCAAACTCGTTATCTACCAAATTATTCCCGGCATTACGCCGGGTTTTTTTTCTCTGCGCGCAGCCCATTCGCCAGCAAGATAAACGCGTCAATCACTTTAGGTAACGTCTGTTGCGGGTTATCACTGGCGGCAACCCATAACGCGGCATTCAACGCTGCGCCATTGAGCAAGCGCGCGGCGGATTCCACATCCACCTCTTTCATCTCGCCGTTTGCCACCATGTCAGCCACGGCGATACGGGTGGCTTGCAGGCAGGCATTCTGGCTTGGCCAGCGCGAAGGATCGCCAAGAAACGCCGGGCCATCAAGCAACACAATGCGCTGGATTTCCGCATCGAGCGCCATCTCGATATAGGCGACACCTTCAGCCAGCAGCGCATCCCAGGCAGTGCTGGTGGCTTGCGCCTGCATTTTCGCGCGCTGTGCCATTTCGCCATCGACCTGTGCCACCACGGCGGCAAGTAAGCCCTGTTTGTCGCCAAAGTTGTGGTACAGCGCCCCGCGCGTTAAGCCCACGCTGGCGGTCAGTTCATCCATTGATGCCGCCGCAAACCCTTTTTCGGCAAACGCCTTACGTGCTGCGGCGATAAGTTTGGCGCGGTTCTCTTCCATGGTTTGCGCGCGACGTTTTACGGCCATAGTGGCTCCATTTGAAATACATCGCGTATGTGAATTGACATACGCAGTGTATGTGGATTAACTTCATATACGAAGTGTATCTTAAACTAACCGACAAAAGGTAACCCTATGATCCCTCGCCAACCCGTTTTTCCCGCTCATCGCCATGCATTGTATGAACAGCATGGTTACTCCGCTGCGATACGCTCCGGCGATCTGCTGTTTGTTTCCGGTCAGGTTGGCAGCCGCGCCGATGGCAGCCCGGAGCCCGATTTCGCCGCCCAGGTGCGCCTTGCGTTCGACAATCTGCAGGCCACGCTGGCGGCAGCGGGGTGTACTTTTGATGATCTGGTTGATGTCACCACCTTTCATACGGACCCGGAAAACCAGTTCGCCACCATCATGGAGGTCAAACAGGCGCTTTTCCCGCAACCGCCGTATCCCAACTGGACAGCCGTGGGTGTGAACTGGCTGGCGGGTTTTGATTTCGAAATAAAAGTGATTGCGCGCATTCCTGAACGCGCGGCATAAAAAAGCCTGCGACAGGTCGCAGGCTTGAGGATAAAGCGTGAGATTACAGCAGGTCGAAGCGATCGAGGTTCATCACTTTTGTCCAGGCGGCAACAAAGTCGGTGACGAATTTCTGTTTGCCGTCGGCGCTGGCATAAACTTCGGCCAGCGCGCGCAGTACCGAGTTAGAGCCAAACACCAGGTCGGCGCGCGTGGCGGTGTATTTCACTTCACCGCTTTTACGATCGCGGCCTTCAAACAGCTCTGATTTCTCGTCGGCGGCTTTCCATGCGGTGCGCATATCCAGCAGGTTAACGAAGAAATCGGTGCTCAGCACGCCAGGCTGGTCGGTAAAGACGCCGTGCTTGCTGCCGTCATAGTTCGCACCCAGCACGCGCAGGCCGCCAACCAGCGCGGTCATTTCCGGGGCGGTGAGCGTCAGTTGCTGCGCTTTATCAATCAGCAGCGTTTCGGTGCTGATACCATCCCACACGCGGCGATAGTTGCGGAAACCATCGGCCAGCGGTTCCATCAGTGCAAAGGAGTCCACATCGGTTTGATCCTGACGCGCATCAACACGTCCCGGCGTAAACGGCACATTAACCTGCACACCGGCCGCTGCCGCTGCTTTCTCAACGCCAACCACGCCCGCCAGCACAATCACATCCGCCAGCGAGGCTTTCGCCAGCGTTTTCTGAATGCTTTGCAACGCGGGCAGGGCCTTCGCGGCGATGGCGTTCACTTCCCAGCCGTTTTGCGGTGCCAGCGCAAGACGCGCGCCGTTCGCACCACCGCGTTTATCACCGCCACGGAAGGTGGAGGCAGACGCCCAGGCGACCGAAATCAGTTCGCTCACCGACAAGCCGGATTCGGCAATCGCCGCTTTCAGGTTAGCGATATCCGCACCGTTCGGCTGATGTACCGCCGCTGGCAGCGGATCCTGCCAAATCAGATCTTCGTTTGGCACTTCCGGGCCAATGTAGCGTGATTTTGGCCCCATATCGCGGTGGGTCAGTTTGAACCATGCGCGGGCAAAGGCCTCATTAAACGCTTGCGGATCGTTGAGGAAACGGCGCGAAATTTTTTCGAATTCCGGGTCGAAACGCAGCGTCAAATCGGTCACCAGCATGGTGGGTTTGCGTTTTTTCTCCGGGTTGAACGGATCCGGGATAACTTCCGGCGCGTCTTTCGCTTCAAACTGGATAGCACCCGCCGGGCTGCGGGTTTGCACCCACTCGTATTTGAACAGGTTTTCGAAGAAGTAGTTACTCCACTGGGTCGGCGTTTGCGTCCAGGCCACTTCCAGACCGGAAGTGATGGCATCTGCGCCTGCACCGCTACCGTAGCTGCTCATCCAGCCCAAACCCTGCGCTTCCAGCGGCGCGGCTTCCGGCTCTGGCCCGACATGATTATCCGGCGTGGAGGCACCGTGGGTTTTGCCCAGCGTATGACCACCGGCGATCAGCGCGACGGTCTCTTCATCGTTCATGCCCATATTGCCGAAGGTGGCACGAATGGCAGAGGCGGCAGAAACCGGCTCGCCACTGGCGTTCGGGCCTTCCGGGTTTACGTAAATCAGCCCCATCTCGGTGGCGCCAATGGCGGCCTGCGCCAGGCTTTCCGGGTGGCGGTGGCTTAACCACTCTTTTTCATTACCCCAGTCGACATCCATATCCGGTTCCCAGACATCTTCACGCCCGGCACCAAAACCGAAAGTGCGGAAGCCGGCATTTTCCAGCGCTACGTTGCCCGCCAGAATAATCAGATCGGCCCAGGAGATTTGTTGACCATATTTCTGTTTCACCGGCCACAGCAGACGACGCGCTTTATCAAGGCTGACGTTATCCGGCCACGAGTTGAGCGGCGCGAAGCGTTGCTGGCCACGGCCAGAACCGCCGCGTCCATCAACGGTGCGATAGGTGCCCGCGCTGTGCCAGGCCATGCGAATGAACAAGCCGATATAGCTGCCCCAGTCTGCTGGCCACCACTCCTGGGAGTCGGTCAGCACACCGCGGATGTCGGCTTTCAGGGCGGAGTAATCGAGCTTTTTGAACTCTTCACGGTAGTTAAAGTTTTCACCCAGCGGGTTAGAACGGTTGGAGTGTTGGTTTAGCAAATCGACGCGCAACTGGTTAGGCCACCAGTCGCGATTACCGGTTACCGGGCCTGCACTTTTTTCGCTGCTTTTGTTATGAAAGGGGCATTTCTCGACGGATGACGAGAGGGATTGATCGTCTGACGTGCTCATATCGGGCTCCATTTGCTTGTGTTCTGTCGTTACGATATACACTGCTTCCTGATAAAGGTATTTGAATGAATCTACAGATTTGATAGCTAATACCTTTCTATAAAATGGTAAAAACTTGACGCAAATCGCTTAACTGCGCTACCCACTCCTAAACCTTAGCAATTCCATTACTACCGTTACGGTTTTTTTCAGGGCGCAGCGCATTTTTTGTGACGATGTAACCCCGGTACAGCAGGCGCTACCTGGAAATGCCTCAAAAAGGTGTGAATTTGTTGCGCTGAACTTAAACGCCGAGGTTTTATTAAAATATATCCATAACTTCACCCGGAATAATTCGCTGATGTTTTTCTGCACAGTGTTAATTTAATCGACCGAAACGGCATGGCTAATAAACACGAGAGGTCGAAAATGCCTTTCGTTGCGTTTACTCAATAAGCAATACAGTAAGGCAACGCTTTTATTTGCCGTTGTCGAGGCGGAGTTGCGGATAATCTTAACCGCAGTATGATATTTTTTACCGTTTAGCTAATAACGATGTAGCCAGACATAATTGCAATATAACTGGCCGAATACGCAGCATACGCTAACCTGATTATTCCACCTGATTTTAAGGAAAAAGATCAATGCGTCTGGCTTTACATCTTATTATTCCTCTGATGCTTGTTGGCTGTGGCGCCAATAATAGCGCACCGCAAACGGCTATACCTGGCGAGAAAACCTCCGGAAAAATGAAAACCCTCGAAACAGGCGCAGCGCTAATACAATCTCGCCCGCCGATTGAGGCAATAAGTGCTTACCTTGATGGCTTTCATTTTTATAACGGCGATCGGCAAGGACAAATGGAAGCCCATCACTATGTCACCGTGTTAAATAACGATGTTATGCAGGCGGTGATTTACGACGGTAATACCGCGAATGCACGACTGATGGGCGTGGAATACATCATCAGTGAACGGCTTTTTAAAACACTGCCGCCCGAGGAGAAAAAACTCTGGCATAGCCACCGCTATGAAGTGAAATCCGGCTCGCTTATTGCGCCGGGTTTACCCGCTGTCGCGGAAAAAGCCCTGATGAGCAATATCGTTAATACCTACGGCAAGACCTGGCATACCTGGCACACTGAACGTGACCAGACGTTGCCGCTGGGCGTGCCGGCGTTAATGATGGGATTTACCCAGGATGGGCAACTTAATCCGGCGCTGCTTACCGACCGCGATCGCCGTTTTGATGTGAACACGTCGGCTATCAGGCAGCAGCGCAAAGACCTGCCAGCGCATCCGGTGGCGCAGGGCGCGGATGCCTGGGAACAAGGGCAGGTGATTCAAATCAAGCCCGTTAATCTCTCTGAAGGTACGCATGCACATGAATAACGCTCGCGGAGGGCAAACGTGATTATTCATCATCTTAATTGCGGCTGTATGTGCCCAATCGGCGGCGCGTTGTATGACGGTTTCAGCAAAGGTGTGCATGCGCATCTGGCGTGTCACTGCCTGCTGCTGGAAACGCAAAGCCACGGTCTGGTGCTGGTGGATACCGGGTTCGGCACCACCGATACGCGCCAGCCCCGGCGAAATATCCCGGCTTTTTTTCGCCTGTTGAACAACATCCAGCACCGGGAAAGCTTAACGGCGCTGGCACAGGTTAAAGCGTTGGGGTTTCAGGCTGAAGATGTGCGGCATATTGTGTTAACCCATCTGGATTTTGATCACGCAGGCGGCCTGACCGATTTTCCGCAGGCGCAAATCCATCTTTTACAGCGCGAAATCGACACTGCGCAGCAGCGGCACAGCTGGCTAACTCGCGAGCGCTATCGGCCTGGCCAGTGGCAGGGTGTTTCTGGCTGGCAGGGTTATGCCGCCGAAGGGGAAAAATGGTTCGGCTTTGATGCCGTGACGGCGCTGCGTGGGTTGCCGCCGGAGATTTTGCTCATTCCGCTCGCAGGTCACACGTTGGGTCATGCCGGGGTCGCCATTCAGCATTCCGATGGCTGGTTACTGCACGGCGGCGATGCATGGTTTTACCGGGGTGAAATCGGGCAGCCGGAACGCCACTGCACGCCGGGTCTGCGTTTTTACCAATGGATGATGGCGATGGATAACGGTGCCAGGAGGGTCAACCAGCAACGTCTGCGTGAACTGGCGCTAACGCATGGAGAAGATGTGCGGCTGTTTTGCAGCCACGATGCGCAGGAGTTGCGTGCCTTACAAAATAGATAAAAAAAAGCATCTGCAGGGCAGATGCTTTCGGGGAGCTTATTTCGGCTGCGGTTCACCGTAGCCGAGTTCGGCACCGGTGAGCGGATCAACATTCGGATCGGATTTGGTGCGTTCTGCCATCGCTTTTACCAGCGCCAGTTGTTCCGGGCTGAGCGTGGTGGTAGCGGAACCGTCACCGCCATCGACAGCCGGTTGTGGATCGGCGACATACTCAAAGTTCTCATCGCTGTTCCAGCTACCGCGCGGATCGTCACCTTCCGACATGTTGTAGTAGACGTTGGTGTACTGTTCGATTGGCGGTAATTTTCCTGGCGGGAAATTATTGCGAATCGAGTAGAGCGCTTTTTCAAAAGAGAGCATATGCGCGGCTTCACGCGTCATCAGGAAACCTAACGCATCTTTGACCCCCGGATCGTCGGTGACATTGATTAAGCGCTCATAAATGATTTTCGCGCGCGCTTCGGCGGCGATATTCGAACGCAAATCGGCGGTCACTTCACCGATGGTATCAACATAAGCCGCTGTCCATGGGACGCCGGCGGAATTGGTTAGCGCGGGGCCACCGCCGTAAAGCAGCGACGTAATATGGCTGTCATTACCGTTTTCGGTTAACGAACGGTACAGCTCCGCTTCACTTTCGGTGCCTTCTGCCAGCTCACCTTTCGCCCCTTTATTGAGCATACCTACCAGTGAACCGATAATTTCCAGATGGCTCAATTCTTCTGTCGCGATGTCCATCAACATCTCTTTGCGACCGGCGTCTTCATCACCCAGCCCCTGAGTGAAATAGCGGCATGCCGCCGCCAGTTCCCCTTGCGGGCCGCCAAACTGTTCAAGCAGCAGGTTGGCCAGCCCTGGGTTCGGTTCACTGACGCGCACGGTATATTGCAGTTGTTTTACATGACGAAACATTGCTTGCCTCCTGAAAAGTCAAAATTATTATTTTTTAGCTTCCACGCCTTCCGCTGCGCTACGCAGCAAAAATTGTTCTGTCACATCCGGAATATGATTGATTGCCCATTCGGCCATCGCTTTTTCCTGGGCCAGGATCTGTTTGAATATATCGATGCTGGCGCTGTCACCGGCTTTTTCAGCCGCAGCAATAAGCGAGGTATAACAGGCAATTTCAAATTGCTCGAAGACGTAGCTACTGATTGCGCCTTTAACGATTTCATCCGGTGCAAACATGCCGCCAAATGATTGACCCATCGCTGCCATTTTGCTGGTGGCATCTTTCATTAGCGAACGGTTAATATCATTACGATCCATCACCGTTTCCAGCAATTTTATTTGCCCTTGTGTTTCCGTTAAATGCTGCTCGATTCTTGCGCGTAAATCGGGGTAATTATCGATACGGCTACTCATGGCATTAAGCATTGACTCAGCTTGTTTTTCCATTGCATGTGCATCGCGTAACCAGTCGTGATAATTTTCTTGAGGCGCCATATCTAATCCTTTCAGGGTTGAGTGGATAAGAAAAAGGGGACACTGCCGCTGTAATCAGCAGGTATACGATTAATAAGTAATATCAGGGGAAGTTGTGCGGCGTTTATTAACGCGAGGTAAATAAAATAGATAAATAGTAATCCTGATATCCTTACTGCTTTATATTTTCATGCTAACGTGTATCGCTTGATATTAAATTTAGACACTGACCTTATTTAGTCAAACCGAGGCGTAAACAGATTTAATTGAATATATTTTCGGCACACCGCTTCGCTTGTGATTATTGTTTTAAAAATAAATCTTCCTAAATATTAAGGAGTTAACGGAATGCACTTTCGTTTTCATTAATCACACGCGTCACTATCACTCATTTTTGGCAGGTATTGCTGACTTTTTAGTGGCTTTTTTTGACATTTCTTTACGTTCAGCAGGCGGCTAATATCGGTAGAACCAGTGTGTTTAAGAACTATCTCAACGCGATAGGGTGCCCAAAAAGGGAAAGAGGCGAAAACAGGCCGTTAAACCCGTAATAGAACGCGCCATCAAAAGCGAACGTTGGGAGGTTTTTATCCCGTTGCGCTTGCGGCAAGGGAGAATGGGTAAGGCAGCTAAGCGCAGCAGTGAGAACTGACAAAACGTGCGCTTATCTTGACAATTCATTGACAGTTAACTGCCTGGTCAGTAATTTCATTTGTAATTATTGACCAGGCAAATATCATGACCAACGCTGCGGATATTCCCAACCCTAAACTTCATCTCGGTTTGTTGATTCATCTGGCAAACCAGTTCAAAGACCAGCTTATTAGCCAGTACTTTTCTGCTACGGATATCACCGCCGCGCAGTTCAAGGTATTGATAAGTATCTATAAAGGCTTTAATAGCCCGGTTGAAGTAAGCAAAAATCTGCTGATGGACGCCGGAGCGATGAGCCGGATGCTTGAACGCATGGTCAAGCGCGATCTGATTGTGCGCACCACCAACCCGGAAGATAAACGTCAGGTCATTCTCGAACTGACCGACAAAGGGCGAGTGATTTGTGATCGTTTTCAAAATGAGGCGCTGGCCTCGATTCTCAGTACGCTGACCAGCCGCCTGACCGCCGATGAGTCACGGCTGCTGGTTGAACTCCTGATAAAAATGTTGCCGGACGAGGCAACCCGCCCACATCGCTAAGCTGTCCTGAAAAGGTATCAAGATGCAAACTTCATCTGCACAACCCGAACGTGCGCCGAGCAAACGCAAGCGCAACTTCGCTATCCTGTTCGTTGTTTTGCTGCTTATCGCCGCAGGCTGTCTGGCCTGGTATCTGTTATATGCCCGTTATTACGAAAGCACCGACGATGCGTATGTCAACGCCAATCTGGTGACCTTAACGCCGCAAATCGGCGGGACGGTGACGCAGGTTTCCGTTGATGAAGGCGATTACGTCGAAAAAGGGCAGCCGTTGGTGTTGCTGGATCCGAGTGACACCGAAATCGCCCTGCAACAGGCAGAAGCGAACCTGGCCAGCACCGTGCGCCAGGTGCGTGGCTTGTACAGCACGGTCGATAACTACCGTGCGCAGGTCGCGGCGAAACAAACCGCACTGCAAACTGCGCAGAACGACTATGCGCGTCGGCAAAAAATCGCCACCAGCGGCGCGATTTCCGTTGAGGATTTAGCGCATTACCGCGATGCAGTCGCCACGGCGAAAAGCGATCTGGCGGCGGCGCAACAGGCGTTAAGCACCAACCTGGCGATGACCGATGACACGGTTATCGACAGCCACCCGGAAATCAAAAGCGCAATTGCCACGTTGCGCCAGCGTTACCTTGATAACGCGCGCAGCACCATTGTTGCGCCGGTCAGCGGCTTTGTCGCGAAACGCGCGGTGCAACTGGGGATGCGCGTCGATTCCGGCACCACGCTGATGTCGATTGTGCCGCTGGATCAGGTCTGGGTGGATGCCAACTTTAAAGAGAGCCAGATGAACACCATGCGTCTGGGGCAGAAAGTGACGCTGACTGCCGATCTCTATGGTGATGATGTGGAATACCACGGCACCATTGAGAGCCTGGGCATCGGCACCGGCAGTGCGTTTTCGCTGCTGCCGGCGCAAAATGCCAGCGGGAACTGGATCAAGATCATCCAGCGTTTGCCGGTGCGCATCACGCTTGACCCGCATGATATGCAAAAACACCCGCTGCGCGTGGGGCTGTCAATGTTTGCCCGCGTGGATATTCGTAACCCCGATGGCGATCTGCTGCCGCCCAAAACGGTTGCGGCGCCGCGCTTCACCACCGACGTTTACCAGAACGCACTGGACAACGCCGATCAGCTGGTGGCGAAAATTCTTCATGACAACAGCCAGGCGGTAGCGTCAAACGCCCGCTAAGAGAGACGTTATGCAAGATAAGTCGGCGTTTACGCCACCCAGCCTGCTGCTGGCGACGATTGCGCTGTCGCTGGCGACCTTTATGCAGGTGCTGGATACCACCATCGCGAACGTTGCGCTGCCGACCATCGCCGGTAACCTTGGCGTCAGTTCGGATCAGGGCACCTGGGTTATTACCTCGTTCGCGGTGTGCAACGCCATTGCGCTGCCGCTGACCGGCTGGTTTACCCGCCGGTTTGGTCAGCTCAAGCTGTTTGTCGGTTCGGTAGCGCTGTTTACCCTGACCTCGTTCCTGTGCGGGTTTGCCCACAGCATGACCGAGCTGATTATCTTCCGCGCGCTGCAGGGCTTCTTCGCCGGGCCGATGTTCCCGATGTGCCAGACGCTGTTGCTGGTGATTTTTCCGACCAGCAAACGCAGCATGGCGCTGGCGTTGTTGTCGATGGTGACCGTGGTTGCACCGATTGTCGGGCCGATTACCGGCGGCTGGATCACCGACAATTACTCGTGGCCGTGGATCTTCTATATCAACGTGCCGATTGGGATTTTCGCCGCCATTGTGGTCTGGACGCAGCTGCGCGAGCGCGAAGAGACCACTTCCCACTCGCCGATTGATTACATCGGCATTGCTCTGCTGGTGCTCGGCGTGGGCTTGTTGCAGGTAGTGCTGGACAAAGGCAACGACATGGACTGGTTCAACGCCACGGAAATCATTGTCATGTCGGTGCTTTCCGCCATTGCGCTGGTGTCGTTTGTCATCTGGGAACTGGGGGAGCAGCACCCGATTGTGAACCTGCGGCTGTTTAAAGATCGCAACTTCGCCATCGGCACCGCGACGCTGACGCTTGGCTACGCGGCTTTTTTCGCCATTAACATTATTCTGCCGCAGTGGCTGCAAACCCAGATGGGTTATACCGCCATCTGGGCCGGGCTTGCCGCCGCGCCGATGGGCTTTTTACCGCTGCTGTTAACACCGTTTATTGGCCGCTATGCCCATAAAGTGGATCTGCGCCTGCTGGCGTCGTTGTCATTTCTGACGATGGGCGCATCCTGCCTTATTCGTGCGCAGTTTAATACCAGCGTCGATTTTCGCACCGTGGCGGAAGTGCAGATGTTTATGGGGATCGGCGTGGCGTTTTTCTTTATGCCGATCACCACCATTGTGCTGTCGAATCTGCACGGTGCCGAAGTGGCGGAAGGATCCGGGCTGGCGACCTTTTTCCGTGTATTGGGCGGCTCGTTTGCTTCGTCGCTCACCACCTGGATCTGGTCGCGGCGTGAGGTTTACCATCATGCCAACCTGACGGAAAGCGTCTCCGTGTATAACCCGGCCGCCACTGATTATCTGCATAAAATGGGCGGCGTGACGCAGCAACATCTGGCGGCGGTGGATAAAACCATTGAGCAACAGGCGTATATGCTGTCGACTATCGACTATTTCTGGCTGTTGGGCTGGGGTTTCATGGCGCTGGTTGTGGTGATTTGGTTTGCCCGCCCGCCGTTTGTGCGTTCCGGTGCGCCGGGCGCGCCGTCGGCAGGACACTAATAACAGAGATGGAATAACGTATGGCTCCGGTGTTACCAGGTAGTGATGGTCGTTTATTGCAGCATCGTTCGTTTGTCGCCTTCTGGCTGGCGCGAACCAGCTCCAGCTTCGGTTTTCAGATGTTATCTATCATCGTCGGCTGGCAAATTTACTCCCAGACTCAGAGCGCGTTCTGGCTGGGGATGATTGGTCTGGTGCAGTTTATTCCTTCGTTGACGCTGGCGCTGCCTGCCGGGCATATCGCTGACCAGTTTGATCGCCGTCGCGTGGTGCTGCTGGCGCAGGTTTTCGAGTGGCTGGCTATTGCCGCGCTGGCGTGGTTAACGTGGCAGGGCGATGCCAGCGTGTGGGTGATTTTGTCGCTTATCTTTGTTATCTCTTGCGCCAAAACCATTGAGTCGCCATCGATGGTTTCGATGTTGCCGGCGCTGGTGCCGCTCTCTATTTTGCCGCGCGCAACGGCAGCGAATGCGGTTTCCGGCCAGGCGGCGCAGATTGTCGGCCCGGCGCTGGGCGGTTTTCTCTACGCGGCGGGAGCCGATGTGGTGTACAGCGTTACCGCCGGGCTTTATCTGGTGTCGCTGCTGCTGGTGATGACCCTGCGTTATGAACAGGCGCAGCCGCCGCGCACGCCGGCGACGTTATCTTCGCTGTTCGCTGGCGTTGGGTTTATCCGTAATCGCCCGGATGTGCTGGGGGTGATTTCGCTCGACCTGTTTGCCGTATTGCTCGGCGGTGCGACCGCGCTGCTGCCTATTTTCGCCCATGATGTGCTGCATACCGGGCCGCTCGGTCTGGGATTGCTGCGCAGTGCGCCAGCCGTTGGTGCACTGCTGGTGGGTTTCTGGTTAAGCCATCGCGCGCTGACGCGCAATGTCGGCATGATCATGTTTATGTGCGTGGCGGGGTTTGGCGTGGCGACGCTGGTGTTCGCCTTCTCAAGCTGGATGTGGCTGTCGCTGCTGGCGCTGTTCGCGCTCGGCGGTTTCGACATGGTGAGTATGGTGATCCGCGGTTCGCTGGTGCAACTTGATACGCCAGACGATATGCGCGGGCGGGTTAACGCGGTTAACTCCATTTTTATCAACACCTCTAACCAGCTCGGCGAGTTTGAATCCGGCATGCTGGCGGCATGGCTTGGTGCGGTGCCTGCGGCGGCGATTGGCGGTATCGGCACGTTGATTGTGGTAGCCCTCTGGATGAAGTGGTTCCCCGGTTTGCGCCACCGCCAGCGGCTGGAAAGTGATATGGGGTAGCGTAATTAGCCCGGTTTACACCGGGCTCTGTTCAGGGGAAATAATGCCTGCAGGATGGTTAACCCTGAGCAGTAGCGGGTTCGTTCTCTACGTCAGTGGCGGTGGGAAGATTCAAAAACGCCATTATCTTAGCGATTTCATCTTCAGCCAGCGGGTGTGTTGTGCGTGACAATGCCTCTATAAATTCTGCGGAACCATTCGAAATATAGATTCTCTCCGCCAGCGCACGCGCTGAGTTATATTCTTCAAAATCGAAAAATTTATGAATGGTGTTCAGAATCTTATCAGGGTCATTTAATTCTGCCAGGTTAGTGCTTATATTCCCGGAAATGACAACCAGCCGCGCGGCAAGCGAAATAATTTCCTGGCGAACAGAGGAGGAGAGTTGTCGGGTATTGCTGAGTGATTTTTGGGCGTTATCAAGTTGAAATTGGGCTTTTGCAAGATCAGCTTCAAGCGCCTGAGTTTTTCTCAATGTCTTTGTTCTGCCTGCGTTTATACGTTGCAGAATCCATTGCCATACGGCATTTGCGACGCGATCTGACCAGTTAACACCAATGCGTACAAACGAGGAGAAGAAATTAACAGTAAAATCCAGTACCGGCATGGCTAACGACATGCCAAAACCCACCACCAGCGGCCAGTAAAAATAATTGTGCGAGAAATGGTAAGTGCTGGTGATGTTTTTAAGAAGGGTTTCTATTTTCTCATCCGACATGGCGATAAGTAATATATGCTTCCAGTTAAACGCGACCAGTGAGCACAATAAATAGATATACAACGGCCCTTTTAATCGGCTGGAAATAACGTGACTGGCAAAATCTGTTATCTGTTCCTTCAACCCTGAATCTGGTGCTTTATCTGCCACAACGCTCCCCCTCATTAACATTATTTTCCTGATTTCACTGGCGAGGAGATTATAACCAGTGCTGATGATCCGCGCGATCATCAGGAGTAGTGGGGGCAAAACACGTTCTGCAAAGCGTCAGCGGCAGAGAAGCAAGGCTCAATTGAACGCCAGTCTCAGACGCTTTCTGCTTTGCCGCTATGGTGAGCGATAGCAAAACCCTGTTCGCGCCAATGGGTAAGCTGCTGCGCCTGGCTGCGCGTGAGCGGTTTGCCGGTCCAGACAAACAGATGCTGGCCGGGAAAAAATTCCGGGTGAGGGGAGTCGAGCGGTTCGGCGAGAACATCGATACGCCAGCCCTGCTGTGACAAGCGCCATGCTTCGAGCCATAAATGGGTGCGGTCGTCATTTCCCCAGGCGATCAGCAGTGCCGTTTTTGCTGCCTGTTCACGCGCGGTGGCGATGCCTGACGCGGCGAACTCCACTAACACGCCGTCCAGCAGGCTTAACACCACGCGCGCGGTATTTTTATCACGACTGAGCCGCTGGCGTACCGGCACCAGAATATCGTCGATAAGTACATCCGCCGCGTGTGTCTGACTCAACGCGTGAAGAGTTGCGCGTAGCCGGGAGGGATTCACTTGTCGCAACATGGACATCAACTCTTCCTGCAGTGATGCCCAGCTTGTTTCCCCGGCGAATTTGTTGTCGTCGAGCAAGGCCTTAACTTTGCTTACGGAAATGCCGTTATCGATCCAGCGCTTGATCTCCACAATGCGCTGAATATCCGACTCATCGAACTGACGATGACCGCCTTCACTGCGCTGCGGTTTTAACAGCCCATAGCGACGCTGCCATGCGCGTAGTGTGACCGGGTTTATCCCGCAGCGTTCGGCAACCTCGCCGATACTATAAAAAGCCATAGCTCCCTCGTACTCTTTAACGCCAGTGTGCTCTTTTCACAGACTAAGTTAACTTTGCAAAGTTGTACAAATCCTTTTTTGTACAACTTCGCTGCACAGCTTATATCATCTCATCTCTTTTTTCTGGCCAGGCTACAGCCGGAATACCGTTTAAATCCGGGCGCGCGAAAAGATGCCCCTGGAACTGAGAAATACCCGCCGATTCAAGCCACATCCACTCTTCCGCTTTCTCGACGCCGACGGCGGAAATGGCGATTTCCAGCGAGGTACAGCATTTGATAATCGCCTGAACAATGGCCTGACGGGAGCCACTTTTATGCACATCCGCAATCAGGGCACGGTTGATTTTGATTCGGTCCGGCTGGAATTGCGTCAGCAATACCAGCCCGCCAAACCCGGCACCGAAGTGATCGATTGCCACGCGAATACCGGCGCCTTTTAGCATTTTCACCGCCTGGGTAAACGCATCAATGCACGAAAACACGGCGCTTTCGTTAAATTCAACGATGACCTGTTCTGGAACCAGCCCGTACTCTTTAATTGCCTGCACGATAAATTCAGCGGCACCAGGAACCTTGACCAGCGTCATGGGTAGCAAATTTACCGAGAGCGTCTGCGCACCCAGCTTTAACGCCGCGGCCATCGCGAAGGCGACGCGCTTACTTTGTAAATCGGCGGTGTAAATATCATCCCCGGCCATATCGTCGAACCAGTCCTGCGGCGAGCCGCCTACACGGGTGCGCAGCAGCGCTTCGACAGAGACAATCTGGCGGGCAAAGGGATCAACAATGGGCTGGAAAGCAAAATGGCAGTCGGCATGGCTATCCGGGACGCCTGGCGGCAGGGTTATCGCGTTGTCATCGGCAATAAACTCCCAGGCATCACCCGGTGGAATTTCGTAGTAGAACTCTTTCTCGCTGTCTTCAACGAAGGTCTGGAAGAACTGCAACGCGCGATCGCCGTAGGTCAGTTGGTATCGCGTTGTGCCTTTATCAAACACGGTCTGCAATACCGCTTCACGGTCGTGATCGCGCAAGTCGAACAGCTCCATCCCGGTTTTACCGAAGCGTCTTGACGGTGCGTAGTCCCTGAGTACTTCGACCAGATTGTAATGACGATCATCGCCACAGATGTCCTGATAAATAGCCGCAACGTTTTCTTCAGGCCCTTCAAGCAGTTGAAAGAAATGAGTGCCATTGAACAGCAGGATCCCCGTTACGCTGGCCTGACTATTTTTGATATTGGCGGCTGCGACCATCTCTTCAAGCAGCGTAAACGAGACATGGTCATGCAGGTGGCTGCGGTAAATGATGGTGGTAAGCATAGGAGTTCCGGCGGGATATTTAGGAATATTTACCTTAGCAGAGGATGCCCGGGTCGTCGCGCCGTTATTCCATTTGTTTTCAAATAGTTCGCGTATGTCCGCAGGCGATTATGCAGAAATGTTAACAACAACGCAGGCACCGATACAGGGAATTTGTACAAATCTGGTGCGCTTATAGATTCATGTTTTGTTTATAAGGCAATGATAAACATAAAGTTATTTGGTGTTTCTATAGGCGGCTAACTATTTTGTACAATTTCTATGTACATATTAGCAATCTTTGTATAACTTTAATTGTACTTACCTGACTCATGGACTTTAGAGGATTAACAGATGCAACAGAATGGTTTCCTTCCGAACACAGCGAATGCGGTTACGCGCTATTTTGAGAAAGCGACGCTGCCGACACAGCAAGAAACTTTAGGACGCATTGCTGTCGAGATCCTGACCGAAGGCCGCAATCTGAACCGTAAGGCTATTTGTACTAAATTGTTGTCGCGGCTTGAAAAAGCATCTGGCCCGGAAGAGGAGAGCCACTATCACACGCTGATTGGTTTGCTGTTTGATCGTTAAGATGAAAAGACCAATCGCAATAAATCACCTGGTTATTTGAGTCAATTCTCACGGGGCGCCATAAGCTCTGGCAGAACGCTACCACGTGAGAATTGGCTTCATGCCGCAATTGCACTTCGGCAACGGGCGGCAACCCGAGATGCAGTTATGAACAGTAGTGAAATAGAGCAACTGACAGATGAACTTATCGGAGTGGCCGTGTTGTCGCTCCTGAAAGACAACTCTCCTATCAGCACCCAGGCTCTGATAGCCCGGCTACGTTCGATGGAGAGCAGTGAACCAGACAGCCAACGGCGCAAGATGCTGGGGCGCATTATTGCCGAAATTAGCAATAACACGCTGGGCGAAATGCGCCATGGCGCAGACGCGGTAGGCATGGAATGGAATGAGGATCGCAGGGATAACATTTATCCACTGTTTGGCAACAAGCAGCCGGGCAGTAGTAAAAAACACTGACTTAAGTGCTGATAAGCATGCACTCAACATGGGGTAATGAAATGAGCCAGGCTATGCTTGAAAGTTCTGATGGGTACGAAAATCTTACCGATCTTCCTCTCATGGAATATTTTCGCAGCGGTGGTGAAAAACTTGCAGAGGAATCCGCCATTCTTGGTGTCGCCATCAGACGCATAGTTGCAGCCGATGAACGTATAACCCATAAGGCGTTGATTCTTGAACTTATCCGGATGATCGAAAGCACGGATGATGTGGTACGAAGCGACATTATCCGCAATACGCTGGAAATTGTTGTACACCATACGACGGATGATATCTGACCTCAGGAACGAGGGGTTATTGCCACCGCCCGCGAAACCAGGCGGTGGCAATGATCGGCCAATAGCGGTTTTTTGCCTTCCTTTATTGGCTTCTACTGGTCCTACTTGTTGAAACACCTATTTGCCAACACCTGCCACACCAGGGTTTTTTTACGCTTGCCTGCTGGCTTTGGGATTTGCCGCAATCTGAAAAGAGGCACTATCCTCTGTGCACAGTTTCGTAACGGCATCGCCGCACTTTGTGGCGATAAAGGGCAACAATGTTAGGTTTTAAGCTCATCCCACTTGCCAGAAAGCTTGCCGTTGGGCTGCTTGTGCTCGGCATCGTTTTTTTTATTGGCCGCGTTTATCAATCGGAAAAAGGCCCTTCGTTGCAGTCATGGCACCGCTGGTCTGCCGATGAAATGTCTGCCAAAGCGATCGACCACGCCAGTTTCGCCGACTATCTGGCGCACGAAGACACGCTTTTCCGCGACATGAAAACGCAGCTGACGGATGCGCTTAGCGATGATGAGAAAACACCGCTTAACCGGTTTTACGCGCAAAGCCAGGTTTACCCCGCACGTTTTCAACCCAACTGGAACCGTTCGCAAGTATTGATGCCGCAAGGCACCATTCGCGGCGCGGCGGTGTTACTGCACGGGCTGACGGATTCGCCCTACAGTATGCGCTACCTGGCGCAGGTCTGGCAGCAGCAGGGGTTTGTGGTGGTGGTGCCGCGCATGCCGGGTCACGGCACCGCACCGGGCGCGCTGACGAAAGTGGATCGCGACCAATGGCTGGCGACCGCGCGCCTGGCTGTGCGAGAAGCCACAAGGCTTGCGGGATCGTCTGTACCGCTGCATCTCGTCGGCTATTCGAACGGGGGCGCGCTGGCGATTCAGTATGCGCTGGATAGCCTTGGCAACACTGCGCTGCGCCGACCGCAACAAATCATTCTGTTATCGCCGATGATCGGTGTTCCGTCCTACGCGCGTTTTGCCGGGCTTGCTGGCTGGCCTGCGGCGTTTCCGGCGTTTGCGAAAGCGGCGTGGCTTAATGTGGTGCCCGAATTTAACCCATATAAATACAATTCGTTTCCGGTTAACGCCGCCCGACAATCATGGCTGTTAACGCAGGCGTTACAGCAGCGAATCCAGCAGGCTGCGCATAGCGGACAGATAAAAGACTTGCCGCCGGTGCTGACGTTCCAGTCGGTGATGGATTCCACGGTCAGTGCCCGCGCGGTGGTCGACGCGCTGTACCGCTATTTGCCGCCAAACGGCAGCGAGTTAGTGCTATTTGATATTAACCAGGCGGCCAATGCCGGTGCGCTGTTTCGTCCGTCATCCTGGCAAGCGGTGAACACGCTGCTGCCCGCGCCGCCACGTCGCTACACGACAATCGTCATTGCCAATGCCGCCGCCAACAGTTTTGAAACGGTTGCCCGCACGACGCCCGCGCAAGCGATGCAGGAGACGCAGGAGGACTTACACATCGCATGGCCGTCGGGGATGTTTTCGCTGTCGCACATTGCGCTGCCGTTTCCACTGAATGACTCCCTGTACGGCCTTTATCCGGCCGAGAATAACCAATACGGAATAAGCCTCGGTGCCTTTTCGCTACGCGGCGAAACCAACACGCTGGCGGTAAGTCTTGATACGCTGATGCGCGCCAGCTCCAACCCGTTTTTCCCATGGATGATGGCGCAGATAAACCAGCGCATTGCGTGCAGCGATAAGCGTGATATCGCCGCGTGCATTAGTGCTTTTCGCCCCCTGCCAACCGTCAGGGGCGCAGAATAATGCGCCCCAGCACGCGGTTTTCCTCGGCGTAGCGGTGGGCTTGCACCACCTCTTGCAGGGAAAATTCTCTGTCGATGATCACGCTGAATTTTTTATCCCTGGCATCCATCAGCAGCGTATCGACGGAATCTCTTGCCTGCTGGTGGGCAAGTTCGCGTCCCCAGAAAAGCCCACTCACTGTTTGATTGGCTTGCTGCAATGCCGCCAGATCGGCGCGGGCATTTCCCCCGGCGTTACCGGCCAGCACCACGGTTCCCCATTCACGCAGACAGGCGATCGATTGCTCCAGTGTCGACCCAACCAGATCGAGTACACCATCCACGCCGGCTGCGTTTGTCAGCCGTTTCACCTCGGCGACAATATCCTGCTGGCGGTAATCCAGCGCGACATCAAGCCCGAGTGTGGTCAGTTGGCTCACGCGGGCATCGCCGGAAAGTGTGGCGAGCACGCGTGCGCCTTGTGCCTTCGCAAGCTGAATGGCGGCAACCCCAACGCCGCCTGCGCCGCCCTGGATAAGCACACTATCGCCAGCTTTGATCTTTAAGCGTGAAAAGAGCGCCCAGGCCGCCGTGCCAAAACTTACCGGGATAACGGACGCGGAAACGACATCCAGCCCGTCGGGAATGACCCATGACCATTGCGCGGGCGTAACGCGGTACTGGGCATGGGAACCTTCCAGCGCGAGCGTCGCCACGCGTTGCCCTGCGTGGCGATTCTTTACCTGTTCACCGACTTCAATAATCGTACCCGCAGCGGAATAACCAGGAATGCAGCCTTGCGCGCCGGGGAAGGCCGTGGCGCGATTAATCACATCGCCGCCCTCAAGGGCAATGGATTCTACGCGGATCAGCACATCGTTCGGACCACAAACAGGTTCGGGGACGTCGGTATAACGTAAAACTTCGGGTTTCCCCGGCTGAAAATAGAGTGCGGCTTTCATCGTTGCCTCCTGTTTTTAGGTCTGGGTGATCATTACTACGCCGCAAGCTCAGCGACGCTATGTCGGCGTATGATGGTTCGCGACGACGTTCAGCGCTGTTCCTGTTTTCGCCGCAGGGTGAGTAACGGCGTGACCGAAATCCCATGTACCAGCACGCTTAACGTCACGATGGTGATGGCGGTATCGGTGATCGCTCCCGCGTTCTGAAGGCCATGCGTCCAGGCATAGGCGATATAATTAAGACTGCCGATCCCGCGAATGCCCAACCAGCCAAGACTTAACCGATGCAGCACGGATTCACCCGAACGCCAGGTCAGCAACCAGACGGCGAGGGGCCGGATGATGATAAACACGGTGAAGGCCAGCAGCAGCGCGTTGGCATCCCAGTGGCGTGACAGTGTCACACCAAGCACGATCACCAGCCCGGCGGCCAGCAGTCGCTCAACGGTATCGCCAAAGGAGAGCGCATCGCCCACCACCAGACCCACGGATTTGATCGGGTTATGCTCTTCGAGCCCGTGCCGGGTATGCGGATTCACCTGCATCTCGGCGGGCAGGTCGTGATCATCCTCGCTGGTATGGCGTTTTTGTACGCTCATCTCCGCACTGCGCAGGCCGATACCGGCAGCGAACGCCGCGAGAAAACCGGATGCGCTGAGCATCATCGCCAGCGAAAAGCTCAGGCAAATCAGCGCTAACGCAATAAAATCGCTGGGTGCCACTTCCCCCTGCGCGTGGCGTGAGCGTGTGGCGACCAGGCCAATTAAGCGTCCGAGAACAAAACCGATACCCAACCCGCCGACCAGCGCCCAGAGCAGATCGACACTCAACCAGTGAAACCATTCATCGGCGCTGATTGCGCCACCGGCTTTTTGCCAGACCAGCGCCAGCATCAAAAAGGGCAGCGCGGTGCCATCATTGAGACCCGCTTCACTGGAGAGCGCGATGCGCAGGCGGTCATCATCCTGCGCATCGTTGATAGCCACCAGGCTTGCCAGCACCGGATCGGTAGGGGCGAGAATGGCCGCCAGCGCCAGCGATAATGGCCACGAGAGATCGGCCATAAAATGGGCGGCGAGCATAATCCCGGCAATGGTCAGCAGCATCGCGGGCAGCGCCAGTATGATGCCCATTCGCCAGTAAGGCGAGGTGAGCGGCAGGCGGATTTTTAGCCCGGTGATAAAAAGCGACGCCGCCATTGCCATTTCCGTTATCCGGCTGGTGAGCGGGGCGTGGCGAACAATATCGATGCCAATCAGCCCCAACATCCACGGCCCGCAGGCGATGCCCACCAGCAGATAGAGGCCAAAAATGGGCACCGGGACACGGCTTATCCAGCCGTAAGAGAGAGACATAAACAACAACAAACAACCCGCCGCAGCGGTCCAGGCCAGATATTCCATACAGCTCCCGAGCAAAATCATCTTCTTAACAGGTATAGCTGCTACCAAACGATGTGCCAGCAGAGCGCTTCCCGACACCAACACGCCGCTCTTCGTAAACGGCGTGTTGGTTGATTAATACATCGGGAAATGCGCGTGCAGGTTGCACGCCTGTTTACTCCGGTACGTTGCCTTCTCCTTGCTGTGATGGCCATTTCCAGTTCTGCACTTCAGGCAAGTCTTCGCCATATTCACGGACATACTGATGGTGCGCGGCAATTTTTTGCGCCAGCACCTCAAGGATGTCATCCGCTTTGCCCTGCAACGACGGCACGCGCAAAATCGCCTCCTGCGCCAGGTGAAAACGATCCAGCTCGTTGAGCACGGTCATATCAAATGGCGTGGTGGTGGTGCCTTCTTCCATAAAGCCGTGCACGTGAAAATGGCGGTGATTATTGCGCTGATAAGTGAGGCGGTGAATCAGGCTCGGGTAGCCGTGGAAGGCAAAAATCACCGGCTTATCAGCAGTAAAAATCGCTTCGAAAGCCTCTTCGCTCAGGCCATGCGGATGTTGCTCCTGGGTTTGCAGCGCCATTAAATCCACGACGTTCACCACCTGAATACGCAGATCCGGCAGGTAATGACGCAGCAGATCGACCGCCGCGAGGGTTTCCATAGTCGGTACATCGCCGGCGCACGCCATCACCACATCCGGGGTTTCGTTCTGCTGCACGTTTCCGGCCCAGGGCCAGATGCCCATTCCTGCGGCGCAGTGTTTTGCCGCGTCGTCGAGATTTAGCCACTGAGGCGCAGGCTGTTTCCCCGCCACGATGACATTAATACGATCCCAGGTTTTCAGGCAGTGGTCGGCAACACACAACAGCGTGTTGGCATCGGGCGGCAGGTAAATGCGCACAATATCCGCTTTTTTATTGGCGACATGATCGATAAAACCGGGATCCTGGTGGCTGTAACCATTGTGATCCTGGCGCCAGACATGCGAAGAGAGCAGGTAATTGAGCGACGAGATCGGCGCGCGCCAGGGCAGGCTGCGCGTCACTTTTAACCACTTCGCATGCTGGTTAAACATCGAGTCGACAATATGAATAAACGCCTCATAGCAGTTGAACAGCCCGTGACGCCCGGTCAGCAAATAGCCCTCAAGCCAGCCCTGGCATTGATGTTCGCTCAGGATCTCCATCACCCGGCCATCGCGTGCCAGTTGCTCATCATAGGGTTTAAGCGGCTCCTGCCAGGTGCGATTCGTTACGTCGAAGACTTTGCTCAACCGGTTTGACGCCGTTTCGTCGGGGCCAAACAGCCGGAAATTGTCGCGGTTGTGTTCGAAAATAGCGGCCAGGTACGCGCCCAGCGCGGCAGTAGATTCTGCCTGCGTCTCGCCCGGTGAGCTTACTTCGACGGCGTAGTGGTGCAACTCTGGTGTCACCAGCTCCCGGCGTAAGCGGCCACCGTTGGCCCACGGCGACGCGCCCATGCGTTTGTCGCCTACCGGGGCCAGTGCTTGTAGTTCTGTTTTGAGTTGCCCCGATGCATCGAAAAGATCGTCGGGCTGATAGCTGCGCATCCAGTCTTCCAGCAGTTGCCGGTGTTCATCGTTTTCACGGCATGACGAGACCGGAACCTGGTGCGCGCGCCAGAAATCCTCCACTTTCTTACCATCGACAGTTTGCGGGCCTGTCCAGCCTTTGGGGCTGCGCAAAATGATCATCGGCCAGCGCGGCACGGTGGTCTGCGCGTTGTCGCTTCGCGCCTGTTGCTGATAGTCGCGGATGTTGTTCAGCGCCTGTTCGAGCGTTTCCGCCATCTGGCGGTGCATTCTTGCCGGTTCATGGCCGCTGACAAACAGCGGTTCGTAGCCGTAGCCGCGAAAGAGCTGGTGTAAATCCTCATCGCTGGTGCGCCCGAGAAGCGTAGGGTTGGCAATTTTGTATCCGTTCAGGTGCAGGATCGGCAGCACCGCGCCGTCGCGGGCGGCGTTAAGAAATTTTATGCCGTGCCAGCTGGAGGCCAGCGGGCCGGTTTCCGCTTCGCCATCACCAATCACGCAGGCGGCGATAAGGGACGGGTTATCGAACACCGCGCCAAACGCATGAGAGAGTGAGTAACCCAGCTCGCCGCCTTCATTAATCGAGCCTGGCGTTTCGGGTGCAGCGTGGCTGGGAATGCCGCCGGGGAAGGAAAACTGGCGGAACAGCTTCTTCATGCCCTCGGCGTTCTGGCTTATCTGCGGGTAAATTTCGCTGTAGCTTCCCTCAAGCCAGGTGTTGGCCACCATCCCTGGCCCGCCATGGCCGGGGCCGCAAATATAAATCATATCGAGATCGCGCTGGCGAATGGCGCGGTTGAGATGAACATAGATAAAATTCAGCCCCGGCGTGGTTCCCCAGTGGCCCAGCAGGCGCGGTTTGATATGTTCTGGCCTGAGCGGCTCGCGCAGTAGCGGGTTATCCATCAGGTAGATTTGCCCGACAGAGAGATAATTGGCCGCGCGCCAGTAGCGATCAAGCAGCTGAATTTCGTGGTCAGAGAGAGACGATATCTGTGTCATGCTTTCCTCGCGTCGTCAGAAGGTAAACCAGGTTTTGCCTTTGCAGGCGAACAAATTTCCCTTTAAGCCTGGCACACCGTGTTTTCTGATGACGAAATGAACAGATTCACGCTCCCTTTTCCGCGCAAAGCCGGACGATCAACCGGGTCCTTCACTGCCTGCGGCCAGCAGCGGGACCACCACATCGCTGATGGGCGTGGCGATGCCATGCGTGCGACCATAGCGCTGCACCACGCCGTTACGGATATCCCACTCCAGCGGACGGTTCGCCTGGCGGTCGGCGAGAATTGACGTCCCCAAATCCGCAGGCGCACGGTGAAAACCGTCAACAATCTCCTGGGCCACGTTATCGCTGAGCACCGCACCTTCCGCCCGCGCAACCGTCAGGCATTCGCGCAGGTACGCCAGCGCCAGCGCGGTAATATCCTCGCGCGAGAACATGCCGGCACGGCGATTGGCGAGCACCATCAGACCGGCGACCGCATTCTGCAACAGCTTGCGCCAGGCAATCGACGTAAAATCTTCTGACAATTCCACCGCGCAGCGTGTACCGCTGAGTGCTTTCGCAACCCGTTTTGCCTGCGGCACATCCGGCAGCGTCAGACGCGGACTGGCGCGCAACCAGACAGACGCATCCGGCTCGCGCTGCGCCGGAAACCAGACGACGGACGGCAGCACGCTTGCGCCGTTAACCAGCGGGGCCAACTGGTTTTTCTGCTCGACGCCATTTTGCAACGCGCATACAACGGTGTTTTCATCGCATAACGTCGCCAGCCAGGCGGCGCTGTCCGCAACCTGCGTGGTTTTCACCGCCACAAATACCAGATCGAACGGCTTGTCCAGTGCTGCCGGATCGCTCAATACCGGGCCGGGTACCACAATTTCCCCCTCATCGTGGCGAAGTATTAGTTGCGGGTGGGCGGTACGCCCGCATAAAACGGGCGCACGGCCCACTTCATGCAGCGCCGCCGCGATAGTGGTGCCGATAGCCCCGGGGCCAAGCAGCGCAATTGTCGGAAAATCAGACATGGTGAGTTCTCCTGATGTGGTTAACCAATCATTACCGTGCCGGTCGCGATCACCGTACACGCCAGCACTTTTCTTAGCGTTAACGTTTCGCCGAGAAACAGATAACCCAGTAGTGCGGCAAACAGAACGCTGGTTTCACGCAGCGCTGAAACTGCCCCCATTGGCGCGGTCGCCATCGCATAAATAATGATGCCGTAAGCCAGCAGCGAAACCAGTCCGCCTGTCGCGGCAAGCAATACATCGGGATGCCAGCGCAGTAAACTTTTTGCGCCGCGAAGCCAGGTATAGAGCGCTGGCATCAACACGCCCCATAACGCACTCATCCACACGGTATAGGCGATGGCATCACCGGCGATGCGCACACCAATGCCATCCACCACGCTGTACGCGGCGATAAACGCGCCAGTGGCCAGTGAATATTTCAGACCCGTCAGCGCCAGACGGCGGTGTTGCAGGGCAAGCAGCAGAATACCGCCGGAAATCAACCCAATGCCAGCCAGCGCGTTCACGGCCATCTTTTCCCCGGCAAACAGCGCCGCTCCCGACGTCACCATCAGCGGTGAAGAACCCCGCGCAATCGGGTAGGTTTGCCCGAGATCCCCGCTCTGATAACTGCGTACCAGACACAGGTTATAGCCGACATGCAGCAGCGCTGACAGCAGCGCGTATTTCCAGCTGGCATAAGCCGGTAAGGGTAAAAACGGCGCGGCAGCAACGCAGGTGAGGGCTATCGTCGCGCACATGATGGTCATCGACCATAACCGATCCGTGCCGCCGCGTAAGAGCGTATTCCAGCTGGCATGCAGCAGCGCGGCGAATAATGTCAGCAAAACAAGGTAAGTGGGCATGTATCGATGCTAATCAGCACATGCCCGGATGAAAAGTGAAGTGTCGTCATTTGACCATGAGTAAATACTCATGCTTAGCGATAATTAAGCTGTGCCTGTTGTGATTCTGCCAACAGCCAGCTGCGGAAAGTCACAATATGCGGTTGCGTTTCGATCCCCTGCGGGCAGACAAAATAATAGGCAGCGGGCGACGGAAAAGGGACGTCAAAAAGCCGTACCAGCGAGCCATCGGCTATCTCTTTTTCAACGTGCCCACTGCGCGCCAGCGCAATTCCCTGGCCCAGCAATGCCGCTTCAATAGTCATATTGGTATCGGCGAAACGCACGTTCTCATGCAGCACATCCGTATTTACGCCAACCTGCTTAAACCAGGCGTCCCATTTGGGAACCAGATCGGCGCCATCGCGCGTCAGCAGCGGGTAGCGCAGCAGTTCGGCAGGTTCATCCGGCGTGCCAAAACGCTGCAAAAGCGCCGGGCTGGCGACCGGGAAAAGCTGCTCGCGGAACATAAATTCCGTGTGCAGCGCCGGATAATTCCCGTGACCAAAGCGGATCGCCACATCGGCATCGGTGCTGGCGAAGTTAATGGCCTGATCGGTGCTTTCCAGCGTCACCAGAATTTCCGGGTGTAAGCGCGCCAGACCCGGCAAGCGTGGGAGCAACCATTTCAGCGCAAAAGAGTAAGTGGTGTTGACGCGCAGCCGCACCCGGCCTTTTTGCTCGCGCAAATCCGCCAGCGTGGTTTCCAGTTTGCTGAAAAATTCACGCACCAGCGGTGCGAGCGCGGCACCGGCGGGTGTCAGGCTGAGGGTCTTTCCGCGCTGAAACAGCGGCAGTCCCCAGATTTCCTCGAGGTTTTTTAGCTGATGGCTGACGGCACTTTGCGTAATACACAGCTCTTCTGCCGCCGCGGTAAAGGTGGTGTGGCGGGTGGCCACTTCAAAGGCGCGCAGTGTCGCAGTGGGGGGAAGATCACGCATCATTCGGTTCCTGTTAATGAGCTAATGCTCATAACACCCTATGCCGAAACCGTGGTGAAAGCTACGCGAACCGAACAATAAACTACCGCGATCAGAGCAGGGTAACGGTGCTGTCTAACCAGACTGGCAGGTTTTCCCGGTACCAGTCGAGATAGCGCGGAAGATCGGTTTTCTGCCGCTCAGCAAGCAGCGTGACCACTTCGGTGACAATCCACGCTTTGGCAATGGCAATCTCCCGGCTGAGTTCACGCGGTGTTGCATGACCCGAAATACGACAATAGCGCCCGGCAAGCGCCTGAAAGGCGTGTGTGGCGCCCATCCCTTTTATCAGGGGGGCGAGGTCGATCGCCGGGCTTCCTGTGGAAAATCGCTCCCAGTCGAAAAGCACCAGCTCGCCGTTATCCCGTCGTCCCCAGTTACCCGCATTGCTATCGCCGGAAATTAGCCCCGGATGGCGAAAGAGCCCCTCGCTACATTGCTGAAAACAGCGCAGTTGTTGCGAAGCCTGTTCCGGCAACGCCAGCAGCGCCAGCGATTTTTCCAGCGCGGAAACTGACCAGCTGTGAGTGTGATAGCGCCATGCCGCGTCTGGCGCAAAGCGATGTAAGCGAGCCAGCATCGCTAACATCTCATCGCCTGCCACAGCATCCTGAGAAACCGGGTGGGGAATATACTCAAGCCTCAATAAATGCCGCGCAGGATTGGCGAATAACAACCCTGGCGAGGCAATCTTTGCTGCGTTGAGCCGGTTCGCCGCATGTTGATAGAAAGCATACTCGACCTCACTGACAGGATATTTTTCAATGACGCGCTGGCCGTGTTCATCAACAAAAAGCGCCACCTTTGCGGCGCCCATTTTTGATAAATCCTGAGCTGTCATCCCTTTTCCTTTGCGCGCTGGTCGAGCGTTTCAGTGTAGCCTGGATGGTGGTGACGCGAAGAGCGGTTTACTCCTGCGTCGCCTGCTCCTGAGCACGCAGGCGATACTGTCCTGGCGTTAATTGATACTGTTCGCGAAAGGCGCGGCAGAATGTCGATTGCTGCTGATAACCCAGCTGCAGCGCAATATCCGTAATAGAGCGATGCGTTTCGCTCAGTAACGCTTTTGCGATCATCATGCGGCGATAGCGGATATACACGCCAGGCGACATGCCGGCGATTTGTTTAAAACCGCGCTGGAAATGCCAGGCAGAGTAACCGGATTTTTTCGCTAACACGCCAAGCGGTAACGGCTCGGCAATATTGCTCTCTATCCACTGGAGAATATCCTGGATGGTTAATCTCATCAGATATAACGAGGACTTTTTTCTCATATTAATACCTGCTGTTAATACGCAGCGTTTGGGGAAGCCATCAATATTTCCTCCTCAAAACGCAAAAGAGTAATCACGGCACTCTATTAGCGGGCGGATGATATATTTCTGCCCGTCAGATTATCCGCATCAGCAATCTTCAATAATTAAGTAGACGGCATTCAGCGGCCCGTGGACGCCGACGACTTTAATCAGCTCAATATCGGCCGTCGAACTTGGCCCGGCGATAAGATTGATACACGAGGGAAGCGTTTCGCCTTCCTGCACCCGCTGGCGCAAAACGTGCGCCAGTTGCGTGACGCCGTACAGCAATCTGCTCTTATCGATAACGAACACGGTGGTGGTGGGCAGCAGGCTGATAGCGCGCCCCTGTAGCGGGGAGGAAAAGAGCACCACACCGCCGGTTTCGCACAAACCATATTCGGCGTAGACCACGCCAATACTGGCTTGTGCGGCACGACGCAGGTTCTCTTCTCCGCCCGCTGAGTCCCAGCAATGTGCTGGAAACGTGTTCCGCAAATGCGCGGTGATCCCGACGTTTGCCAGTCGGGCGTCGCCGCTAATCAGCAGCGGACCACCGCCGTATTGGTTACAGATCCGTTCGGCAAGCTGGGGAATTTTTGCCAGCGGAGCCACTTCGCAGTGAGCCTGCATAACCGTTGTCGCGTATTCGATAAAACTGTCGCAGGGGTGCTGCTGGATCTGCCCGGCATAGCGGCTTGTCAGCGGAGCGTGCCCGGCAAACTCCAGCGGCTGCGGTATCTGACGCGGTTCGCGACCGAGTCGACCAGCAATTTTTTGCATAAAAGCATCACGGTTTTCCATCAGGCTTGCTCCCCGTTTTGTTGCTGTTTTTGGTGTTTTTTAAACCAGCTACGGAAACTCTCACCATCGGCAGCGGGCAGATCGCGCGCCTCCGTCCACTTGCCGATGGCTGAGATGGTAAAGGGCATTTTGCCGTTGCGGATCATCAGTTGGGCGGCGCGCGCGCCAGCGACCATGCCTACTTTCCACAGCCGGGGATGGCGGTTGGCGTAATTGAACAGGTGTACGGTGTGCCTTTCCATCGCCGGCGTTCTTCCGCTTTCCGCCAGCGTGCGGCGGTGCTCAAGGATCAGTGACGACAGCGGAATGCGCACCGGGCAGACATCATCACAGGCGGTACATAATGAGCAGGCATAAGGCAGATTTTTGAAATCATCATAACCGCCGAGCAACGGCGTGAGCACCGCGCCAACCGGGCCGGGATAGATCGAGCCGTAACCATGTCCGCCAATATGACGGTAAGCGGGGCAGGTATTCATGCAGGCCCCGCAGCGGATGCAACGCAGGATGTCCTGGAAAGGCGAGCCCAGCACCTGTGAGCGACCATTGTCGACAATAACCAGATGGAACGATTCCGGCCCGTCGCTTTCCATGCTGCCTTTCGCGCCGGTAAGCCAGGTGTTATATCCCGTAAGACGGGCACCAACCGCGCTGCGCGCCAGCATGGTGAGGATGACGTCCAGCTCGGCGAATGTCGGCACTACGCGCTCCATGCCCATCACGGCAATATGTGTTTTTGGCACGGTGGTACAGAGCCGGGCATTGCCTTCATTGCTCACCAGGCTGAGCGTGCCGGTTTCCGCAACCGCAAAGTTGCAGCCGGTAATGCCGATATCGGCGCTGAGGAAATCCTCGCGGATCTTCTGGCGAATAAAGCGCGTCATGGCTTCCGGGGTTTCGGGGCCGTTATAACCCAGCTTTTCGCGCAACACGTGCTGAATTTGATGGCGATCTTTATGAATGGCCGGTACCACCACGTGCGAGGGGGCATCTTTGCCGAGTTGCAGAATATACTCGCCCAGATCCGTTTCCACGACCTCAATGCCAGCCGCTTCAAGCGCGGCGTTCATGCCGATCTCTTCGGTCACCATCGACTTCGATTTAACGATTTTGCGCGCCTGCTTTTCCCGGGCAATCTGCAAAATATAGCGGGTGGCATCTTCACGCGTATCGGCGAAAAAGACGTGACCGCCGTTAGCGCGGATTTTTTCGCTTAACTGGTAAAGATAGGCATCGAGATTATCGAGAACATGGGCGCGAATTTCAGCGGCGCGCGAGCGCCAGTCGGGCCAGTTTTCCAGTTCATCGACCATTTTCTGCCGGTTGATACCGATCCGATCCTGCGCGTTCGCCACGGCATGGCGCATTACCGGATCGTCAATTTGCTGCTGTACCCGGTCATAAAAAGGAACATTGCTGGTTTTTAGCGACATAGTGTTTCCTTAGCGGCTCATCAGCACATCAGCGATATGCAGCACACGCACGTTCTGGCCTTCACGCTGTAAACGCCCGCCGATATTCAGCAGGCAACTGGCATCCGCGCCGATCAGGTAATCCGGCCTGGCTTGCATGATATGCGCGACCTTTTCTTTCACCATTTCGCCGGAAATTTCGGCCATTTTGACCGAAAAAGTGCCGCCAAATCCGCAGCAGGTTTCCTGGGCGCCAAACGGCACAATTTCCAGCTCACGCACCTCGCGCAGCAGTATTAGCGGTTCATCACGCACGCCGAGCTTACGAAACAGGCTGCACGAGGGGTGATAGACCGCCCGCCCCGGCAGGCGCGCGCCGACGTCGGTTACGCCAAGCTGGTTAACGATAAAGGAGGTCAGATCAACCATGCGGCTGGCAACCTTCACGGCGCGCATCGCCCACTCAGGTTCATCGACCAGCCAGTCCGGGTAGTGGCGGATCGCGTTCATGCAGGAACCGGCAGGCGAGATAATCGGGTCGTCGTTGATTTCCAGCGCCGCAATCTGCGCTTTCATACCCGGCAAGGCGTCACGAATGTAGCCGCTATTAATTGCCGGTTGACCGCAGCAGCCCTGTTTTTCAGGAAACTGAACATGGCAGCCTAACTGTTCGAGTAGCAGGACACTGTTTCGCGCCATGCGCGATTTAAGTGCGTCCCCAATGCAGGTAACAAAGAAATTTACGTTCATATTATTTAGCTTCCAGCGAAGATAACGGCATAACGTTATTTTTCATTTCAGGCAGGCGGCGAGGGGGTTTGTGTTTGCCTGATTAATCATCTCTTTAGCGCGCCACTCGCAGTCCGCCGGTGACGCCGCGGCTTAATACGATTTGCCAGAGCTGGATATTTCTGGCGCGAAATGCGCCCGCGCAGGCGGTGAGGTAATAATTAAACATGCGGTGAAATTGCGTGGAGTAATTGCCTGCTATTTGCGGCCAGGCCTGATTAAAACGGCGATGCCAGGCCATTAATGTTTTGTCGTAATCGGCGCCGAAATTATGCACATCTTCGATAACAAAATAGGGTTCGCTGGCACCAGCAATTTGTTTAATGGAGGGCAGGCAGCCATTAGGGAAAATATATTTGTTGATCCAGGGATCGACATTATGCAGGGTTTTATTCGACCCAATGGAGTGCAGTAAAAACAGACCATCCGGCTTCAGGCAGCGATCGACGGCGTTAAAGTAGGTCGCATAGTTTTTCGGGCCGACATGTTCGAACATGCCGACGGAGACGATGCGATCATAACGTTTATCCAGATCGCGGTAATCCTGCAACAGGATGCGGATATCCAGCCCTTCGCTGTGGCTTTCGGCGTAGGCTTTTTGCTCTGCCGAAATGGTGATGCCTTCCACGCTGACGTCATAATGGCGCGCCGCGTATTGTGCTAAACCGCCCCAGCCGCAGCCGATATCCAGCAGCGTCATGCCCGGTTTAAGCTGCAGTTTTTCACAGATCAGCGCGAGCTTATCCTCCTGCGCCGCACAGAGTTCATCGGCGTTTTTCCAGTAACCGCACGAGTACTGCATATGCGGATCGAGCATGCGGTTAAACAAATCGTTACCCAGATCGTAATGGACTTCACCCACTTGCCAGGCGCGGCGACGGGACTGAGGGTTAATAATGCGCGCCGCGGCGATGCGCATCAGGTCGGCGAAACGCGCCGGGCGCTGCTCATCAAGCCTTGCGCGCAGCAGCTTGTCAAAAAACGCATCGAGCTGTTTGCAATCCCACCAGCCCTCCATATAACTTTCACCGAGCCCAAGTGAACCCTGCTGCAACACGCGCTTGAAAAAACGCGTGTCATGCACGCGGATATCCCAGGGTTCGGGGCCATTAATCCTGATGCCTGCCTGAGACAGCAGTTCCTGGACGATCCGCAGCCAGTGGCCGGGTTTACTGATCACATCGACGGTACATTCGTTAGCCATCATCTTTCCTTCAACGTAGCGTGCGCTCAGCCGGTAATTTCCCCGTCATTCACTGCCCGTCAGTGCGAAAAGGGCTTATCGCTCAGGCAGCTGGCTGGTAAATTGTTCACAACGGGTGAAATATATTTATGACCCGCTCATTATTCAGGAAACCCGTTTTGCCTGCGCTGTGCTATCAAGACAAACTTCATCGAATAGAGGTCAGGTTGTTATGTGCTCTAAGCTTGTGTTGCCGCCTCGTCAGCCCATTAGTGGCCAGCCCGCGCCGGTGCTGATGGCCTTGCCGCGCCCGGTGTACTTTCGCAGTTATCCTTTACGCGGCGATACGGGCGTGGACATGCACGAGCATCCGTTCGCGGAATTTCTCTATGCGCGCGAAGGAAGTATGCGGGTGGAAATTGAAGGCAAGACGCTGGTGGTGCCCGTGCTTTATGGGGTCTGGATCCCGGCGCGTGTGCCTCATCGTCTTCTTGCCGGCAGCGACGTATTGCTGGAAAGCCTGTATGTGGAAGCCGATTTCGCCACTATCCCCTTTAGCGCCAGTAAGGTGGTGGTGGTGAGTGATTTTGTGCGTGAATATATTCACTACGCCACGCAAAACGTGCCGGAAAAGTATGATGCTGCAGGCGATGACGCGCAGTTAGTGCAGGTGCTGATTTCATTGCTCAGAGGCTTACCCGACGCCGGGTTATCGGTCTCCTGGCCGGTATCACCGTTGCTGACGAAAGTTTGCAGCCAGATCCAGAAAACGCCCGGCGACGCGCACAGCATTGAACAGTGGGCCTCCTGTAGCGGTATGTCGGTGCGCACGTTTTCACGTCGTTTCAAAAAGGAGACCGGCGTGGCGTTCAGCGAATGGAAAAAACGGGTGCGGTTGCTGGAATCCGTCGTGATGTTAAAAAACAAGCGCAGCGTAACTCAGGTGGCGCTTGAGCTTGGCTATTCAAGCCCGGCCTCGTTTACCTTTGCGTTTCGCGCCATGTTCGGCGTGCCGCCAACGCGCTATTAATTAACCGCCGCCGCGCTTTTTCAGCCGGACGTCAATCATACTGCCGCGCTGTGCGAACGCCGGAAAAAAGACGGCGTAGCCACCAGATAACCAGCGCCAGCAGGGCTATTGCGCCCAGCACGGCAAACGCCACGCTGTAGGAGTATTTTGCCGCTATTGTTCCCGCCATCGCCGGGCTGAATGCGGCCCCGACACCTTGTAACAGCATGATAAAGCTCTGCCCGGCGTTGGTGTGCCCGCTGCCTTCCAGCAATTTAACGATATAACCGGGTACCGCCACGCCCAGTAGCCCTGCGGCCACGCCATCCAGTATCTGAACCGGGATCATAAAAAGCGGCCCGGCCGAGACGCAGGCCAGCGCCGCGCGCAGCGGCAAAACCAGTAACGCTGTCGTAATCAGCCACGGGTAACCATATTTTCCCGCCCTGGCGGCGGCGAATAAGGCGACGGGAATCATCACCAACTGCGAAATAATGACGGTCGCCGCCGCATACACACCGGCGCTCATTTCCCCGCCTGGCGCGGAGGCCACGCGCATACTGAGCATCGGCAGCAGCGCCGCGTTAGCCAGATGAAACAGCATCAGCGTCACGCCGGTCGCGATAAGGGCGGGGTGCGTGATAATCGCGGAAAGTCGGGGGACGACCGCCGGATCTTCATTGTGACCGAGACCCCGAGCGGCGCGGTTATCAATATCGTTATTGCGAATAGCAAACACCGCGAACGTTGCGCATATCGCCATGCCGGTCATCAGAATAAAAACGGCATCAGTACCGAAGTACCACACCAGTATGCCGGCCAGCATCGCGGCGCTCATATTTCCGCCGTGATTAAACGCCTCGTTCCTGCCCATCTGATGGTTAAACCCTGACGAGCCGGTTAAGCCAAGCGTAATGCCCATTAACAGCGGCGCAATAAACGCGGCGGATACGCCGGTGACAAGTTGTGAAAAACCAACGACAAAAAAAGTCGGAAACGCCCAGAGCAGCAGCGTGGCGGCAGTGATCAGCAAACAGCAGGCGACGAGAATGCCGCGTTTATGCCGCGTGGCGTCAGCGACCAGCCCGGAAGGCATGGTCGCCACCAGACCTGCCAGACCACCGGCTGTCATCATCCAGCCAATGTTGTCGGCTTGCCAGTGATGTTCAGTGAGAAAGATCCCCAAAAAAGGGCCAAGACCGTCTCTGACATCCGCCATGAAAAAGTTCACTAAACAGAGTGCCTGCAGCGATCGTAACGGCATAGAAGCCTTTTTTGTGTCCATGGTGCAGCGTTCCTGAGTATCGGTGGGTTCCGCATCCTGAAAGCGTATTGTTATCCCTTTCGGCGGCTGGCAAACAAAACAGATGCCGTATCGCACACCTGTGAGAAGGGATAATAATCGGCTTTCACGTCAATCATGTGATACATAAATGTAACATTCTGTCGCGCTGGCGAAGGGGCGTGTGAAAGGCGGTCGACTACAAACGTGTGATAAATCTGCATCGTCAAAGCGACTGACGATGCAGACGGTGTGTAACGGCTATGCCAGCAAAATCACGCCCCAGACAACGGCGACCATCAGCAGCGCCGTCGTTTGGGCGGCACTGCCCATATCTTTGGCGTTTTTAGAAAGCGGGTGGCGTTCCAGTGAAATGCGATCGACCACCGCCTCGATGGCAGAATTTAGCAGTTCCACTAACAGGCTGATAAAGCACACGGCCAGCAGCAGCGCGCGCTCAACCCCGCTGACGTTGACAACCAAAGCGGTAACCATCAATACGCTATGTAAAACAAGCAGCTGGCGGAACGCCGCCTCGCCATACACGGCGGTAAGAAAACCGTCGCGCGAATAAATTAGCGTACCGACAATCCGCGCGATGCCGGTTTTGCCGTGAGAATATTTGCCAGTTGCGCTGGGGCCTGACGATTGCATGTGCATCTCCTGAAGAAAGAGTTGAGCGCGCAGTATGCAAAACGAGATGTCAGGAAATTGTCAGAACCGTATCGGAAACAGAAACCTGGCAATAAACAGCCGTGGTTAGCGCGTGCGCTGCATATCCAGCGTAAAGCGGCAGCCTTGATCTGAGCTTTCAACCGTCATGCGCCAGCCAAGATGTTCCACAATGCGTTGCACAATCGATAAACCAAGCCCCTCGCCATTTTGCTGCGTGCCGGACTGAAAGCGCTGAAAATGAAGCGGATCGATACTCGACGGCAGGCCCGGGCCGGTGTCTGAAATGGTCAGGGTTGCGCCGTGCAGCGCCAGGCGGATCTCTCCCGCTGCGGTGTACTGACAGGCATTGCGCAGCAGGTTCCAGAAAACGCTGCGCGCCAGCTCAGCATTGGTCTGTATGTGGGTCTGCTCCGTGGCGTCCAGTATCAGCGCGACGGGCTTTTTTGCCAGCCAGGGCTGGCAGCGCGCGATGCACTCTTCGAGCACAGGACGAAGCGCGACCTCGCTGCGGGGAAGGGTTTGCGGATCGCGTGAAAGCAGCAGCAGGCACGTCAACTGGCGCTGCATCTCCTGGGTGGTGCGCACGATCCGCTCCGCGCCTGGCACAAGATGGCTGTCGGCAGGTAACTGGTGCACGATGGTTTCCGCGGCTCCGCCAATGATCGCCAGCGGGGTGCGCAATTCATGACTGGCATCGCCGACAAAGCAGCGCTCACGCTGGAGAAACCGCTCCAGTTCATCGCTGTGTTGGGCAAACGCGCGCGCCAGCACGCCGATCTCATCACTCGCGTCCTGGAAAGGTAACGGCTTTTGATTGCGCTCGACGGCGTTGGCCAGCCGTGTAATGGGAACGGTAACGCGCGCCGATGTTAAACGGCCAATCCAGAAGGCGCACAGCACGCACAACAGAATGATAAGCGGCGCGAAACCGTCAATCATCCACTCCAGCCAGGCGTAACGATTGCCATCCTGCAGCAGGTAGTAGCGCTGGTTATGCAGCGTGAATACCAGCAAGTGCTGTTCGTCGGGTGCTTTCAGCCGGTGGTAGCCTGGCGTGTACTGGCGCAGCGCATCGGGCGCGGTCTGTGCGTTGTAGAGCTGGCTGCCTTGCGGCATGGCGGGGAGGATGCCGCTGGCAATCTCCTCTTCCAGCCGGGGGGCTTCGTCGCGCAGGCTTTCCGCCATCGCCCAGGCGCGGAGTTCGTCGTAGTCGAGTTGCTCGGCCACGACCACAAATGCCATCACCGCGACCATCAGCAGCACAAATGAAACAGTAATGCGCGTATTGAGCGTCATCTGCTGGTAAAGGGATTTCATGGTAGATGCTCTGCCTCTGATGATTATTCTGCACAAGCCTCCCCGGGCTTGTGCAGACGTAAACCGATGCCATGTACCGTTTCTATCAGTGCAGATGTGAAGTTTTTGTCAACTCGCTGGCGCAGGTCATGAATATGTGTGCGCAGTGCGCCGCTTTCCGGCGGCTCGTCGCCCCACAGCAGGTATTCCATCTCCTGCTTTTTGACGACGCCGGGTGCGGCGCGCATCAGACTCAGCAGTAATTTGTGGGTGGTCGGCGTCAAATTGATGGTCTGGCCTTGCCGCCACGCCTGCGGCGCGCGGGTATCTACCAGCAGATCTTCCCAGCTTAGCGTGCCTTGCACCTGCCGCCCCTGGGCGCGGCGCACCAGCGCCTGGATACGTGCATCCAGCTCTTTGAGTGAAAAGGGTTTTACCAGGTAATCGTCCGCGCCCAGCGCAAAACCTTGCACGCGGTCATCGACCGGATCGCGCGCGGTCAGCATCAGTACCGGCACCGGGTTTTGATATTCGCGGCGAAGTTTGCTGCACAGCGTCATGCCGTCCAGGCGCGGCAGCATCAGATCCAACAGGATGGCATCGTAGTCATTCTGCGTGGCCATACGCAGTCCGGTGGCACCATCACGTGCATCATCCAGCACGTAGCCCAGCGGCTCAAAGAAGTCGTACAGGTTGGCCACCAACTCAGGGTTATCTTCGATAATGAGCAGGCGAGTCATAGAAAACCGGCATTGGGAAAAAGAGCCGGCTACCTTAACAACTTCCTGACACCGGGGCGTTGATACTGCGCACATTTCTAACCCACTGAGAATTGCGCATGTTTCAACGTCTGTCGTCGTTTCGGCTCAACCCGGTGCAACTGACCTGGGTCGCCGCTCTGTTCTTTACCACCTTTGGCAATATTGCGCTGTGGCAAACGCTGTGGTCCAACGTTGAGATCAACAGTCTGCACAATTTACTGTTTGTTATCAGCCTGCCGGTTTTCCTGTTCTGTTTTTTTAACGTGTTGCTGACACCGGTAATGATGCTGCCGTACTTGCGTAAACCGCTGCTGGCGGCGCTGGTCGTCATCAGCGCCAGTTGCAGCTATTTTATGCTGCGCTACAACGTGCTGATAGACCGCAGCATGGTGCAGAATTTCTTTGAAACTAACCAGGCTGAGCTCACTTCTTACCTTTCTGTTCCGCTGGTTCTTACGCTGCTTTTTCTGGGTGTGGTGCCGGCGGCGGCGATGGTGTTGTTGCCTGGCAAAAAAATCGGCCGTCCCGTACAACACCTGTTCTGGTGGCTATGCCAAATTATTGTGACGTTAACCCTTTTTGCCGCCGTGACGCTGGCGTTCTACAAGGATTACGCTTCGCTGCTGCGCAACAATATGCAGATAAAAGATCAGGCGCTGCCGTTTAACGTGGTCCGCAATACCAATGGCTACCTGAAACGCAAGTACAGCGTGAAATCGCAGCCTTTACGCACGGTGGCGGAAGATGCCACGCGAACGGCTGCGGAGCGGCCAAAACTGGTGATTGTTGTTGTCGGGGAAACGGCGCGGGCGCAGAACTTCCAGCTTAATGGGTATGCGCGCCCGACCAACCCAATGCTGTCGCAGCGCGAGGATATCATTAGTTTCAAACATGTCTCATCCTGTGGCACGGCGACGGCCATTTCGCTGCCGTGCATGTTTTCGCGCATGACCCGTTCGCAATACAACGACGTGCGTGCCGCGACGGAAGAGAACCTGCTCGACATCCTGCAACGCACCGGCATTCATATTCTCTGGCGTAACAATAACAACGGTGGCTGCAAAGGTATCTGCGAGCGCGTGCCCACCGATGATATGCCCGCGCAGAACGTTGCTGGCCTCTGCGTTAATAAAGATGGCACCTGTTATGACGAAGTGCTGTTGCACCAGCTCACAGCGCGCATTGATGCGATGGCGGGGGACGCATTAATTGTGTTGCACCAGATTGGCAGCCATGGGCCGACGTACTTCGAACGTTACCCGGCGCAGGCCAGCATCTTCAGCCCTACCTGTGATAGCAATCAGATTGATAAGTGCAGTAACGAGGCGCTGCTCAATACGTACGACAATACGCTGGTCTACACCGACCGGATGCTAGACAAAACCATTGCGGTGTTGCAGGGCTATTCCGCACAGCGCGACGTGGCGATGATTTATGTTTCCGACCACGGCGAGTCTTTGGGCGAGCGGGGGATGTACCTGCACGGTACGCCGTACATTATTGCGCCCGAGGAGCAAACTCATGTCCCGCTGGTGATGTGGTTTTCGCCCGCATTTGCACAGCATGCCGGGCTCAGTCTCTCCTGTATGCGCAGCCATGCCGATAGCAACAGCTATAGCCATGACAATCTCTATCACTCGATTCTTGGGCTCTTCACTGTGCAAAGCCGTGTTTATCAACCCGCACTGGATATCTTCGCCGGGTGTCGAACCGTGATGCAGCGGCAATAAAGCGGCTGCGCATTTATCTGGTTGAAAAGCAGGCCATCTGCGGTGCTTTGAGCAAAGTCACCGCCGCAGGTTACGCCAGTGGGTCTCTTTTGCGATATAGTAGAAAATTATCTTTTTATATCAGGTGGCACTGGCAATGGCTTTGATCCCAAAAAACTACGCGCGGCTGGAAAGCGGTTATCGTGAGAAAGCACTTAAAATTTATCCGTGGGTGTGCGGGCGCTGTTCCCGCGAGTTTGTCTATTCAAATCTGCGAGAATTAACGGTTCACCATATCGATCACGACCATACCAATAACCCGGAAGATGGCAGTAACTGGGAGCTGTTATGTCTGTTTTGCCACGACCACGAACACTCAAAGTATACGGAAGCCGATCAATACGGCACAACCGTGGTGGCGGGTGAAGACGCGCAAAAAGATGTTGGAGCCGCAACGTATAATCCCTTTGCCGATTTAAAATCGATGCTCAATAAGAAGAAATAGCGCCAGCAACGTTCGTTTCTGCCCACAAAATCAGTGCGGTGCAGGTCGGTAACATGTTGTCAGTCGTGGCGTTAAGTAAGCGTGCTAAACAGGTTTTGCTCGCAAGCTGGCAGGTAAGTACAGACAAGGATCCCAATGATTAACTTCAGCAAGCCTCTTCTGGCGCCGCCTCTTCAGGTCGGAGACACCATTGGTTTTTTCTCTTCATCTGCGCCGGTAACAACCACGGCTCCAAATCGGTTTAGCCGTGGAAAACGCTTCCTGGAGGAGAAAGGGTTTCGTCTTAAAGCCGGTTGCCTGACTGGCAAGTCTGATTTCTATCGCTCCGGCACGATTGCTGAGCGGGCGCAGGAGTTCAACGAACTTATTCGCGATCCGCACATTCGCTGTGTGATGTCGACAATCGGGGGAAATAATAGTAACGCTTTGCTGCCTTTTATTGATTATGACGCCCTGAAAGCAGACCCGAAAATAATCATCGGTTATTCAGATACCACCGCCTTACTGGCGGGAATTTATGCGCGAACGGGATTAGTTACCTTTTATGGCCCGGCGTTGGTTGCTTCATTTGGTGAATTTCCGCCGCTGGTTGATGCCACATATCACGCTTTTATTGAAATACTTTGCGGACAGAATAACGGTCACTACGGCTATGTTTTACCGGAAAAATGGACGGATGAACGGCTTAACTGGGATGATGCCGAGCCGGTACGAACTAAAACACTGTATGCGAATAACTGCCGGTTTATCGGTCAGGGGGTACAAACAGGGCGTGTTATTGGCGGTAACCTGAATACGTTATCGGGTATCTGGGGTAGCGAATGGATGCCTGAAATACGATCCGGTGACATTCTGTTCATTGAAGATAGTTTAAAAGACATTGCCACCGTTGAACGTTCATTCGCCATGCTGAAACTCAATGGCGTCTTTAAAAAAGTGCGTGCGATCCTTCTTGGCAAACATGAATTATTCGATAACGCGGGAAGCGGTCGGACGCCTTACGATGTATTGCGGGAAGTTTTAGGGGACGAAAACGTTCCGATCGTTGATGGTTTCGATTGTTGCCACACGCATCCGATGCTGACATTGCCGCTTGGGGCAACACTCGCCATTGATTTCGACAATCACAAGGTATCTATCGTCGAACCGTATCTGTCAGACAGGCAATAGGCAGCTACCTGTTTATGACCAGGCCGTGAACCGTGCCCTCCTCATCAGGAGGGCACTTACTGGAAAGAGCAATCGTCAGAACGACTCCCAGTCAGCACTATGACCGGTCGACGTTGCGGGCTTCAGATCAACCTTGCGGTGAGGCGCCGCTACGCTGTTTTTCGGCTTAACGGTATCGGAACGCAGTTTGAACACCGAAACCAGTTGTGCAAGCTGTTCAGCCTGTTGTTCCAGAGATGATGAAGCCGCCGACGACTCCTGAACCAGCGCGGCATTCTGCTGTGTCGTTGAATCCAGCTCGGTGACCGCTTTACCAATCTGATCGATACCTCTGCTCTGTTCTTCCGAAGCGCTTGAGATTTCGTTCATGATGCCACTCACATTGGTGACAGAAGAGACAATCTGCTCCATCGTCGTCCCGGCTTTATTGGCCATTTCTGAACCGGTTACCACGCGTTGTACAGACTCTTTGATCAGGCTTTCGATCTCTTTGGCGGCCTGGGCGCTGCGCGATGCAAGGCTTCTTACTTCTCCTGCCACCACGGCAAAACCGCGACCCTGTTCACCTGCGCGCGCCGCCTCAACGGCTGCGTTAAGCGCAAGGATATTGGTCTGGAAAGAGATGCCATTGATGACGCTGATAATATCCGTGATCTTGTTTGAGCTTTCGGTGATGGTCTCCATTGTGCTGACGACATCCCAGACAATTTTCCCACCGGAACGCGCATGTTCCGCCGCCAGCACGGCGAGCTGACTGGCTTCGCGCGCGTTGTCGGCATTACGCTTAACCGTTGAGGTCAACTCTTCCATGCTTGCCGCCGTTTCAACCACGGCGGCAGACTGCTGCTCTGTGCGGGAGGCCAGATCCGTATTGCCTGCTGAAATGTCCGATGAGGCATTTGCAACATGCACCACCGACTCTTTTATCTGAGTGATCATTTCGCGAAGCTTATCGTTCATCACGCCCATGGCCAGCGTCAGGCGACCCAGTTCATCTTTAGACTGCGGCTCAATGGTTGCGGTCAGGTCACCTTCGGCAATACGTTCTGCCAGTGTCAGATTGTGTTTTATCTGCCGCGTCATCTGCCGCGTAAGCAGCCAGGCAACCAGTAACCCCGTCAGTACGGCGCAAAGGGCAACCACGCCCATAATGATCATCACCCGCTGAATAATATCGATATTTTTCTGCGTCTGGCCTGTAACCAAATTCGAGGTAACGGTATTGATTTTTTCTGCAACGGTCGTCAATTCCGTCGCTGCCTTCTGCGACTCTTTTAATGCAGCGGCATATGCAGCAACGTGTCCCTGCATACTACTGAGAAAAGCCTGCGCCATCGTTTTGTCTTCAGCGCTAAACACCGCATTTTCAGCGTTAAGCATTTTTGTCGCTTCATCGTGTTGACGGGCAAAAGCATCCATCCCTTGCTTACCGACAGATGACTGGATTTCATACGCCGTTGCCCAAATGTTATTGAGGCGATTCAGCAACGCTATCTCATTTTTGGAGGTGGTTTCCTGCTGCTCAAGGCGGGTATTAAATTGATTGAGCAGGGTTTTCATATCCGCTGATGTCAGGCTCTGTGACTGCGCGACGGTCACTTTTTCCAGCTTAACAAACGTGTCCCGGTGCGTGGCGTAATCAGGGATAGTGCTGCGCAGTTCATCAAACAAAATGTGGGCGTCATCATCCCAGGTGTAGTCCAGGCCAGTAATCGCTTGCTGGTCCATTTTTTCAATGGCGATTTTGTTCGCCTCAAGGGATTTTTCATCGTGGTTTAATTGATACGTCAAACGGTTACGCCGTGCGGTATTTAGCTCTGTACTGATTTCATTGATTAATTTTCCTTTCAGGGCGTGATCGCGAATATTACTGGATTGCTGAATACTGATAAGTGAAGACAGAACAATGATAATTATCAAAACCGCAAATCCACCAAATAGCTTGGCAGCAACAGGCAGGTTTTTTATTGACGGTAACAGCTTTGTCATAGAGGTATCCTCAATATTAATTCTTAATATTCAAAAGACGGTTTCATTTTCACTTCTTATCATGTTGCAGGTGTCTTCACTTCTTAAGAGGACGCGAGAGATAGGGCTCATCAAATTACTTATCGACAATTGCCGCATTTTGTTTAATGAAAAAAAAGAAAAAATCACAGGTGAGGAATATATTTTAAGTAAATGAAGTACATTGCATTATGGATATCAAAAAAGCAGGGCGCTTATATTCGATCACCGTTGTAATCATGAGTCAGCAAAGGTTTTATTGGCATTGGTAAAATGGAGAGGGAATATATTATATGTGCCGTTATCCATGTTGCCGGGCTTGTGAAATTACCGCTTAGCCTGGTTTTAATGAGTGTTCTATGTTCTTTGGTGATAGCGGTGAATTAAATGTGGGCGGGCTCGCAATATTTATTAGCCTGGCAGGATATTTCTCAATGTTGCTTTTCTGGTTTTCTGCTCTGCCAGAACAGCACCATGCCTGTTTTGCAGCAGTGTTGTCAGTTTTCCCGATATGCAGGCAACAAAAAACCCGCACCAGGCGGGTTTTTTATTCTCAGTCGCGCTTAACTGCTCAGGCTGTTTACCGTCATCGCTGTGGTAAGCACTGCTGATAAAGGGCGGGGCTTACAGCGCGGTAACGTTACCAGCTGCCGGGCCTTTCGCGCCGCTTTCGATGGTGAAGGAGACTTTCTGACCTTCATCCAGGGTTTTGTAGCTGTCGCTCTGGATTGCAGAGAAGTGAACAAACACATCTTTGCTGCCGTCGTCCGGAGTGATAAAGCCAAAACCTTTGTCAGAGTTGAACCATTTTACTAAACCAGTCATTTTATTAGACATTGATATTTCCTTAATTAATGAGCCACGAAGCGCGGCGATAATGGCCTGTGATTATAGAGTGACTTATTTGGCACTTAGGAGGAGGCTCATGAAGAAGGGTATCTTTGGATAACTCTTGAACTGAGGACTGCTTTACTAAAACTGCTTTCATAAGGTCTGTATTCCAAACCGATGGCACTATTAAGACATAGCGAGTTCGATTTGGCAATGTTTATGTTTTTTTATTTTAACCACTTACACACCCGGATGGCTGCATGGCTGTCTGTTTTGCTCGCCTGTAAGTACTTTCTTAAGCCTGTTATTTCGCAAAGTTTTAGCAAGACTGCGCTCCCAATTCGCTTATCGGACAAACAAAAAGGCCACCGCAAGGTGGCCCCAGTCGTCATTTTCTCGGTTTACCCGCGTCCGAGCGTTTCTCACGAACCCTTCCGTCATTGTTGCGATCGCGAGGTTGTTTACCACCACCAGGTTTAGGTACGACGACGTCTGGATTAAGTGGTCTTCTGTCAGCCATGTTTCCGTCCCCAAGAATGGCAAAAGTGCCATCGACGGTGATACGCCTCGCTTGTTTGCCTTGCAACGCGGATCGGACTACATATTGAGCAGCATCAAGTTTATCCGCGTATCGGCGCAGCATGCAGCCGCCCGTCGAATCAGCCTGGATCCGGTCATCAGAGCGGAAAGCAGGTCATTAAACGAAGCAGAATCAACGCTGCCAGGTGGCAGATTTATTTTCTCAGAACAGAATGGAGGGCTTTATGGATCTGACCACGCATTTTACAGAGGTTGATGGGGTCTTTTATCGCGCAGTTGATCCGGCTTACCGGCACTTGGTATTAGCAGGCTCCAGAGCGCCAGGGCGTTATTCTGACCGCCATCAACCGACGCTGTATCTGAGTTCATCGCCTGCAGGCGTAGAGGCAGCCATGCAATCCCACCGTGGCAACAGGAGTGACAACCTTGAAATAGTCAAAGTCAGGGTTATTGCGAATAAAATTTTTGATCTGAGGAATACAGATGCGCTGCTGGCTGCGGGCATTAACCTTCACGATGCACTTGCGCCATGGCAAAACATTGTGACGGAGGGCGGTGTTCCCGGTTCATGGGGTGTGCGTAATCGTCTGGAATCACTCGGCTTTAATGGCTTAATTGACCCTTCCCGTAAAGCGCCAGGACTCTGGCATCTGGTGCTTTTTGCCTGGAATAACAACAGTCAATGTCATGTCCATATTATTGAATAAAGCATGACGCCGGGTGACATGCGGGAACGGGCACCCGCATCGCCCGTTCCCTTTATGCCGCAAGCAAATTTTATTCAGTCCGTTTTGGCGTTGTTAAACAAACACTGCCGGGATTACCGGCCTGTTTATCCGTCACGCTTTTCGTCCATTTAAGGAACGCAAACGCCCGTCAAAAAAGGTGGTCACCACGATAAAAAATACCGGCACGAAGAAAATTGCGAATAAGGTGCCGCTGATCATGCCCCCGAAAACCCCAATACCGATGGCATTCTGCGTGCTGGCGCTGGCACCGCTGGCGAGTATCAGGGGAACAACGCCCAGCGTGAAGGCTAGCGAGGTCATCAAAATCGGACGCAGCCGTTGTCGGGACGCCAGTAACGTTGCCTCCAGAGTGCTCATCCCCTGGTGGCGTAGCTGACGGGCAAATTCGACAATTAAAATAGCGTTTTTGGCCGAAAGACCAATCAGGGTAATCAAGCCCACTTTGAAAAACACATCGTTGGTCATACTGACCGCGCTGACAGCAATCAGCGCGCCGATAAGCCCCAACGGTACAGCCAGCATCACGGAAACGGGAATTGACCAGCTTTCATACAGTGCCGCCAGCACCAGAAATACCACCAGCACAGAAAGGAGAATTAATCCTGGCAACTGAGAAGCCGAGGCTTTCTCCTGCAACGAACTGCCTGCCCACTCGCCGGTAAATCCTGACGGTAATGTCTTTGCCAGCTGCTCCATGGTTTTCATCGCATCACCACTGGCGTGGCCCTGAGCAGCGCTGCCGGTAATGCGAATGGCCGGGTATCCTTGATAACGATTGAGTTGCTGCGGGGCCTGGTGCCATGACGAGGTGACAAACGCTGAAAGCGGCACCATTTCCCCGAGCCTGTTTTTTACGGATATTTTTAACAGCGTTTCAGGCTGCATTCGGTAGGCTGCATCGGCCTGCACAATGACCTGCTGGACACGGCCAGCATTGGTGTAGTCATTAACGTAGTTTGAACCCGAGGTAACCGAAATGGCCTGATTGATCTCCTCAAACGATACGCCTAACGCTTCAGCTTTCTCCCGGTCAATGTTCAGGGAAATAGACGCGCCCTCGGGTAATCCATCGATATAGACATCCGCAAGATTCACACGCTTGTTTGCCTGTAAAACCAGCGTGTCTGCGGCCTGTTTCAGCGCCTCGTAGCCTTTGCCAGATCTGTCTTCAACATAAAAGGTGAAGCCGGAAGAGGTGCCCATATCGGAGATAGCGGGCGGCAGCAGGCTCATGGCTACGGCGTCGGGTACGGACTGCATTTTTGACTGGATGAGATCGGCCTCATCCTGGGCTGCGATCCCCTTGCGGGATGACCACTCTTTTAATGTCGTAAAGGCCAGCGCGGAGTTTTGCCCCGAGCCTGAAAAACCGAAACCGAGGATCATAATATTGCTTTCAATGGCTTGCCGTGCGGCTACCTCATCTTCATAGCGTTTCACCACCGCGAGCGTGCGCTGCATCGTGGCCTCGGAAGGGAGCTGAATGGAGGACATAAAATATCCCTGATCCTCTTCGGGCAAAAAAGAGGATGGTAGCGTGATTAACCCCATCAGCAGGGCCGCGCACAGCGCGGCATAGAGCAGCATCATCCGCCCGGTTCGCTTTACGACATACCCCAGCCCCGAGGTATAGCGCGAAGTGAGCAGGTGAAAATGACGGTTAAACCAGGCGGCAAATCTTCCCGCTGAAGTCGCATTTTTTGGGTGCGGCTTCAGCAAGGTGGCGCAGAGCGCGGGCGTCAGCGTTAAGGCTAAAAAAGCGGAGAACAGGATCGATACCGCCATTGAAACCGTGAACTGGCGGTAAATCACCCCGACCGAACCACTGGCAAAGGCCATCGGGATAAATACGGCGGTGAGCACCAGCGTGATGCCAATAATCGCCGGTGTGATTTCCCGCATCGCTTCGCGGGTCGCCTCGCGCGCAGAAAGACCTTTTTCTGCCATCAGGCGCTCAACATTCTCGACGACGACAATCGCGTCATCGACGATGATGCCAATGGCTAACACCATGCCAAACATGGTGAGGATATTGATGGAATAGCCGCTTAACAGCATCACGGTGAATGAGCCGAGCAGTGCCACCGGGACAACAATGGCCGGGATGAGCGTGCAACGGATGTTGTGCAGAAATATCAGCATCACCAGAAAAACCAGCACCATCGCTTCGGCTAACGTTTGTACCACTTTCATGATCGACACTTTTACAAAAGGGGCGGTGTCGAACGGAACGGTAAACGTCATGCCCTGCGGCAGCGCGGTGCTCAGTTCGGCCAGCCGCTGATGAATCCCGGCGGCAGTGCTGATGGCATTCGCGCCAGGCGAAAGCTGAATCGCAGCTGCCGTCGCCGGAACGCCATTTTCCCGGATGCCGTAGGTGTAACTCTGTAACCCTGACTCCACGCGCGCAATATCGCCGAGCGTCAGACGCGCGCCGTCCGTGGACGCTTTAAGCGTGATATTTTTAAATTCCGCAACAGAGGTAAGTTGCCCTTTCACGGTTAACGGATAAGTGACGTCCTGGCCTGGCAGCGCCGGTTCGTCTCCCGATCTGCCGGGTGAAACCAGCACATTCTGCTGGCTAACCGCGCTGATAACGTCGCTGGCCGAAAGCTGGTAATGGTGCATTTTTACCGGGTCAAGCCAGATGCGCATGGCTTTTTCACCCCCGAACAGCTGAACCTTACCTACGCCCGGCACGCGGCGAAGCGCATCGCTGATATTCCTGGCGAAATAATCACTCAGATCTGCCTCCTGATAGGTACCCGTATCGGATTTCAGACCGACCATCAGCAGAAAACCAGACTCGGCTGCTTCAACGCTGACGCCGTTTTGTCTCACCGCTTGTGGCAGACGCGGCTCCACCGTTTTTATCTTATTTTGCAAATCCATCTGCGCGAGTTTGCTGTCCGTTCCGGGTTTAAAGGTCACGGTGATGGACGCCATCCCAGTGGTGTCGCTGGTGGACTCGAAATAGAGTAAATTGTCTACGCCCGTGATCTCGCGCTCAATAAGTGAAACCACCGAGCTATTCATCATGTCAGGTGACGCGCCAGGAAAACTGACCGAAATAATAATACTCGGCGGCGCAACCGCCGGGTATTGCGCGACCGGAAGATGCGGGATGGATAAACACCCACTCAAGATAATGAACAGTGCAACAACCCAGGCAAAAATAGGCCGGTCAATAAAAAACTGTGGCATGAATTAATTTCCGAACAATTAAGGCGAGATCATTAAAATCAAGATTTCTGCTGCGGTGATAATGTCCCGGTATCAACATCATCTGTCTTGACGCGTTTACCTATGTCTTTAAGTTGTGAAAATTTCTCCAGAAGCTGCGGAGCATCATCAAGACTGGTGGCAAACATCCACATATACGTCATTACTGAGTAAATATGCCCGGCGTTCACGCCCTGGGTTGAGGTCATTACTATGATGGTCAGGGTAAAGAGCAGGGCGATCAGTGCGCCGATTGCAAGGTATCCCAGCGCTTCACGATCGGAAAGGCTAATTCGCAAGCGGGCAAGGGATGAATAATGGCGATTAAGCGAGAGCGTGGTGGCTTTATGCACATAGTCCACTTCCTTCTCCAGCCGGTTATTCAGCCGGTTAAACAGCAACTCATTTTTACGGGTATAACTTTTAAGAAAGCACGACAGAATAATGACGATAACCACACACATCGCCCCGGCGTGAAACTCAATAATGAGCAGCATAATGGCGGCGCCGAAAAGGGAAATAATCGAGGTCATCAGCATCGGCAGATGCATCTCAAAGAAATCAACAAATTCACGGGATAACACCACCCGCGCGGCGATGGTTGAGTGATTAAGCTGATATTTACGCTGAGCAACAATAACCGATACGGCAAGGCTGGCATAAATACGTGCAAACGTACGCGTATCGATACTGCGTCGGGTTGCGCCGAGGATCCAGATAAAGAGGATCATCAGCCCATACAGCGCGGCTGTGAGGGCATTCCCCGCCAGAATCGCATTGATAGCGATGCCTGCCAGCACCGGATACAACAAATAGGTCACATTTTCCGCGAAAACCAGCAAAAAAGTCACAGTGAGCTTTTTCCAGTTTTTTACGGCCAGATGTTTTAATGTCCTTTTCATATTTTCAGTAGAGGACGGAGGGTTTTTATTTATCGACGTCATTATAAAAAATTATCTGCACGGTATGGATGAACAATCCTGGATTGCTTTTATCGTTAATCACCCATGCTCGTTCATTGCGAGCCGATTAAGATATGCGCCCGGATTACACTGCGTTGATACACTCTATCGTTTTGATGTTTACGCAGAATGCATGTTTTATGGAGGTTATATGGAGGCGGCTAATTCCCTGGAGTTGTTACGATGCAGGATTTTCTGACTCCCTGTCACCACGCACATCGGAAAAGTTCACCGCTTCACATTCAATAATATTCAGAGGATTCTTAATAAAAGATACATCGGCGTAACGCCGAGGAAAATAATCAAAAAACACTCATAATAAAAACTAACGTCATAAATATCAGGGAACCTGAGCAAGAGAATGTTAAAGATAAGAATAAGATGGAGAAAAATGATAACCAAAAAGAAGGTTACGATAGCCAGCTCTTTCAGTACGCCCGCTTTTTCTTGTAGCAAAAACAATATAAGAGAAACGCTTAATGCCGCATAGATAAACGGCGATGAAAGTAGCGTCGCGCCTACTTTCTCCTCAACGTTGTGCATCAAAATAAGCCATGCATAGAACATTCCCCATAACCATAAAGAAAATATCATCAATGAACTGATTTTTTCAACGGTGAGCTTCCGTAGGTACTTCATTGATATTTCTACTCCGAGAGAGCGCGCTACCAGTAATGAAATGACATGTTTTTACCGTGTTTATTTATGTCATCGTTTTCCAGTAACGCGTTATTTTATATGCCTTACTTTCTATTGTTATCCAGGACTATGGAAAATTGATTACCCGAATGTGGAGCGAGTGTGTATGCCAGCCTGATAAATATTCGCTTGCGGATGTTGCCGTCAGACATTGAGAAAAAATAAGACGCCAGCGCGTTTATGTGGATGCAACTTTCGTCGCACAAGCAGGTCTCATGTTCGCTGATGAGCTGCGCGTTATTGCCAGGCTTCAGAAACAGCTTAGAAAAACCGCATTTGTATGAGTGTATTAACTGAAGCGAAAACATCGGTGTATGCTTTCGCGCAAGCCAGGTCACAGAATGCCTGCCATATCAGGGGTGAGTGGAGAAATCATGAACGATAATTATCTTATTCTTGTTGCTGAAGATGATGATGAAATAGCGGATATTCTGACCAGTTATATTCAGCGTTCAGGAATGCGCACCCTGCGCGCGGCGGACGGTGAGCAGGCAATAGATACCTGCCGGCTGAAAAAGCCCGATTTGGTGTTACTCGATATTCAACTGCCGGTGTTCGATGGCTGGACTGTCCTTTCCTCGCTGCGAAAAGAGAGCAATATTCCGGTCATCATGGTAACGGCACTGGATCAGGACATCGACAAACTGATGGGGCTGCGGCTTGGCGCGGACGATTATGTCGTTAAACCCTTCAATCCCTCTGAGGTGGTTGCACGTATCGAAGCCGTGCTGCGCAGGGCAAAGGGGAGTCATGAACAACTCCACAATAAGCCTATCCGGACATCCTGTTTAACGGTGTATCCGCAAGACTTTTATGTGGAGATCAATGGTAGTGGCGAGGTTATCTCTCCCATCCTGACCACGACCGAATTCAAGCTACTCGCCTACCTGGCGCGGAATCCGCGCAAAGTCTGCTCCCGTGAAGAGTTGCTTAATGCCTGCCTGCCGGAAGGCGATACACTTGATCGCACGGTGGACAGCCATATGAGCAAGCTGCGCAAAAAACTGGAAAACTGTGGGTTGAAAGGGGTGCCGGAAAGTATTCGCGGCATGGGTTACCGGTTAGGTGAAAACAAATGAACAGAGGCCATCCGTTAAGCCGCCAGGTTCTGGCGTTTATGATTTCGCTGACGCTGACGGTTATTGCGGTCTCGGTTATCGGCTCCTACCTGTTTTATACCTTTATCATTTATTACATTCCCGGCGGGGCAATGGCCGGGAATGAGGACCAGATGACCTATCTGGACTGGTTATGGATCCTGATTGCCTCCGCGATAAGTTTATCGATCTCGCTTTTTTTTACCGTAAAGCTGTCGGCAAGAATATTGACCCCGTTAAGCTCCGTTGCGACCAGCCTGCGCAGGATAGCGCAGGGCGATCTGGGCGCGCGGGCGTTTTGCGCGAGTTCCCATCTGGGCGAGCTTAATAATCATTGTTAATGATTTCAACGATATGGCTGAAAAACTACAGACCATGGATGCGCAGCGCAGATCCTGGAATGCCGCCATCGCCCATGAACTTCGCACGCCCGTTACCATTCTGCGAGGCCGCTTACAGGGGCTGGTGGACGGCGTGTTCGAGCCAAATCCAACCTTGTTTAACAATCTGCTTAAACAAACCGAGGGTTTATCCAGCCTGATAGAAGATCTGCGGGTGGTGAGTTCATCCGGTGGGGCCGAATTTACGTTAACGCTTGCGGATGTGGATTTGCAGGAGATTATTCAGAGCGCGGTGGATTCCTTTGCGCTGGAATTTAAACGCAGCCATTTTAACGTCGAGACCGAATTACACCCCCAGCAATGCCAGTGCGATCCGCTGCGAATTATTCAGTGCCTGACCGTCCTTTTCGATAACGCGATAAAATATGCCAGCTCTAAAAGTATGGTGATCCGCCACGGTGCGAATGAACACGAGAACTTTATTCTCATTGAGGATGGGGGGCCGGGGATCCCTGAGGCGTTTCACAAATTTATGTTTCACCCCTTTCAGCGCGGCGCCAGCGCAAGAGACACCAATCCGGGTGGTTGCGGACTGGGATTATCAGTGCTGAAAGCCATCATGCTTGCTCATCAGGGCGACGTAACCTACACGTTAACCGAACAGGGCCATTCCATTTTTCGCCTCTCATGGCCCTTACGCAAAAAACAGTGATTACGCTTTCTGTGTATGCCACTGCGGGTTGGTTTGTCTCGCGGTCATTTTCCACATCTCACCCAGCCGGATATCCCACTCTGGCGGTGAGATTTGTAACTTGCCGCGCCGGGGGCTGAGGGTGATTTCACTGAAATAAATGGCATCACGCTGCAGCATAAGATCAATCCGGCAATAATCGATCCCGGTGGAGAGCTCCTGCGCAGCGGTTATCGCTTTGTGCAATAATTCCGGCTCGGGGATCGCCCCTGGCGTATTGGGATATTCCATCTGAAAGGGCTGTAATTGCCAGCACCGATTGTAGACATTAATAAAACCATGACCGGAAGCATCGGTAAAATCTGCTTCGATAAAACCCGCGATGCCATGAAAACAGTGTATTCTCAGCATTTCAGGTGTTTGGCTTTTGTCTCTTTCGGAAAATAAATCAATGTATTTTTCGCACAATATAACCGGTCTGATATTTTTATACTGCCATTCCCGGGTGGTGTAATACATATTTTTTCGCAGGGCAAAATCCAGCTTCTGCAACGCGCGTGGAATATTAAGTTTATCCTTATCGGTGCATATTACTGCGCTACCGCTGTCGTGATTACACTTCAGCACAAATTTGTCCGGTAATTGGCTGAAATCGATGCTTTGCACGTTGTCATAGACGCAAAGTAACGTGGGTAATTGTACTCTTTGCGTACGCGCAGAAACGTAATCGCGCACCGCCAGTTTATCTGCCAGCCGCGTGTAAAGCGGGTTATGGTCATACATCATTCGGTAGCATATTTTTTCGCTCAGCGTCACCGGATTAACCAGATCGGGGGTTCTGCCCGTGATCCTTTTTAATCTTTTGCTGTGAAATTGTTGATCCTGAACCATACCGGTTAAAAGTTTTCGACCCAGATACTCGGTGTATTTCATGAAATATTTAAAGTTGTTCATTTTTACCTCCTGCGGACAATGAATATTCTGCAGAGGATTTATTGATTTATATTGCCGCTAATATGGAGTGACGATGGAGTGGCTATAGGCAACACATCCTTAAACGCGCTGGACAGCTAATGCTTATCGAAGGGAAACGATCAATAACTGGCACTTAAGCTAAACCTGAATACGGCTATCGCCGTGTTAGCCACTCAAAAAAGTGGCTGGAGTAAAGAAAGAAAAACGCGAATTATCCTTGCAGGAAGGCGCAGGGTAGAGAAAGAAAAAGATGTTTCTTACCGTGTTAACAAATTACGCAGAAAACAGGTTCAGAATTCGCTTAAGCCAGATATATTACCTGTCAGGTAACCTTTTCTGTGAGGGAGAGAGAAATGACGGATTACAGTTTTTATCAAAAAGGTAAGCAAATCGTTGTGCTGAAAAGCGCAGAAGTGGATGCCGCTTCTCAACTGGTGGCGCAGGGTTTCGAAAAACAGTTTGAAGAGATCAGCGCGACCAGTGAAAAAAACGCGCTTGCCCGCTTTGCGGATATTCGCCGTGATAACCAAATCGATCGTGAAAACTTCCTCGCAGGCGCGGGACCGATGCCGCTTATCGGCGGATTGACGGCTATTATTACGTCTCTTGTGCGCAAAAAAGAGCAGTGAAAGAAAATAAAGCGCTGACGGTTACGTTAATTGATGGAGAACGAGGCCGCGCACTGTTCACACAAACGCGAATTGCCGCGTAGTTACGCCGATAAGAGGTTCAGGATGAAGAGAATTGATGAATTAAAAACTGCGTATCCCGGCGCACAGGCATGGTCATTTGGCGATAACCCGGAGATGGGAAACGCGCTTGCAGGCTTAGTAGTGAGTGGCAGAAAAACGGCCTCCTGCGGCTCGCTTGCCTCCTACCTGACTGAAGAGCCGGCACCCAAAATCGGCAGTTACCATATTATTCTCGACGGGCAACATTCCCCGGTATGCGTCATCAGAATGCTATCGATGCGCCTGGTACGTTTTTGCGACGTGACGGAAGAGTTTGCCAGAAAAGAGGGCGAGGGCGATTTAAGCCTTGAATACTGGCGCAAAGAGCACAAAGCCTTTTTTACCCGCGCGGGATTTTTCTCTGAACAGATGGAACTTGTCGCGGAAGAGTTCGCGGTGGTTGAGGTTCTCTAAAACCCTGCATCGACGGGTGCTCCGCATTTTCCAAAACAGGCGAAACGCGTCGGGCGCGTTTCGCCTGTTTTACCTTCAAAACTCAGCACTTCTGAAACATCAGCGTGATGCACAGATACCCGCGCTCTTTTTCTTCACCCCGTTCAGCGGGGTTAACAATCCCTGATTTACGCAACATATATCGCAAAACGCACAGAAACAGGTTTTTAAAAATCCGCTCAATACGCAAACTTTTGCGGCCAGCCTTTGTGGGTGACATTTATCAGATACACGTGCTGGCGTCAGGCTAAAGCGTGGGGGGAATGCGCTAACACGTTCTGCCTTAACAACAAATACAATGAGGGAGTGGAATATGAAAACAAACATCACCTGGCTGGCGCTTACCGTCAGCGCGCTTGTTGCGGGCGCGACGCTTCCTGCTGTTGCCGCGCCATTACCGGCGACGCCGGATTTATCTGTGCCGGTTAGCCAGTATGTGACCCAGGTTAACGCCGACAAAAGTATTACCTTTCGCCTTTTCGCGCCGGGCGCAAAACGGGTATCGGTGGTGACCGGTTCTACCCCAGGCGGCGTTGTCTCACACGATATGCAAAAAGATGAGCACGGCATATGGTCGTGGAAAAGTGCCGCGCTGGCTGCGAATCTTTACGAATATTACTTTGATGTCGATGGTTTTCGTTCGGTGGATACAGGAAGCCGGTTTCAGAAACCGCAGCGCCAGGTCAATACCAGCCTGATTCTGGTGCCGGGTAGTATTCTCGACGATCGCGCTGTGCCCCATGGCGATCTGTTAACGGTGACCTACCACGCAAATGAACTGCGTTCAGAGCGTCGCATGTATATCTGGACGCCGCCGGGTTACAGCGGTAAAGGCGAACCACTGCCGGTGCTCTATTTCTACCATGGCTTTGGCGATACCGGCCTTTCCGCCATTGATCAGGGGCGGTTGCCGCAGATAATGGACAACATGTTGGCCGAAGGGAAAATCAAACCCATGCTGGTGGTGGTGCCGGATACCGAAACGGATATTCTGCAGGCGATTCCTGAAAATTATCCGCCGAAAGAGCGGCGCAAAATGTTCTATCCGCTTAATGCCAAAGCGGCAGACCGCGAACTGATGCATGACATCATTCCGCTGGTCGATGCCCGCTTTAATGTGCGCAAGGATGCTGGCGGACGTGCGCTGGCCGGGCTCTCACAAGGGGGCTTTCAGGCTCTCGTTTCCGGGATGAACCATCTGGACAGTTTTGGCTGGCTAGCGACATTCAGTGGCGTCACCACTGCCACCGTCCCGGATGCCGGTGTGACGGCGCAGCTCAATAAACCGCAGGAAGTGAATAAGCAGTTGCATAACTTCACGGTGGTGGTTGGCGAAAAAGATACCGTCACCGGGAAGGATATTGCCGGGCTTAAAAAAGAACTGGAGCAAAAAGGCATCACGTTTAGCTATAAAGAGTATCCCGGCCTGGGACACGAAATGGATGTCTGGCGTCCCGCCTATGCCGAGTTTGTGCAGAAACTGTTTAAGTAAGACTCTGCAGCCTCGTCCGCTGGCGCTGGACAGGCTGCCAGCGGACAAAATCAAGACAACATTTAACGCTTTGGTTATTCACCGGTTATTCGTGCGAGTAACGACGGGGACGTTTTCTGCCCGGCAGGCTCTACCGACACGCTGGCGGATAAACCCGCCACTAACTCCACGCCTGCGGGCAGCTTGTCGATATGAATACGGACCGGTACGCGCTGCGCAAGGCGTACCCAGTTAAAGGTGGGGTTAACGTCCGGCAGGCCAAGACCGCCCGTTTCGTCATTGCTGTCGCCGATGCCGTGCCCGATGCTCTCAACGTAACCGGTGATGACGGGCTCAAACCCCATCAGCGCGATGTGCGCGCGATTTCCGACATGAATATGCCGCAGTTTTGTCTCCTCAAAATAGCCCACGACCCAGAAACTGTTCGCATCTATGATGGCCACTTTGGTTTCCCCGGCGGTGGCGTAGTCGCCCGGGCGCAGCCGGAGATGCGTGACGTAGCCCGCGACCGGCGCGCGCACCGTGGCATGCGCTAAATTAAGCTGTGCCAGTTCCAGCGCCGCCAGCGCGCCGTGATAATTTGCCGCCGCGATGCTGGCCGCACTGCCTGTTTGTTGTAAGTCTTCGCTGGAGATCACGCCTTTTATCTGTGACCGCCTTGTCGCCGCATCCTGGCGCATTAACATCTCATGGCGTTTTGCCTCGACATCCGCCTGCGCGCTGGCCACCGCCAGCTTTAGCCAGTGCGGATCGATTGAATAAAGCACATCGCCCTGATTAACCCACTGGTTATCGCGAACGGCGACATTGGCCACCGGCCCGGAAACATCCGGCGCTATCTGCACCACATCAGCACGCACCCGGCCATCGCGGGTCCAGGGACGCTGCGCGTAATGTTTCCACATCAGGTAAGCGAGGAGGGTTGCCACCAGCACAGCGCTTAACGTCAGTGCATAACGGCTTAAAAGAGAAAAAAAGGATTTCATGCGACTAACCCCAGCGCGTTCAGCCCCTGCATAAGCAGGAAAAAAGTAACAATGTAAGTGGACAAACTCATCAGCGGACGCAAGGGCAAACGGCGATAGCGCCTGCTGAAAGCGAAAAGAGGCAGCCATAACAGCGTGCAGAAAAGGGCTGCCAGGGCGATGACCAGCAGCCCCGGGACGTAAACACCACCGAGATTAATATCATTAATCATGGGCACGCTCCGTGTACGGTTCGCGTAATGCGCAGTGCAGATCGACCAGACAGTTAACGAGCTGGCGCGACTGTTGATGGGGCTGCAGGGATGAGAGGCCAATCATGGCCTCAATCCGCTGACGTAACGCACTGGTTGCGGTATCGCGGGCAAGCAGAGAGAGGATCTCGCTAATTTCATGGGCTTTTTTGCGGTCTTTCTGCGCCTGAAAGCGGCGCAAGTGCATCACGGAAAGGCCAATGCGTAACGCGTGCAACATCTGGTTGAGCGTTTGCTCTGCGGAGTGCCCGCTTCGCTGCAAGCGCGGCAGTAACAGTGCGGTCCGGTCTATCATCAGATTGGTCCAGTGGGTTTCATCGGGTTTGAATACACCTTTCACGCTGCGTCGAACGTCGCGTCGGCAGGCGCGTAGCAAGCGTTCAATGGCGGCGTCAGCCTGCACGGTTTGTAGCAAGCTCATCGTGATCACCGCAAAGCCGGTGGCGGCAAAGAGCGCGATGGCGGTATTGACGGCCACGGCGAAATCTCCGCTGTAGTGGGCACCCAACTCGCACAAAATAGGCAGTGTCAGGGTGATCCCCATGGCCATGAAGGTGGTGGCTGGTCGGGCCTGCAACGATCCCGCCAGCAGATAAGCCGGGGCGAGCACCGCAACCAGCACCGAAAACTCAGTCACCGCAGGCAGCAGGGCAAAGCTGTAGAGCAGGCTTATCATTACGCCCCAGGCGGAACCTATCATATATTTCACAATGTGCGGCGCCGGGGTATCGAAACTGCCAAACAGCGTGCAGCAGACTCCGAGGATTGAAACCGCCGTCGCGCCATCGGGCCAGGCTGTGTCAATCCAGATAAGACAACCACTCAGGATAATGACGAAAGCACCCAGCGCAGTGCGCGCCGCAGAGAGGCTATCGCGGTGAAATACATAGCCTTTCGCCGGTTTATCTTCTGCCGGCAGTTGCGCCGGTTTTGCCTGCGCGAGTGCGTCAGCGAGCCGCTCGCATTGCAGCAACAGGATAATGGCGTCATGGAGGTGACGGACAAGGTTCATCTGGAGCGCCGTTTCAAAGGTCAGTGCCTCTGCGCCGGCGAGTTGTTTGGTTAGCGCTGCACTGCGTTCTGCCAGCGCTTGCCCGGTTATTTTCCGTTTTGCGCTCTCTTCCCCGGCGAGCCAGCTTTGCACCGCTTCCAGCAGCGTCTGAATATCGGCGGACAGCGCAGTGACCATCAACAGGCGATCGTGTAATTCACCGCTGACGATCAACAAGCGCGCCAGCTTGTCATGCAACGCCTTTCGCGCATGACGCACCGGCGCTGAGAAGGCAAAGTCGTAAGGGATATGGTGGCTCAGGCCTTGCAGAAACTGTAACGCCAGCGCCAGTTTCAGATTAGCGGCCGCTTCGTTGGCACTTCCCGCCAACGTGTCTGCCAGCATCTGGCGTGCAGAATCCAGCGTTTGCGCGATTTTGCTGTTGAACAGGCCGGAGATCCGTTTTGGCAACACATAGCGGTGAATCAGCGCCGCGCAGAAGATGCCAATGCCGATCTCCTGCACACGCACAATGGCGGTATCAAAAATCTCGCCGGGGTGAAATACCGCCGGAAAACCAATCAGACTCGCCGTGTAACCGGCCAGCACAAAGGCGTAGGCGCGGGGTGTGCGCTCAAGCAGCGATAAATAGAGGCAAAAAGTGATCCAGCCGGTGAGTATCACGCTACAAAAAATCGGCGTGTTTACGAAAGTGGGCACAATCAACACCGTCGCGCCGGCACCCACTATCGTACCGGCTAAGCGGTAGACGCTTCTGCTCAGCGACGCGCCAACGGAAGTTTGCGACACAATATAAACGGTAATGATCGCCCACGAGGGTTTTTCAAGGCCGATTGATAGGGCGATGTAATAAGCGAGCATCGCCGCTGCAAAGCTCTTGGCGGAATAAAGTAATGCATTGGCATCGCCCGTTAATGCGACTGAACCAAACATTCTGCCTGTACGACGAAGCAGGGCAGATAAATCGCGCAACAAATGGCTGGGGGAGAAATCGATTTTGTTCATGCCGCAAAGTATTACCGGCTTGCGCCCGCCATTAAATACTCTATTCTGTCAAAAAATACCTAAATGTTGCCAATCGTATGCAGCCTAACTACGCTACAACCGTGTTTGACCCCGATGACACACACAGGCCGGCAGTTGCCCGGCGTCTTGATTTCGTGGATTACGAAGCCGAGGTGCCGGTTCATACGCACCGAAAAGGGCAATTAATCATTGCGCTGTATGGTGCGGTGACCTGTCGTGCAGAAAACGAGATCTGGATAGTGCCGCCGCACTGCGCGGTATGGATCCCCGGCGGGGTACCTCACAGCGCCAGTGCCACCTGGAATGCGCATCTGAATTATCTTTTTATTGAACCCGGGGCCGCAGCACTGCCGAATCGCTGCTGCACGCTGGCCATTTCTCAGCTCATTAAAGAGTTAGTTGATCGCTTAACCCGGGAAAATGTCGATTACCCGCCAGATAGCCATGCCGCGAGGCTAACCCGGGTCACGCTTGATGAGCTGGTCACCATGCCGCAACAGAACTTCAGTTTACCGGTTTCTGCGCATGCCAAAATTCGCGCCATGGCCGATACGTTGGTGAGCCATCCGGAAGATCGCAGCACGTTTAAAGAGTGGGCGAAGCGCCTTGCGCTCAGTGAGCGCTCTCTGGCGCGTTTGATGTTGCGCGAGACGGGGCTGACCTTTGGGCGATGGCGTCAGCAACTCCATTTGATTATTGCGCTGCAGGCGTTAGCCAGCGGCGAATCCGTGCAAAACGTGGCGACAAAACTCGGCTATGAATCCGTGAATGCGTTTATCACCATGTTCAGAAAAACGATGGGCAGCACGCCAGCACACTACTTTGCCGAACGAAAAACACCGTAACCTGCAAGCGTGAATAACCGTTGTTGATGCCTGGGCGCGACATTAGCCCAGCCATTGACAGACAAAGGCAACATTCACTGCATCAGCACGGCAATGAATGCGAGCAGTGCCGGAAGTGCCTGAACAAAGAGTATTTTCCGGCTGGCTGTTACGGCACCGAAAATCCCGGCAATCAGCACACAGATCAGGAAAAAGAGGGTAACCGGCACGCCGCTTGCACCCAGCCATAATCCCCAACATAGCCCCGCCGCCAGAAAGCCGTTATACAACCCCTGGTTCGCAGCCAGCACGCGGGTGTCGCGCGCAAACTCTGCGCTAAGATTAAAGGCTTTGCGGCCTGTTCTGGTGTCCCACAAAAACATTTCGAGCACCAGAATGTACAGATGAATGGCGGCGACAATCGCAACGAGAACAGTAGCTAACACAGGAAACCTTACTGGAAAAGGGCAGGTGACGTGGAGTATAGATAATCGCGGCGGCTGGCGCAGCGGGCACGATGAGGATTATGTTGTTTTTCGCGCTTCATCGCGTTTTGCCCCATCGACAATATAACTGACAACAGGCTTGAGCAAGGTAGCGGTTAATAATGAATATCTACGAAACACAGTATCAGGAACGAATAGCAAACGGAGAAGCCGCCTGGGCCGGAGAGGGATATCTGAGGGCGAAGGCGCAACAGGAGCAGGTTTTTTCATGGCTTGGGCAGCATCAGTACCTCCCGCAACCCGGTGCAACAGTCCTTGAGTTGGGGTGTGGCAATGGCGCGATGGCTGCGGAATATTTTGCCCGGCGGGGTGACGATGTGTGGGGCGTGGATTTCGCGCAAACCGCGATCCGTTGGGCTGAAGAACGCTTTACGCAAGCAGGTCTGCGCGCGCACTTTTGGGTCGGTGATGTCTGCCATCTTCCTCAGTGCAGAGCGGCAACGTTTGACCTGATCATTGATGGCAGTTGTTTGCACTGCCTGATCGGCGAGGCAAGGCAACGCTGTTTTGCTGAAGTGCGACGATTGCTCAAACCCGCAGGACATTTCATTGTCAGTTCGATGTGCGGGATGCCGCGTTATCAGGAAGACAGGGAGAATTACGATACCGAACACCATTATTTGCTCAGAGAGGGTCAACCCTGGCGCACGTTAAAACCCCTCCCGGACTTAATGGAGGAGCTGCAGAAAGCGCGATTTACCGTGCTGGCAAGCCGCGTTAATGCTAACCCGTGGTGGGATCATGCGACCTTAGTCTGCTCAGTGTGACCTGCGGGTAGTGATTTGCCGCGACGCGCTAAAGCGAAATATCAATCACGGCATGCGCAGAACCGCTGGCCGTCGCGCTACGCGCAGCGAAAAAAAAGACGACAAGAGATGTCGTCTAAACGTGGAACGAGAGGAGCCCGTATCAGGGTCATTCGAGCTTTCTTGTCATGGTATTCAGTTGACGGTCAGACGCAGCCCAAGCACGTCCGGGTAGGGGGCAAAGTAATTTTGTTTTAACAGGTAGCGATCCGGGTATTCGGCCAGATAGTGCTTCAACAGGGTTATTGGCGCGAGGATCGGCAGCAGCCCGTTGCGATAATGGAGGATCACATCGCGCAATTCACCCCGCTGGCGGCTGTTTAAATGTTCACGGAAGTAGCCCTGAATGTGCATCAGCACGTTGGTATGATTTTTCCGCGACGCGGTTTTTTTCAGGATCGCCATCAGCTTCTCGCGGTATGCCACAAAGAAGGCGTCCAGATCTTCCCATTCGTGCAGCGAAGCGACGAAGGGGCCAATCTCCCGGTAACCGGCCTGGTCGTGCGCCAGCAACTGGAGTTTGTAGCGGCTGTGATAATCCAGCAGCGCGCGGCGGGTCAGGCCGTTAGCCTTGAGCGTATTGAGTTCGTGCAGAGCGAAAACGCGCTCGACAAAGTTTTCCCGCAAAAGCGGATCGTGCAGGCGACCATCTTCTTCAACCGGTAACCACGGGTAATGTTCCAGCAATGCACCGGTAAAGAGGCCCACACCCTCTTTACGTCCGCGATTGCCTTTTTCATCATACAGCCGCACGCGCTCCATGCCGCAGCTCGGCGATTTCGCGCAGACGATAAAGCCGGATAACACGGCCACTTGCGGAAGATACGCCCGGGTGAAGTCGGCCATTTTCTGCGTCACATCGTCATGCGGGGCATGGCTGAAGCGCATGAGGATCGCTGAATCGCTGTTCTGAACCAGGCGCAGCGCCGGGCGAGGTACGGGCAGGCCGATAGACATTTCAGGGCACACTGGTTTGAACGTTACCCACTGTGCTAATTCATCCATCACAAAACCCATGCGTTTGTGCCCGCCGTCAAAGCGCACCGCCGAGCCGGTTAAACATCCGCTAATACCGATGATGGGTTGCGTGTTCATCAGGTTATCCTCTTGCTGCGCGTTATGGACGAAGAAAAGTGTCGCTCTGCAAATGGCATGGCAGATTTCTTCATCCCGGTTGTATTACCTCAATGCGTGCCGCCCTGCGAAACCATCCTTTGACTGCTGCCGTTGCCTTTCAGCCGCCTGCTGCTGACTCGCTGATTTATTAGCGTTGGCACTTATGCACCTTTCCGCATGCGTTAAAAATCGTGGAGTAACGGCATACTTAAAACTTACACAATTAAATTTATTTGTCCAAGTTTTACTGGAGATATTTTTTATTGAGTAATAAATTCAATAAATTGTTAATGCCGTTGTTATGCGCTTTTAATGCGAGTGGCAGACCCGCAACGTTTCACTGTTGTGTCGCGAAGCGGGAGAGTGGTGTGGAACGGATTCAGAGAGAGATAACCTCGAGGGAAACGACAGCGGCTTGCCAGAGCGCGATCTGCTTTTTTCGTGCGGCGGAGAGTTTGCCCGTGGTGACCAGCAGCCACTTTCGCTGCGGGAAAATCTCCGGAGCCAGCGTGGCGGGCGGCACCGGAAGCACGTCGATACGGTGTCCCTGGCCGGTACGTTTTAGCGCTTCTAGCCAGATTTCGCACGGGTCGGTAAGGTGCCATCCAGTGATGAGATAGTTATCGCCCGGCGCTTTTTTGTCCCCTTCGAGGCAAAACGAGGTGTAGGAGAGGATGATGCCATCCAGAACTTCGCGCAGGGTCATCATGGTCGGGATATTGGCCGAAACTTTGCTGCGCAGCGGACGCAACACTTCGCTGACCAGCTCCGGGCGCGGGTATTCGCGGCCTGAATCGTAAATCAGCTGGCGCAGAGATTCGATTTTTCCCTCTTTCAGCCGCTGCAACATGTTCTCCTGCAGGGTGAGCCAGTTGTTTGTCCTGTGTGTTTCCGGACGCGCCAGCAAGGGTTTCACCTGGCTTACCGGAACCCCTTTTTTCACCCAGTCGAGGATTTTCAATGCCAGCTGGACATCATCGTCGCTATATAGCCGGTGACCACCACTGGTGCGTATCGGCTTAAGCAGGCCGTAACGACGCTGCCACGCACGCAGCGTTGTCGGAGTGATCCCGCAAAGTTGAGCAAATTCGCCGATGGAGTAAGACATGAGGGAAACCTGATAATAGAGAATGCTCTCAATATACTACGAATACTAATGGGTTGAACGAAGAGCGGAGCGTTTGCACTACACTTTACTCCTAACCGCGACGATGAAAGGAGTTCTCATGAAGCTATGGCCTGTGGTGACCGGTGTTGCTATCGCCCTGACACTGGTTGCCTGTAAATCCCCGACGCCGCCAAAAGGGGTGCAGCCGATCACTGGCTTTGACGCCAGCCGTTATCTTGGAAAATGGTATGAAGTCGCCCGTCTGGAAAACCGCTTTGAACGCGGGCTGGAACAGGTGACCGCAACCTATGGCAAGCGCAGCGACGGGGGCATCAGCGTTCTCAACCGCGGCTATGATCCGCAAAAGCAAAAATGGAGCGAGAGCGAAGGGAAAGCCTATTTCACCGGCAAACCTTCAACAGCCGCGTTGAAAGTCTCTTTCTTTGGTCCGTTTTACGGCGGCTATAACGTCATTAAACTTGACGATAATTACCAGTACGCGCTGGTGAGCGGCCCGAACCGCGACTATTTGTGGATCCTGTCGCGCACGCCAACGCTGCCCGAGGCGGTGAAACAAGATTACCTGAATACCGCGCGGGGTCTCGGTTTCCGGGTTGATCAACTGGTGTGGGTGAATCAGTAACTGGGCGTTAAAAACATCCATTATGTTGCGCTGAAAAACGCTCGTCGGGGATTATCTGCTGGCGAGTCTGCCGCGTAGTTCAAACGCGGGTTTCGGCTTTATCAGGCAGCAGGGGATTGTGGCTGAGCTTATGTGAAATAACAGCGAAGTGCTGCAAACAAAAATCCACGCAATTGCGTGGATTTTATAGAGTTTGCCAGTCTGCATGCTATTTAATAATACCGCATCAGACAAGAGGCGTGGTTAGACGTTGAACAGGAAGTTCATCACATCGCCATCTTTTACGATGTACTCTTTGCCTTCTGCACGCATCTTGCCGGCTTCTTTCGCGCCTTGCTCACCTTTGTAAGCGATGAAATCTTCATACGCGATGGTCTGCGCGCGAATAAAGCCTTTTTCGAAGTCGGTATGGATTTTACCCGCCGCTTGCGGCGCGGTTGCGCCAACCGGGATGGTCCAGGCACGCACTTCTTTCACACCGGCGGTGAAATAAGTTTGCAGGTTCAGCAGGGAATAACCTGCGCGGATAACGCGGTTAAGCCCCGGCTCTTCCAGACCCAGTTCGGCCATAAATTCGTCACGCTCTTCGTCGTCCAGCTCGGCAATATCCGCTTCAACGGCGGCACAAACCGGCACCACGACGGAGCCTTCTTGCTCTGCGATAGCGCGAACTTGATCGAGGTACGGGTTATTTTCGAAGCCGTCTTCGTTCACGTTAGCGATATACATGGTCGGCTTCAGCGTCAGGAAGCTCAAGTAACGGATCGCTTCTTTCTCTTCTTTGCTCAGATCCAGCGCACGCAGCATACCGGCGTTTTCCAGTTGCGGCAGGCATTTTTCCAGCGCGGCCAGCTCAACTTTCGCGTCTTTATCGCCGCCTTTCGCTTTTTTGGACACGCGGTGAATCGCGCGTTCGCAGGTATCCAGGTCAGAAAGCGCCAGCTCGGTGTTAATCACGTCAATATCTTCCGCCGGGTTCACTTTGCCCGCAACGTGGATGATATTGTCATTCTCAAAACAGCGCACAACGTGGCCGATAGCTTCTGTTTCGCGAATGTTGGTTAAAAACTGGTTGCCCAGACCTTCGCCTTTGGACGCGCCTTTTACCAGACCGGCGATATCGACGAATTCCATGGTGGTCGGCAGAATGCGCTGCGGTTTCACGATTTCCGCGAGTTTATCCAGACGCGGATCGGGCATCGGTACGACACCGGTGTTCGGCTCAATAGTACAGAACGGGAAGTTCGCCGCTTCAATACCTGCTTTGGTGAGCGCATTGAACAGGGTGGATTTACCTACGTTGGGCAGGCCAACGATACCGCATTTGAATCCCATGATGTAATTACCTTAATATCTTGATAATCAACCTGTTGCGAAAAACAGATTGTAGAAAAGTGAATAACTTTGGCTATTATACACGTAACCGCTGTTACGCGCGGCAAAAATGCCGCCACAACCCGCTTACTGCGCCTTAAAGGCGTGCAGGCGATTGGTGGCTTTGGTTAAACCTTCTTTCAGCCAGATCTCGGTACAACGCGCCGCTTCGTCTACAGCTTCGTCAATCAGCTTTTGCTCGGAAAGCGGCGGTTTGCCCAGAACAAAACCGACAACCTTGTTTTTATCACCCGGATGACCAATTCCAACGCGTAAACGGTGAAAATTGGGGTTATTGCCCAATTTACTGATGATATCTTTCAGACCATTGTGGCCACCGTGGCCGCCCCCCAGCTTAAATTTTGCCACGCCAGGCGGCAGATCCAGCTCATCGTGGGCGACAAGGATTTCGTCCGGGTTGATGCGGTAAAACGTTGCCATTGCCGCGACCGCTTTGCCGCTCAGGTTCATAAACGTGGTGGGAACCAGCAGGCGCACGTCTTCACCCGCCAGATTGATGCGCGAGGTATAGCCGAAAAACTTCGGCTCGTCGCGCAGCGGCGCGCGGGCTCTCTCCGCCAACAAATCAACATACCAGGCGCCTGCGTTATGGCGCGTCGCGGCATACTCAGCGCCGGGGTTCGCCAGCCCGACAATCAGTTTAATCGTCACTTTTTATTCCTGACCAGATCAATGTCCGGCGCGTAGTTTACGTTGTGCGGGACGCGAAGACAAAATTCTCCCGGCGAAACGCGAAAAATGATAATGATTGCTCACATCAACCATTCGAATTTCATGTAGTTCAGTAGGTTATTTGTAAATTTGTGTTAGTCATAGATGTGTAATTGTGATCGTGCCCGCAACCGCTAAAAGGGGGGCTGTCTATACTTTACGCACAAGGATTGGGGTTATCCCATCCAACCCGTCGTTCCGGAGGTGACAGATGAAACGCAAAAACGCTTCGTTGCTCGGTAATGTGCTTATGGGGTTGGGGTTGGTCGTGATGGTTGTCGGCGTTGGTTATTCCATTTTAAACCAGCTGCCACAACTTAACCTGCCGCAGTTTTTTGCCCATGGCGCTGTGCTGAGTATTTTCCTCGGAGCCGTGCTCTGGCTCGCTGGCGCCCGCGTAAGTGGTCATGAGCAGGTGTGCGATAAGTACTGGTGGGTGCGTCATTATGACAAACGCTGCCGCAGGGACCGCCAACATCATAGTTAAAAAGTCAGTTTCGATAACGGTTCCTGCGGGAACCGTTTTTTTTGGCTTTTTACTTGACCCTCACGTAACGTGAGGCTCGATAGTCCAGTCTGTGGGCAAGAAAGGAGCAGCTATGTTGATTCAGGTGGGGGAGTTAGCGCGACGTGCGGGGATCAGTGTGCGTACGTTGCACCATTATGAGCAAATCGGTCTGCTTTTGCCTTCTGCCCGAAGCGCCGCCGGATACCGGCTTTATGCGCTCGCTGATGTCAAACGCCTGCATATGATCCAGGCGCTGGCGAAAGCGGGCATGGAACTGGCGGCAATCGGGGATTATCTGGCGCGGGAAACGCGCCCGCTGGCGGAATTACTGAATGACCAAATCACGCTGCTCGACAAGCAAATGCGCAATATTGTCACTCTGCGCGAACAGCTTGCGCTGTTGCGTGATGGCCTCGCCAGCGGCGTGGAGCCCGATCTGGAGTCCTGGCTACAGACCCTGGAGTTAATGAAAATGTACGATCGTTGGTTCAGTCCGCAAGAGTTACAGGAATTACCGTTTGCCTCGCGCGATGAGGCTCGCGAACGGTTCTGGGCGCAAATGGTGAGCGAAGTACAAACCCTTTTAGCGCAGAAGTGCCCGGTGGATGATCCGCGTGCGATGGATCTGGCAACCCGCTGGATGACGCGGCTGGAGCAGGATACCGCCAACAAACCGGAGTTTCTGACCCGCTTAAATGAGATGCACCGCGTGGAACCCCAAATGCGTGAGCAAACGGGCATTACGCAGGAAGCGGTCGATTTTATTACCCACAGTTTTGCGGAAAGTAAGCTCGCTATCTGGCAGCGTTATTTGTCTTCGCAAGAGATGGCGTTTACCCGGGCGCACTATTTTGACCGCATGATGGAGTGGCCGCCGCTGGTGGCGAAACTGCATACCGCTCAACGTCAGGCAATAGATCCAGAGTCTGACGAAGCGCAGGGGCTGGCCGCTAACTGGCTGGAACTGTTCCAGTCTTATGCCGGAACCGATCCGCAAACGCAGCAAAAATTCCGCAGTGCAATGCAGCAGGAGCCGCATCTGATGAAAGGAACCTGGATGACGCCCGAAGTGCTGCAATGGCTACAACGGGCGATCGAGGTGATGATGCGCCGCCGCGCATCATGATTACAGGTCGGCTAAGGCCGCATCGCGGTTAGGGAAGAACGACAGACGGCCAGGGATTGGCTGTATACCCGCGCGTGCCAGTGTGCGCAGCGGCTGGAACTCAAGGTTGCTGACGCGTAGCTCAGTACCCTGCGGCAGGCGGTTAACGAAGCGGCGGAAAGCATCCAGCCCGCCCGCATCCAGCACCGGCACCGCATCCCATTTCAGCACCACAATGCGCTTCCCGGCGATACGGGTTTCCAGATCGCTGAACACACTTTCTGCGGCAGCAAAAAACAGCGGGCCGATGACGCGCAGCACCAGCACATCATCCGGTACGCTGACGTTCACCACGGCCAGGCGAGTCATCCGCGCGATACGGCGCATAAACAGCAGCGAGGCGAGCACAATCCCCACGCTGATGGCGATCACCATATCGAACAGCACGGTCAGTGACATACAAATCAGCATCACCACTATGTCATCCACCGGTGCGCGGCGCAGCAGGTCAATCACTTTGTGCGCTTCACTCATGTTCCACGCCACCATCAGCAGCAGCGCCGCCATCGCAGACAGCGGCAGCCAGGAGAGCAGGGGAGCCAGCGCCAGTAGCGCCATGATTACTAACAGAGAGTGGATCACTGCCGAAATGGGTGATGTCGCACCGGCGCGGACGTTGGCTGCCGAACGGGCAATTGCAGCGGTTGCGGTGATCCCACCGAAGAACGGCGCGGCGATATTCCCCAGCCCCTGACCAATTAGCTCGCTGTTGGCTTTATGTTTGGTGCCGGTCATACCGTCCAGCACGACAGCACACAGCAGCGATTCGATAGCGCCGAGCATGGCCATAGAAAATGCCGCTGGCAGCAAGGCGCGCAGCGAATCCCAGCTCAGGGTAAATTCAGAACCGGGCAGATCCCACGGCAGCACCAGTTGCGGCAGAAGCTGCGGGATGCCGTTGCCCTGTGAACCATCAGCCAGCACGTAGTGAAATTGTGAACCGATGGTCGCGACGTGACCGCCGAGCAGATTGACTCCCAGCATCACCGCGCAGCCCGCCAGCAGCGCGGGCAAATGTCCCGGCAGGCGTAAACGCAGGCGCGGCCACAGCACCAGCGTGGCGAGGGTGACGATACCAATTGCCGCGTCACCCGGATTGATCGTGGGCAGCGCCATTACCAGCGCGCCGACTTTTTGCAAATAGTGTTCCGGCACGTGCGGCATTTGCAGGCCGAGAAAATCTTTTATCTGCATGGTGGCAATGGTGATGCCGATCCCGGAGGTGAAACCGAGCGTCACTGAAAGCGGAATGTATTCAATTAGCCGGCCAAAGCGCGCCAGCCCGAAGAGGATCAGAAACACGCCAGACATCAGCGTCGCCACCAGCAGGCCCGACAGACCAAACTGCTGCGACACCGGATACAGAATAACCACGAAGGCGGCCGTCGGGCCGGAAACGCTGTAGCGCGAGCCACCGCTCAGAGCGATAACAATACCGGCAACCGCTGAGGTATAAAGCCCGTATTGCGGCGCCACGCCGCTGCCGATCGCCAGCGCCATCGCCAGCGGGATGGCGATAATACCAACCGTTATGCCGGCAATCAGATCGCGGGTGAAACGGGCGGTGGTGTATTTCTCTTTCCAGCACGCGTCGATTAGCGCGCGAAAAGGCATGACATGAGGTGAGAACAATCTGTTCACAATGATCTTGCGTCCCCTGGAAATCATTCGATAACTAATTAATAAATCATACAAATAATCTTCAAAGCTAAAAAAACCCGCCTGAGCGGGTTTTTTATACAGCAACGATTAATGTTCGAACATAGCCGAAATTGATTCTTCGTTACTGATACGACGGATAGCTTCAGCCAGCATGCCAGACAGCGTCAGCGTACGTACGTTTGGCAGCGCTTTGATCTCATCGCTCAGCGGAATGGTGTCGCAGACAACCACTTCGTCGATCACAGAGTTGCGCAGGTTATTTACCGCATTACCGGAGAAAATCGGGTGAGTCGCATAGGCGAACACGCGTTTCGCACCACGCTCTTTCAGCGCTTCCGCTGCTTTGCACAGAGTACCGCCGGTATCGATCATATCGTCAACCAGAACGCAGTCGCGGTTTGCCACGTCACCGATGATGTGCATCACCTGGGAGACGTTCGCGCGCGGACGGCGTTTATCAATGATCGCCATATCGGTATCGTTCAGCAGCTTGGCAATCGCACGGGCGCGAACCACACCGCCGATATCCGGGGAAACCACAATCGGGTTGTCCAGATTCAGTTGCAGCATATCTTCGAGCAGGATCGGGCTACCGAATACGTTATCTACCGGAACATCAAAGAAGCCCTGAATCTGTTCAGCATGCAGGTCAACGGTCAGTACGCGGTCAACGCCGACGCTTGAGAGGAAATCGGCAACCACTTTTGCGGTAATCGGTACACGGGCGGAACGCACGCGGCGATCCTGACGGGCATAGCCAAAGTAAGGAATGACCGCGGTGATACGACCTGCGGAAGCACGGCGCAGGGCATCAACCATCACAACCAATTCCATCAGGTTGTCGTTGGTAGGGGCACAAGTGGACTGGATGATGAAAATATCACCACCGCGTACATTTTCATTGATTTGTACGCTGACTTCGCCGTCGCTAAAGCGGCCTACGGCGGCGTCGCCGAGAGAAGTGTACAGGCGGTTGGCAATACGTTGTGCTAGTTCCGGGGTAGCGTTACCAGCAAAAAGCTTCATATCAGGCACGAGAAGAACCTCAGGCATGCGTCCAGTGGTGGATAGAATCGGCCAAAATGTGCGGTCAGGGCTGAATTCTATCCATGCGGTGTATTAAAGAGCGCGATGCAACGTCTGGAACAGGTGTGACGTTGTCACCGGAGCTCAGCTTGCCCGGCGATGGTCTGCGCTAGCGGCGAGAGGTTGACGCCTCGCGCGACAAAACCGTGCAGCCATTCCGGGGCTTGCTCAAGCACCTGACGAGCGGCGGATTCGGTGTCAAATTCGGAAAAGACACAGGCTCCTGTGCCAGTCAGGCGCGACGGCGCGTATTCTAACAGCCAGGAAAGCGCGGCATCAACCTCGCGAAAACGTTTTCTTGCGATAACCTCGCAATCGTTGCCGAATTCACATTTTAATAACGTATCAATTGACCTTTGCGGCGTATTTCTCGGCAGTTCCGGATCCTTGAAAATCACCGGCGTGGGAATGCCCACACCAGGGTGCGCCACCAGATACCATTTTTCCGGCGGATTGACCGGGGTGAGGATTTCGCCAACCCCTTCGGCGAAAGCCGCGTGACCGCGCACAAACACCGGCACATCGGCACCCAGACGTAGGCCGAGTGTGGCTAACTCATCGACGCTCAGCTTGCAACCCCACAAGTGATTGAGGGCAACCAGCACGGTGGCTGCATTCGACGACCCGCCGCCGAGCCCGCCGCCCATCGGCAGACGTTTATCGATAGCGATCTCCGCGCCGCTACCCGCAGGCAGACGACCGCTTTCTGCCGCGCGCTGCATAAGCAGACGTGCGGCGCGTACAATCAGGTTCTCTTCGTCCGGCACGCCTTCGACCGGTGTCAGCAGGCGGATCTCTCCATCGCTGCGCGGTTCAATGCTCAGCGTGTCACCATAATCAAGAAACTGAAACAGGGTTTGCAGCGTGTGGTAGCCATCGGCACGCTGGCCGGTAATGTATAAAAACAGGTTGAGTTTCGCCGGAGCGGGCCACGTCGTCATTTGGCAATCCAGTTGTCCATTTTCAGCTTGATGCGCTGTTTGCCGTCGCTCAACTCCATATTGGCCGGCAGGGAAGGCTGGCTGTTGTCATACCCGCCATATACCACTTTCCAGCTTTTGCCGCCCTGGTTGTAATTCAGCTCGCTCAGGCGGTATTGCGCATCAAGTTTATAGTCGGTGGCATCGCCTGGCAGACCAAGGATCCACTGGCGCAGGCTGTTAAGCGGAATCGGCATGCCGGTCAGTTTGCCAATCATCTCTTCGGCATCATCGGCGGTGTAGCGTTTGCCTTTGTTGTCCACCAGTTGCACGTTACCCGGCTGAGCGTTCAGTTCCAGTTCGGTGCTGCCCAGCGGGTTGGTCAGCAACAGACGATAGCGATCCTGACCGGTTTGCTGCCAGAAGAAACGGGCATATACTTTTTGCTCGTCGGAGATATAAGCGAATGCGCCGCGCGTTTGATACTGATTTAAGCTGCGCACCTGTTGCTGGTGTTCGCGCCACTGCGGCGAATCCGGGCTTTGTCCCGGCCCTTTTGGCGCATTGAGCGTACAAGCGGTTAATACGAGGCTTGCCAGCGGCAGCAGGCGAATAAAGCGAAAGTCTGGCAGAGTCATAACGAGGGGAAATCCTTGCGAGGTTGCAGTATTACGCTTAATGCTAGCGCCGCTCTGAAACAGCGTCTACGTTCAAGTTGTCTTAAATCATTAAATTACCAATTACTCCGAAAGGGTAGTGTCTCTTTTATTGACCTCACTCATCCTGTATGATGCGTGCAGTCTAACCTTATCAACGTTGGTACTATTCCCGCGCTCATGACCCTTTTAGCTCTTGGCATCAATCACAAAACGGCTCCCGTTTCGTTGCGAGAACGCATTGCATTTTCGCCGGAAACGCTTGACCAGGCGTTAGAAAGCCTGCTGTCGCAGCCGATGGTGCAAGGCGGAGTGGTGCTGTCAACCTGTAACCGCACCGAGCTCTATCTGAGTGTTGAAGAGCGGGACAACCTGCAAGAAGCGCTGGTGCGCTGGCTGTGCGATTATCACCATTTGCGTGAAGAAGAAGTGCGCCAGAGCCTCTACTGGCACCAGGATAATGATGCCGTCAGCCATTTAATGCGCGTGGCGAGCGGGCTGGATTCGCTGGTTCTCGGCGAGCCGCAAATCTTAGGCCAGGTGAAAAAGGCGTTTGCCGATTCCCAACGAGGTCATGACAACGCCAGCGATCTGGAGCGCATGTTCCAGAAATCATTCTCCGTCGCCAAGCGTGTGCGCACGGAAACCGATATTGGCGCCAGTGCGGTATCGGTCGCTTTCGCCGCCTGTACGCTGGCGCGGCAAATCTTCGAATCCCTTGCGTCGGTTACCGTGCTGTTAGTGGGCGCGGGCGAAACCATTGAGCTGGTTGCGCGCCACTTGCGCGAGCATAAAGTGCAGAAAATGATCATCGCCAACCGCACGCGTGAACGCGCGCAGGTGCTGGCGGATGAAGTCGGTGCGGAAGTTATTTCTTTAAGCGACATTGATGAGCGCCTGAAAGATGCTGATATCGTGATCAGTTCCACCGCCAGCCCGCTGCCGATTATTGGTAAAGGGATGATGGAACGCGCGATGAAAGCGCGGCGTAATCAGCCTGTTTTGCTGGTGGATATCGCCGTGCCGCGCGATGTTGAGCCTGAAGTGGGCAAAGTGGCGAACGCCTATCTCTATAGCGTCGACGATCTGCAAAGTATTATTCAGCACAACCTGGCGCAGCGTAAAGCCGCTGCGGTGCAGGCAGAAACCATTGTCGCCCAGGAAACCAGTGAATTTATGGCCTGGCTGCGTGCGCAAAGCGCCAGCGAGACGATTCGCGAATACCGCAGCCAGTCTGAAACGGCGCGTGATGAGCTGACCGCCAAAGCGCTTGCCGCGCTGGAGCAGGGCGGCGACCCGCAAGCTATCATGCAAGACCTGGCGTGGAAACTGACCAACCGCCTTATCCACGCCCCAACCAAATCTCTTCAGCAGGCCGCCCGTGACGGGGACGATGAGCGTCTGCATATTCTGCGCAACAGCCTCGGGCTGGATTAGCACAACACTCTCTTATTATTAAAAGGTGCATTTACGCCTATGAAGCCTTCTATCGTTGCCAAACTGGAAGCCCTGCATGAGCGCCATGAAGAAGTTCAGGCGCTGCTCGGTGACGCTCAAACCATCGCCGACCAGGATAAATTCCGTGCGCTGTCGCGCGAATACGCACAGCTAAGCGATGTGTCGCGCTGTTTTACTGACTGGCAACAGGTTCAGGAAGATATCGAAACCGCGCAGATGCTGCTCGACGACCCGGAAATGCGCGATCTGGCGCAGGATGAACTGCGTGAAGCGAAAGAAAAAGGCGAACAACTTGAACAGCAACTGCAGCTGTTGCTGCTGCCGAAAGATCCCGATGATGAACGTAACGCGTTTGTCGAAGTTCGCGCCGGAACCGGTGGCGACGAAGCCGCGCTTTTTGCCGGCGATTTGTTCCGTATGTACAGCCGTTATGCCGAATCCCGCCGCTGGCGCGTTGAGATCATGAGCGCCAACGACGGTGAGCACGGCGGCTTTAAAGAAGTGATCGCCAAAATCAGCGGCGAGGGCGTTTACGGGCGTCTGAAATTTGAATCCGGCGGCCATCGCGTCCAGCGCGTTCCGGCAACGGAATCGCAGGGTCGTATTCACACGTCTGCCTGTACCGTGGCCGTAATGCCAGAGCTACCGGAAGCCGAAATGCCGGATATCAATCCGGCCGATCTGCGTATTGATACCTTCCGCTCTTCCGGTGCGGGCGGTCAGCACGTTAACACCACTGATTCCGCGATCCGTATTACCCACCTGCCGACCGGGATCGTGGTCGAGTGCCAGGATGAACGCTCGCAGCATAAAAACAAAGCGAAAGCCTTGTCTGTGCTCGGCGCGCGCATCCACGCTGCAGAAGCTGCGAAACGCCAGCAGGCAGAAGCCTCAACACGGCGTAACCTGCTGGGCAGTGGCGATCGCAGCGACCGTAACCGCACCTATAACTTCCCGCAGGGTCGTGTGACCGATCACCGTATCAACGTCACGCTGTACCGCCTTGACGAAGTGATGGAAGGCAAGCTGGATATGCTGATCGAACCGATTGTGCAGGAATACCAGGCCGACCAGCTGGCGGCGCTCTCCGAGCAGGACTAATGGATTATCAACAGTGGTTGCGCCAGGCGATAAGTGAGCTGGCCGCGAGCGAAAGCCCGCGTCGCGATGCGGAGATCCTGTTGGGGTTTGTCACTGGCAAATCACGTACGTTTATTCTCGCATTTGGTGAAACCATGCTTGACGCCGGGCAGCAGCAACAGCTGGCGACGTTACTGGCTCGTCGTGTAAATGGCGAGCCGGTGGCGCATCTGATTGGCGTACGTGAGTTCTGGTCACTGCCGTTGTTTGTCTCTCCGGCAACCCTTATTCCACGCCCGGACACCGAGTGCCTGGTAGAACAGGCACTGGCGCGTCTTCCTTCCTCACCGTGTCGCATTCTTGATTTAGGTACCGGCACTGGCGCCATCGCGCTGGCGCTGGCGAGTGAACGCCCGGATTGCATAGTCACGGCGGTCGATCTGATGCCGGATGCCGTGGCGCTGGCACAACGCAACGCTGCACATCTGAACATCACCAATATTGAGATCCTGCAAAGCCGCTGGTTCAGCGCGCTTGAAGGGCAGCAATTTGCCATGATTGTCAGCAATCCGCCTTACATCGATGAGCATGATCCGCATCTTGCGCAGGGCGATGTGCGTTTTGAACCGCTCAGTGCGCTGGTGGCGGCCGACAACGGTCTGGCAGATTTACACACCATCATTGACAATGCCCGCCAGCATGTGTTGCCAGGCGGCTGGCTGCTGCTGGAACACGGCTGGCAACAGGGCGCAGATGTTCGCGCTATCTTCGAACATTACGGCTGGCAGCAGGTTGCAACGTGCCGGGATTACGGTGATAACGAACGCCTGACGCTGGGGCAATGGCCTTTACAGGAGTAACAGGCAATGAATGCTTTTAAGCTTCTGATTACATTGCATTTGACGTCTGTTGTGCTCACCATTAGCCTGTTTGTTTTACGTTACTGGTGGCGTTGGTCGGGTGATCCGCGTATTAACGCCCGCTGGGTGCGGTTGGTGCCGCACACGGTGGATACCGTGCTGCTGCTAAGCGGCGCAGGGTTGATGTGGGTAACAGGCTATTTGCCATTTACGGTTAAAGGCGCATGGCTGACTGAAAAGCTGTTTGGCGTTATCATCTACATCGTTTTGGGTTTTATTGCGCTGGGGCGACATCGCCCGCGCGGCCAGCAAACAGGTTTTATCGCTTTTTTGCTGGGGCTGGTGGTGCTGTACATCATCATTAAACTCGCCGCCACAAAAGTACCGATACTGGGGTAAGACATGAGATCGTTAGCTGATTTCGAATTTAACAAAGCGCCGTTATGCGACGGGATGATCCTTGTTTCCGAGCTGATTCGCGATGACTTTCCTTCACAATATGTGCAAGACGAACTGGAGCGGTTGCTCAGTCTGGCACGTGAGGAGATTGGTCAGGCAAAGCCTCAGGACTGGCAACTGGAAAAACTCGTTGAGCTGTTTTACGGCGAATGGGGTTTTAAAGATACCCGCGGCGTGTACCGTTTATCTGACGCGCTGTGGCTGGATAAAGTGCTGCAAAACCGTCAGGGTAGCGCGGTATCGCTGGGCGCGATTTTACTGTGGGTCGCCGGTCAGCTGGATATTCCCCTGACGCCGGTGATTTTCCCGACTCAGCTCATCCTTCGCGCCGAATGGCTGGATGGCGAAATGTGGCTGATTAACCCTTTTAACGGCGACACGCTGGACGAACACACGCTGGAAGTGTGGCTGAAAGGCAATATCAGCCCGGTTGCTGAGCTGTTTAATGAAGATCTCGATGAAGCCGACAACGCCGAAGTGATCCGCAAGCTGCTGGATACACTGAAGTCGGCGCTGATGGAAGAGCAGCAGATGGAACTGGCGTTGCGCGCCAGTGAAGCGCTGTTGCAGTTTAATCCCGAAGATCCGTATGAGATCCGCGATCGCGGTCTGATTTACGCGCAACTGGATTGTGACCATGTGGCGCTGAATGATTTGAACTACTTTGTAGAGCAGTGTCCTGAGGATCCGATAAGCGAAATGATCCGCGCGCAAATCAATTCGATTGCGCACAAGCAGATTACCCTGCATTAAAGATTTGTTCCGATTCACACTCGATAAGGCGATTTTATGAAACAAAAAGTGGTCAGCATTGGCGACATTAACGTCGCGAACGACCTGCCGTTTGTACTGTTTGGTGGTATGAACGTGCTGGAATCCCGCGATTTGGCAATGCGCATTTGCGAACACTACGTCACCGTGACCCAGAAACTGGGTATCCCGTATGTGTTCAAAGCCTCTTTTGATAAAGCCAACCGTTCTTCCATCAAGTCCTACCGTGGACCGGGTCTGGAAGAGGGGATGAAAATCTTCCAGGAACTGAAACAGACCTTTGGCGTGAAAGTGATCACCGACGTGCACGAAGCGTCGCAGGCGCAGCCGGTGGCTGATGTGGTGGATGTGATCCAGCTTCCTGCGTTCCTCGCGCGTCAGACCGATCTGGTTGAAGCGATGGCGAAAACAGGCGCGGTCATCAACGTCAAAAAACCGCAGTTTGTCAGCCCGGGTCAAATGGGCAACATCGTGGATAAATTCCACGAAGGCGGTAACGATAAAGTCATTCTTTGCGACCGTGGCGCGAACTTTGGTTATGACAACCTGGTGGTCGACATGCTGGGCTTCGGCGTGATGAAGAAAGTCTCCAACAACTCACCGGTGATTTTCGATGTCACCCACGCGTTGCAGTGCCGCGACCCGTTCGGCGCGGCGTCCGGCGGTCGTCGTGCTCAGGTTACCGAACTGGCGCGCGCCGGCATGGCAACCGGCCTGGCAGGCCTGTTTATTGAAGCGCACCCGGATCCGGATAACGCCAAATGTGACGGCCCGTCCGCACTGCCGCTGGATAAACTGGAGCCGTTCTTAAAACAGATCAAAGCGATTGACGATCTGGTGAAAAGCTTCGGCGAACTCGATACCGAGTAAGCATAAAAAAACCCCGCGAACGCGGGGTTTTCTGTTTCTGCCTGTCAGGCAAATATCGTCATCAGGTAGGCGGCAAACAGCGCCAGGTGCGCCGCGCCATTAAGCACATTGGTACGCCCGGTAGAGAACGAGATTTGACACAGCAGCAGCGAGGCGACCATGACAATCATTTCCGGCGCGCCAAGGCCGAACACAAGGTCATTACCGGTTAGCCACGCAATCAGCGTCACAACCGGGACGGTGAGGGAAATCGTTGCCAGTACCGAGCCAAAGAACAGGTTCATTGCGCGCTGTACCTGATTGTTCAGCACCGCTTTTAACGCACCTAACCCTTCCGGCGAGAGGATCAGCAGCGCCACCAGGAAACCGGTAAATGCCACCGGCGCATTCATTTCTGTCAGCAGCGCTTCGAGCGGCGTCGCGTTCATCTTCGTCACGGCAATGACCGCAACCAGATGGATAATCAGCCACAGCGTGTGCCACAGATTACCGTGCGCAGACGGTTTGCCGTGGTGCGGATCGTCATCATCGCTTTCGTCTTCATGCTCATAAACGAACAAGCTCTGGTGCGTTTTGGTCTGGATAAGCAGAAACACGCCGTACATGGCAGCCGAGATCAACGCCACCAGCAGCGACTGACCAATCGTAAAATTGGCCTCTGGCAGCGCCATCGGGAACACCAGCACGATAATCGCCAGCGGAAACAGCGCTATCAGATACTGTTTTATGCCAAACAGATTCATATATTGCGTGGCGAACTTACGCCCGCCCAGCAACAGCGAAAAGCCCACCAGACCGCCGGTGACAATCATGATGATGGAATAGAGCGTGTCACGCATTAGCGTCGGCGCGGCGTCACCCGTTGCCATCAGTGCGGAAATCAGGCTGACTTCGAGGATAACCACCGACAGGCTGAGGATCAGTGAACCATAGGGCTCGCCAAGCCGGTGGGCAAGCACGTCGGCGTGGCGTACCACGCTAAACGCGCTGGATAAGATACCAACCAGTGCTAATAAATTAATGCCGATAACCGCTGGTAGTGACTGCGAACCTCCCCAGAAAAGCAGCACTGCCAGCGCCAGCACCGGGAAAATAAGGGTTGTCTCCTTGTGGCGGGTTTTCACCGCCTCGTGCGTTGTTGTCATTATGATGCTCCATCACAGTGCAGGTGTGTTTGCGAATTATAGATAGAAAAAGAACGGGTCATAAAATAGCAAAAATCGCTGTTTTTATGGGGGTTTTTACGTAGTTTTACCCTCAGCGCTTCGTTTTGTTATCAACTAAATAAAATATCCATTCTCGTTTAATTTGTATTTATCTTACAGTGAGATAGATATTGCTCTCAGGCATTTTATCCCCTCTACTGGCGTACCCGGTGTTTGTCGTCCAGGCTTACTTCTTTAAGCTAAAAGGAGCGTTAAATGCCATATAAAGCGAAGTCCGATCTCCCAGAGAGCGTGCAACATGTCCTGCCAGCGCATGCGCAGGAAATTTATAAAGAGGCCTTTAATAGCGCCTGGGAGCAATATAAGGACAAAGAAGATCGCAAGGGTGATGCCAGCCGCGAGGAGACGGCGCACCGCGTGGCCTGGGCGGCGGTAAAAAACGATTATCAGAAAGGTGACGATGACAAATGGCATAAAAAGAAGTAACGCGCTGAAATAATTACTTTTCGCCATTTATAGCTCTATTCGATGGATTGACGCTATTGCCAGCGGCCTGTGAATTGCATAAGGTCGTAGTAAGCTGCGCTTAAAGCAGCATATGCCGGGAAGGCAGCAGTTGAGCAGTCGCACGGAAGCAGGCAGTGGCGGAGGTAAAAGATGTTAACGCGTGATTTTTTGCGAGCAGCAGATTGCAAAACGGCATTCGGCGATATTGACGAGTCGTTACTTTGGTCGGCGGAGCAGCGAGCGGCATCGCTGGCGGCGACGCTGGCGTGTCGACCAGATGATGGCCCGGTGTGGATTTTTGGCTATGGTTCGCTGATGTGGAACCCGGCGCTGGAGTTTGATGAATCCTGCACCGGTACACTGACGGGCTGGCACCGCGCATTTTGCCTGCGCTTAACCGCTGGTCGCGGCACCGCCTGCCAGCCGGGACGCATGCTGGCCCTGAAAGAGGGCGGGCGTACCACGGGCGTGGCGTACCGGTTATCCGACGAAACCTTGCACGATGAGCTGACGCTGCTGTGGAAACGCGAAATGATCACCGGCTGTTACATGCCAAACTGGTGCTTGATGATGGCCGCACGGTGAATGCACTGGTATTTATTATGGATCCACGCCATCCGCTGTATGAATCCGATACGCGTGCGCAGACCATTGCCCCGCTGATTGCCGCCGCCAGTGGCCCGCTCGGCACGAATGCGCAGTATCTTTTTTCACTGGAACAGGAGCTGCTTAAGCTCGGCATGCAGGATGATTGTCTGAACGATCTGGTGGGGAAAGTGCGTTTGCTGCTGGAGGGTGAAAAACCAGGCCCGGAGATGCAGCCTGGTTTTGCCTGCTAACCGCAGCCGTTAAGCGGCGACGTAGCTGATCGAGTGCTCCAGCGACTGGCTGTGGCTGTCGATCAACACACTCCAGACGCCGCTGTATGGCACAGCCAGATAGGCGCTTGCGCGATTCTGGACACTCAGAATATCTGTTTGAGCGTTCGGCGTTCGGCTCTTCTCGCTCATCAAATGAATGTGACAACTTTCGGAACAACGAACAACTACTGTATCCCCACCAAATAACTTCAGACTTGCTTTTACCACCGCCATTTTTAACCCCGTAGTTTTTTAACAACGCGATCCGTGCGGGAAAGATCCCCGTGCGTGACTTTGTTCACAATTCACTCAGTGCATAACACCAAACGGAGGGGGTTCGAATGCTGATTTTGATCAAATAATGACGTAACGATTAAACAAAAATTACATTATTCGGCAGGGGAAGAAGACGGCGCGTAAAACCGTGGTTAAAACGCGCCGATAAAAGATTAAATGCGGAAATGACCGGCGGTTTCAGCAAGCTCGGTCGCCTGCGAGCGCAGCGCACCAGCGGCAGCCGTTGATTCAACGACCAGTTCCGCGTTTTGTTGCACCATGCGGTCAAGATCAAGCACTGCATGGTTAATTTCCTGGATGCCTTTCATCTGCTCGCTGGTGGCGACGGAGATTTCACGCATGATCACCGACACGCTGTCGATACTGGAGACAATATCCGTCATGCTGTCACCCGCCAGGCGGACAAAACGCGAACCGGTCGCCACGCTTTCGGTGGTGGAGTCGATCAGCGTTTTGATCTCTTTCGCCGCTTGTGCGCTTCGGCTGGCAAGATTGCGCACTTCGCCTGCGACCACCGCGAAACCGCGCCCTTGTTCGCCCGCGCGGGCAGCTTCAACCGAGGCGTTGAGCGCCAGGATATTGGTCTGGAAAGCAATACCGTCAATCACGCTGGTGATATCGCCAATTTTCGCCGAAGCCACTTCAATCGACTGCATCGTATTGATCGCTTGCGTCACCACCTGACCGCCGCGCGACGCCGCTTGTGAGGCTACATGGGCTTGATCGTTGGCCTGTGCTGCCGCGTCTGTAGACTGCGCCACCGACGCCGTGATTTGCTCAACTGCACTGGCCGTTTCGCGCAGGCTGGAGGCGGCTTGTTCGGTTCGACCGGAAAGATCCTGGTTGCCGGCGGCAATCTGTTGCGCGGCCACTTGTACCGAATTGCTGGAATCGCGCAGTTTAACCATCACTACGGAAAGCTTGTCGCTGAAGGCGTTAAAGGCATGAGCTATTTGCGAAACCTCGTCATGTCCATCCACCGGTAAGCGCTGCGAGAGATCGTTGGTGCCGCTGCTGATGGCGTTCATCGCATCGCGCACCGTCAGCAGACGTTTAAGCAGGGTGGAGACAATCCAGTGCATCACTGCGCCTGCAATCAGCACCAGCACAATCAACGACAGTGCGGAGGCTTTAAGCTGCGCGCGCAGTCCTGCGGTCGAGTCAGCGTTATCAAGCGCTACCGCCAGCAACCAGTTGGTGCCTTTGACCGGACTTGCCAGCAGCGCTTTATCTTCGCCGGCATATACACCTGCCACCCGTTTCCCTGCCCGCAACTGTTCGAAGCTGACGCCGCTAATGGCTTCAGTAAAGGGCTTCATGGTCAGCTTATCGTTGGCGGCGGCAATCACTGAACCGTCACTCGCCAGCAACATGCCGGTGCTGTTCGGTGTTGGGCTGATACCGCGTACATTAGCCACCACGCTATCCATCGAGACGTCGCCTGCGACCACGGCTTTTAACGTACCGTTCTCTTTGACCGGGACGGCGAACGTCACCACCAGCGCACCGGTGCTGGCGTCAACATAAGGTGCAGTAACGACAGGCGCGTCGGCTTTTACCACTTGCTGATACCATGGGCGGATTGTCGGGTCGTAATCCGCCGGTACGCCGCCCGGATCGGAGAATTTAGCCGTTTTCGTGGCGTAACCAACATAAACGTTGATAAACCCACCGGCGCGCGCGATCTGCGTGAAAACCGGCACGGGATCGTCGGTTAACGCCACGCTCTGCAAGGAGGCAATCATGTTCATTTTGCTGGCGACCCAGTCGGCAATCGCAATACTGTGACTGGCGCTGGTGCTGGAGAGAATATCCTGCTGGGTTTGTTGGCTGTGCTGGCTGGTTACCTGATAGTTAATGATGGTGTTAAGCAGCAAAGCGCCGGCGAGACACCCCGCCGTTGCTGCAATAATACGGGACTTAATCGATCTGAACATAGTTATAGTACCTGCTGTGTTGTCTTAAAGGGCTATCGGCAACACAGCAGGCAAACTTGATGACGTAACGCCACCCATAAGAAAAAAATATTAAACTCGCCGCAATATTAGAACGTTAACACTTTATCGGCCGCCAGCGTCCACTGCGCCAGTTCCACCAGCGTGCCGATCTCCACGCCGTCAATCAGCGGCAACGCGGTAATGCCACGCCCGTCGGTGCAGGTTTTACACAGTTTCACCGGTACGTTTTGCGCCGTCAGAATTTCCAGCATCTGCTGGATGTTGTAGCCCTCGGCAGGTTTTTGCCCGCGCAACCCGGCGGTTACCGCATCGGACATCAAAAATATCCGCAGTTCAGTGTCGCTATTCTGCTCACGCAGCGCGATGGCCAGCCGTAAGCTGTTGAATAGCGACTCGCTGCCGTACGCCGCGCCATTGGCGATTATCACAATCTTTTGCATCTTCACTCCTTCGATAAATAGACTTGTGGCGCTTATGCTACTGCGCCGGCGCAACGGGCGAAAGGCAGTCACAACAATTACTGACCAAAGCGACCGATAAGCCCGGTGGCGGCAAGCGTGTGGCCTTTCAGTTTTGCGAATAATTCTTCGCGCGTCAGCCCTTCAGGAAGCGTTGGCTTAAGCGACGTTGCGATGAGGGTAAAGGTGTAATGATGCGCGCCGCTGCCCGGAGGCGGGCACGGGCCATGCCAGCGCAGATTCCCCGGCGTGTTCTTACCGCCCGTATAGCCTTTGCCATCGCGCAGATCGTTTTGCGCAAAGCCCGTGCTGGACGGGGCAATGTTATAAGCCACAAGGTGCGTTACGCCCAGTCCGTTCGCGCCTTCGGGATCGTGTACCACCAGCGCATAACTCTGTGTATTGGCTGGCGGGTTGTTCCACACCAGCGACGGCGACAGGTTTTCGCCGGTACAGTTCGGGTTATTGCTGGCGTTGCCGGCGAATTTTTTCTCCATTAAGGCGTTATCGGCAAATGCGGAAGATTGCAGGGTAAACAGCTCGCTGGCGCTGGCCTGCGCGGCATAAAACAGGATCGCACTACACAAAAGTTTATGCTTAGTGTTCATGTCAGCTCTCCGGTAAGGGGTGCATTAACTGTAGCTGCAGCGAAGCGCCGGGATAAGGTTTTTCCTGGTATTTTGTCTGCGGCTGTAAAGCCCTGGCAAAACCGTTAAACTTGACGGTATGAATTATCCTCTCCTTACACTTCTGATGCTGTCACTGATAAGCGGCGTCGCCAGTGCCCGGCAGAATAGCTTCGTACAGCAAGCAGAAAACCCCTTCGATAATGACGGCGACGGTTTGCCGGATCTTGGCATGGCTGCGGAAAATGGCGCGCAGGAAAAGCATTTCGCCGAGATGGCAAAAGCGTTTGGCGAAGCCAGTATGAACGATAACGGCCTGACTACCGGTGAGCAGGCGCGGCAGTTTGCTTTCGGACAATTGCGCGATGTCGTTAGCGACGAAGTGAATCAGCAAGTGGAGTCCTGGCTTTCGCCGTGGGGCAGCGCCAGCGTGGATTTCAAAGTGGATAATGAAGGCGGGTTCACCGGCAGCCACGGCGACTGGTTTGTGCCATTGCAGGATAATAATCGCTATCTCAGCTGGAGCCAGCTTGGGCTGACGCAGCAGGATGCCGGGCTGGTGGGAAATGTTGGCGTCGGTCAGCGCTGGATCGCCGGCGACTGGCTGCTGGGCTACAACACCTTTTACGATAATCTGCTTGATGACAATATTGGCCGCGCCGGGCTGGGTGCCGAAGCGTGGGGCGAATACTTACGCTTTTCGGCAAACTACTACCAACCAGTAAACAGCTGGGAGTATCAGACCGCTACGCTGCAACAGCGCATGGCGCGGGGCTATGATGTCACGGCGCAGGCGCGATTGCCGTTTTATCAGCAGCTCAATACCAGCGTCAGCGTCGAGCAATATTTCGGCAACAGCGTTGATCTGTTTGACACCGGTACGGGCTATCACAACCCGGTGGCGGTGAAGCTGGGGGTGAATTACACGCCGGTCCCGCTGGTGACGCTGACCGCCGAACACCGGCAGGGGGAGAGTGGGGTTAGTCAGAACGATTTAGGGCTGAAAGTGAATTATCGCTTTGGTGTACCTCTGTGGAAGCAACTTTCTGCCAGCGAGGTGGCAGAGAGCCGTTCGCTACGGGGTAGCCGCTACGACAGCCCGACGCGCAACAATGCGCCAGTTTTCGAATATCGCCAGCGTAAAACTCTGTCGGTATTTCTCGCCACACCGCCGTGGGATTTGCAGCCGGGTGAAACGGTGGCGCTGAAACTGCAAATCAACAGCACGCATGGTGTGCGTTCGATAACCTGGCAGGGCGACACTCAGGCGTTAAGCCTTACGCCGCCGGTCAATGGGCGCAGCGGCGATGGCTGGACACTGATCATGCCGCGCTGGGATAGCGCAGAAGGTGCGACTAACCGCTGGACGTTGTCGGCGCTGGTGGAAGACGAGAAAGGGCAGCGCGTGGAGTCAAATCCTATCGAACTGAAGCTGACGGAGCCGGTGATCCCGCCAGCGGAAAACAGTAACACGGGCTGGACGCTGCCAGACCCGTAACCTGTCAGAAAATACGTTCCTGATGCACCCAAACTGCGGCTTCGACGCGGGATTTCAGTTTCATTTTCTTCAGCATGTGTTTGACGTGAACTTTAACCGTGCTTTCGGTGATGTCCAGTCGACGGGCAATCATTTTGTTCGGCAGCCCCTGGGCAATCAGCTTGAGAATATCGCGTTCGCGTGGCGTAAGTTGCGTGATATCTCGGTCAGTGGTGGCGCGGTTGGCGCGCAGGCTGGCGGCCAGCACTGGGGTGAGCGCTTCGCTGAGCACCATTTCGCCCGCCGCGGCTTGTTGCAGCGCTTTCAGCAGATCTTCCGGCTCCATATCTTTCAGCAGGTAGCCATCAGCGCCGCGTTTTAATGCGGTCACCACGTCTTCTTCATGATTGGAAACGCTAAACACGACAACGCGGCCTGACAGGGTTTTTTCCCGCAGCTTATCCAGCGTTTCCAGCCCGTTCATGCCTGGCATGTTGAGATCCAGCAAAATCAAATCCGGGTCCAGCGATTCCGCCAGTTCAATGCCTTGCTCCCCGTTGCTGGCTTCGCCGACCACGGTGATGTCGGGAGCCATGCTGATTAACTGCTTCACGCCGGTTCGCAGCATTGGATGGTCGTCGATCAGGAGGATGGTGGCCGGATCCTGATTACTCATGGGTATCTCCTTGCATGGATGAGAGAAACGTCTCTGGTATAAACGTCACGACGACCTCGGTGCCGCCGGATGCTCCGGGGCGAACCTGGCAATCGCCGCGCAGGCTTTGCGCGCGGTCACGCATAATTATCAATCCATAATGGTTCGTCCTTTCAGCATTGACCGGGATGCCGCAACCATTGTCGGTGATGCGCAATATTACCCGGTTTTCCTGCTGTTGCACTGCGACGCTGACCGCGGTTGCGCCGGAGTGTTTTAATGCATTGCTCAGAGCCTCGCGGGCTATCTGTAACAGGTGAATTGCCTGATGTGCAGGCACCAGCCGGGGCGGGAGCTGGTAATCAAGACGCACCTGGAAACCGAAACGACCGCTGTACTCCTGGCAACTGGACTCCAGCGCCGGGCGCAGCCCTGGTTCGGTTAATTGTAAACGAAACGTGGTCAGCAACTCGCGCAGCTGCGCCCACGAGGTATTCAGCTCGTTGCGGATCTGTCCCAGCAACTGCTGGCTGTTTTCCGGCAGCGCGTCGCCCTGCATTTGCAGGCAACTCACCTGCATCTTCATGCAGGAGAGGGACTGCGCGATGGAGTCGTGTAATTCGCGGGCTATGGTGGCGCGCTCTTCCATGACCATCAACTGTTGCTGCCTGTCCTGATGGCGATCGAGCGCCAGCGTCGCGGTGAGTTGTTCCACCAGTGTGTCGACCAGTTGCTGCTGGTCATGACTTAAATGGCGACCCGGCGGCAGCGTTGCCAGCAGCAAACCATATTGCATGTGCGCATCCGCCAGCCGCCATTTCAGCGTGGTGCCAAACCCGCTGGATTCGGTGAGAATACCGTTGCGCGGGCATAAATGGCAGCCTTTGTCATCGCAACTGGCATCAGACTGGCAGGTAAAATCCTGATGGTTTTCCTCATCTTCCAGATCGTACACCCGCAGCTCAATATCGTGCAGCAGGGTTAAATTCTGCAAGCCATTCAACACCGGCGACAGGCGCTCGCACATCGGAATACGTGAATGCAGCCGGTGGTTAGCCTGCCATAAAAAAGAAAGGATCTGGTTTTTTTGCTCAAGCCCGGCGGTTTTTTCCTGGACGCGGCGTTCCAGTATCGCGTAGCTCTCACCCAGCTCGGCAGACATGTTATTTAACGCCTCGCCAAGCGTCGCCATTTCGTTACGCCCGCTGATGTGCGCGCGCTGGGTAAAATCACGTTGGCTGACCGCACGCGCCATGCTCAATAACTGCTGCCACGGACGGAGTAGACGCGCCCGCAGCCAGACCACGGCAAACAGCAATAACAGGCCCATCACTATCGCCATGAGGCGGTGCATCACCACCACTTGTTCAATACGGTGTTCGGTGCTGCGGTCAAATGAGGTCACCAGCCGGTCGATTCGTCCCACGAAAATCGCAATAATTTCGGCCGCTTGCGCTGGTTGTTGCGCCTGTTTTATCGCCGGGACGACTTCGCTGCGCCAGTAGTTTTGCAACGCAGCGAGTTGCGCTTGCTGGCCGTCGCGCTGTGCCGCCTGCGCCAGTTCCGGGCTGAATGCGGTGTACTCCATTTCGTCGAGCAAATATTGCTCGTCTTCATGCAGCGGAATGGCGGACAACAAGCGGTAACTCTGCATACGCAGTGAACCGGCTTTGTTGATCGCATGAGCGCTGCCCTGAACGCCTTGTACCAGCCAGCCGGATATCGCCATGCCCGTCACACCGATAGCGGTCGACAGCAACATCAACAACGCCAGTTGGTTAACCAGCGAGATCGGTGAAAAAAGGCGTTTTAGCATACGTGATTAAGGCTCCTCGGCCGCGTGCGGTGCGGATGGCGCTATTGTCAGCCATCGCCTGGGGTATACCCATACCTCTAAAGGATTACTCCTTTATTGCCAGCGAGCCGACAAGAGTGGGAACAATCTGAGTAGAGAAGGTCAGAACCGTGAAAAACCACACCTTTTTTGCCAGTAAACGCTACTCATAAATGAGCATGGTGATTTTTCGCTCGTGAAATGGGCTGCTTTTCCTTTGATTTATATCAACTTAACTACCGCTATAAAAACTAAGGTGGCAGGCATCAAACCGATCAGCAGAGGTGTATATGCAGCACTCAACCATCCCGGGAAAAAGTTCGTCAGCGCGGGTTATTACCGACTGGCGTCCTGAAGAACCGGCATTCTGGCAACAGCAGGGCCATAAGATTGCGAGCCGCAACTTGTGGATCTCCGTGCCTTGTCTTCTTCTGGCTTTCTGCGTCTGGATGCTTTTTAGCGCAGTCGCCGTCAATCTCCCGAAAGTGGGTTTTCAGTTTACTACCGACCAGCTCTTTATGCTGACAGCGTTGCCATCGGTGTCCGGCGCACTGTTACGCGTACCGTACTCTTTTATGGTGCCGGTGTTTGGCGGTCGTCGCTGGACAGCTTTCAGTACCGGGATCTTAATCATTCCGTGCGTGTGGTTGGGTTTTGCCGTACAGGATCTGAGCACGCCGTTTAGCACGTTTATCATTATCTCGCTGCTGTGCGGTTTCGCGGGTGCGAACTTTGCTTCCAGCATGGCAAATATCAGCTTCTTTTTTCCGAAACAGAAGCAGGGTGGCGCGCTCGGCATCAACGGTGGCTTTGGCAACCTCGGCGTGAGTGTGATGCAGTTGATTGCACCGCTGGCGGTGTCGTTTTCCATTTTTGCCGCCTTTGGCGGTACCGGTGTTGCACAACCCGATGGTTCGTTGTTGTACCTCGAAAACGCCGCCTGGATATGGGTACCGTTACTGGCGGTGTTTACCCTGGCTGCCTGGTTCGGGATGAATGAGCTGGCGACCTCTAAAGCCTCGCTTAGCGCGCAACTTCCGGTACTCAAGCGTTCGCACCTGTGGATTATGAGCTTCCTTTATCTGGCAACTTTCGGCTCGTTTATCGGCTTTTCAGCCGGTTTTGCGATGCTGTCGAAAACCCAGTTCCCGGAAGTGCAAATCCTGCATTTCGCCTTCTTCGGCCCGCTAGTGGGCGCACTGGCACGCTCCGCAGGGGGTGCGATTTCTGACCGTCTGGGCGGAACTCGCGTAACGCTGGTTAACTTCGTGGTGATGGCCATTTTCAGCGCCTTACTGTTCCTGACCCTGCCTTCCGGCGGCACTGGCGGCAATTTCACCGCGTTCTTCTGCGTCTTCCTCGTGCTGTTCCTGACGGCCGGGCTGGGTAGTGGTTCGACATTCCAGATGATTTCGGTGATTTTCCGCAAAAAAACCATGGAACGCGTACAACAACGCGGCGGTAGTGAAAGCGAAGCAATGCGTGAAGCCGCCACCGAAACAGCCGCAGCGCTGGGCTTTATCTCGGCAATTGGCGCAATTGGCGGTTTCTTTATTCCGAAAGCATTCGGCACTTCACTGGCGTTGACCGGCTCACCGGCAGGCGCGATGAAAGTGTTTCTCGTGTTCTATATCGCCTGCGTGGTCATCACCTGGGCGATATATGGGCGAAAAAAACAATAACACTCAGTAAATGTTGATTATCCTTGCGCGGTGAAAGCCGCGCTTTTTTTTACACCTTTTTTAGTTACAACATACTATAAATTATCACTACGCCGTGCTGCGGAAACCTCTGTAACAGACATCACTTTGCAGGTTCATCTACCCCTTAATACCCCGGAACGCGGAATTATCTGCTTGTGCCGCTGCGAGTTCATATAAAACCATTATTTATCAATGGCTTAAAAAATAGAAATCCCTAACTCTTTGTGGGTACTTCATCGAATGCGAGCAGAAACGAAGCTTGAGCAGCTTGATCACCATCAATTCTCTTTGTCTTTGTGGGGGTTACCTTCGCCGCAATTGCAGCAATGTCGATTTACCAAGAGAGCCTGACAGGCTCCAACAGGAGAACCCCCGATGAGTAAATTCCTGGACCGGTTTCGCTACTTCAAACAGAAAGGCGAAACCTTTGCCGATGGGCACGGCCAGCTCTTAAACACCAACCGGGACTGGGAGGATGGATACCGTAACCGCTGGCAGCACGACAAAATCGTGCGTTCTACCCATGGCGTAAACTGCACGGGCTCGTGCAGCTGGCAGATCTTCGTGAAGAACGGTCTGGTCACCTGGGAAACCCAGCAGACTGACTACCCACGCACCCGCCCGGATATGCCGAACCACGAACCGCGTGGCTGCCCGCGTGGCGCCAGCTACTCCTGGTACCTCTATAGCGCGAACCGCCTGAAATACCCCCTGATGCGTAAACGCCTGATCAAACTATGGCGTGAAGCGAAAGCGCAGCACAGCGATCCGGTTAATGCCTGGGCTTCCATCATCGAAGATGCGGAAAAAGCGAAGAGCTTTAAACAGGCGCGTGGTCGCGGTGGTTTCGTGCGTTCCTCCTGGCAAGAAGTGAACGAGCTGATTGCTGCTTCGAACGTTTACACCGTGAAAACGTACGGCCCGGACCGTGTCGCGGGCTTCTCGCCAATCCCGGCAATGTCGATGGTGTCTTACGCTTCTGGCGCGCGTTATCTCTCGCTGCTGGGCGGCACCTGCCTGAGTTTCTACGACTGGTATTGCGACTTGCCGCCAGCTTCTCCGCAAACTTGGGGTGAGCAGACCGACGTGCCGGAATCTGCCGACTGGTACAACTCCAGCTACATTATCGCCTGGGGCTCTAACGTTCCGCAGACCCGTACGCCGGACGCGCACTTCTTTACCGAAGTACGCTACAAAGGCACCAAAACCGTTGCGGTAACGCCGGACTACGCCGAAATCGCCAAACTGTGTGATTTGTGGCTGGCACCGAAGCAGGGTACCGATGCGGCAATGGCGCTGGCGATGGGCCACGTCATGCTGCGTGAATTCCACCTCGATAAACCGAGCCAGTACTTCACCGATTATGTTCGCCGTTATACCGACATGCCGATGCTGGTGATGCTCGAAGAGCGCGACGGTTACTATGCGGCAGGCCGCATGCTGCGCGCCGCCGATCTGGTGGATGCGCTGGGCCAGGAAAATAATCCGGAGTGGAAAACCGTTGCGCTTGATAGCGAAGGCAATCTGACTGCGCCAAACGGCTCCATTGGCTTCCGCTGGGGTGAAAAAGGCAAGTGGAACCTTGAGCAGCGCGATGGCAACAGCGGTGAGGATGTTGAGCTGAATCTCAGCCTGCTGGGTAAACACGACGATATCGCGCAGGTCGGTTTCCCGTACTTCGGTGGCGACAACACCGAGCATTTCGCTGGTGTTGAACTTGATAATATCCTGATGCACAAACTGCCGGTTAAACGCCTGCAATTAGCTGACGGTTCCACCGCGCTGGTGACTACGGTTTACGACCTGACCATGGCGAACTACGGCCTGGATCGCGGTCTGGGTGATGAAAACTGCGCAACCCGTTATGACGAAGTCAAAGCTTACACACCGGCCTGGGCTGAGAAAGTCACCGGGGTTTCACAGGCGCAAATTATTCGTATCGCCCGTGAATTCGCCGATAACGCCGATAAAACGCACGGCCGTTCTATGGTTATCATCGGCGCCGGGATGAACCACTGGTATCACCTCGATATGAACTACCGTGGGATCATCAACATGCTGGTCTTCTGCGGTTGCGTGGGACAGAGCGGCGGCGGCTGGGCGCACTATGTTGGTCAGGAAAAACTGCGCCCGCAAACCGGCTGGCAGCCGCTGGCATTTGCCCTCGACTGGCAGCGTCCGGCGCGTCACATGAACAGCACCTCCTACTTCTATAACCACTCCAGCCAGTGGCGTTACGAAACAGTAACTGCGCAGGAATTCCTGTCGCCGTTAGCGGATAAATCCCGCTATACCGGCCATCTGATCGACTTTAACGTGCGCGCTGAGCGTATGGGCTGGCTGCCGTCCGCGCCGCAACTGGGCACCAACCCGCTGCGTATCGCCGCTGAAGCAGAAAAAGCAGGTATGAGCGCGGTCGATTACACCGTTAAATCACTGAAAGACGGTTCGCTGCGTTTCGCAGCGGAACAGCCGGAAAACGGCAAAAACCACCCGCGTAACCTGTTTATCTGGCGCTCCAACCTGCTGGGTTCTTCCGGTAAGGGGCACGAGTTTATGCTCAAGTACTTGCTGGGCACCGAACACGGTATTCAGGGCAAAGATCTGGGCAAACAGGGCGGCGTGAAACCGGAAGAAGTGGAATGGCATGACAACGGCCTCGACGGCAAACTGGATCTGGTGGTGACTCTCGACTTCCGCCTGTCCAGCACCTGTCTCTACTCGGATATTGTGCTGCCAACCGCAACCTGGTACGAAAAAGACGACATGAATACCTCGGATATGCATCCGTTTATTCATCCGCTTTCTGCCGCTGTTGACCCGGCATGGGAATCCAAAAGCGACTGGGAAATCTACAAAGGTATCGCCAAATCCTTCTCCGCGCTGTGTGTAGGACATTTAGGCAAAGAGACCGATGTCGTGACGCTGCCGATTCAGCATGATTCCGCCGCTGAACTGGCGCAGCCGCTGGGTGTGAAAGACTGGAAGAAAGGCGAATGTGATCTGATCCCGGGCAAAACCGCGCCGCATATTATTCCGGTGGAACGCGACTACCCGGCAACCTACGAGCGCTTTACCTCTATCGGCCCGCTGATGGAAAAAATCGGCAACGGCGGTAAAGGCATCGCCTGGAATACCCAGAGCGAAATGGATCTGCTGCGTAAGCTGAACTACACCAAAGCGGACGGCCCGGCGAAAGGGCAACCAATGCTCAATACCGCCATCGATGCGGCGGAAATGATCCTCACGCTGGCACCGGAAACCAACGGCCATGTGGCAGTTAAAGCCTGGGCAGCGCTGAGTGAATTTACCGGCCGCGATCATACGCATCTGGCCACGAATAAAGAGGAAGAGAAGATCCGCTTCCGCGATATTCAGGCTCAGCCGCGCAAAATCATCTCCAGCCCGACCTGGTCAGGCCTTGAAGATGAGCACGTTTCCTACAACGCCGGTTACACCAACGTGCATGAGCTGATCCCGTGGCGTACTCTCTCTGGTCGTCAGCAGTTGTATCAGGATCATCAGTGGATGCGTGACTTCGGCGAAAGCCTGCTGGTTTACCGTCCGCCGATTGATACCCATTCGGTGAAAGAAGTGATGGGTACGAAATCCAACGGTAACCCGGAAAAAGCGCTGAACTTCCTGACGCCGCACCAGAAATGGGGCATCCACTCCACCTACAGCGACAACCTGCTGATGCTGACGCTGGGGCGCGGTGGTCCGGTGGTGTGGATGAGCGATAAAGATGCCAAAGAGATCGGCATTGAGGATAACGACTGGATCGAAGTCTTTAACGCTAACGGTGCGTTGACGGCTCGTGCGGTTGTCAGCCAGCGTGTGCCGGCCGGTATGACCATGATGTACCACGCGCAGGAACGTATTGTGAACCTGCCGGGTTCAGAGATTACCGGGCAGCGCGGCGGTATCCACAACTCCGTTACCCGTATTACCCCGAAACCGACCCATATGATCGGCGGCTACGCCCAGCTGGCTTATGGCTTTAACTACTACGGCACGGTCGGTTCCAACCGCGATGAGTTCGTGGTGGTGCGTAAGATGAAGAACATTAACTGGTTGGATGGCGAAGGCAATGACCAGGTACAGGAGAGCGCAAAATGAAAATTCGTTCACAAGTCGGCATGGTGCTGAATCTCGATAAGTGCATCGGCTGTCATACCTGTTCAGTGACCTGTAAAAACGTCTGGACCAGCCGGGAAGGGATGGAGTACGCGTGGTTCAACAACGTAGAAACCAAACCGGGCACCGGTTTCCCGACCGACTGGGAAAACCAGGAAAAATGGAAGGGCGGTTGGATCCGCAAAATCAACGGCAAACTGCAACCACGCATGGGTAACCGTCCGATGTTGCTGGGTAAAATTTTCGCTAACCCGCACATGCCGGAAATTGATGATTACTATGAGCCGTTTGATTTTGACTACCAGCGCCTGCATAACGCGCCGGAAGGCAAACATCAGCCGATTGCCCGCCCGCGTTCAGTAATAACCGGTCAGCGGATGGACAAAATCACCGCAGGCCCGAACTGGGAAGATGATTTGGGCGGTGAGTTCGACAAGCTGAGCCGCGATCAGAACTTCGAGAACATGCAGAAGGCGATGTACGGCCAGTTTGAAAACACCTTCATGATGTATCTGCCGCGCCTGTGCGAACACTGCCTGAACCCGGCCTGTGTCGCGACCTGCCCGAGCGGTGCTATCTACAAGCGTGAAGAAGACGGCATTGTACTGATCGATCAGGATAAATGCCGCGGCTGGCGCATGTGCGTGACCGGCTGCCCGTACAAAAAAATCTACTTCAACTGGAAGAGTGGCAAATCCGAGAAGTGCATTTTCTGCTACCCGCGCATTGAAGCGGGCATGCCGACAGTCTGCGCGGAAACCTGTGTGGGCCGTATTCGTTACCTCGGCGTTCTGCTGTACGACGCCGACGCGATTGAAAATGCCGCCAGCACCGAGAGTGAAAAAGATCTCTACCAGCGTCAACTGGATGTGTTCCTCGATCCAAACGACCCGGCGGTGATTGCTCAGGCGCTGGAAGATGGCGTGCCGCAGAGCGTGATTGACGCGGCGCAGAAATCGCCGGTTTACAAAATGGCGATGGACTGGAAACTGGCGCTACCGCTGCACCCGGAATATCGCACCTTGCCGATGGTCTGGTACGTGCCGCCTCTGTCACCGATTCAGTCTGCCGCTGATGCGGGTGAACTGGGCAGCAACGGGATTCTGCCGGATGTGGAAAGCCTGCGTATTCCGGTGCAGTACCTGGCGAATCTGCTGACCGCAGGCGATACCGGTCCGGTTCTGCTGGCGCTGAAACGTATGCTGGCAATGCGCCACTTCAAACGTGCGGAAACGGTTGATGGCGTTGAAGATACCCGCGCGCTGGAAGAAGTTGGCCTGACAACTGCCCAGGCACAGGAGATGTACCGTTACCTTGCGATTGCTAACTACGAAGATCGTTTCGTGGTGCCGTCGAGCCACCGTGAGCTGGCGCGTGAAGCCTTCCCGGAGAAAAACGGTTGTGGCTTTAGCTTTGGCGATGGTTGCCACGGTTCGGACACCAAATTCAACCTGTTCAACAGCCGTCGTATTGACGCGGTGGATGTGACAGTGAAAACGGAGCCGCATCCATGATTGAACTGGTGGTTATTTCCCGTTTGCTTGAATACCCGGATGCTGCCTTATGGCAGCACCAGCAGGAAGTTTTCGATGCGCTGGCGTCGGGTGAAAACCTGACCAAAGCCGACGCTCAGCAGGTTGGCGTCTTCCTGCGTGATCTGACGTCTCAGGATCTGCTGGACGCGCAAGCGAACTACAGCGAATTGTTCGATCGTGGTCGCGCAACCTCACTGCTGCTGTTCGAACACGTCCACGGTGAGTCCCGCGATCGCGGGCAGGCGATGGTCGATCTGCTGGCGCAATATGAGCACCACGGCTTGCAACTCGATAGCCGTGAGTTGCCGGATCATCTGCCGCTCTATCTGGAATATCTGGCGCAGTTGCCCCTGGTTGAAGCTATCGGTGGTTTGCAGGATATCGCGCCGATCCTCGCGCTGTTAAAAGCGCGTTTAGCGCAGCGCGAAAGCCACTATGCAACGCTGTTCGATGCGTTGTTGTCGCTGGCGAATACACAGGTGGATAACGCGCAGGTCGCGGAAAAAATTGCCGGTGAAGCACGCGATGATACGCCGCAGGCGCTGGATGCCGTGTGGGAAGAAGAGCAGGTGAAATTCTTCGCCGAACAGGGCTGCGGTGATTCTGATATCACCGCGCATCAGCGTCGTTTTGCGGGTGCCGTTGCGCCGCAATATCTGAATATCACAACAGGAGGAGAGCGCTAATGCACTTCCTTAATATGTTCTTCTTTGACATCTATCCGTATATTGCCGGGGCAGTTTTCCTGCTCGGCAGTTGGCTGCGCTACGACTATGGTCAGTACAGCTGGCGGGCGGGCTCCAGCCAGATGCTGGATCGTAAAGGGATGACGCTGGCTTCGAACCTGTTCCATATCGGTATTCTGGGGATTTTTGCCGGTCACTTCCTCGGTATGTTAACGCCGCACTGGATGTATGAATCGTTCCTGCCGATTGAAGTGAAACAGAAGATGGCAATGATTGGTGGCGGTGCCAGCGGTGTGCTGTGTCTGGTTGGCGGTTTGTTGCTGCTGAAACGCCGCTTGTTCAACCCGCGTATTCGCGCGACTTCAACCACGGCGGATATCCTGATCATGTCGCTGCTGATGGTGCAGTGTGCGCTGGGGCTGCTGACCATTCCGTTCTCTGCGCAGCATATGGACGGCAGCGAAATGATGAAACTGGTTGGCTGGGCACAGTCGGTGGTGACGTTCCATGTCGGCGCTTCCGCGCATCTTGAGGGCGTTGCTTTTATTTACCGTGTGCATCTGGTGCTGGGCATGACACTGTTTGTGCTATTCCCGTTCTCCCGCCTGGTGCATATCTGGAGCGCACCGGTGGAGTACCTGACACGCAAATACCAGATTGTTCGCGCCCGTCGCTAATCAGCCAAGACCCCGCATTGCGGGGTTTTTTTTACTGTCGCGTTGGCACTATCGCTGGCGCGCTTTTTCGCTCGCCCCAGCCAAGATTATTGCCTGCGGCAGCCAGCAGAATTAACACACCTCCCGCCATTTGTACCGCGCTTAATGTATGCCCGAACAGCGCGTTATCCACCACAATCGCCACCAGCGGATAGATAAACGACAGCGAGCCAATCAGCGGGGTGGGGAGCTTTTGGATCGCGCTATACAATAGTTGATACATCACGCCGGTATGTACAATGCCGAGCGTTAGCAGAATACCCCATGGCAATGTCCCGCCGGAGGTAGGCAGATGAACCAGCGGCAATAACATCACCGTGCCGGTCAATACCTGAATCAGGGCAATGTGCTGCGGCGGAAGTTGCTTAAGGTGGCGGGTGATTAACGCGGTGACAGCATAGAAAAAAGCAGCGCCCAGCGCCATGGCAATACCGATAAGCCACTGGGTGTTCGGGTGATGCAATTCACTGAGCAGCAGAAGCACAACGCCGGAAAATGCTGCCAGCAGCCATCCCCACTTCATAAGCGTAACACGCTCGCCGAGCAACATGCTCATCAGCACCAACATAAAAGGCTGGGTATTGTAGACCACGGTGGCCAGCCCTATTGAAATGCGGCTGTAAGCAGCGAACAGCAGCAGCCAGTTAATCACCAGCGCGATACCGCCCGCTATCGCCAGCAGTAACACCGGCAACGCAAGACGTGTGAACGGTAGTCTGCTAAAGCGGATAAAAAGAAATAGTGCGCCGGCGCCTATCAGGCAGCGCCAGAAAACGACATCAATTACCGGCAGACCGCTAAGCAGCACAAATGCGCCAATCGACCCGGAAATCAGCATTGCCAGGCTCATCTGCCAGGCGCCATTAGGGATAGTTTTCATTTTTCATCTCCTGAAGGTTGTTGGCATATTGTGAAAAAACGGCGGCCAGCTTTATATGGTTGTTGTAAGGTGTATGGCGATTAATTCCTTTAAAAATTAGGTGAAGATGATGGATTACCTTATTGACGATATCGACAGAGCAATTCTGGCCTCTCTGGCAGAGGATGCCCGCCAGTCATTGAAGGTGTTAAGTGCGAGAGTAGGGCTGACGTCACCGAGCACGGCAGAGCGCGTGAAACGGCTGGAGGAGCGCGGCGTGATTGAAGGCTATGGCGCGCGCGTAAACCTGACCGCACTGGATTACCGCTTGCAGGCGCTGGTGCGTGTTCGCCCGATGCCAGGCATGTTGCAGAAGGTGGATAAAATGCTCCAGGCGCTGCCGGAATGCATCGAATGCGACAAAGTGACAGGAGAAGACTGTTTTGTTATGCGGCTGGTGGTGCGCTCGATTGAGCAACTGGATACGTTGCTGGATGGTATTGCCGAATATGCGCAGTGTAATACGTCGATAGTGAAAAGCTCGCCGGTTAAACGGCGGTTACCGCCGCTGTGAGGCTCATCTGCCAGCCGCGCGGAGCGCCATCTTTTGCCGTTGTGGCAAGGTTTGCTCGCCTCGCCTGGGTCGAAGGTTCTCGTCCTTTTTGGCTCGGCAATACGATAAGAACAGAGCGGTTTGAAGAACTGGGTTTCATAAGATGAGAGGGTGGTGGGGGAAGGATTACTCGTCACTTCGTTCCTCGCCCTTCGGGCTGTTGCCTGCGGCAACGTTCTCTCGCATGCGCTCGAGTCGAACCTTAATCGAAGCTTCTCGTCCTTCCCGGATCGGTAATACATGCAGGAACTGAGAAGCTTGGGAATAGGGATTTATTTGAAAAGATGGTGGTGGGGGAAGGATTACTCGTCACTTCGTTCCTCGCCCTTCGGGCTGTTGCCTGCGGCAATGTTCTCTCGCTTTCGCTCGAGTCGAACCTTAGTCGAAGGTTCTCGTCCTTCCCCAAACGGTGAATGTGAAGGATTGGCGCAATTATTGAAACTGAGGATTTATTTAAAGATGGTGGTGGGGGAAGGATTACTCGTCACTTCGTTCCTCGCCCTTCGGGCCGTTGCCTGCGGCAACGTTCTCTCGCATGCGCTCGAGTCGAACCTTGGTCGAAGGTTCTCGTCCTTCCCCAAACGGAGAATGTGAAGGATTGGCGCAATTATTGAAACTGAGGATTTATTTAAAGATGGTGGTGGGGGAAGGATTACTCGTCACTTCGTTCCTCGCCCTTCGGGCCGTTGCCTGCGGCAACGTTCTCTCGCATGCGCTCGAGTCGAACCTTAGTCGAAGGTTCTCGTCCTTCCCCAAACGGTGAATGTGAAGGATTGGCGCAATTATTGAGACTGAGGATTTATTTGAAGAGATGGTGGTGGGGGAAGGATTCGAACCTTCGAAGTCGATGACGGCAGATTTACAGTCTGCTCCCTTTGGCCGCTCGGGAACCCCACCAGGGGAAAATCAAATTGTCGATGCAAGATGTAGATGGTGGTGGGGGAAGGATTATTCGTCACTTCGTTCCTCACCCTTCGGGTCGTTGCCTCTGGCAACGTTCTCTCGCCTTCGCTCGAGTCGAACCTTAATCGAAGGTTCTCACCCTTCCCGATAAGTGCAAGCATCAAAACCACTTAACGGTGTTATCACATCGCTGTGATGAATAATGGTGGTGGGGGAAGGATTCGAACCTTCGAAGTCGATGACGGCAGATTTACAGTCTGCTCCCTTTGGCCGCTCGGGAACCCCACCACGGGGCTACTACATTGTTGTGATGTTACGAAAGGGAAGGATTATTCGGAGCAAATGCTCCTCACCCTTCGGGCCGTTGCCTCTGGCAACGTTCTCTCGCTGGCACTCGAGTCGAACCTTCGAAGTCGATGACGGCAGATTTGCAGTCAGCTACCTTATGATCGCTCGGGAACCCCACCACGGGGTAAAGCTATTTGTTACTGGCCTGCTTCCATCTCGGGAAGCGCGGCGCATCATATCAAATGACGCGCCGCTGTAAAGCGTTGAAACGAGAAAAATGAATCAGTTGTCTGCTTTTTGCCCGTAACGATGCAAAGCCGAACAACGCATTAAATTAATGGTTAAAGAATAATCGTGCGATTGCCGTAAACGAACACGCGTTGTGCTAACACCTGATACAGCGCGCGGCTCAACACGTTCTTCTCGACATCCCGACCCGCGCGCATCATATCCTCGGCGGTATAGGTGTGATCCACATGAATCACGTCCTGCATAATGATTGGGCCTTCATCCAGATTGTCATTCACATAGTGCGCAGTAGCACCGATAATCTTCACGCCGCGCTCGTAAGCCTGATGATAAGGGCGGGCGCCAATGAAAGCGGGAAGGAATGAGTGGTGAATATTGATAATTTTATTCGGGAAGCGAGAGACAAACTCTGGCGTTAATACACGCATATATTTCGCCAGTACCACGTAATCCGGCTGGTGCGCTTCAATGGCCTGCGCCATCTGCTGGTCATGGGCCTCACGCGTCAGGCCTTCATGGCTAACCAGTTCAAACGGAATATCAAAACGCTCAACCAGAGAACGCAGCGTTTCATGGTTGCCAATCACGGCGGCAATATCGACATCCAGTCCGCCATAATTTGCTTTCATCAGCAAATCGCCAAGGCAGTGCGCCTCTTTGGTGACCAGAATGACAACGCGGCGACGACCGGCTGGATTCAGCTCGCGTACCGAACCTTCCGGGAGCGCGCTATCGAGATCCGCAAGCAATGTGGCATCGTTAAAAATACCTTCGAGCTCGGTACGCATAAAGAAACGCCCGGTGCGGTGATCGACAAATTCATTATTCTGCACAATGTTCAGTTCGTGCTTGTAACAAATATTGGTGATTCGCGCGATGAGGCCTTTCTGGTCTGGGCAAATGGTGCGCAAAATTTTACGTTGTGTTGAATGCATTGCCGGGTAAATCCTGTTGATGGTGTTTGCTATAAGGTGCTGGCAGGCTTATTGTCCGCAGCACTTTTTGAATTTTTTACCTGACCCGCAAGGGCAGGGATCGTTACGACCAAATTGCGGCCGCGTTCCGTCGATATAGTACCACTGGCCGTTCTCCTTTAAGAATCGGGAACGTTCGATAATTGCGCCGTCTTTACCGTGCTCATTAAACCGCGCCACAAAGCTGACGAAGCCTTCATTATCATTTTCGCCGTAAGCATGTTCAAATATCGTCAGTCCGCGCCATGTGGTCGCCGCGAAGCCCGCTTCAATTTGCTGGCGGAACGCCTCAGCGCCACAAGATGGGTGCCAGGTTTTTACCAGGTATTCTGACTGATGTAACACAAAAGCCGTATAGCGCGATCGCATCAAGCGTGACGGATCCGGCGCAACCTGCGTACCAGACAGATAAGGCTGGCAACATAGGCTATACTCCAGAGCGCTACCGCAAGGGCAAGACTGTGACAAAATAGCATTCCAGGAATAAAAATAACGGCGCGTTGGCGCCAGGGTAGCGATATGTTAACTGAGCCGTAGCGCTGTGGCTACAGTAAGCCGGGGGAAGTAAAATACGCGTAATGAGAAAGGTAAAAATTGGTCTGGCGCTAGGTTCCGGCGCGGCCAGAGGTTGGTCGCATATCGGCGTGATTAACGCATTACAACGCGCGGGTATCGAAATTGATATTGTGGCAGGGTGTTCCATTGGCTCACTGGTTGGTGCTGCTTACGCGTGTGGACGTCTGCCGTCGCTGGAAAAATGGGTACGCTCTTTTCGTTACTGGGATGTGCTGCGGCTGATGGATCTCTCCTGGCAGCGTGGTGGTCTGTTACGCGGTGAACGCGTGTTCAATCAGTATCGCCAGTTGTTGCCGTTCGCGGATTTTAGCCATTGCCAGAAACGCTTCGGCGCTGTGGCAACCAACCTTAGCACCGGGCGCGAGCTATGGTTCACCGAAGGGGATTTGCATCATGCTGTTCGCGCCTCCTGTAGTATGCCCGGGTTAATGTCACCGGTTCCGCATAATGGTTACTGGCTAGTGGATGGCGCGGTAGTGAATCCCGTACCGGTTTCCCTTACCCGCGCGTTAGGCGCGGATGTGGTGATTGCGGTGGATTTGCAGCATGACGCACACCTGATGCAGCAAGATCTGCTGTCGGTGAATCTTTCAAATAATGATAAAGACAGCGACGCGGTTGCCACGCAGCGCTGGCATCAACGCCTGCGTGAACGGCTGGGGCGGATAACGCCAAAACGGCCAATCGCGCCCACAGCAATGGAAATCATGAGCACCTCGATTCAGGTGCTTGAAAACCGGCTCAAACGTAATCGTATGGCTGGCGATCCGCCAGATATTCTGTTGCAACCTCTTTGCCCACAAATTTCGACACTCGATTTTCATCGGGCAGATGCCGCTATTGCAGCAGGGCAACTGGCGACAGAAAAGAAAATGGATGAGTTGCTTCCGTTAGTACGGACCCTTTCGTAAGTAGAGTTTTTATAGACTTCAGCAAATTCTGACAGGCGATTATCGGCGAAGCATGCCACTATTGATCTATCGTCAGGCAGGGGAGATAAGATGACGCAGCCGTTGACCGGAAAACAGATACTGATCGTTGAAGACGAGCCCGTTTTCCGCTCTCTGCTGGATTCGTGGTTGCAATCTTTAGGCGCGCTAACCCTGCTGGCGGAAGATGGGGTTGTCGCTCTTGAACTGTTGGTAGCTAATAATCCCGATCTTATGATTTGCGATCTTGCAATGCCGCGGATGAATGGCCTTGTTCTCATTGAGACGTTACGCAATCGGGGAATGCAAACACCGGTGCTTGTGATATCGGCGACAGAAAACATGGCGGATATCGCCAAAGCATTGCGTCTTGGCGTTCAGGATGTTGTTCTTAAACCCGTTAAAGATCTTAATCGATTAAAAGAAACGCTCTTCGCCTGTCTTTATCCCAATATGTTTAATTCACGCGTTGAGGAAGAGGAGCGTTTGTTCCAGGACTGGGACGCGCTGGTCGATAATCCACAGGCCGCGGCGAATTTATTGCAGGAACTTCAGCCACCGGTACAACAAGTTATTTCCGGTTGTCGGGTTAATTATCGCCAACTGGTTTCTGTTGAAAACCCCGGTCTGGTGCTGGATATCGCGCCGATATCAGGCCAGGATCTCGCGTTTTATTGCCTGGACGTGACGCGGGCAGAAAATAACGGCGTGCTGGCGGCGCTGCTGCTGCGCGCCTTATTTAATGGGTTACTACAAGAACAACTTTCTCACCAGCGTCAGCGTTTACCCGAGATGGGCGCGCTGCTCAAGCAGGTAAATCAATTATTGCACCAGGCTAATTTACCCGGCCAGTTTCCGCTACTTGTGGGTTATTACCACAGTGAATTGAAAAACCTGATACTCGTTTCGGCTGGTCTTAACGCAACGTTAAATACCGGCGATCATCAAATTCAAATCAGCAATGGGGTGCCTCTCGGTACGCTTGGCAATACCTATTTTAATCAGCTGAGCCAGCGTTGCGACTCCTGGCAATGTCAGGTATGGGGCGCTGGCGGGCGTCTGCGTTTAATGTTGAGCGCGGAATGAGCGATCGAATCATACATTGCAGATAGATTTACCCACCGCATAAAAACGGGTGGTACTATCGCCGCAGTTTATGCGTATTAGTCCTAATTAGATGTAAGCGCGTCCTTTTCAGACCTGGTCGATGGGTTGGTACTGATATACTCAGACGCGAGTTAATTCATGAACATGTTCAAGCATGGACAGTCCAGGAGATTTTCAATGGCTGCAATAAATTCGAAAGTGACTAAAGCAGTAATCCCGGTTGCGGGATTGGGAACCAGGATGTTACCAGCGACTAAGGCAATTCCTAAAGAAATGTTACCGCTGGTTGATAAGCCATTAATTCAGTATGTCGTAAATGAGTGTATCGCTGCCGGCATTACTGAAATCGTTCTGGTAACACATTCATCTAAAAACTCTATCGAAAACCACTTCGATACCAGCTTCGAACTCGAAGCAATGCTGGAAAAACGCGTAAAACGTCAGTTGCTGGAAGAAGTGCAGTCTATTTGCCCTCCGCACGTAACTATTATGCAGGTGCGTCAGGGGCTGGCGAAAGGGCTGGGTCATGCCGTATTGTGCGCGCACCCGGTTGTAGGTAACGAACCCGTAGCGGTTATTCTGCCCGACGTTATTCTGGATGAATTTGAATCCGATCTCTCCCAGGATAACCTGGCAGAGATGATTAAACGTTTTGACGAAACCGGTGCCAGCCAGATCATGGTTGAACCTGTGGATGATGTTACCGCTTACGGCGTGGTGGATTGCAAAGGCGCAACGCTGAATCCGGGTGATAGCGTTCCAATGGTGGGCGTGGTTGAAAAACCGAAAGCTAACGTGGCACCTTCTAATCTTGCCGTTGTAGGTCGTTATGTTCTGAGCGCAGAAATTTGGCCGCTGCTGGCGAAAACACCTCCGGGAGCGGGTGATGAGATCCAGCTTACCGATGCTATCGATATGCTAATCGAAAAAGAAACCGTAGAAGCCTATCACATGAAAGGCAAAAGCCATGACTGCGGTAATAAACTTGGCTATATGCGCGCATTCGTAGAGTACGGTATTCGTCACAATTCGCTGGGCGAGGAATTTAAAGCCTGGCTTGAAGAAACCGTCGGCGCCGGGAAAGCATAATACGCTTTCTTTAGTCTGAATAAGGCAGGAGTTAATAGTGCATTGCACTGCTTATCTCCTGCCTTTTTTATTTATGAATGTTCCGAATGAAAAGATTACGGCAAAGCTGCGCAGAAGATATCGCACAAAACAATAAATGAATTGACCAGGATTTGAGCAATAAGCATTTGAGAAACGTATATTCCAAACGCCATACACTATATTTGTGAAGAGAATGTGTGCTTTGTCAAAAAAAATCCCGCCAGTTGGCGGGATCCTTTTGAAATCTGGCTTGATTACTCTTCGATCAGGAAATCGTCAAGTTGTTTGCCTTGTTCGTCCATTGCTTTTTTGATTACTGCCGGAGTACGACCCTGACCCGTCCAGGTTTTGGTCTCGCCATTTTCATCAACATAGCTATATTTAGCCGGGCGTGCTGCACGTTTTGCTTTAGTACCGGTTTTAGCGGTAACCATGCTGTTCAGCAATTCGTTCGGATCAATACCGTCAGCGATGAGCATTTCACGATATTGCTGTAATTTACGCGTACGCTCTTCAACTTCAGCTGCGGCAGCGCTTTCTTCCTCGCGGCGCTCATTAACCACAACTTCTAATTTCTCCAGCATCTCTTCGAGCGTTTCCAGAGTGCATTCTCTTGCTTGCGCACGAAGAGTACGGATGTTGTTCAGAATTTTAAGTGCTTCGCTCATTGTAGTAATCTCAAACTTATATTGGGGTGGTTTGTCGGGCTAATAATAGAGCGTTAATTTCGCCAGTGCAATAGCTGTGAATGTAAGGAATTCAAAATGCCGCTTTATTAAGTCGATTTATAAATATCGCTAACTTAAATTTTTCTTGAAGAAACGCACAAAAAACATCTTATACCGATGTACTGGCAGCGCCTTTGACGGCGTGTTTATGCATAAACTTCTGATTAATCTGATCCGCGTTTATAGCCGTTATGGATAAATATCGACCTTGAGTATTCCAGCGTTGAATGTGCTTCTTCCTTAAATTATTAATAATTTCCGTATACTGGGGTGAGAATGTTCCGATTAAAAAAATTTGTAAGATCATGAATTTCTTATTGCTGTTTCTTTGGCAGTAACAACTCAGATGATTAACTATTGGAATATCTATGAGTCTGCTATCGGGGATTGATTTACTTCAATCGCGGAGCAACGGCAGGATGACCAGATAAAATATGGTACACTCCGCGCCGGGAATATCACACTTTGATTGGGGTTTTGCACGCAATGGCACAGCTTTATTTCTACTATTCAGCAATGAATGCGGGGAAATCAACGGCGTTATTACAATCCTCTTACAATTATCAGGAAAGAGGGATGCGCACGGTGGTTTACACCGCCGAAATTGACGATCGCTTCGGAGCAGGCAAGGTTAGCTCTCGTATCGGCTTATCTTCACCAGCGCGTTTGTTTAATCACAACTCATCGCTGTTTGACGAAATCAACGCTGAGCATCAACAACAAGCTGTGCATTGTGTGCTGGTCGACGAGTGCCAGTTTTTAACGCGCGAGCAGGTGTATGCGTTATCTGAAGTTGTCGATCAACTGGATATTCCGGTGCTCTGTTACGGTTTGCGCACGGATTTTCGCGGTGAGTTATTTGTGGGTAGCCAATATTTGCTGGCCTGGTCAGATAAACTGGTCGAGCTGAAAACTGTCTGTTTCTGTGGGCGTAAAGCCAGTATGGTGCTGCGCCTTGATCAAGAGGGGCGTCCTTATAACGAAGGCGAACAGGTGGTTATTGGCGGCAATGAACGCTATATTTCCGTGTGCCGCAAACACTACAAAGAAGCCCTGCAAGAGGGATCTCTAACGGCGATTCAGCAACGCGTCAGAGGTTAGCTTTTCGCTTCTTCTCTTTAGCAATAAAAAACCCGCCGAAGCGGGTTTTTTATTAGCATTAACAATTAAGCGGGTTTCTTCGCTTTTTTGTCTGTTTTAACGGGAGCAGCTTCAGCTTTCACTACCGCCACTTCACCTTCTTTGTACTCACGACCGTAGAAAGTATCCAGCAGGATCTGTTTAAGTTCGGAGATCAGCGGGTAGCGCGGGTTCGCACCAGTACACTGGTCATCAAACGCATCTTCAGACAGCTTATCCACGTTTGCCAGGAAGTCAGCTTCCTGTACACCAGCTTCACGGATAGATTTCGGAATACCCAGTTCAGCTTTGATGCTTTCCAGCCAAGCCAGCAGTTTTTCGATTTTCGCTGCGGTACGGTCACCGGCAGAAGTCAGACCTAAATGGTCGGCGATTTCTGCATAACGGCGGCGCGCCTGCGGGCGGTCATACTGACTGAACGCAGTCTGTTTAGTCGGGTTGTCGTTCGCGTTATAGCGAATAACGTTACAGATAAGCAGGGCGTTAGCCAGACCGTGCGGAATATGGAACTGCGAACCCAGTTTGTGCGCCATGGAGTGGCACACACCAAGGAAGGCGTTGGCAAAGGCGATACCAGCGATGGTAGCGGCGCTATGCACGCGTTCACGAGCAACCGGGTTTTTTGAGCCTTCGTTGTAAGAGGCTGGCAGGTTCTCTTTCAGCAATTTCAGCGCTTGCAGTGCCTGGCCGTCAGAGAACTCAGAAGCCAGTACGGAAACGTAAGCTTCCAGTGCATGAGTTACCGCATCCAGGCCACCGAAGGCACACAGGGATTTCGGCATATCCATCACCAGGTTGGCATCGACAATCGCCATATCCGGCGTCAGAGCATAGTCTGCTAGTGGATATTTCTGACCTGTTGCATCATCGGTTACTACCGCAAACGGCGTAACTTCAGAACCGGTACCGGAAGTAGTGGTGATAGCGATCATTTTCGCTTTCACGCCCATTTTCGGGAACTTATAGATACGTTTACGGATATCCATAAAGCGCAGCGCCAGCTCTTCGAAATGGGTTTCCGGATGTTCGTACATCACCCACATAATTTTCGCGGCGTCCATCGGGGAACCGCCACCCAGAGCGATAATTACGTCTGGTTTAAACGAGTTCGCCAATTCAGCGCCTTTACGCACGATGGTCAGTGTTGGGTCTGCTTCAACTTCAAAGAACACTTCGGTTTCAACGCCAGCCGCTTTCAGCACAGAAGTGATCTGGTCTGCATAACCGTTGTTGAACAGGAAACGGTCAGTCACGATAAGCGCGCGTTTGTGACCATCAGTAATCACTTCATCCAGCGCGATTGGCAGAGAGCCACGGCGGAAGTAGATAGATTTCGGAAGTTTGTGCCACAACATGTTTTCAGCTCGCTTAGCAACGGTTTTCTTGTTGATCAGGTGTTTCGGACCAACGTTTTCAGAGATGGAGTTACCACCCCAGGAACCACAACCCAGAGTCAGGGAAGGCGCGAGTTTAAAGTTATACAGGTCACCGATACCACCCTGAGAAGCCGGGGTGTTAATCAGGATACGCGCGGTTTTCATCTTCTGACCGAAGTGAGCAACGCGATCCGGCTGGTTATCCTGGTCGGTATACAGGCAAGAGGTATGACCGATACCGCCCATAGCGACAAGTTTCTCTGCTTTTTCGACCGCGTCTTCGAAATCTTTCGCGCGGTACATGGCAAGCGTCGGTGACAGTTTTTCGTGGGCGAACGGCTCACTCTCATCGACAACTTTCACTTCACCAATCAGGATCTTAGTGGTCGTTGGAACGGTGAAACCGGCCAGTTCAGCGATTTTATAAGCAGGCTGACCAACAATAGCGGCGTTGAGCGCGCCATTTTTCAGGATAATGTCCTGAACTGCTTTCAACTCTTTACCCTGAAGCAGGTAACCGCCGTGGCTTGCAAAACGCTCACGGACCGCGTCATAAACAGAGTCAACTACGACAACGGACTGTTCAGAAGCACAGATAACGCCGTTATCGAAGGTTTTAGACATCAGTACAGATGCCACTGCACGTTTGATATCGGCAGTTTCATCAATCACAACCGGGGTGTTACCCGCGCCTACACCGATAGCCGGTTTACCGGAACTGTACGCTGCTTTCACCATGCCCGGACCGCCAGTAGCGAGGATCAGGTTGATATCCGGGTGATGCATCAGTGCGTTAGACAGTTCTACAGACGGTTGATCAATCCAGCCGATGAGATCTTTCGGGGCACCAGCCGCAATGGCTGCTTGCAGTACGATATCGGCAGCTTTGTTGGTCGCATCTTTAGCGCGAGGATGTGGAGAGAAGATGATCGCGTTACGGGTTTTCAGGCTAATCAGCGATTTAAAGATAGCGGTAGAGGTTGGGTTAGTGGTCGGAACGATACCACAGATAATGCCGATTGGTTCTGCGATGGTAATTGTGCCGAAGGTGTCATCTTCTGACAGCACGCCGCAGGTTTTCTCATCTTTATACGCGTTATAAATATATTCGGAAGCGAAGTGGTTTTTAATCACTTTGTCTTCAACGATACCCATGCCAGATTCGGCAACCGCCATTTTTGCCAGCGGGATACGAGCATCTGCGGCAGCCAGAGCGGCAGCACGGAAGATTTTATCTACTTGCTCTTGAGTAAAGTTGGCATATTCACGCTGGGCTTTCTTCACGCGTTCAACGAGTGCGTTAAGTTCAGCGACATTAGTAACAGCCATAATGCTCTCCTGATAATGTTTAAACTCTTTTAGTAAACCAGCTGCCTAATTGGAAAGTATAGACAGACCGGCTGCAGGTTGCGTAAATTTCATAAAAACAAAGAGTTAACGCTAAACCATCCACCACTGATTTACTGAAAGAGCCTCGAGGATACAACGCACTTACTGACACTTTTGAGCTCTTTTCGTGCCATCAAGATTACCCACTTCTGAGTAAGCAATGCGTGATCTACATCAAATTTCAGCGAAGCTGACACCTTTCAGCAGCCCATTTTTGGGCGTTTGTAGCAAATGTTAATGGCATATGGCCAGGCGCGCTCTAAGATTATCACAATTCCCACAACTGAATAACATGCTGTATTGCTGCGAATTTCCACGGAAATCATGATGAACTACGCGGCGAAAACGCGTATCTTCTGCATGGATTTTCCTGTCGCGCCGATAGGTTATTTATCTGACAACGTTACGAAACCTACTGTGGAGCACATCGTGTTCGATCTTCCCCTCTATTTTAAATTTTTTATTGGCCTGTTTGCGTTGGTCAACCCGGTCGGCATTATTCCGGTCTTTATCAGCATGACCAGCTACCAGATGACCGCCGCGCGGAATAAAACGAATCTCACCGCCAATCTGTCCGTGGCCATTATTCTCTGGACGTCGTTGTTTCTTGGTGATGCCATATTGCAGCTGTTTGGTATTTCGATCGATTCGTTTCGTATAGCCGGGGGCATTCTGGTGGTGACTATCGCCATGTCGATGATCAGCGGGAAACTGGGGGAAGATAAGCAGAATAAACAAGAAAAGTCAGAAACGGCCATCCGCGAAAGTATCGGCGTGGTACCACTCGCTTTGCCTTTAATGGCGGGGCCGGGGGCAATCAGTTCTACCATCGTTTGGGGAACACGCTATCACACCGTTGAGCATTTGATCGGTTTCACCGTGGCGATCGCGCTGTTTGCGCTCAGCTCCTGGGGGCTATTTCGTATCGCGCCCTGGCTGGTGCGTTTGCTTGGGCAAACGGGTATCAACGTCATCACACGTATTATGGGGTTATTACTTATGGCGCTGGGTATTGAGTTTATTGTCGCGGGGGCGAGATCGCTTTTTCCTGGTTTGCTGAACTGATTCACTTCTTCCTTTAATAAGGAAATAAAAGGCTATCGTTATGCTTTCATTTATATAGCGATAACCGTTTTATATTGCAAATATGGCTGTAAAGGAACGCGCAAAATCAGCAAAACATATGACGAAACCGCAAAACGGCGGGAAGTATAATAAATTACACTAATCAGAAAATCTGTTTTCTATCAGTGAATTATAAGTATAACGAATCTCCTCTGTGCGGAATTCGCGCAATCGCACCTGTTATTTCTGTCACATAATACTATTGGGCTTGCCGTGACATAATTGAAATGATATTAGTACTTTCAATCTTCTCGCAGATGAATGTGCTAAAAAGTAGTCAATTGTTGCTTTTTTGTGCAAAAAAGCACAGCATCAGTCGAAAAACATCACATGGCGGTGATGTTCATTTATCTCATTGATAATAATAGATAAAAAAGTAACAGGGAGGCTGAAAAGCTATCGCCTGTCGGTTGATGCTGTGTCGTAAAAGAGAAATGGTTAACAAATTTGCAAAATGTATTGGCGACAGAAGAGGGCATTTGTTATTTTCCGCCCATTATGTTTCTCGACCTTATAATTTGCAGAATAAACAGCTCAGATGAGAATCGTTTTCATATAAAACGGTTGTCATAGTGAATACAGCGCGCCTCGACAGGGGAGGCGCGTAACAGAATCGACGCAAGATTGCCGTTTGAGCAGTCCGTAATAAAAAAGTCGGTGATAGCAGCAGTAAAAAAAGATGTCTGATAGCGCCAAAAAGCTCCTGCGCTATACAGGCCCCCAACAGGGGATGAAACACGCTGACGTGAACGTCAGTAATTATAATGAGTGGAGTAACAACACAATGTCCATCATCACTAAGAAAAGTCTGGTAGCTGCGGGGATTTTGACTGCACTGATTACCGGTAACGCGGCAATGGCTGCCGATGTACCGGCAGGAGTTCAACTGGCGGATAAGCAAACGCTGGTGCGTAACAACGGTTCTGAAGTTCAATCTCTCGACCCGCATAAAATCGAAGGGGTTCCTGAATCCAATATCAACCGCGACCTGTTTGAAGGTCTGCTGATTTCCGATGTTCAGGGTCATCCAACAGCCGGTGTTGCAGAGACGTGGGATAATAAAGATTTTAAAGTTTGGACCTTCCATCTGCGTAAAAATGCGAAATGGTCCGACGGTACGCCTGTAACGGCGCATGATTTTGTTTATAGCTGGCAGCGTCTGGCGGATCCGAAAACCGCTTCTCCGTATGCGAGCTATCTGCAGTACGGCCACATCGCCAATATCGACGATGTTATCGCTGGCAAAAAACCGACCAGCGATCTTGGCGTAAAAGCAATAGATGATTACACCTTTGAAGTCACCCTGAGCGAGCCGGTTCCTTATTTCTATAAACTGCTGGTTCACCCATCTGTTTCCGCTGTGCCTAAAGCCACCATTGAGAAATTCGGCGAAAAATGGACGCAACCAGCTAACATCGTGACCAACGGTGCATACAAACTGAAAGATTGGGTGGTCAACGAACGTATCGTTCTTGAGCGCAACACCAATTACTGGGATAACGCGAAAACCGTTATTAACCAGGTTACTTACCTGCCAATCTCTTCTGAAGTAACAGACGTTAACCGCTACCGCAGCGGCGAAATCGACATGACTTATAACAACATGCCGATCGAACTGTTCCAGAAGCTGAAAAAAGAGATCCCTAAAGAAGTACACGTCGACCCGTACCTGTGTACTTACTACTATGAAATCAACAACCAGAAAGCCCCGTTCACTGACGTTCGCGTTCGTACCGCGCTGAAACTGGCGCTGGATCGCGACATCATCGTCAACAAAGTGAAAAACCAGGGCGATCTGCCGGCATACAGCTACACACCGCCATACACCGATGGTGCAAAATTGACTGAACCGGCCTGGTTCAAAATGACCCAGGAACAGCGCAACGCTGAAGCGAAAAAACTGCTGGCCGAAGCTGGCTACACCGCAGACAAACCGCTGTCGTTCAGTCTGCTGTATAACACCTCCGATCTGCATAAAAAACTGGCGATCGCTGTGGCTTCCATCTGGAAGAAAAACCTCGGCGTAGACGTTAAGCTTGAAAACCAGGAGTGGAAAACCTTCCTCGACACGCGTCATCAGGGCACCTTTGATGTTGCACGTGCGGGCTGGTGTGCGGACTACAACGAGCCGACCTCCTTCCTGAACACCATGCTTTCTGACAGCTCCAACAACACCGCGCACTATAAGAGCCCGGCGTTTGACAAGCTGATCGGCGACACGCTGAAAGTCACTGACGAAGCACAGCGCAGTGAGCTTTATTCCAAAGCTGAACAGCAACTGGATAAAGACTCGGCGATCGTTCCGGTTTACTACTACGTGAACGCCCGTCTGGTGAAAACCTGGGTTGGTGGCTACACCGGTAAAGACCCGATGGATAATATCTACGTTAAAAACTTGTATATTATCAAGCATTAATGGCAATGAGTGGGGCAGGGCGTCCTGCCCCACAGTGTCTTATTTTATCGCACCAGAACACACATCGGTCGCAGGCTTAACCGCCTGAAAGAGAATGTGTAAAAGGCACAGGCCAGAAGGTACGGGCAATGTTGAAATTTATCCTACGTCGCTGTCTTGAAGCGATCCCAACACTTTTCATTCTTATTACCATCTCGTTCTTTATGATGCGTCTCGCGCCGGGAAGTCCATTTACCGGTGAACGTGCGCTGGCGCCAGAGGTCATGGCGAATATTGAAGCGAAATATCATTTAAACGACCCAATCACCACGCAATATTTCAGTTATCTGAAACAGCTGGCGCATTTCGATTTCGGGCCGTCATTCAAATACAAAGACTACACGGTGAATGACCTGGTAGCGGCAAGCTTCCCGGTTTCCGCAAAATTAGGTGCGGCGGCCTTTATTCTGGCCATTGTCTTTGGCGTTACGGCCGGTGTTATCGCCGCGCTTAACCAAAATACCAAATGGGATTATACGGTGATGGGGTTGGCAATGACCGGGGTTGTTATCCCGAGTTTTGTTGTCGCACCGTTATTGGTGATGATCTTTGCCATCGTACTGAAGTGGCTGCCTGCGGGTGGCTGGAACGGCGGGGCGTTGAAATTCATGATCCTGCCGATGGTGGCGTTGTCTCTGGCCTATATCGCCAGCATTGCACGTATCACCCGTGGTTCGATGATAGAAATTCTGCACTCCAACTTTATCCGCACAGCGCGTGCGAAAGGGTTGCCGATGCGCCGAATCATTTTCCGCCATGCGCTCAAACCTGCGCTTTTGCCGGTGCTCTCCTACATGGGGCCTGCGTTCGTCGGCATCATTACCGGTTCCATGGTTATCGAGACCATTTATGGTCTGCCGGGTATCGGCCAGCTGTTCGTTAACGGCGCGCTGAACCGCGACTATTCTCTGGTATTAAGCCTTACTATTCTGGTCGGCACGCTGACTATCATGTTTAACGCGATTGTTGATGTGCTCTATGCCGTTATCGATCCGAAGATTCGTTATTAATACTGGAGTTCGCCATGATGTTAAGTAAGAAAAACAGCGAGGCGCTGGAAAACTTCAGTGAGAAACTTGAAGTCGAAGGACGAAGCCTGTGGCAGGACGCACGCCGTCGCTTTATGCATAACCGCGCTGCGGTAGCTAGCCTGGTCGTATTACTACTGATTGCTTTATTTGTGACTCTGGCACCGATGCTGTCGCAGTTTAGTTATTTCGATACCGACTGGGGCATGATGTCGAGCCAGCCGGATATCGAGTCCGGTCACTATTTTGGTACAGACTCTTCCGGTCGCGACCTGCTGGTGCGCGTGGCAATCGGCGGGCGTATCTCGTTGATGGTCGGTATTGCCGCCGCGCTGGTGGCCGTTATCCTGGGCACGCTGTACGGTTCACTTTCAGGTTATCTGGGCGGCAAAACAGACTCAGTGATGATGCGTTTGCTGGAGATCCTCAACTCCTTCCCATTCATGTTCTTCGTGATCCTGCTGGTGACGTTCTTTGGGCAAAACATTCTGCTCATCTTTGTTGCTATCGGTATGGTGTCCTGGCTCGATATGGCGCGTATTGTGCGTGGCCAGACTTTGAGCCTGAAACGTAAAGAGTTTATCGAAGCGGCGCAGGTCGGCGGGGTTTCTACCGCTAATATCGTTGTGCGCCACATTGTGCCAAACGTACTGGGCGTGGTGGTGGTGTATGCCTCACTGCTGGTGCCAAGCATGATCCTGTTCGAATCCTTCCTGAGCTTCCTCGGCCTGGGTACCCAGGAGCCGCTGAGCAGCTGGGGCGCGCTGTTAAGTGATGGTGCGAACTCGATGGAAGTGTCGCCGTGGTTACTGCTGTTCCCGGCAGGTTTCCTGGTTATCACTTTGTTCTGTTTTAACTTTATCGGCGATGGCCTGCGTGATGCCCTCGATCCGAAAGACCGTTAAGGAGTGCTGTTATGAGCATAACTGAAACCTCATTCGCGTCGGTGACGCAGCAGCAATCCAATCTCCTGCTGGACGTGAAAGATCTGCGTGTAACCTTCCAGACCCCGGATGGCGATGTCACGGCGGTGAATGACCTGAACTTCTCGCTGCGTGCTGGTGAAACGCTGGGTATCGTGGGCGAATCAGGTTCCGGTAAATCCCAGACTGCATTTGCGCTGATGGGGTTACTGGCGGCGAACGGACGCATTGGCGGCTCGGCAACGTTTAACGGCAAAGAGATCCTTAACCTGCCGGAGCCGGCGCTCAACAAACTGCGCGCCGAGCAGATCTCGATGATTTTCCAGGATCCAATGACCTCGCTGAACCCATATATGCGCGTGGGCGAGCAGTTGATGGAAGTCCTGATGTTGCACAAAGGCATGAACAAAGCGGAAGCATTTGAAGAGTCGGTTAAAATGCTCGACGCGGTGAAAATGCCGGAAGCGCGTAAACGCATGCGCATGTACCCGCACGAGTTTTCTGGTGGTATGCGCCAGCGCGTAATGATCGCAATGGCGTTATTGTGTCGACCAAAACTGCTGATTGCCGATGAACCGACCACCGCGCTGGACGTGACTGTACAGGCGCAGATCATGACCCTGTTGAACGAGCTGAAACGTGAATTCAACACCGCAATCATTATGATCACCCATGACCTTGGCGTTGTCGCCGGCATCTGTGACAAAGTGCTGGTGATGTACGCTGGTCGTACCATGGAGTATGGCAAAGCGCGCGATGTGTTCTACCAGCCATCGCATCCGTACTCTATCGGCCTGCTGAATGCGGTACCGCGCCTCGACACTGAAGGCGAAGCGTTGTTGACCATTCCTGGCAACCCGCCGAACCTGCTGCGCCTGCCAAAAGGCTGCCCGTTCCAGCCGCGCTGCCCGCATGCGATGGAAATCTGTAACAGTGCTCCACCGCTGGAGGAGTTTGCCCCGGGCCGTTTGCGCGCCTGCTTTAAATCGGTGGAGGAATTGGTATGAATGCCGCGATTGATGAGAGAAAAGTGCTACTGGAAATCGCCGATTTAAAGGTGCATTTCGACATTAAAGATGGCAAACAGTGGTTCTGGCAACCGCCGAAAACGCTGAAAGCAGTTGATGGCGTCACGCTGCGTCTGTACGAAGGGGAAACTCTTGGCGTGGTGGGTGAATCCGGTTGCGGTAAGTCGACTTTTGCCCGCGCCATCATTGGCCTGGTGAAAGCCACCGACGGAAAAGTGGCCTGGTTGGGTAAAGATCTGCTGGGCATGAAGCAGGAAGAGTGGCGCGCTGTACGCAGCGATATCCAGATGATTTTCCAGGATCCGCTGGCATCACTGAACCCACGTATGACCATCGGTGAAATCATCGCCGAACCGCTGCGCACCTATCATCCGAAAATGTCGCGCCAGGAAGTGCGCGATCGCGTTAAAACGATGATGATGAAAGTGGGACTGCTGCCGAACCTGATTAACCGCTATCCGCACGAGTTCTCCGGTGGTCAGTGTCAGCGTATCGGTATTGCCCGCGCGCTGATCCTCGAACCGAAGCTGATCATTTGTGATGAACCGGTTTCCGCGCTGGATGTATCAATCCAGGCGCAGGTCGTTAACCTGTTGCAACAACTGCAACGTGAAATGGGGCTGTCGCTGATCTTTATCGCTCACGACCTGGCGGTAGTGAAGCATATCTCCGACCGTGTGCTGGTAATGTACCTCGGCCATGCGGTAGAGCTAGGCACTTATGATGAGGTGTATCAGAACCCGCTGCACCCGTATACCAAAGCGCTGATGTCGGCGGTGCCGGTTCCGGACCCGGATCGGGAAAAGAACAAGACGATACAGTTGCTGGAAGGGGATTTGCCGTCACCAATCAACCCGCCGTCGGGCTGCGTGTTCCGTACTCGCTGCCCGATTGCCGGGCCTGAGTGCGCACAGACACGTCCGGTGCTGGAGGGCAGCTTCCGTCATGCGGTCTCCTGCCTGAAAGTCGACCCGCTATAATCCACCCATATAAAAAGGGCTGACAGTTGTCAGCCCTTTTTCTTTTCTCTTTCCGCGCTTATTCGCGCCAGAGAATATGGCAAAGTTTGTGATCTTTTTCGCGGCACAGTAATACGCGTGCGAAAATGTCATTGATCTCGCCGCCATCGGTATCCGCAAGGCCAATGACCACTTCAGCGAAGAAGTCCGGGTTTAAATCGTAATCCACATGTTCCTGCCAGTCTTCGCCCGGATCAAACAACTCAGCGCCGCCACGCTCTTCAAACTGTAAGTTGAAAAGAATGATGTCCGCCGGGTCGAGATTATCCGCTGCCAGTTCGAGGAAGATGTCGTAAGCCTGCTCAAGGGTTTCGTCTTCGGTCAGGCGATTATTCAGATCCATTTCCATGATTACCTCTTCACGTCTGTTGGGCACGTTTTACAGCAACGGGCTGAAGAAGTAAAACAGTCGTTCAGCAATGCGGTGCCAGAACGGCCGTTTTACCCACAAACGCGCGTCAAGTAAGCGGGAGCGGGAGATGTAATCATCCTGCACGGCCGCCAGATCGCCACCAAAGCCGGCATCGTCAATCACCAGCGTGATTTCGAAATTGAGCCACAGGCTACGCATATCCAGATTTACGGTACCAATGAGGCTCAGTTCGCCATCCACCAGCACGCTTTTGGTGTGCAGCAACCCGCCTTCGAACTGATAAATCTTTACGCCTGCGGCCAGCAACTCGCCAAAAAATGCCCGACTGGCCCAGCCAACCAGCAGCGAGTCATTTTTACGCGGCAAAATGATACTCACGTCCACACCGCGCTGCGCCGCAGTACAAATCGCATGCAGCAGGTCGTCGCTGGGCACGAAATAGGGCGTGGTCATAATTAAATATTCGCGTGATGCGTAGACGGCAGTCAGCAACGCCTGGTGGATCAGATCTTCGGGAAACCCAGGTCCGGAGGCAATGGTGTGAATGGTGTGCCCGCTGGCTTCCTCAAAAGGCATGATATTGGCGTCAGGCGGCGGGGGAAGAATGCGTTTTCCGGTTTCTATTTCCCAGTCGCAAGAGTAAATAATCCCCATTGCCGTGGCGATCGGACCTTCCATCCGCGCCATCAAATCGACCCATTGACCGACGCCAGCATCTTGCTTAAAGAAGCGCGGATCGACCAGATTCATGCTGCCGGTGTAGGCGATGTAATTGTCTATCAAAACGATTTTTCGATGCTGGCGTAAATCCATGCGGCGCAGAAAAACACGCATTAAATTCACCTTCAGCGCCTCGACTACTTCAATGCCGGAGTTTCGCATCATGGTTACCCACGGGCTGCGAAAAAACGTCACGCTGCCCGCGGAATCCAGCAACAGGCGACAGTGCACGCCACGGCGCGCTGCAGCCATTAACGATTCGGCCACCTGATCCGCCATTCCGCCGGGTTGCCAGATGTAAAACACCATCTCGATATTGTGGCGGGCGAGCTGAATATCACGAATCAATGCCTGCATCACATCATCAGTCGAGGTGAGTAACTGCAACTGGTTACCCTTAACCCCGGCGATCCCCTGGCGTCGCTCGCAGAGCTTGAAAAGAGATGACGCCACGCCGCTGTTTTCGGTCGCAAAAATGTGCTTGAAATTTTTTAGATCATTCAGCCACTTGGCGGTAGAAGGCCACATAGCGCGAGCGCGCTCGGCGCGACGTTTTCCGAGGTGAAGTTCGCCAAGGGAAAGATAGGCGATGATCCCAACCAGCGGCAGGATATAAATAATCAATAACCACGCCATCGCGGAGGTGACCGCGCGGCGTTTCATCAATATGCGCAGTGTTACACCAGCAATCAGTAGCCAGTAACCTAAGACAATCAGCCAACTCATTACCGTGTAAAAAGCGGACATAGATAAAAATCCTTTTAAAAAACCGTATCTCATGAGTGTACGCATCCGCATTCATCTGGCAAATAAAAACGCCGAAAAGCGCTGGCCTGGCGAAGTTGACGGACTATAATGGCGTTTCTGTTAAGTTTTGAGTTGTAAAAATGAAGCGTAGTCGAACGGAAGTGGGGCGCTGGCGTATGCTGCGGCAGATGAGCCGCCGTAAAGCGCGCTGGCTGGAAGCGCAGTCACGACGCAATATGCGCATCCACGCCATCAGGAAATGTGGCGTAAACCGTCATCGTAATGTGCTGTTATTCGCTATTTACGATCTTTAATATCCGGGCACCGAACAGGTGCCCGCGATCGTTTCTGGGCTTAATGCTAAAGAGGGAGTTGCCGTATGTCGGTAATGGATAGTCTGTTGGCTTTTACCTTCGCCGCCACGCTTTTGACATTAACACCGGGGCTGGATACAGCGCTGATACTACGCACCGCGACAGTTGAAGGGCGCAAAGAGGCTTTTAAAGCGCAGATGGGGATCAACACCGGTTGTCTTATCTGGGGCGCAATGGTGGCGTTTGGTCTGGGCGCACTGATCGCAGTCTCTGAGCTGGCGTACAATATCCTGAAATATTGCGGCGCTGCCTATTTATGCTGGTTGGGTCTGAACATGCTGCTGCGCCCGCGCAGATCGTTTGCTGCGGTGGACGCAAGCGATACGAAATCGCAGAACTGGTTTATCAAAGGGATGTTCGGCAACGTACTTAACCCGAAAGTGGGCATTTTTTATGTCTCATTTCTGCCACAGTTTATCCCGCAGGGGCAACCGTTGATCGCGTGGACTTTTGGCCTGGTTTTTATTCATCTTTTACTGGGCACCTGCTGGTCGACGCTGCTGATTTCTGCCACGCGCCCATTGGCGTCATTCCTGCGTAAAGAAAAAGTCATACGCTGGATGGATCGCTGCACTGGGATGGTCTTTTTGCTGTTTGCCACCCGTCTGGCGCTGAGTAAACGTTAATATGTCCGGTAACCCATATGAATAAAGAAGCCTTTATCTTTCTCGGTATTGCCATTGTGATGGAAGTGATTGCCACCACGGCGCTGAAATCTTCCGACAGCTTTACCCGTTTGTTACCCGGCATTATCAGTATTGCCGGGTATTGCATTGCATTCTGGTGCCTGACAATTACTATGCGCACTCTTCCGACCGGGGTGATTTATGCCATCTGGTCCGGTGCAGGTATTGTGCTGATAGGTCTTGCCGGCTGGCTTGTACATGGGCAAAAACTGGATATGCCGGCAATCATGGGGATGGGGTTAATTATCGCCGGGGTGGTGATTATTAATCTTTTTTCCAAAAGCGTTGGGCATTAAATAATAAACCGCCAGACTTCAGCGATCTGCCTGTTAAAAAATCTCTTTCGCAACAGACGGGCATATATATCGGTGTCGGGCGAGTTCGTTAATACGCCGCGATTTGCGCAGGCGCTGAACTCACCAGCCGGATGTAAAGTGCCGCCAGGTTCTGAAGCAGCCTTTAAAGTAAAAGACCCGCCGTGGCGGGTCTTTTCTTTTTAGAATACTTTTTTGAACGGTTTCACCGTCACGTTCTGATAAACCCCGGCAGCAACGTAGGGATCGGCTTCTGCCCAGGACTTCGCCGCTTCCAGCGATTCAAACTCAGCAATCACCGTCGAGCCAGTGAAACCCGCCGCTCCCGGATCGTTGCTGTCGACAGCAGGCATTGGGCCAGCTGTCAGCAGGCGTCCTTCATCGTGCAGCAGTTGCAGTCTTGCCAGATGGGCAGGGCGCACGGACAAACGTTTTTCGAGCGAGTCAGCAATATCTTCAGCAAAAATAACGTACAGCACGGGCGGAACTCCTAACAGATAAGAAAGCCATACCCTATGTGAAAGGCGAAACGACTGCAATGTAAAGATGGTAATGGCGGTAACATCCTTGCAAAATATGCGGCTTTTTTGCCCGTTTACCTGACTAAATTGCCCGCGCATGCGATGGCTTGTTGAATATGATTGCTATTTGCATTTAAAATCTAGTTCTGGATTTTTAACTGACACGATTATGACTTCAATGACCCTCGATTTACCTCGCCGCTTTCCCTGGCCGACGCTGTTATCTGTTGGTATCCACGGCGCCGTCGTGGCGGGTCTGCTCTATACATCGGTACATCAGGTTGTTGAACTGCCCGCACCTGCGCAGCCCATTACAGTCACGATGGTGGCGCCTGCCGATCTGGAACCGCCTCAGGTTGCTCAACCGCCGGAGCCGGTGGTCGAGCCGGAACCCGAGCCAGAACCGGTTCCTGAGCCACCGAAAGAAGCGCCAGTGGTGATTGAAAAGCCCAAACCGCAGCCCAAACCGAAACCAAAGCCGAAACCGGAGAAAAAGGTCGAGCAGCCGAAGCGCGAAACGAAACCCGTAACGCCGCAACCGGCCTCGCCGTTCCAGAATAACGCGCCCGCGCGCCCGGTCGCGAATCCAACACCGTCGGCGGCAACCCAGCCAGCGCCGGCTGTTCCTGCCGGTCCGCGCGCGTTGAGCCGCAATCAGCCGCAGTATCCGGCCCGCGCGCAAGCGCTGCGTATCGAAGGTCGGGTAAAAGTGAAGTTTGACGTCACCTCAGATGGCCGTGTGGAGAATGTCGAAGTGCTGTCAGCGCAACCGGCGAATATGTTTGAACGTGAAGTAAAAGCGGCAATGCGCAAGTGGCGTTATGAGGCCGGAAAACCGGGTTCGGGATTAATTGTGAATATTGTGTTCCGCCTGAACGGTGGCGCCTCAATGGAATAAAAAAAGCCTCCGTAAGGAGGCTTTTTTCTTATGCCTGAGGTAACGGGCGCGGTTTACCTTCATTATCCACTGCGACGTAAATAAACAGCGCTTCCGTTGCTTTATACCGCTGACCAATGGGCTCAGATGAGACTTTCTTCACCCACACTTCAATATTAATCGTCACTGACGTGTTGCCCCGTTTAACGCAGCGTGCGTAGCAGCACACCACGTCGCCCACCGCGACCGGGCGAAGAAACGTCATGCCGTCAACGCGCACCGTCACCACGCGACCATGCGCAATTTCCTTGGCTTGTATTGCCCCGCCAATATCCATTTGTGACATTAACCAGCCGCCGAAGATATCGCCGTTGGCATTGGTGTCTGCTGGCATTGCTAATGTGCGTAAAACAAGATCTCCCTGGGGAGTGTCCTGAAGGGTTGTCATTGTTATCTCTTCTGCTATGAGGGATTTATGGCGGGATGCTACTACGAATGCGGGACGTTCGGAAAGAAAAAAGCCAGGCGCGATAGCCTGGCTTTCAGTCTCAGGATTTATCGTCCTGCGCGGGCATGTGGCGGTAGATATAAACGCCGCTCAGCACGGTGAAGAGAAGGGTCAGGGCGGTTAAGCCAAACACTTTGAAATTCACCCAGATATTCTGCGGCAGCCAGAAGGCGATGTAGATATTTGCCAGACCACACAGAATAAAGAACAGCGCCCAGGCGATGTTCAGTTTGCCCCAAACCGCCTCCGGCAGCGCGATCTCTTTGCCGAGCATGCGCTGGATCAGCGGCTTTTTCATTACCCACTGACTGAAGAGCAGCGCTGCAGCGAACAGGGCATAAATCACCGTCACCTTCCATTTGATAAACTCATCGTTATGGAAGAAAAGGGTCAACCCGCCGAATACGGCGACCAGCGCAAAAGTTATCAACGCCATCTTTTCCACTTTACGATAGCGCACCCAGCTGTAAATCAGCACGATAGCGGTCGCGATAATCAGCGCAGTGGTCGCCGCATAGATATCGTACAGTTTGTAAAAAGCGAAAAAGACCACCAACGGCAGAAAATCAAGAAACTGCTTCATTCTACGATTCCATCATAAGGGGTTGCCCGCAGACGCAGGCAACCGGAACAATCACGAACGCATCAACATATAGAGGCGGAACAGATAAACCAGCAGCGCCGCTGAAATCAGGTTGCTCAACGTATTGGCAATCACTTCGCCGCCTTCCACAGTGAACACCGCAAAGTTATGTGCGAACAGCAGCAGGACTGTTTTTGCCAGCAACCAACCTATTACCGCCGGAGCCACAAGACGCATATTCGCCCAGGCAAGGCGCATGCTGTTACGCATGGCAGCGAAAATCCCTGTTTTATCCTGCACCACTATCACCGGGGCGAACGCGAGCAGGATCGCCAGAATGACGCCTGGGACAATCACAAACATGATGCCAATTTGCACGATAAACGTGGTCAGCAGGATCAGTAAAAATAGCTTCGGCAACAGTGGCGCACTGGCACCAATCGCCCGCAAGGCGCTGATACGCTGACCCGCAGAAATCATCTGGATCATCAGCAGCACACCACCGACGAGAATGGCGTTGCCCACAAGCCCGGAAAATGTCGACGCCGCAGAGGCGCGCAGCAGCACTTGTTGCTGCTCCGGCGTCATATTCTGCACCAGTTCAAACAACCCGACGCTGCCTGCGAGATTATCCCCTTCACTTAAAATGGAGAGCTGCTCTTCACTGGGCTTAAAGGCGCTCCCCAGCAAGAACGTGATAAACGCACAAAGCAACGCGATCAGTAAAATGGTAACGAACTGATTACGAAAAAAATTCCCCGTGTCACGGTAAACGGACTTCGCCGTGATAGACATGCACTCTCCTTGAGTATAGCGGTGTTAAATTGCGGGCAATTGTACCCCGAATACACTCTCAGTGGCAGCATCGCTGCTTGTATGGAAAAGCATATCTTTGTAAAGAGGCGCTAAACCGTAGCGCGCTCGCGCCCGATCGCAGGCCTCATTGACCTTTCCCTCTTCGCCGGACATCGCAAATTCCCGGCAGGGCGACGGTCTGTTCGCATAAATACTGCAACTAGCCGACTCGCCGGGCGTGCCTTGCAGCGCCGTGCAACGGCTCTGCTTTTGGTTGGTTCCGCTCATGCAGCGCAGAAAGGGGGTTAGCGGCTCGGTGAGTTGAGCCGGGACAGGGCCGCCAGCGTCATCCGCTTCTGCCCAATAGAAAGAGACTCGAAAATACGCACAACAGGCTCCGCACGACATGCACGGATTGATATCACTCATAGCGCACCTGCATTTAACGACGCATCAACATAAATTGTCAGGCCAATAAATTATCGCTGCCGAAGAATGCGCACAAGATGGGCGAACAGGTATTTTTTTAACCACCTCACAAAGCGAAAATTGATTTAAATACAAAAGTTAATGAGTGTAACGAGTGGTGAAAATTAACCCAGATCAATGAATGTTAAATTACGGGGTCAAGTGTGATCTGTGTTGGATCACTTTGTACTCAGTTATAGGTATATTCACGGCGCGATAAAAACCTTAAACATGGAGTGGATATGAAGAAGTTAGCCGTGGCAGCATTGATCCTGAGTAGTCTTTCTACAGGTGTATACGCGCATGAAGCTGGCGAGTTTTTCATTCGAGCCGGTTCCGCGACGGTACGTCCGACGGAAGGTTCAGATAACGTTTTAGGCGCTCTGGGCAGTTTTAATGTCAGCAACAACACCCAACTTGGTGTGACGATGAGCTGGATGGCGACCGACAATATCGGCGTTGAATTACTGGCCGCGACGCCGTTTCGCCACCGCGTTGGCACCGGTCCAACCGGCGACATCGCCACTGTGCACCACCTGCCGCCGACATTAATGGCGCAGTGGTATTTCGGTGATTCACAGAGCAAATTGCGCCCATACCTTGGGGCAGGCGTAAACTACACCACTTTCTTTGATGAGAAATTTAACGATACCGGGAAAGAGGCCGGGTTGTCGGATTTGAGCCTGAAAGACTCCTGGGGCGTGGCGGGGCAAGCCGGTCTGGATTACTTAATCAACCGCAACTGGCTGATTAACATGTCCGTATGGTGGATGGATATCGATACGGATGTGCGTTTTAAAGCGAATGGTGAGCAACAAAGCGTACATACTCGCCTGGATCCGTGGGTGTTTATGTTCTCTGCCGGTTATCGTTTTTAAGCGCATTGTGGAAACTGGTTTCGCGATAACCAGTTTCCACGCATTTCTGCACCACATCACTATGCGGGCATCTTTCAGCTTATAAAACACCATCGCGCTGCGCACATCAGACACAGAGACACCGTAAGCAGCGGTTAATCTCATTTGTTCAGACACGATGTTGCGCAACCGAAGGCGAAATGACGTATTACGAATGCCAACATCTGACTTTCTTTCACGTAGCTATTGGCGCATTCACAACAAGCCCGCGGACACATTCAGCGCCATAAACGAACGCCCCGAAACGCGCTACTCGCAATAGCGGCAGGTCATATACGCACCCGCGACGCAGAGCGTTAGCGGCACAAAAAAGCTGAAATCCATGCCGGTGAATTCCATCAGCAGCACAATGGCAGTGAGCGGCATTTGCATCGACGAGGCGAGAAAAGCCGCGCCGCCGGTCAATGCGAATTCCGCCATACTGCCATCGGGGAAAAACTGTCCTACCAGAAGGAGCATCAGTGCACCCAGCAGGGCACCGATCGCCAGCCCTGGCGTGAGCAGGCCGCCTTCGGCTCCGCTGCGCAGCACCATCCAGATACTCAACACTTTTAACCCAATCAACATTGCCGCCAGCGGCAGCGTAACGCCTCCGCCAAAACTGAGCTGTACCGGACCGCGGCCGTTGCCTGGTAATTGCGGAAACCAGATTGCGAACAAGCCGAGACAGGCAAAAGCGATAAAACAGAAGACCGGCATTTGCCAGTTGGTTTTCACCTGCGCCCGCGCGTTTTTGGTCATCCGCCGGAACAGACTGGCAGCATAGCCGAACAACGGGCCGGACAAGGTTGCCCAGATAATCAGAGAGAGGGGCGCAGCGGAGGCGGCAAACAGATACTGCCGCTCGTTGCCCAGTACCAGCGATGCCACAAACGCGGCGAGGGCGGAGGTGACAATGGCGGCAATGACCGCATCCCAACTGATTGTGACCAGCAGTACCTCAAGGGTAAAAATCGCGCCCGCCAGCGGGACGTTATACACCGCCGCCAGTCCGGCACCGGCGCCGCAGGAGATCACCAGCCGGGTTTCTTGTGCATTTAACCCGATATGCCGTGCGATCCCACCGCCAAACAGGGCACCGACTTCACGCGGCGCACTTTCTCGCCCGAGCGGCGAGCCCATTGCCACGGTGACAACTTGCAAGAGCGCATGAGTTATGGTGGTGAAAGCAGGCATCGGGCGTTGAACATCTTTTAGCGCAGCGCCAACACTGCCGCGTTTTTTTGCATAGCGTGCCAGGAGCCACCAACCCCAGCCAGCCACCACACCCGCCGCAGCAAGAGAAGCAAAACGGCGCAGGGCGCTGGCATCCGTTACGCCCTGCAGGAACGGCGCGCCGCCAATCAGCGATTGCTGGCTATAACCAAAAGCGAGGTGCTGGCTGGCATGCAGAAGAAGAGCAATCAGCATGCCAGCCGCACCGGAAAGTAGCCCGGTCAGCAGCAGGGCCAGCCAGCGACGTTGCCAGCAGGAATCAGGGAACTCACGCATGGTGTATTTATCGGTCTCATAATTTTTAGGATTATTATTCCACAGAAAATATGAACCTTTTAACAATGCGTCAGGAAAAACATGCGGATAAACAGAAAAGTACACCGCCTGAATCAACAGGCGGTGCGGGAGGTTAACGCGGCAAAGTAGCACCTTTCAGGCTCTGCACAAAGGCTTTCAGTTCAGCCAGCATAGCCGTTGGGTTGGCGAGGTTTTTCTCAATGATTTTCACAATCGCGGAACCGGAAATCGCGCCGGCGGCACCTGCTTCTACGGCAGCGCTAACCTGCTCCGGTGCGGAAATACCGAAGCCCTGCAGCGCAGGCGCAGCGTGATACTCGGTAAGTTTTTCCACCAGATGGTGCAGTGGCAGCGCCGCACGGTTTTCCGCGCCAGTTACCCCGGCGCGCGAAAGCAGGTAAGTGTACCCCCGACCATAGGAGGCAATCTGGCGCAGCAGATCATCGTCCGCGTTTGGCGGGCAGATAAAGATGGGCGCGATATTGTGGCGCAAAGCCGCCTGGCGGAATGGCGCGGACTCTTCAATCGGCACATCCGCCACCAGCACAGAATCGACGCCGACTTTTGCGCACTGGGCATAGAATTCGTCAATTCCCCGGCTGAAAACCAGGTTAGCGTACATCAGCAAGCCAATGGGGATCGTTGGGTGCTTCTGACGAATGGCCGCCAGCATTTCGAAACATTGTGACGGTGTCACGCCTGCGGCAAAGGCGCGCAGCGTGGCGTTTTGAATGGTCGGACCGTCTGCCAGCGGGTCGGAAAACGGGATCCCCAGCTCAAGTGCATCCGCACCCGCCTCAATCAGCGTATCGATGATTTTTAGCGACTGTTCCGGGGACGGATCGCCCAGCGTGACGAAGGGAACGAATGCACCTTCTTTGCGCGCGCTCAGCTGTTTAAATACATTGTCATAGCGTTCCATCAGATTTCCCCTCGCGCTTTCAGGATGTCATGTACGGTAAAAATGTCTTTGTCGCCGCGCCCGGAAAGGTTAACCACCAGCAACTGCTCTTTGTCCGGGTTCTCGCGCATCATTTTTAGCGCATGAGCGAGGGCGTGCGAGGATTCCAGCGCCGGAATGATGCCTTCATGGCGGCACAGAGTTTTGAAGGCGTCCAGCGCTTCGTCATCGGTGATGGAAACATAATCGGCACGACCCGTACTGTTAAGATACGCATGTTGCGGCCCGACAGACGGGAAGTCGAGACCCGCAGAGATAGAGTAAGACTCTTCAATCTGGCCTTCATCTGTCTGCATCATCGGCGATTTCATACCAAAATAGATGCCCACGCGGCCATGCTTCAGCGGCGCGCCATGCTCGCCAGTTTCGATACCGTGACCCGCTGGTTCCACCCCGATCAGGCCAACAGACGTTTCGTCGATAAAGTCGGCGAACATGCCAATAGCATTAGAACCACCGCCCACGCAGGCGATAACGGCATCCGGCAGACGCCCCTCTTTTTCCAGGATCTGTGCTTTGGTCTCTTCGCCGATCATGCGCTGGAACTCGCGCACAATGGTCGGGAACGGGTGCGGACCCGCCGCAGTTCCCAGCATATAGTGCGCGGTTTCATAGCTACCAGACCAGTCGCGCAGCGCCTCGTTACAGGCATCTTTCAGCGTGGCGGAACCGCTATGCACCGGGATCACTTCCGCGCCCATTAAGCGCATGCGGAACACGTTTGGTGACTGGCGTTCCACATCTTTTGCGCCCATATAGATGCGACATTTCAGACCCAGCAGCGCGCTCGCCAGCGCTGAAGCCACGCCATGCTGACCGGCCCCCGTTTCGGCGATAATTTCGGTTTTACCCATGCGTTTCGCCAGCAACGCCTGGCCCAACACCTGGTTGGTTTTGTGCGCGCCGCCATGCAGCAAATCTTCACGCTTGAGGTAAAGTGTGGTGCGCGTACCGGCGGTAATATTCTGGCATTTGGTCAGTGCGGTCGGGCGTCCGGCGTAGTTTTTCAGCAGGTCGTTGAATTGTTGCTGAAACTCAGCATCGCTCTGCGCGCTGACAAAGGCTTCTTCAAGCTGGCGCAGCGCCGGCATCAGGATCTGCGGAACGAACATTCCGCCAAACTCGCCAAAATAGGGATTCAGTAGTGTCGTCATTATCTTCTTTCCTTAATAAGCGCGCAGTGTGTGGAAAACCGAGGCCAGTTTGCTGGCATCTTTGATACCCGGTTCCGACTCCACGCCTGAATTAAAATCGAGTCCGGCACAGCCGGTTTTGGCCGCCTGTACGCAGTTGTCTGCGCTCAGGCCACCAGCAAGAATCACGTTATCCAGCGGTTCACCTGCCAGTAACGACCAGTCGAAACTTTTGCCGCTGCCGCCCTGGCCGTTATCAAACACATATTTATCAACCTGCTGAAAGCGCCGCTCGGGCAGGTTGTCGCCAACGCTGAGCGCTTTCCAGATTTGCGTCTTCGCCGGGAGACGCTCGCGAAGCGAATCGATATAGGCCTGGTCTTCTTCGCCGTGCAGTTGGACGGCAACCAGATTCAGTGCGTTAACTTTTGCCACCACCTCTTCGGGCGCGGCATTACGGAACACACCGACATATTGCAGCGGCGCGGCCTGCATCACCGTTTGTGCTTGCGCTTGCGTTACGGCGCGTGGGGAGCTGGCCACGAAGATCAAGCCGCCATAAATTGCACCGGCCTGATGTGCCGCCTGCGCGTCCTGCGGGCGGGTCAGCCCGCACACTTTGTTTTCACCCAGCAAAACGCGTTTCACTGCCGCATCGAGATCGTCATGGGACATCAGCGCGGAGCCAATCAGGAAACCATTGGCAAAATGGCTGAGTTCACGCACCTGAGCATAGGTATTGATGCCAGATTCGCTGATGACCGTCACACCTGTGCCAAGGCGCGGTGCGAGCTCACGGGTGCGGTTCAAATCGATGGAAAGGTCGCGCAGGTCACGGTTATTGATGCCGACGACTTTCGCTTCCAGCGCGATAGCGCGTTGCAATTCCTCTTCATTACTGACTTCCGTCAGTACGCCCATATTCAGGCTGTGCGCGACGGCAGCAAGCTGGCGGTACTGCTCATCGTCGAGTACCGAAAGCATCAGCAGGCACGCATCTGCCTGGTAGTGACGCGCCAGGTAAATCTGATAAGCGTCGATAATAAAGTCTTTGCACAGGATTGGCTGCGGCGCGATGGCACTGACAATCGGCAGAAAATCAAAACTGCCCTGGAAATATTTTTCATCCGTCAGCACGGAAATCGCCGACGCATGATGTTTGTAGATAGCCGCAATGCGCGCCGGGTCAAAATCATTGCGGATCACGCCCTTTGAGGGCGAGGCTTTTTTGCACTCCAGGATAAACGCTGTTCGCGTACCTTGCAGGGCATCGTAGAAGCGACGCGTGCTTGGCTCGACATCATTCTGAAAACTGGCCAGCGGTTGTTGCTCCTTGCGCGCCGCTACCCATACGGCTTTATCGGCGACGATTTTCGCTAAAACGGTCTGCATTTTTTACCCTCTTGCCGCAAGTGCGGTGACTTTGTCGTAGGCTGCTCCGCTGTGCAGCACATCCAGAACTTTTTGTGCGTTGGCCTGTAAATCCTCTTCGCCGTGCAGACGCATCAGCATGGCGACATTGGCGGCGACGGCGGCTTCATGCGCGGCCTCACCTTTACCCTGGAGTAAGCGTGTCAGAATGTCACGGTTTTCTTCCGGTGTACCGCCAGCCAGCGCCTCCTGATGGTACGGCGTCAGGCCAAAATCCGTGGCGTTGAGTTGGTAACTTTTGATTTCGCCATCGTTCAGCTCGGCAACCAGCGTCGGTGCATGCAGTGACACTTCGTCCATGCCGCCGCTATGAACAACCGCTGCACGCTGATAACCGAGTACGCGCAGGGTTTCGGCAATCGGCAGCACCAGCTCCGGACTGTAGACACCGATCAGTGCCAGCGGCGGATGCGCCGGGTTGATCAACGGGCCGAGCACGTTGAACAGAGTACGAGTTTTTAACTGCTGACGGACCGGCATTGCGTGGCGAAAACCGGTGTGATACTTCGGCGCGAACAGGAAACAGACGCCCAGCTCATCCAGCGCGGTACGCGATTTATCTGCATTCATATCCAGATTGATACCAAATGCCGCCAGCAAATCCGATGAGCCGGAACGGCTCGAAACGCTGCGATTGCCGTGTTTGGCGACTTTCAGGCCGCAAGCAGCAGCGACAAATGCACTGGCGGTGGAAATATTGATGCTGTTGCTGCCGTCGCCGCCGGTGCCAACGATATCGGCAAAAGCATAGTCCGGACGCGGGAATGGCGCGGCATTCTCCAGCAGTGCGGTGGCGGCTCCGGCAATTTCGTTGGGATGCTCACCGCGAATTTTCATACTCACCAGCGCGGCCGCCAGTTGTTCTGGTTTCAGCTCGCCGCGCACCACCGCAGAGAAAAGCTGGTGGCTCTCCTGCTGGCTGAGAGTTTGCGCCTGATAGAGTTTTTCCAGAATCGGTTGCAGCGTATTCGTCTGCTCCAGTTTTTGCAGCGCCCAGGCCAGCGTTTGCTCAAGCAGACGAGCACCTTGCGTGGTCAAAATCGATTCCGGGTGGAACTGGAAACCGCAAACGCGATCGGCGTCGTGACGTACTGCCATCACCATGCCGTTAAAATGGGCATTGATGGTTAATCCCGCCGGGATGTTGCTGCCCACCAGCGAGTGGTAACGCGCAACGGGAAGCGGATTGCTTAAGCCCGCGAACATGGCCTGGCCATCGTGCTCAATGCTTGAGGCTTTGCCGTGCAGGATTTCACCTGCCTGGCCGACGTAGCCGCCATAGGCTTCAACAATCGCCTGGTGACCGAGGCAGATGCCGATAATCGGTAATTTGCCGCGCATCCGCGTCAGCAGTTCCGGCATGCAGCCCGCTTCAGACGGTGCGCCAGGGCCTGGCGAGAGCATCAGCACCGGGTTTTGCATTGTCTGAAGGCGGTCAATCAAGGTTTGCGCCGGAACATGGTTACGGTAAATCACCACGTTATGTCCGCTTGCACGCAGCTGATCCGCCAGGTTGTATGTAAAGGAATCGATGTTATCAAGCAGCAGAATGTCAGCCATCAGAAAGTCTCCTGAGCGTGGTGTGCGGTGGCGATAGCGCGCAGAACCGCGCGGGCTTTATTACGGGTTTCATCGGCTTCAGATTGCGCAACGGAATCCAGCACTACACCTGCGCCTGCCTGTACCGTTGCCACACCGTCCTCCACCCACGCAGAACGAATCACGATGCAGGTATCCAGATCGCCATGTGCGGTGAAATACCCCACCGCGCCGCCGTAGCTACCGCGTCGTGTGCCTTCCGCTTTGGCGATTAACTGCATTGCGCGCACTTTTGGCGCACCGCTCAACGTCCCCATGTTCATGCAGGCGCGGTAGGCATGCAGAACATCAAGATCCTGACGCAGCTCACCCACCACGCGTGAAACCAGGTGCATCACGTAGGAGTAGCGATCGACTTTGGTTAAATCGGCGACATAGCGGCTGCCGGGTGTGCAGATGCGCGCCAGATCATTACGCGCCAGATCCACCAGCATTAAGTGTTCTGACAGCTCTTTGTGGTCGGTACGCATCTCCAGCTCAATGCGGCTGTCGAGATCGCGATCCAGTGAACCATCCGGGCGGCGTCCGCGCGGACGTGTGCCGGCGATAGGGTAGATCTCAATCTGGCGGTTGCTGGCGTCGTATTTCAGCGAGCTTTCCGGTGAGGCGCCGAACAGGGTGAAATCGTTATCCTGCATAAAGAACATGTACGGACTGGGGTTGCTCTTCTTTAGCACTTCGTAAGCCGCCAGCGGTGAAGGGCAAGGCAGGGTGAAGCGGCGAGAAGGCACCACCTGAAAAATCTCGCCCGCGCGAATCGCTTTTTGCATTTCGCGAACCACTGCGCCGTACTCTTCATCACTCTGGTTGCAGTCGCAGCGCATATGTTCAACTTTTTCGACCGGCAGCGGCTCGGCTGGGCGATCCAGTTGCTGGCGCAGGGTGTCGACTCGCTGGAGCAGACGGTCTTTTTCCTGTGCCGACGGGGTAAACAGACTGGCCTGGATACGCGTTTGCTGTTTCTGGTGGTCGATCACCAGCAGGGTTTCGGCAAGATAAAAGCAGTAGTCCGGACAACGGCGATCCTGCGTAAGCTGCGGCAAATCTTCAAAACCGGCCACCAGGTCATACGCGAACAAGCCGCCGAAAAACATGGCTTCGCGTTCATCGGAAGGGACGTCGACCAGGTTTTGTAATAAGCGAAAAGCATCAAACACAGAGAGCGAGCAGAGGCGGGCGTCTTCGTCCAGCAGGCTGCTGACCGGCGGGAATCGTAGTTCGCGCCCATAGGACAGCAAGCTGTTTTCCACCCCGGCAGGCAGCGCGTTATCGAGCAGATCCAGAAGTGCTGTGCCATTTTCGGTTAATGCGGTAATGGTGACAGTGTCACCAAGTGCGGTGATACGCAATGCGCTATCAACCAGTAACAGGCTTTTTAAGTCACTTTTACTGTCAATATCAGCTGATTCCAGCAGCAGAGTTGCCGGGCGGGCAGCGCACAATTGATGGAACAACGCCGTCGGGTTACTGCGGTAGCTGGCGTTGCTGGTGAGAAGTTCGAGTGCTGGTTTTTGCGTTTGCATAGTCGCTCTCATTATTTATTTTGTTCAAAAAAAAGCCCGCTGGGTGAGCGGGCCTGGTATCGGTATGCTGAATGCGCACGTGATCTCACAGCCCTTATCAGGGAGTGCGCCACCAGCGAGTAACAGAGAAATGTGCATTCATGTTTGCGATACCTTGTTGTGTGAACTTGCGTACTAGTTAACTGGTTCAGGAAAAGAAAGTCAACCTCGAATTCAGAAAATATTCTCTGGACTGTATGATAGGCGACAAACCGACGTCCTGATGAATTAGCGGAGCCGCTTTGAGCGACACGAATTACGCCATTATTTACGATCTTCACAGCCATACGACGGCCTCTGACGGTCTGCTTTCCCCCGAACAACTGGTGCATCGCGCGGTAGAAATGCGCGTCGGTACGCTGGCGATAACCGACCACGATACCATCGATGCCATTCCTGCTGCCCGTACGGAAATTGTCCGTGCCGGGCTGGATTTGCAGCTTATCAGTGGCGTAGAGATTTCCACCGTCTGGGAAAACCACGAAATACATATTGTTGGTCTGAATATTGATATTGACCACCCTGCAATGCGCACTTTTTTGCAGGCGCAATCTGAACGCCGGGTTCAGCGGGCGAAGCTGATTGCTGAACGTTTAGAAAAAGCGCACATTCCAGGTGCGTGGGAAGGCGCTCAACGGCTGGCGCAGGGGGCGAACGTAACGCGCGGACACTTTGCGCGTTTCCTGGTGGAACAGGGCAAAGCGAGCAATATTGCCGATGTTTTTAAAAAATATCTTGCGCGAGGGAAAACGGGATACGTTCCTCCCCAGTGGTGTACAATAGAACAAGCTATTGATGTGATTCATCATTCTGGCGGAACGGCGGTAATGGCCCATCCTGGTCGTTATAACCTTTCTGCTAAATGGCTGAAAAGGCTGCTGGCGTATTTTGCACAGTGCGGCGGTGAGGCGATGGAAGTCGCCCAATGTCAGCAGGCTCCCAACGAGCGAACGCAGCTCGCCGCGTATGCCCGTCAGTTTGGTTTACTGGCGTCGCAAGGTTCTGATTTCCATCAGCCTTGCCCCTGGATTGAACTCGGGCGCAAACTCTGGCTTCCGGCCGGTGTTGAGGGCGTATGGCTGAAATGGGAGCAGCCGCAACAGAACAGAGAGAGGGAAGTATGAGTCAATTTTTTTATATTCATCCGGAAAACCCCCAGCCGCGGTTGGTTAACCAGGCGGTAGAAATTGTGCGTAAAGGCGGGGTCATTGTGTACCCCACCGATTCCGGTTATGCGTTGGGCTGTAAAATTGAAGACAAAGGGGCGATGGAGCGCATTTGCCGCATTCGCCACCTGCCGGATGGCCACAACTTCACGCTGATGTGCCGCGATTTATCGGAGCTGTCGACGTATGCTTTTGTCGACAACGTGGCCTTTCGTCTGATTAAAAATAATACGCCCGGCAATTACACGTTTATCCTGAAAGGTACAAAAGAGGTGCCGCGCCGTTTATTACAGGAAAAACGCAAAACGATTGGTCTGCGTGTACCGTCAAACCCTATTGCGCTGGCGCTGCTGGAAACGCTCAACGAACCGATGCTGTCCACCTCGTTAATGCTGCCGGGCAGTGATTTTACTGAATCCGATCCGGATGAAATTAAAGATCGGCTGGAAAAAGTGGTGGATTTAATTATCCACGGGGGCTATCTCGGCCAGCAACCGACGACGGTAGTCGATTTAACGGAATCGACACCAGAGGTTATTCGCGAAGGGGTTGGCGACGTTAAGCCTTTCTTATAATGGCGCAAGCCGCTATACTACGCGGCCATTTCAGCAGCGGCTTCGCCGACCTGATGACCCTATTCGACGCCTGTGAAGGCGACACCTGAAGGAAGCTCTATGAGCGAGAAACTACAGAAAGTGCTGGCGCGAGCTGGCCACGGTTCCCGCCGTGAAATCGAATCTATTATTGAGGCTGGACGCGTAAGCGTGGACGGCAAAATCGCCACACTGGGCGATCGCGTGGAAGTGACGTCTGCTCTGAAAATCCGTATCGACGGTCACCTTATTTCGGTGAAAGAGTCCGTGGAGCAGATCTGCCGCGTGCTGGCGTACTACAAACCGGAAGGCGAACTCTGTACGCGTAACGATCCGGAAGGGCGCCCGACTGTTTTTGATCGTCTACCGAAACTGCGCGGTGCGCGCTGGATCGCGGTAGGTCGCCTCGATGTTAATACCTGCGGCCTGTTGTTGTTTACCACCGATGGTGAACTGGCGAACCGCCTGATGCACCCGAGCCGTGAAGTTGAGCGTGAATACGCGGTACGTGTTTTTGGCGAAGTTGATGACGCGAAATTGCGCGATCTGGCGCGCGGCGTGCAGCTGGAAGATGGCCCGGCGGCGTTCAAAACCATCAAGTTTAGCGGTGGTGAAGGCATTAACCAGTGGTACAACGTCACCCTGACCGAAGGGCGCAACCGTGAAGTGCGTCGCCTGTGGGAAGCGGTTGGTGTTCAGGTCAGTCGCCTGATCCGCGTACGTTACGGCGATATTCCGCTACCAAAAGGTTTGCCTCGCGGCGGCTGGACGGAACTCGATCTGGCGCAAACCAACTACCTGCGCGAGCTGGTGGGGCTGGACGCGGAAACGCAATCCAAAGTGGCCGTGGAGAAAGATCGCCGTCGCATGAAAGCGAACCAGATCCGCCGTGCGGTGAAACGTCACAGCCAGCCGGCTGGCAAGTCCGGTGGTGGTCGTCGCCCCGGCAGTACGCGTAATAAAAACGACTGATCTTAATAAAGAATAAGAGAAAAGGGGCGAAAGCCCCTTTTTTGTTGCTAACTGAAAACCCTGGGCGTGAATCTGGTTTGGTTCAGCCTGATCGCTTGTGCGAAATCTCACGCGCTGGCAGAAGCTGCCTGTTAAGGTTTCAGGCCTTTATCCCAGGGCAAAAAGCTCTTCCTTCGATGACCGTGTACTTACGTTGCGTCAGTAATCGATACCTTGTTGCGCTTTCACTCCCGCTTCAAAAGCGTGTTTCACCGGACGCAATTCGCTGACGGTATCCGCCAGATCAAGAATATCGCGGTGGCAGCCGCGTCCGGTGATAATCACCGTCTGGCTTGCCGGACGTTTGCGTAATGCATTCAGTACCGTTTCCAGCGGCAGGTAATCATAGGCCACCATATAGGTCAGTTCATCCAGCAGCACCATATCCAGCGCGGGATCGGACAGCATTCGTTCGGCATGTTGCCAGACCGCCAGACAGGCTGCGGTGTCGCTTTCGCGGTTTTGCGTATCCCAGGTAAAACCGGTTGCCATGACCTGGAATTCCACGCCCAGCGGTTCCAGTAGGTTGCGTTCGCCGTTTGGCCAGGTCCCTTTGATAAACTGAATGGCGCCCACTTTTTTACCATGCCCGACTGCGCGTGTTGCCGTACCGAACGCGGCGGTGGTTTTCCCTTTACCGTTTCCGGTAAAGACAATAATGATCCCACGCTCATCCTGGGCTGCGGCGACGCGCGCATCTACACGCTCTTTTACGCGCTGCTGACGCTGCTGATATCGTTCTTCGCTCATTGTGAAATTCCTGGTTTGCGACCTGGTTGGGCATCAAAGCTCATACCGGTTTTACGGCGGCTGTCATCGCCCATCAGCCACAGATAAAGCGGCATAATATCGGCGGGGGTTTTCAGTTTTTCTGGATCTTCAGTCGGGAAGGCGCTGGCACGCATTTTGGTGCGCGTACCACCCGGGTTAATACAGTTAACCCGCACGCGGTTTTGATACTCTTCGGCCAGCACCTGCATCATCCCTTCGGTGGCAAATTTCGACACAGCGTAAGCGCCCCAGTTCGCACGCCCCTGGCGACCAACGCTCGAAGAGGTGAAAACCAGAGATCCGCAATCCGATTTAAGTAATAAAGGAAGAAGCGCCTGGGTGAGATAAAAGGTGGCGTTCACGTTGACCTGCATCACCGCGCTCCAGACTGCCGGAACTTGCTCGCTCATTGGCGATACATCCCCGAGTAAACCGGCATTGTGCAACACACCGTCCAGGCGTGGCACCGAGGCTGCAATGGCATCGGCCAGTTGCTGGCACATTTCCGGGGTGCAGTTTGCCATATCAAGGGTAAACCACTGCGCCTGCTGGCCTTCTTGTTCAATCTCACGTGTAACCTGCTGCAGTTTCGCTTCGTTTCGGCCCAGCAGAATAAGGCTCGCACCGTGGCGGGCGTAGGTCAGCGCCGCTTCTTTTCCGATGCCGTCGCTGGCACCGGTCACCAGAATGATGCGATCGTTTAACAAATCACGTTGTGGCTGATAATGCACTCTCTCTCCTCAGGCCGGGGCCTGTTATCGCCTTCACATGTTGGCTTTATGCCTTAAACAGAGGGCTATTTCAATCAGCCTGCGGGAAGGTTGCGCAACCTTTACGAAAAAATTCAGCAACATGGCACATTGTACCAATGGCTTACGCGAGACGTGCCTGCATCGCTCATGTACACTGGTGCGATTGTCGAGAGGTGTAATCGAGGTGGTATGGATGGAATTACTGTCTGAGTATGGCCTGTTTCTGGCCAAAATCGCGACTGTTGTCGTGGCGATTGCCGTGGTGGCCGTGCTGATTGTCAATCTGACACAGCGCAAACGCCAGCGGGGAGAACTGAAAGTCATCCGTTTGAGTGAGCAATATAAAGAGATGCAAGAGGAGATGTCGGTCTCCTTGCTGGATGACCACCAACAGAAACGTTGGCACAAAGCGCAGAAGAAAAAACTGAAGCTGGAAGCAAAAGCGGCAAAAGCGAAGGCGAAGGCCGGCGAACAGCAAGAAAAAGGCGCGCCGCGTGCCTATGTGCTCGATTTCAAAGGCAGCATGGACGCGGGCGAAGTCAATGCATTGCGTGAAGAGATAACGGCAGTGCTGGCGGTGGCAACGCCGCAGGATCAAGTCGTTGTGCGCCTGGAAAGCCCGGGAGGTGTGGTACATGGCTACGGTCTTGCCGCTTCCCAATTACAACGTTTGCGCGACAAGCATATCCCACTAACTATCGCCGTCGACAAAGTGGCTGCCAGCGGCGGTTATATGATGGCCTGTGTGGCCGATAAAATTGTTGCGGCACCGTTCGCGATCATCGGTTCTATCGGCGTGGTGGCGCAGATCCCCAACTTTAACCGCTTCCTTAAAGGCAAAGAGATCGACATTGAGCTGCACACAGCGGGTCAGTTCAAACGAACTCTGACACTGCTTGGTGAAAACACAGAAGAAGGGCGGCAGAAATTTCGCGAAAGCCTGAACGAAACTCACGATCTGTTTAAAGGTTTTGTTCACCAGATGCGCCCTGAACTGGATATTGAAAGCGTGGCGACGGGCGAACACTGGTACGGCTCCCAGGCGCTTGATAAAGGACTGATCGACGCCATTGGCACCAGCGATGACCTGCTGCTGGGGCTTATCGAAGATCACGAAGTGATTGGCGTGCGCTATCAGCAGCGTAAAAAACTGATGGAGCGATTTACGGGCAGTGCGATGGAGAGCATCGATCATTTGCTGATGCGCTGGTGGCAGCGTGGGCAAAAACCAATGATGTAAAAAACGCGAGGCTCAGGCCTCGCGTTTTCTTTAGTCGATCAGATGATATTTTTCAGAAAGTTCATGCGCTAAATATTTGAACATGTTGAATACCGCAGTGCTTTTCGGCGTCGGCAAGCCTTGCTCATCAAGAAAATACTCGCCGCTGAAAACCAGCACGCCGTTACGCTGACTGACGCCGGTTGCGACGATACCGGATAGTGTGTCTTCATGCTCACTGATCAGTTTGTTAGCCAGTTCAAGCAGAGACTGGCGATCGATTGGCTGAGATGTCTCTTGCATTTTTCTACTCCTTAAAAAATTTCGTCAGTTTACCGCTGGCCTGGTTCAGGGGCAAATTTTCCCTGTTTTTGCAAGGGCTTTGCCCGGTCGTTGTGCTGGCGTGATCCGCTTTTGCATGCTAATAAAGTTGCGTAACAAATTTTATCAGGTACAGTGTGACGCTTTCGTCAATCTGGCAACAGATTTGCTTGACATTCGACCGTTATATCGTTGTGCTACTGCGCCCTGGCGCGAAAAAGCCTGTAAACTCAGTCACCTGAACGCTCCGTTTTACGCGCTTTGTTAAAAAAAGGGTTGATATCCATTGACGCCGCCGCAATATTGAATGCTCGTCGCCGGTGGGTCTGAAGCGACATGCGACGAATTTCTGGAAGAATTTAATTAGGTAAAGGTGAATATGGGTAAAGCTCTCGTTATCGTTGAGTCCCCGGCAAAAGCCAAAACGATCAATAAATATCTGGGTAATGACTATGTGGTTAAATCCAGCGTTGGTCATATCCGTGATTTGCCGACCAGTGGATCAGCACCCAAAAAGAGCGCAGACTCAGCCTCCGCCAAAACGGCTAAGAAGCCTAAAAAGGATGAACGCGGCGCTCTTGTCAATCGTATGGGGATCGACCCGTGGCATAACTGGGATGCACATTATGAAGTGCTGCCAGGTAAAGAGAAGGTGGTTTCAGAGCTGAAATCGCTGGCGGAAAAAGCCGACCACATCTATCTCGCAACCGACCTTGACCGCGAAGGGGAAGCCATTGCGTGGCACCTGCGGGAAGTGATTGGCGGCGATGAGAAACGCTACAGCCGCGTAGTGTTTAACGAAATTACCAAGAATGCGATTCGTCAGGCCTTCGAAACGCCGGGCGAACTGAATATTGACCGTGTGAACGCTCAACAGGCGCGCCGTTTTATGGACCGCGTGGTGGGCTACATGGTATCTCCACTGCTGTGGAAGAAAATTGCCCGCGGTCTCTCCGCTGGCCGTGTACAGTCTGTTGCTGTGCGTTTGGTTGTTGAGCGTGAACGCGAAATTAAAGCGTTTGTGCCGGAAGAGTTCTGGGAGATCGACGCTGCTACAGCAACGCCTGGTGGCGATACGCTGCCGCTGCAGGTGACTCATGAAGGTGATAAAGCCTTCCGCCCGGTTAATCGCGAGCAAACCATGGCGGCAGTCAGCCTGCTGGAAAAAGCGCGTTATATGGTGCTGGAGCGGGAAGATAAGCCGACCAGCAGCAAACCGGGTGCACCCTTTATTACCTCTACGCTGCAACAGGCCGCCAGTACGCGTCTGGGTTTTGGCGTCAAGAAAACCATGATGATGGCGCAGCGTTTGTATGAAGCGGGCTACATCACCTATATGCGTACCGACTCGACGAACCTGAGCCAAGATGCCGTGTCGATGGTTCGCAGCTACATTACTGATAACTTTGGTAAAAAGTACCTGCCGGAAAACGCTAATCAGTACGCCAGCAAAGAGAATTCTCAGGAAGCGCACGAAGCCATTCGTCCTTCTGATGTCGCGGTGTTAGCTGAATCGTTAAAAGACATGGAATCCGACGCGCAGAAGCTTTATCAGCTGATCTGGCGCCAGTTTGTCGCCTGTCAGATGACGCCTGCTCAGTATGATTCCACCACGCTGACAGTGGGCGCGGGCGATTTCCGTCTTAAAGCCCGTGGTCGCATCCTGCGTTTTGATGGCTGGACAAAAGTCATGCCCGCGCTGCGCAAAGGCGATGAAGATCGTACGTTGCCTGCGGTGAATAAGGGCGATGTTCTTTCGCTTATAGAGTTAACGCCAGCACAGCACTTTACCAAGCCACCTGCGCGTTTTAGCGAAGCTTCGCTGGTAAAAGAGCTGGAAAAACGCGGTATTGGCCGCCCGTCTACTTATGCGTCGATCATCTCGACCATTCAGGACAGGGGTTATGTGCGTGTTGAAAGCCGCCGTTTCTACGCGGAAAAAATGGGTGAAATCGTTACCGATCGCCTGGAAGAGAATTTCCGCGAACTGATGAATTACGATTTTACCGCACAGATGGAAGACAGCCTCGACCGCGTGGCAAATCACGAAGCGGAATGGCGCAAGGTGCTGGATAGCTTCTTTGGCGATTTCTCTCGCCAACTAGAACAAGCTGAACAGGATCCTGAAGCGGGCGGTATGCGTCCGAACCAGATGGTGCTGACCAGCATCGATTGCCCGACCTGTGGCCGTAAAATGGGTATTCGTACCGCCAGTACCGGGGTTTTCCTCGGCTGTTCCGGCTATGCGTTACCGCCGAAAGAGCGCTGCAAAACCACCATTAACCTGGTGCCGGAAAACGAAGTGCTCAATGTGCTGGAAGGTGACGACGCGGAAACTAACGCGCTGCGCGCCAAACGCCGTTGCCAGAAATGTGGTACGGCGATGGACAGCTACCTGATCGATCCGAAGCGTAAACTGCATGTCTGTGGTAATAACCCGACCTGCGATGGTTACGAGATCGAAGAGGGCGAATTCCGCATCAAAGGGTATGACGGCCCCATCGTTGAGTGTGAAAAATGCGGTTCTGAAATGCACCTGAAAATGGGGCGTTTTGGTAAGTACATGGCTTGCACCAACGACGAGTGTAAAAACACGCGTAAGATCCTGCGTAACGGAGAAGTTGCACCGCCGAAAGAGGATCCGGTGCCGTTGCCTGAGCTGCCATGTGAAAAATCGGATGCCTATTTTGTTCTGCGTGATGGCGCAGCCGGGGTGTTCCTCGCGGCGAATACCTTCCCGAAATCTCGCGAAACACGTGCACCGCTGGTAGAAGAACTGTACCGCTTCCGTGACCGTCTGCCGGAAAAACTGCGTTATCTTGCAGACGCACCGCAGGAAGATCCGCAGGGCAATAAAACCATTGTGCGTTTTAGCCGTAAAACCAGGCAGCAATATGTTGCTTCGGAAAAAGACGGGAAAGCGACCGGGTGGTCAGCGTTTTATATCGACAATAAATGGACTGAAGCTAAAAAGTAGTTTTTTCAGCCATATACCTTCAGGGGCCGGTTTTCCGGCCCTTTTTATTTGCGCGTTATTATTCTTTGTTCGCTGCTATACATGGAAGCTATAAATGATATAGTTGTTATAGCTAACCGCTTTTTTATTATCAAATCGTATTAAGCGATAACCCCGTTTGCGTACTTCGGATGGTCTGTTATGAAACTACAGCAGCTTCGTTATATCGTCGAGGTGGTGAATCACAACCTCAACGTCTCTTCCACGGCGGAAGGGCTCTATACCTCTCAGCCTGGCATCAGTAAACAAGTCCGCATGCTGGAAGATGAACTCGGCATACAAATTTTCGCCCGCAGTGGCAAACATCTCACTCAGGTGACGCCCGCTGGCCAGGAAATTATCCGCATTGCGCGTGAAGTATTATCCAAAGTTGATGCCATTAAATCGGTGGCGGGGGAACACACCTGGCCGGATAAGGGCTCGCTGTATGTTGCGACCACGCATACACAAGCGCGGTATGCATTGCCTAATGTGATCAAAGGGTTTATCGAACGCTATCCGCGCGTTTCATTGCACATGCACCAGGGATCGCCAACACAGATTGCAGAAGCGGTTTCTAAAGGCAATGCTGATTTCGCCATCGCCACCGAAGCGCTGCATTTATATGATGATCTGGTCATGTTACCGTGCTACCACTGGAATCGCTCAATTGTGGTGACACCCGATCACCCACTGGCGTCTAAGCAGTCGGTCAGTATCGATGAGCTGGCGCAATATCCGCTGGTGACTTACACCTTTGGCTTCACCGGTCGTTCGGAGCTCGACACGGCGTTTAATCGTGCAGGGTTGACGCCACGAATCGTTTTCACCGCCACAGATGCAGATGTTATCAAAACGTATGTCAGACTGGGGCTGGGAGTAGGGGTTATTGCCAGCATGGCGGTGGATCCGATCTCCGATCCGGACCTGGTTAAACTGGATGCTCACGAAATTTTCAGCCACAGCACCACTAAAATAGGTTTCCGTCGCAGCACCTTCCTGCGTAGCTATATGTATGATTTTATTCAGCGCTTCGCGCCACATTTAACGCGCGATGTTGTCGATGCAGCTGTGGCGTTGCGTTCTAATGAAGATATTGAAGCGATGTTTAAAGATATTAAGTTGCCGCAGAAATAATGCCGTAGGGTATCTTATCGCCCGAAAAGATACCCATAATGTCTCCTAAAGCCAAATTAGAATTATCTTCATCTTTGATACAATCACCTTTGCGGGTGATTGCCTTCACAATTTTAACGCCGACACTGTCACTATTTAGCGACAAAAATAGAAACTAAATTGCTGCTCTGCAAATTTATTACTTCAATAATTTATTTCGGGTCAAAAGATTAAATATTTCTTTGGAATTGGTGAGTAAATTCACTGGATTTTCGGCTAAAGTTCTTTTAGGATTTGTCTCATCTCATGATTAATTACACCGATTGTTGGTACCCAAAATGATAAGTGATGTCGATTGTACGAGGTTAGCAATGCCATCAGGAAGTGAAGAGCCGCAAAGGGACCCTGAGCTTAAGCGTAAAGCCTGGCTGGCGGTATTTCTTGGCTCTGCCGTATTTTGGGCAGTCGTTGCGTTATTGATCTGGAAATTCTGGGGTTAAAATGGCTATAGCAGGTCGATTCGAACCGGTTAAGCAAGTATGTCAATTACATGACACACCAGCTAAAGCGAAAAAGAAACCTGTGACTTCTATTCCGGCTTCCTGGAAGCTGACGCCGCAGCAGCAAGCTTTTATTGAAGCCTTCTCTGAAGACGACTTCAAAAAACAATAAATATATCATCAGAATAAACGTGGGAATTTATCCCGGCTATTCATTGATGTGCTCTTTTGTACTCTTTAATTAATACACAGCATAAATGAATTGAGTAATGACTCAGTTTTAATGAATAGATTTTCTGGTAATAAATTTATGCGTAATGATTGCGGAATGAAATATTGGTCGTGGTTAGCCGCTTTTTCTGTTTCCATCCTTTTCTGGGGACAGGTTGTCTGGGCTACCCTTCGGTAATGAATTGAAAAACCTCGCATCTGCGAGGTTTTTTTATATCCCTTCTCCTGAAAGATTTTCCCTTTTGTAGCAATTTTGGTTGTTATCAAAACGTTACGATATGTTTGTGTTATCTTTAATTACAGACCCTGAAGAGCATCAGGGTAAGCAATCCCTGTAATTAAGGAGGAGCACATGTCGTCAACCCTACGCGAAGCCAGTAAGGACACGTTGCAGGCAGAGAACAAAACTTATCACTACTACAGCTTGCCGCTGGCCGCTAAACAACTTGGGGATATCTCACGACTACCCAAGTCGCTAAAAGTTTTACTGGAAAATCTCCTGCGCTGGCAGGACGAGGAATCCGTCACTGAAGAAGATATCCGTGCCCTGGCCGGTTGGCTCGACAGTGCGCACGCCGATCGCGAAATCGCTTATCGCCCTGCAAGGGTCCTGATGCAGGACTTTACCGGCGTTCCTGCCGTCGTTGACTTAGCGGCGATGCGTGAAGCGGTGAAACGCCTTGGGGGCGATACCGCCAAAGTGAATCCGCTATCCCCGGTTGATCTGGTGATTGACCACTCTGTTACCGTTGACCACTTCGGGGACGATGACGCCTTCGAAGAGAACGTCCGCCTTGAAATGGAACGTAACCATGAGCGTTATGCTTTCCTGCGCTGGGGCCAGCAGGCGTTTAGCCGTTTCAGCGTGGTGCCGCCGGGGACAGGAATATGCCACCAGGTGAATCTCGAATACCTCGGCAAAGCGGTCTGGAGCGAATTGCAGGACAAAGAGTGGGTTGCCTATCCGGACACACTTGTCGGCACTGATTCTCACACCACCATGATTAATGGCCTCGGAGTGTTGGGCTGGGGCGTGGGAGGAATCGAAGCTGAAGCGGCGATGCTTGGGCAGCCGGTCTCAATGCTGATACCAGATGTCGTCGGCTTTAAACTGAGTGGTAAATTGAGAGAAGGGATCACGGCAACCGATCTGGTGCTGACGGTCACGCAAATGCTGCGTAAACACGGCGTTGTCGGTAAATTTGTTGAGTTTTACGGCGATGGCCTTGATTCGCTGCCGCTTGCCGACCGTGCCACCATTGCCAATATGGCCCCGGAATATGGTGCAACCTGCGGCTTTTTCCCTATCGATGGTGTGACGCTCGATTATATGCGCCTGAGTGGACGCAGCGAAGAGCAAGTCGCGCTGGTTGAGGCTTATGCAAAAGCACAAGGTATGTGGCGTAACCCGGGCGATGAACCCGTCTTTACCAGCACCCTTGAACTGAATATGCAAGATGTTGAAGCAAGCCTCGCCGGGCCAAAACGCCCACAAGATCGTGTCGCGTTGAGCGATGTGCCTAAAGCCTTCGCCGCCAGCTCGGAACTTGAACTGAACACGGCGCAAAAAGATCGTAAACCGGTCGATTATGTGTTGAACGGACATAAATATCAGTTGCCGGATGGCGCAGTGGTAATTTCTGCGATCACCTCTTGCACCAATACTTCCAACCCCAGTGTGTTGATGGCCGCCGGCCTGCTGGCTAAAAAAGCAGTCACCGCCGGGCTCAAACGTCAGCCGTGGGTGAAAGCATCGCTGGCCCCTGGCTCGAAAGTAGTTTCGGATTATCTTGCACAGGCGCGATTAACGCCTTATCTGGATGAACTGGGCTTTAACCTTGTCGGTTATGGCTGTACCACCTGTATTGGTAACTCCGGGCCGTTACCAGAGCCCATTGAACAGGCGATCCGGGAAGGCGATCTTACCGTTGGTGCGGTGCTTTCGGGCAACCGTAATTTCGAAGGACGTATTCACCCCCTGGTAAAAACGAACTGGCTCGCTTCTCCGCCGCTGGTAGTGGCTTATGCGCTGGCGGGCAATATGAATATTAACCTCGCCACCGACCCGCTCGGCCATGACCGGAAAGGCGATCCGGTCTATTTGAAAGACATCTGGCCAACGAGCAGTGAGATTACCCGCGCGGTTGAGCAAGTCTCTACTGAGATGTTCCGCAAAGAGTATGCCGAGGTGTTTGAAGGCACGCCGGAGTGGAAGACGATTGAGGTTGAGCACTCCGATACTTATGGCTGGCAGAATGACTCGACTTACATCCGGTTATCACCATTCTTTGAAGATATGCAGGCGCAGCCGAAACCGGTGGAAGATATTCATGGCGCGAGGATCCTGGCCATGCTGGGCGATTCGGTCACCACCGACCATATTTCGCCGGCAGGTAGCATCAAAGCGGACAGCCCGGCAGGTCGCTATTTGCAGAGCCATGGTGTTGAGCGCCGGGACTTTAACTCCTACGGCTCGCGACGTGGCAACCATGAAGTGATGATGCGCGGGACATTCGCCAATATCCGCATTCGCAATGAAATGGTGCCAGGCGTAGAAGGTGGCATGACGCGTCATCTGCCGGGCAGTGAAGTGGTCTCTATTTATGATGCCGCTGTTCGCTATCAGCAAGAGGGCACGCCGCTGGCGGTGATCGCCGGCAAAGAGTATGGTTCTGGCTCCAGCCGTGACTGGGCGGCGAAAGGGCCGCGCTTGTTGGGGGTTCGTGTGGTGATTGCTGAATCCTTCGAGCGTATTCACCGTTCCAACCTGATTGGTATGGGGATCCTGCCGCTTGAGTTTCCACAAGGTGTCACGCGAAAAACGCTGGCACTGACGGGAGAGGAAAAGCTCGACGTTACCGATCTGCAAAACATCACGCCGGGAGGTACGTTAGCCGTGACATTAACTCGCGCCGATGGCAGGCAGGAGACGCTTGAGTGCCGCTGTCGCATTGATACGTCGACGGAGCTTACCTATTACCGCAACGACGGCATTCTGCATTACGTGATCCGTAATATGTTGAACTAAAAATAAAGGCCTGCATTTGCAGGCCTGTTTCATCACCGATGGGGCGCTTATTTCAGCAGGTGCCCCATTTTTTCTGCTTTGGTATCCAGATAGTGCGCGTTTTTCGGGTTACGCCCGACAATCAGCGGTACGCGCTCCACAATGTTGATTCCCGCTTCGGTAAGAATTTCAACTTTTTTCGGATTGTTGGTCAGCAGACGAACTTCGTCTACTGCCAGCAATTTAAACATATCTGCGCAAAGCGTGAAGTCGCGTTCATCGGCAGCAAAACCCAACTGATGGTTCGCTTCAACGGTGTCATAGCCCTGATCCTGCAGCGCATACGCGCGAATTTTATTCAGCAAACCGATGTTACGGCCTTCCTGGCGATGATAAAGCAGTACGCCGCGTCCTTCTTCTGCAATGTGATTGAGCGCCGCTTCAAGCTGAAAACCGCAATCACAGCGCAGGCTGAACAAGGCATCGCCGGTCAGACACTCGGAGTGAACGCGCGCAAGTACGGGCAGTTGCCCGGAAATATCACCGAAAACAAGAGCGACGTGATCCTGCCCGGTTGCCAGTTCTTCAAAACCCACCATCAGGAAGTCGCCCCATGGGGTTGGCAGTTTGGCTTCTGCCACACGTTTAAGTTGCATGTGAATCTCCGGATTTTTAGTGGTGCACTGCGCACCTTTAGCCTGTTGGCCTTCTGTATAACCTTATTTTGCCACAATGCATTACGCATCGCCTACTGGTGACCCACGCATTGCCGTTTAAACGCACAAATGCGCAGGTTTCAGCGGAAATGTTATTTTTCAGTTATATTGGTTCGCGAAATCAGAAGGAGAAAAGATGCTTTCCATTGCAATGCGAACAACAGCAGGCGCGGCGATTCTATTGATTATGCCGCTGATAATGTGGATTTCCGGCTGGAACTGGGAGCCGGGGCAAACCCGCTGGTGGCTGCATTTTTTATACTGGTTAACAGAAACCGTCACCCAACCGTGGGGAATTATCACGCATGTCGTGTTGTGCGCGTGGTTTCTCTGGTGCCTGCGTTTTCGCCTCAAAGCTGCGGTGATGCTGTTCGTTATTCTTGGATGCGCGATTCTGGCAGGACAAGGGGTTAAATCCTTTGTCAAAGAGCGTGTTCAGGAACCGCGACCTTTCGTCCTTTGGCTGGAAAAAACGCACGATGTTCAGTCCGAACAGTTCTACACTTTGAAACGTAAGGAGCGGGGAGAATTAGTGAAAAAACAACTCTCCAGCCAGCATGATATTCCTGGGTTTTTACGTAAACACTGGCAAAAAGAGACGGGTTTCGCTTTTCCCTCCGGACATACCATGTTTGCCGCAAGTTGGGCATTATTAGCCGTTGGGCTGCTGTGGCCACGCAGACGGACATGGACGATTGCTGTGCTGCTTGTGTGGGCGACAGGTGTAATGGGTAGCCGACTGCTGTTAGGCATGCACTGGCCGCGCGATTTGGTGGTTGCAACGTTGATATCCTGGTTGCTTGTGACGCTGGCGACCTGGCTTGCCCAGCGCATTTGTGGCCCGCTCACGCCGCCTGCGGAGGAAGTACCGGAAATCATTGCCCGCGATCAAGAGGGTTGATTTCCGCTGTTTCGCCCGCAAATCAGATTTTAACATCATGCATTTCCATTTCGCGCCGGGCGCTAAAATGGTAGTTTATAGGGCTGAATGCAGTCGTTGCATATAAATTCATCGCTCGGCAGCACATAACGGGACGTAATGTGAAATATTTACTCATTTTCTTACTGGTGTTAGCGATTTTTGTTGTGTCGATCACTCTTGGCGCGCAAAACGATCAGCAAGTCACGTTCAACTATTTGCTCGCACAGGGTGAATACAGGATCTCAACGCTGCTGGCCGTGCTGTTTGCTGCCGGTTTCATTATCGGTTGGCTGATTTGCGGCCTTTTCTGGCTACGTGTTCGCGTTTCTCTGGCGCGCGCCGAACGTAAAATCAAACGTCTTGAGCACCAGCTTACTCCTGCCACAAATGTTACGGTTGCAACCGGCTCAACGGCAGTGAAGGAATAATATTTTATGCTGGAGTTGTTGTTTCTGTTGTTACCTGTCGCGGCTGCCTACGGCTGGTATATGGGGCGCAGAAATGCTCAACAGACAAAACAGGATGAGGCTAACCGGCTGTCACGTGAATACGTCGCCGGGGTTAACCTTTTACTGAGTAATCAGCAAGATAAAGCGGTTGATCTGTTCCTCGATATGTTGAAAGAGGATACCGGTACCGTTGAAGCGCACCTCACTCTCGGCAACCTTTTTCGTTCTCGCGGCGAGGTTGACCGCGCGATTCGTATCCATCAAACGTTAATGGAAAGCGCCTCACTTTCCTATGATCAGCGCCTGCTGGCAGTCCAGCAACTTGGGCGCGATTACATGGCCGCCGGAATGTACGATCGCGCGGAAGATATGTTTAACCAGTTGGTGGATGAGACCGATTTTCGAATCGGTGCGCTTCAGCAATTGTTGCAAATTTATCAGGCGACCAGCGAGTGGCAAAAAGCTATTGATGTCGCTGAGCGGTTGGTGAAACTCGGCAAAGACAAACAACGGGGCGAAATCGCGCATTTCTACTGTGAGCTTGCGCTGCAGCAGATGGGTAATGAAGAGATGGATCGGGCCATGGCACTGCTGAAAAAAGGCGCCGCCGCCGATCGTGACAGTCCGCGCGTTTCTATCATGATGGGCCGTGTGTTCATGGCCGATGGCGATTATGCAAAAGCGGTGGAAAGCCTGTTACGTGTTATCGATCAGGATAAAGAACTCGTCAGCGAAACGCTGGAAATGCTGCAAACCTGCTATCAGCAATTGGGTAAAAATGATGAGTGGGCGGCTTTTTTACAGCGTTGCGTGGAAGAAAACACCGGTGCGACTGCCGAATTGATGCTGGCAGACATTATGGAGCGCCGCGATGGGCCTGACGCGGCGCAGAGCTATGTTACGCGGCAACTGCAGCGGCATCCCACCATGCGCGTTTTCCATAAACTGATGGATTACCACCTGAACGAAGCCGAAGAAGGGCGCGCCAAAGAGAGTCTGATGGTGCTGCGCGAAATGGTGGGCGAGCAGGTGCGCAGTAAGCCCCGTTATCGCTGCCATAAATGTGGTTTCACCGCGTTTACCATGTACTGGCATTGCCCGTCTTGCCGTGCGTGGTCGACCGTAAAACCGATTCGTGGCCTTGATGGCCAGTAATTTTTAAAAACGCCATCATTAGTTACAACATACTATTAATGATTTTTTGACTATGCAGCATCTGAGCTGGTATTCGCTTAGCAGCAAAAAATCGAACCTGTTATTTCCACGCGCTCGCGGGTAGAATGCTCGCCGTTTATTCTTCTCGCGCCTGAGCGGGTGCCCTCATTTCAGAAGGTCTGATCATGACGTCTACTGTTTTATCGACTTCCCGCACCGTTACTGCTTCCCCGATTGTAGTAGCACTTGATTACGATAACCGCGACACGGCCATGGCGTTTGTTGACCGTATCGATCCGCGTGATTGCCGCCTGAAAGTTGGCAAAGAGATGTTTACTTTATTCGGGCCGCAACTGGTGCGCGATCTGCAACAGCGCGGCTTCGATATATTCCTCGATTTAAAATTCCACGACATCCCGAACACCACAGCGCACGCCATTAAAGCAGCCGCTGATTTGGGCGTCTGGATGGTGAATGTCCATGCTTCCGGTGGCGCGCGGATGATGACAGCGGCAAAAGAGGCGCTGCTCGCATTTGGCAAAGATGCACCGTTACTGATTGCGGTCACCGTATTGACCAGCATGGAAGCGAGCGACTTGCAGGATTTAGGTATTCTCGCAACACCCGCCGAGCATGCGGAGCGGTTGGCCAGCCTTACGCAGCAATGTGGCCTTGATGGCGTGGTTTGCTCTGCCCAGGAAGCTGTGCGTTTTAAGAACGCATTAGGCAAGGAGTTCAAACTGGTCACGCCGGGAATACGCCCGGTCGGCAGCGAATCTGGCGATCAGCGCCGCATTATGACACCGGAACAGGCACTTGTTGCAGGTGTGGACTATATGGTGATTGGCCGTCCGGTTACGCAGTCTTCCGACCCGGCAAAAACCCTTAAAGCGATTAATGCATCGTTGGGAATGGGGGAATAATGAAAGACGATAACAGCCGTCTGGTCTACTCAACCGAAACCGGACGCATTGACGAGCCTAAAGAGGAACATACACGCCCGAAAGGTGATGGTGTGGTACGCATCCAGCGCCAGACCAGTGGCCGCAAAGGCAAAGGCGTATGTCTGATAACGGGTATTGATGAAGATGATGAAGCACTGGCTAAGCTGGCCGCAGAATTAAAGAAAAAATGCGGCTGCGGTGGTTCGGTGAAAGATGGCGTCATTGAGATCCAGGGTGATAAACGTGATTTACTGAAATCATTGCTGGAAGCAAAAGGGATGAAAGTGAAATTAGCAGGTGGTTAAGCCTGAAAACAGAAAGGCCGCGGTAATTACTGCGGCCTTATTATTTACACTGTGAAACGTAGACCTGAAAAAGAAAGTATATTTATTTTTTATTGTCGCCGTTTAAATGACCAATTACTTACCAACCTGGTGACCGATGATACCGCCGACAGCTGCACCGCCCAGCGTACCGAGCGTACTACCATCCGTCAGCACAGCACCGCCAAGCGCACCCGCACCCGCACCGATTGCGGTATTACGATCGCGTTTAGACCAGTGACCACAAGCGCTCAGAGACATTGCCAGGGTAACTGCCAGTACTGCTGCGGCCATTTTTTTGCTTGTTAACATCATCATACTTTCTCCTGAATAATCGATTCACGGAAGAATGTTCTCTTTAAGTATAGTGCCTGTGAGCCCACCTAAAGATTCCTCGTGAAACCTTGCTGCGCAGGTGTAATTCAATCACGTCAGTGATAGTCACTTCCTGTTATATCGCTAATAATAATTTTACGCGCAGACCGATAACAAGACAGGTAAATAGTCTTAATAGAAACGTCAGAATAGTCTCAGATATGAGGGAGATAGCCCGCGCTAGCAGGATAACAGGATCAGCGAAACCCACCAGTGTTAACGATATCGACAATCAGGCCTTTTTGCTGCAGTTGAAGATGTGCTTCCGGCTTAAGGGCTGAATCGGTGATCACCCGCTGAAAGCGTTCACCCGGGCCAAGTGTATAAGGATGGACTACGCCAAACTTGGAGCTATCGGTAAGCACAATCGCCTCGCTGCCTTTTTCCAGCACCGCATTAACCACGTCAGTACGCATCATGTCGCGCCCGGTAAAACCCGTTTCCGGTTGCCAGCCGTCAATCCCGATAAAGGCTTTGCTGAAATGCACCTGCTGAATGTACTGGCGCGTCAGCGGGCCGACCATGCTTTCACTTTTTTTCTGATAAATACCGCCAAGCAAGATCACTTCACACAACGCCTCTTTGAGCAGATGAGCTATATAGCTGCTCACGGTGATAATGGTGATATCACGCTGTTCACCCAGTTTGCGGGCGAGGAGGGCATTGCTACTGCCATTTTCAATAAATACGGTTTCACCAGAACTAACCAGCGATGCCGCAAAATCAGCCAAATCACGCTTCACGATGTAGTTGTTCATCATGCGAGTTTCAACATCGTCACTGTCCAGCGGCACAGCAAAACCATGTGTACGGCGCAAATAGCTTTGTTTTTCGAGCGTATTGAGATCCTGGCGAATCGTCACTTCAGATACCCCGGTCATACGCGCGAGGTCTGTAACGCTCATTTGGCCTTTGTCGATGACCGTCTGCAAAATAAGTTGTTGTCGGGAATTCATAGCCACAAATTTCTAATAATGGTTTAGAGAACGGAAATCGCCAGCACGCGCGTCGCATTCCCGGCTGCCGCGTAATGGCGAAAATAAGGGTATTTAAATTTCCCAGGGCGTTTTCGGCGCACCAGAAGAGGCCGCCTTATCGTTGTTATCGAGATCCAATAATTCCGCTTTCAAAATTTCCAGGTTACGAATGGCGGATTGGTAATCCCCCGCAACCAGAATATCCAGAACGGTATCTATCCGGCCGGCAAGGTGTTTCACGTCGATGTCTGCCATTTCTTCACCTTTATGTCGAAAAACGAATGAATTCAATGATGCAGAAAACAGTTTAAAAAGAGAAGAAAAAAAAGGAAATCTCAAAAACTTATAAGCGCCAATTATATATTCATTACGCAACAAAGAGCCGGCTCTGGCGGTGGATTAGTCTTGCAGTGCGCGCAATGCGCTTTTATTACCGGAGGATAAAGCAATGACGATTATCAACCAGACCACCTGCAAACTGTTTACTGACGATGACCGCTTTACGCAGCTTTCTGGCTATTACGAGGAGGAACGCCGCACCGTGTGGATGATGCTGCGTGCAAGGCCAAGACCTTGCTTCAACCATGCGTTAATTGAGGAGATCATGAATATTTCCTGGCTTGTCAGACAAGCGGGATTTGCCGTTGATTTTTGGGTAACCGGATCGTTAGTCCCCGGCATGTTCAACACCGGCGGCGATCTACAATTTTTTGTTGATTGTATCAAGAATGGCCGACGCGAAGCCTTGCGTGCCTATGCCCGCGCCTGCGTGGATTGCGTTCACGCCGCGTCAAGAGGGTTTGACACGGGGGCCATTTCGCTGGCGATGGTCGAAGGCAGTGCGCTGGGAGGCGGTTTCGAAGCCGCGCTGGCGCACCATTTCGTGCTGGCGCAGCGCGACGCACGGCTCGGTTTCCCGGAAATTGCCTTTAACCTTTTTCCTGGTATGGGTGCGTACTCATTGGTGGCGCGCCGTTCGGGAATGAAACTGGCGGAGGAGTTGATCTACAAAGGCGAGTCGCACGCCGCAGAGTGGTATGAAGCACAAGGGCTGGTGGATGTCTCTTTCGAATCCGGGCAGGGTTTTCTTGCGACACGTACCTTTATTGATACTCTGCAACCTCGGTTGAACGGTGTGCGGGCAATGCTGCGTGCCCGGCAGCGCGTTTTGCAGTTACCACGCAGTGAATTGATGGATATTACCGAAGACTGGGTGGACTCGGCTTTCTGTTTGCAACCGAAAGATATTGCGTATATGGAACGCTTAGTTCTGTTACAGGATCGTCACGCTGCGGTGGCGCTTAAAGCGGGCTAACGCGATTTACGTGCCTGATAACGCCTGAACCACCGCTCGAATACGGCAGCGGGCATTGGTTTGGCAAATAAAAAACCCTGCCGTTCGTTGACGCCATTCTTTGTAAGAAAGGCGTCTTCTTTTGCATTCTCCACACCTTCGGCAATCACCTGCAAATTAAGCGCCTGGGCAACGGCGACTATCGCCCGCACCAGTGATTGCGATATTGGCTGCTTGTGCACTTCGCGGACAAAAGATTGATCGAGTTTGATAGCGTCCAGCGGAAAACGCGCCAGTTGTGAAAGGGAGGAGTAACCTGTGCCGAAGTCATCAAGATGCACCTGCGCGCCCAGGGCACTGAACTGCTGAATAACCGACAACGCCAGCTCCTCGTTTTCAATCAAGCAGCTCTCGGTTAGCTCCACATCGATTGGGCAATATTCAAATTTAAGATCCAGCAGCGCTTGTTTCAGATCGCTGAAAATTGTCTGATCCGCCAGTTGGCGCGCAGAGACGTTTACCGCTACGCGCACAAATATGCCTTTGTCGCGCCATTTCGCCACTTGACGCACCACATCCAGCATAACCCAGCGCCCCAGCGGCACAATCAGGCCAGACTCTTCGGCATACGAGATAAAGTCCAGCGGCGGGATCAGGCCGCGTTCCGGCGATTGCCAGCGTACCAGCGCTTCAAGGCTGCGCACTTCGCCGCGCCATGTGACCTTTGGTTGGTAATGGATCACCAGTTGCTCTTTATCCAGCGCTTTACGCAGATTGGTATCGAGCCATAAATATTCAAATACACGTTGATTCATTTCCGGCGAGAAGACGCAAAATTTGCCGCGCCCGCTCTCTTTAGCGGTATACATCGCCGTATCGGCGTTACGGATCACGCTTTCCCGGTCATTACCGTGCTGAGGGGCCAGCGAAATGCCCAGCGAACAGCCGGTGTAAACTTCGATAAGGCCGATACGGAATGGTTGGCGTAAACGGGTCAGAATGCGTGATGCCATCGCTTCCAGCAGGCTCTGCGAGGTGTCTGTTGCCAGCACGATAAACTCATCGCCACCGAGCCTGGCAAGCACCTGGCCTTCGTCCAGGCAACTTAATATGGCCAGCGCGACCGCCTGCAAGAGCTGATCGCCGAACATATGGCCATAGGCATCATTCACTTTTTTAAAGTTATCAAGATCGAGGTAGACAACACCGACCTGAGTTTCTCCGCGTGCGCTTATCGCATCGCTAATTAACTCATGAATGGCATTGCGATTGGGTAAACCGGTCACCGTATCGGTGTTGGCGAGAACCCGCAATCGCTCCTGCGCGCGCCGCTCTTCGGTAATATCTGTACCGGAGCAAATGAGGTAAATTTCATTTTTACCGCTGCCGCTGTGGACAAACTTATTGCGAAACAGAAATAAGCGCTGGCCTTTACGGGTTTTAACCCAGCGTTCAACTTCATACGGCGTACCGTCACGAAAAAAACCGCTGATGTTGCGTTTTGAGGCCACCGCTTCGCTGCGGCTCATAAACAGTTTAAAAACGTTTTGCCCAATAACCTCTTGTTCTTTCATGCCGGTGTATTCTTCGCTCAGGCGATTAAAACGCTGAATATTGCCGTGTTTATCGAGGATCACGATCACTGAATTAGCTTCCGAAACAACTTGCTCTGCGAAGGAGAGGCTTTGCACCAGATCGCGCGCGACTGACGTTGTATCGTGCCAGGCCGATGCGCTGCCGGCCCAGGCTTTGCGGGATATTTTCCTGCCGACAAGGTGTATGGCAACGTCCTCGCCGAATAAAGAGAGATGCATCGATAGGCTGGACGTAATGACCGTCATTTCGCGGATGCGCGCAGCTTGTTCGTCGCTCAGTGCAACGACCTGGCTGACATCGGCGTTTTCGTCCGGAGCAAAGTGCAGAGCGTTACTGTCGGCGGTTAAACGCCAAAAGGGGCTTGTCGAACCCAGGTAGCGAAACAGCAGGTTCTGTTCCTGAAAGTCTTTCATGCAATCTCCCAACCCACATAAAAGCGCAACGGGGACACAATTTATTGACGGATAACCGCCTTTTTAAAGGGGGTAATCAGGCATGAACGTGTTGTTTCTTCTTGGAATGTTTTGTTAAAAGCCGGCCTGGTATCGAAAAAATGATGTGTAATAAATAACATAAACCCGCAGTAAACAAACAGTTGCCTGAGGTTTTATTGTGGTCGCTTTTGCAGGATTGTGGGAAGAATTCAGAAAAAAATGCGCGTGATATCGCAACAGTGATTTGGCGCTTTCCAGATCTGGAAAGCGCCATGATTAAAAACGTTACAGCACCGGGCGGGCAATAACGCTGCGGGTTTCCATCCGAACTTCCGCAATCGTGACATCAATAACATCTGTCACTTTAAAGACGGTTTCACCTTTAATTTGTACGGTGCCGTTTTCCTGGCTACACACCAGCTCATCGCGAACCGCATGAATAAACGGCGCCGGAATAAAGGCAACGGCACCATTATCCACCAGACGTACGCGCATACCGCCGCGGCTGACATCAATAATTTCCGCCGCGAAACGGGTATCAGTACCGGCTTTGTTTTGCAGGAAACGGGCGTAGAGCCAGTCACCGACATCGCGTTCCGCCATACGGTTCAGGCGACGGCGTTCAGACATTTGCACTGTGGCATCGTCCTGTGGGCGTTTCGGCGTTTCGCCTTTGATAATCGCTTTCAGCAGACGATGGTTGATCATGTCGCCGTACTTACGGATAGGCGAGGTCCAGGTCGCGTAGGCTTCGAGGCCAAGGCCAAAATGCGGGCCAGGTTCAACGCTGATTTCCGCGAAGGACTGGAAGCGGCGAATGCGGCTATCGAGGAACCCTGAAGGCTGCGCGTCCAGCTCGCGACGCAATTTGCAGAATCCTTCCAGCGTCAGAACTTCTTCGGCATCAACATGCATACCGTGCGTCTTCAGCATCGCGGCCAGTTGTTCGCTGTTCGCCGGGTCGAAACCGAGGTGCACGTTATAAATACCAAAGCCGAGCTTGTCGCGAAGCACACGAGCAGCGCAAATGTTGGCGGCAATCATTGATTCTTCAACAATGCGGTTAGCAATGCGGCGTGGCTCGGCAACGATATCCAGCACTTCGCCTTTCTCGCCCAGCACAAAGCGGTAATCCGGACGGTCTTTAAATACCAGTGCGTGGTTCTGGCGCCATTGAGCGCGCAGCTGGCTAACGCGCTGCAGCAGGCGGATCTGCGCGGCGATAGCATCGTTTGTCGGCTGCCAGTTGCCGGTATTTTCCAGCCAGTCGGAGACATCGTCATAAGCCAGTTTGGCTTTCGATTCGATGGTCGCCGCGAAAAATTCGATATTGTCTTTGATAGCGCCGTCTGCATCGAGCGTCATTCGGCAAACCAGCGCCGGACGCACTTCGTTTGCGCGAAGAGAGCAAAGATCGTCAGACAGCTCGCGCGGCAACATCGGAATATTGAAACCCGGCAGATAGTTGGTGAAGGCGCGGATCTTCGCAGCGTCGTCGAGCTTGCTGCCTTCGGCAATCCAGGCGGTAGGATCGGCAATGGCCACGGTCAGTTGCAGTTCGCCTTCAGCGGTCTGTGCAACATACAGCGCATCGTCCATATCTTCGGTGCTGGCGCTGTCGATGGTGACAAAATCCAGCGCGGTTAAATCTACACGCTGCAAACCGTCATTCAGCATCTCTGTTGCCACGCCATTTGGCGCTTCTTTTTCCAGATTATGGCGCGCCAGAGTGACCCACCACGGCACGAAGTGGTCTTCGGCAAAGGTAATAAACTGCGTCAGTTCAGCGTAGAAACCACGATCGCCTTTCAGCGGATGGCGACGCATTTCAGCGACGGCCCAGTCGCCTTCTTTGAAATCATGCTCAACGCCACGGGCGGCGCGGCAGGGAATAGCATCTTTTAGCAACGGATGATCCGGCACAATAGAGAGACGATCGTCTTTCTTTTGCACTTTGCCAACAAAACGGGTCAAGAACGCCTCGACCAGCTCTTCAGGCTCCGCGCTTTCACGGTCTTTATCGCTGTGGATGACGGCAATAATCTTGTCGCCGTGCATCACTTTCTTCATCTGCGGCGGCGGAATGAAGTAGCTTTTTTGCGCGTCGACTTCCAGAAATCCAAAGCCTTTTTCAGTGCCTTTTACAACACCTTCCGCACGCGGAGTTTGGGAATGAAGTTGCTGTTTAAGCTGCGCTAGCAGCGGGTTGTCCTGGAGCATAATTATGTATTTTCGTGGCTAAAAGAGCGGCTGACAGTTTTACGCGATTCTTCCTGTTGCGGCAAGCGCTGTTTCTGCAAAATCATGCTGTGCAACTGGTGGCAAGAGCACTTACGCAGCGCTATACCCGCCTGTCACGACACGCTTTGCCCGAGGGCGATATGCAGCCGGTTTAACCAGCCATTCAGCGCACAAGCGACAAGCAAGCTCATTGCCGCCTGGCGGCTGTAGCCTTGTTCCTCAAGTTGTAAAAATTGCGCAGGGCTAAACCTGTCAGGTGCGCAGGTAAGCGTCTGAACCGCTTGCACCAGAGCGCTCTCTTTGTTTTTCCCCGCCAGCACACGATTTAGCTCACGACTGCCTGCGCGCAGTGCCTGCGCCAGTAATTGATCGGCATTGCCACGTTGCACACGTTGGGTAAAACAGCTCGTGCTGCCGTTGATGCGTGCGGTGTAGGCCGCCACCAGCCAACTCTGCTGTTTATTGGGGCTGATTTTTGCCACCTGTTCGCTAATGTCGCCCAGCTCATTAAGCAGCAGGTGTTCATGGGCCAATAAGGGGGCTAGCAGGTGTAATTCCGGCAGCGGTTGCCAGCGCGCAAGTGATTCCATTTGCGGCGCATTAGCACTACGCAAATCGACACTATCGATACCGGGCTGCCATTGTGTGGCGGTATCGCTAAAAAGTGCGGCGTCCGCTTCTTGTTGGGTTTCCATGCCGGGTATGAACCGCACCGGTTGGCCGAGCGATGCCTGCAGAATAGCGACAACGCGCGCCTGAAAAGCAACAAAGCCGATGATCTGATTGATGATCACCAGATCATAGAAAGTCAGACCAACGTCTTCTAACTGTTGCCGCGCACGTGCGTCGATAACCGAGGGAGAGGCGGCAAGCAGCCGCGCATGCTGGGTAATTTGTGCCAGCCGGTAGTTGCTCTCCCGTGACGAGTCCGGACCGGATAACGGCGCCAGCCGCGCTGCATAGTGATTGCATAACCGTTGAACGCCGAAAACCTGCGCCGCCGTAAGGGCTGTACTGAGCCGGTCATAGGCGCTGAAGGTGCGTAAACGGCTGGTATTTACACGCTGCGGAAATAACAGGGCATAGAGTTTGCGCGCGGGCGAGACAATGCCTTCAAGGTCGGCTTTTTGTTTCTCCGGCAGGGCGAGGTCGAGCAGAAAAGGGTCGTTTACTGTGGCCGCTTCGGGAACCAACGGTAGCGCATGTGCCCGGCTGGCACTTGACTGGGTCTCATGATACCAGTGGCTTTTGCCTTCAATCCGGCGTTGTTCCATGGTCGTTCCTTGGTCTGAAAGTGGCGATCCGGATACGACGGCATATCATTGTCGCCGGATCTTTTTTGCTGCTTAATCCTGGCGTAATGAAGGAGAGGGATGAAAGATTGTTAGGTGATAATAAATATCAGAATGGCATATCGAAAAACGCCCCTTCAGGAGAAGGGGCGGTGGGGATTATTTAATTTCCAGCTCGTTCATGGCAGCGATATTGAAACCACCGTCCACATGAACCACTTCACCGGAGATACCGGCAGAGAGATCGGAGCACAGGAACGCGGCGGAGTTACCCACGTCCTCGATGGTCACAGTACGGCGAATCGGGGTAACCGCTTCGCAGTGTGCCAGCATTTTACGGAAATCTTTAATGCCGGAGGCGGCCAGCGTACGGATCGGACCGGCGGAGATACCGTTAACACGTACGCCTTCCGGACCCATCGCGTTCGCCATGTAGCGGACGTTTGCTTCCAGAGAAGCTTTTGCCAGACCCATTACGTTGTAGTTCGGGATCGCACGCTCAGCGCCCAGATAAGAGAGCGTCAGCAGCGCTGAACCCGGGTTCAGCATTTCGCGGCAGGCTTTCGCCATCGCCACAAAGCTGTAGGAGCTGATGTCGTGGGCGATTTTAAAGCCTTCGCGGGTTACCGCGTTCACGTAGTCGCCATCCAGCTGATCGCCCGGTGCGAAACCGATGGAGTGAACGAAACCGTCAAACTTCGGCCAGCTTTTTGCCAGGTCGGTGAACAGGGCGTCGATGCTTTCATCTTTAGCGACATCGCATTCCAGAACGATGCTGGAACCCAGCTGGGCGGCAAACTCTTCAACGCGGCCTTTCAGCTTGTCGTTCTGGTAGGTGAATGCCAGCTCAGCGCCTTCGCGGTGCATAGCCTGTGCGATGCCGTATGCGATGGACAGTTTGCTGGCGACGCCAGTTACCAGAATGCGCTTACCGGAAAGAAAACCCATAGCTCTAATCCTTATATTCATTGTTGTGGCGAGCGCCATCATGTGGGGCGATCGTCGTTAAAACGCGGCGATTCTATCATGAGTCGCCGGATGAGTTAATCCGACCACTGAAACTATTGAATCAGCGGTCTTTTCTCCAGGCATCGGCTGTTAACGCTTCGCCAAAATGCCCGGCAATTAAACGTTTTGTTAAATCATGCAGCGGCGAGGCGAGCACATCGGCGGTGCTGCCGCGCTCGACGACTTCACCCTGATGCATAACCAAAACCTGATCGCTGATATGTTTCATCATGCCGATGTGCTGGGTGACATAAATATAAGAGATACCCTGTTTTTCCTGTAATTCCAGCATCAGATTAATTAACTGCGAACGCATCGACATATCCAGTGACGCCAGTGCTTCGTCAGCAATAATCACCTTCGGACGCAGGATTAATGCGCGCGCCAGCCCCAGGCGTTGTTTTTGCCCTGGCGCCAGCATATAGGGGTAATAACTGACATGATCCGGCAACAGGCCGACCATGCGCAGCGTCTCAAGGATGCGCTTCTGGCGAACTTCCGGCCCAAGATCCGTATTCAGACGTAACGGGAAATCGAGGATTTGCGACAGTCGCTGACGCGGGTTCAGCGAGGTGGTTGGATCCTGAAAAATCATGCGAATGTGCTGGCTGCGAAAAGTGTAATCGCCGTAATGCAACGGCTTATCGTCAATCACCAGTTCGCCGGAAGAAGGCTCGACCATTCCGGCCAGCATTTTCGCCAGCGTTGATTTACCGGAACCGTTCTCACCAATAATTGCCAGCGTCTGTTTTTCCCGCAGAGTAAAGCTCAGCGGTTTAACCGCTTCAACGGTCTGGCGGCGGAACCAGCCGGTGCGATAACGGAAAGTTTTGCTCAGGTTGCGCACTTCAAGCAAGGTTTCGACCATCTCACTCACTCTCCATATTCAGCGGGAAATGGCAGGCGAAGAGATGATTTCTTGCACCGGCTAACCGCGGCGTTTCCACACATTTACGTTGGGCGTAAGGGCAGCGAGGCCCCAGGCGGCAGCCGATCGGCAACTGCTCCAGCAGTGGAATTGCGCCAGGCATCGTATTCAGGCGGCTTTTATGCGGCATCGCGCTGCCGAAATCCGGGATCGCGCGAATCAACGCCTGTGTATAGGGGTGATGAGGCGTCGCGATCAACTCTTCGCTCGGCGCGGTCTCTACGGTCTGGCCGCAATACATCACATTGATGCGATCCGCCCATTTGCTCAGCATCTGCAAATCATGGCTGATCAACATAATGGTGGTGTTGTTATTCTGATTAAGCCTGTCGAGCAGGCGAAAAATTTGCGCCTGGGTGGTCGGTTCCATCGCGTTCGTCGGCTCATCGGCAATCAGCAACCGCGGCTGGTTGGCCAGCGCGATGGCAATCATCACTTTCTGGCATTCACCTTCGGTCAGCTCATAAGGAAAACTGTGCATCGCATCTTTGTGATCCTTAATGCCAACTCGGTGCAGCAGTTCAATGGCTCGGCGTTTTCGCCAGCCAAAACGCTGCCACATACTGCCTTTCCACGTCCAGCCGGGGATGTTCTGCATCAGTTGTTTGCCAACGCGCTCAGATGGATCGAGACAGGATTGCGGTTCCTGAAAAATCATTGATACGTTGTGGCCCATCAGCTTGCGCCGCTCGCGTGCGGAGAGCCGCAGTAGATCGATATCATCAAAGCGCATACGGTCTGCGGTGACGCGCCAGTTGTCTTTGGTAACGCCGCAAATCGCTTTAGCAATCAGACTTTTGCCGGAACCAGACTCGCCAACCAGCCCGCGAATTTCACCTTCTGCCAGCGTCAGGCTAACGCGATCGACTGCTTTTACCCAGTCTTCACCGGTTTTCACCTCAATGGTGAGATTACGAATATCAAGAAGCGGCATTATTCGACCCCCGCCGTGATGGCGCGGCGAATACCGTCGCCAAGAATATTAACCAGCAACACGCTCACCATAATTGCCGCGCCCGGCAGCATTACCGTCCACGGCGCAACATAAATCAGTTCCAGCGCGTCACCGAGCATGGCACCCCATTCCGGAGAGGGGAGTTGCGCGCCCAGGTCGAGAAAACCGAGTGCCGCGATATCGAGGATCGCCATTGACAGCGCGCGGGTAATTTCTGTCACCATGCCTGCGGTAATGTTCGGCAGCACGGCAAACCAGAGAATATTCATGGTCGAAGCGCCATCAAGTCGTGCGGCAACCACATACTCTTTTTCCAGTTCGTCATGCACCATGCTGTAAACCGAACGCACCATACGCGGCAGCAGCGCCAGCCAGACGGCAAACATCGCGTGCGAAAGATGTGGGCCCGCGAACGCCACAACAATAATTGCCAGCAGCAGTGTAGGGAGCGACAGCAGCGTGTCGAGAATATGGTTCAGCACTGCCGAGCGCAGGCCGTGGGTGCAACCGGCGAAAACGCCAAGCGCCAGCCCGCAAAGCGTTGCCGCCAGCGTAACGACAAATGCGCCGCCAACCGTTGGCGCTGCGCCACTCAGCAAACGACTTAATACATCGCGCCCTAAATCATCTGTGCCGAGGAAAAACGAAACATCGCCATAGCGCGACCAGGAGGGCGGCAGCAACTGATAACCGAGGAATTGCTGGTCAATGCCGTAGGGGGCAAACCAGTGACCGAAAATACACAGCAGCAGCAACGCGCCGCAGCCATACAGGCCGATCATCGCGGTGGTATCACCATAAAATTTGCGCCATGCGGTTCGCAGCGCGCCAGGCGGGCGTTTTTCGCTGTAGACGCTATCGTAAGGCATACCATTCCTTATGTTTCAACGGATTAGCCAGTGCACCGAGGATATCGGAAAGCACGTTCACAATAATAACCAGTGAGCCTACCACCATTACACCTGCGGAAATCGCCGCGTAGTCCTGCTGGCGAATAGCGTTAATTAACCATCGCCCCAGCCCTGGCCAACTGAACACCATTTCGGTGATCATCGCCAGCGTCAGCATGGTCGAAAATTGCAGGCCGAGGCGCGGGATCACCGGCGGCAGGGCGTTGTGCAAAACATGGCGGCGCAAAATCGTTAACCGCGAAAGGCCGCGCGTCGCCGCCGCTTTGATGTAGTTTTTATCAAACACGTCGATGGTGCTGATGCGCATCAGGCGAATAACTTCGGTGGTAGGTGCTACCGCCAGCGTTAACACCGGCAACACCACATGACGTAACGCGCTGATAATCATCTCTTCGCGCCATGGCGAATCGGAGAGCCACGCATCGATCAGCGAAAAACCGGTCACCGTTTTGACTTCGTAAAGCAGATCAAAACGACCCGACACCGGCAGCCAGCCTAAATTCAGCGAGAAAAACAGGGTCAAGAGCAGCGCCAGCCAGAACACCGGGATTGAAAAGCCCAGCAGCGCAAAGGCACTGATCATTTTATCCTGCCACTTGCCGCGCATCACACCGGCTAGCATCCCGACCGGAATGCCTACCAATAATGCGGAGCCAAACGCCAGCAGGCACAGTTCCATAGTGGCCGGAAACACCTCTTTAAGCTGTTCTGAAATCAACTGGCCGTTAATACTGGAAACACCAAAATCCCAGTGCAGCAAACCGTTAAACCAGAACACCCAGGCATTCCACAGTGAAGCGCCCTGAAGGGGAGCGTGGGGCGTAAAATAGCTCAGGCTAAAGCCGACGAACGTCAGTAAAAAAAGCGTGACCAGCAGCAATAACAGGCGGCGCAGGGTAAAGATAATCATGGTGGCGAAACCTCTTGTTTTTCCCGCGAAACACCAGCGAAGGAGGCGCTACCAAACGGGCTCAGCACCAGGCCTTTAATGTCATAGCGATACGCCTGCAAACGCAGGGAAGACGCCAGCGGCAGCACCGGTAATTGACGAGCCAGGATTTGTTGCGCCTCATCATAATCATCAATACGGGCGGCAAGCTGCTGCGAAGCCAGCGCTTTTTGTAACACCTCGTCGAACTCACGGTTGCACCAGTGTGCGAAATTAGTCTGCGAGTTAATTGCCGCGCAACTGAGCATCGGGCGGAAGAAACTGTCCGGATCGTTACTGTCCGTTGCCCAGCCGGCAAGGGTTAAATCGTGATTCATATCCATCAGTCGCGCTTCCTGGAAACGGCCTTCGACCGGGACGATCACCACTTTAACGCCAACCTGCGCCATATCGGCCTGAATCAGCTCGGCGGTTTTCAACGGGCTTGGGTTCCATGCCTGTGAACTGGTCGGCACCCATAATTGCAGCGTCAAATTTTCCAGCCCCAGCGCTTTCAGGCGTTCGCGGGACTGCGCCGGATCGTACTCGGTGATCTTCGCTTCGTTGTCATAAGCCCAGGAGGCACGCGGCAGTATCGAGGCGGCGGTTTCAGCGGTTCCGTAGTAAATCGACTGCATCAAACGCTGATTATTAATGGCCAGCGCCAGCGCATGGCGCACTTCCGGGTTATTCAGCGGCGGTTTGTTGGTGTTAAACGCCAGATAGGCAATGTTCATGCCCGGGCGCAACGTAAGTCGTAAACGCGGGTCATCACGCAAAATCGTCAACTGGCTGGCGGCAGGCCAGGCCAGCACATCGCACTCACCGGTTAACAGCTTAGACAAGCGCCCGGTGCCGCCGGAACCAAGATCGACAACCACTTGTTGCATCAATGGGTTACCACGCCAGAACTTTTCGTGACGTTGTAACCGAATATATTGCCCGGCACGGTATTCATCCAGTTGATAAGGCCCGGTGCCGACCGGTTGTCGGTCAAGCAACTCCTGATGATCGCTTTTCTCTAACTGGGCGGCGTATTCCGCCGACATCACCGAAGCATAGTGTGTCGCCAGATGCCATAAAAAAGAGGCATCCGGTTTTTTCAGGCGGAATTCAACCGTGCGGTTATCCAGCTTGCGCACGCTGTCGACAGAATCGGCAAACTGTAAGCTGTCGAAATAGGGAAAGTTACCGCCGTTGACGTTATGCCACGGATGATTGCGCGAGAAGATGCGCTGGAAGGTGAAGACCACATCATCGGCGTTCAGTGTGCGGTGCGGCGTAAACCAGGCTGTTTTTTGGAACGCCACACCATCGCGCAGGCGAAAGCGGTAAGTCGCGCCGTTATCGAGCACTTCCCAGCTTTCCGCCAGTTCCGGAACCAGCCGGTAAGTATAAGGATCGACATCCAGCAAGCGATCATAAAGCTGTGCCGCCAGCGTATCGACAATCAGGCCGCTGCTGACTTTTTGCGGGTTAAAGGTATCGACCTGACCATTGACACAATAGACAAAGCCGCTGTCGCGAATATCCGCTTGCTCAGAAAGCGGTGTCGCCGCTTGCGCAAAACCTGTTGCCAGGCTTGCGGTCAATAGCAGGGAAGAGAAAACCAGACGCATGATTTTTTCAACGATTTTAAATTCATGTGCAAAGTGTATCGCACTTGCCATGGCTTCGTACAAATGTCTGCTTACGACTGCTGTTATTGTCGGCGATTTCAGCTGATTTGGTGCTTTTTCAGCAGCGCGCGCAGTTGGTGGTAAGTGAGCCCGAGTAACTCCGCCGCGCGTTTCTGGTTAAATTTCGCCTGTTGCAGACTGGTTTGCAGCAGCGTTTTTTCTTGATCGAACTGGAATTTGCGTAAATCCAGCGGCAACGCTGGCAGCTCTGCTGCTTCCCGCCCGGTTTGTGGTGGAGTGGTTATGTCACGGTTGAAAGGGTCAAGGATGATGTCATCAAGCGGCGTATCGATGCTGCCGTGGCGGTAAACCGAGCGCTCCACCACGTTTTTGAGTTCGCGGATATTGCCTGGCCATGAATAGCCCATCAACACGTCGCACGCGTGATCGGTAAAGCCAGGAAAGAGCGGCAATTTCAGTTCCCGACACATCTGGATAGCGAAGTGATCCGCCATCAGCATGATATCGCTCTGGCGCTGGCGCAGTGGCGGCAGGAGCACGACATCAAAGGCCAGCCGGTCGAGCAAATCCGCGCGAAATGTGCCGTCCTGTACCATTTGCGGCAGATCGGCGTTAGTGGCGCAAACCAGCCGCACATTGACCTGCAATGGCTGGCTTCCGCCGACGCGCTCCAGCTCGCCATATTCAATCACCCGTAGCAGCTTTTCCTGCACCAGCATTGGCGCAGTGGCCAGTTCATCAAGAAACAGCGTTCCGCCATCGGCACGTTCAAACCGGCCCGGATGGCGTTTTTGTGCGCCAGTAAACGCGCCCGCTTCATGGCCGAAAAGTTCGCTATCCAGCAGGTTTTCATTCAGCGCTGCGCAATTGAGCGAAATGAACGGTCCTTGCCAGCGCGAAGAGAGAAAGTGCAAACGGTTTGCGATCAGCTCTTTACCGGTACCGCGCTCGCCGATGATCAGTACCGGCTTATCGATCGGCGCGAGGCGCGAAACCTGTTCCAGCACCTCAATAAAGCTGTTGGCCTCGCCGAGCAAGTTATCCTTTTGTTCCGACATGATGAAATTCGCCACTAGTTAGTGATATTAACTACTCTAGCCTAAGTTATCGTTGCGGTAAAACTATTCATCTGCTTTATATTCAACGAGATAAAAAGTTGGCACGGAGTTTGTAATAGTCCAGCAGCAGGGCTGAGCCCGATTACAGAAATCAAGAGGAACAGATTATGGGTATTTTTTCTCGTTTTGCCGACATCGTGAACGCCAACATCAATTCACTGCTGGAAAAAGCCGAAGATCCACAAAAACTGGTGCGTCTGATGATCCAGGAGATGGAAGATACGCTGGTGGAGGTTCGTTCGACTTCAGCGCGTGCGCTGGCGGAGAAAAAACAGCTGACTCGTCGCATTGAACAAGCGAGTGCGCAGCAGGCCGAGTGGCAGGAGAAAGCTGAACTGGCGCTGCGTAAAGATAAAGACGATCTGGCGCGTGCGGCGCTGATTGAAAAGCAAAAACTCACCGCGCTGATTGAAACGCTTGAGCAGGAAGTGACGCTGGTGGATGAAAGCCTGACGCGGATGAAAAAAGAGATCGGCGAGCTGGAAAATAAACTCAGCGAAACCCGTGCCCGCCAGCAGGCGTTAACGTTACGCCACCAGGCTGCCAGCTCATCGCGCGATGTCCGTCGTCAGCTCGACAGCGGCAAACTGGATGAAGCGATGGCGCGCTTTGAATCGTTCGAACGTCGTATCGACCAGATGGAAGCCGAAGCGGAAAGCCACGGTTTTGGAAAGCAGAAATCGCTGGATCAACAATTTGCAGAACTGCGTGCCGATGACGAAATCAGCGAGCAACTGGCGCAGTTGAAAGCCAAAATGAAACAAGACAACGAATAATAATAACGGCGGCATCAGAAGATGCCGCTACTCATCCGCTGTAAGGAGTACACATGAGCACGCTGTTTCTGGCTATACCCCTGACACTTTTCATCCTGTTTGTGTTGCCGGTCTGGTTATGGCTGCATTACAACAATCGCACTTCACGCGGCGAACTTAATCAGAACGAGCAGCAGCGCTTACTCCAGCTTTCCGAAGAGGCCACGAGGATGCGCGAACGTATTCAGGCGCTGGAAGATATTCTTGATGCTGAGCACCCGAACTGGAGAGACCGCTAATGGCAACCCTCGATCTTAATAAAAAGTTATGGCGCATCCCGCAGCGCGGAAAAATCGGTGGTGTTTGTGCGGGCATCGCGCAGTATCTGGATATTCGCGTTAAAGTCGTACGTATTCTTGCCATTCTGGCGATGTTTTTCGGGCTGTTTTTCTTTGTCGTGGCGGCGTACATCGTGCTGTTTTTTGTGCTGGATCCGCTGCCGGACAATTATGCCGAGAGCGAAAATGTACCGAGCAGCAGCGAATTGCTGGACGCGGTAGATGCCCAGCTCGCTGCGGGAGAAACCCGTTTGCGCCAGATGGAACGTTATGTCACTTCAGATACGTTCTCGCTGCGCAGCCGTTTCCGTCAGTTGTAGGAGAAAAATATGAATCAACGCTGGCAACATATTCACCGTAACGTCAAACCCGGTTTACAGCTTGTCGGTAAGCTGGCGTTGCTGAGTGCGCTGCGCTTTGGGCCGGCAGGTGTTGCGGGCTGGGCGGTGAAATCCGTCGCCCGACGCCCGGTTAAGCTGCTCCTGGCGTTCGCGCTGGAGCCGCTGTTGAAGCGAGCTGCGAATAAATTTTCTCGCCGCTTCATGTCCCAAGACGAGATAAAATAAGGAATTACGGCTAAAGCTCTAAGGCGAAACGCAATGGCGATGGATCGATTTCGTAACGAATTGAATGCGCTGGTTAACCGCGGAATGGACAGGCATTTGCGTCTGGCGGTGACCGGCCTGAGTCGCAGTGGCAAGACCGCATTTATTACCGCACTGGTTAATCAATTACTGAATATTCACGCAGGTTCACGTTTGCCGCTGCTAAGCGCCGTGCGCGAAGAGCGGCTGCTTGGCGTGAAACGCGTGCCGCAGCGTGATTTTGGTATTCCCCGTTTTACCTACGATGAAGGGCTGGCGCAGTTGTATGGATCGCCGCCTGTCTGGCCGACGCCAACGCGCGGCGTCAGTGAAATCCGCCTTGCGCTGCGTTTTCGCTCTAACGATTCGCTGCTGCGCCATTTCAAAGAAACCTCCACGCTTTATCTGGAAATTGTTGACTATCCCGGCGAATGGCTGCTGGATTTGCCGATGCTGGCGCAGGATTACCTGAGCTGGTCGCGGCAAATGACCGGCTTGTTGCAAGGGCAGCGTCAGGCGTGGTCGGCACAATGGCGCGCCCTGTGCGCGGGGCTTGATCCGCTGGCACCCGCAGATGAAAACCGGCTGGCAGAAATTGCTGCGTCGTGGACGGACTATTTACATCAGTGCAAACGCGAAGGTCTGCACTTTATTCAACCTGGCCGTTTTGTTCTGCCCGGTGATATGGCGGGCGCGCCCGCGCTGCAATTCTTTCCGTGGCCGGAGGTTGACGGCACCGGAGAAGCGAAACTGGCGCAGGCCGGTAAACATACCAACGCCGGAATGCTGCGTGAACGTTACAATTATTATTGCGAGCATGTCGTAAAAGGTTTCTATAAACAGCATTTCCTCAAGTTTGATCGCCAGATTGTGCTGGTCGATTGCCTGCAACCGCTGAACAACGGGCCACAAGCGTTTAACGATATGCGGCTTGCGCTCACACAGCTGATGCAAAGTTTCCACTACGGGCAACGTACGCTGTTTCGCCGTCTTTTTGCGCCGGTTATCGACAAACTCTTATTTGCCGCCACTAAAGCCGATCATATTACCGTCGATCAGCACGCCAATATGGTATCGCTGTTGCAGCAGCTGATTCAGGACGCCTGGCAAAATGCGGCGTTTGAAGGCATCAGTATGGATTGTCTGGGGCTGGCTTCTGTGCAGGCGACGCAAAGCGGCATCATTGATGTGAATGGCGAAAAGATCCCGGCGCTGCGCGGGCATCGTTTGAGCGATGGCGCGCCGCTAACCGTCTACCCTGGTGAAGTGCCTGCGCGGTTGCCGGGGCAGGCGTTCTGGGACAAGCAAGGGTTTAATTTTGAGGCGTTTCGCCCGCCGGTGATGGATGTCGATACGCCGCTGCCGCATATCCGCCTGGATGCGGCGCTGGAGTTTTTGATTGGAGATAAATTGCGATGACCGAGCCGCTAAAACCGAGAATCGATTTCGCAGGCCCGCTGGAAGCGGAAAGCAGCGCGCAGTTTAAACGTGCGCAGACTTTTAATGATAAGCAAGCGGAAAACTTTGCTCCCGCCCTGGTTGATGAACTGCCGGAAGAGGGGCAAGCCGAGGCGGTAGTTGAGGCTGCGCTGCGGCCAAAACGCAGCCTGTGGCGCAAAATGGTTACCGCCGGGTTGACGCTGTTTGGCGTAAGCGTGGTCGGACAAGGTGTGCAGTGGGCAATAACCGCCTGGCAAACGCAGGACTGGGTTGCACTGGGCGGATGTGCCGCCGGTGCGTTGATCGTTGGCGCAGGTGTCGGTTCGGTTGCCAGTGAGTGGCGACGGCTTTGGCGTTTGCGCCAGCGCGCGCAAGAACGCGATGAAGCGCGTGATTTATTGCATAGCCACGCGACTGGAAAAGGGCGGGCTTTTTGCGAAAAGCTGGCGCGGCAGGCAGGTATCGATCAGGCGCATCCGGCGCTACAGCGCTGGTATGCGGCGATCCACGAAACGCACAACGATCGTGAAATTGTCAGTCTGTATGCGCATCTGGTTCAGCCCGTGCTGGATGCCCAGGCACGACGTGAAATCAGTCGCTCGGCGGCGGAATCCGCGCTGATGGTAGCCGTCAGCCCGCTGGCGATGGTCGATATGGCTTTTATCGCCTGGCGCAATCTGCGGCTCATCAACCGTATCGCTACGCTGTACGGCATTGAGCTCGGTTACTACAGCCGCCTGCGTTTGTTCCGTCTGGTACTGCTGAATATCGCCTTCGCGGGTGCCAGCGAACTGGTGCGTGAAATTGGCATGGACTGGGTATCGCAGGATCTGGCGGCCCGGCTTTCTGCGCGCGCAGCGCAGGGGATTGGCGCCGGGTTGTTGACGGCGCGGCTCGGGATTAAAGCGATGGAACTGTGTCGTCCGCTGCCGTGGCTTGACGATGATAAACCTCGCCTTGGCGATTTTCGCCGCCAGTTGATTAGCCAGTTAAAAGAGACGCTCCAGAAACGACCCTCCGACTAAAAAACCGGCGCTGCGCGCTTACCTTTACGCCGCAGTGCCGCTTTTCTCCGCAAGCTGTCAATATTTGTTGACAGATATCTTCCTGCCAACCGCGAACTGGCTTATCATCCTTTCATTACGTGAATGAATAAGGGCGAACTCCCATGCGTCTTGAAGTTTTTTGTGAAGACCGGCTTGGTCTGACTCGCGAATTACTGGATTTACTGGTGCTGCGCGGTATCGACTTACGCGGGATAGAAATTGACCCTGTCGGGCGAATCTACCTGAATTTCGCCGCGCTCGAATTTAACACCTTCAGCAGCCTGATGGCTGAAATTCGCCGCATCCCCGGCGTGACAGATGTTCGTACCGTGCTGTGGATGCCATCCGAACGGGAACACCGCGCGATGAGCGCGTTACTTGAAGCGCTGCCAGAGCCGGTATTGTCGCTGGATATGAAAAGCAAAGTGGAACTGGCGAACCCGGCCAGTTGCCAGCTTTTTGCTCTCGATGCCGATAAACTCCGCAATCACAACGCGGTACAGCTGATTGCGGGGTTTAATTTCCAGCGCTGGCTCGAAGGTAATCCGCAAAATTCGCATAACGAGCATGTCGTTATCGCCGGGCAAAATTTCCTGATGGAGATAACGCCAGTGCACCTGGAAGGCGAGACTGGCGAACCGGTGCTGACCGGTGCGGTGGTGATGCTGCGTTCGACCATTCGTATGGGGCGCCAGTTACAAAACCTGAGCCAACAGGATCTCAGCGCGTTCAGTCAGATTGTTGCCGTGAGCCAGAAAATGCGGCAGGTGGTGGAACAGGCGCGGAAACTGGCGATGCTCACCGCACCGCTGCTGATAACCGGCGATACCGGCACCGGTAAAGATTTGCTGGCGCATGCCTGCCATCTTGCCAGCCCACGCGCAGCGAAACCTTATCTGGCGCTCAATTGCGCATCCATTCCGGAAGAGTCCGTTGAAAGCGAGCTGTTTGGTCACGCACCGGAAGGCAAAAAAGGCTTTTTCGAACAGGCGAACGGCGGCTCGGTGCTGCTTGATGAGATTGGCGAAATGTCACCGCGTATGCAGGTGAAGCTGCTGCGTTTTCTTAACGATGGTACCTTCCGGCGTGTCGGCGAAGACCATGAAGTGCATGTCGATGTGCGGGTGATCTGCGCAACACAGCGCAACCTGGTGGAATTGGTGCAAAAGGGATTGTTCCGGGAAGATCTCTACTATCGCCTGAATGTGCTGACGCTGAATTTACCGCCGCTGCGCGATCGTCCGCAGGATATCATGCCGCTGACTGAGCTTTTTGTGGCCCGTTTTGCCGACGAACAGGGCGTTCCACGACCAAAACTGTCGCAGGATGTGCATCAGTTGCTCAACCGCTATGGCTGGCCGGGTAATGTGCGCCAGTTGAAAAACGCCATTTACCGTGCCTTAACGCAGCTGGAAGGCTACGAGCTGCGCGCCCAGGATATTCAACTGCCAGATTATGACGCTGCCACGGTGCCGGTGGGCGAAGATGCCATGGAGGGATCGCTGGATGAGATCACCAGCCGTTTTGAGCGCTCGGTGTTGATCCAGCTTTATCGCAACTATCCCAGCACGCGTAAACTGGCGAAGCGGCTCGGTGTTTCGCACACCGCGATTGCCAATAAATTGCGGGAATATGGCTTGAGCCAGAAGAAGGGCGACGAGTAGAAAAGAAAAAGCCTCCACTGCGGAGGCTTTTTTGTTGGCGTCAGGTTAATTAACCTTTCAGCACGTCCAGCGCGGCGGTGTAATCCGGCTCGTTGGTGATCTCATTCACCAGTTGGCTGAAAATAACAGTGTCGTTTTCATCAATCACCACCACAGCACGCGCTGCAAGGCCTTTCAGCGCGCCATCAGAGATGCCAACACCGTAATTTTCGAGGAAGTCAGCACTGCGCAGCGTCGAAAGGGTAATGACATTGCTCAGACCTTCAGCACCGCAAAAACGGGATTGGGCAAACGGCAGGTCAGCAGAAATGCACAGCACCACGGTGTTGTTCATCTCGGTTGCTAACTGGTTAAATTTACGCACAGAAGCCGCGCAAACGCCGGTATCGATGCTTGGGAAAATGTTCAGCACTTTACGTTTGCCAGCGAACTGACTCAGTGCGACGTCAGACAGATCCTTAGCCACGAGCGTAAACGGCTTAGCTTTTGCGCCAGCCTGCGGGATAGCGCCTGCAACGGGAACCGGGTTGCCCTGAAAATGAACGAGTTGTGACATAATATCTTCCTGTTTACATATAGTTAACGTCGGCGCTAGTTTATGCCATCTGCGAAGAGCACGGCAAACCAATTTTCATATCTATACTGGTTTAGACCTGCGGCAGAGGAGTGAGGAATGAGAACCGTCAAAGTGTATGAGGAAACCTGGCCGCTGCATACGCCATTTGTGATTTCGCGCGGTGCGCGCAACGAAGCGCGCGTGGTGGTGGTCGAGCTGGAAGAGGATGGCGTAAAAGCCGCCGGTGAATGTACGCCGTACCCGCGTTATGGTGAAAGTGAGGCCTCTGTCGTGGCACAAATTATGACGATTGTGCCGCAACTGGAAAACCGCCTGACGCGCGAAGAGTTGCAAACACTCCTGCCGCCGGGCGCTGCACGAAACGCTGTTGACTGCGCCTTGTGGGATCTGCAAGCGCGCAAAGCGGCTATCACGCTGGCTCAGTCCGCGGGTGTCAGTTTGCCGGAAACCATTATCACCGCACAAACAGTGGTGATTGGTACACCGGAACAGATGGCGGCCAGCGCCGCCGCGCTCAGTGAAAAGGGTGCACAACTGCTGAAAATTAAGCTGGATGACCATTTGATCAGCGAAAGACTGGTGGCAATTCGCGCCGCCGCGCCCGAAGCGACATTAATTGTGGATGCAAATGAGGCATGGCACACGGAAGGGCTTGCCGCACGATGCCAGTTGCTGGCGGATCTTGGTGTTGCCATGCTGGAACAACCGCTGCCAGCCGATGAGGACGATGCACTGGCGAATTTCATTCATCCATTACCGATTTGCGCGGATGAAAGCTGCCACACCCGTGAAAGCCTTGCTCATCTGCATGGCCGCTATGAAATGGTGAATATCAAGCTGGATAAAACCGGTGGCTTAACTGAAGCGCTGGCGCTGGCACATGAGGCGTCTCAACAAGGATTTGCGCTGATGCTTGGCTGTATGATCTGTACGTCGCGCGCCATCGCGGCGGCGCTGCCGCTTGCCAGCCAGGTGCGTTTTGCCGATCTTGATGGCCCAACCTGGCTGGCGGTGGACGTTGAACCGGCGCTGCATTTCAGCACCGGTAAGCTTCACCTTTGAGGATCCCAGTGCAGTAGCGCCGTCATTGCCGCAAGGTATTTCTCGCTGGCTTCATCAGAAGAGATCGGCGGGAATTCGACGGTGATACAGTGCAAATTGATATCTGCACACCAGCTGCCAAACGAGCCCGGCGTTTCGTAACCGACGCTGGTGACCAGCGGCAGGGAAAATTCATCCGCGAGCCATTTCCCCAGCGCGCTCTGGCGCGGATCTTCAACGCAGGCCAGCGGATCGTGGAATGTCACGACCCACGCCGGATGAATACGATGGATAAGCTGACAGAGCGCCTGCGTTTCCGGTTCTGAACCGGGCGCGTCACCGGTCAGCAGCACGACATCACGATCTTCAGCCGCACTGTTCCAGCGATACACCGTTTCACCGGCTTTCCAGTTGGCGGCGGGGAAATTACGGTTGAGATCAACCCCGTTTGCATTTGCGCGCAGACCAAGCTGGCAGCCATCCGGGTTGACCGCCAGCACTACGTGATGGTGACGTAAATCGGTATTAAGTGTGCGCAACGCGCAGGAGAGCGTCACCACAGAGGAATTTTCGTCGCCGTGCGTTCCGGCGATGATGAGCCCGCTTTCACGCGTGGCAATTGGCGCGGGAAACCAGATCAGCGGCGCGCCTAACAGCGAGCGACCAAACTCTTCACTGCCGGGGGCAAATGCGCCTCGTTGAGCACGCGGGCGTGTGGCTGGCATAGGCGTCCTTTTTATTGTTGTTTACTTACAGCAAGTGTTGAGCATAAAGCGATGCGACGCAAATCATGCCATGAGGGTTAATTTGGCGTCCAGCCTCAATTTTCCGCTGTCCTCTGTTTGCATTCTCCCAAGTTAAAACAAATAATTACCTCATCTTTTGCCGGGAAGGCATACCAATGAGGGGATCCCATGAAGCATCGAATTTCAACGCTGAGCTGCGCGCTCTGGCTGTGCGGTTTTTCTGCAAGTGCACTGGCAGCCGATGTGCCGCCGGGTACTCAACTGGCCGAGAAACAGGAAGTTGTTCGCCATGTTAAAGATGAACCCGCCACGTTAGATCCGGCGAAAGCCGTTGGTTTGCCGGAAATTCAGGTCATCCGCGATCTCTTTGAAGGGCTGGTGAATCAGAACGAGAAGGGCGAAATCGTTCCGGGCGTTGCCAGTAAATGGCAAAGCAGCGATAACCGCACCTGGGTATTTACGTTGCGGGATGACGCGCGCTGGTCCGATGGTTCACCGGTGACGGCAGAGGATTTTGTCTACAGCTGGCAGCGGCTGGTTGATCCGAAAACCACTTCCCCCTTTGCCAGTTTTGCTGCGCTGGCGGGCATTGCAAATGCGAAGAGCATTACTGAAGGTAAAGAGGCGGTGGATAAACTCGGCGTCAGCGCCGTTGATGCACGCACGTTGCGGGTACAACTGGAGCGGCCATTGCCATGGTTCCCGAGTTTAGCCGCCAGCTTTGCTTTTTACCCGGTGCAAAAAGCCAATGTGCAAAGCGGTGCTGATTGGACGCGCCCTGGCAAGCTGGTGGGTAATGGCGCGTATGTACTTGCCGATCGCGTGGTGAATGAAAAGCTGGTGCTCGAACGCAATAAGCACTATTGGGATGATGCGAAAACGGTTATCCAGCAGGTCACGTTTGTACCGATCAATCAGGAGTCGGCGGCTACCAAACGCTACCTGGCGAACGGTATCGACATTACTGAATCATTCCCGAAAAACCTCTATCAGAAGTTGCTCAAAGATATTCCCGGACAGGTTTATACGCCGCCGCAGCTTGGCACCTATTATTACGCGTTTAACACCCAGAAAGGCCCCACAGCCGATGCGCGTGTGCGGCTTGCGTTGAGCATGACGATTGATCGGCGGGTGATCGCGCAGAAAGTGTTGGGCACCGGTGAAAAACCGGCCTGGCGCTTCACGCCAGATGTTACAGCCGGATTTACGCCGCAGCCTTCGCAAATTGAACAGATGAGCCAGGCCGAGTTGAATGCGCAGGCAAAAACATTATTGCAGGCGGCAGGCTACGGTCCGCAACGTCCGTTGAAACTGACGCTGCTCTATAACTCTTCAGAAAACCACCAGAAAATCGCGATTGCGGTGGCCTCGATGTGGAAAAAGAGCCTTGGCGCGGACGTAAAATTGCAGAATCAGGAGTGGAAAACCTATATCGACAGCCGTAACAGCGGCAACTTCGATGTGATCCGCGCGTCGTGGGTAGGGGATTACAATGAACCATCCACTTTCCTGTCGGTGCTGAACTCGACGAACAGCGGCAACATTGCGCGTTTCAACGATGCGGCGTACGACAAAGTACTGGCGCAGGCGGCGCTGGAAACTAACGCCAAAGCGCGAAACGCTGACTATAACGAGGCGGAACATATTCTGGCGGAAAAAGCGCCAATCGCGCCGATTTATCAATACACCAACGGGCGTTTGATTAAACCGTGGCTGAAAGGTTATCCGATCAATAACCCCGAAGATGTGGCGTATAGCCGCACGCTTTATATTTTGAAGCACTGATAAAAAAATCCCCTTACGTCACGGGAAGTAAGGGGAAACTCATTGATTACGGAATGGTTCCTGTCTAAGCAGGAGTGGTGAAAATTTTACTTAGGGAATGTGAAGGGAGAATGGAGGAAATAAGGAGACGTATTTTTACTCTTTTCCCTGGCTTTTCAATAAAAAAGCCCGCTTTGTTAAGTGGACAAAATGCGCGAAGCAATGTGAGCAGAATATTTGGGACGTTTACTCCACCTTTCGTTATTGAGGAAGATAATCTTATCGTTCAAGTGCGCCCCTTTTAAAACGAGGGTTGCTTAAAATTCTCTTCCCCTCGCGAAATGCCGCCTTTATACGATTTTGGTCAAAAAACAGACAGTGCAGTGTGCTATAGTGGTCAGGTTTTCACCACGAAAGAGGATGCTATGGAGACTGAATTAGACCCAACCCAACTGGCAATTGAATATCTGCGTCGCGACAAAAGCACGCTCACCCCGGCGGAATACTTAAAAAAACTAAAACAATTGCGCCTGGAGTTTGCGGATTTGCTAACGCTGTCGCACAGCGAGCTAAAAGAAGAGATTGATTTTGCCTGGCGTCTGGGTATCCACTAACTCAGCAACATCATTGCAATGCGCCCGTCAGACGGGCGCTTTTTTTTGCTTGTTATCATGCGGCCAACACCCTGTTTCGCCCGTTATTTTTCGCCAGGTATAAAGCCTCATCAACCCGTTTAAATAGCGCATCCAGGTTCTCCTCAGGCAGATGACGCGCCACACCAATACTCACCGTAAAACCAGGCAGATCCGCGATGTTGATACTGGCAACGGCCTGACGTATCCGTTCCGCTACGTTTAGTGCCATATCCGTGGTGGTATGCGGCAACAATAGCAGGAACTCTTCGCCACCCCAGCGGAAAACATAATCGCCTGAGCGGCAGTTCGCCTCAAGCATTCGCGCCAGTTCAACCAATACCTGGTCACCTTTTTGATGACCAAACTGATCATTGATATTTTTGAAATGATCGGCGTCGACCAGCAGCAAACTGAAATCCAGCCCCGTCGGTAGAATGTGCTCCGTCAGATGATAAAACTGGCGGCGGTTCAGTAGACCGGTAAGCGCGTCACGATGCGCGGCGTACTCCAGTTCCTGCTCAAGCCGTTTTTGTTCGGTGATGTCGTGAATAATGCATAACATTAAACGCTTGCCATAGATCTCAACCGGTCCGGCGTAAGTTTGTACATGGCGGGTGGAACCATCCGCGAGTTGATGAATAAAATTCAATGGCTTATGCCCGCCAGGCAGATTCGACACTTCCTGCATTACCGGTAATACGCTGCGCCCCAGCGTATTGATCTCCCAGGTGTGTTTCTGGCACATCTCTTCGTGGTCATAACCATAAAAACGCAGTGCAGCGAGGTTAGCATCGACAATCAACCCATCACGAATGGGATCGATAAGCAGCATTGGCGCGGACGTTGTGTAAAAGAAGCGGGCGTAAAAACCTTGCTTATGCGGGCGATAAGTTGGCGAGTGGTGCGCTTTTAACGCCGCCGCAGCGGCACCTGAAACGCCTTCAAACAGCAGCACTTCACCGGCGTTTTCGAGTGTGCGCAACACGACACGGCAACTGATGGTGGTCTCTTCACCATCCGGGCAAACACTCCAGATTTCGACCACATCTTCATGATTTTGCAAGCTGGGCAGATACATGGCCAGGCTGAGTTGCGCATAAGCAGAGTATTTTCCGTTTCGCATCTCATTGAGTGAGCGTCCTGCCGCTATTTTCAGCGCTTGCGCATTCGCGAACAGTAACGCTTCTGTATCAGGAGCAACCACCCAAACCGGGGTGGAGAGCACATTCAACGCATCCAGGTGATGTTTAAGCATTGCGACTCCCCCTTAATCATGTCTGTTGCAACGCGGTCACAAGTGACACATCAGCGGCAATTTAGTGACTTTCTTGCAACATACCTGAAAATTAGGGGTTTATGCTGGCTTTTTTTGTGACGAATCTGAACATTCCAGCGATAAAGTAAATCTTTTTTGCTGTAGCAGCACAGCAACTTTCTCGATGGGTAAAGGACGAGCGAAAAGAAACCCTTGCAGGTAAGCACAGCCCAGATTGGTCAGCAACGCCTGCTGCTCGGCCGTTTCGATACCTTCCGCCACGACATGCATGTTCATGGAATGTGCAATATCAATAATCGTTGAGACAATCTTCACGTTGCGGCTGTTATCGCGAATATCCTTCACAAAACTTCTGTCGATTTTAAGCTCTGTTGCCGGTAACCGTTTCAGCATCAGCATATTGGAGTAACCCGTACCAAAATCATCAATCGCAACCGTGATACCCATTTGTGCGAACTGATTAAGCAACAGCACACTACGCTCAATGTTTTTCAGCGCGGTGTTTTCCGTGATTTCAAGCGTCAACTGCATGGGATCGATATGGTAGCGTTGCAGTGAATCGGTTATTTGGTCGTATATATCATGCTGCTCAAACTGGCTGGGTGAGAGGTTGATAGCAAGCGTAAGATGTCGAAACCCCTGGTTATTCCAGTGGTGCAGTTGCCGGCATGCTGCATCAATCACCCAGCGCCCGACAGAGATGATTAACCCCGTTTTTTCCAGCATAGGTAAAAAGGTTGCAGGCAGCAGAACCCCTCGTGTCGGGTGACGCCAGCGCAGTAAGGCTTCGAAACCTGCCAACGCATGCTCCGGCGCGTGGTACTGCGGTTGGTACCAGAGTTCAAACTGGTCGCGCGACAGCGCCTGCGATAAATCCTGCAAAAACAGCGGATCGTCGACGGTTTTCTGCGCCATGCCAGCATGAAACACAGCCCAACTGTTACGGCCTTCCTGTTTTACGCTGTACATTGCCGTGTCGGCCTTCAGTTTCAGCTCATGGGCGGTATTGCCATGCTGCGGGTAGTAACTGATCCCGGCGCTGAGTGAAACATTAATGACATGGTTCAGCTCGCAAAAGGGCTGTTGAATGGTGGCGACAAGGTGTTTTACCAGCGCCACAACCTCGTCTTCGTGGGTATCCGGCACCAGCAGGGTAAATTCATCGCCGCCCAGGCGCGCCAGCGACATTTTATCGCTGATACAGGCAGATAACCGCCCGGCAACCGCCACCAGCAGTTGGTCTCCAATGTGATGTCCCCAGGCATCATTGACCAGCTTAAAGCGATCTAAATCCATATAAATCAGCGCGAAAGTGCTGCGTGTCTCCGAGGCCTTACTAAGGCAAGTGTCAAGAAGATTGTCGAGCTGGGAGCGGTTTGCCAGCCCGGTTAGCGGGTCATAATAGGCTTGTTTTTCAAGCTGCTGATTAAGCTGGCGCAGACTGTCCGTAAAACGTGATGTCCGCAGTTGGGAATCAATCATCGAAATAAACAGCATGATGCCGAAAATCACCAGTGTCGTCGTGGCAACCCATAATGAAAGCCCCAATTCCCCGACGTCATGGCTCATCAGCGTCGTTGCATGGCCGCGGATCACAATGCCAGTGCCATCGCTACTGAACGTGGCGGCACTCATGGCGGTGTAATGCATAGCACTGATAGAACCACCCATCACCAGTGCAGCAAAGACGCGGTTAATGAAGACGCCATGGGTATTTTGCCGCAGGCTAAAGGCCAGCCAAAGGGCAACCCAGGCACTGAGAAAGGCAATCGCTACCGAAAGTGCAATCAGCGCAACGTTCCAGTAAATCGTGATAAAACCCATCATCGACGCCATACCCAGATAGTGCATGGTTACAACGCCGGTACCGAGCAGTACGGAAGCGAACAGTAGACGTTTTGTCGGCAGTGTTTTGCCCGCCACGGCAATATTGATAGCGAGTATTGACGTCAACATGGCGATAATAAATGAGAGGAGGGTCAGCTCTAAATCGTAATGCATCATCACCGGCATTTTCATCGCCAGCATGCCGACATAATGCATCGACCAGATACCGATGCCCAGGGTGGCGCCACCCGAAAAACGCCAGAATATTGCGCTGCGCGGTTCAGACGTCGCAACTTTGCCTGCGCTATCCAGTGCGACAAATGAAGCAATGAAAGCGACCAGAAAAGAGATGCCGATCAAAATGGGGTCCCACGAAACATAGAGCATCATGCAATCCACACAGGCAAAAAAAGGTGATATGTAATCCTGGCACTAATTTTAGCAGCTAACCTAATGAATTTAATGGCTACGCTAATTTTATTATTGCAAGGGCGAATAAACTAATAATAGATCTTCATTTATTCATCGGCAGGAACGACAATAACTTAAATAAAGTGAATGATTTAACATGTGATGAATTTATCTTAAGCCGAAAATATAATTTCATTACTCTAAAATGCATCTTTTATTATATGATATATGTTAACAGGCCATTTCGTTTTCTCCGTATATTGTTATATCAGTATCTGCTTGGTGGCGCTTAAGCCCCTCATTTAAATCAACTTAAGTGAAATTTAAATTATTAAAAGGCAAACATTATTCGGTATCAATATCGCCGTGTAAAAGTACATTCCGAATGCTATAAGGATCTTACCGTCCCCAGTGTTCAGGTGGGTTTCCCTATGTTAAGAAATATTAGTGTAAGAACATTTATTATTTTATATCTTCTGGTCTCTTTTATTATCCTGGATGTATTAGTGATCGCTGTCTCAAAAAATATCGCTTTATTTGCCATGACAAGTGTTGTTTCCCTCACGTCATTGACACTGCTCTGGTTTTATATGACGCAATATTTGGTGACGCCGATAAACACGGTAAAAAAAAGCATAGAAGAAGTCACATCGGGAAACCTGTCTATTGTTATTCCTGAGTTTGGTAATAATTGCGCGGGTCGGTTAATTCCAGGTATTAACAGCCTTTCTGCCAGTATCGCGAGCCTGGTGAAAGAAATTCGCGCGTCTTCGGATACCGCACTGGAGCTTTCGGCGCAGCTCGCCTCACGCAGTGCCGATCTGTCCGTTAAAACGGAAGAGCAATCAGCCGCGCTTGTGCAAACGGCGTCCAGTATGGAGCAGATGGCTTCCAGCACGAAAAACAATGCTGACAATACCCGCCTCGCAAGTACGCGGGCAAAAGATGCCACAACCTGCGCGCAAAAAGGGGGGGATTTAATGGGGCAGGTGGCGAAAAATATGCAATCGATAACCGATTGTGCCGATCAGATGACCGAAATTATCTCCATCATTGATGGTATCGCTTTCCAGACAAATATTCTGGCGCTGAATGCGGCAGTAGAAGCGGCGCGCGCCGGGGATCATGGCAAAGGTTTTTCCGTCGTGGCGGGCGAAGTGCGCAGTCTCGCGCATCGCAGTGCGGAGGCGGCGAAAAACATTAAATCGCTGATTGCGGTCACCACCGATAACGTTAATCAGGGCGCGACCGTCGTCGGCGAAGCCGAGCAGAACATGCACGAGATTGTTTCGGGTGCGAGTGTGGTGAGTAAATTAATGGATGAAATCGCCGTCACGACGCTACAGCAGGAGAAGGGGATCTCGCAGATCACGCTTGCGCTGGCGGAGCTGGAAAAAGTGACGCAGAGTAACGTTACCATGGTAGATGAGCTGGCGGGCTCGTCGGACGTTTTACAACATCAGGTGGAAGGCCTGCTGCAACGCATTGGCAAATTCCGCCTGGCAGCGGTAAAAGCGCAGGGTGAGGCGCTGCCGGCAACTGTTTCCCCGCCACGCGTCAATGCTCCGCTGCTGGGTAAGCAGGAAAATTACTGGCACTCGTTCTAATTCTGCTCATTGATGCAAAGGCCCGGGAAACCGGGCCTTATTTTTTGCATTGTTTGTTAATTTGTTAATAAATTCAGCGTGATGATTGCTTAACGTTGCCATATGGCTAGACTTGCCAAAACACCATGCGGATTGTGGAGGTCCTGTGGAAGCAATTAAAGGAACTGATGTGAACGTTCCGGATGCGGTATTTGCCTGGCTGTTAGATGGTAAAGGTGGCGTGAAACCGCTGGAAGATAATGATGTTATTACCGCAAGTACCCCGTGTTGGGTGCATCTGAATTATACCAACGCGGAGAGCGCTCAGTGGCTGGAAACCACGCCAGTGTTGCCGAACAGTGTACGCACGGCGCTTTCCGGGGAGAGTATGCGCCCCCGGGTAAGCCGCATGGGCGAGGGGACGTTAATTACGTTGCGCTGCATTAACGGCAGCACGGACGAGCGACCGGATCAACTGGTGGCGGTACGCGTTTATATGGACGAGCGCATGATAGTGTCGACACGCCAACGCAAAGTGCTGGCGCTCGACGATGTGGTCAGCGATCTGGAGGAGGGTACCGGTCCGGCGGATTGTGGCGGCTGGCTGGTGGATGTGTGCGATGCGCTGACCGATCACGCCAGCGAGTTTATCGAATCGCTGCACGACCGGATTATCGACCTTGAAGATAATCTGCTCGATCAGCAAATCCCGCCGCGCGGCATCCTGGCGTTGTTGCGTAAACAACTGATTGTGATGCGTCGCTATATGGCGCCGCAGCGGGATGTGTTTGCCCGGCTGGCCAGCGAACGCTTGCCGTGGATGAGTGATGATCAGCGCCGACGCATGCAGGATATTGCCGATCGCCTTGGTCGTGGACTTGATGAGATCGATGCCTGCATCGCCCGTACCGGCGTGATGACTGATGAAATCACCCAGGTAATGCAGGAGTCGCTGGCGCGGCGAACGTATACGATGTCCTTGATGGCAATGGTGTTTCTGCCGAGCACGTTTTTAACCGGGCTGTTTGGCGTCAACCTTGGCGGTATTCCCGGTGGCGGTTGGCATTTTGGCTTTGCGTTGTTTTGTATGATGTTGGTGGTGCTGATCGGTGGTGTTACCTGGTGGTTGCATCGTAGTAACTGGCTGTAAAATTTCACTTTTTTAACAAAAATTGAACATAAAAACGCCGAATTAATTGAGCGAGGTCAATAAACGAAACACCTGTTCAGGGCAATATTCATCTCGCAGGTGAATGCAACGTCAAGCGATGGGCGTTGCGCTCCATATTGTCTTACTTCCTTTTTTGAATTACTGCATAGCACAATTGATTCGTACGACGCCGACTTAATAGTCGGCTTTTTTTTGCCTCTGCGTTCTCGCCGTCTACCCTTAACGAGAAGCCCACAAAAAGGAGGCAATGATGAAAGCACTCTATTTTTCTTCCCCACAGTTAAGCGATCCGGTGCCAACGGATCCGGTGCCAATCCCCGATCCGATCCCACGCCCGCAACCGATGCCGGACCCGCCGCCGGATGAAGAGCCGATTAAAATGTCGCGTTATAAAGGCAGATCTGAGAGGATACGCGCCTGCTAAACGTAAGCCTTTTTATCGCGAGAAAACATTGTGACCGCTTTTTCAACCCTGAATACTTTGCCCGCAGCCCAGATCGAAAACCTTAACGAACTGGGCTATCTCACCATGACGCCCGTTCAGGCTGCGGCGCTGCCCGCTATTCTTGCTGGTAAGGATGTCCGGGTACAGGCGAAAACCGGCAGCGGTAAAACAGCGGCGTTTGGCTTAGGGCTGTTGCAGCACATCGATGCCAGCCGTTTTCAAACGCAGTCCCTCATTTTATGCCCCACGCGCGAACTGGCGGATCAGGTGGCAAACGAGCTGCGTCGCCTGGCGCGTTATATGCCGAACATCAAAATATTGACGCTGTGCGGTGGGCAACCTTTCGGTGCGCAGCGCGACTCATTACAGCACGCGCCGCACATTATTGTTGCCACGCCGGGCCGCCTGCTGGATCACCTGCAAAAGAGCACCGTTTCTCTCGATAACCTGCAAACGCTGGTGATGGATGAAGCGGATCGTATGCTGGACATGGGTTTTAGCGACGCCATTAATGAGGTTATCGCTTTTGCCCCGGCTTCACGCCAGACGCTGCTCTTTTCTGCGACCTGGCCGGAAGCCATTGCCGCCATTAGCGGTCGTGTACAGCGCAATCCGGAAACGATTGAAATTGACACCGTTGACGCGCTGCCGGCAGTAGAACAGCAATTTTTCGAAATTTCCCGCAGCGGCAAAGCCAGTTTGCTGCAAAAGTTGCTCAGCGAACACCGTCCCGCATCCTGTGTCGTGTTCTGCAATACCAAAAAAGATTGCCAGGAAGTGTGCGATGCACTGAACGCCGCCGGGCAGGATGCACTGGCGCTGCATGGCGATCTGGAGCAGCGCGATCGTGATCAAACCCTGGTGCGTTTCGCCAACGGCAGCGCCCGCGTACTGGTTGCCACCGATGTTGCCGCGCGTGGGCTGGATATTAAATCACTGGAGCTGGTGGTGAACTACGAGCTGGCGTGGGACCCGGAAGTTCATGTACACCGTATCGGGCGTACCGCGCGTGCGGGTAACAGCGGTCTGGCCATCAGTTTTTGTGCGCCGGAAGAAGCGCAGCGCGCGAATATTCTGGCCGAGATGCTGCAACTGAAGCTGAACTGGCTGAATCCACCGGCTAACATCAAGGTCGTTCCGCTGGAAGCCGAAATGGCAACGTTGTGCATTGATGGCGGCAAGAAAGCCAAAATGCGTGTCGGTGATGTGCTCGGGGCGTTAACGGGAGAAATGGGGCTGGATGGCGCGGATATCGGCAAAATCACCCTCCACCCGGCGCACGTTTATATTGCTGTGCGCCAAAGCGTAGCGCGTCAGGCATGGAAGCAGTTGCAGAACGGGAAAATTAAGGGCAAGACCTGCCGTGTGCGGTTGCTGAAATAAAGCAAATAGCCTCTCCGGCGCGCCAGAGAGGCATAATGTTATTTCACTTCAATAACGTTGAGGCGCAGCTCATCGAGTTGCGAATCATCCTCTTCCGGCTGCCAGCCCGCCGGTTGCAATGGGATCTCTTCCCGATCAAAAGCCAGATCGCCGCCGTTCACTACTTCAGAACCGTGGGTGATGCCTTTAAAGTCGAACAAATTAATGTCGCTAAGGTGTGAAGGCACCACGTTTTGCATCGCGCTGAACATGGTTTCAATGCGTCCAGGATAGCGTTTGTCCCAGTCACGCAGCATATCGGCAATCACCTGGCGTTGCAGGTTCGGCTGGGAGCCACACAGGTTGCACGGAATAATGGGGAACCCTTTGGCTTCTGAGAAGCGCTCAATATCTTTTTCGCGGCAGTAAGCCAGCGGGCGAATCACGATGTGTTTACCGTCATCGCTCATCAGTTTTGGCGGCATCCCTTTCATTTTTCCGCCGTAGAACATGTTCAAAAACAGCGTTTGCAGGATGTCGTCGCGGTGGTGACCAAGGGCGATTTTTGTCGCACCCAGTTCCGTCGCGGTGCGATACAGAATGCCGCGACGTAAGCGTGAGCAGAGCGAACAGGTGGTTTTGCCTTCCGGGATCTTCTCTTTAACGATGCCGTACGTGTTTTCTTCCACGATTTTGTATTCCACGCCCAGCGTATCCAGATACTGCGGCAGAATATGTTCCGGGAAACCCGGCTGTTTCTGATCGAGGTTAACCGCCACCAGCGAAAAGTTGACCGGCGCGCTCTGTTGCAGGTTGCGCAAAATTTCCAGCATGGTGTAACTGTCTTTACCGCCGGAAAGGCAAACCATAATGCGATCGCCTTCTGCAATCATGTTGAAATCGGCAATGGCCTCACCCACGTTACGACGCAGACGCTTTTGCAGCTTGTTGAGGTTGTACTGTTCTTTCTTTGTAATCTCTTGCTTTTCAATCATTATTTTGTCTCTGGAAGCAGGGGCACCGCAGGGGCAAACCACATCATAAAACGGCAACTGTTGTTTAACGTGCCTCTCTGATCCTGGTTCATTTCCTCTCGCCATGCACCGTAAATTTCGTAAACCCTGCCCTTTCATGCCTGTCAACTGGCGATGAAAACGGGCTTGTGCCGGCAGTCAAAAACCAGCAGGCAAAAGTATGTCGCGTATGGTACGGATTCCGGCGGCGAATACCAGCACGTTTTACGGCTGCTGCCAGGCGCAGGCAATAAATGAAAGGGTCATCGCTCACCTTTTTTAGGTGCGGTATAAAACCTGGTCATCAATACAGGAGTAAAATCATTTTCGCCAGGATGTGTAATCAGCTTGTGAAGAAACAAGCCGTTATCTAATCATCGAAGGGAGGTCAAAGTGATAAGAGCAATGATTGTTCGCGCAGGAGTGCTAATTCTTTTCTTTTTTTCATTTCAATTACAGGCAAAAGAAGATGCCGGAATGAAGCTGGAGCGCGTGGTGATCGTTAGCCGTCACGGTGTGCGCGCGCCAACCAAGTTCACGCCACAAATGCGCGAAGTGACACCTTTTCAGTGGCCCGAGTGGGATGTGCCGCTGGGATGGCTCACACCGCGAGGAGGGCAACTTATTTCTGCACTGGGGCATTATCAGCGTTTGCGGCTGGCAGATACGGGGTTACTGACAGATAAAACCTGCCCGGATGAGCGGCATGTGGCAGTGATTGCCGATACCGATCAACGAACCCGCAAAACAGGTGAAGCATTCCTGGCAGGGCTGGCGCCTGGATGTCCTGTTCCTGTGCATTATCAGCAAGACAAATCGAAGACAGACCCGCTTTTTAACCCGATAAAAACGGGTAAATGTGCGTTTAACACAGCGGCGGTGAAAGCGGCAATTTTAACGAAAGCGGGAGGAAGTATTGAGCAATACTCGCAGACGTATCAGTCAGCTTTTCAGACCCTGGAACACGTTTTAAATTTCCCTGACTCAGAGAAATGCAAAACCGTTGGGGAAAACCATGTGTGTTCATTCACCAACGATATTCCCACCAAACTTAACATCAAGCCTGATAACGTCTCCTTGCCTGGCGCGTGGGGGCTTTCTTCAACGCTCACGGAAATCTTTCTCCTCCAGCAGGCACAAGGGATGAAGGTCGTGGCATGGGGAAGGATCGCAGGTGACAAAGCGTGGCAATCGTTATTAACCCTGCATAATGCCCAGTTTGATCTGTTACAAAGAACACCTGAAGTGGCGCGGAGCAGGGCGACGCCCTTACTTGATTTAATACGCACGGCATTAACCACCGACGGCGCTGATCAGCATCACTACGGCATCACGTTTCCTGTTTCTGTGTTGTTTATTGCCGGACATGATACCAACCTTGCCAATCTCAGTGGTGCGTTGGATCTTAACTGGTCGCTGCCATCACAACCCGATAATACCCCGCCGGGCGGAGAGTTGGTTTTCGAACGCTGGAAACGGGTTAGCGACAATACGGACTGGGTTCAGGTCTCGTTCGTTTATCAGACCCTGCAGGAGATGAGAGAGATGCGCGCTTTTTCGCTGGATAACCCGCCGGGTCGGGTGGATCTTGTGCTCAAGGCGTGCAGTGAGAAGAATGCGCAGGGCATGTGTTACTTAAACAGTTTTGCAAAGCTGATTGAATCGGTGCGCGTCGCTGATTGTGGTTTATAAAACACAGCCTTCGCCAGGAAGTGCATCTCGCGAGCCGCTGCGAAATCCTGTGTCCCGAATATTGATAGAGAAACGGGGCACAGGCGATGCGTGCTTAATATGCCATTGAGTCTGTTTGTCGTTAGCGAAAAACTGAAGGCTCGGCACCGTAGCGTTTACTGAACTGACGGCTGAAACTGGCGACCGACGCATAGCCAACACGCGCGGCGACCGATTTTATCGGTATGCGTGTCGTCATCAGTAACTGAAGTGCATCGGCAATCCTCGCATCGGTGATCACCGCGCTGAGCGTGGTATTTTCTGCCGCAAGACGGCGACGAAGCGTGGCGCCGCTAATATTGAGCCGCTCTTCAATCTCACCGGTAGACCAGTGATGTGCCGGATCACGGCTTACCATGTTGCGTATCGTCATGGCTATACCCGGCGGCTGAAGACGCAACAAACCGTGATGCCCCATCTCAAACAACCTGAGCACAATCTCAAGCATCGCATGAATTGATAGTGTGCGGTTTCCGGCCCGCAGTGCGGCGACCCAGCGGGTCATCGGGGCGATAAATTGTGCCAGCGGTTCAGCAGCAATGTTCCCGGGCTCTGCCGGAGGTAAGACGCGCAGCAAGAGCCGGGCGGCCTCCAGTTGCTCTTCTGCCATTAACACTGTTAGCGCGAGAAACTCGCCGCTGTCAGGGTCGGGCGTACACTCAATATCAATGCTGCGGGCGTTGGGGAATACCAGCATCTCGCCGGGCGATACGCAGAGCCACTGATTCTGCTCGCGGTAACGAAACGTACCGCGCAGGGGAAAGGAGAACGTCGCACCTTCGACCTGAAACTTGTTAACCTGCCAGCTTTGCATGGCGCGCAGGCAACAGCAGGGAAAGGCATGTTCGGAACGCACCAGATCCAGCAGCGCACTGAGCAATATTTCTGTTTCGCGCGCATCGGCGTGTAAAGCGGGGCTTATCATTCGATCTTCTCTGCAAGGCTGGTTCCGACAGGAATACACGGTTGTTTTCCTGCCGGAGAAACTCACATCGCGTAATGCAACGCATAGCGTTTACCGCTACGGCTGAGTTTTGCCGTGGTCGGCAGGTTAAAGTGCATACCGCAAACGGCAATGTTATCTGTCGCAACGCGATCCAGCAGCGCGCAGCGCGTTTTTGCTGCCAGCACCGGGTCGCGATCATAGGCAATCGAGACGTCAGGCCGGGCTATCTGGATATGCGGGAAATGGACAATATCCCCCCAGATAAGCAAAGCGTCTTTTTCACTGCCAAGCAGAAAACCGCTGTGACCTGGGGTATGACCAAAAAGCGGCACCGCCTGAATACCGGGCAGAAGATCCTCTTGTTTAAAGGTCACCAGCCGGTCGTCGTAAGCGCTGAACGCATTCCTCGCGATGTCATATGAGCGCTTGAGACCCTCCGGTGCGCTGGCATACAGCGTTTCATCACGCCAGAAGGCGAGTTCTTTCTCATGCACGAACAGACGCTGCACGTTACTGAAAACCGGGGTCTGCTGCGGGCCGGCAAGACCGCCAATATGATCGCGGTGGCCGTGGGTCAACAGGATGGTGTCGATACACAGTGGGTCAATGCCCGCAGCGGCAAGGGCAGCCGGTAACTCGCCGCTTGCGCCGTCAGGCGTACCGGTTCCGCTATCAATAAGAATGGTGTGTCCGGCGGTTTCGACCACGCAGGCATTAATATTCATGCGCGGCAGGGGCGAAACGCCATTGGCGGTCAGTAACGCTTCGGCATGGTCGGTTTCAATACCGTTTAACAGCGCAAAATCGCCTTCAAGGTAACCGTCACTGAGTATCGTAACGGTGATGTCCTGCAATTGCTGCCGTTTGATTGCGGGCGTTTGCTCAAGCGTCCGGGACGTCATCATAATCCTCGCTTTGTTTTCATCACATTCCGGTGAATGTCGAATACAGCGTAACGAAAAAGCGTGCGTTTATTTGTTCAATGCGGTGCGTATTGCGCTCATTGTACGTGGTGCGCGAGCACATAGTTACTCGTCCAGCGCCTGAAAAGAATACTCTTTTTCCACCCGGCAGATGCGGGTAGTGAACGAGAGATACCACTTTTCACGCCCGGTTTTCTGCGCGATGAGATGCCCGGCGTTCATCTTCCAGTTTTTGATGGCCTCAAGCGATGTCCAGTAAGAGACGGTAATGCCAACCTCTTCACGGGCGGAATCCACGCCCAGAAAGCCGGGTTGATTCACCGCCAGTTCCATCATGCGATCGGACATTGCGCCGTAGCCATCAACAACCGCGGTGCGCACGGAGGTGAAAATCACTGCGTAATAGGGTGTGGGGTGTTTGAAGGCTGACATTGCGGTTCCTGATACGGGTTGTCTGATCTCCATCCTGACAGGAATTTAACGCAGCGGTAGCTACCTGTTCAGGCGACTTTTTTTTCCGGATATTTGCCTTTTACCACGCCATCATAAAAACGGCCTTTGGAAACAACGGTAAGGAACAGGGAAAAGATGCGTTCCGGAACGCCCTGATACTGGTAGACGCTTTTATCGCGAAAACAGATTTCCAGCGTGCAGGTGCGTTGGTCATAACCGACAGAAGCGATGCGTGATGAGGTAACTGCGTGATGCTGCATAAATTCGCTCCTTGCCGTGCGGGCTGAAACCGTGATTATCAACGAGCTTCCTGCGGGTGTCATGCAAAATCGGTGCGTTAAAAAAGCCACCGGCGTCAACCGGTGGCTTTTTCGGCGGCAGGCTTATTCTGCCGCGTTTTTCTCCGCTTTACCTGCCAGCTGAGCCAGGAAGTCGTAGCGTTTTTGCAGGTCGGCTGCGGCATCTTTCCATAGCTGTTCCGCCACCTCCGGCTGCTGCGCGTTCAGGCGACGGAAGCGCTGCTCATTAAGCAAGGTTTCTGCCAGCGCATCTGACGGCGGCCGAGAATCCAGCGCCAGCGGAACTTTCCCTTCCTCTTCGCGACGCGGATCGTAGCGGTACAGCGGCCAGAAGCCGGTTGCGGTGAGCTGGCGCATCTGATCGTGGCTCAGCGCCAAATCATAGCCGTGCTCTTCACAGGGGCTGTAAGCAATAATCAGCGACGGGCCGGGGTAGGCTTCTGCTTCCTGAATGGCTTTCACCGTCTGGTTGAGCTGCGCGCCGAGTGAAATTTGCGCGACGTAAACGTGGCCGTACATCATCATGCTGACGCCCAGATCTTTGCGCGCTTTACGTTTACCATGCTCGCCGAACTTGGTCACGGCACCCAGCGGCGTGGCTTTGGAGGCCTGGCCGCCAGTGTTGGAGTAACACTGGGTATCGAGCACCAGAATATTGACGTTCTCAGTCAGGCTCAGTACATGATCGAGGCCGCCAAAGCCGATATCGTACGCCCAACCGTCGCCGCCAATCAGCCAAATCGATTTTTCGACCAGCGCATCAGCATCGGTCAACAGTTGTTGCGCGCCTTCGACAGACGCCAGCGCGGTACGCAGTTCTGCCACCTGTGCGCGGCGCGCTTCCGGGGTCGCTTCCGCGTGCAAGGCCGCGTTCAGTTCCGCCGGAATATGCTCCGCAAACTGATCAACCAGCCGCATTACGCGCAGGCGGTGCTGATCCACACTTAAGCGGAACCCAAGACCGAACTCGGCGTTATCTTCAAACAGTGAGTTCGCCCACGCCGGCCCGCGCCCGTTTTCATCGGTGGTGTAGGGCGTCGAGGGCAGGTTACCGCCATAAATCGATGAACACCCGGTAGCATTGGCGATCATCATCCGGGCGCCATACAACTGCGTCAGCAGTTTGATATACGGCGTTTCGCCACATCCTGAGCACGCCCCGGAATATTCAAACAGCGGGGTAATCAACTGCGAGGTACGAATGTCTATGCGCTCCAGTCTGCTGCGGTCGATCTCCGGCAGATCGAGGAAGAAGTCGTAATTCACTTTCTCTTCTTCGACATGTTCAAGGCGCGACATCATATTGATGGCCTTGATATCCGGGTTCTGGCGATCTTTTGCCGGGCAAACTTCCACGCACAGGTTACAGCCGGTGCAATCTTCCGGCGCGACTTGCAGTACATATTTCTGCCCGCGCATATCGCGGGATTTCACATCCAGTGAATGCAGGCTCGACGGCGCGTTTTCCATTGCCTGCGGCGAGACCACTTTGGCGCGGATCGCCGAGTGCGGGCAGGCGGCAACACAGTGGTTACACTGGGTGCAAAGCTCTTCTTTCCAGATAGGGATCGCTTCGGCGATATTGCGTTTCTCCCAGCGCGTGGTGCCAACCGGCCAGGTGCCGTCCGGCGGCAGCGCGGAGACGGGCAATGCATCGCCAAGACCGGCCAGCATTGCCGCCGTCACGGTTTTCACGAAATCAGGTGCAGAATCAGACACCACCGGCGGGCGATGCGCGCTTTGCGCATTAACCGCTTCCAGCGGCACTTCAAATAACGATTCGCGAGCCATCGCCAGCGCCTGCCAGTTTCGTTCTACCAGTTCCTGGCCTTTACTGCTGTAGCTTTTGGCTATCGCCCCCTGCAATTCAGCCAGCGCGCTGTCGCCCGGCAGAATATTTGTGAGATGGAAGAATGCCATCTGCATGACGGTGTTAATGCGCGCGGCAAGCCCGCATTCGCGGGCGATTTTCGCGGCGTTAATCACATAGAGTCGGGCTTTTTTCTGGTTGAGTACCGCCTGGACTTCCTGCGGCAAACGTGACCAGACTTCGTCGGCGCTGTAGGGGGTGTTGAGCAGGAAAATACCGCCCGGTTTCAGGCGCTCGGCCATCGGGTACTTATCGATAAACTGCAACTGGTGGCAACCGACAAAATCCGCCTGCGACACCAGATAAGCCGAGTTGATCGGTTTTTCGCTGACGCGCAGGTGCGAAACGGTCAGGCCGCCCGCCTTTTTCGAATCATAGACAAAATAACCCTGCGCATACCACGGCGTAGAGTTACCGATAATCTTGATATTATTCTTGGTCGCCGAGACGCTGCCATCGCTGCCAAGCCCATAGAACAGCGCTTCTAATTTGGCATGCGATGGCAGGGTGTTTTCCGGTAGCGGCAGAGAAAGGTTGGTCACATCGTCGTAAATACCGACGGTGAAGCGCGGTTTGGGCTTCGCCGCGCGCAGCTCGTTAAAAATGGCCAGCACGCACTCGGGACCAAACTCTTTTGACGAAAGGCCGTAACGCCCGCCAATCACCCGTGGCAGGGTTTCCCGCTCGCCGTTATTAAACGCTTCTGCCAGCGCGGTCATCACATCCAGATAAAGCGGTTCCGCCTGTGCGCCCGGTTCTTTGGTGCGATCAAGCACGGCAATGGTTTTCGCGCTTTCTGGCAACACGGACAACAGATGCGCGGCGCTGAACGGGCGATAGAGGCGCACTTTCAACACGCCGACTTTTTCACTGCGCGTCAGCAGTTCATCGACCACTTCTTCGCAGGTACCGATCGCCGAGCCCATCAGCACGATCACGCGATCGGCTTGCGGATGACCATAGTATTCAAAAGGTTTGTACTGCCGTCCGGTGGCGGTGGCGAAATCATCCATCGCCTGCTCAACGTGCGCGTACACCGCGTTGTACCACGGGTTGGTCGCTTCGCGAGACTGGAAATAGGTGTCCGGATTGGCAGAAGTACCACGGATCACCGGATGTTCCGGGTTGAGCGCGCGGGCACGATGCGCATCAATTTCCGCTTGAGGAAGCAGGTTGCGGATCGTGTCATCCGCCAGCGGCACGATTTTATTGATTTCGTGCGAGGTGCGAAAACCATCAAAGAAATGAATGAATGGCACCCGGCTTTTCAGTGTCGCCATGTGCGAAATTAGCGCGAAATCTTGTGCCTCCTGCACGCTCCCGGCAGCGAGCATTGCACAACCGGTCTGGCGAACCGCCATCACGTCGGAATGATCGCCAAAAATGGAGAGTGCGTGGGTGGCAACGGTGCGTGCCGCGACGTGCAGAACAAACGGTGTTAATTGACCCGCCAGCTTGTAAAGGGTGGGGATCATCAGCAGCAAACCCTGCGATGAGGTAAACGAGGTTGAGAGTGCGCCAGTCTGCAAGGCCCCGTGTACGGCGGCAATCGCGCCCGCTTCCGACTGCATTTCCACGACGCGTGGCGTGTCGCCCCAGATGTTTTTCAGGCCGTTTCCGGCCCAGGCATCTGCCTGTTCAGCCATCGTCGAGCTGGGGGTAATGGGATATATGGCGATAACTTCACTGGTGCGGAAGGCGACTGAGGCGACCGCGCCATTACCGTCAATAGTAATCATATGGCACCCTTACATTGCTCAATAGGAGGGGGCTTGTGTAACTTCGACAAACCCTGTAGTTATCCACTTATTTTAGCAAATCAACGTCTGCGCAATTTTCGCTTTTGTGTCCTGAGGTATAACGGGAATCAATGAATTACGATTTAACGGTAGGGTATCGCGAAGCCTAATGGCGCTTGTACAGGGCGTTAGCTGTTACCCTCGTGCTGGAATGCACTTAAATACGGAAAAAAGCAATGACAAAACAACAGTTGCGCTGCCCTTGCTGCGGCGGCAAAACGCTTGCAGAAAGCGGTGCGTGGGAGATCTGTCCTGTTTGCCACTGGGAGGATGATCCGCTGCAGGCAGAAAATCCTGATTTGGCGGGCGGGGCGAATGCGCAGAGTCTTAATGACGCGAAAAAAGCGTATCGTCGACAATTCCCAACATAACGGCGCAGTGATGGCTGCGCTGCACGATAATAGAACGTTGAATCATCTCAATGGCCATGTACTGTAAATGATGGAGGTTGGCAAAAGCGCGCTGTTTAAGAATGAGATGGTCATCTTTTCTTAACAAACAGGGATTTGCAATGCTGCTATTATCGGCCGTTGCGTTTAAGTGCGGTAAATAACTTATTGAATTAAATCTTCAGATGTGTGTTTCTTGATAATTGAGATTTACAGTTACAGTGGTTCTTGTGAAGGAGTCGTAACGGGTAAAAATAAGATGAAAAAAGAGACCTTTTTTGCGGCAACTTTCATTACTGTTGTCTTTTTCGCGATATCCATTACCTTGATTGTTCAGATCTTGAGTACAAAAAACCATACGCGGAACGAACTTAATACGAATATATCCAACCTGAGTCATACCCTCGATACCTATTCGGAGGGGATTATTCGGCAAAGCGAGATGTTGATAAAAAATATTTCTGACGTAACGGAAATATATGGTATGGATCCCGGGCAATTATTTAACATTAAGAAAATACTCGCCGACCAGAATCAGCTTCTCACCCAGTTGAATAACATCATTATTTATGATGATAAGGGAAATAAAGTTATCGCTTTGCAGGAGAATTTTTTGGGCAGGAGTAACAGCGCTGACCGGTTTTTCTTCATCCACCATCGGGATAATAACTCAAAGGAGATCTTTATCGGACCGCCTGTGGTGAGCAGAACGAATGGTCAATGGGTGATCACCGTTAGCCGACGACTGGAAGACAACGAAGGGAATTTTAAAGGTGTTGCTGTATTGACGCTGAATATTGCCACTTTTTTGCAAACCTATGGAAAGCTGGACATTGGAAAACAGGGCGCGATTGCGTTAACCAGTGACTCTGGCATCGTGCTTTTACGTTATCCTTTTGATGCTAAATATATGGGCAGGGAAATTTCGGACTCGCCATTATTTACGGATTATTTAAAAAGAGGGAATTCCGGGATCGCAACGTCTGTTTCGCGTTTCGATAAAATAGAGCGTATTTATTCATTTCAAAAAAATAAACGCTATGGTTTGGTTACCACCGTTGCCGTTAGCGTGGATGAAGCCATGGCCTCTTGGCGTCGTCAGTCTGAAATTCTTGCTGCTATCATCCTGTTTCTTATCGGCTGCGTCAGTTTCTCCAGCTATTACCTCATTCAGGATGTTCGCAACCGTATCCGCATCGGTAAAGAGCTGTCGGCAGCAAAAGAATCTCTGGCGTCTGAGAATGCCGAGTTGCAAGTGATGGCGACGGAAGATGGTTTAACCGGGCTTGCGAATCGGCGCAAATTCGATGAGGCTTTAGTGGTCGAAGTGGCGAAATGTGCCAGTCACAAGCAGCAGATTGCACTGCTATTAATTGATGTCGATTACTTTAAAAAATATAACGACAATTACGGGCATATTGCCGGTGATAGCTGTTTACAGGTAGTTGCCGAAACGTTGAAAAATACCATTAGCGAGCCGCCTTTTCTGGCCGCCAGATATGGCGGAGAAGAGTTTGTGGTTATTCTGCCTGAAACGGATGCGCGCTCCGCAGAGAATATGGCCAGAAAAATAGGCCTTAATATTAAGGCCGGGAATATTCCCCACGCGCAAAGCCCACTTGGCGTCGTGAGTGTGAGCATTGGTGTTGCCGCCGGGTTTGCCGCCGCATTGAAGGGTAACGAAGCGATGCTCATCGAATTTGCGGATGAGGCGCTTTACGCAGCGAAATCTTCAGGACGTGACCGCGTGGTCACCTCACGTCGTGAAATAGCGTGAGGTGAGTTCAGTTACCGCTCGTGCCGAAGCAGCCTGCTGAGTGCAACCAGGATATCTGCCACTGGCGCTAAGTTGACGTACCATGTGAATCCCTGTTTGCGATGAATTGTGTTCACCCGTCCCAAAAAGCGCAAAAAAATGTTTCCAGGTCGCATAAAGATGCTTTTCAGCTCTCGACGTATTGCGTCTTGCTGCCTATGATGCTTGGGTTTCGCTTTTTTTAATTATCCTGAGGACACAGGGGCAGGGGGAGAGAAATGCGCGCAGCGTTTTTAGTAGGATGTGCCGCTTTATTATTATCGGCATGCAGCAGTGAACCCGTTCAGCAAGCGACCGCAGCACACGTTGCTCCAGGGCTTAAAGCCGCGATGTCAAATGGTGGTCAGGCGAATTGTGCAATGATTGGTGGTTCGTTGTCAGTTGCCCGGCAACTCGATGGTTCAATGGTGGGAATGTGTGCTTTGCCAAATGGCAAACGCTGCAGTGAGCAGTCGCTTGCCACCGGGAGCTGCGGCAGTTACTGAGCGTTCGCCGCGCGCGTGTAAATCAGGGTTTGCGTCGCCGTCGCCAGCGTCAGCTGGTTGTCAGTCAGATCAACCTGTGCGCCTTCGCTGAGCATCGCATTAATGGTGTGATCCAGTTCGTTACGCTGCTGGTCAGGGCAAAGCATCATGGTCATGCCCATCTGTTTGACGGTCAATTTGCCTTCAGAGAGTTTTCCCTGGCCCATAAAGCCGTTGCACATTTTGCCGGATACGCGCAGGTCTTTATCAAAACGGATTTCCGGTGCCGGGCCATTACCCTGCACGGACTGGCCGTTTACGGTGGTCAGCACAAATCGTTGATCTGCCAGTTGCTGTGGCTTCAATGTGTCGGTGCGGGAACTCACGCAGCCAGAAAGCGCTACGCTCAACGCAACCAAAGTCATAATTTTCTTCATCTCGTCCTCTAAGGGGTTATCCATTACGTGGGGGATTCTAACAGGCTAAGCCTGGGCGTCATCGGGGTTTGTCCGAAAGGGTTCCCGTGCAGGCAGGGGAACCCCGGACAATCAGGCCAGCGCGTTCGGGCAGGTTTCGCCGTCGCGTAACTGGCGCAGGTTTTCCAGCGTTGTTTCGGAAATGCTAATCAACGCTTCGGCCGTCAGGAATGCCTGATGACCGGTAAACAGCACGTTGTGGCAGGCTGATAAGCGACGGAACACGTCGTCCTGAATAACATCGTTGGATTTATCTTCAAAGAACAGATCGCGTTCGTTTTCATACACATCCATTCCCAGCGCACCGATCTTTTGCGTTTTCAGCGCTTCTATCGCAGCTTGCGAATCCACTAATCCGCCGCGGCTGGTATTGATGATCATCACGCCATCTTTCATCTGATCAAAGGCGTCGCGGTTAAGCAGGTGGAAGTTTTCCGGTGTAAGCGGGCAGTGCAGGGAGATAACATCCGCCTGTGAAAACAGCGTTGGCAGATCAACATACTCCACGCCAAGCTCCAGCGCTGCTGCGCTCGGATACGGGTCGAACGCCAGCAGGCGCATGCCAAACCCTTTCAGAATACGCAGCGCGGCAACGCCAATTTTACCGGTGCCGATCACGCCCGCCGTTTTCCCGTACATGGTAAAGCCGGTCAGCCCTTCCAAAGAAAAGTTAGCATCGCGGGTACGTTGATACGCGCGGTGAATGCGGCGGTTCAGGGTCATCATCATGCCAATTGCATGTTCCGCGACCGCTTCCGGTGAGTAGGCCGGAACACGCACGACCTGCAAACCCAGCTCTTTTGCTGCGTCGAGATCAACGTTGTTGAACCCGGCACAGCGCAGGGCGATAAATTTCACGCCGAGCTTTTTCAGCTCTTCCAGCACCGGGCGGCTGCCATCGTCGTTAACAAAAATGCAGACCCCATCACAGCCATTCGCGGTTTTGGCAGTCTTTTCGGTTAACAGAAAGTCGAAAAATTCAAGATCGTAGCCATATTTCTCGTTTACCTGCTGCAAATACTTTTTATCGTATTGCTTTGTGCTGTATATCGCGAGTTTCATAAGACTTTCTCCAATGGTTTTCTACCCACATTATCACGTTTTAAAATTATTATGTAAACGTTCAAATTTTATTGGCAGTCATGGGCGCGGTGAATGTATCCAGTTCAGTATATCCGCTGTGTGACACCTGTTAGCGCAATTGTTTTAATGCGCTGCGCGTGCTCCAGCTAATAACCGTCGCTGCAATAACCCCGATAAGCCATGGAATTTTGGAGTCGTGAAAGTAGTTTGCACTGAGATAATCGCTGAAGGTAAAGCAGGTGAAAACGGTGGTGCCGATAAACCAGCCGCGAATTAAAGAGCCTTTTGTGAACATACGCTGAATCCATAAATTAATGATATTAAAACACTATTCGCTGTAACTACTGAAAATGCAATCGCCAGACTATGATTAAAATGGCTCGCGCCTTCAAAGGGGCGGTCAAACATGCCACAATAACCGCCAGAATCGGCTTAATCATATGCAAAATCAGGATATTAGCTACCCATGAAGGGTAAATACAAAGCCGCCATCGCCCTGGTGTTACTGTTCATTCTGTTGCCGCTTACGCTGCTGCTGACGCTTGCACAATGGGTGCCGACGCTGGTCGGGATCTGGTTGCCAGCCGGCACGCGTATCGCCATGGAAGAGAGCCCGCGATTCACCCGACATGCGTTAAAAATCCCCGATCTGCGCTATCTGGTCGGCGATTGTCAACTGGCGTCATTACAGAACGCCGAACTGACACACCCCAGCCGCTGGCAGCTTCATATTGGCGCGCTGGATATTAACACCGCCTGCCTGAATAAACTGCCACAAAGTGAAACTGTTTCTGACGCGCCGCGCACGCTGGCCGAATGGCAAGCCTTGCTTCCTTATAGCTGGCTGACGGTGGAGCGTTTTACCGTTTCGCCGTGGAAAACATGGACAGGCAAATTATCCGCGTCGTTGACGCCGGATGTGCAGCAACTCACTTATTCTGGTGAGCGCATCGAACTCAGCGCCCGTTTGCGCGGGCAGGCGTTAACGGTTAGCCGCATGGCGCTGCGTCTTGTCGATGACCAGCCGCCGTTTACGCTCGGTGGCGAATTTACCCTGCCGGATGTTCCAGACAGTGTTCCCGTTAACGGACATATGGAAAGCACCTTAACCCTGTCGCAGCAGCCGGGTGTGGTGGATGTCGATCTCGACTGGCGCGATAACGAAGGGCAACTGGTGGTCATGGCGCGCGATCAGGGCGATCCGCTGCTCGATCTGCCGTGGCAGCTTACGCCCGACCAATTGACCATCAGCGATGGGCGCTGGAACTGGCCTTATCAGGGCTTTCCGCTGAGCGGTCGTGTTGGGTTAAAAGTGGATGACTGGCAACAGGGGCTGGAAAAGGCGCAGTTCAGTGGCCGGTTAAACGTGCTGACGCAGGGCGACGCCGGGAAAGGCAATGCGGTGCTGACTATTGGCCCTGGCCGTCTTGGTATCGACAATAACGATATGCCGCTGCAGCTAACCGGCGAAGCAAAGCAGGGCGATCTGGTGTTTTATGCCGTGCTTCCCGCCCATCTGAGCGGCAGCGCTGACGATCCGCAACTGGTTTTTACGCCTGGCGCGCTGCTGCGCTCGCGCGGGCGGGTGATTGATTCGTTAAATATAGATGAAGTGCGCTGGCCACTGGCGGGCGTCAAGCTGACTCAGCACGGTATTGACGGGCGTTTGCAGGCCATCCTTCGCGCGCATGAGAATGCGATGGGGGACTTCCGTCTGCATCTTGATGGTCAGGCGCAGGATTTTCTGCCGGATAACGGCCTGTGGCGCTGGCGCTACTGGGGTGACGGCAATTTCACGCCGATGAATGCGCGCTGGGATGTCGCCGGTCGTGGCGAATGGAATGACAACACGATTACGCTTAACGATCTCTCGACCGGTTTTGACCAGTTGCAATATGGCGCGATGCACATGGCTACGCCCCGGTTAATGCTGGATGCACCAGTAAAATGGGTGCGTGATGCAACAAACCCGCAATTCACCGGCGCACTGACGCTGGATGCCGGGCAAACCAGTTTCAGCGCGGGAAGTGTCTTACCACCTTCAACGTTGACATTCAGCGTTGCAGGCGACGATCCGACCATGTTTCAGTTTAAGGGCGCGTTGCAGGCCGATACGATTGGCCCGGTGCAGGTTAATGGCCGCTGGGATGGCGAGCGTTTGCGTGGGCAGGCGTGGTGGCCGCGTCAGGCGCTCTCGGTATTCCAGCCGCTTATTCCTCCGGACTGGAAAATGAAGCTGCTGGATGGCGCACTGTATGCGCAGGTCGCCTTTTCCGCCGCAGCGGATCAAGGCTTTGAAGCGGGCGGTCACGGCGTGCTAAAAAGCGGCAGTGTCTGGACGCCGGACAACCAAATTCGCGGCGTCGATTTTGTGCTGCCATTCCGCTACCGCGAGGGGCGCTGGCAGTTGGGCACCCGCAGGCCGGTTTCGCTGCGCATTGGTGAGATAACAAACCAGGTGACGGCGAAAAACGTCACCGCCGATTTGCAGGGCGCGTGGCCATGGAGTGAGGAAGATCCGCTGGTATTAAGCGATGTCAGCGTCGATGTGCTCGGCGGGAAAGTGACTATGCAGCAGTTACGTATGCCGCAGCACGATCCGGCGCTGCTGCGTCTGAAGCACATTTCTGCCAGTGAGTTAATCAGCGCGGTGAATCCGAAGCAGTTTGCGCTTTCCGGGCCGTTTGACGGCGCGCTGCCGCTGTGGCTGGATAACCCGCAATGGATCATTAAAGATGGCTGGTTGCACAACCCCGGGCCGATGACGCTGCGGATCGATAAAGATACCGCCGATGCGGTGGTGAAAGACAACATGGCGGCGGGCGCGGCGATTAACTGGCTGCGCTATATGGAAATTTCTCGTTCATGGACGAAGATCAATCTGGATAATTTAGGGCTGTTGACGCTGCAGGCCACCCTGCGCGGCACCAGTTTTGTCGATGGCAAAAGCAGTACCGTGAATTTGAACTATACCCATGAGGAGAATGTATTCACCTTATGGCGCAGTTTACGTTTTGGCGACAATTTGCAGTCATGGCTTGAGCAACACGCGGCGCTACCGCAAGCCCGCTGCGCGAAGGGCGAAGAGTGTGAGGATAAAAAATGAGAACCCTGAAAGCCGTGCCCGTCTTGATGGCGACAATGCTGCTGGCCGCCTGCACGCCGCGCATTGAGGTAGCGGCACCGAAAGAGCCGATTACCATCAATATGAATGTGAAGATCGAGCATGAAATTCACATCAAAGTGGATAAAGACGTTGAAACCCTGCTGAAAACCCGTAGCGACTTGTTCTGAGGCGATGATGAAGAAACGTGTCATAAGCGCGCTGTTGGCCGTTGGCCTTTTCAGCGCAACCGCTCAGGCGCTGACGCTTGATGAAGCCCGCACCCAGGGGCGCGTCGGTGAAACGCTCAACGGCTATGTCGCGCCGATAAGCCAGGATAAAGAGACGCTGGCGCTGGTAGAGCGTATTAACAAAGCGCGCACTGAGAGCTACCAGCAACTGGCCGATCGCAACAACATCGCCGTCGATGACGTTGCCAGAATGGCCGGGCAGAAACTGGTGGAGCGCGCAAAACCCGGCGACTATGTGCAGGGCATTAACGGTAAATGGCTGAAGAAACAGTAAGCGGCACGTTACCTTCCTGGGCAAGATGCTGGCGCAACCACGCCAGCGCCTCCTCGGCCCGACGGGTTAATGGCCACTCGGCACGGTGAATCAGCCACAGAGTATCCACCACATGAACCGGATCGCTGTCGACCTGCAACAACGCCTGGCGAGGATAAGCCAGCCGCGCGTAGCGGGGCAGCACGGTAAACCCCAGCCCGCGCGCCACCGGTTCGGCAATCAACCCGATATGATTAATAAACCCGCTCACCGGCAGCGTATGAATGCCCGGATTGCCGGGAAAGCGGCGGCTTAACAGACGTGTTGCCATCGCATTGCCATCCGGGTGGTTGATAAACCCAAGCGTGTGCAAATCCTGCCAGTTATTCAGCGCGAATCCGGCTGGCAACAATAACTCCAGCGGTTCTTCGGTAAATTTATCTGCCACCAGACGGGTGTCATCCGGCTGCTGAGTCACCAGACCTAATTCAAAACGGTTCTCTGCAATCGCCGTGATCACCGTGTGATCGGGAGCAAAGCGATAGCGGATGCTTAACTCCGGGCGGGCTTGCTGCAAATTAAGCAATAACGGGTAGATACGCAGGCCAATGCTGCCTGGGCTTATTACGCTTATCTCTCCACCGTGATGCGCTTTATCATCCAGCCGGTGCATCAGGCGTTTGTTGGCCTGCTCCAGTTCCAGGCAATATTCACGTAACGCAATACCCTGCGGGGTTAATTCCAGCGTGCGTTTGCCGCGTAACATCAACGTGCCGGTTTGCTGCTCCAGTTGGCGAATGTGCTGGCTCACCGCCGCCTGCGTAATGCCAAGCCTGTCGGCGGCGCGGGTGAAAGATCCCGCCTGGATCAGCGCCGAAAAAGAACGTAACAGATGCGGATTAAACATAATGAATATTTATAGAAATGATAAGTGATTGGCTATTTTCATTATAATTAGCCCGGTATAGGCTTGTCGACGCGTCTTAACCAACGACGCTGATTAACGTGGTGAATCCCCCTATGCGGCGGGGCGCTTTGGTCGGTTTTACATTGCTGCGCAGGCTATGGGATCAAACGTAGCCTACCGGGAGGCACCCGGCACCACGCCTCTTAGGCTGTATTTCCAGGATCGATTATGGACAACCCGGGACTCTTATCGAGTGTACATTTGCTGTATCTGGCTTCGCATAACTTACGTCTGCTGATCGATGAGAAAATAAAAGAGTACGAACTCGGCTTTAATAGCTGGATGGTCCTTGTTTTCATCCGCAACGAGCCAGCCCTATTAACCCAGCGGGAAATCGCCGCGCGGCTGGGGCTAAAAGAGCCGAGCGTCGGCGAGCTTATTAAGCAATTAATGAAACGTAAATACCTGGCCAGAGCCGTGGATGTGCACGATCGTCGTAAATATGCCATCAAAATCACCGCGCCAGGAATGGCAACTTATGATGCCGTTCAGCAGGCGTTAATGCCGGTGCTGAGGAATGTGTTTAATGCTCTGGATTTATCACATCTGCAGAAGGCGCTTACCACCATTCTGCTGACCACCAAAGAGTACATTGCGGAAGGTGAATAGCCGGAAAAGCGGGAGAAAGCACCCTCCCACCAAGAGGTGAGAGGGGGAAATCTTAGGCAGCCACCAGGCTGTCGATGGCGGCTTTGGCGTCGGTCTGCGCTTTGGTCGCCACTTCCGGACCGTAAGCAATGCCTTCTGCGAAGACAAAGTTCACATCCGTAATGCCGATAAAGCCGAGGAACAATTTCAGGTACGGGGCAACCAGATCGGACGGGGTATCTTTATGGATACCGCCACGGCTGGAAACCACGACGACGCGTTTACCTTTCACCAGACCTTCCGGACCTGCTTCGGTATAACGGAACGTTACGCCAGCACGTGCCACCAGGTCGAAGTAGTTTTTCAGCTGCGTCGGGATGTTGAAGTTATACATCGGGGCGTTAATGACAATCACGTCATGCGCTTGCAGTTCAGCGATCAGCTCGTCGGAGAGCGACAGTGCTTCCTGCTGACGCGGTGTCAGCGGGGCATCGCTCGGGCGCAGCGCGCCAACCAGTTCGCCATCCAGCACCGGGATCGGGTTAGCGGCCAGGTCACGCACGGTAATGTGATCCGCTGCGTGTTTTTCACGCCACTGTTCAACGAAATAATCGGCCAACTGACCAGACTGTGAGTACCCTGCCAGAATACTGGATTTAAGAACTAAAACTTTGCTCATTGGGTGTTTCCTTTATTGTATTTGCAATGGGTTGCCCCGTGACGTCATGACACTCTATTCACAAACTCTCAACATGAATAGCGCAATATATCGAATCCTATGTTCGAATTTCTTGAACAAGAAAAGGATTACTGCGATGTGCTATCCTACTGCGATTGCGAACTTAAGATGTTTCCCGGCAGTGCTCTGCCCAATAACGCTATGACAGAACAACAGAAATTGACGATTACCGACCTCAGCGCGCAGCTCAACACCCTGATGCTACGCGACCAGCAGCGTTTCGCCCGCCGCCTGCATGGCAGCAAGAAAGTTAAAAATCCTGAATCTCAGCAAGCACTGCTGCAGACGCTGGCGCAAGAGATAAGCGAAGCCGCCGGAAAAGTGGCGCAGCGCGAAGCTGCGCGCCCGACCATTGACTACCCGGACAATCTGCCGGTCAGCCAGAAAAAACAGGCGATCCTCGAAGCTATCCGCGATAACCAGGTGGTGATTGTGGCCGGCGAAACGGGCTCCGGTAAAACCACGCAGTTACCGAAAATTTGCATGGAGCTGGGGCGCGGCATTAAAGGGCTGATTGGTCATACTCAGCCGCGTCGTCTGGCGGCGCGCACCGTTGCTAACCGTATTGCCGAAGAGCTGAAAACTGAGCCGGGCGGCTGCATCGGCTATAAAGTGCGTTTCAGCGATCATGTCAGCGACAACACCATGGTCAAGCTGATGACCGACGGTATTCTGCTGGCGGAAATCCAGCAGGATCGCCTGCTGATGCAATACGACACCATCATTATCGATGAGGCGCACGAACGCAGCCTGAACATCGATTTTCTGCTGGGTTATCTGCGTGAATTACTGCCGCGTCGCCCGGATCTGAAAATCATCATCACCTCCGCCACCATCGATCCGCAACGTTTCTCGCGCCATTTCAATAACGCGCCCATTATCGAAGTGTCCGGGCGTACCTACCCGGTGGAAGTGCGCTACCGGCCGATTGTCGAAGAAGCGGATGACACGGAACGCGACCAGCTACAGGCGATTTTCGATGCGGTGGACGAGCTTGGGCGCGAAAGTGCAGGCGATATTCTGATCTTTATGAGCGGCGAGCGGGAAATCCGTGATACCGCCGATGCCCTGAGCAAGCGCGATCTGCGCCACACGGAGATCCTGCCGCTGTATGCGCGTTTATCAAATAGTGAACAGAACCGCGTATTCCAGCCGCACGGCGGGCGACGCATCGTGCTGGCGACCAACGTGGCGGAAACCTCGCTGACGGTACCGGGCATCAAATATGTCATTGATCCGGGTACCGCGCGCATCAGCCGCTACAGCTATCGCACCAAAGTGCAGCGTCTGCCGATTGAGCCGGTTTCTCAGGCTTCCGCGAACCAGCGTAAAGGGCGCTGCGGCCGCGTGTCGGAAGGGATCTGTATTCGCCTCTATTCGGAAGACGATTTCCTGTCACGCCCGGAATTTACCGATCCGGAAATACTGCGCACCAACCTGGCGTCGGTCATTCTGCAAATGACGGCTTTAGGGCTCGGCGACATCGCCGCTTTCCCGTTTGTTGAAGCGCCGGATAAACGCAATATTCAGGACGGTGTACGCCTGCTGGAAGAGTTGGGCGCGATCACCACCGACGAGCAACAGACGGCGTATAAACTGACGCCGCTGGGCCGCCAGCTATCGCAACTGCCGGTCGATCCGCGTTTAGCGCGTATGGTGCTGGAAGCGCAAAAACATGGTTGTGTGCGCGAAGCGATGATCATTACCTCAGCGCTGTCGATTCAGGATCCGCGCGAACGACCGCTGGATAAAAAGCAGGCTTCAGACGAGAAGCATCAGCGCTTCCATGATAAAGAGTCAGACTTCCTCGCGTTTGTGAACCTGTGGAACTACCTGGGCGAGCAACAAAAAGCGCTCTCGTCAAACCAGTTCCGCCGTCAGTGCCGGGTAGATTACCTGAACTATCTGCGTGTACGCGAATGGCAGGATATCTACACCCAACTGCGCCAGGTGGTGAAAGAGTTAGGGATCCCGGTCAACAGCGAGCCTGCGGAATATCGCGAAATTCATATTGCGTTGTTAACCGGTTTGCTGTCGCACATTGGTATGAAAGATGCCGACAAACAGGAATTTACCGGCGCGCGTAATGCCCGTTTTTCCATCTTCCCCGGTTCTGGTTTATTCAAAAAACCGCCGAAATGGACAATGGTGGCAGAACTGGTGGAAACCAGCCGCTTATGGGGGCGCATCGCCGCGCGTATCGATCCGGAGTGGGTTGAACCGGTAGCGCAGCACCTGATTAAGCGTTCATACAGTGAACCGCACTGGGAGCGGGCGCAGGGCGCGGTGATGGCAACGGAAAAAGTGACCGTTTATGGTCTGCCGATCGTTGCGGCGCGCAAAGTAAACTACAGCCAGATAGACCCGATGCTTTGTCGTGAACTCTTTATTCGCCACGCGCTGGTCGAGGGTGACTGGCAAACCCGGCATGCTTTCTTTCGCGATAACCTGAAACTGCGCGCGGAAGTGGAGGAACTGGAGCACAAATCCCGCCGCCGCGACATTCTGGTGGACGACGAAACGCTGTTTGAGTTTTATGACCAGCGCATCAGCCACGAGGTGATTTCCGCCCGCCATTTCGATAGCTGGTGGAAAAAGGCCAGCCGTGAAGCCCCCGATCTGCTCAACTTCGAAAAGAGCATGCTGATTAAAGAGGGCGCAGAGGGCGTCAGTAAGCTCGATTACCCCAACTTCTGGCATCAGGGCAACCTGAAGCTACGCCTGAGTTACCAGTTTGAACCGGGCGCGGATGCCGACGGCGTCACGGTGCATATTCCGCTGCCGTTATTAAACCAGGTTGAAGAGAGCGGATTTGAGTGGCAAATCCCCGGCCTGCGTCGCGAACTGGTGATTGCGCTGATTAAATCGCTGCCGAAACCGACGCGGCGCAATTTCGTTCCCGCGCCTAACTATGCCGAAGCGTTTCTGGGGCGCGTCACGCCGCTGGAACTGCCGTTGCTGGATGCGCTGGAGCGCGAACTGCGCCGGATGACCGGCGTGACCGTCGACCGCGACGACTGGCACTGGGATCAGGTGCCCGATCACCTGAAAATCAGCTTCCGCGTGGTGGATGACAAAAATAAAAAGCTGCTCGAAGGTCGCTCGCTGAGCGAACTGAAAGAGCGCCTGAAAGGCAAAGTGCAGGAAACCCTTTCTGCGGTTGCTGATGACGGCATCGAGCAGAGCGGTTTGCATATCTGGAGTTTTGGTCAGTTGCCGGAAAGCTACGAGCAAAAACGCGGTAACTATAAGGTTAAGGCCTGGCCTGCGCTGGTCGATGAACGTGACAGTGTCGCGATCAAGCTGTTCGATAACCCCCTGGAGCAGCAACAGGCGATGTGGCGCGGTATCCGCCGCCTGCTGTTGCTGAATATTCCGTCGCCGATTAAATATCTGCACGAAAAATTGCCGAACAAAGCCAAACTGGGGCTCTATTTCAACCCGTACGGCAAAGTGCTGGATCTGATTGATGACTGCATTTCCTGCGGCGTGGACAAACTGATTGATGAAGCGGGCGGCCCGGTGTGGACGGAAGAGAGCTTCACCGCGCTGCATGAAAAAGTGCGCGCCGAACTGAACGAAACGGTGGTGGAAATCGCCAAACAGGTCGAACAGATCCTGACGGCGGTGTTCACTATCAACAAGCGGCTGAAAGGGCGCGTTGATATGACCATGGCGCTCGGGCTGTCGGATATCAAAACGCAAATGAGCGGTCTGGTGTATCGCGGATTTGTTACCGGCAACGGTTTCCGCCGTCTGGGCGACACGCTGCGTTACCTGCAAGCCATCGAGAAGCGGCTGGAAAAACTGGCTGTCGATCCGCACCGCGACCGCGCGCAGATGCTGAAAGTCGAGCAGACGCAGCAAGCATGGCAGCAGTGGCTGAATAAACTGCCGCCGGCACGCCGGGAAGATGAGGATGTAAAAGCGATCCGCTGGATGATCGAAGAGCTGCGCGTCAGCTACTTTGCGCAGCAGCTGGGGACACCGTATCCCATCTCCGATAAGCGCATCCTGCAGGCAATGGAGCAGATCAGCGCCTGATGGCAGGAGTTAGCCCGGTAGCCGGGCTAACTCCATCACTTCAGCTATCGCCGGATAAGCGAGTTCACCATCCGGCAATGACTGGCACCGCAACCTTATGCATTCACCCAGGCAAGCGTAAAGCCATCCCAGCCTTTGACGCCGACCGTTTGCATGGCAGTGGCCGTCAGGCGCGGATCGGCACCAATCATCTCAATGAATTTACGCACGCCCTGCACGCTGGCATCGGTGGTGGTCGGGTTAGTCACTTCACCGTCGCGCACGACGTTATCGCCAATAATCAGCGTACCCGGACGGGCATAGTGCATTGCCCATTTCAGGTAGTTCGGGTTATTGGGTTTATCGGCGTCGATAAAAATCAGATCGAACGGCGGGCGTTCGCCGAGGTTTTCCAGCGTCTGCAGCGCCGGGCCTTCGGCGACGGTGACCTGATGCGCTACGCCGGCAAGCTGCAGGTTTTCGCGCGCTATCGCCGCGTGTAGCGGATCGGCTTCCAGCGTCAGCAGTTCGCCGCCGGTTGGCAGCTCGCGCGCCATCCACACCGTGCTGTAACCGCCGAGCGTACCGATTTCAAGAATGCGCTTCGCCCGCACCATGCGCACAAACAGCGCCAGTAATTGCCCCTGAGCGGGCGAAACATCAATCGCCGGAAGCCCTGCGCGCTGGTTATTTGCCAGCTCCTGCGTCAGGATTTCATCTTCCGGAATCAGCTGTTTTACTAAGTATTCGTCAACCGCGGACCACTTCTGCTGCATAGCATTACTCCTGGTTTATCAGAAACTTAATTTAGCCCGGACCAGCCACCTCCCAGTGCGCGATAGAGATCCACCTGCGCCAGTAACAGGTTGTTTTTGACCTGTACCGCGCTCAGTTGAGCGGAAAACAGCGTGCGCTGGGCATCCAGCACGTCCAGATAAGAGGAATAACCGTTGTGATAACGGTTTTGCGCAATGCGTAACGTCTCTTGCGCGACATCGACTTGCCCGGCAAGCTCGGTGAGCTGCTCGCCCAGACGGGTGATGGCATCGAGGCTATCGTTCACCTCTTTAAACGCGTTGCGCACGGTTTTTTCATAGGTATAAAGCGCCTGATTACGCTGCGACATCGAGACATCAACTTGCGCATTCAGCGCCTGGCGGTTGAGCAACGGGGCAAGAATGCTGCCGCCAATGCTCCACAACCGCAGCGGATTATCCAGCAAACCGGGCAGCGTATCGTCCTGCATGCTGCCGGTTGCCGTCAGGTTAATCGACGGCAGTAATTTCGCCTGCGACGCGGCCAGCGTTGCGTCGGCGGCAATCAACTGGCGCTGCGCCTGCACAATGTCCGGCCGGCGGTTAAGCAAACTCGACGGTAATTGCGAGGGCAATGTCAGCGGCGTTAAGGTTGCAAATTCACCACGATTCACCGCGCCCGGATTATGACCCAGCAACACACTCAAGGCATTTTCCTGCTGGCTTATCTGATGTTGCAGCACCGGGATCTGCGCGCGCGTACTGCGCAACTCGGAATCCGATTGCATCAGCTCCAGCCGGGAAGTATAGCCGGTCTCAAACTGGCGGCGGGCAAGTTTGAGCGCATCTTCCCGCGCTGCCAGCGTGGATTGCGTGACCTGCAACTGCGCATCCAGCGACAGTAGCGTGAGGTAACCGGAAGCGACGTTGGTCGCCACCGTCAAATCAGCCGCTGCCGCGGCTGCTTTCTGCGCCTCCAGCGAGGCGTCCGCCGCGCGAGAGGCGCTGCGGCTGGCTCCCCAGATATCGACGTTATAACTGGCCGTCAGATTGCCTTTGTATAAGGTGCTGTAAACGGGTAAACCCGTCGCGGCAGATTGCGACCGTGCGCGGGTGCCGGAAATGCCCGCGTCCAGCTCGGGAAAAAGTGCGCTGTCGGCGGCATAAACCCGCGCCTGATATTCATTGACCCGCTCGCGGGCAATCAGCACGTCGCTGTTGTGGCGCAGTGCCTGATCGACATAGCGGTTTAACTGGCTGTCGTGAAAGTTGCGCCACCAGACGCTATCCGTTTTGCTGACCGGACCCGCCTCGCTGCGCCAGGCCGCCGGGATCTGCAGCGACGGTTGGGCTTGCTGAACATTGGCAGACTGGCAAGCGGCAAGGATGAGACTCAACGCGACAACGGTGAGACGCCGCTTCATTGCTCTGCCTCCCGCGTATCAATATGTACCTGCACCGACATTCCAGGGCGCAGCCTTGCCAGTTCGTCGGGTTTCGCCTCCACCTGGATGCGCACCGGAATACGTTGGGCGATTTTGACAAAATTACCGGTGGCGTTATCCGGGCTGATAGCGCTAAATTCCACGCCGGTGGCCGGTGAGATGCTCTCCACGCGCCCGTGGTAGCTTCGCCCGTCCAGTGCATCAACGGTAAAACGCACCGCCTGCCCGACAACCACATTTGCCAGCTGCGTCTCTTTCAGGTTGGCGATGACCCAGCGTTGCGACGGCACCAGCGAGGTCAGGTGCGTTCCGGCGGTGACATACGCGCCAAGTCGCACGCTGATTTGCCCCAGTTGCCCATCGCGAGGAGCGACGATACGAGTGTTTTGCAGATCGATTTGCGCCAGTTCAAGCGCGGCTTTGGCGTTTTCCACATCCGCCTGTAGCGACCCGCGATTAACGATGGTGGTTTGCAGATCCTGGCGCGACATTTCAAGCGTCGCTTGTGCCTGGGCAATACTGGCGGTGTTCTGCGCGGCGGTGGCGAGTGCAGCGTCGCGTTCACGGATGGAGAGCGAACCGTCTGCGGTCAGCGCTTTCACGCGTTTTAAATCTGCCTGCGATTTCAGATCCTGCGCTTTCGCGCTGGCAAGCGCGGCTTCGTTGCGGGCAATGACGGCCTGCGCGCTTTTTCGCTGCTGGAGGTTGTTATCCAGCGCTGCCAGCTTCATCGCCAGCGTGGCTTTCGCCTGATCGACGCGCTGGCGGTAAATGCGATCATCAATCTGCATAATCATATCGCCTTTTTTCACGACCGCGAAATCCTGTACCGGCACTTCAGTGATATAGCCATTCACCTGCGGGCTGATAAATGTCGTCTGACCGCGCACGTAGGCGTTATCGGTAAACTGGGTATGGCGCGTAAATGGCGGCAACTGCCAGGCGTAAAGAATGACGAGTACGCCCACCAGACCAATTGCGGCGGCGGAAAAAAGAGAAACCACACGTAAATTGCTGCGGGTATTGGCCCGCTCTTTGGCGGCATCCTGCTGGCTCATAGACACTCCAGTAACATTATTATTTGCTCCCAGTGGCCCGCTTCAACACAAGGCGAGCAGTAATGCGCAGGCGCAACAAGCGCCATAAAATCCAAATCAGCGTGGCGGCGGCAATGCTCGCCGTCAGCAGATACGTATCGTTGTAAGCCAGAATATTCGCTTCCAGCGTCGACACCGTTTGCAGTTGTGTCACCGCTTGCGTGCTAAGCAATGAGCTGTCGCCAAGCTGGCTTTGAAACATCTGGCTGTAATATTGCAAACGCTCATTGACCAGCGGGTTCAGGGTGGTGAGTTGGTCCGCTAACAGGCTGGAGTGATACTTTTCCCGCCAGGTCTGAAACGTGCCGAGGATCGCCGAACCCAGCAGCCCGCCGATATTCTGGCTCATACCAAACAACACAGAGAAACTGACCAGGTTGCGCGGCTCCGCCACCACGCCGCCAATTCCTGCCAGCATCGCCGGTGCGATAAAAAACGCACTGGCAAAACCGAGTAAAAACTGGCTTAACATCAACTGATTGGGCCGCGTCAAACTGGTCGACTGGCTATCGAGCAGCGAGGCGATAATCATCAACGCCAGCGAAGTGACAATCGGCCAGGCCAGCCGCTGGGGTTTAATCGTCAGGCAACTGGCGGTAATACCGCAGACAATGCCCGCGAGGATCGACCACGCCAGGCTGGTCATTTGCTCGTTTTGCAGGCCGACATATTGCAGCCAGCCAAACACGCCGGTGTTCTGCTCGGCGAGCACAATGCGGATGAGCAGCATAATTAACCCAAGACGCACAATGCTGCCGCTGGAGAGCCAGCGGGTGTTAAGCAGCGGGTTACTGCGATTGTGTTCAAAGGCAATAGCCGAGACGATCAGCACCACGGCGCCTGCCAGTGACCAGCCGATCCAGGGTGCCTCAAACCACCAGTCCAGCCGACCCAGCGACAGCACCGCGCACAGCAGCGCCATACCGGGCGCGAGCAGGAAGAAGGTAATGAAATCTTTCTTTTCAAACACTTTTTTACGATCGCCCGGCGGCAATTTTAAGGCGATCACGCAGCCAAGCGAGAGCAGCGCCAGCCCAAGTTCAAACAGATACAGCCCGCGCCACTCGTCCAGTTGCAGCAGCTCGGTAGAAAAAAGGCGGGCAATCGGAATCGCCAGCGTCGAACCGGTAATACCAATGGTCAGCGCTTTTAAGCGATGTTTCGCCGGCCAGGCCTGGATTTGGTAGTAAATGCCGAGCGAACTGAGCGCCGCCGCCACCATGCCGTGGGCGGCGCGGACAAACAGGGCAGAACTAAGATCGTTGATAAACAGGTGGAAGAAGGTCACCAGTACATACAGCACCAGAAACCCTTCGGTAAATGCGCGCAGACCATATTGCTGGCGAAACTTTACCAGCAGCAGGTTAATCGACACATTGGTCATCACATACACGGCGGGCAGCCAGGCGATCTCCGTCGACCAGGCGGCAAACGTGCCTTGCAGGTTTTGCAGATTAGCTGTCACCATCGCGTTGCCGAGCGCGCCAGTCATACAAACCAGCAGGCCAACGACACCATAGGCGATACGGCGCGGAGTGCTGTGATAGGGCGTGGAAGGCGAACCCAGCAGCATCGGTTTTTCATGTGGCTGCCATTCGCGTGGGCTATACGGGTCGCTTTTCGGCAAACGCATTACATTTTCCTGAGCGGGGCTAATGGTGATCGTTCGCGACGGTAAGTTGTGCGCGTATAAAGATGTCGGAAACAGCAGTTATCCATATAAAAACAAAGGTTGTTAATGTAAATGGTTAGCGGGCTAATGATTCTACTTGTGCCGTCAAAGGCAATGCAAGCGCATAAGAAAAATATAGGTTACTGACGTTAAGTGATCTGCTTTATTGATAAAAATAAACAACTATAGGTGACAACGTCACAATGAGTGCGATAACCATTACGCTTACCCAGGCAACCGATCCCGCGTGCCTGCAACTTCAGGACGCGCTTTCTGATTATCTTCAACAACTCACAGGCAGCAGCGGCAGAGCCTCGTTTGACGTTTCAGCCTTAGGTGAGCGCGGCTTCTTTTTGCTGGCACAAGAAAACGCGGTGGCGGTGGGCTGCGTTGCGGTTCGGGAATTGTCCGCCGGGATCGGCGAAATTAAGCGCATGTATGCAGGTCCCGGCACGCGTGGCGTAGGCGCGCAGTTGCTCTGCGCGCTGGAGCAACATGCACGGGAACGCGGATTTCAGGCGCTGTGGCTGGAGACGCGCAAAATCAACCAGCGTGCCGTTGATTTCTATCAGCGCAACGGCTTTCGGATCCGTGAAAACTACGGCAACTATATCGGCCGGTCGGAAGCGGTATGTTTCGAGAAAACGCTGTGATTAGTTCATGGTGAAGATGCGCGTGTCGTTAGCACGGGCGGCAACAGATAAAACGTATGCCGTTTTTGCCAACTTAGCGCCGGATCACTGGTGCTACTTTCAGTGAGAGCAGATACAGCGGCAACCCGCACATCTGGTTATTGCGCACGTTTCAAACAAGGTTACAGAAACTTACCTGAACCGCTGTGAACAGGATTCGGAGTGATCCCCTGTTCTGCGGGTGTTGACGCGGTAGGCTGTAAGTTAAAGCGAAGGAGGTTCTATGCTGATGACGACTTTTCCCACCGTAGCAGAGCGCACGCTGGCGGCGGCAAATACGCTGGGCGCGTGGCTGGCGCAAAATGATTTTGTCGGTAAGCCCACTCCCGTGCGGGCTGATGTGGTCATTCTCGCGGGTAATGCTGTCATTCCAACCATCGATGCCGCCTGCGCGCTGGCGGCGGCGCAACAAACGCCGTTACTGATAAGCGGTGGTGTCGGGCACTCCACCACGTTTCTTTATTCCGTTATCGCCCGGCATCCCCGTTACAACGTCGTGCGGACCACCGGGCGCGGCGAAGCGGCGATCCTGGCCGATATTGCGCGCCGGTTCTGGCAGATTGATGCGAAACAGATCCTTATTGAGGATAAATCCACTAACTGCGGCGAGAACGCCAGGTTCAGCATCGATATGCTGATGTCGCAGGGGGTAAAACCGAAAACCGTGATGGTGGTGCAGGATCCCACCATGCAACGCCGCACAATGGCGACGTTTGCCCGCATCAGCAAGCAGTGTCACGATGCGCCGCATTGGCTGAGCTGGCCCGGTTTTATTCCCCAGTTAACCAACACGGCAGAAGGTCTCGCATTCCAGCCGCAGCAGCGAGGCTTATGGTCGGTTGAGCGTTATCTATCGTTGCTGCTGGGGGAAGTGCCACGCCTGCGGGATGATGCTAATGGCTACGGGCCAAACGGCCGTGATTTTATCGTTCACGTTGATTTTCCTGAGGAAGTCGACGCTGCCTGGCAGGTTTTAATGGCAGATAAAACCCTTACTGCCGCGCTCGGCAGCCGCGCGTTGTAACCTCAATGCCCGTTTGCGCAGACGTTGGCGCAAACGGGCATTTCCTCCGCTGTCCTTGTCACTGTTTTGTTGCTTTTTCGCGCCTCTTTTATGCGTTCTCTCACAAAAGCTGCCCCTGGCTATGGGAATAATGCCGCGCGCAGATAGATTTTTAACAACGAATTCACTTGTTAAAAACAATGTTATTACAGGAGCGAGGCATGACAGCACCGGTACAGCACCCTATGTTTATCGATGGTCAATTCGTTAGCTGGCAAGGCGATATGTGGTTGGATGTCATCAACCCGGCAACCGAAGCGATCCTGGCGCGTATCCCCGATGGCACCGCCGAAGACGCGCGCAAAGCCATTGACGCCGCCGAGCGGGCGCAGCCAGGCTGGGAAGCGCTGCCCGCTATTGAGCGCGCGGGCTGGTTACGCAAAATCGCGGCGGGTATTCGTGAAAACGCGCGTGAGATTAGCGCGCTGATTGTCGCCGAAGGGGGAAAAATCCAGCAACTGGCGGAGGTGGAAGTCTCCTTTACCGCCGATTACATCGACTATATGGCCGAGTGGGCGCGGCGCTATGAGGGCGAAATTCTGCAAAGCGATCGTCCGGGCGAAAATATCTTTGTATTTAAACGCCCGTTGGGTGTGACCACCGGCATTTTGCCGTGGAATTTCCCGTTCTTCCTGATTGCCCGCAAAATGGCACCCGCGTTAATTACCGGCAACACAATCGTGATTAAACCGAGCGAGTTCACGCCGAACAACGCGATCGCCTTTGCGAAAATCGTTCATGATGTCGGTTTACCAAAAGGTGTTTTTAACCTGGTGCTCGGACGCGGGGAAACCGTTGGGCAGGAGCTGGCGGGGAATCCAAAAGTGGCGATGGTCAGCATGACTGGCAGTGTTGGTGCGGGTGAGAAAATCATGGCGGCAGCGGCGAAAAACATCACCAAAGTGTGCCTGGAACTGGGCGGCAAAGCGCCAGCGATTGTCTTTGACGATGCGGATCTTGAGCTGGCCGTGAAAGCGATTGTCGATTCCCGCGTCATCAACACCGGGCAAGTGTGTAACTGCGCCGAACGCGTGTATGTGCAAAAAGGGATTTATGACCGTTTTGTCAACCGACTTGGCGAAGCCATGAAGGACGTGCAGTTTGGCGATCCGGCGCAGCGCAACGATATTGCGATGGGGCCGCTTATCAATGCGGCAGCTCTGCAACGCGTTGAAGAGAAGGTCGAACGCGCCGTATCTGAAGGCGCACGTGTGGTGCTGGGCGGCAAAGCGGTCACTGGCAAAGGCTATTTTTACCCGCCGACGCTGCTGCTTGATGTGCGCCAGGAGATGGCCATCATGCATGAAGAGACGTTTGGGCCGGTGCTGCCGGTGGTTGCGTTCGACACGCTGGAAGAGGCGCTGGCGATGGCCAACGACAGCGATTATGGCCTGACGTCGTCGGTTTATACCCGCGATCTGACGACCGCAATGAAAGCCGTGCGGGGGCTGAAGTTTGGTGAAACCTATATTAACCGCGAGAATTTCGAAGCGATGCAGGGTTTCCATGCGGGCTGGCGCAAATCGGGCATTGGTGGGGCGGATGGACGCCACGGCCTGAATGAGTACCTGCAAACGCAAATGGTTTATCTGCAGTCCTGATATACGCGCCCCCGCTGATGGCGGGGGCGCGTTTCATACTTTGGTTGCTATCCACGCCATCATCAGTTCCGGCCATATTGCTGCGGGTAAACCCAGCGCATCGCGAATGCCAAAACCGTGTTTCCCCTGTTCGAACAGATGCATCTCAACCGGCACGCCAAGGCGGCGCAGGGCAGTGAACATTACCACGCTGTTTTCCACTTTTACTGCCGGGTCATCGACCGCATGCAACAGAAAGGTCGGCGGCGTGTTTTCATCGGCCATTTGCTCTGCGGAGTAGCGGTGGATCTGTTCGTCGCTCGGCGTATCGCCAATCAACTGCTGGCGCGACATCGGATGGTCAATCTCCTGGTGCATGGTAATAACCGGATAGACCAGCGCCATAAACGCCGGGCGGGCGCTTTGTTTATCCATCTCATCAACGGGGTGGTAGACATTTTCGTGGTAGCGCGTGCCAAGGCTTGCTGCTGCGTGGCCGCCAGCGGAAAACCCCATAATGCCAATACGTTCGGGGTCGAGGCGCCACTCCTGCGCACGGGCGCGAATAACGCGTATCGCACGTTGCACATCGGCCAGCGGCGCGTTCGCACCTTCATCATGCCCATCGCCTGGCAGGCGGTAGGTCATCACAAACAGGGTGTAACCTTTGGCGTTAAAGCAGGGGGCCAGCGCGCTGCCTTCTTTATCCAGCACTACACGGCGATAAGAGCCGCCTGGTGTGACCAGAATGCCGACACCGTTCGGGTTTTGTGGCGCGTAAACGGTAATGTGCGGTGCGCGCACACCGGTGACGGAGCGGTCAAAAAGCGAGGGGCCGGTATGATGCTCTTCAAGTTGAAACTGCACCGGGCTTCCCGCAGCACCAGGGGCTTCTCCGGTCGGCCAGACGGGGAATGTCGTGGCGTGTTGTACTGCCACGTTCATCAGGGTGAGTAAATCTTCCGGGCTGATATTTCTCATGTGTTGCCTGGTTTGAATACGCCGGGTTATTGCCCGGCGTGGATGGAGAGATTACAGTGCGCGATATTTTTCCAGCACGCGAACCAGCTGAGTGACAAAACCGTATTCGTTGTCATACCAGGAGACGGTTTTGACCAGTTGTAGATCGCCAGCTTCGGTGATCTCGGTTTGGGTGGCGTCAAAGACGGAACCGAAATGGCTGCCAATAACATCCGAAGAGACGATCTCATCGTCGGTATAGCCGAAAGATTCATTATTTTCGGTGGCTTTTTTCAGTGCCTGATGAATTTCGTCGACCGTCACTTTCTTCTCTAATATTGAAACCAGCTCAGTAACGGAGCCGGTTTTCACCGGTACGCGCTGCGCGTGGCCTTTCAGCTTGCCGCTCAATGCCGGGATCACCAGACCGATGGCTTTCGCCGCACCAGTAGTGTGCGGAATGATGTTTTCCGCGGCGGCGCGGGAGGCGCGCAGATCTTTACCGCGCGGACCATCGACCAGAGCCTGTGTACCGGTGTAGGCGTGAATGGTGGTCATGGTGCCAACTTTAATACCGAAATTATCCTGCAATGCTTTGGCCATCGGCGCGAGACAGTTAGTGGTGCAGGAAGCCACAGAAATAATGGTGTCCTGCGCATTAATCGTGTCGTCGTTAACGTTGTAGACGATAGTTTTCATCTCGCCTGCCGGGGCGGAAATAAGCACTTTTTTGGCCCCAGCGTCGATGTGCGCCTGCGATTTTTCGCTCGATGTATAAAAACCGGTACACTCAACGATGATCTCCGCACCGGCGCTGCGCCACGGAATATTTTTCGCCTCTTTCTCCGCATATACCGTGATGGTTTTGCCATTAACAATCAGCGCATCTTCGGTAAAATCCACGCTCCAGCCAAACGGACCGTAGTTAGAATCGTGCTTTAACAAATAGGCCAGCACTTTGGGTGAGGTCAGATCGTTGATCGCTACCACCTCCGCGCTGCTGTTGGTTTCCAGCAGACGACGTAACACCAGGCGCCCAATGCGCCCAAATCCATTAATGCCAATTTTGCTCATAGATCCTCTCCATCAGAATGTAATGAATCACTGTTTTGTACTTATTTAGTGATAACCTGGCGGGTGTTATTGGGCAAATGAATCACATTCAGACTGCGGTAAGTGCCTGAATAGTTAAAAAGTAAAGTTAATGAATTTTTAAGGAAAGCCCGGTATGTTGAACGCCGGTTCGTTCGTTTTGGGGTTCCTTATGCGTAGCAAATATTCCGGATTACAAATCGCCATTCACTGGCTGGTGTTCCTGCTGGTTATTGGTGCTTATTGCGCCATGGAACTACGCGGATTCTTCCCGCGCAGCTATCGTCCTTATTTCAATCTCGTACACGTTTCATGCGGCATTTCGATTCTGGTACTGATGGTGGCACGTCTGCTGGTGCGACTGAAAAGCCCGACACCGCCGATTGTGCCGAAACCGTCAGCGATGATGACCGGGCTGGCGCACCTTGGACATCTGGTCATTTATCTGCTGTTTATTGCCTTGCCAATTCTTGGCCTGCTGATGATGTATAACCGCGGTGGTCCGTGGATTGCTTTCGGTATTACGATGCCGTACGCCGCAGAAGCGAATTATGATTTGGTGGATACACTGAAAGAGTTCCACGAACTGTTGGCTAACGTCGGTTATTTTGTCATTGCGTTACATGCCGGTGCGGCGCTGGCGCATCACTACTATTTTAAAGACAACACGCTGTTGCGCATGATGCCAAAAAAACGCGGCTAACTTTGCCTCGTTACCTGGCCCCGCATCCTGCGGGGCTTTTTCATTTCTGCGCGTCTAAAATGTGATCCTGTCGGGCTTTCCACATTGAAAAGCAGGGCGGAAATCACATTTTACGCCATCCGTACTGTGCGCAATTCGTACAAGCAGTGTAGATAGTATATCTATTATAGAAACACTATCGGGCGGAGGGGATATGACACAGCCAGTACAGGAGTCTCTTGATCGGATGGCAACACAAGAACACGCTGCCGGATCGCGCAAATTACGCAAAGTGCTGCTCGCCACCGGCATTGGTCATTTTGTCGAGTGGTTTGACTTTGGCCTTTATGGCACGCTTGCCGCCATTATCGGCCTGCAGTTTTTCCAGGCGGGCGATCCCAGCGTGGCACTGCTTTCGTCGTTCGCGGTCTTTGGCGCGGGCTTCATTATGCGCCCCCTTGGCGGGCTGTTTTTCGGCTCGCTGGGCGACAGAAAAGGGCGACAAAAAGTGCTGGCAACGGTGATCCTGCTCACCTCCGGAGCCACCTTCGTGATGGGGCTGCTACCGACTTATCATCAGATTGGTATTACCGCGACGGTGCTGCTGGTGATAACGCGCCTGGTTCAGGGTTTTGCAGCCGGCGGCGAAAGCTCGGGTGCGACAACCTACCTTGCTGAATATGCCCCCACGGAGCGCCGTGGCTACTTCACCTGCTGGATCGATAACTTTGGTTTTATGGCTTTTGTTGTAGGCTCCGGGCTGGTGTTTCTGCTGACGGCAACGCTCGGTGAAAGCACAATGAGCGACTGGGGCTGGCGCATTCCCTTTTTGATCGCCGGGCCGCTGGGTTGGGTCGGGCTGTACTTACGAAAACATCTGGAAGATTCTCCAGAATTTCTCGACGCCATGAAGAACGGGCAAACCGAAGCTGCGCCGCTGCGTAAAGCGGTTACCACGGCGTGGGGCGCATTGCTGTTCTGCGTCGGTTTTGTGGTGATCAAAGCGGTCGGGCACTGGACGCTGCAAACCTTTATGCCGAGCTATCTCTCCACCGAGTTGCACTTTTCAAAACTTAACGCTTATGCCATCACCACGATTGGTCTCTTTTCCGTGGCGGTGTTGGTACCGTTTATGGGCTATCTGTCGGATAAATATGGCCGTAAACCGTTAATGCTGGCCGGGTGCGCCGGGTTTATTCTGCTGAGTTACCCGGCCATGATGGTGATGGCGAACGGCGATGTGCTCTCTGCTGTACTGGCGATGGTGATGCTGGGGGCGTTTATCGCCGCGTTTGATGGCGCGTGTACCGCCGCAATGGCAGAGCTTTTCCCCACCAGTGTGCGTTATGGCGGTTTGTCTATTGCCTATAACTTTGCTGTCGCCTTCTTTGGTGGCATCACCCCGTGGTTCTCCGCCTGGCTCATTACCAGCACCGGTGATAAATTCTCGCCTGCCTTCTATGTGATGGGCGCGGCGCTTATCACCTTCCTGACAGTGCTGCGCGCCCGCGAAACGGCAGGGCAGCCGCTAAAACGATGACGTTGTGCCCGGAGGGTTCCTCCGGGCCGTTAGGTAAATCTGAAACAGGGCATTGCGCGTAGCCGTTACGGAGCAGGGGTCACCTGATGCGCGCAACAACCGATAATTTTCTTTTGCTTTCATTAACAGGGAATTATTTATTTGCCCGCTCAGGGAATAAATATCAACGTGATATTAACCTAGGAAATCATTTTTATTCCATAGGGACAAAGTTCGAATAAACACGTCTGCTGCTTTTCACAATTTCGCAATGAAACGTTATCATTGCCGGGGCAATGACAACTATTTTTTAAAGTCCGCCAGATAGCAGGGAAAAAGGGCATGGTATGAATAACGCGAAAGTCCTGTGGTTTTCCGTCAATGGATACGCGTGCGCCATCAGTATGTAAGTAATTGTTTGGTCGTAAAAAATAGTTGCCGCGATACCAAACGATAACCGATAGATGCTCACTATTCCTGGCGACGGCAAACGCCGTGCCGGTCGTTGGGGAAAGTAGCATATCCATAATATCCCAGCGCATAAATTCTCCTTGCTAATAGCATAATGCCTACCTAAGAAAAATCTTATCAAATAATTCATGCCAATCCTAAGTTAAATTTCATATTTAATATTCCATTGATTAAACTGCGATATATTTAATTAATTTTACTTAGGATTTTGATATCTGACACAAATGGCGAGATTTTGTACAATATATTTTAATGATCCTTATCTTTTCCAGGTGAATACATTATGTTTTCACTCTGCTAGAGTCGTCACGTCACTTTATTCTCGCCTTGCCAGGAGGTTTCCCGTGCTTTTGTCCAGTCTGATTGCGATTGCCGCTGTGTTGATGATGGGTGTAATGAGCCCTGGTCCGAGTTTTATTTACGTTGCGCGTAATTCACTGGCGCACTCACGTGTGCATGGTTTAGTGACTTCGCTGGGAATGGGGGTTGGTGCAGCGACTTTTGCGCTAATGGCGATGCTGGGACTGCAAAGGGTACTGAATGCAGTGCCAGAACTCTATATGGCGCTTAAGATAGCAGGGGGTGCGTATCTTATCTGGATGGCGGTGAAGATTTTTCGTGGCGCATCGCAGCCATTGACGCTCTCTTTAAGCCATAACGACGCACCCAAAGGGTTATGGAAGACGTTTCGCGATGGTTTGTTTATTCAGTTAAGCAACCCAAAAACGGCGATCGTTTTCGCGTCCATTTTCACCGCACTGCTGCCTGCCACTATTCCAACGGTTTTCTATTATGTGATCCCGCTGATGAGCTTTGTGATAGATGCGGGCTGGTATTCGCTGGTGGCGTTGCTGCTCTCAGCCGAGAAACCACGCCGCGTCTATTTGCGCATCAAAACGGCGGTGGACAGAACATCGGCCACGGTACTGAGTATTCTGGGGATCAAGCTGATTTATTCATCGCTGGTGAAGTAATGCCGATGCTAAATTTCGCAAGGTGTTAGCTATACACTGGTAACCAGGAAATATTGTCGGTCAAAACGCTGGCTGACAATATTCGCTTGTATTAAAACGCGAATTAATATTTCTTACTGCGAAGAATAAATTTAACGATCGCAAAAAGAATCGATGTATAAACACACAACATAATGACAAATGCAAAAATGAGATGGGATCGGCAACGGCTTCATAAGGCGTGGACATCAGCGAGTATGAGGTTGCATAAGCTCAGTCTGAAACTGGTAATGGTTAAACGATTGAGCGGCATTCCATATAGTAATTGACAAAATGCAGCCACGAGGCTGATAAAAAACAGTCTCGCGTTTTAACGTATACGGCAAGCATCAAATTAACGCTCTCCCATAACATCGACACGACCATACACCGATAATGTAATACAAGAAATCTGCGTTGCGAGGGATCCATCAAGCGATAAAAGCAAATTTACAGGATTATATATGCTTCGAACTGCGTTGGTCGATAAACGAAGGGCCTGTAGCAGGCTATTAATGAAAACTCATTGGCAGGTAATAAGCCCAATCCATAACAGCCAGTTCACGAGCTGGAAGTCGATAACGTGTAGGGCGTACCCTGGCGGTTCAACGAAGAAAAGGCAGTGCCATACACACTAATTTAATGTAATGTAACGACATGTTTCTGATTAATAATAAAAGGATGTTTATGAAAAAATCACTATTGCTTTTGGTCTGTTTCCTGCCTTCTTTATCTTTCGCAAAATTCATTCATCCTATGGATTTTGATGGTTCCGAGGCGCAGAAAGCAGATGTTATTAAGTACATTAAAGATCGCGTTCAGAAAGATTATTGCAACAGCAAACTCAATATGTGTCAGGAAACGACTTTAAGGATGATGGAGCAGGAAAATCTGCGCGCATTCAAAGAGGCCTCACAAGCGAACGACCGAAAAATAATGGATAACGTCATTAAGACATACTGCCATTCGGCATTGGATATGTGTAACTACGCGACTATTGAAATGATGTACAAAGAGAATCAAAAGGCATCAAAACAAGATTTGAAATGGTAACGCTATTTTTTTATCACCAGCCCCGGCATTCGCCGGGGCTTTTTTATTGCCGGTAAAAGACAAAAGCGGTTATTCCTGATTACGGCTGTTTCATATTCGGGGGCAGGGCGAATTTTCTGCGGTGGCGGTGAAAAGTCTTTTATGGCGTGCAGTGTCGTTGTGCTTAAACAGCGAGCTCTCTGATCCCCCTATAAAAGATAAAGTTTACAGTGTAATAGGATAAAAGTTACCATACCCCCCTATAGTATCAAGGAGGTTGTATGCCCCATTCACCAGAAGATAAAAAACGCGTGCTTACGCGCGTACGCCGTATCCGCGGGCAGGTTGATGCACTGGAGCGCGCACTGGAAAGCGGCGAACCCTGCATCGCGATTTTGCAGCAAATCGCCGCTGTGCGCGGCGCAGCCAATGGCCTGATGGGTGAAATGGTTGAAATTCACCTTAAAGATGAGCTGGTCACTGGCGAAACCACGGCCGATCAACGCGCGGTGCGCATGGCGGAAGTCGGTCATCTTCTGCGCTCTTATCTAAAATAAGCAATAAGCCATACACAAAAAGGAAACGACTTATGAAATCACGTGCAGCTGTGGCCTTTGGGCCGGGCCAACCGCTCAAAATCGTCGACATTGACGTAGCGCCGCCAAAAAAGGGTGAAGTCCTGGTGCGCATCACGCACACCGGCGTTTGTCACACCGATGCATTTACGCTTTCGGGCGACGATCCGGAAGGCGTGTTCCCGGCGGTGCTCGGCCATGAAGGTGGCGGCATCGTTGTGGAAGTCGGCGAAGGGGTGACCAGCCTGAAACCGGGCGACCATGTTATTCCGCTCTACACGGCAGAGTGCGGCGAGTGTAAGTTCTGTAAATCGGGGAAAACCAACCTCTGTCAGGCCGTCCGCGCCACGCAGGGCAAAGGCCTGATGCCGGACGGCACAACCCGTTTCTCCTACAACGGCGAACCGATTTATCACTACATGGGCACCAGCACGTTCAGCGAATACACCGTTTGCGCGGAAATCTCACTGGCGAAAGTTAACGAACAAGCGCCGCTGGATAAAGTCTGCCTGTTGGGTTGCGGCGTGACCACCGGAATTGGCGCGGTGCATAACACGGCGAAAGTCAAAGAGGGCGATACGGTCGCTATCTTTGGCCTTGGCGGTATCGGCCTGGCGGCTATCCAGGGCGCAGTTCAGGCAAAAGCGGGACGCATTCTGGCGATCGATACCAATCCGGATAAATTCCTTCTTGCGAAAGAGATGGGCGCAACCGACTTTATTAACCCGAAAGATCACGACCGCCCAATCCAGGACGTGATTGTCGAAATGACGGACGGCGGCGTGGACTTCAGTTTTGAGTGCATCGGCAATGTGAACGTCATGCGTGCCGCGCTTGAGTGCTGCCACAAAGGCTGGGGAGAGAGCGTCATCATCGGCGTAGCGGGCGCGGGGCAGGAGATCAGCACCCGTCCATTCCAGCTGGTAACGGGGCGTGTATGGCGTGGTTCTGCCTTCGGCGGTGTGAAAGGTCGTACACAGCTGCCAGGCATGGTAGAAGACGCGATGGCGGGCAAAATTCGCCTCGATCCTTTCATTACTCATCGTATGCCACTGGAGCAGATCAACGATGCGTTTGAGCTGATGCATCAGGGGAAATCTATCCGCACTGTCATCCATTTCGGCGAAAAGTAGCCCTCTCTCACGCCAGCGGTGTCACCGCTGGCGCAACCAAACTCCAAATCTGTGACCGCTGACGCGCTTTTCGCCATAAGAATAATCCAATTATTGCCGATGCCTATATATCATTCCTGTTGTACGTATCAGACATATATGAGAGTCGATAGCCATGGATAAAAAAGCAGCGATGCAAAGAACACAAGGCATTGGATTTATGCACAATATTCGATTGGTTCCCCTGTTTTCTTCCATTCTCGGCGGCATCTTAATGCTATTTGCATTAAGTTCCGGTCTGGCGGGTTACTTCCTGATGCAAGCGGATCGCGATCAGCAGGATGTCACACAGGAAATCCAGGTGCGCATGGGATTATCCAACAGTTCAAACAACTTACGCGTTGCGCGTATCAGTCTGATTCACGCCGGCGCGGCCAGTCGCATCGCCGAAATGGAAGACATGAAAAACAACGTGGCTGAAGCAGAAAAACGCATTAAGCAGTCGCAGGACGGCTTTAATCAATACATGGAACGCCCGGTCAAAACCCCGGCGGATCTCGCCCTGGATGGCGATCTCACCACCCGCTTTAATGCCTACATCGCGGGCATGCAACCGATGCTGAAATATGCCAAAAACGGCATGTTTGAAGCGATCATTAACCACGAAAGTGAGCAGGCGCGCCAACTGGATGCGTCTTATAACGAAGTTTTGTTAAAAGCCATTGATATCCGCACCGCGCGTGCGCAGCACCTAACCGAAGAGGCGCACAGCCGCACCCAGCTTGGGCTGATGTTTATGGCTGCGGCCTTTGCATTGGCGCTGGTGCTGACGGTCATCACCTTTACCGTATTGCGCCGCGTAGTGATTAACCCACTGCAACGTGCGGCCCAGCGCATTTCGCGCATCGCGACCGGGGATTTAACGGTAGCTGATGAGCCTGCCGGGCGTAGCGAAATTGGTCGTTTGAGTAGCGATCTGCAAGCGATGCAGCATTCGCTGGTCACAACGGTCGCGACAGTGCGTCAGGGCGCGGAAGAGATCTATCGCGGCACCAGCGAGATCTCCGCCGGTAACACCGATCTCTCTTCCCGTACCGAGCAACAGGCTGCGGCCATTGAAGAAACGGCAGCCAGCATGGAGCAGTTAACCGCTACCGTGAAGCAGAACGCCGACAACGCGCACCATGCCAGCGGGCTGGCGCGCGATGCCTCCGGCAAAGCGACCAAAGGTGGGCAGATTGTTTCTGGCGTTGTGCAAACGATGGGTAATATCACCACCAGTTCGCGCAAAATTTCCGAAATCACAGCGGTTATCAACAGCATCGCGTTCCAGACCAATATCCTGGCGCTTAACGCTGCGGTAGAAGCGGCGCGCGCTGGCGAACAGGGTCGTGGTTTTGCGGTAGTGGCAAGCGAAGTACGTACGCTGGCAAGCCGCAGTGCGCAGGCGGCGAAAGAGATTGAAGCGCTGATCAGCGAATCTGTGAGCTTAATTGAGCAAGGTTCCGGAGAAGTCGTTTCCGCCGGTGAAACCATGGGTGAGATTGTGACTGCCGTTAAACGCGTGACCGATATCATGCTGGAGATCGCCGCCGCTTCTGATGAGCAGAGCAAAGGCATCACCCAGGTGAGCCAGGCGATCACGGAAATGGATAACGTCACACAGCAGAACGCCTCGCTGGTAGAAGAAGCCTCTGCGGCGGCAGCCTCGCTGGAAGAGCAGGCGGCGCGTCTGACCGAAGCTGTGGGTGCGTTCCGTTTAACTGGCGCAGCACCGGAGCGTCAGAGTAGTGCGGCATCGCCGACCAGCAAACCCTTCAAGCCACAGCGCCCGGCGCTGGCGCAGGGTGATAACTGGGAAACGTTCTGAGTTATCAGAAAACAAAAAAGAGGCCGAAAGGCCTCTTTTTTCATGCGCAAAATCTTAACACTGGTTGGTGTTTAAGGCGCTGACCATATTGTTGTAGTTTTGCAGCAGGGATTGCGCGTCCTGCGTCTGCTGCGATTGCATCAGCTGAAACTGTTTTGGCTGTTTGGCATCTTTCTCGTACTCGCCATTTTCGGTGCGCTCAATAATGTCGCGGCCAGTAGAGAGATAATCATTTGCTTTAGACAGAAGACTCGAGCAGCCCGTTTTGTTGCTTTCGCGTATTTTGGCATCGTAAGCGGTAGCCATGCTGTTGAACTTATCGAGTGCATCCTTAAATGCCGCCTTCTTATCGCCCAGCCCTTTACCATCCAGCACGCCACCTGCGGCATCCAGGCTCTCTTTCAGGTAGTAAACCATCCCCATTTGCGCGTGCTCAAGCGTGCCTTTTTGCGTACGTTCGAATTCCGCTTTAATGCGCGCACGATCTTTTGCCTCGATACCTTCAAAGAAATTCGCCTGCGCAACGACCAGCATCTGCATGCTGCTCAACAACGCGGGCTGGATCTCGCGACCATGAGCGCCATTGTCGCTTTTGTACGTTTTTGCGCTGATGTAGTTGTACATATCACGGCTTACCGGTTCGGCTTTTGCCAGCGCTTCGCTGTAAAGACGCGCCGGTTCGTCCAGTTCCGGCATATCCGGCTTCATGCTATGCGCTTTATCCAGATGTTCTTTAATACGCCCCATGGAGAGCGGTTCAGTAAAAAACAGATCATCCATTTTCTTTTTGCCGTCGAAAGCGGGCTGCGTGTACTTCTGGTATTCAGCAAGTTGCTTACCGAAGTTGGCCGAGGTCATATTGGCTGCGGCAATATATTCGTTGTACTTCAGCACTTCGGCCTGTTCGGCTGACGGCTGCGCTTCTTGCGTTTTGGTGGTTTTGTCGTCACAGGCTGACAGTGCCAGCAGGCAGGCGGCAACCGCCAGCGTGCGTGCGACAGGTTTGGCGATGAACATCCCATTCTCCTTGTCCGAAAAAAGAAAAAAACGACTCATTATTGCTGAGCGCGGCACAGGTTAGCATCAATGCCCGGCTGGCAAGGGGCATGCCACCTGAATTGGTAGGTTTTAAAAGGGGAGAAATTGCCCGGCAGACAGCGCCACCGGGCCGGGTTCAGGAGTGTGCAGCGTTAAATAAAGCTGTCGTCATCGTTGCTGTAATCGTTGTCATCAAAATCATCGTTCTGGTAAGAGTCATTGCCGAACGAATCGTTCTGATCGAGAAAACGGGTGTCGGAAGCATTATTAAAGGTGTCGTTCTGCGCGTTTTCAAACGACGAATTGCCCGCCGCCGTCGACGGTTCTTCAATAATATTCACGATCTCCTCCGGGCGGGACTGATGGAACATGCTGGTCAACATTTCGGCCAACACTACGCCACCGGCAACGCCCGCCGCGGTTTGTAAAGCCCCGGCCATAAAACCGCTACCGCGTGGCGCAGGTGCCGCCGCACGCGAATAGTCCTGCTGTGGCTGCGGGGGAGCACTCCAGCTATTGTCCGGCTGCGAACTCTGGCTTCTCCCGCCACCAAACAGGCCGCCGAGGAAACTGCCACCGCCGGTTTGCAGTTTACTTTTTTGCGCCGCCAGTTCGCTTTCCAGTTGCTGGACTTTGCTCTGGAGCTGTTTTAGCGCCGCTTCCTGGATCAGGATCGATTGCGCCATATAATACGGCGCGGCAGGTTGCTGACGCACAAATTCCGCTATCTGACGCTCAGCCTCGGCGTCGCGCTGACTGTTTTGTTGCTCAGTCTGTTTCAGGCGCTGGAAAAGGCCGTTGATAAGCTGCTGTTCTTCATATTGCATGGCAATAACCTTCCGATCGCTGTGATAGATACTCTTGAGTTTATCAGTGCCATGAATACGTGTCCGATGAGTGAAATGTTTGTTTAACATTGGTTGCAGCTGGGCAAAAAATTCATCTGCCATGCAGAGAGCGCACGTACTGAGCGTTCATTTCTTTATTACTGCACACAGATGAATTACGTTGCTTACGGCGATCACAGCCGTCCTCAGCATTACGCTTTATTTCCTTTGTCGTGAGAGTATTTATGAGCAACGTTACGATCTATCACAACCCGGACTGCGGCACGTCGCGCAACACGCTGGCGCTTATTCGCAACAGCGGCGTGGAGCCGACGATGATTCACTATCTTGAGACGCCGCCTTCGCGCGATGAACTGATAACACTGATTGGCGCAATGGGCATTTCGGTGCGGGAGTTGTTGCGCAAAAACGTTGAGCCGTACGAACAACTTGGGCTGACAGTAGATCGCTTCACTGACGCGCAGCTTATCGATTTTATGCTTGAGCATCCCATTTTGATTAACCGGACTATTGTTGTTACACCGCGCGGTACGCGCCTTTGTCGCCCGTCGGAAGTGGTGCTGGAGATCCTGCCTGAGGCGCAGAAAGGTGCGTTTACGAAAGAGGACGGGGAGCAGGTTGTTGATCGCAACGGCAAGCGGATCGCGCCGTAATGCATCCGTAAACCGGGTAGTAAATGACTAAGTGCTTTTGAGAATGCCCGCAGAACGCGGGCGTTGCGATCAGGCAATCCGCAGCGTTTCGCGTACTTTTGCCGGCGTGATAATGACAGGAATGGATTTCGAGGTTGGCGTACCGGTGCCATCGCCAAAACGCGTCAGCGGAACCAGTGGGTTCGTTTCCGGATAATAGGCCGCCAGGTTGCCACGCGGGATGTCATAAGCGACAAGGCGAAAATCCTCGACGCGGCGCTGCACGCCATCAGTCGACTGGGTTTCAATATCCACGCGATCGCCGTCATTCAGCCCGAGCGAGCGAATATCTTCCGGGTGCATAAACAGCACGTCGCGCTGCCCATAAACCCCACGGTAACGGTCATCAAGCCCGTAAATGGTGGTGTTGTACTGATCATGCGAGCGTAATGTCTGCAGGACAAACGGCGCTTGCGTTTCCGGGCAGACCGACAGCGGCACGGCGGCTACGCTGAATTCCGCTTTGCCGGAAGGCGTATTAAAACGTAAATCTGCGGCGGCATTTCCCAGCCAGAAACCACCCGGCTCTTCGCAGCGGGCATTAAAATTGTTAAAGCCAGGAATCGTGGCGGCGATATGATCGCGGATCAGGTTGTAATCACCGGCCAGCGCCAGCCAGTCGACCTTTTCACTGCCCAGCGTGGCATGGGCGATGCCAGCGACAATCGCCGTTTCCGAACGCTGTGTCGCCGCCAGCGGTTTACCGATACCTTCAGAGGCATGCACCATGCTGAAGGAGTCTTCCACGGTCACGAACTGACGCCCGCTTGCCTGCATATCTTCTTCGGTACGGCCAAGCGTCGGCAGGATCAGCGACTGTTTACCCGGCATTAAATGGCTGCGGTTCAGTTTGGTACTGATGTAGACCGTCAGCCCGCAACGGCGCAGCGCGGCGCAGGTCAGTGGCGTATCCGGCGCGGCAGCGGCCAGGTTGCCACCGAGCGCAAGCAGCACTTTCACTTCGTTACGCAACATTGCCGAAATAGCTTCCACCGTATGATGCCCGTGCTCGCGCGGCGGCTCGAAATTGAAATGGCGGGCAAGGCTGTCGAGCAGGGCGACCGGCGGTTTTTCGTCAATCCCCATCGTGCGGTTCCCCTGCACGTTGCTGTGCCCGCGTACCGGACACAACCCCGCGCCTGGTTTGCCCAAATGACCGCCAAGCAGTTGCAGGTTGGTGATCTCCCGTACCGTGTCCAGCGAGTGTTTATGCTGGGTAATACCCATCGCCCAGGTACAAATCACCCGTTTTGCGTTCTGCCAGATAGCGGCGGCGTCGCGCAACTGTTGCTGGTTGAGACCGGACTGCTGCTCAATGGTCTGCCAGTCGGTGGCATCGATTTGCGCAAACCATGCGTCAATGCCGTGGGTGTGCTGCGCAATAAAGGCATCGTCAAAAATGCTCGCTTCGCCGTTAGCCAGCCGCTGGCGCTGCGTTTCCAGCAACGCTTTCGCCATTCCGCGTACCGCCGCCATATCACCGCCGAGATTGGGCTGATAGTAAGAGGAGCTGATCACACCCGCCATCGGCGTAACCACTTCCAGAGGTTTTTGCGGATCGGCAAATCGCTCAAGGCCGCGTTCACGCAGGGTGTTAAAGGTAACTATGCGCGCGCCACGATCGGCGGCGTGGCGCAGGCTATGCAGCATACGAGGGTGATTAGTACCGGGGTTTTGTCCGAAGACAAAAATGGCGTCCGCTTTCTCGAAATCAGCAAGGTGAATGGTGCCTTTTCCCACGCCGATACTGCGTTTCAGCCCCGCGCCGCTCGCTTCGTGGCACATATTGGAGCAGTCCGGGAAGTTGTTGGTGCCGACCATGCGACCAAACAGCTGGTAAAGCCAGGACGATTCATTGCTGGCACGACCGGAAGTATACAATTCGAGCTGATTGGGGTTATCCATCGCCTTAATGTGCTTGCCAATCATCTCCAGCGCATCGTCCCAGGAAATCGGTTCGTAGTGATCGGTTTGCGGGTTGTAACGCAGAGGTTCCGTCAGCCGCCCCTGATATTCGAGAAAATAGTCGCTCTGGCGGTTAAGCGCCGTCACGCTGTGTTGCGCAAAAAAAGTGGCGTCAATCTGGCGGCGCGTGGCCTCCCAGGTCACGGCTTTTGCGCCGTTTTCACAAAAACTGAAGGTGCTTTTATTGTCATCACCCCAGGCGCAACCGGGACAGTCGAAGCCGCGCGCTTTGTTCATGCGCAACAGGTTGCGCATATTTTTCAGCGCGTTTTTACTGTCAATGACGAAGCGCGTTGTCGCTTCCAGCGAGCCCAGACCACCGGCAGCAGCGTGGTAGGGTTTAATAGCGGTTTTGAATTTCATCTCGTCTTCCGGCTGCGGATTGTTACAGCGTTAGTGTAAGTTGCGTAACAACAACCCTTACTCAACAACTTATTTTTATCACACAATTAACGCGTTGTTTACCTGTTGCGCAACCGGAAGAGAAGATAAGCCAACCGGGATCAACCCGGCATCGTTTTGCGAATCGCCGCAATCAGCGCGTGAGCGGCGGGTGGCAGGGGGCTATCCACGCGGGTGATGATGCCAATCGGATCGCCAATACCGGGCGGTGGAATTGGCAACGCTACCAGCGAACCCAGCCGTAAATCATCTTTTACCGCACCGGAAGGGACAAACCACACGTAGTCATATTCCACCGTGAGCTGGCGCGATAGCGACGCGGAAAGCGTCTCCAGGCAACCAGACGGCAGCGTACAGTTCTGACTGGCGAGCAGATCCTCGGTGTTTTGCCGTGGCACGGTGCCTTCCGGCAATACCACCACCGGCCATTCCAGCACTTTGCTTAGCGTGACGGTGGTTTGCAGCAATGGATGTCGCGGGCGTACCACCAGTTTTAGCGACTCGAGAAAAAGCAGCTCGTAACTCAAGCCACTCATCAAATCCGGGTCTGACATGCGACCAATACCGAGATCCAGTTCACCAGATTTCAGCCCGGCGAGGATCATCGGATTATTGGCAGTGGCAACCTGAATGGTGATATCCGGCTGCTGTTTATGCAGTTGACCGATGACCGCGGGTAAAATCCCCAGCGCAGCGGTGGGTAGCGCGCCGATGCGGATCAGGTCGTTTTTCAGTTCGGTTTTGTGGCTCAGCGACTGCCCGGCAATGTTCACCGCGTCCAGTACGCGAACGGCGTGGGTAAGAAATTGTTCGCCCACCAGGGTGAGTTGCGCGCCCATGCGACCGCGTTCAAACAGGCGCTTACCGGTGAGTTGCTCGAGTTCGTTGAGGGTTTTTGACAGCGCAGGCTGGCTTAAGTTAAGGGTTTCAGCCGCGCGCCCCAAAGTTCCTTGTTGAGCGACAGCTACGAATGTATGCAAATGGCGCAGACGAATGCGCTGTGAAAACAGACCGTTTTTTTCCATAAGATGATGTTAAAAACCGTGCAGAACCGCTGGCAAGTTAAGTTGTTTAATTTTGATAACCAGATAGCAAAATATTATTAACATTTAATCTCTTTGAGTTACAAACGGATTCTGCCCGCAATGTGACGTAACCAGCATGTTGATAAGGGTTTTCGGCGGCGGTGTTCCATAATCTTTCGTTATGTTCGTTACCGCGCGACGCACGCGCGTTTTCTGCCACGATCACACTTTGTAAATTTCCCATCACGCACGCAAAGAGGCTTCTCTACACTCCAGAGAGAACAACTGGAGGGATTACACTATGGCGTACAGCATCACGGCTGATGAGATTCGGGAACAATTTTCACAGGCGATGTCAGCCATGTATCAGCAGGAAGTTCCGCAATACGGCACGCTGCTGGAACTGGTTGCGGATGTGAATCTGGCGGTGCTGGAGAACAACCCACGTCTGCATGAACAACTGGCCAATGCCGATGAATTAGCGCGGCTTAATGTCGAGCGCCATGGCGCCATCCGGGTAGGGACGGCCGAGGAGCTTTCTACTTTGCGGCGCATGTTTGCCATTATGGGGATGTTTCCGGTCAGCTATTACGATCTCTCGCAGGCGGGCGTTCCGGTGCACTCCACCGCTTTTCGCCCGATCGAAGACGCGGCGCTGGCGCGTAACCCGTTTCGTATTTTTACCTCGCTGCTGCGCCTGGAGCTTATCGAGAACGAAACCCTGCGTGATAAAGCCGCCGCCATTCTGGCAAAGCGTGACATATTCACCCCGGCATGCCGCCAGCTAATCGAACTGCATGAACTGAATGGCGGTTTTACCCCGCAGCAAGCTAAAGCCTTTGTTGAGGAAGCGCTGGAAACGTTTCGCTGGCACCGCCATGCAACGGTGGATGCGCAAACCTATCAGGCGTTGCATGATGAGCACCGCCTGATTGCCGATGTGGTCTGTTTCCCTGGCTGCCATATCAATCACTTAACGCCACGCACGCTGGATATTGACCGCGTTCAGTCGTTGATGCCGGAGTACGGTATTGAACCGAAAATCCTGATTGAAGGGCCGCCGCGTCGCGATGTGCCGATTTTGTTGCGCCAGACCAGTTTCAAAGCGCTGGATGAACCGGTGCTGTTTAACGGCGAGCACCAGGGCACGCATACTGCGCGTTTCGGCGAAATCGAACAGCGCGGCGTCGCATTAACGCAGAAAGGGCGCGCACTCTATGATCAACTGTTAACCAGCGCCGGAACCGGCAAAGATAACCTGACGCACCAGTTGCATTTGCAGGAAGTGTTTAAAGCCTTCCCTGACAGCGAAATGCTACTGCGTAAGCAGGGGCTGGCGTGGTTTCGTTACCGTTTGACGCCAACGGGTGAAGCGCACCGTCAGGCGATTCGCCCTGGCGACGATCCACAACCGCTGATCGAGCGCGGCTGGGTGGTGGCGCAACCCATCACTTATGAGGATTTTCTACCGGTCAGCGCGGCGGGGATCTTCCAGTCTAACCTAGGCAACGAAACCCAGTCGCGCAGCCACGGTAACGCCAGCCAGGCGCAGTTTGAGGCGGCGCTGGGTTGCCCGGTGTTCGATGAATTTACACTCTATGCGGAAGCCGAAGCGCGCAGCAAACGGCGTTGCGGTCTGCTGTAAAACAGGTAATCTGCCAGAAATCAGTTACTTCTGGATATTGTTATGGAAAATCCATTAACGCCGCTGGCACACACCCGCCAGGGCAGTGTGCTGGGATGCAGTGAAGACGCCTTTCATGTCTGGCGCGGTATTCCGTTTGCCGCGCCGCCCACGGGTGCACTGCGCTGGCGCGCGCCACAACCGCCGCACCCCTGGCAGGGCGTACGCATGGCTGACGCCTTTTCCGCCGCCAGCTGGCAAAACAGTGAGTATTGTCAGCAGCTCGGCGGCGGCGATCCGGGGCGTTTCTCCGAAGATTGTCTCTATCTCAATATCTGGTCACCGGCGACGCGGACAAAACCGCTGCCGGTGATGGTCTGGCTGCACGGCGGCGGGTTTACTATCGGCTCCGGCGGGTTGCCGCCGTATGACGGAAAAGCGCTTGCGGCGCGCGGCGTAGTGCTGGTGACGATCAATTATCGCCTTGGTCATCTTGGCTTTTTTGCCCACCCGGTGCTGGAAGAGGAAGCGGGTGAGCGCGTCTACAACTTTGGCTTGCTCGATCAGATAGCCGCGCTGCGTTGGGTGCAGGAGAATATTGCTGCTTTCGGTGGTGATGCGGCGAATGTGACGCTGTTTGGCGAATCGGCGGGCGCGCGCAGCGTGATGGCGCTGATGGCCTCGCCGCTGGCAGAAGGGTTGTTTCACAAAGCCATTATTCAGAGCAGTTATACCTTGCCCGATACGCCGCGCGAGGCCGCGCTGGCAAAAGGTGAAGCGATTGCCGCGCATTTTGGGCTGGAAAAAGCCAGCGCCGAACAGTTGCGCGCACTGCCGGCAGAAGCGTTCTGGCCGCTGGAAGCGCCATTGAAAATTGCGCCTGCACCCATCGCAGGTGACTGCGTGTTACCGGAGCCGATGCTCGATACCTTTTTCGCCGGTCGGCAACATCCGATGCCGGTCATTATCGGTTCGAACAGTGATGAAGCCAGCGTGATGGCTGAGTTTGGCGTTGATCTCGCCGGGCAAATCGAAAAGATGCGCCGTGAACAGCGGCTCGGTCTGGGGCTGATCCGCCTGCTTTATCCGGGGGTGAAAGGGGATGCGGAACTGGGTCGCCAGGTGTGCCGCGATATGGCCTTTACCACGCTTGGCCTGGTGGTAATGCAGGCCCAGCAGCGTGTCGGGCAACCCTGCTGGCGCTACTGGTTTGATTATGTTGCCGAAGCGGCGCATGACACTTATATCAACGGCGCGTGGCACGGTAATGAAGTGCCGTATGTATTCGACAATCTTATGCTTTCGGAGCCGTCTTGCAGTTATGCCAACCCACACGATCTCGCCTTTGCCGCGCATATTGCCGATTACTGGGTTCGTTTTGCCACCGAGGCCGACCGCCGTACAGAAGCGTTACCCGGCCCGGTCAACTGGCTGGCCTGCGTACGCGGGCGCGACCGGTTGTTACGTATCGGACTGAATAAACATGCAGGATTTCGCCTGGTTAACCGCTTCATGCGCGCCCGTCTTGGCTTCTTTCGCCGGGTTATGCGTCACCATGTAAAGCTCGATTAGCCCCCAGCAATCCTTCTCTGAACGCCGCCAGACCGGCGGCTTTATTCTCCGTTTCCCGCAGCACCAGGCGGTAACTGGCACCAGTTCTGACACTCTGCGAAAACGGGCGCAGCAAGCGTCCGGCCTCAATATCTTCCGCAACCAGCGTCTCATCGGCGATAGCCATCCCCAGCCCCTGAATGGCGGCGGTAATGGCTAAATCCATGGTATCGAAGTGTTGATTTTTACTCATAGCGGGCTGAAAAGCGCTTTGTCTTGCCAGCCACAGCGACCAGTCAGTTTTATCCCGCGTCGGGTGCAATAACGTGGCGGCTTCCAGCGCATTACGCTGCGCCAGCGCGTGGCTAATCACCGGCGTTAACGCTTCCTCAAACAGCAGATCCCCGGCGCTTAATTGAGTGCCAAACACAATCGCCGCGTCATAAGGTTCTGTTTTGAAGTTAATGGTGTGATCGGTCGTGGTGGTCAATGCCACCTGTAATTCCGGATAGCGTTGTTCCAGATTCACCAGCCGCGGCACCAGCCAGCGTATCGCACAGGTTGGCGCTTTCAGGCGCACCACCGTTTGTTGCGAGCGTGCCTGAAAGGCGACCGTTACCAGTTGCTCATACGCACCGCGCAGCTCCGGCAACAGGGCGCTGCCCTGCGGCGACAGGTGTAAACCACGCGCGTGGCGCTCAAACAGCGGAAAGCCGAACCAGTTTTCCAGTGCGGCGATTTTGCGGCTGACCGCGCCCTGCGTCAGGCACAACTCTTTTGCTGCATGCGTCAAATTGAGATGGCGGGCGGTGACCAGAAAAGCGTCGATGGCATTGAGCGGTAAAGATCGGTGCAACATGATAACCCCAGCTATGCAATTTATTCATGGCTATTATGACAACAATTCGGTTGTCGGCTCAACAGGGTTTGGTTTGAATGGTTATGCACTTTTTATGTGAAAGGATCAGGCATGACTCTGCGTACCCCGGTGAAAACTCGCTCGAAATTACCCGATGTCGGCACCACCATTTTTACCGTTATCGGCCAGCTTTCCGCCGAACATAATGCGATAAACCTTTCTCAGGGCGCGCCCAACTTTCCTTGCGATCCGCAACTGATTGCCGGGGTGACGCGCGCAATGCAGGCCAATCATAACCAGTACGCATCAATGACCGGTCTGCGCCCGTTAAAAGAGCGGATTGCGCAGAAAATCAGCGAGCTGTACCGCACAGATTACGACGTGGACAGTGAAGTTCTTATCACCGCCAGCGCCAGCGAAGGGTTGTATTCCGCGATCAGCGGGCTGGTACATCCAGGTGATGAAGTGATTTACTTTGAACCCTCGTTCGACAGCTACGCGCCCATTGTCCGTTTGCAGGGCGCAACGCCTGTGGCCATCAAACTGACGGTGCCGGATTTCGCGGTGAACTGGAACGAAGTGCGCGCGGCAATCACACCGCGCACGCGCATGATCATTGTGAATACGCCACACAACCCCAGCGGGCAGGTGTTTTCTCGCGCCGATCTTGAGCAACTGGCGGCGATCACCCGGCACACTGATATTGTGATCCTCTCCGATGAAGTCTACGAACATGTGGTGTTCGACGGCGAGCCGCATCACGGCATGGCAACGCATCCGCAACTGGCCGAGCGCAGCGTGATTATCTCGTCGTTTGGTAAGACCTATCATGTGACGGGCTGGCGCGTGGGATACTGCGTTGCGCCTGCGGAACTGATGGATGAGATCTGCAAGGTACACCAGTTTTTGATGTTTTCCGCCGATACACCCATGCAGCATGCTTTTGCCGATCATATGCGTGACCCGCAAGGCTGGCTGTCGCTGGCGGCGTTTTACCAGCGTAAACGCGACCTGCTGCAAACATTGCTCGCTGAGTCGCCGTTTCGCCTGTTACCCAGCGCCGGATCGTTTTTCCTGCTGGCGGATTACAGCCACTTCAGCGATGAAACTGACAGCGAGATGGTAAAAAGGCTGATTATTGATTGCGGTGTCGCCACAATTCCGTTGTCGGCGTTTTATACCGATGGTACAGATAACAAGTTGATCCGCCTCTCTTTTGCGAAAGACGAGGCAACATTAAGAGCAGGCGCGCAGGCCCTGTGTCGTGTTAAGCCACGCTAAGGAGCGTTAATGATGAAATTTAAAGCACTCTGTCTGGGCATGGGTTTGCTCTGCTCATTCTCCTCGTTTGCCGAAAACGCGTTGCGTTACGGCGTGGAGGCGGAATATCCGCCGTTTGAAAGCCGCAACGCGTCAGGCGAACTGGAAGGTTTTGATATCGAACTGGGTAACGCTGTCTGCAAAGCGGCGCAGCTGAAATGTAGCTGGGTGGAAACCTCGTTTGACGCGTTGATCCCAGGGCTGACTGCCAAGAAATTTGATGCCATTAACTCGGCGATGAACATTACCGAACAGCGGCGTAAAAGCATCGATTTCACCCAGCCGATTTATCGCATTCCTTCGCAACTGGTTGGCAAAAGTGGCGACGGCATGGAAGCGACCGCTGAGGGGCTGAAAGGCAAAACCATTGGTGTGTTGCAGGGATCGATTCAGGAAACCTACGCCAAAGAGCATTGGGAAAAGCACGGTGTCACGGTGGTGTCGTATAAAGATCAGAATATGGCGTGGGGAGATTTGCTGAACGGTCGCATCGACGCCTCACTGGTGATGTCAGCGGCGGGGCAGGCAGGTTTCCTCAGCAAGCCGCAGGGGAAAGGGTTTGGCTTTATTGGCAAACCGGTATCGGACGATACGATCCTCGGCAGTGGTATCGGTTTCGGGCTGCGCAAAGGTGACGAGGCCACTAAAAAGCAACTTGATGCCGCTATCGATAAAATCCGCGCTGACGGCACCATCAAGACGCTGGCGGAAAAGTACTTCCCCGGCATTGATGTTAGTGTCAGCGCACAATAACGCATGACCACTCTGGCGCCTGCCGTTGATGTCCGGCAGGCGCTTTTTTATTTCCGCCGCAATTCCTCGCTGTTATACAGATCTTTACGCCGCTTTCGGGCTGCTCTTATCGACAGAAAATATTTCATGTTTCGTTCATATATTCGGCAGCCAACAATTGGATTCTCAATGAATTTTGTCTAGAGTGATGCGTTCATTAATGAACGCTTTTGCCGCTGTTTCGCGCCATCGCGAAATGCCATTTGACGACCAGAAGGACGTGTTACCAGGCATGAACCGCAGACGATTTATTCAAGCATCCATGGCCCTTGCCGCAACTTACGGCACCACCGGTGTTGCATCGCTCTTTTCCCGCGCGGCGTTCGCGGCGGAAACGGACATCGCCGATGGCCAGAGCCGCCGTTTTGATTTCTCCGTGCTGCAGTCCATGGCGCACGATCTGGCGCAACAGCAGTGGGGCGGCGCGCCTAAAGCGCTCCCTAACACGCTGGCGAACCTGACACCGCAGGCTTACAACAGCATCCAGTATGATGCGCAGCACTCGCTGTGGAACAACGTTGATGGTCGTCTGCTGGACGTGCAGTTTTTCCATGTCGGCATGGGCTTTCGCCGCCGCGTTCGCATGTTCTCCCTCGACCAGAACACACACCAGGCGCGTGAAATTCACTTCCGCCCGGAGCTGTTTAACTACCACGACGCGGGCGTCGATACCAAACAACTGGAAGGACAAAGCGATCTCGGTTTCGCCGGTTTCCGCGCCTTTAAAGCGCCTGAGCTGGCGCGCCGTGATATCGTCTCGTTCCTTGGCGCAAGCTATTTCCGCGCGGTAGACAGCACCTTTCAGTACGGTCTTTCCGCACGCGGCGTGGCGATTGATACCTTTACGGATACGCCGGAAGAGTTCCCGGATTTCACCGCCTTCTGGTTTGAGACGGCAAAAGCATCCGACACCACCTTTACCGTTTATGCGCTGCTCGACAGCCCGAGCATTACCGGTGCGTACAAGTTTGTGATCCACTGCGAAGAGAGCCAGGTGATCATGGATGTCGATAACCGCCTGTATGCGCGCAAAGACATTAAGCAACTGGGTATCGCGCCGATGACCAGTATGTTCAGCTGCGGTAATAACGAACGCCGCGTCTGCGATACCATTCATCCACAAATCCACGACTCCGATCGTCTGGCGATGTGGCGCGGTAACGGCGAGTGGATCTGCCGCCCGCTGAACAACCCGCAAAAATTGCAGTTCAACGCCTACCAGGATGAAAACCCGAAAGGGTTCGGCCTGCTGCAGCTCGATCGTGATTTCTCCCACTATCAGGATGTGATGGGCTGGTACAACAAACGTCCGAGTCTGTGGGTTGAGCCGCGTAACAAATGGGGCAAAGGGGCGGTCAGCCTGATGGAGATCCCGACCACCGGCGAAACGCTGGATAACATTGTCTGCTTCTGGCAGCCGGAAAAACCGGTCAAAGCGGGCGATGATTTTGCCTTCCAGTACCGCTTGTACTGGAGCGCGATGCCGCCGGTGCGTTCTCCACTGGCCCGCGTTTACGCCACCCGTACCGGCATGGGCGGTTTCCCGGAAGGCTGGGCGCCGGGCGAACACTATCCGGATAAATGGGCGCGTCGTTTCGCCATTGATTTTGTTGGCGGTGACCTGAAAGCGGCCGCGCCGAAAGGCATTGAGCCGGTCATTACGCTTTCAAACGGGGAAGCGAAACAGGTGGAGATCCTCTATGTTGAGCCGTTTGACGGTTATCGCATTCTGTTCGACTGGTATCCGACCAATGATTCCACCGATCCGGTAGACATGCGTCTGTTCCTGCGCTGCCAGGGCGACGCCATCAGCGAAACCTGGCTTTATCAGTACTTCCCGCCCGCGCCGGACAAACGTAACTACGTTGATGACCGCGTCATGCGCTAAACCCACTTCGCCCCCGTCAGGGGGCGAATGCTTTATGGAGCCGCAATGGACGATACCGTTATTCCGGTGAATGACCATCTCGCGCTGCATGCCGTCGACGAGCGGTTTGTGCACGATCTTCACCAGCTAATTGTCAAAAACCGCGACTGGCTACAGCAGTTTCTCAACTGGCCGCAATCGGTCACGTCCGTTGACGACACCCGCAAAACCGCGCAGAGCAACATGCTGCTGCATCAGCGCGGCTACGCCAAAATGTTCATGATTGTGCGCGACGATGTGCTGGTGGGCGTACTGGCGTTTAATTCGATTGAGCCGTTAAACAAAACGGCCTATATCGGCTACTGGCTGGATGAAGAGTGCCAGCGGCAGGGGATATTGTCTCAGGCCATGCAAGCGATGATCGATTTTTACGTTCGCCGTGGCGATATCCGGCGCTTTGTCATCAAATGTCGGGTGGCGAACCATGCCAGCAATCAGGTGGCCGGACGCAACGGCTTTACGCTCGAAGGCTGCCTTAAACAGGCGGAGTATCTCAACGGCAGCTACGACGATCAAAATATCTGGGCAAAGATCGTCGATAGGGCCTGATCGCGCTAACTGGTGGCCTGCGACACCGCTTTGCGCAGGCCGTTTACCGCCGGTGAGTTCATCGGTGTGACCAGCGCGTAGTTGTAGTGATCATCACTCCAGTACTGCGCCATCACATCTTCGGCCTCGCGTTCCCCGTGAGGGAGTTTGACCGGGCTTAACGGGCGGATATACCAGCCGACCCGCGTGCCGTTCCTGTCCTGATACATAATCAGCGCAGCCGGGCCTTGCGCGGTGGCGATAAGCCTCGCGCCGGATAAGGTGAAACCATACTGTTCGAGATTCGGCGGCTGGTTACCGTTAATAAAATACCGGGCGACCCAGCGGGTGAGTTCGGTTTGCTGGCTTGCCACTACATCCATTGGCGTGACGGCGGCATTATCAAACAGTTTATAGGCCTGAACCGCGTCCTCCATCGGCTGATGAGTCATTAACATTTGCGACTCTTTCAGCTCCCAGCCCGTATAACCGCCCACGCTTAACGCCAGTGCCAGCGCGAACGCGGTGGCCAGTTTCCATTGACGCTGCTGGCGTGCCTGGCGGCGTAAATAGTGTGGCTCCGGTTTTTCCAGGGCGATAGTTTGCTGGCTCATGGCCTGGCGGAGTTGCTGCGCGTCACGCCGCCAGCCTGCAACCTGCGCGGCGGCAGCGGGGTTTTCTGCCAGATAGCGCTCGATACGCGCTGAGGTTGCCTCATCGGTTTCGCCATCCATCCAGGCATGCAGATCGTGTTCATCCGGTGGCAACGTCATTTCAGTCTCCTCAGCGGCAGCGGCGCTGCCGTACCGTCTAATTTCTCATGTAGCAATTTACGCGCGCGCGACAGGCGCGACATCACGGTGCCGGTCGGGATATCGAGCGTTTGGGCGACTTCTTTATAACTCAGCCCTTCAATGCTCACCAGCAACAGAATGGCACGATAATCGGTCGGCAGCGTGGCGAACACCGCCAGCGTATCATCCGCCATTGCCAGTGATTCGGTTGACGCGCCGGTGGCCTCCTCGCCGGTAAAAAAAGCGAGGATTTTCATATACCGTCGCTTGCGCCGCTCACCGTCAATAAATTGACGGTAAAGAATGGCGAACAGCCAGGCGCGCAGGCTCCGTTCGCCATCACTATTTGGGCTACGCGTCAGCGCTTTCATCAGGCAGCTTTGTACCAAATCTTCCGCGCTGTGCGGGTTGCGGGTTAGCCACAGCGCAAAGCGTTGCAAATGTGGCATCACCTGACGAATCTCATCATCAGTCAGTTGCATAGCTTGCCTTCATCGCTTGCGGGTTCCCGACATACTTTCAAAGACGCCATCGCGGAGCACGAGGGCATGAAACAGCGCGGCGGCTAAATGCAGCATCACCGTTGCGAACAGCGCCAGCGCCACCAGGGAATGCAGTGGCCGCAGTAGCGCGTAAGTATCATTATTCACCGGCAGGATAGGTGGCAACACCCAACCGGCGACAGTCACCGGGTAGCCCGCCGCCGAAAGCATTCCCCAGCCAATCAGCGGTTGCGCAATCATCATGGCATAGAGCGCCCAGTGTGACAGGTGCGCCATGGCGCGTTGCCAACCCGCAAGTGTCGCCGGTAACGCGGGCGTGGCAGTATAAAACCGTAGCCACAGGCGGACCAGCACCAGCACGAAAATCATTAAACCCAGCGGTTTGTGGATTGACACCAGCAAGCTGTGCAGGGATGAGACGGTAGAAACCATTACGACGCCAATAAACAGCATCGCGATGATCGCCGCCGCCATTAACCAGTGCAGCGCGCGCAGCGCCGGGTGGAAATAGGCAATGTTTTTCATAAATGAGCTCCAGCCTGGGCGGATTGTTCACGGGTGCGCGCATTGTAAGATTTAGCATAAGCCGCAGAACGCGCATTGAGTAACGGATCGTCAGAGGCGGCAATGCCGTCCGGCAGGATCAGCGGATCGTAATTGATGTCATTACACGGCCCGTTTTGCTGTTCTGTTGCCTGGGTGAGAACCAGCGTTCCGGCGTTAATTGTTTGCCGGTCGGCAGGCCAGACTTTCGTTGCATTACTGCCATCGTCTCCCGGTCGGGCGACGGTTATCAGCAGATCCCATTTCAGCGGTCCCTGTGCCAGACGCTGTTTGAGATCCGTTTGCAGGAAATTTTTGTCGCTCTTTTCTTCGGCGCTGATGGGCTGATAACCGGTATGCGGCACCATGCTCCAGCGCACCAGATGCGTCATACCGGATTTATCAATAAAACGGAACGCATTCAGGCTATTAAAGCGATCGCTGGCCCAGCTCGACGAAGGGACATTCTGTTTTGCCCACGCCAGAAACGGCAGGATCTCCGGGTTCTTTTGCACGAAGGCTTTGAATTTCTCTGCATTCGGTTTGCCGGTTGCCGCATCGGGCAGCGAGGCAACCTGCAATTCATAGAATTGCTCAACAGTGGAGACCGGGAAAAAGGGCATTGCGTTCATGCCGGTGCGCCACTGTTCACCGTTTGCTAACTGAAACGCCAGCGCCAGACTGCGTACGGGAACGGCATAATCCGGCGCGGCGGGGTTTCCTCCGGCAATGGCAAAACGGCCGGTTACCGGCGTTTCACCTGCGGCAAATACCGAAGCGCGAGACAGCGTGCTGGCATTGCCACTGGAGATAAAACTGCCAGTAACACAGAGCCCTTTGGCGTGATTACGCCGATAACCCGGATGTTCGCCGCCCGCTTGTTGTAAGACATTAACCAGTTTATCTGCGCTCAGGCGCGCAGGAGTTAACCAGCCGCCGCCCCACAGGAACAGCACAATCAACACCAGCGGAACAAGGGCGATCGCTATAAGACGTGCAAGGATCTGGCCGGTCGTAAAAGGAGTGTTTGTCATAGTCGCTCACCTGCTAATCATGAGCGGATAAGACGAAGCAACGGCGGGGTTATTCCACACGGAAGAAAAAAAATTTTTGTGAAAAAAGCCTGCAACAGAATTTTCGTTGCAGGCTCGCTGTTATCAGGGGTTCATCGTCGCAAAGAGTGTGGCGAAGTTGCCGTTTTTTTCAGCCTGCCGGGTGCCTCATAAGCCACCTGCAACAATATGAAAAGTCCCGGATAAGCGACTTCGGCTTTGATAACAGACGAGCGAATTATAAAGAGCCAACCAGCGGCGTACGGGTAATGTGCTGCGTGTCGTTAATCACTTTCGGACCGCGTAACAGGATACTTTCGCCTTCCTGCGCATCGACGACCGCATCGCCGCCAATTTCAATCTGATGCTCGATCAGCACATTGCCGTGAATGCGCGCATTGCCCTGAATCACCACTTTTTCATCAAGTTGCAATGGCCCGCCGCGTAACCAGGCGCGACCGCCCACCAGCACGTGGTGTTTTAAAATACAGTTGCCTTCAACAACGGCGTTTTCTGCCACCTGCGAACTGTAACGAAGGGTCGGGATCTCATCGTCAAGCGTCCCGGCGACCACGCGCGCGGAACCATACACTTTGGCGCAGTCGCACACCCAGACATCATTGAGTTCGTTACCTTCGAGCAGGGCGAAATCAAAGACTTCGGCGCGGTGTTCAATAAACGCGTAATTAACGATGGCATCGCCATAAATTTGCGCCTGATGTACCACGCGCGAATGGCTGACGGTGGCGCGATCGTAAATCTGCAAAATCTGTTCGTTGTCCAGCGTTAAACCCTGAGCGGCAATGATGTCGCAGCCGCTGAGAATGCGCGCATCGCCGCGTAAATGGCATAAACCGCGTACGGTAGAGGCCTGAACGGTGACATTGTCACTTAATTGCGCGCCGTGGCTTATCTCGCTGCCGTCAACCCAGGCGTTATCCGCAATGACGACATCGTGGCAAATCACACACGGCTGGGTGATCCGCGCATTATCCCGCACCGTGCTGCCATGAAAAACCATGCTGTTTTCATCGTAAATCCAGCAGTTTCCTTGCTGATCGAGCACGTTTTCATTATCAACCCAGCCACCGGCGCTGCCCGCTACAACATCGTTGAAATCGCGCAGGGCGATAATCTGGCGCAGGGCGACGGATCGCTTTTCGCCGCTAATCTGGTAATGCATTGTCCTTTGCTCATCACTGAGCCGATACTTATTCATGCTACATTTCCCCCCATCTGCCTGAGTTAAACGTAGCAAATTTTACGCCGCTGGCTATCCGCCAGCGAAACCAATAAAATGCACTGAAAATGCAACTTATAAATTCGCGACGTATTGAGGAACAGCATGACCACCCGCACTGATAACTACTTTACTGAAAAATACAGCATGACCCCGACCCATTCGGAAGTGCTTAACGCCGTTAATTATGTCCAGCCGGGTAAAGCGCTGGATCTCGGCTGCGGTAATGGCCGCAACAGCCTGTTTCTCGCCAACCGGGGTTTTGATGTCACCGCATGGGATAAAAACCCGAACAGCCTGAGCAATTTACAAAATATTCGTGAAGCGGAAGGGCTGGAAAACTTACATATCGAGGCGGTTGATCTCAACAACCTGAGTTTTGAAGGCGACTACGATTTTATTCTTTCGACCGTAGTGCTGATGTTTCTCGAAGCGAAAACCATTCCCGGGTTGATTGCCAATATGCAGCGCTGCACCAAACCGGGCGGCTATAACCTGATTGTCGCGGCAATGGACACGGCTGATTTCCCGTGTACGGTCGGTTTCCCGTTTGCCTTTAAAGAGGGCGAGTTGCGCGATTACTACACCGGTTGGGAGCTGCTGAAATACAACGAAGAAGTCGGTGAGCTTCATCGCACCGATGCCAATGGCAACCGTATCAAATTGCGCTTTGCCACGATGCTGGCACGCAAATCCGCGTAAGTTTTTCCGTTGCGACAGTAAAAGAGCCGGAAGGATGCCACCGGTTCTTTTACTGCCAGCCCGCCGTTTTTCTCTTTCGCCGTTTGCTGCATCACGCCAATTCCTGCTATTCGCCAGGTAAACTTATGGTGATGATGTGTCACCGCTGGCGCAGCAAATGCCGGATGGCAGGGCAAGCCAGCGCATTGGCGTGATCCGCATCCGGCTCATTAAATAGGGTCATCATTACGGAGTGAACTCCGATCCGACACCATCACCGGTCTGCTTTAACGCGCCGCCAGCAGGCAAAGCTGCAACGCAACGTTATAAGAGGCTTCGAAAGCACGCAGCGGCAGGAACTCAAAACGCGAGTGGAAGTTATGTGCGCCGGTGAAGAAATTTGGCGTCAGCAAACCTTTAGCAGAAAGCGCTGCACCGTCGGTGCCGCCGCGCATTGGCGTTGGTTTTGGCGTGATCCCCAGTGATTCCATGGCTGTGAACAGTAAATCAATCGCCCGGCGATCTTCGCCAATCGCGTTGCTGATATTGCTGTAGGTATCGCTGATGCTGTACTCAACCTTCGCGGTGGGATACTGAGCCGCAATTTTTGCCGCAACATCGGCAACTTGCTGTTTGCGTTTGGCAAAACTTTCGTTGTCGAAATCACGAATGTTGGCGTTCAGCGTCGCGTAGCTCTGCACGGCATTGATCCCGTTAAACCAGATATAACCTTCGCGTCCTTCTGTGTGCTCCGGCGTTTGCTGGCGATCGAAATGGCTGATGTAATCCATCGCCATCAACAGCGGGTTCACCAGCACCCCTTTCGCCGACATCGGGTGCGCGGTCACCCCGGTAAACTGGATTTGCGCGCTGGCGGCGTTAAAGTTTTCGTAAACGATTTCGCCCATTTCGCAGCAGTCGATTGTCCAGGCAAAATCAACATCAAAACGCGCTAAATCCAGCGCTTTCGCACCGCGCAGGCCCACTTCTTCATCGGGCACAAAGGCCACCACGATATCGCCGTGACGCTGTTCTGGCGTCAGATTTTCCAGCAGCGTCATCACCACGGTAACCGCGGCTTTGTTATCGGCGCCGAGTACGCTGGTGCCGTCACTGAAAATTATCTCCTCATTCGGATACGCGAGGATCTCCGGATGCTCATCAACGCGCAGCCAGATATCCTGCGCGCTGTTCAGGCAGAGATCTTGTCCCTCAAAGCGCAGGATCTGCGGATGAATATGCGGGGATAAACCGACGTCCACGGTGTCGATATGGGTGATAAAACCAATGCGCGGCGCACCGGGAACATTGCCTTTTTTGACGGCGGTGACGGTCGCGTGATCGTCAATAACGATCTCTTCAAGACCGAGTGTTTTCAACTCATTAGCCAGTTCGCGCGCCATATCAAACTGCCCAACGGTAGTGGGTAAGGTGGTGGCAGTGGGATCGCTTTGGCTGGTGATGTTGAGATAGCGAAAGAAGCGATGCGTTAATTGACTGGTGAGCGACGACGACATAGTGATTCCTTCTTTATTCGAATTATCAGGTGTTTGCAAATTCACTTTAATGTTATTTATGAGAGGGCAAACAACAAGCCTTTACAATAAAACAACAGGAAAAACTATGATTAGCAAACCGACAACACTTGCTCTGGCGTTGGCCGCGATGATAGTGAGTTCTTCTGTGGCGGCGAAAACGCTGGTCTATTGCTCGGAAGGCTCGCCGGAAAACTTCAACCCACAACTCTATACCTCGGGCACCAGCGTGGATGCCAGCGCGGTGCCGGTCTATAACCGGCTGGTGGATTTCAAAGTGGGCACCACGCAACTGCAACCCAGCCTCGCGGAAAGCTGGGATGTCAGCGAAGACGGTAAGGTTTACACCTTCCATCTGCGCAAAGGGGTGAAATTCCAGAGCAATAAATACTTCACGCCAACGCGAGACTTCAACGCCGATGATGTGATCTTCTCATTTATGCGGCAAAAAGACGCCAGTAACCCCTATCACAATGTCTCTAACGGTACGTACTCGAACTTTGAAAGCCTGGAGTTCGGTTCGCTGATCACCGCGATTGATAAACTCGACGACCATACGGTGCGCTTTACGCTGGCGCACCCGGAAGCGCCGTTTGTCGCTGACCTTGGCTGGTATTTCGCCTCGATCCTCTCAGCGCAATACGCCGATGCGATGTTAAAAGCGGGGACACCGGAACGCGTCGATATGGACCCGATTGGCACCGGGCCGTTCCGCCTGGCACAGTACCAGAAAGATTCGCGCATTCTGTTTACCGCGTTCGACGGCTACTGGCAGGGCAAAGCCAAAATTGATCGCCTGGTCTTCAGCATCACGCCGGATGCCTCCGTTCGGGTGGCAAAACTTGAGAAGAACGAGTGCCAGGTCATGCCGTTTCCCAATCCGGCCGATTTGCCGCGCCTGAAAGAGAACAAAGACATTACGCTGATGAGCAAAGCCGGGTTGAACACCGGGTTCCTGTCGTTCAATACGCAAAAAGCGCCGCTGGATAATGTCAAAGTGCGCCAGGCGCTGGCGATGGCGATCAACAAACCGGCGATCATTCAGGCCGTGTTCCAGGGAACAGGCACCGCAGCGAAAAACCTGTTGCCGCCGGGCGTCTGGAGCGCGGATAGCGAACTGAAGGATTACGACTACGATCCGGAAAAAGCCAAAGCGCTGCTGAAAGAGGCCGGTTTTGCGCCTGGAACGACCATCGATTTGTGGGCAATGCCGGTGCAACGCCCCTATAACCCAAACGCCAAACGCATGGCCGAGATGATCCAGGCCGACTGGGCGAAAGTGGGCGTGCAGACTAAAATTGTCACCTATGAGTGGGGCGAATACCTGAAACGGGTGAAAGGCGGTGAACACCAGGCGGCGCTGATGGGCTGGACCACGGCGACCGGCGATCCGGATAATTTCTTCGGCCCGCTGTTTACCTGTACCTCTGCTAACGGTGGTTCTAACTCGGCGAAATGGTGTTACGCGCCATTTGACAAAATTATCGCCGAAGCGAAAGCCACCACCGATCATGAAAAACGCGTCGCGCTGTATAAAGAGGCGCAGCAGATGATGCATGATCAAATGCCAGCGGTGATGATTGCCCACTCAACGATTTTCGAACCGGTACGCAAAGAGGTGCAGGGATACGAAATCGACCCGTTTGGTAAACATATTTTCTGGCAAGTTGATCTGAAGAAATAACCATTAACAGGCGAGCAAACCCAGCGCACTCGCGGTTTGCTCGCCCATTTCACTGCGCTTTATACGTTTTATCAAAGCCGCTGCCCGCCGGGACATTTTTACCCCCCACAAAACGCCGCTGCGTTTGCTATACCTTAAGAGCAATTCCGCACTCACAGGGACATCCTCATGCGTACTCATGCATTGGTTAGCGTTGCCGTCTTTTCCGGCCTGCTGGCGTTATCAGGCTGCGCGTCAAAAGTGACGCAACCGGAAAAATATTCCGGGTTTCTAAAAGATTATTCAGGGCTGAAGGAAACCACCTCCGCCACCGGTAAACCGGTGCTTCGCTGGGTGGCACCGGGTTTTGATCCGGCAAAATACGACAGTATCGTCTACCACCCGGTGACCTATTATCCGGTGGCGAAACCTACCAGCCAGGTGAATCAACAGGTGCTGGATGGCGTTCTTAACTACACCAACAGCAAGCTGAAAGCTGCCGCCGCTTCGCGTAAACCGCTGGTGACATCGCCAGGCCAGCACAGCCTGATTTTCCGTGGGGCGATAACCGGCGTGGACGCCAGCAAACAGGGATTGCAGTTCTATGAAGTGGTGCCGGTGGCAATGGTAGTGGCAGGAACGCAGATGGCAACCGGTCATCGCACGATGAACACGCACCTCTATTTTGAAGGCGAGCTCATCGACGCGCAGACCAATGCACCGGTGTTGAAAGTGGTGCGCCAGGGGCAAGGGAAAGATGTGAATAATGAAAATGCGCCGGTCACCGTCGATTCTCTGAAACAAGTCATTGACGATATGGCGACCGACGCGACGATGTTTGATATCAGCAAGCGTTAGCTTTTCGCCGTGCTCCGCGCCCGCCCAGCCATGTTTCCGGGCGGGCAAACATCACCAGATTGCCGGTAAGGATCAGCAGTAACCCGGCAACGCCATTGAAATGCCAGATATAGCCTTCGAAAAACGTCGAAACCGTCAGCGCGACCAGCGGAAACAGCAGGGTGCTGTACGCCGCTTTGCTGGGGCCAATCCGACCAACCAGCGTAAAATAGGCGCCAAAGCCAATCACCGATCCGAACAACGCCAAGTAGACCAGCGCGCCAAGGTAGCTGGCCGTCCATTGCGGGGTGAAATCGTCACCGCGCAGCAGGCCTATCGCCCCCATAATCAACGTTCCGTAGAGCATCGCCCAACTGTTGGTGGTGATGGTTTCCAGTCCTTTACGCTGATGGCGGAGGCTTATCATATTGCCAAACGAGAAGCCCAGCGTGCCCAGCGCCGACAGACCAATCCCCATTAGTAGCGTTATGCTCCAGCCGCTGTTGACCAAATCCTGCCAGAACAGCGTCACAATCCCCGTCAGGCCGAGGATCGCCGCGACAAAAAAGCGTGCCGGGGGCTTTTGACCAAAAAAGAGATAACTGTTTACCGCGTTAAATAACACCGCCATGGAGAAGATCACCGACTCCAGCCCGGTGCTGATCCACGCCGCAGCGGTATAGAAGCACCAGAAGTTAAAACCAAACACACAGCCGCCCTGGAGCAGGCAAAACAGATGATCGCGCAGCGGCAGGACGCGCAATTTACGCTGCGCCAGTAGCACCAGCATCATTGCCGCCGTGGCCAACGCAAAGCGCCAGAAGATCGACACCGGCGCGGCGACCGGTCCTTGTTGTAGATAAATCGCAATCCAGGTTGTTCCCCAGATAACCACCACCAAACCGTACAGCAATGCGTTCATGTTGAGTTCCAGTGCGTAAAACGAATGCTGAGTGTGGCAAAACAGCAACGCAGGCGATTGCACCGGTTTGCGCCGGACTTGCATATTCTTGCGCTTTTCTTTACACAACGCTGGTATCCGCCGCCAGCTATTCATAGACTGGGGTTCTGGTGAATTTATGATAATTTCCGTGAATGTCTGAGCATTACGAAGCTTTTGAAAACCTCAGTAAACACAACGCCGTGTTGCATAACTCGGTGGCGCTGCACTCTGGCATTCAACTGGCGGCCTGGTCGAACAAACGCGACAACATCACCCAGTATTGCAATCACCATACCCTGAGTTTGTACGTGGCCGACGGCTATGAGAGCTATCACAAAACCGCCTACGGCTGGAAAAACGGCGGCGGGCCGGATCGCTTTTGCCTGATGCCGAAAGAGAGCGAATCAGTGTGGGATATCCGCGATACGTTGTCTTTTGTGCACCTTTACTGCACCGATGAGCATCTGCGTGAAGTGGGTGAGCAGGTGTGGGATCGCAGCCCGGCATCGTTCACGCTGGATGAGAAAACATTCTCGCAGGATGCGCGTATTACTGCGCTTTATCGCCAGTTTTTGCTCGGTTGCGACTGGCAGCAAAACGCCAACCAGTTAACGCTGAGTACCGCATCGACGCTGTTACTGACGCACCTGGTGCAGCACTACAGCAATGTGCAGTGGCAACTGCCGACGGTAACGGGCGGTTTGGCGCCGGTGGTGCTTCGTACCGTGCTGGAGTTTATCGATGCGCATCTGGCAGAACCGCTACTGCTGTCGGATCTGGCGGCGCAGGCCGCGCTGAGCGAATACCATTTTGCCCGCATGTTCCGCCAGTCAATGGGCGTTGCGCCGCACCAGTTCGTGATGCAACGGCGCATGGCACGGGCGAAAGATCTGTTGCTTCATAGCGATCAGCCGCTGACCACCATTGCGCTGGCCTGCGGTTTTAACTCTGCCAGCCACTTCAGTAACCGCTTCAAAGCGGCGAAAGGCATGACTCCCTCGCAGCTACGCGCGTCGCGCTAAGCGCAATGCGCCGTAGCAAATCCCGCCGATCGCTAACCCCCAGAATGCAGACCCAATCCCCAGCAGCGTGACGCCGCTGGCGGTAACCAGAAAAGTGACCATCGCGGCATCGCGATCGCGCTCAGCGATCAGCGCCTGGTGCAGGCTACCGCTCATTGTGCCCAGCAGCGCCAGCCCCGCCAGCGTCTGGATCCAGCTTAATGGCAAGGCAGTGAGTAGAGATGTTATCGAGCCGCCAAACAGACCGGCTAGCAGGTAAAACACCCCGGCCGCCACCGCGGCCAGCCAGCGTTTTTCTGCCTGCGGGTGAGCGTCCGGGCTTTGGCAAATTGCCGCCGTGATGGCGGCAATACAAATCGAATAGACGCCAAACGGCGAGAACAGCAGCGCCAGCGCGCCGGTAAAAATAATTAACGGTGAAACCGGAACGGGGTATCCCGCCGCCTGCATCGTGGCGAAACCGGGCGCATTCTGCGAGGCCATCGTCACCAGAAAGAAGGGAATACTGATGCTCACCAGCGACGACCAGTGGAATTCTGGCGTGGTATAAGTCGGTACAACCAGCGCGATAGTGATTTTTTGCGTGACAACCTCACCGCTTAGCCACGCAACCAGCCCCCCGACCAGAAGTGTGGCGACAATGGCATAGCGCGGTGCCAGCGCTTTGCAGATAAGCCAGGCCAGCAGCATGCTGCCACACAAGACAAAATGCCCCTGAATATTGCTAAAAGCCTGCAAACCGAAGCGCAGCAAAATGCCCGCCAGCATGGCCGCCGCAAGCGTGTGGGGAATGATTTTCATCAGCCTGGCGAACAGCCCGGTAATGCCACACAGGACAATTAAGGCATTGGCAAAGATAAATACGCCAACCGCTTCATTTAGCGAAACGCCTTGTAAGCTGGTCGCCAGCAGCGCAGCGCCCGGTGTTGACCAGGCCGTAAGTACCGGCATGCGATACCACAAGCTCAGCGCCAGCGTGCTGATGCCCATACCCAGACCGAGCGCGGTCATCCAGCCGGCAATTTGCACCGCACTTGCGCCCGCCGCCGAGGCTGCTTGCCAGATAATGGCGGCGGAGCTGGCATAACCGACCAGCACCGCGACAAAGCCAGCCAGCAGGCTGGAAAAAGGGAGGGCAGAAGCGCGAGTAAAGGCGACATTCGACATGAAATAATCCTTGTGCGTTATAGCATCCGCATAAAATATCACTGGCCGTTATAGCGCACAAGCTGGCAGATCATTAAGGTATTTGGCGTGGTTATAGTTTCGCTCTCTAAAAAAGAAACGCTGCGCTATACTGCCCCGGATTTTTCTTCCCGGAGGCGTAATGAACATCGCAGACTACCTGGCAAGCACCTTAAAACTTCTCCGTCAGGGCCGTGGCTGGAGCCTTTCCAGGCTGGCAGAAGAGACGGGCGTTTCCAAAGCGATGCTCGGGCAAATTGAGCGTAATGAATCCAGCCCGACGGTGGCGACACTCTGGAAAATTGCCACCGGCCTGAATGTGCCGTTTTCTACCTTTATTGCGCCGCCACAGAGCGATACGCCGCACGCCTACGATCCCGACCAGCAGGCGATGGTGATCACGCCCATTTTCCCGTGGGATGAAAAGCTGCACTTTGATCTCTTTTCCATCACACTGGCACCGGGGGCGATAAGTGAATCGACGCCGCACGAAAGCGGGGTGATTGAGCATGTAGTTGTCATTAATGGCGCGCTGGATTTATGTCTCGGTGGGCAGTGGAAAACATTTACCAGCGGAATGGGCGTGCGTTTCGCGGGCGATGAAGCCCATGCGTATCGCAACAGTTCCGCACATACCGTGCATTTCCACTCGTTGATTCATTATCCAAAAGAAAAAGCCGCAAGCACGCCTGCGGCCAAAAACGACGACGATAAATAACATGACAACGTTGACCCGCGATACTCCGGGCTGCAGGAAAGTTCAGCCCCACCTGCAACCGGCAGTACGGTGGGTAAAACGTGACGAGGAATGTCCGAGTCACCACTCTATCGCCGCATGAAACGGCGTGGAAATAGCAATTTCGACATTGCATTGCCGACAGACGCAAATTCCCCCTGCGGCAGGTGGTGAAACGCCCCGGTTGTGACTACAATAGCCGCCATTTTGCACATAATGGATAACGACGATTGTATGCGCCTGCACCCCCATCATCTTGAACTGTTAAGCCCGGCTCGCGACACCGCCATTGCCCGTGAAGCGATCCTTCATGGCGCTGATGCGGTCTACATTGGCGGCCCTGGCTTCGGCGCGCGCCATAACGCCGGTAACAGTTTGCGCGATATCGCCGAACTGGTGCCGTTCGCGCATCGCTACGGCGCGAAAGTGTTTATTACCCTGAACACGATCCTTCATGATGACGAGCTGGAACCGGCGCAGAGCCTGATCCATGACCTGTACCAGGCCGGTGTCGATGCGCTGATCGTGCAGGACATGGGCGTACTTGAGCTGGATATTCCGCCGATCGAGCTGCACGCCAGTACACAGTGCGACATACGCAGTGTGGAAAAAGCAAAATTCCTCTCCGATGTCGGTTTTAGCCAGATTGTGCTGGCGCGTGAGCTGAACCTAGAGCAGATCCGCGCCATTCATAGCGCGACCGACGCCACCATTGAGTTCTTTATCCACGGTGCGCTGTGCGTGGCCTATTCCGGGCAGTGCAATATCTCTCATGCGCAGACCGGGCGCAGCGCCAACCGCGGCGACTGCTCTCAGGCGTGCCGCTTGCCCTATACGCTGAAAGACGATCAGGGACGCGTCGTGGCGTATGAAAAACACCTGCTGTCGATGAAAGATAACGATCAGACCGCCAACCTGGCGGCGCTGATCGATGCCGGTGTGCGCTCCTTCAAAATTGAAGGGCGCTACAAGGATATGAGCTACGTGAAGAATATCACCGCGCATTATCGCCAGATGCTGGATGCCATTATTGAAGATCGCGGTGACCTGGCGCGCGCGTCTGCCGGGCGTACCGAACATTTCTTTATTCCCTCGACGGACAAAACCTTCCATCGCGGCAGCACCGATTATTTTGTCAATGCGCGCAAAATTGATATCGGCGCGTTTGATTCACCGAAATTTATCGGCCTGCCGGTCGGTGAAGTGCTGAAAGTGGCGAAAGATCACCTCGATGTAGAAGTGACGGAACCGCTGGCCAACGGTGATGGCCTGAACGTGCTGGTGAAGCGTGAAGTGGTGGGTTTTCGCGTCAACATCGCCGAGAAAACGGGCGAGAACCGCTACCGTGTATTCCCGAACGACATGCCGGATGCGCTGCGAACGCTGCGTCCGCACCATGCGCTGAACCGCAACCTTGACCATAACTGGCAGCAGGCATTACTGAAAACCTCCAGCGAGCGCCGCATCGGCGTGGATATTGAGCTAGGCGGCTGGCAGGAGCAACTGGTGCTGACGTTGACCAGCGAAGAGGGTGTCAGCGTGACGCACACGCTGGACGGGCAGTTTGACGAAGCCAACAATGCGCAAAAAGCGCTGGAAAGCCTGAAAGATGGGCTGGCGAAACTGGGGCAAACCCGCTATTACGCGCAGGCGATCACCGTGAATCTGCCGGGGGCGCTGTTTGTGCCCAACAGCCTGCTCAATCAGCTGCGTCGCGAAACGGTAGAGATGCTGGAAGAAGCACGGCTGGCGAATTACCAGCGCGGCAGCCGCAAACCGGTGGCGACACCGGCGCCTATTTACCCGGAAACGCATTTGTCATTCCTGGCTAACGTTTATAACCACAAAGCGCGTGAATTTTATCATCGCTACGGTGTGCAACTGATTGATGCCGCCTTCGAAGCGCATGAAGAGAAGGGCGATGTGCCGGTGATGATCACCAAACACTGTTTGCGCTTCGCCTTCAACCTGTGTCCGAAACAGGCGAAAGGCAATATCAAAAGCTGGCGCGCGACGCCAATGCAACTGGTGCATGGCGACGAAGTGCTGACGCTGAAGTTTGACTGCCGTCCGTGTGAAATGCATGTGATTGGCAAAATTAAGAACCATATTCTGAAAATGCCTCTGCCGGGCAGCGTCGTGGCGTCAATAAGCGCCGACGACTTAGTAAAAACGTTGCCAAAACGCAAATAAACAAAGGGTGGCGCTATGCCGCCCTGTTTTTTTACTGCTCCCAAAACAATTCTTCCAAATAGCCATAAATTATCCCGCCGCAATAAGAACAATCATGCGTTAATAACCGTAATACGTTAATCTGGGCGGGCGGAAATAATAAGAAATGGCTTATTGATGATATTCATGGAGAGGAAATGCGTAAATTTACGTTAAGTGCCTTGCTTGTCGCGGGTGCATTTTTGTTGTCTGCCTGTACGCCGGGCCCGCTCGGCACACAGCGTTATCAGGCCTATACCGGTAGCGACGCGACAGTAGTTTACACGCAGGCTAATAAGGCTCATCAGGGGCTTTTTTATTTCCAGCGTTATAACAAAGAGGGTGACTGCTTTAATTCCGCCGAGATGATTTACATCAGCAATAATATGCTGGAGGGCGTAGTTGACCGGCTTTTTACCAGCCGACTGAAAGGCGATCAATACTGGACATTAATCGTACAGGATAATTCCAGCGGCAGGATGTGGATCCATGAGACCGCCTTTTTCCTTGAAAAAGGCAAACACTATGTGGCGATAAGCTCCCGAGGTGCGGTTGAAATTCCGGCGGATTTGAATATCACCAGCCAGGACGATCTGGATAAAGTGTATGACCGCTATCAGGATAAACCGGCGAAACCGTGGAATTTGCGCCGTGGCATCTGTAAGTCCTGGTTATCCAAAGCGATGGGCTCGTAATCTCTTCAGCAAGCTTTCTTAAAACAGTGTCTACAAGATAAAAAAACAGGCCTTTCGTGATAGCGAAAGGCCTGTTTGCATTGCGGGCTGGATTAGCGGTCGTCACCCGGACGGCTTTCTTCCGGCAGTGGCGGTTTCTTACCGTTGTGTTTGTCGTTGTGTTTATTATCCGGGCGCGGCGGCTTATCCTGCTTGTGTTTCGGCGGCGGTGCCTCGTGCGACGGTTTTTTATCTCCTTTATGGTGCTGGCCGTTTTGGTACTGTTCCGGCGGTAGCGGCGGACGTTCGTCAGCAAACACCATCGAAGAGAAGCTCACCGCCAGAATGGCAGACACCAGTGCAATCTTTTTCATCTTTTACATCCTTACTCGTTCTATTGCGTGGCGACGATTTGACGATAAAAAAGTGAAGGGATTATGGAGCGTTACGCCTTCGGGATTATTCCTGGAGGCGCGGTGGAAGATAGCGCCAGTAGGGCGGTGAACCGAAACTCGCCAGTAAAAAATCGATTACCGCGCGGGTGTTAAGCGACGGGTATTTTCCGCCCGGGTAGAGCAACCACAGCGACTGCGGCGTTGCCGAATAAGTGGCAGTGAAATCGGGCATGAGCGCCACAAGCTCGTTGCGGTTTAGCATCTCACCCACCTGCCAGTCCGGGAAGAGCAATATTCCCGCATCACTCAGTGCGGCCTGTAACAGCAATTGCGCATTATCAGAAACGATTTTGGCCTGCGGCGAAAACTGGCAGGATTTATCCCCTCGCTGAAAACACCAGCGCTGCAAACCACTTTTCCCGCGATACGCCAGTAACCGGTGCGACTGCAACTCCTCCGGCGTGTTTGGTTGACCATAACGGCGCACGTAGGCGGGGGTCGCCACCAAATGGCACTGCTGCTGCGCAATCAGCCGACCGTGCAGCTCGGAATCCTGCAGCGCCGCAATACGCAGCAACAGATCGGTACCATCAGCAAAAGGGTCGATATAGTCATCGTTCAGGTTCAGTTCGATATGCAGACGCGGATAGCACTCGCTCAGCTCGCTGATTTTGGGGCCAATATGACGCAGGCCAAACGAAGTCGGCGCATTAATACGAATGCGCCCGCCTGGCTCGTCGCGACGCTCGCCCACCTGAGTTTGCGCGTCCGCAAGCTGCTGCAACATGGCGCGAAACGTGTCGGCATAGATATGACCCGCCTCAGTGGCGATCACCGCGCGCGTGTTGCGGTACAACAACTGGGTTTCCAGCGCCTGCTCCAGTTGCTGAACCACGCGCGATAACGATGAGGCCGCCAGACCTTCGTTACGAGCGACTTCGGATAAGTTTCCCTCGCGAACAATGGCGAGAAACAGCTGCATTGAGCGCGCGCTAATTTGACTGAGCTTATTCATCTATGCGTAATCCGCAAAGGTCCATGGCGCATTGTAGTGTTTTTACGAACAGGTTTCATCGCTAAGCTACGCGAACAATTAATATGGAGAAGAATCATGAGCACTGTAGTGAAAGCCTTCGATGAAACCATTCGCCAGCGTTTTTCCGCCCGTGCATTTTTACCAACCTCGTTAACGGACGAGCAAATTCAGGACGTGTTGCAGGATGCGCAATATTCCCCGTCTAACTGCAACACGCAGCCGTGGCATGTGCATGTGGTTTCCGGTGAAACGAAAAACCGTCTTGGAAAAAGGATGACGGAAAACGATCTTGAAGGGCGTCAGACGCCGGATTTCACCTTTTCCTATGATGATTTTCACGGCGACTATTTCGAGCGCGCTCATGAGCAAGCGCGGATTTATTACGATGCGATCGGTGTCGCGCGTGAAGACAAAGCGCGTCGCCAGGAGGCTTATCTGCGAAATTACCAGTTTTTTAACGCGCCACACGCGGCTTTCCTGTTTATGCCATCCTTTGGCGACAACATCCGCGTTGCTTCAGATATCGGCATGTACGCACAGAGCTTTTTGCTGTCACTGACGGCGCGCGGATTTGCCGGAATTCCGCAGACTTTACTGGGTTTTCACGCCGATATGATCCGCGAAGAACTCGGTGTTTCCACTGATTATCGGCTGCTGTTCGGCATCTCGTTTGGCTATGCCGATATGTCTGCGCCGTCTGCGAAAACACGCATGCCGCGTATTCCTGTTGAGCAAAGTGTGGTGATGCACGGGTAACTCGCAGATGACCAGAGACGCTAATCGCGAGCGTCTCTGGTCGGTGTTACGCAGCACAAAGCGCGCGGGCGCTCTGTTTCCACTCATCAACCTGATCGGGGTGCAGAAAGGAGAAATAAACGGTGGTGTTATCAGGCAGGATATTTTGCAGCGCTTGCATGCAGTTGGCTTCGCAGGGGCGTAATTCGATATAAACGCTGGTGATCGGCAACTGTTCATCACCATTGCCGGATTTCTCAATGCGTCGTATCGCCGCAATCAGCGCCGCCATTTCGCCATGCAATTTTACCCAGTTATTGGTGTAAATATCCGGTGGCATCTCAATACGCATCTGGCTATTGCCAAAGGCGTAGCGGGAATTACCGCGCAGCGTGTATTCGACAGTGGCGCAGCACGATTCCGGGCCAAAACCATCATGTTTAACCAGCTTTTTTTTGTCTTCCAGCGTACGGCGGACAATCGGATAACCCGATCGGAGGTTGTAAGGCGTCTGAACGAGGTTAATCATTATTTCTCCCTAAACGCATGAAAAATCGCAGCTCTAATGTAAATTGGACAACAAAAAGCGTAGTGAACGATCCCGGAAATTTCTAGCCAGGATCGTCCGTTGCGAATGGCCAATTAGTGCGATTTAAACCCCGCCGCCGACATCAGAAGCCGGAACACCATACTGACCGCAAACAGTGCCAGTACGCTGCCGCCCCAGATTAAAAGCATCCACATCAGGCGGTTGAAGAAGGAGTGTTTCATCAATGATACCCCTCGCCATGTTGCACCTTGCCGCGAAACACGTAGTAGCTCCACAAGGTATAAACCAGAATAATCGGGATAATCAGCAGGGCGCCGACCAGCATAAAGCCCTGGCTTTGCGCAGGTGCTGCGGCCTGCCACAACGTGATATCCGGCGGAATAATATGCGGCCAGATACTGATGCCAAGGCCGCTAAACCCGAGAAAAATCAGCCCCAGTGTCTGCACAAATGGCAGCGTGTGGGAATCCGGGTTGCCGAGACTGCGCCACAGCCAGGCACTCAGTACCACAACTAACAGCGGCACCGGCGAGAAGAAGTAGAGATTCGGCAAGCTGAACCAGCGGTCGGCAATCGCGGAATGCGTCAGCGGCGTCCACAAGCTAATCACGACAATCACCACTAACATCGCCAGCAACAGTTTTCTCGCGGCCTTGCGCATTTTCCCCTGTAGCGGCTCTTCACTTTTCATCACCAGCCAGCTTGCACCGAGCAGGGCATAAGTGATGACCAGCCCGACACCGCAAAACAGATTAAACGGTGTCAGCCAGTCGAGTGCACCGCCGCTAAATGTGCGGCCTGTCACCGGAAAACCGTTAAGCACCGCGCCCACGACTACCCCCTGGGTAAAGGTGGCAAGCAGCGAGCCGGAGAGAAACGCTTTATCCCAGAACGGCCGGTGCGCCGGAGTGGCTTTAAAGCGAAACTCAAAGGCCACGCCGCGAAAAATAAGCCCGATCAGCATTAAGGTCAGCGGAATAGTCAGCGCATCGACAATCACCGCATACGCCAGCGGAAATGCGCCGAACAACCCCGCGCCGCCGAGCACCAGCCAGGTCTCGTTGCCATCCCAGACCGGCGCGACGGTGTTGACCATCACGTCGCGATCGTGAGCGTCACGCGTGACGGGAAACAGGATGCCGATACCAAGGTCAAAACCGTCCATCACGATATACATCAGGGTGGCGAAGACGATAATGACAAACCAGATTAACGAAAGATCGATGCCCATTATTTATCCTCATCTGCCTGGAGATGTTCGCCCACCGCAGACAGCGGTCGTGCCGGCGTACCTTGCGTGGCGTGCTCATCACGCTCCTGCGGCCCTTTGGTGATAAGCCGCACCATGTAGCTGTAACCGACGCCAAAAACGGAACAATAGACAACAAAGAACGCCAGTAAACTGAGGCTCATTTGCAGGTCGCCATGCGCGGAAACCGCATCGGCCGTGCGCAGCAAGCCATACACCACCCACGGCTGGCGACCCACTTCTGTCGTGACCCAACCGGCAAGAATGGCGATTAACCCCGCGGGTCCCATCCATAGTGCAAAGTGTAAGAACGGCCGCGACTGATAGAGCCTGTCACGAAAACGCAGCCACAGCGCGGCGACCCCCAGCGCAATCATCAGCACGCCAAGCCCGACCATAATGCGAAACGACCAGAATACAATCGGTGAATAGGGGCGCTGATCTTTCGGGAAATCTTTTAGCGCCGGGACTTGCTTATCGAGGCTGTGCGTCAGGATCAGACTACCGAGCGCCGGGATCGCCACGGCGTAACGCGTGCGCTCCTGCTCCATATCCGGCAAGCCAAACAGCAGCAGCGGTGTCGCTTCTCCGGGCGGGTTTTCCCAGTGGCCTTCAATAGCAGCAATTTTTGCCGGTTGATGTTCAAGCGTATTCAGCCCGTGCATATCGCCGACCATCGCCTGAATCGGCGCAACAACCAGCGCCATCCACATCGCCATAGAAAACATCTTGCGGATAGCGGGCGTACTATTCCCGCGTAACAGATGCCAGGCGGCAGACGCGCCGACAAACAACGCACTGCTGAGGAATGCCGCAATGGTCATGTGCAGCAGTCGGTACGGGAAGGAGGGATTAAAGATAACCTTGAACCAGTCGACCGGCACCACCTGGCCATTTTCGACGATAAAACCCTGCGGCGTGTGCATCCAGCTATTGGACGCGAGGATCCAGAAGGTGGACATAATGGTGCCCAGCGCGACCATACAGGTGGCGAAAAAGTGCAGGCCAGGCCCGACTTTGTTCCAGCCAAACAGCATCACGCCGAGAAAACCCGCTTCAAGGAAGAAGGCGGTCAGCACTTCATAGGTCAGTAATGGCCCGGTAATGCTGCCGGCAAACTGGGAAAAACCGCTCCAGTTGGTGCCGAACTGATACGCCATCACCAGCCCGGAGACCACTCCCATACCGAAGTTAACGGCGAAGATCTTCGACCAGAAATGGTACAACGTGCGCCAGTCCGGGTTGCGGGTTTTAAGCCACAAACCTTCAAGCACCGCCAGGTAACTGGCGAGGCCGATAGTGATTGCCGGAAAAATGATATGAAAAGAAACGGTGAAGGCGAACTGTATTCTCGCCAGGTAAAACGCGTCTAAACCAAACATGCACAACCCCAATGTCAATGTTGTGGTGTCAATGTTAATGAGCACAAGCGTGAACTTGCAGAAACAGATACAGGGAATTTTCGTATAACAGTTCCCTGTAAAGGGTATGGCAGGTTGCTGATTAGTCCAGACGAAGCGGGAACCGGTAACCATAACAGTGCGCATAATGAGCTGTTTTGTATAAACTGATATAGCAAGATAGCGCACCGCGTGCCATGATGTAGACGTTTTGTTAACACGTGAAAAATCATGAAAAAATACCAGCGCCTGGCGCAGCAAATCGCAGAACAAATTGATCTTGGCGTCTGGCGACCGGGAGAGAAACTGCCGTCGCTGCGTGAGCAGGTGACCAGCAGCGGACTGAGTTTTATGACCGTCGGTCATGCTTATCAGTTGCTGGAAAGCCAGGGGCGGGTGATTGCCCGGCCACAGTCTGGCTATTTTGTCGCGCCAGCGCCCGGCTTACCGCGCGCGCCGGCGGCTAAGGTCACGCGTGATGAAGCGGTGGACATCAATACCTATATTTTTGACGTGTTACAAGCCAGTTGCGATGCTTCGGTGCTGCCGTTTGGTTCCGCCTTCCCCGACCCCAAACTGTTCCCGATGCCGCAGCTCAACCGCTCGCTGGCAAAGGTGAGTAAAAGCGCCACCGCCATGAGCGTGACAGAAAACCTGCCGCCGGGAAACAGCCAGTTGCGCCACGCCATTGCCAAACGCTATGCCCGCCAGGGGATGAACATTTCGCCGGATGAAATTGTTATTACTGCGGGCGCGCTGGAAGCGCTGAATCTCAGCTTACAGGCGGTGACAGAACCGGGTGACTGGGTGATTATTGAAAGCCCCTGTTTCTACGGCGCGTTGCAGGCGCTGGAGCGGCTCAAGTTAAAAGCGCTATCGGTACCGACCGATGTCAAAGAGGGCATCGATCTTGATGCGCTGGCGCAGGCATTAACTGACTATCCGGTAAAAGCCTGTTGGCTGATGACCAATGCGCAGAACCCGCTCGGGTTTACATTAAGCGCTGCGAAAAAGGGGCAACTGGTCGCGCTGCTGGCACAACACAACGTCACGCTGATTGAAGACGATGTTTACAGCGAGCTTTACTACGGGCGCGAACAGCCGTTACCGGCGAAAGCCTGGGACACGCAAGATATGACGTTGCACTGCTCCTCATTTTCGAAATGTCTGGTCGCCGGATTTCGCGTCGGCTGGGTCGCTGCCGGACGCCACGCCAGGCGCATTCAGCAATTGCAATTGATGAGCACCTTATCCACCAGTTCGCCGCTGCAACTGGCGCTGGTCGATTACTTATCGACCCATCACTACGACGCCCATTTGCGCCGCCTGCGCAGACAGCTTGCCGAGCGCAAACATTTGGCCTGGCAGGCGCTGCTGCGCCATCTTCCGCCGGAAGTGAAAATCTACCGTAATGAGAGCGGCTATTTCTTGTGGCTGGAGTTACCCGCCGGGCTGGATGCCGGTGAACTGAGCCAGCAGGCGCTGGCGCACCATATCAGCATTGCGCCGGGGAAAATGTTTTCGACGTCCGACAACTGGCGTTCGTTTTTCCGCTTTAATTGCGCCTGGGTCTGGGGCGATAAAGAGGAGCGGGCGGTAATGCAATTGGGCGAATTAATTCGCCAGATGATGAATTAACCGCACCTGACATTCTTATTTTCTGAATAACTTATTCTCCTGTTAAAAATAACGGCGGCGTAAATATGACGTACGCCGTCATTATTTTCTGCGCTCCCGAACCTGGTATTCATAGGAAATGTGAATAGCAACACAGATTAACGGACGTTCGCTAACTCCTTGTCTATACTCCAAAAGAGCGCGCAATAGCATTTTCATTGTTAACGCAATGCGTCATCTGTCACATCCTTGCGAAATTTCCGACGGGCCACATTCATGCCGTCAGCGCGCCGTCTATTTTTATTAAGGGAGATATATTTACGGCAAGGCGGCCGCACTTTTTTCATTGCGACAGGAGTAGACAATAATGAGCAAGAAATTTGCCCGCAGCAGCCTGTGTGCGCTGGGTCTGACCGTTATAACCGCACACGCCGCCGAGCCAACCGAAATGGGAAAGGGGGAAGGTCGGCTGGATATTATCGCCTGGCCTGGCTATATCGAGCGCGGCCAGACCGATAAGCAATATGACTGGGTGACCGCCTTTGAAAAAGAGACCGGCTGCGCGGTGAATGTGAAAACTGCCGCCACGTCCGATGAGATGGTGAGCCTGATGGCGAAAGGCGGCTATGACCTGGTAACCGCCTCCGGTGATGCCTCTTTACGCCTGATCATGGGTAAACGTGTCCAGCCGATAAACACCGCGCTTATCCCCAACTGGAAAACGCTCGACCCGAAGCTGGTGAAAGGTGAATGGTTTAACGTTGCGGGGAAAATCTACGGCACGCCTTATCAGTGGGGGCCAAACCTGCTGATGTATAACACCAAAACCTTCCCGACGCCGCCTGATAGCTGGGCGGTGGTCTTTGTGCAGCAAAATCTGCCGGACGGCAAAAGTAATAAAGGCCGCGTGCAGGCCTACGATGGCCCGATTTATATCGCCGACGCCGCGCTGTTCCTGAAAGCCACGCAACCGCAACTGGGCATTGACGATCCGTACCAGCTTACCGAAGCGCAGTATCAGGCGGTGCTGAAAACCCTGCGCGATCAGCATCTGCTCATTCACCGTTACTGGCATGACACCACCGTTCAGATGAGTGACTTCAAAAACGAAGGCGTAGTGGCTTCCAGCGCGTGGCCTTATCAGGCGAATGCCCTGAAAGGGGAAAATCAGCCGATTGCCACCGTGTTTCCCAAGGAAGGTGTAACCGGCTGGGCGGATACCACCATGCTGCATGCCGATGCGAAACACCCGAACTGCGCTTACAAGTGGATGAACTGGTCGCTAACGCCGAAAGTGCAGGGTGATGTGGCGGCGTGGTTTGGTTCACTGCCGGTGGTACCGGAAGGGTGCAAGGCCAGCACCTTGCTGGGTGAAAAGGGCTGCGAAACCAACGGCTACAGCTACTTTGACAAAATCGCCTTCTGGAAAACGCCGGTGGCGCAAGGCGGCAAATATGTGCCTTACAGCCGCTGGACGCAGGATTACATCGCCATTATGGGCGGCCGTTAACCTGCCAGGAGCGCGTTATGACCTATGCGGTAGAATTCCTCGATGTCGCCAGAGTCTATGGCGATGTGCGGGCGGTTGACGGCGTAACGTTCGCCGTCAACGACGGAGAGTTTTTCTCCATGCTGGGGCCGTCCGGCTCCGGCAAAACCACCTGCCTGCGGCTGATTGCCGGGTTTGAACAGCTCAGCGGCGGTGCCATTCGTATTTTTGGCCGCGAAGCCAGTGAGCTGCCGCCCTGGGAGCGGGACGTGAACACCGTCTTTCAGGATTACGCGCTGTTTCCGCACATGTCCGTTCTCGATAACGTCGCCTACGGGCTGATGGTGAAAGGCGTGGACAAAAAACAGCGCCATGCCCGCGCCCGTGAGGCGCTGGAAAAAGTGGCGCTCGGTTTTGTGCACGCCCGTAAACCCTCGCAGCTTTCCGGCGGCCAGCGGCAACGCGTTGCTATCGCCCGCGCGCTGGTAAATGAACCCAGAGTGTTATTGCTCGATGAACCCCTGGGCGCGCTGGATCTAAAGCTGCGCGAGCAGATGCAGCTGGAGCTGAAAAAGCTGCAACAGGATCTCGGCATCACCTTTATTTTTGTCACTCACGATCAGGGCGAAGCCTTGTCGATGTCCGACCGCGTGGCGGTGTTCAACAATGGACGTATTGAGCAAATCGATACGCCGCGCGAACTTTATCTGCGCCCGCGTACGCCGTTTGTCGCCGGGTTTGTCGGCACCTCGAATGTGTTTGATGCGAAGCTTGCGGAAAAACTCTGCGGTATGAACGGCGTCTACTCGCTACGCCCGGAACACATTCGCCTGAATACGCCGGGAGAAATTGAAGCCAGCGCGGTGGTGCAGGCAGTGCAATATCAGGGCGCATTGACCCGTTTTGAACTGGCGCTGGCGCAGGGGGAAAAATTGCTGGTCAGCCAGGCAAACCTCTCCGATGCGTTACTGCCACAAACGCTGGCACCGGGACAACAGGTGCGGGTTTCCTGGTCGCGCGAGGCAATGGTGCCATTACAGGGAGCGGGGTGAGAGGGTAATGAGCATTGCGCAACGTTCGCCGCGCCGCGTCAATCTTAGCGCCGTCTTCTGGCGCAAACCTGTGTACGGGCTGCTTTTGCTGCTGCTCGGCCCGCTGATGTGGTTTGGCATTGTCTATTTAGGTTCACTGCTTACGTTGTTGTGGCAAGGGTTTTACACCTTCGATGATTTCACCATGTCGGTTACCCCGGATTTGACGTTCGCCAATCTGCTGGCGCTGTTTAACCCGGCTAATTACGACATCATTCTTCGTACGCTGATGATGGCGATGTGTGTGACGGTGGCGAGCGCCATTCTCGCCTTTCCGATGGCGTGGTATATGGCGCGTTATGCACAGGGCAAATGGAAAGCGTTCTTTTATATCGCGGTGATGTTGCCGATGTGGGCGAGCTACATCGTTAAAGCCTACGCCTGGACGTTGCTGCTGGCGAGAGATGGCGTTGCGCAGTGGTTTTTAAGCCATCTGGGGCTGGAGCCGCTACTCGCTGCGTTTTTGACGCTGCCCGCCGTGGGTGGTAATACGCTTTCCACTTCCGGGCTCGGACGTTTTCTGGTGTTCGTCTATATCTGGCTGCCGTTTATGATCCTGCCAATTCAGGCGGCGCTCGAGCGCTTACCGCCATCGCTGTTGCAAGCCTCAGCGGATTTAGGCGCGCATCCGCGTCAGACTTTCCGGTATGTGGTGTTACCGCTGGCAGTGCCAGGTGTGGCGGCGGGTTCAATATTTACCTTTTCGCTGACGCTCGGGGATTTTATCGTGCCGCAACTCGTCGGGCCGCCGGGATATTTCATTGGCAATATGGTTTATTCACAGCAAGGGGCGATTGGTAATATGCCGATGGCTGCCGCGTTTACCCTCGTGCCGATGGTGTTGATCGCCCTTTATCTGGCGTTTGTGAAACGCCTGGGAGCGTTTGATGCACTCTGAACGCGCACCGTTTTTGCTCAAAATCGCCACCTGGGGCGGTGTCATCTTTCTGCACTTTCCGCTTTTGATCATCGCCATCTATGCTTTCAATACCGAGGACGCCGCATTCAGCTTTCCGCCGCAGGGCTTTACGCTGCGCTGGTTTAGCGTGGCGGCGGCAAGGGGAGATATTCTCGATGCGGTGACACTGTCACTGCAAATCGCGGCGCTGGCGACGGCCATTGCACTGGTTCTTGGCACACTTGCTGCAATGGCCTTATGGCGCAGCGAGTTTTTCGGTAAAAACGCCATTTCCTTACTGCTGCTGTTGCCGATTGCCTTACCGGGAATTATCACCGGGCTTGCGCTGTTGACCGCGTTTAAAACGGTCAATCTGGAACCGGGCTTTTTCACCATCGTCGTAGGACATGCCACGTTCTGCGTCGTGATAGTGTTTAACAACGTGATTGCCAGGTTTCGGCGAACCTCCTGGAGCCTGGTCGAAGCATCGATGGATTTGGGTGCGAACGGCTGGCAAACCTTCCGTTATGTGGTGTTACCCAACCTGGGTTCGGCGCTCCTGGCGGGTGGCATGCTGGCGTTTGCGTTGTCATTTGACGAAATCATTGTCACCACCTTTACCGCTGGCCACGAGCGTACGCTACCACTGTGGTTGCTCAACCAGTTGGGACGCCCGCGGGATGTACCCGTCACCAACGTTGTGGCGTTGCTGGTAATGCTGGTGACGACGATTCCGATTCTGGGGGCCTGGTGGCTGACCCGTGATACCGACACGATTGCCGGAACCGGCAAATAACTGACCACGTTGAAAGGACTGAACTATGCAACATCAACTGTTTATCAATGGAGTACTGGTTAACGGCGAAGGCGAGAAGCAGCCTGTTTATAACCCGGCTACCGGTGACGTGTTGCTGGAGATCGCTGAAGCCTCCGCTGCACAGGTCGATGCCGCTGTGCAGGCGGCCGATCGCGCGTTTGCCAGCTGGGGACAAACGACGCCGAAAGCGCGCGCCGAATGCCTGTTGCAACTGGCGCAGGTGATTGAGGACAATGCGGAAACTTTCGCCCGGCTGGAATCCCTCAATTGCGGTAAACCTCTGCACTGTGTACTGAACGACGAAATTCCGGCGGTAGTGGATGTGTTTCGCTTCTTCGCTGGCGCAGCGCGCTGCCTGAATGGGCTGGCGGCGGGCGAGTATCTGGAAGGACATACTTCAATGATCCGCCGCGATCCGCTGGGTGTCGTCGCCTCGATTGCGCCGTGGAACTACCCGCTGATGATGGCGGCCTGGAAGCTCGGCCCGGCGCTGGCGGCGGGCAACTGCGTGGTGATCAAGCCGTCGGAAATTACGCCTCTCACCGCGTTAAAACTGGCGGAACTGGCGAAAGATATCTTCCCGGCAGGCGTGCTGAATGTGTTGTTCGGGCGCGGCAGCACCGTGGGCGATCCGCTGACCGGCCATGAAAAAGTGCGCATGGTTTCCCTGACAGGCTCGATTGCCACAGGCGAGCACATTATTGGTCATACCGCCTCGTCGATTAAGCGCACCCACATGGAACTTGGCGGCAAAGCGCCGGTGATCGTGTTTGATGATGCGGATCTCGATGCGGTGGTGGAAGGGGTTCGCACTTTCGGTTTTTACAATGCCGGGCAGGATTGCACCGCCGCATGCCGTATCTACGCGCAAAAAGGCATTTACGACGCGCTGGTGGAAAAGCTGGGTGCGGCGGTGTCCAGCCTGAAAATGGGCGCGCCGGACGATGAATCCACCGAACTTGGGCCGCTCAGCTCCGCAGCGCATCTGGCGCGCGTTAGCAAGGCGGTCGATGAGGCCAAAGCGCTCAGCCATATTCGCGTGGTGACCGGCGGTAAAAGGCATGAAGGCGCTGGCTATTATTACCCGCCAACGCTGCTGGCAGGGGCAAAACAGGAGGATGCCATTGTACAGCGGGAGGTGTTTGGCCCGGTGGTGAGCGTCACGGTGTTTGATGATGAGGAGCAAGTGCTGGGCTGGGCCAATGATTCGCAATATGGGCTGGCGTCATCGGTGTGGACTAAAGATGTGGGTCGCGCGCATCGCCTGAGTGCGCGTCTGCAATATGGCTGCACCTGGGTAAATACGCATTTTATGTTGGTGAGCGAAATGCCGCACGGCGGACAGAAACTCTCAGGCTATGGCAAAGATATGTCGCTCTACGGGCTGGAAGATTACACCGTCGTACGCCATGTGATGATCAAACATTAATCCACAAATAAACGCCACGGACGGCGTTTATCGCATTTATTCCCTTATGAAACATGAGGTAAATCGCATAGTAAATTAAGTGTGTTGTTATTAATGAAAAACTGGTTTAATAATAGCCAGCCATCAGCGGAGTGGCGAAATAAAAACATTTAAATAAAACCGCATACAGACATTGCCCCGATTGATTGTCATATGAATGTCATCAACGCGAAAAATGGCAGTCATTGCAGTGGGTGAGAATGTCTGGCTTTTAAAAAAATCAGGCAAGGAAAATAGAGTAATGAGTAAAATCGTAGTCGTGCTCGTACCAGGGGGCGCGTCTGAATTTTTGACCGTTGAAGATGGCGAAACCTCGGTACAATGGGCGATAGCGGGGCTTGATGGCGGGGCGGCAAGTGCGCGTATGCCAATCGAAACCTACTATTGCGAAGGTGAAGAGTTTTATTTTGCCCGCGTTGAAAGTCTCTCGGGTAATGAAACAGCACCCTCCATGCTGAATTAAAAAATAAGGGCTCAGATGAGCCCTTATTTATTTAACAATGCAATTAATTTGCAGGCTTACCTTTTCAGGAATACCTCATTTTCACGCGGTGCCCAATCTTTCTCTGAAAAATCATATGTCGAGAAGGGCTCATCTTTTACGCCCTGCGAACGCAGAACGGCGCGCACTTCCGCTGGCAGCGTTTCCTCGCGGAATAACTCCGCCAGTACGAACATCGCGTCAATAAACGAGAGTTGTTTTACTTCAAAGGGTTTCCAGCCGGTGCGTTTGAATATTAAATGATAAAGCGCCTCTTCACCGGCAAGCGGAACGAAACTGCTGGCATATTTTTCCCGGTGGCGAGAGAGCAACACTTCGAGGACGAATATCTGCGCGATGCGCTGCCGGGCCGCATTGCCCCGGGCGGTATCAGTGGTCATATCAACGTGCGTTATATCATTGTTTTCACGCACCCGAACTTCTATGGCTTGCCACAGGTCGTCATATTTCTGCATAACCTTACCTTGTTTCATCTGATGTCTGCCTTGCCGGTAGACAATATCAGAGATGATCCCGGCTCGCCAAACTTCCCGACGTTATTATCGGCCGCAATAACATATCAGTTAATCCTTAAGTTAAATTAATGGATATATCATTTCATTACGCGCGGAGTTTGTGTTTAATCATTTTTGACCCGCCACAAAATAATGATCAACCTGGCCTGGATTCGCCGAAAAATAAACATGAAAAATATATTGCTGTTGTGGGCAGCGCTCGCCGCCACAGGTTTATGCACGACATCTGAAAGTTATGCCAAAACGCAGCGCCTGTCGGATGCGCAGGTGAAACAAGCGATCATTGCTGAATCTATTGCTAACTACCCCGGCCCCTGTGCCTGCCCCTACAACCATGCCCGGAACGGCAGTTCATGTGGGAAACGCAGCGCGTGGAGCCGTGCAGGCGGTTATTCGCCCATTTGCTACGCCGAAGAAGTCACGAAAGAGGATATTGCACGGTGGCGTGAAACACATCAGTAGGAAAAAATCCGACCACAGAAAAAGAAAGCAGTTGTGGTTTTTTTCGCTCTCACAGCCAGTTAAATCAAAGCTGGCGGCTACACCTTTCGTGGTAATCCTTAATCGACTTGATATATATCAATAAAAAGAGCATATTGCGTTCGTTTTGTTATTTCTGGGTTAATGTTTGTTATGTCGTTATACCAAAAAATGTTGGTTTTTTACTTTGTCATGGCGCTGATTTGCGCGCTGATTACCTGGTTTCTTTCTCACGATTGTAAACGTATTCGCCTGCTGAGCGCGTTTTTAGTGGGGTCGACATGGCCCATGAGCTTCCCGGTTGCGCTGTTATTTTCCATATTCTAAATTTTGCCAACAAAGCGTGACGGCGAAAGCGATAACGCCTTGAAAATTAGTGCAACATGTTAGGCGGATGTTTTACCTAAGGACAGGAGACAGACGTTGGAACTCTACACCAAACTGCTTATTTTCTACGTTGTCATGGCGGTGTTATGTGCCGTGGCAACCTGGTTTCTCGCCAAAGATAGCCGCAAAATCCGCCTGCTTAGCGCTTTGTTAGTCGGCGCGACTTGGCCCATTAGTTTTCCTGTCGCGTTACTTTTTTCTCTCTTTTAATCGTGTCCTTGCCATAATGCTGTGATACTGTATATAAAAACAGTATTGCGACAGAGAGGGCAGTTATGGACAGTCTCTATTCACTCCACGCGCAGGCGCAGGTGCGCTGGCACGCGTTACCGGGCAAAGGCGATCCGGTGGTTTTTATTCATGGCCTGGGTTGCGCGTCTTCGTACGAATACCCGCGCATTGTTGCCGATCCGGCCTTTGCCGGCAGGCGCGCCATTCTTATCGATTTGCCGGGCTACGGTTACAGTGAACGTCCGGCGAGCTTCTCTTATCGCACCAGCGATCAGGCGCAAGTGGTGATTGAACTGCTGGATCATCTTGGGCTCGATGCATTCTGGTTATACGGCCACAGTATGGGCGGCAGTATTGCGATTGAAGTCGCTTCGCGTATCCCGCAGCGTGTCAACGCGCTGGCCGTTTCTGAACCTAATTTTCACGCCGGTGGCGGGGCGTTTAGCCGCGTTATCGCGGCCCAGGATGAGGCCGATTTTGTCACCTGCGGCTACGCGGCAATGCTGGCGCACGAAAAAACCGCCTGGGCCGGAAGTCTGCAAAGCAGCGCGCCCTGGGCGGTGTGGCGCGGCGCGAAAAGTCTGGTTGATGGTATAGAGCCGTCGTGGATGTCGCTATTTGCCCATTTTCCGCGCCCCAAAACGTTGATTTTTGGCGAGCTGTCGTTACCGGACAACGATGCCGACAGTGTGCTGCAACAAGGGATTGAACTGCGCATTATTCCGCGTGCCGGTCATTCAATGTCTGACGAACAGCCAGCCTTGCTGGCGCAGACGTTAGCGGCATTTATTGCAGAACATGAGTAAAAAGAAACCCGGCACATTTGCATGGCCGGGTGATTTTCAGGGAAGCAGGGATTTGAGTTTTTTACGCGCCGCCGGGCTGATATCCAGCGGGTGGCTGTAACCAATGTTTTCGATAGCCCGGTGGTACAACGCCACCAGCCAGTCATACACATAGCGGGTGGCGGCGTGTACCGGCTGCTCGCTCAGACGGGTTAACCGCGCCTGGGTGGCGCCATCCGTACCGCTGGAAAAAATGGTGCTGCCTTTGTTTACCCGGCTTTCCGGGCGATCCGCTTGCGCGATCTCCGCGTATCCCAGCCAGGCGACAAAGTTACCAATCGCGGCATACAGTTGCGCGGCGCAGGCGGTATCGCGCTGCATAATTTTTTGCAACTGATCGGGTAAATTCAGCCGGTAGCTGCTGACGATAACAATCTCCGCCATCTGGCGCAGCGCGGCAGGGCTGAGCCCCAGGCGCGCTGCGTTATCATCATTGCGGCTCCACTGGCGTACGTGGTTGACCCACAAAGCATGCGCCTGCTGACCGATATCTTTCGACACTGCCTGCGGTTCGCTGCTTTCTGCGGATTCAGCAAACAGATCGATTGATTCATTAAACAAGCCGCTGACTTTCTCTTCGCGCGGCTGCTGAACTTTCCACAGCGTATCGAACTGCTGCATATCCGGCTGTAAACCTTCCAGCAATTCACCGTGGCGTGAAGCCTGGCCTTGCAGCTCGCGCACCACAGACTCCGCGCTCGCGCGTTGCGCCGCCGCGTCTTTTACTGCGGTGGCAAGCCAGGGTTGCAGCAGATCGCGAAGGGCACGCTGATGGCGCTCAGTCAACGCTTTCAAACGCTGCTGACGCAGGCCGGGCGCTGTCGCCTGCACCAGCCATTCAAGCAGACGCTGCAAACTGCTGGCATCCAGCGCCTGCAACGTCCCCCAGTGCTGACCCGGTTTACCAATTAGCTGCTGAACGGCTTCATCCAGATTCTGCGCCAGCGTAAAGCGCGCATCCTGCGGTGTAATTGCCCAGACCAGCCCTGGCAGCGCCGTTTCCTGACCGGATTGTGTCTCTTTGACCCAGTTTAATAATGCACGCGCAGTGGCAGCGGTGGCTGAACGTTCCAGCGTCGCATTGCAAATCATCAAAACATCCGGTTGCAGGCGCTGGCGGTAGCTTTCCAGCAACCAGCGACATTTGCTACGCCACAACGGCTGACCATCTTGTGGGCCCGGAGTCGGAATATCGAGAATATCCACGGCCGTTAACACCGCGTTTTCTACCGGCAAAACCAGCTCGCGTGTAATCAGCGCAAGGGTTGCCAGCGGAATACTGACCGCGTTGTGCAACTGCTCATTTGACCACGGATGCACCACCACTTCGTCATGGATCTCACCGCTACCGGGTTCCGATGGTGTTAAGAAACCGTCGGTTGGCAGGGCAAAGGTATCCACCAGAATACTCAGCGGTGCCGCCAGCTCCTGCGCGTTACCGGTCTGGTGAAGGGTATGTGCCAGCGACAACCACTGCTGCGTGAGTTCCTGCTGCTCGCCCCATAACAGCGACCAGGCGCTGGCGCGGGCGCTGAGATCCAGGGAAGGCAACAGGCAAGCAAACTGATACCACAGCGCATCGTCCATCTGTTGCTGCGACGACGGCACCGCCGCGCGCCAGAAGCGGGCAATTGCGCCAATATCTTCCGCCGTGATCCCCGGCACCGCATTCGGTTGGCGCAGTGAGCGCCATTTCGCGACGCGATCTTCAATCACCGATTTGTCAACGGCGCGCAATTCCGGCTGCTGAATGGCATGCGCAATAAAAATCTGCACCAGCTCGGCTTCACTGATAATGCGCAGGCACAGCGGGAAACCCTCATCCATCGGCGCAAGATGCTGGCTAAAGCGCAGCGCCATGCAGGTCAGGGCATGGCCGGGATTGATATGGGTGAAGTAATCCAGAGTTTTTTCGCCGGGGCGCACATTAAGCCGCCCGTTACCGCTGCCGCACAGGGCGGCCAGCAGATGCGCTTTGGCCGCTTGTGAATGACCATACAACCCAACGGTGCAGGGCGCGTCGACCGCTTCACGCAGCGCGCTTTCCTCGGCGGCGGCAGTCGTCAGACGCGACAGTAGCGCGTCGGCATCATCATCCAGTAAAGGTGCATGCTGGCGGTTGTCGTTGATCCATGTCGCCAGTGCCTGGGTGGTTTTTACGCTCGCACTCATTTCAGATATACACTCCCACTGTCGATCCAGTAATGGCTGCCGCTATGGCGGCGATCGGCCAGCGTATTCAGTTTAAAAGTTAACGCGTCTGCGGCGACCGGCGTACCATCCTGGAGCCAGGCCTCACTTAAGGTGAACGATTCCGGCCCGTGCTGTTTATTGCCGCCGCTGAACTGCAAACGGACATTCAACACGCCGTCACCCGCGATGGTTTTCGCCAGTTCCTGCGAGTTGATACTCAACGTGTACAGCGGCGTAGCTGGCCAGCGGGCGTTTGCGAGCTGGCGGAAACCGAGCGTAACATTGCCGCGCAGCGGGAAATGTAAACGCGCGTCCAGTTTCGCACCGGGCTTATCAAGGTCGATATCGTGATACCAGATATTCTCATCGCGCAAGGTATTGACGACGTTATCCAGCACACCGAGGTAGCGCACGGTGGAATAGGCACCGATATCCGCCGCTTTAAAGTTAAAACGCGGCAGACGCAAATCAAGCGCCAGGCTGCACAACATCGCACCCACGGCGGCGGTTGATTTCGGGTTGCCGATCTTACCCTGCTGGCTGAACGGATACCACTCATGTACGCGGTATTTATCAAGCCAGATCATGCGGTTAACCGGCACAGGTTGCAGGTGGCGAATCAACGCCTGCACGCCGGGCAAGCAGCCAGGACGACCGGTAATTAACAGTACATCGCAGCAGTAGTGGCTGATGGCTTCGCAAACCGCATGCAGCGGGGCGGTCAGGGTAAATTGCCCGGCCAGCATCGCATCCTGCAACTCACGGAAATTCACCTGCAACGGGACAGCCAGCACATCGAATTCTGTCGAACCAGACGGCAGCGCATGATCGATTGCCTGTTTCAGGTAGTTCATGACATTGCGCGTTGGCAGTTGCGTGAGTAGTTCACCAAAGGTTGCATGCAACCCTGCGAGCGGATCGTTAATGTCACTCTCTTCCCACGCGGCAAGAATGGCGTGACCAATCGGCATAAACAGTTGCAGCGTCGTCTGCTGGCGCAGCACAGCCTGGGTATCAATACGTCCGGAATCACCAAATAACGTCGCCATGATCGCCGCGGCATCGGTAATGCCCGCTTTCTGCATCTGCGTTTGCAACGCCGGCAGCACACAGCGCTGAATCACATCCAGCAGAATGTCATCGCCGGCGACTTTAAACCCTTCGCGAAACAGCAGTTGCGGGGTGATTTTGACGTTACTGCCAGTGCCATCATCCAGTTGATAATGGGTGATCGCCATATCTGTCGTACCGCCGCCGATATCGACGGAGGCCACGCGCAGCGAACGGCCTTTTACCGCGCCCGGTGCTTCTTCGCGATCCGGGCGGGCAAGCGAGGCGAAAAACGTTTCAGTTTGCCCGGAAAAACGGGAAATCGCTTCGTTATACAGCCACACCAGTTGGCCGCAGCTGGCTTCGTCCCACTCCATCTGAATGTGCGGCACAGGTACGACGCTTTTTTCCTGCTGCTTGCGGTTAGCAAAGTCTTCATCCTGCGGATGCCAGCCCATGGCTTTCCACACCAGCGCGATGGCTTCGAACATACGGCGACGGAAAATTTCACGCTCCTGCTTCGGCATCGCCGAGGGCAGGGTAAGAATAATGGTGCGCAGCTGGCGCGGAGAGGCCGGAAAGCCCAAACGCAGACGCGTGGCGACACTGTTGATCTGCCCAAGCGCCTGCGACAACAATTCGCACAGCATGTGGGTCATCAACGTACTGCGGCTGTACTGCGGGGAAAAGACCGGTAAACGCTCATCCAGCGGCAGGCTATACAGCGGCTGGCCTTCGTCATTCATCAGGTTCATGAGCGGGAAGGCGGTCGCCAGCGGTTCACGCTGGGTTTTGCTGTTCATCTGGCTAAAGCGCCAGTCCTGCAATACCGGTGTTTCGTCCCACAGGTAACGGCGCGGGCTGGAGATGCCGCTATTGCCTTCGGTGCCAAGGCGCTGCGTTGCCAGCTTGCGGGCCTCATCGCCCACGCGCACGATCGATGGCCAAATAAAAGCATCTTCGCGACCACTTTCCACTGAGAAGTGTTGTTTGCCGAAGCGCGCTTCAGAAAACTCAAGACGGCTGGTAAACAGCGGCTCATTCAGGAACTGAGGTTCACTGAGCGAGCGCACCTGCAATTCCGCTGTCTGGCGCAACCCATCATTGGCATCGCCGTGATCTTCGATGATCACGCCGCAGGTGTGGGTGTTGCCGACATCCAGAATTAGATCGACCGGGATCGCCGGGGTACTCAGCGTGTGCGTAACGATTTTGACTTCCGGAACCTGCAATTGCATGCCGAGCAGGCTCATCAGATTCAGCCAGTGCGCCTGATATTCAAAACCGCGTAATGCCTGATTAATTTCGCGTTCGCTGCGGGTTTCATGTTGCGTAATGAATTGCAAAAATGCTTCACGCAGCCAGCCATCGACCCAGGTCTGATCGAGGAAATCCGCCACTTCCTCGTCACGCCAGGCCAGCGAGAATCGCGTGCCATTGAGAATATCGTTTTCCAGCGGGGCCAGCGCGGCAGGCGAGTTACCGTTAATCTGGCTGTCGAGCGCCAGCGCCACGCGGTGAGTGTTTCCGGCGCTGTCCGGTTCGTTGAGCTTGCGGATCTGCACGCGTGCCCAGTTATCCGGGCCTTCAACGAAAGTGCGGGGCGGGTTAAAGCGCAGGAAAGGGATCGGCAGCCAGACGCCATCGAGGATCGACAACGAATATTGCAGCGAGTGCGTGCTTTCGGGTTTTACCACTTCCGGCTGACCGCCGTCGCGGTTCGGCAGCGTATAACGCTCGTTGACCAGATCGAAATCCAGACGCAGCAGCGGGCCGTTGGCGGTTTTACGCACAAATCGACCGCTGTTGGCGGAATCCTGCGGTGTCAGGCCAAAATCAAGAAACTGCACGCCGCTATTGGCAATCAGCGTCACGCTCTGTTTGTAGTCGCAAAGATTAACCAGCATAAACTCAGTCACCTGTTTTTCTGAACGTCACCGGAACGGTGGTGTTGGCGTCAAAACGCGCGCTGCATTCCGCGACGTCGTTGCTGCTTGCTTTACAGGAAATTTCCGGCATCGGGTAACGCGTCCCGTCGCTGCAACGTGCGTTGCTGCGGCTCTTAATCAGCAGTTCGCCGGTTTCATGCAGACCGGAGAACAGATCGGCGCGACAGGTCACATTTTTACCCATCACAATACGCGCCGTCCCTTTGTTGTTCTGGATCTGGTAACGCACGGCAGGGGCTTTGCCAGTGACCGGATCTTTCACATCCATCGCCACACGCCAGTTACCGTTAAGGAATTTGGTGGAACCGATTTTCACTTCTAACGCATCCATCACCAGTACATCTTTCGGGATAGAGGCGATAACAACCGGCCCTTTATCAACCGGTTTGACTTCCGGTGCTTTGACAGCAGGCGCAACAATTTCAGCCTGATGCAGCGGCAGTTTCACCGCCAGTTCAGGAAGCGGCTCGGCTTGCATCGGCGGCGGCGCAATAGCGACCGGCTCTGCTTTGGTTACGGCAGGCGCAGGCGCAGGTTCTTGTTGTTGCTGATTGAGCACCAGCGGTACGGCAATTGCCGCCGCGACAGCCGCGGCAACGGGCAATGCCCACAGACCGTAGCGGCGGCGTTTTTTCACCACGGGCACAGGTTCAGGCTGAGGAGCGGGTTCAGGTGCAACCACGGGTGCTGCTTCCTGCACGGGCGGTGCGGCAACGGGCTGCGGTTTGATTTCCGCTTGCGGCGTGAGTAGCGGCGCATCTGCCTGGCTGAATGTCACCTCGACGGCGGGCTCTTCTTCCGGCTCTGGCTCCGGTTCGATAATAATTTCAGGGATTTTTGGCTCCGGCTCTTGCAGGCACTCGAGCACATTTTCGCGGGCGCTTTCATTGAGATTCACGAAGCCCCAGAAGGTGATGACCGGTTTGCCATCAACAAGGAAAACATGGTTTTCGCCGGGGAATTGCAGCGCTTTTTCCAGCAGCGAGCCAAACAGTTGCTGCGCGGTTTTCGGTGATTGCATGCATTTGCGGCTCAGCGCGGCGGCGCTGTCCAGCGTGCTTTCAAGGTAACGCAGCGCGCGGGCGCGCGCCTCGGGTTCCGCCGCTTTCCATGCCTGGGCGCGACCATCGATGGGTGAGTACCAGTCGACCCGATCGCCTTCATCATTGACCTGGGGTATTGCCAGGCAATCTACCAGCGCTTGCTGCTTACGCAGACGCAGTGCTTCACGAATTTGCAATGCCGAATCGAATACGGCCTGACCGCCGCCGCCAACGGCCTGGAAATCATCCAAATCGCCGCTACGCAAGAGAGTTTTTGCCACGTTTTCATCCCATAGACTTCTTCACGCGTCTACTATACGCAAACTTCTTACCAGTAAAAGGCAGAGGAAAGCGCAAAACCATTGAATTCTCGACGCATTGAGCGCGCCGAACCCGCTTGACGGCACGAAATTTATTTAACACAAATTTATTCATTAATAATGGTGGATATTTCAGCAAAAACAAATGCTTTAGAATAACCTGATGCGGAATCATTATTTGCCAGTTCCCATCTGCTGTGCTGAGATTAATGCTCCATATAAAAAAGAAGGCTCCTGATAATGTCCACGGGAAAAACGCTGCTCGCCCTTGCGCTGAGCACACTGTTACCGGCAAGTGCCGCATGGGCGGCGTCCAACGATACAATCATTTACTGCTCCGAAGCGTCACCGGAATCCTTCAACCCGCAAATTGCCAGCTCCGGGCCGACATTTGTTGCCAGCTCGCAGGTGCTTTATAACCGCCTGGTCACCTTTGATCCGGTGAAAAACACACCGGTACCGTCGCTGGCGACCGACTGGAAAGTCTCTGAAGACGGAAAGACCTGGACCTTCACGCTGCGCCAGGGTGTTAAATTCAACAGCAATAAATATTTCAAACCGACGCGCGACTTTAACGCCGATGACGTTGTCTTCTCTGTGATGCGCCAGATGGATCCGAAACATCCTTATCATAATGTTTCGCAAGGTAATTACGAATACTTCACCGATGTCGGCCTTGATAAGCTGATCAAAGAAGTGAAAAAAATCGATGATAACCATGTTCAGTTTGTACTGAATGAGCCGAACGCCGCGTTTCTTGCCGACTGGGGGATGGATTTTGCTTCCATTCTCTCTGCGGAATACGCGGATGCGATGCTGAAAAAAGGCACGCCGGAAAACGTCGATAACTGGCCAATCGGCACCGGCCCGTACGCCTTGCAGCAGTACAAAACGGACGCGCAAATCCGTTATATTGCCAACCCAAATTATTGGGATGGCGAAGTGCCTACCAAACATCTGATCTTCTCTATTACGCCGGATGTGCAAACCCGCCTGGCGAAACTGCAAACCAATGAGTGCCAGATAATTCCCGCCCCGGCACCGGTGCAGTTTGATCAGATCAAAAACAACAAAGACTTAACGCTGCATACCATTGATGCGCTGAATGTCGGCTACCTCGCGTTTAACACCGAGAAAAAGCCGTTTGATAATGTGCTGGTGCGTCAGGCGCTGAACTATGCGACCGACAAACAAGCCATCGTCAATGCGGTGTTCCTCGGTTCCGGTACGGTGGCAAAATCACCGCTGCCGCCTAACATGCTCGGGTTTAATAAAGACCTGAAGGATTACAGCTACGATCCCGAAAAAGCCAAAGCGCTGCTCAAGCAGGCCGGGCTGGAAAAGGGCTTTGAAGCCACGCTGTGGTCAATGCCGGTGCAGCGTCCGTATAACCCGAACTCGCGGCGTATCGCCGAAATGATCCAGGCGGACTGGGCAAAAGTCGGCGTGAAGGCGAAAATTGTTTCGTATGAATGGGGCGAATATCTGGCCGGTATGCGTAAAGGCGAACACGATACCGCATTGTTCGGCTGGATGTCGGATAACGGCGACCCGGACAACTTTGCCGATGTGCTGCTCGGTTGCAATAGCATCAAAACCGGCTCCAACGCAGCCCGCTGGTGCGATAAAGGCTATGATGGTCTGGTGCAGAAAGCGAAGCTGACTGCTGATCCTGCCGAGCGCGCCAAACTTTACGGTCAGGCACAGGAGATTTTCTACCAGCAGGCGCCGTGGATCGCGTTGGCTAACGGCAAAACGTTTTACGCCACCCGCAGTAACGTCAGCGGTTATACGGTAAGCCTGATGGGCAGCGATTTTTCTAAAGCGAAGCTGAATTAAAGGAGAGGCTATGTCACATATGGATGAGGTTATCGCACGTGTCGACGCGGCTATCGAACAGGGCGTTATTATCGGGATGAATGAGTTACTGGTTGAACTCAGCGATGATGCGGCACTGAGCCGGGATGAACGTTACACCCAGCAACAGCGCCTGCGTCAGGCAATTGCGCACCATGGACGGCAGCATAAAGAAGATATGGAAGCGCGACGCGAACAGCTCACCAAAGGTGGCGAAATCCTGTAATTAAAACTGGCGTCTGGCTACCAGCCAGGCGCCAATCACCAGCAACACAGCACCGCATACCGGGCCAATCAGCGCTTTGAGCGCAACGCCCTGGCTTCTCACCACATCCATCACCAGACCGCCGATAAGCTGGCTTGCAACCAGCACCGCAATGGTTGTTGCCGCGCCGACATATTGATAGCCGCTGATGCTGGCAAAGACAAAAAACGACCCCAGCAGACCGGGAATGAGCGTCCACCATTTCACGCTGGTGTACAACTCCTGAAAACCGGCGACACCGTGTTTGATCAGCAAAATAGAGACAAACAGCACAATGCCGACCAGCGAATTCAGCAGCATAGCGATAAGAATGGTCGACGCCGACTGGGTAATGCGCACCATTAAGGTGTTTTGCACCACCAGGCCAATACCTGCAGCAATCAAAAAGGTGAGGGTGAGCGACTGATTCATGAAATGGCGTCCGGTTCGGTGCGATCATCGAGTTGCAACTGCATAAATGTCAGATCCAGCCAGCGGCCAAACTTCGTGCCGACCTGCGGCATTTGCCCGGTAATCACAAACCCAAGCTTGCTGTGCAGATGAATTGAACCATGATTCTGCGCTTCGATACCCGCGACCATGACATGTTTGCCGATGCGTTTGGCTTCGTCGATTAAGCGCTCCATCAGTGCCAGGCCGATGCCTTTGCCCTGGTGTTCCGGATGAACATACACAGAGTGCTCAACCGTGTGGCGAAAACCGTCAAAAGCGCGCCAGTCGCCAAACGAGGCATAGCCGGTAACTGCACCATTTTCTTCGCTGACCAGCACCGGATAGCCCAGCGAGGCGCGCGCTTCGAACCAGGCGATACGGTTGTCGACATCGACCGTCTGGTCATTCCAGATGGCGGCGGTATTGACCACCGCATGGTTGTAAATGACGGCAATTGCCGCACAATCGTCTTTCCCGGCGTAACGAATATTCATGGTTGAACCTCAAATTTGTACACTATAGTATTACGTTATGAATACTATCTCAGACAATATAAATCAACGGATCAGTGCGCGAATTCGCGTTGAACGTGAATCACGCGGCTGGTCGCTGAGCGAACTGGCGGAGCGCGCTGGTGTATCGCGGGCGATGATCCACAAAATTGAACGCGGCGACAGTAACCCGACGGCGGCGCTGCTGGCGCGGCTTTCCGGCGCGTTTGGCATCAGTATGTCAACGCTGATTGCGCGCGCAGAAATGCAGGAGGGCAAACTGCTGCGCCACGCCGATCAACCCGTCTGGCGCGATCCGCAAAGCCACTATCTGCGCCGCCATGTTTCGCCGCGCAGTGATTTGCCTATCGATCTGGTGCAAATCGAGCTGCCCGCCGGGAGCGATATTCCGATGCCTGCGTCCGCCTATGCGCTGGCGCGCCAGCTTATCTGGTTGCAGGAGGGGGAACTGGTGTTCGTTGAAGGCGACACGCGCCATGAGATGTGCGCCGGAGATTGTCTGGAGCTCGGCCCGCCAAATGATTGCCGCTTTATTAATGAAAGCCACGCGCCTTGCCGTTATCTGGTGGTGCGGCTAAATCCTTCCAGCTCGTAATGTAAACGCGCGCCTGGCCGTCAGAGACTAGTATCAATAGTTAGTCTGACACGTACAGGAGCGAACAATGAAACAAGATCCTCACCGCAACCGCCGCTGGGTGCTGGCTTCCCGCCCGCATGGCGCGCCCGTCGCGGATAATTTCCGCCTTAAAGAAGATGACATTGCCACGCCGGGCGAAGGGCAGGTGTTGCTGCGCACGGTTTTCCTTTCGTTAGATCCTTATATGCGCGGGCGTATGAGCGATGCGCCATCGTATTCACCACCGGTAAAAATTGGTGAAGTGATGTGCGGTGCCACCGTTAGCCGCGTCGTCAAATCGCAGCACCCGGATTTCGCCGAAGGTGACTGGGTGCTGGGTTACAGCGGCTGGCAGGATTACGACATTTCGGGCGGCGAAGGCCTGGTCAAACTGGGAGACAATCCGCCGCACCCGTCGTGGTCGCTTGGCATTCTTGGTATGCCAGGGTTTACCGCCTATATGGGATTGCTGGATATCGGCCAGCCGAAATCCGGTGAAACGTTGGTTGTTGCCGCGGCAACCGGTCCGGTAGGCGCGACAGTAGGGCAAATCGGTAAAATTAAGGGTTGTCGCGTAGTCGGCGTGGCCGGCGGCAGCGAGAAATGCCGTCATGCGGTTGACGTGCTGGGGTTCGATCACTGCATTGATCACCATGCGGAAGATTTTGCCGAACAACTGGCTGCGGCCTGCCCGCAGGGTATCGATATCTATTTTGAAAATGTCGGCGGAAAAGTATTTGATGCGGTACTGCCGTTATTAAATACCTCCGCGCGAATTCCGCTTTGCGGATTAGTCAGCGGCTATAACGCCACCGATCTTCCCGCCGGTCCGGATCGTATTCCGTTATTAATGGCAACGCTGCTGAAAAAACGAATCCGCTTGCAAGGTTTTATTATTGGTCAGGATTACGGCCACCGTATTCATGAATTTCAACAAGAAATGGAACAATGGATTCGACAAGAAATAATTCAGTACCGTGAGCAATTGATCGACGGTCTGGAAAATGCGCCAGACGCTTTTATTGGCCTGCTCGAAGGGAAAAATTTCGGTAAAGTCGTAGTGCAAATCGGGCCTCTCAGCTAAAAGAATGATGGCGGTGAAAAACCGCCATCAGAAATCGTGCAAATTTTTGAGAAACGTCTTTAATTAGATAAGCATAAGGAACTGATGACCTTGTGAAGGCGGTTCCTGGTAGTTGTGCATAATAAATACAAATTGTTTTAACTTTTACGCGACCATCCAAGACCAGGCATGTGTATATAATATATTCATTGACACAAATCACGGACACGCTACCAGGCTGAGAATAAATAAGAAATTATACGGGATACAAACATGCTTGATTTGGAAAAAGCGCAGCGGACCAGTCTCACCATGCAAGTTGAGGCGAGTCTTAAGAGTGCGCTTATTATTGGTGCGCTTAAACCGGGCGCGCGACTCATCACAAAGGAAATAGCCGATCAATTAGGCACCAGTATTACACCGGTGCGGGAAGCGTTACTGCGGTTGGTCTCCGCAGGCGCGCTGCATGCCACCCCGGCGCAGGCTTTTCTGGTGCCGGAAGTCAGCCTTGATCGCTATAACGAAATTAACCAGATTCGTAAAAATCTTGAGGGCATGGCCGCTCGCGCAGCCAGCCAGCATATGACGAAGGAGAAAATTCGTGAGTTGCGTATCCTGGCGGCGAATTTCCATGAAGCAATGAAAAGCGGTAACACCGAGCAGGGCTTACAAGCTAACCGCGTGTTTCGCTTTAGCGTTTACAGCCACGCCGGGATGCCGACGCTAACCGCCTTGATTGAGCAGTTATGGGTTCGTATTGGCCCTTGTTACAATTATCTTTATCCAAATTCTGAGGATTTAACGCGCGTCGAAAATTACGGTGATTTATTGGCGGCGTTAGAAGAGGGAGACGCTTTCGCTAGCGAACGCGCGTTATGGCGTGCGATTGATGAGGGCGCAAACATCGTTCACAAACAATTCTATCGCTGAGTTCCAATTCAACAACACAATCATTCTCTTTATATATTGATGCTCCCCGGGAAAATTTGCGAATGGGGCGCATCAATATCACGTTTTTGACTGATAAGACCAGCCAGCACCTGAAATCCCTGGCTTCTTTGCCGATAACAATGTGTGCGTGCAGTTGTTGAGCGCTAACATTGGGGTTTAGCAAGGAGTCCGGAATGTCATTTAGCCAGCGGTTAAGCAATATAAAAATTAGTAGGAAGCTGTCAGTCGGTTTTGGGTTAGTTCTCTTTCTGGTTGCTATTGCCACCGTCCTCAGCGTATTGCGCTTCAAAGAAATACGCGACGTCTACGAAAAAACCAACCTTATGTACAACATCAACATTGAAGTATTTCAGGCCAAAATTAACCGTCTGAAATACTTCTATGGCGATGATAAATCAGGGCAGGTGATGTCCAACTACGTGCGTCACGCTTCCGAGCTAACTGCCAGCGCCGACGATATGTCCTGGTCTGCAAACGAAAAACAAATTATCAACGATGTCGCCCGCCACCTGGAACAGTTCCAGAACGCGATTGGCGAGATGCAAAAAGCCACCGGTGATATCAAGACCGTGCGCGAATCGCTCGACAAACTGGCCGCACAAGATCTCTCTGCGCGTTATACCACGCTGGTGCGCACACCAGTGGCCGACCCGGCGCTGATGGCGCAAATTTACGAACAGTTGTTTGCGATCAGCACCGTACGCGACGCCGCGCTGGTGGTTCGTTACAGCCCGGGTAAAGAGTCTAAAGAGGCGCTGGATGCCCGTTTTGGCGCAACGCAAAAGAGCGTTCAGGCACTGGTAAGCCAGTTACCGGGTGAGCTGCAATCACCGTTGCAATCCCTGTGGGATGACACGGTGAAATACCGCGATTTGAGCCTTAACTATCTCACCGCTTTCCAGGCATTAAAGGCGTCGGAAGATAAAGTCAAAGTGGGCGGGGATGAGAGCAGCGCCTCGCTCAAACAGATCATTACGCTGGTGAAAGCGCATAACGATGAACTGGCGTACACCTCCAGCACCATTGCGGCGATTATCGGCGTGATTGCTATCCTGCTTGGCGTGATCGTCTCCTGGTGGGTTATCCGTCAGATTACGCGTCCTATCGATCGCAACCTGGCGCTGGCGGAACGTATCGCCAGTGGCGATCTCAGCTCGCAGATCCGTGCGCAGAGCACGGATGAACTGGGGCAATTAACCGGTGCAATGGGCCGGATGAACGATACGCTGCGCGACATGATTTTCGAAGTGCGCAACAGCGTAAGCCAGGTTTCGCGTGCGGCGACGGAGATTGCCGAAGGCAATACCGATCTCTCTTCCCGCACCGAGCAACAGGCAGCGGCGGTCGTTGAAACCGCAGCCAGCATGGAAGAGTTGACCGCTACGGTGAAAAACAACGCCGATAACGCTCGCAATGCCAGCAGCCTGGCAGCCCAGGCGTCGAAAACCGCCAGCGAAGGCGGTACGGTGATGCGCGAAGTGGTAAACACCATGGGCGATATTCATAACAGTTCGAACAAAATTGCCGATATTACTGCTGTGATTAACAGCATCGCCTTCCAGACCAACATTCTGGCACTTAACGCCGCAGTAGAAGCGGCACGCGCTGGTGAACAGGGGCGTGGTTTTGCGGTAGTGGCCAGCGAAGTGCGCAGCCTGTCGCAACGCAGCTCGCAGGCGGCAAAAGATATCGAACAGCTGATTAGCGAGTCAGTTTCGCGCATTAATGTCGGTAGCGAACTGGTGGCAAAAGCCGGTGAAACCATGGATCAGGTGGTGCAGTCTGTCACCCGTGTTAACGATATCATGGGCGAAATTTCGTCTGCTTCCGAAGAGCAGAGCCGCGGTATTGAGCAAATCGCCCGCGCGGTGGGTGAACTGGATAGTACCACGCAACAGAACGCCTCACTGGTAAGCGAATCCTCTTCGGCGGCGGGTTCGCTGGAAGAGCAGGCGCGTTTGCTGGAAGAGCTGGTCGCCACGTTCCGTCTCGATCAAAATGGCGCAAAACCGGTAGCCAAAACCGGCAAACCGACAGCCAAACCCGGCGTGAAGCAGGGCGTCGAACCGCGTGAAACCGCCACGAGTGATGAGGGCTGGACCACGTTTTAACCTTTGATACGCGCATCAGTAACAGCCCGGAAGCGCGATGCATCCGGGCTTTTTTATGGGAAACGGCGGCATGAAATACCCTCTGGTAAAACAACTAAAACAGCACGACATATTGCGCCAAAGCTTTATTGATTTAGCCGTAGATACCTTCGATTTATCCTTCGAGGCCTGGTATCAGGCGGGGTTCTGGACAGAAAACTACATTCCCTACGCGCTGGTCGATGAAAACCAGGTTATTGCCAATGCCTCGGTTAATGTTATCGACACACGCTGGATGGGCGCAGAAAAACGCTATATCCAGATAGGCACGGTAATGACCGATAAGCGCTATCGCAATAATGGACTTGCCCGTTACCTGTTGACGGAAATTATCCATGAATGGCAACAGCGGGCCGATGCAATCTATTTGTACGCAAACGCCACCGTGCGGGATTTTTATCCGAAGTTTGGCTTTGAGAAAGCGCGGGAATATCAATACACCCTGCGTGCCACGCCGGTGGCGAGTGACTTTCGCCGGCTGGATATGGACGACGACGCCGACAGGCAGCAGTTGCTGCACTATTATGCGAAATCCAACCCCTTTTCGGCGCTGCCGATGAATAACAACGTGGGTTTGTTGATGTTTTACTGTGCGTCGTATTTAAAAGCGTGCGTCTATTTTTCAGAAAAACATCAGGCTATTGCCATTGCCACGCAAAACAGAGGCACGCTGTTGTGTTTCGATATTTTTGCCGAACCGGGCACGACATTAACGCAAATTGTTAATGCCTTAGCCAATCAACAAACCCAGCGTGTGGTGTTAGGTTTTACGCCCAAAGAAACCCGCGAATGTGAATGCACGTTAATTGACGATGAGGACACGCTGTTTCTGTTCAGCGGGAAAGAGAATGTGTTTCGCGACCATCAGGTGATGTTCCCACTGTTGTCACATGCCTAGTTGTCCCACGCCTGGTTGTCACATGCCTGGTTGTTCCACGCCTGGTCGTTATCGCTATAAAAAAAGCCCCTGCTAACAGGGGCTTGCATATTATTCAAACTGATACGCGACCGATAAGCCAACGCTGTAATTACGCCCCGGCGCCGGTTCGTAGTAACGGTTATTGCCTTCGTTAACGATAACGGAACCGACATATTTGCGATCAAACAGGTTATCGACCCGACCAAACACGTCCATCATCCAGTTGCCATAGCTGAATTTATAACCGGTATTCAGCCCGGTGACGGTATAAGAAGGCGCTTTGGCGCTGTTTTCGTCATTGGCCATGATATCGCTCATATAACGCGCATCTGCGCCTGCGTACCAACCCTGGTCCGGGATCCAGCCCAGCGAGGCAAAGCCCATATTGCGCGCGATACCCGGGATTCGGTTGCCATTACATCCGCCGTCGCACACCTCACTGCGATACGTTGCATCAAGATAGGTCCACGCCAGTTTCGCCCGCCAGTTCCCGGCGAATTGCTGATCGAGGGATAACTCCGCGCCCTGACGACGGGTTTTTCCGGCATTTTTATAGGTGGTACGCCCACCGATGCTGGTATCGGTGACGATCTCATTATCGGTATCCGTGCGGAACAACGCGGCGGTCAGCAGGCCATTGCCGATACGCGTTTTGCTGCCGATCTCCACCGTGTCGTTCGTCGACGGTTTCAGCGCGAAGTTGAGACCATTTTTGCCATCCGCGCGGTAGGAGAGCTCATTAATGGTGGGCGTTTCAAAACCGCGACCGGCGGCGGCATACACATTCCAGCCCTCGGTCATGGCATATTTCAGCGACGCGGCAGGCAGCCATTTGTGATAATTGGCTTCGCCGCTGTCATCACCATTACGCGCTGTAATGTAATGGTCGTTGGAGTCAAACCAGACGGAGCTGTAACGAACGCCCGCATCCAGCGACAGCTTATCGGTCAATTGCCAGGCGGTTTGCAGATACGGATCGACGTTCCACATCAGGTTGCGTTCATTACGGCGCAGGTTGCCTTTTTCGCCGTACACCGGCGTGATGCCATCCATGACAAAGTTTTCGTAACCTTTGCGCTCCTCGCTCATGTTTTCGTAGTTCAGACCACCGGTAAATGTGACGGGTACGCCCAGTTCGCCACGGTGCGTCCAGCGGGTATCAATGCCCTGATAGTGGCGCGTTAAATCAATCACGCCGCCCGCGTGGGTTGGGTTGAGCTGCGGCGCGCGCGGGATCGATTGATATTGCGTGGTTTCACGCTCACCGGCGTACATCATCACGCTGAAATCATCCTGGCTGCTCATCTGGCGCTCATAGCGCAAGCCCGCCTGGGTTTGCTTAATGGTTTTGCGCGTATCATATTGCTGCGCACGCGGCGACTGGCGCGGATTATCTTTCCATTCAGATTCGGTTAATCCGCCGGCGTCGTTGGCTTTAATATCCACGCTGTTAAAAATCAGGCTCAGTTTGCTGACGTCATCAATACGAACGCCGAGTTTCGCGTTGGCGAGATTTTTCCGCGCGCCGCTGCGATCGCGATAGCCCTGGGTGACAAAACGGGTGCTGGATACGGTGTAATCGACATCGCCCGCGTGCGTCCCGTCGCCCATCGCGCCGGTGGCTTTCAGCCCGTAGCGCCAGCTACCAAAGCTGCCGTAATAGCTGCTGGCTTCAATGGCGGCCGGTTCACGCCCGGTCTGCGTGGTGACATTCATCACTCCGCCAGACGCGTTGCCATACAGCGCCGAGAACGGGCCGCGCAGCACATCTATGCTCTCCACACTGTTTAAATCGATATTCGATGTTTGTCCCTGGCCATCCGGCATGGTCGCGGGAATGCCATCAACATACAGGCGAATGCCGCGCACGCCGTAGGTAGAACGCGAACCAAACCCGCGAATCGACAGTTGCAGATCCTGGGCGTAATTTTGCCGGTTTTGCACTTGTAAACCGGGAACGCTGTTCAGCGATTCTGAGAGATTGACGCGCGGCGCGGCCTGGCGGATGTCGTCGCCCTGAACGACGCTCACGGCGGCGGGGCTGTCCAGTTCGGAAACGGTCTGCGGTGTGGCGCTGACAATCATCGTTTGTTCGTTGTCGGCGGCATAAGCGGACGTGGAGAGCGCAGCCGGTAGCAATAACACCGGCAGGGTGACCTTTGTGGCAGAAATGATATTCATGACGGAACCAAGTTAAAAGACGAACCAAAAAGAGGAAATACGCCAATATGTTAAAGCGTATGTAAATTATTTGAAAACGTTAAACGCACGTTACGTTAACAATGAGTGTAACGGAGGAACCAGGATCCTGCGTCGCGAAGATTAACGCTCCACTTTCTTGTCATTAATGATTACTATTCTCAACTATAACAATAAGCGAAACCGCCGTTTCGTGCACTGGACGCATGTGAAAACGTAACCACTAAGTTGAACAAAGGGAGTCGTCATGTCTTTACGTCAATTATGCGCACCGCGCTTGCGCCATACGTTGGTTCTGGGATCGTTACTGCTGGCGGGGGCATTTAACACCCACGCCGCAGAAGAGATGCTGCGCAAAGCGGTCGGGAAAGGCGCCTATGAAATGGCCATCAGCCAGCAGGAAAACGCGCTGTGGCTGGCGACCGCGCAGAGCCGCAAAACGGATAAAGGTGGGGTGATTTACCGTCTTGATCCGGCCACGCTTGACATTACGCAAGCCATTCACAGCGATTTAAAACCGTTTGGTGCAACGCTCAATAGCCGCACGCAGACACTGTGGTTCGGCAACACCACAGACGGTTGCGTAACGGCGGTAGACGCCAAAACTGGCGTTATTAAAGGCCGCGTGGTGCTGGATGCGCGTAAACGCTCGGACACGGTACGTCCGCTCAGCCCGCGCGAGCTGGCGGTGGATGAAGAAACCAACACGGTTTACATCACCGGCGTCGGGAAAGAGAGTGCGGTATGGGTGGTGGACGGTGCGGCGCTGAAGCTGAAAACGACCATTACCAGTACGGGAACATACAGCACCGGCCTTGCTATTGATAGCGCGGCGAAACGCCTCTACACCACCAATGCTGACGGTGAGCTGGTGACCATTGATATCCGCAACAACCGCATCCTTGAACGTAAAAAATTGCAGGATGACGACAAAGAGCACTTCTATCTCAACCTCAGCCTCGATACCGCCGGTCATCGCGCGTTTATCACCGATTCAAAAGCGCCGGAAGTGTTGGTTGTCGATACCCGTAACGGCAAGGTGCTGGAGAAAATCTCGGTACCAGAATCGCTGGCGGTGTTGTTTAACCCAACGCGCAATGAAGTTTACGTGACGCACCGCGAGGCGGGGAAAGTGAGCGTTATCGACGCAAAAAGCTATAACGTAGTGAAAACCTTCGCCACACCAACTCATCCGAACAGCCTGGCGCTGTCAGCGGACGGCAATACGCTGTACGTCAGCGTGAAACAGGCCTCAACGCGTGAAAAAGAAGCAACGCAACCGGATGATGTGCTACGTATTGCGCTGTAATCGTTTGATATCTGAAGCTCCCTGCGGGGAGCTTTTTCTTTCACTGACTATTACTACACGACTGCAGCGGCAGGGTATTTTGACGAGTACGAGCGCGTGTTGACAACAGGGCTGCCTACGATCTCCCACGTTGATAATACCCAGGAAAACTATGCGTTGATTGCGCCGCAGATTACTGCCGCCTGGCAACGTTTTAAACAAGCGCAGGCGTAGCTTTCACGCGAACAAAAAAAGCCGCAACGTTTCCGCTGCGGCTTTTTGCTTTTATGACGCGTTACGAATGCGTCTTCGGTACGGCATCCGGGTGAACCGGTGCGGTGCTGTGAATTTCATTAACGCGTTTACGCACGCCAAACCAGCCCGCAACCAACAACACCGCAATCAGCGGAATCGAACCGATGGTGTACGTACCGTTCGGGTAATCGAACGCCATCAGCACCAGCACGCTGAGCAGGAACAGCAGCGTCAGCCATGAAGTCACCGGTGCGCCAGGCATTTTGAAGCTGACATCCGCCACTTTGCCTTCGTGGATAGCTTTGCGCAGACGCATCTGGCACACCACGATAAAGCCCCAGGAGGCAATGATCCCCAGCGACGCAACGTTAAGCACAATTTCAAACACTTGCGACGGCACCAGGTAGTTCAGGAACACACCAACAATGTAGACGCAAATGGTCGCCAGAATGCCCGCGTAAGGTACATGGTGACGGCTCATTTTCGACATGAATTTCGGTGCGGAACCGCCCATCGACATCGAGCGCAGAATACGACCTGTGCTGTAAAGGCCGGAGTTCAGGCTGGAGAGCGCCGCAGTCAGCACCACCATATTCATAATGTCGCCGATATACGGCACGCCCAGTTTGGAGAAGAAGGTCACAAACGGGCTTTGTCCCGCCTGATACGCATTCCACGGTAGCAGCAGAACCAGCAGCACCACGGAACCGACATAGAACAAACCGATACGCCAGATAACACTGTTAATGGCTTTCGGCACCATGGTCTGCGGATCTTTACACTCACCGGCAGCCGTACCTACCAGTTCGATTGAGGCGAACGCGAACACAACGCCCTGAACCAGCACCAGCGCCGGTAACAGGCCGTGCGGGAAGAAACCGCCGTTATCGGTGATCAAATGGAAGCCGGTCGCGCCGCCATCGAGCGGTTTACCGCTGCCGAGAAAAATGGTTCCGACGACCAGGAACACCACAATCGCCAGCACTTTGACCAGCGCAAACCAGAACTCCATCTCCGCGAACCACTTCACGCCGATCATGTTCATGGTGCCGACAATCGCCAGCGCGCCAAGGGCAAACACCCATTGCGGCACATCGCCAAACGCGCCCCAGTAATGCATATACAGCGCAACGGCGGTGATATCCACGATACCGGTCATCGCCCAGTTGATGAAATACATCCAACCGGCGACATACGCGGCTTTTTCGCCAAGAAATTCACGCGCATAAGAGACGAAGCTGCCGCTGGAAGGGCGGTGTAATACCAGTTCGCCCAGCGCGCGCAGAATAAAGAAGGAGAAAATACCACACACCAGATAAACGATAGCCAGCGACGGCCCCGCCATCTGCAGTCGGGCGCCCGCGCCCAGAAATAAACCTGTACCGATTGCGCCGCCGATAGCAATCATTTGCACCTGGCGGTTACCCATCGCGCGGTTGTAGCCCTCTTCGTGAGAATTGAGCCAGCGTCGTTTCGCGGCGTGATGATCCGTGACGTTGTTGTCTGTTTTCATTGCGTTACCTGTTTACCTGTCTGAACCTTGCGGAATTCCTCAACCCGGCAGGCAGAAAACCAATCGATTGCCTGGCGCGGGAAAATGTTCTGTCTTTCCAGTGTTTCTTCGTATGGATAAGACCAAACATGGCGCAGCATCGTAACCGCAATCGATATACGACGCAAAACATACCAGTGCCATAGCACTCGACTATTAGCGGAAATTGTGAGGTTAAGGGTAACGAGCAGAGCAAATGATTTAATCCGACGAAAAATGCAACAGAAATAACCTGTATAAGTAAAAGGAATGTGTAACAAATTTACAGAATTATTGCGTAGTTGTTATCAGTCATCATGACGACCGCAGCACCGACATCCATGTCTTTGCAAATTTTTTGCTTATTTAATGTAAATTAATTGTTTCACAGCATGCGCGCGTCGCCCTATTAATGAGGTTATCTCCTCTAACGCGAGTCAATTGCATGTCTTATCGCCTGAGTTTGCTGGATAAAAGCCCCATCGCGGAGCACGAAACCGCACAGGATGCCCTGGCCCGCACGCTGCAACTGGCGCAGCAGGCGGAAAACTGGGGCTATCACCGCTTCTGGATTGCCGAACATCACAACACTACCCAGTTGGCCAGCCCGTCGCCGGAGCTGGTTATCGCCTGGATACTGGGGCAAACGCGGCGAATTCGCGTCGGTTCCGGCGGGGTGATGTTGCAACATTACAGCCCGTTCAAAGTGGCGGAAAACTTCAACCTGCTGGCGACCCTTGCGCCGGGGCGCGTTGATCTTGGTGTCGGCAAAGCCCCCGGCGGTTTGCCGCTCTCCACCCGCGCACTCCAGCAGGGAATAAACAGCGCTGAGAAGGGCAGTTTTGCCGATCAACTGGCGCAACTGGATAACTGGTTGTCCCTGTCAAAAGATGACCACACGGAAGAAACCGTTCTGGCAACGCCGCTACCCCCGCAGCGTGCAGAAGGTTTCCTGCTTGGTGCAAGCCTCGAAAGCGCGGCGCTTGCGGCAAAACTAGGCTGGAATTTCGTTTTTGCCGCCCATCTCAACGGTGACAAAGCTCTTTTACGTGACGTTGTCACGCAGTGGCAACAACAGAGCCAGCGTGACACATTGGTTGCCGTGCAGGTGATCGTCGCGGAAACCGAAGCCCAGGCGCATGCGCTGGCGCAACAGGTTGAAGTCTGGGGTGTCGAGCTGGCTAATGGCCAGCGCGTGAGCGTCGCCAGCGAGGCACAAGGTCAAGCGTTTGCCCGCCAGGCAGGCAGCCCGGCGGTGCGTATCGCAAAACGCGAACCGTCATTGATCGCCGGAACGCCACAACAGGTTCTGGCGGGGCTGGATCAACTGCATCAGCAGTTCGCCATTGATGAATTTATTATCGATACGCCGATCAGCGAAGGCAGTGCGCGGCTGACCTCTGTATTGCGGCTGGCGCAGGCCCACGCAAACACCAAAGCAACGCAGGAGGTGGCGGGATGAGCTTTGCTGAACAACTGATCGACTGGCGACGCGAGTTACACCAGCACCCGGAGTTGTCATTGCAGGAATTTGAAACCACCCGGCGCATTCGCCACTGGCTGGAGAGCGCCGGGCTGAGATTGCTGCCGTTAAGCCTGCCGACAGGTGTGGTCGCGGAAGTGGGCAGCGGCGAAAAAGTGATCGCCCTGCGCGCGGATATCGATGCCTTGCCGATTGAAGAAGCGGTCGACGTGCCGTTTGCTTCGCGCAACCCTGGCGTGATGCACGCCTGCGGGCACGACGTTCACTCCAGCGTTATGCTTGGCGCGGCGCTGCTGCTTAAACAGAAAGAGCCGCAACTGCCGGGCAGAGTGCGCATTCTGTTCCAGCCCGCGGAAGAGAATTTTGGCGGCGCGAAACGGTTAATCGACGCTGGCGCTCTGGACAACGTTAGCGCCATCTTTGGCATGCATAACGAACCCGGCTTACCGGTCGGATCGTTTGCCACGCGCGGCGGCGCGTTTTACGCCAATGTGGATCGTTTCTCGCTGACCGTCACCGGTAAAGGTGCGCACGCCGCACGCCCGCACGAAGGTAACGACGCCATTTTGCTCGCCAGCCAGTTGGTGGTCGCGCTGCAAAGCATTGCCAGCCGTAACGTCAATACGCTGGAGTCGGTGGTGCTGAGCGTCACCCGCATTCAGGGGGGCAATACGTGGAATGTACTGCCGGAACATGTCGAGCTGGAAGGCACGCTGCGTACTCATCAGGCGGCAGTGCGCGAAACGGTGAAACGCCGCGTTGACGATATTGCCGCCGGTCTGGCGCAGGCGTTTGACGCCAATATCACGGTGCGCTGGTTCGCAGGACCTGCCGCGCTGGTTAATCACGATCGCTGGGCAACCTTCGCCCGCGATGTTGCCGACTGGCACGGTTACCAGACGCAGGAGGCGGATCTGCACATGGGGGGCGAGGATTTCGCCGTCTATTTGCAGCATATTCCCGGTGCGTTTGTCAGCATCGGCAGCGACAGCGATTACGGCCTGCATCACCCGGCGTTTAACCCCGATGAAGCGTTAATCGAAGAGGCGGCGCGTTATTTCGCGCTGCTGGCAGAAAAAGCACTGCTGCAATCCTGATGTGAAATTTGTCTGCCTGGGGCTCTCGCTCCGGGCTACCTGTTGCCTGAATATGAGGATCGATTATGTCTACAGCACGACAACTGCGGCTTGGCACCATATTACATGGCGCGTCGGGAAATATGTCCGCGTGGCGACATCCGGCGGCGCTCGCCGATGCCAGCATTAATTTTGGCTTCGTGCAGGACACCGCGCGCATTGCCGAGCAGGGGAAGCTGGACTTTCTTTTTGTCGCCGACGGCTTATATATCAACGAAAAATCGATCCCGCATTTTTTAAACCGTTTTGAACCCATTACAGTATTATCCGCGCTCGCCAGCGTGACCTCGCACCTCGGTCTGGTCGGCACACTTTCCACCTCCTACAGCGAGCCATTCACCGTCGCGCGCCAGCTCGCAAGCCTTGACCATCTGAGCAACGGGCGCGCGGGCTGGAACGTGGTAACTTCGCCGCTGGAAGGCTCAGCGAAAAACTTCTCTCGCGCGCAGCACCCGGATCACGCCTTACGTTACCGCATCGCTGATGAATATCTCGATGTGGTGAAAGGGTTATGGAACTCCTGGGAAGAGGATGCGTTTGTACGCAATAAAGCGACCGGACAATTCTTTGACGCCAGTAAATTACACCCGCTGAATCACCACGGGGATTTTTTCCAGGTTGCCGGGCCGCTTAACATTGGCCGCACGCCGCAGGGGCGACCGATTATTTTCCAGGCCGGTGCCTCAGACGATGGTAAACAACTGGCCGCCCGTCACGCCGACGCCATTTTTACGCACCAGGAGACGCTTGATGAAGCTAAAGCGTTTTATCGCGATGTGAAAAATCAGCTGGAAAAATACGGTCGCCGGCATGATGACCTGCATATTTTCCAGGGCGTCAGCGTGATTGTTGGCGACAGTGAAGAGGATGCTGAACAGCAGTACCAGACCACCGCCGCGCTGGTCTCCATTACGGATGCGCTGAACTACCTCGGGCGCTATTTCGAACACCATGACTTCAGCCAGTACCCGCTCGACGAGCCGTTCCCGGATATCGGTGATTTGGGGCAAAACAGTTTTCGCAGCACCACCGATGAGATCAAGCGTAATGCGCGCGAGCGCCAGTTAACGCTGCGTCAGGTGGCGCTGGAGAGCGCTTCGCCGCGCCCACGCTTTTCCGGCACGGCGCAGCAAGTGGCCGATGGCCTGCAACAGTGGTTCGAAAGCTACGCCGCCGACGGTTTTATCATCCAGGGCGGTACGCCGGATACATTCCCGCGCTTTGTCGAAAAAGTGGTGCCGTTGCTGCAGGCTCGCGGCTTGTTCCGCACGGAATACCCCGGCACGACGCTGCGCGAAAGTTTGGGTTTATCGCTGCCTGTTCATCCTTCCTCACCACAATAAAAGAAGAAAACGCTATGCAGAAAACATCGCTATTGCTGGCGGCAACGCTGGCGCTGACGCCGCTGGCCTGGGCTAAAGACGTCAATATCAATGGAACTGGCGTGAGCCTGGAAGCCAACAAAACGCCGATCACCACGGCGAAAAACGCACAAGCCATTGCGCAGTTGCCGAAGGATTATCACTTTGTGGTGCCGGGAAAACTGACCGTCGCCGTAGCGGCGCTCAACTCTCCGCCGCTGACGGTCTTTGCGGATGACAATAAAACTCTGCTCGGCAGCGAAGTGGACATCGCCCGCCTGGTGGCCAGCAGCTTAGGCCTGGAGCTGAACGTGGTGCCGACATCGTGGGAGGACTGGCCGCTCGGCGTCACTTCCGGCAAATATGATGCCGCGATCAGCAATATTACTGTCACCAAAGAGCGCAAAGCGAAGTTCGATTTCGCCACTTACCGTAAAGATTCACTCGGCTTTTACGTCAAGTCCACCAGTCCGCTGACATCGATTGAGAAAGCGGAAGACATTGCCGGGCTGCGCATTATTGTCGGCTCCGGCACGAACCAGGAGGCGATCCTGCTGGCGTGGAACGCGGAAAACGTGAAAAAGGGGCTGAAACCTTTTACGCCGGTCTACACCAAAGATGACGCCGCCCAGACGCTGGCGCTGCAATCCGGTCGCGCCGACGCTTACTTCGGTCCGAACGTGATTGGCGCGTGGAAAGCGGCGCTGACCGGCAAAACCAAGCTGGTTGGCAGCGTGGACGGCGGCTGGCCGAAAGCGGCGCATATCGCGGTCACTCTGCGTAAAGGGAGCGGGCTGGTTGAACCGGTGCAAACGGCGCTTAATGGCGCTATCAAAACCGGCGACTACGACAAGGTGCTCAATCGCTGGGGCGAGGGCGTAGAGCGTATTCCGGCGTCGGAGGTGAATCCGGCGGGTCTTGGCGATTAAGGAGTTTGTCATGAGTGAACATTTTCGCGATGTCTCGCCAGACGCACCGGAATTGCAGCCGATTTTAGACGGGCTGTTTGGCGAATACGCTGCCCGCTATGGCGACTATTTTTCCCGCAGCGCCGAAGTGGAACTCACCGAGTGGTATTTAGCGCCGCAGGGGCTGTTTATCGTGCTGGAGCGTGACGGAGAAATTATCGCAACGGGTGCCTACAAACCGTTTGATGCCCATACAGCGGAAATCAAACGCATCTGGACGAAGCATGAATTGCGCAAGCAAGGGCTGGCGGCCAGAATCGTGCAGGAGCTGGAGCGGCGCGCGGTACTGGCCGGTTACAGCCATATCTACCTGACCACCGGCTTTCGCCAGCCGGAAGCGGTGCGGCTGTATCTGAGCCAGGGTTATCAGCCGCAGTTTGATGTCCATCGCGATCCGGAAGAGTACAGCCAGCCGCCGTTCGACGGTCGGTTGCGCTTTAGCAAAGCGTTGTCGGTTGAGCGTTTAAGCAAAACCGCCTGAGGAGCGACCATGAAAAATACAGAAACCATCAAAGTGGTGCCCGCGCGCTACCCACTGCGCACGATCGGCGCGGTTGTCGCTCTGTTTGTGCTGGCGGCGATTGTTCAGTCCGTGGCCTTTAACCCGCGCTGGGAATGGACAGTGTTCGCGCGTTGGTTTTTCGACCCGGTGATCCTCGAAGGGTTAGGGCAGACGCTGTTACTGACCTTGCTCGGCACGGCGCTGAGCGTGATTTTCGGCGGTTTACTGGCGTTGGCCAGGCTTTCGTCTTCGTGGCTGCTGAGCAGTCTTGCCTGGAGTTATATCTGGCTGTTTCGCTCGCTGCCGCTGATTGTGGTGCTGATCATTCTTTATAACTTTTCCTATCTGTACGACACCTTATCGCTCGGCATTCCGTTTACCGGAATTCAGTGGGCGAGCTATCAAACCATCAATGTGCTTGGACAGTTTTCCACGGCGGTTGTCGGGTTGACGCTGGTGCAAAGTGCCTATACCGCCGAGATTATTCGCGGCGGCTTTCTTGGGGTTGATCACGGGCAGTACGAAGCGGCGGCCGCGCTGGGGTTACCCGCCTGGCGGCGCACGCTGCGCATTATTCTGCCGCAGGCGCTGCGCACGATTTTGCCGTCCGGTTTTAACGAGATAATCAGCCTCGCCAAAGGCACGGCAATGGTTTATGTGCTGGCGATGCCGGAGCTGTTTTACACCATTCAGATGATTTACAACCGCACGCAGGAAGTTATCCCGCTACTGATGGTTGGCGCAGTGTGGTATCTGGTGATCACCAGCGTGCTGTCGGCAATTCAGTATCTGGTTGAACGCTGGCTGGCGCGCAGCGAACGGCGTTCAGCGATTTCACCCTCGCGCGTTCGTTCATATTCCACTGCCCGCGTGGCGCAAACGCAGGAGCCTGTTCATGCCAACCTCTCTTAATGGTCATATTTCGATTACCGGCGTCAGCAAATATTTTGGTCGCCATAAAGCGCTGGATGAGGTGTCGCTGGAGATCCTGCCCGGTTCGGTCACGGTGATCCTGGGGCCATCCGGCTCCGGGAAATCGACGCTGCTGCGCACCATTAATCACCTTGAGCGCGTGGATGAAGGATTTATACGCATTGATGGCGAATACATCGGTTATCGCCTGCACGGCGACAAGCTGTATGAACTGAAAGAGAAGGAGATTTTGCGCCAGCGCGTCAACGTCGGATATGTGTTTCAGAATTTCAATTTATTCCCGCATCTGACGGTGCTGGAAAACCTGATTGAAGCGCCGATTGCGCACAAAAAGCTGAGCCGTAAAGAGGCCATCGAGCAGGCATACGATCTGCTGGATGTGGTGGGATTGCGTAATAAAGCCGATGCCTGGTCGCGTCATCTTTCCGGCGGACAGCAGCAGCGCATCGCCATTGCCCGCGCGCTTTCGCTGCGCCCGCGCGTGATGTTGTTCGATGAGCCGACATCGGCACTGGATCCGGAACTGGTGGGCGAAGTGCTGGATGTGATCAAAAAGCTGGCGCGCGCTGGTTCCACGCTGGTGGTGGTGACGCATGAAATCGGTTTTGCGCGCGAAGTCGCCGACCAGGTGGTGTTTATGGTCGATGGCAAAATTGTTGAACAGGGAAGCAGTGACGAGGTGCTGAATCACCCGCAGCATCCGCGCACGCGCCAGTTTTTATCGAAGGTCTTATAAGGAGCCACCATGAAACGATTACTGGCGCTGCTGCTGGTCAGCACAGGCAGCTTCGCTGCCGGGCAACTGGATTTAAAGGCCAATGAACAGCCGATCACAGTGCAGCGCAACGCGGCGGCGATTGCGAAAATCCCGGCGGATTATCGCTTTGTCGAACCGGGGACATTAACCGTGGCGATCTCGGCGCTTAACTCACCGCCACTGGCGCTGGTCGCCAGCGATAATCGTACACGCATCGGCAGCGATCCGGATATCGCGCGTTTACTGGCGCAGAGCCTCGGTTTAAAGCTCAGGCTGGTGCCAACCGCATGGGAAGACTGGCCGCTGGGCATTACTTCCGGGCGTTATGATGTCGCGCTGGTGAATATCGCGGTTACCGAAGCGCGCAAAGAGAAGTTTGACTTTGCCACCTACCGCGCGGATTCACTGGCGTTTTCGGTGAAATCCTCCAGCGCTATACAGGCGATCCGCTCCGCCGAAGATCTTGCCGGGCGCAAAGTGATTGTCGGTTCTGGTACCAATCAGGAGCGTATTTTGCTGCGCTGGAATGAAGAGAACCAGGCCGCCGGTCGCCCGCTAGCACAGCCGATTTATCTGACAGATGACGCCTCGGGGAATTTGTATATTCAGTCCGGGCGAGCGGATGTGGTGTTTGGCCCGCAATCTGTCGCGGCCTATAAAGCAGCGCTTAACGGCAGCACGAAAGTCGTCGGACTCGGGCCGAAAAAAGCGTGGGTGGCAACCACCACGAAAAAAGGGAACGGTCTGGTGTATGCCTTGCAGGCGGCGCTGGATGGCGCAATCACGCGCGGAGAGTATCAACAGGTGCTGGCGCGCTGGGGAGAGCAGGGGGAAGCGGTTGAACATTCGCAGGTCAACCCACCGGGGATCACTTACGATTAAACTAAAAAAACGCTGTTCCGCCGGGAGTACAGCTTGCGGAACAGCGTGGCGCACCCGAGTCGCCAGTGTCAGGCTGTGGTCGGCGTAAGCGTAATTCGCTCCAGCGAACCAACAATAAACAGATAAGAGAAGAGACCAATCAGCCCCATTGAGCCGACATAGAGGATCGCGTAATCAAAGGAATGGGTATTGGCGAGGATCACGCCAATCACCAGCGGTGTAACAATACTCGCCAGATTGCCGCACATATTGAACACGCCACCGGCTATCCCCAGCACCTCTTTTGGTGACGTATCGCTAAGCACGCACCAGCCAAGATTGCCAAAGCCTTTGGCGAAAAACGCCACGCTCATGGCGGCAATCACCACCACTTCGGAATCGGTGTAATTAGCGAGCACAATCACGCAGGAGAGCAGCATGCCACAGATAACCGGGAATTTACGCGCGGTGGTCAGGCTGTAGCCGCGCGTCAGCAGCCAGTCGGATACCACGCCGCCCAGCAGGCCACCGATAAAACCGGCGATAGCCGGAATGCTGGCGACAAAGCCCACTTTTAAAATCGACATCCCTTTGGCCTGATAAAGATAGGTGGGGAACCAGGTGAGAAAAAACCAGGTAATCGACGTCACGCAGAACTGACCAATATAAACGCCGATCATCATGCGATTCACGCAGACACTTTTTATTTGCGCGAAACTGATTTTCGCCGGACCTTTTTTACTGCCTAATTCCGGTTCGCCACCGCCATCACGAATATATTCAATTTCCTGCTGGTTAATCTCTTTATGGGATAATGGATCGCGAACTTTAATTAACCAGAATATCCCCAGCACTACGCCAATCACGCCAATATAATAGAAAACATAATGCCAGCTAAGAGTGTGCAAAATAATCGTCATCAGCGGCGTGATAATGCCTAACGAAATATATTGTGCAGCCTGGTAAACCGCCGTCACAAAACCGCGCTCTTTATTAGGAAACCACTGCACGCTAAGACGGCTATTGGCCGGGAAGGCAGGCGCTTCAATGGCACCCATCATCAGGCGCAGCACGACCAGCACAATGAGCGGGCTGGCATAGAGATAAATCGTACCCTGAAACATCGTGACGATTGACCAGCCAATTAACGCCGCACCATAAACTAACCGTGAACCATATTTATCCAGCAGCCAGCCGCCGGGAATTTGCATTACCACATAGGAGATGCCGAATACGGAAAATGCAAGGCCCAATGCTTCGGGATCAAAACCTAACTCTTTACTCATAATTGGCGCGACAACGGAAAGCGTCGCGCGGTCGGCGTAATTAAATACCGTGGCAAGAAATAAAAATAACAGGATGCTGTAACGCACATTGGTGCGTTTAATTATTGTATTCATCACAACTCCTTTTAAAGGGTTGAATGTCGGTGTAGGGAACAAAAAAGACGGAAGGAGCCTCCCGTCCGCAATCTATTGTTATGGGCGTTTGCCGAATTCGCAGCTTTGCTGAGTCCAGGCGCGCGCCTGTTCGCTCAGCGTGAAGCCCAGACCGTGGCGGTCGGAGACATACATCCGCCCATCGCGCAGTTCCAGCTGTTCGTTAAACAACGGATTCAGCCATTCGAAATGCTCCAGCCACGGTTCCAGCGGGTAGGCGGCGGAAAGGTGCAAGTGCACTTCCATGGCAAAATGCGGTGCCAGTTTGCGGTTGTGCTTGGCCGCCAGATCCATAATTTTCAGGAACGGCGAGATGCCGCCAACGCGCGGTGCGTCTGGTTGCACAAAATCACTGGCGTTACCGAGGATCAGTTGCTCATGTTCGCGAAAACTGGTGAGCATCTCGCCGGTGGCGATCGGCGTATCCAGCGCGGCAGCAAGCTGGGCGTGGCCTTCAACATCGTAGGCATCGAGCGGCTCTTCAATCCAGATAAGGTTAATTTTCTCCATCTGGCGTCCCATACGAATCGCCGTTTCGCGATCCCATTGCTGGTTGGCATCCACCATCAGCGGGAAGTCATCGCCCAGCGCTTCGCGCACAGCGGTAAGGCGGCGAATGTCCTCTTTGGTGTCCGGCTGACCGACTTTAATTTTGATACCGCCGATGCCGTTTTCACGCGAGATAATGACGTTTTTCAACACCTGATCCAGCGGCGTATGCAGGAAACCGCCCGAGGTGTTGTAGCACTGCACGGAGTCGCGGTGCGCGCCGAGCAGCTTCGCCAACGGCAAACCGGCGCGTTTGGCTTTCATATCCCACAGCGCAATATCAATAGGGGAGATGGCCTGCACCGCCATGCCGCTGCGCCCAACGGAGGCACCTGCCCACAATAGCTTGGTGTAAATCTTGTCGATATCGTTCGGATCTTCGCCGAGCAGGTTATCGGCAATCTCTTTGGCATGGGCGTAAATCCCCTGGCCGCCGGCGCGTTTGGAATAGCTAAAACCGACGCCTTCAAAACCGTCGCGGCTGCGGATTTCGGCAATAATAATCGCCACTTCGGTCAGCGGTTTTTGCCGCCCGGTCAGCACTTTCGCATCACTTACCGGCGTCGCCAGCGGTAAAAAGGCGAGGGAAAGTTTTACCCACTCGATGCGGTCGCCGGTTTCAGCCGCGGTTTTGACACCGGACGCGCGGGCGTAGGTTACGGCATCGGAATTAGCACTTACGGTCATGGTTTTGCTCCTGTGAATAATAATAATGTTTGCGCTAACATTTGTAGATCGACAAAAAAATAATCACCAGCGAAACGAGAAAATTTTGTACAACCGATCACAAACCCAGCGCTAAAAAGGGGGCTTATTGCTACGGCAATCACATTTTTTCGCTGATGGTGTCTCGTTACACCTCAAAATGGTAGCGATAACATTATGTGAAGGATATGCGAGTTAACTCACTGATTTATGAGGGGCGACAGGTAATGAAAGGAGAAAAGGGTATAATACAAAAACGCGAATTATTAATAGCCAATAACCGTCTGGTTCTCTGTGAGTGAACATGTCGAAAACCGCCCGTCCTGTGCCGCCGCGCGCACCCACGCTGGAAGATGTTGCCCGTGCCGCGGGGCTTTCCTCAATGACCGTAAGTAGGGCGCTTAACACGCCGCAACTGGTGCGCCCAAAAACGGTGGAAAAAGTGCTCGCCGCCGTTAAAGCAACGGGCTATATCCCGAATGCGCTGGCAGGTGGCCTGGCGTCGCGGCGCAGCAAATTGATTGCCGTGGTTGTCCCGCAGATTAACAACAATATGTTTGTCGATACGATCCAGGCCATCAGCGATGAACTGGCCAAGCGCGGTTACCATATGCTGTTGTGCGTCGCCGGTTATACCCAGCAAACCGAAGCGGAGCTGGTCGCAGCGCTGTTATCGCGCCGCCCGGATGGCATTGTGCTGACCGGTATTCACCACTCAACCGATCTAAAAAAAGTGATCCTCAATGCCAGTGTGCCGGTAGTGGAAATCTGGGATTTAACGCCCACACCGCTGGATATGCTGGTCGGTTTTTCGCATGAAAAAGTGGGGCAGGCTACCGCAGAATATCTGCTGCGCAAAGGGTATCGCCGTCCGGGGTTGCTATGGACGGTTGATAAGCGCGCCTCGCAGCGTAAAGCCGGGCTGTGTGAAACGCTGGCGCGTCATGGCATAACCGATCCGCTCAGTGTGGATGTGGCGCTGCCAGCAAGGTTTACCTCAGGGCGCGAAGGGTTGTCGCAGTTACTGGCGCTGGGTGAGTCCGACGTGATTGTTTGCAGTTCCGACACGCTGGCGCAGGGGGCCATTGTTGAAGCGCAAGCGCGTGGCCTGCGCGTACCGCAGGATGTGGCGGTTATTGGTTTTGGCGATCTCGATTTCGCCGCCGGGAATAACCCTGCCATCACCACGGTGAGCGTCGACAGGCAAATCATTGGCCAGCGCGCGGCAACCCTGCTGATGGAGCGTATCGAAGGGACAAGTTCCGGGGAGGAGATCGTGGATATCGGTTTTCACTTTATTGAACGGGAATCAGCCTGATCTCATGAGAATTAACGTTATCGGCACCAGCGGCAGTGGAAAATCGACGCTGGCGAAACGTCTGGCCAGCCAGCTCAACGTGCCTTACATTGAAATGGATCTGCTTTACTGGCGTCCCAACTGGCAGGGGACGCCGGATGAGGAGTTGTATTCGCGCCTGGAAAAACTGCTGGAACAACCCGGCTGGGTGCTCGATGGCAACTATAACCGCAGCCGCGACATTAAATGGCGGAACGTTGATCTGGTGGTGTGGGTCGATTACGGCTTCTGGCGCACGTTGCGCCAGGTGACGCTGCGCGCCATTGCACGCGCCAGAAGTGAACAGGAGTTATGGCCGGGAACCGGTAATCGCGAAAGCCTGCGTCGTGCTTTTTTGAGCCGTGAGTCGATCATTCTCTGGTCGCTAAAGACCTGGCGCCAAAACCGTGAACGTTATGCGCGGGATATGGCCGATCCGCGCTATCAGCATTTGCGCTTTGTCCGCCTTACCACGCCTCAACAAGTTGACGAATTTCTCGCCAGTCTGACCTAAGCTTAAGGCTCATCCTGAACTTAAGGAGCCCTTATGATTACGGTTTATGGTGTTCCCGGCTGGGGATCGGCCATCAGCGAAGTGATGCTGACGCTGGCAGAGATCCCTTATCACTTCGTCAATGTCGATGGCTTCGACAAACCCGGCCCACAGCAGGATACCCTGCGAAAATTAAACCCGTTGTGCCAGGTGCCAACCCTGCAACTGGATGATGGCAGCGTGATGACGGAATCCGCCGCCGTAGCGCTGATGATCCTCGACCAGCGCCCGGATTTCGCTCCCGCCGCCGGCACCGCACAACGCCAGCAATTCTGGCGGCTGTTGGTGTGGCTTGTCGCGAATGTCTATCCCACTTTTACCTACGCTGATTACCCGGAACGCTGGGCTGCGGATGCGCCGGATCAACTGGTAGAAAATTGCCAGAAGTACCGTAAATCGCTCTATTTGTGGCTCGACACGCAATTGCAGGCGGCGCCTTATGCTTTTGGCCAACAACTGACGCTGCTGGATATTTATCTTTGCGTTATGCGCACATGGGGGCCGCGTCATGCATGGTTTGCCGAGCACGCGCCAAATATTACCGCCATCGCCAACGCGGTATGCCAGTTACCGCAATTGCAAACCGTGCTGCGAAATAATGAAATTATCCGTTAACCCGTAATTTCGGATTATTTTAATATTCTTAGCATCTCGTATAAGTTGAAGCGGTATATAAACAGAGGGCGAGAAAAAATAATTTGAAATCGCCCCGCTTATATGAGACAACATTTGGCGAATTTTCGTAGTTGACGCAATATTGCATCTTTACAGCAAAATCGGAATAGTAATTTAACAGGGTGAAAGTGATGGAATATATTCATTCGTATTTGAAAGGTGGTTCATGGTTTACACTTGGCGACAGCATAACAGAACGAGGATGGTATCAACCAATCGTTGCAGAGAATTTAGGGCTGGCACACTGGACAAACTATGGTATTGGTGGAACCTGTATTGCGCAAAAAAATGAGCATGATAATTCCGCTATCTGCTTACGCTATAAAACCATGGGGGAAGATCCTGACCTTATTACTATCTGGGGTGGAGGCAATGATTTCGGTTTTAACTTCGGCTCGGAAGGCGGCACCGAAATAGGCGACAGAAACGATAAAATGTCATTAACCTTTTATGGCGCAATGGATCTACTACTTACCGGCGTCATAAAAAAATATCCGTTGGCCAGAGTAGGGTTTGTTGTTACGACACCCGTTTCAATTGCGCGTGGTCATGGGCAAAAAAATGCCAAAGGATATTATCTGGCCGATTATTGTAACGCTAGCAGAGAAAAGTGTGAGGAATATTCCATACCTTATCTCGACCTGCAAAAGAACTCCGGCTTTAACGAACTTAATATGGATATTATGACCAGTAATACAACTGGCGTGATTTCCGATGGTTTGCACCCTTCAAAATTAGGCATGGAAAGGCTGGCAACTAAGATTACGCACTTCATCTTATCGCTGTAGGAGAGGTGGCTATGAGAATTGCTTCCATCGACCTTCTGAAGATACTCGCCATCTTTCTTGTCATCCTGGCGCACGTGACGTTGTTTTTTCTCAATCGCGACGAAAGCGATGTCGTGTTGTGCTTTTTCAGACAGGCGGGGCTATCTGGTGTTGCCCTGTTTTTTATCTGTAGCGGCTATTTTTTATTAAATAACAAACACGAAAATCAAGCGAACTATGTGGTTGCCAAAATTAAAAGCATCGTTGGGGTATTGATTTTCTGGTTACTCTTTTATTACGCCTATGACACCTGGTGGATAAGTCGATTTACCGACATGCCGGAAATAGATCTCTTCAATTACCTGAATGTCAGCAAAGTCACCACGGAAGCAACACCGCTCTGGTTTATATTTTCCATTATCCCGCTGTATGTTTTTACGCCTTTAATGCGACATGCTTTTAAGAAAGAACGCGCAAATGAAATTCTCAAAGTTGTTGTATTAATGGTGATCATTGCCAACTTGACATTAATCAATGCATGGACTGAAGCCAGTTTCCATTTCTCGCTATTTGCATTTAACTTACTCATTCCTTTTCAACCCGAAGGACTGATCTGTTTTTTAATTGGCGGTTATCTCGGGCTGGTTAAAACAATCCTCAGGCCATTCTCCGTTGCGCATATTATGACGTTAGCACTGGCAATTACCGCATTGCTAATATTGGCGTTCATTTCGTCCAGCGCGGGAATTGCCATCTTTTATGGTAAGTTTTATAACCTATTATTACTTATCACATCGGTCGGTTTGTTTTTATTTGTGGTTAATCTGAATATTAACGCCTTGCCGCGCTGGGTCAGTAATGTGAGTGACAGTGTGTTAGGGATCTACCTTGTACACAACATCTTTGTGGTGGAGGTACACAGCGCGTTTATTCATGAAAAGCTGTTGAGAATCATCCCTGGAGCGAACCGTTATCTTTATATCATTGCTTATTCATTGCTGGCTTTTATCCTGGCTTACGGCCTCTGTGCGCTGCTAAAAAGATCAAAGATAACAGCCAGAATTGTCACACTTTGATAACCTGTAGGCGGCGCAATGAGCAGTAACTTGTGCTACTGTCACTCTCTTTATAAAACAAGGAGTTTGCTATGCCGCACGTTGATATCAAATGTTTTCCCCGCGATCTGACCGAGGAGCAAAAAACCGCGCTGGCGAGCGATATCGCCGAGGTTATTATTCGCCATTTAAACAGCAAAGATAGCGCTGTCAGCGTCGCCCTTAACGAAGTCACGCCGGATGACTGGAAAGCGCAGGTATGGGACACCGAGATTGCGCCGCATATCGACACGCTTATCAAAAAGCCTGGCTATTCACTGTAAATTTCCTGCCGCCTGCGCCTGTTGCGTGGGCTTTTTTTATCAATAAGTAAAAAATACTGTTATTTTTTTGAACCACCGCCCGGAATATATAATACGCGGCAATCTGATTATGCAGGTAAGCGCATCAGTTTTTTCATTATTTTTTCTTTCAGAAAATTCATATTTGCGCGTTCTTAAATACAACTCTAGAGTTTTTATTATCTCGCTCAGGCTCATAACCAGAGCACTATAATTATCACGGAAAGCGCTGATTCGATTAATTTCGCCAGCAAGATAGTAAACAAGGAACGTCTTTCATGAAGCCATCCCGTTCTTTCATATTATTATTGCCCCTGTTTGCAGCATTGCCGTTGCAAGCCACAGAACCCGCAGCGGAATCACAAAACTGGTATCCATCAATTTATGGTGCAAATGACGAAATAGGTGCCGCGAACTTGCTCACGCCCGAGGAGGTTTTACAAGCCGTTCACCTTGTGAAACAAGGCGTTGTGGTACCGCTGGCGGTACCGATTGATAAGGATTTCCCGGCGTTTCGCCACCGCAGTTTTCATCTTTACAATATTCAGCCCGGCCAGCAGGATGGGAAAACGCTTGGGCCGAATAAATTCACCTTTAACGATGAACTGGTCAACGCATGGACAGGCGTGGGCACGCAATTAAACGGAATCGGCCATATCGGCATTAATAATATCTATTATAACGGCAACAAAGCGGCAGATTTCGTCACTATTGATGGTGTTAAAAAATTAGGCATTGAAAAAGTTCCGCCAATGGTAACGCGAGGCGTGGTGTTAGATATGACCACTTATTATAAACAAAAGATTGTTCCCGGTGGCACAGAGTTTAGTGTCGAGGATATTCAGTCGGTATTAAAAAACCAGGGATTAACCTTAAAGAAAGGCGATATCGTTTTATTTAACACAGGATGGCTGGAACTTGTTGGTAAAGACAATAAACAGTTTCTGGAAAAGGAGCCTGGTATCGGCATGGAAGCAGCAAAATGGCTGGCGGACCAGCAGATCGTCGCGTTTGGCGGCGATACCTGGGCGTCTGAAGTGTATCCAAACCCTGCAACTAAGGAGGAATTCCCGATCAATCAATATCTGTTAGCAAAACGGGGGATCTACAACCTGGAGTTGATCGATACACGTCCACTGGTAGGCAAACAAGTTTGGGAATTCTTGTTCGTCCTTGGCCAACCGCTGTACACCGGTTCAACACAGGTCAACATCAACCCTGTGGCGATTTATTAGTTGTTTGTTGTTAGCGCTACCCTGAAGTGTTTTTCATTTTTAGTAAAACATTGTTCTGTGGAGCGGCTCGAATTTCATTTACCGGGTTAATGGTACATAAGCATCTTTGACATGGAGATGATTATGTTCCGGAAACTCAGTTCACTGACATTCGCGCTGCTCCTTTTTTCGCACCCTACATTTGCCGCTCAAGAGAGTTTTTCCATCTGGCCGCAGGGCGATGCGCCAGGCGCCAAAAATAGCCCGGTCAGTTTCGTGTTAACCGAACGCAGTAAAGATCCTGCGCTTCCCGACCGCGCTGTGACCGGCATCCGCGCGCCGCAAATCACCGTTTATCAACCGCAAAAACCCAACGGTATTGCCATTCTGGTAATTCCGGGTGGCTCTTATAAACGCGTGGTGCTGGATAAAGAGGGCAGTGATTTAGCCGCGCCATTCAATGCGCGCGGTTACACCTTATTTGTGATGACCTACCGCATGCCGGAAGATGGCCACGCCGAAGGTTCAAACGCACCGCTGGCGGATGCACAACGTGCGTTGCGTACCTTGCGCGCGCAGGCGGAATCACGCCATCTCAACGCGAAAAAAATCGGTGTAATGGGTTTTTCTGCGGGCGGGCACGTTGCGGCAAGTCTGGAAACGCGTTACGACGAGAAGGTTTACACGCCGGTGGACAACATTGATAACCAGCACGCGCGGCCAGATTTTGTGGTGTTGGGTTATCCGGTGATTTCAATGGATCAGGCGATTGCCCACGCCGGCTCACGAAAAGCGCTTATTGGCGAAACGCCAACGGCGGAGCAGATCAAACACTACTCGCCGGAACAGAATGTCACCGCGCAAACCCCACCGACATTTTTGCTGCATGCCGTGGACGATCCCTCCGTGCCGGTTGCCAACTCGCTGGTAATGTTCAACGCGCTGCATGCGAATAACGTGCTCACCGAATTACATCTGTTCAGTAAAGGGCAGCATGGGTTTGGCGTACGCGGTGTGAAACACCTACCGGCAGCGGTCTGGCCAGAACTGACGATGAACTGGATCGAGGCACTGCCGGAGTAAATGCTTCGTTACTCACCAGCGGTGATACGCTTGCCGCTGGTGACGAATGTGCCGCCTCCAAGGTGATGAATGGTGTTCAGTTTATCGTCATCAAAGTGCCAGCGCCCGTTGATAAATGCCCGTTCATCGGCGGCGGCGGAGACCACTTCGCCAAACAGCGTGTCATATTTTTCCTGCGCGGCGGTCGGTGGAAGCAAACGACACTCCATCCACGCCAGGCACTTCTCTTCGATAACCGGCAAGCCCAGCACCGGCCCGGCGAACGCAGGAATGCCATAGCAATTAAATTTATCTTCATCGCGCCCGGTGACGCTACCGACCGCGTAACTCCAGTTGGTTGCCGCAACGCCCGGCACCACAATGCCAAACATACCGCTGCGTTCAATTAATTCGCGCGACCAGGCGCTTTTATCTACCACTATCGCAATTCGCGGCGGAGAGAATTCAACCGGCATCGACCACGCGGCTGCCATCACATTGCGCCGGTCAATCTGCTCATCGCGGCTGGTAATCAGAATGGTCGGACCGTGGTTTAGCAGGCGGCTGGCATGTTCTAACGCCACCGGGCGGAAATAGCTCATAGCGGTTCCTCTGTGTAAACGTTTCTGCCATTAAATGGCCGAACAGGCGGAAAAATCAAGGCGTGGCGCATTATCCGGCACTCCTGGCCACCACAATCTGGCCGCGACCTTGTTCTTTCGCCAGGTAGAGCGCCAGGTCGGCCGCCCGCACCAGATTATCCGCGCGCGCGTGGCGCGGCCAGGTCGCCAGCCCAATAGAAACAGACACCGGGCCAATATCCTGTGACTCATACAACATGTGATGATTGAGGACATTATGCAGCAGCGTCTCAGCCACTTTTTTCGCCTGTACTTCATCCGCGCCGGGCAGAACAAGCAGGAACTCTTCGCCGCCATAACGGAACGCAACACTGTTGTCATCCAGCGTTTCGGTAATCAACCGTGACAACTCGCGCAGCACTTTGTCACCCGCGTCGTGACCATACTGATCGTTGAGTTTTTTGAAATAATCCACGTCGACCATCAAACAGCTCAGCGTTGTGCCTTCCACCATCGCCTGGTCGAGCATGTTGCGCAGCGTCTCATCCAGGCTGTGGCGGTTGAACAGGCCGGTCAACGAGTCGTGCATGGCGCGTTCCGTCAAGGTATCGCGCAGGATCTGGTTTGCCAGCGCCAGCGCCAGCGTTTCCGCCAGCAGTTCCAGGTAGATATAGGGTGGCTCTTTGCCTGGTGTGTAGTTATCGAAGGTGAGCAAACCAATGCTTTTATTCTGCGCGTTAAGCGGCACGCAAATCGCACGGGAGGCAATTTCGGGCTGAATATGCTCGCACGGCATGTCAACGCCGCCTTTCGCCGGGCTATGCAACTGCCCACGTTTTAACGCCCAGCAGTGCTCTGCCGGGAAGGGGGCGTCCTCGCCCGGCGGCAACCCCCAGCGCGCCACACATTTCATGCGCTTAGTGCGGGGATTGAGTACAAACAACCGGCCACCCATATCGGGGATGATTTGCGGTGCAAAGCGGCTGACCACGCGAAAAATCGCGCTATGTGAATCACATCCCTGCAGTCGCTGCGTCATTCGCGCCAGCAGCGTGCGCGTGGCCCACTCCGCATCACGCTCCTGTTCCAGCCGCTGCCGGGTCAGGCCATTTTCGCGAAATATGCGGATCGCCTGAGCCATATCGCCAATCTCATCGACCTGCGCCAGCACCGGCGCTTCCACATTGTAATCCTGGGTCGCGAGGCGGTTAACCACATCGCTTAACGTCACCACCGGGCGCAAAATGCGGTGTTTGATAATAAAACCGAGCACAAACAGGAACAGTAGCGCCGTCAGCCCGACCATAATTTCTGACAACGTACGCAAGCGCAAAGAGCGGTCAGTTGCTTCGGTTATCGCCGCCTGGACACGCTGATCTGACAAACTACGGAAGTGGGCGAAACGGTACTCTGTTTCGGAAAGCCGCTCTTCATAGCTGGCGCTATACAAAAGATTCATCGCCTCGTCCGTTTTTCCGGCTTCAATATCGGCAATGGCGATGCGCTGCTCATCTTCCAGCTGATCCAGCGTCGACAGCCCATCGCGCAGGATCAGTAGCTCTTCATCGGAAGCGCCACGGTCACGCAGGGCAACCAGATGATTTTCCAGAGCGATATCCTGCTGCTGGCGGGTTTTCCAGCTTTGAATCACTTCCGGTTGCTTTTTGATCACAGCTTCACGCGCCAGCTCAGTTAACGCATATGCCTCTTTTTCCAGATCGTCTATCAACTCATCGAAAACGCGGTTTTGCGCCACGGCGTCACGCTCGGCACGTTCCGCATTCGACGCCATGAACAGCGCCACGCCGGAGGTCAGCGTTAATACCACGGTCGCGGTATAAGCAAAATTGGTGATCGTCGCGATGCGCACGGGGGATCCTTTTCGACTTGAGTGCGGGAAGATGCCTATCAGTTTAGACATTCAGTTAAAAATCAATGCGCAATATTGACGTCATTTCTTCGTCATATTCGCTGCCTATAGTCAGCCGCAATCAAATCCCAAAGAGGATAACAATATGTTTGCTCCCCTGACTTTTGTGCAGGTGGATGCGCCCCGTCGGATGAAGACCACGGGAACGTCACGGCTTTCTGTTACGGGAGGGCGTGAATGAGCGCATTCACAGACATCCGCTTACAAGGCATTTCGTATGCCTTTGGCGCACATACCGTTCTTAATCACATCGATTTACATATTCAACCTGGCAGCATTGTCGCGCTGCTCGGCCCGTCTGGCTGCGGCAAAAGCACGTTGCTGCGCTTGCTGGCGGGGCTGAGTGAACCGGCGGAAGGCGAGATCTGGTTTGGCGATCGCCTGGTGGCGAAAGCGGGCTGGACGCTACCGCCGGAAGCGCGCGACATCGGCATGGTATTTCAGGATTACGCGCTGTGGCCGCATATGAGCGTCGTGCAAAACGTCGCTTTCCCGCTAAAAATGCGCAACGTACCGCGCGCTGAGCGCGAACTGCGCGTGTCGCAAGCGCTGGAAAGGGTTGGGCTGGCGGAATTGGCCGGGCGTAAACCCGCAGGCCTTTCCGGCGGGCAGCAACAGCGCGTTGCGCTGGCGCGCGCCATTGTTGCCGAACCCAGCGTTCTGTTGTTCGACGAGCCGCTCTCCAACCTCGACACCGCGCTGCGCGAATCCTTATGTCTTGAGATGGCGCGTCTGCTGCGCCAGCTCGGCACCACCGCCGTGTATGTCACTCATGACCACCGCGAAGCACAGCTACTTGCCGATCGCATTGTGCATTTAGCGTCCGGGACCGTTGAATCTGTACGAACCGTTACTTCATCCTCAGGGGAAATTGCATGAAAGCCTTACTGTCCGTGAAAAAAGGAGTCGCTTTAGCCATGGTGCTGTCGTCGATGATGATCTCCAGCGCGCACGCGCTGACTGTATACACCGCCGGTCCTGGCTCGCTGGCAAAAAGCCTGGCCAGCGGCTTTGAGCAAAAAACCGGCGTTAAAGTCAATATCTTCCAGGCCACCACCGGTAAAGTGATGGCGCGTCTGGAAGCCGAACAGGCTAATCCGCAGGCCGATATTCTGATTTCTGCCTCGTGGGACACCGCCGAAGATCTGCATAACCGTGGCTGGCTGCTGCCGTTTACCAGTGCCAATGCCGGAAATGTCCCGCAGACGTTAAAAAGCGCCGACTATGTGGCGCAGGGCATCTCCGCACTGGGGATTGTCTGGAACACCAAGAGCGGCACCCCGGAGCCAAAAGAGTGGAACGATCTGACATCACCAGACTTTAAAGACAAAGTGACAACGCCGGATCCGTCACTTTCCGGCGCATCGCTTGATCTGCTGATCGGTCTGCAAAACGGCATGGGCGACCGCGCCTGGCAGTTGTTCGATGCGCTGAAAAAGAACGGCATGGTGGTGAGCGGTCCGAACGCCCAGGCGGTAACGCCGGTGATGCAAGGGGCGAAAGCGGCGGTGTTTGGCGCGGTCGACTATGTGACGTATGGCAATATCGCGCAGGGAGAATCGCTGAAAGTGATCTTCCCGGCCAGCGGCACCGTCATCGCTCCGCGCCCCATGATGATCCTTAAAACCACTCAGCATGCCGACGACGCCAAAGCGTTTATCGATTACGTGCTGTCACCGGAAGGGCAGAAAATGGTCGCCGACGCCTGGCTGATGCCGGCCCGCACGGACGTGGAAGCGAAACGTCCGCTATTTACTGAGCTAAAAATATTGCCGACACAAAGCAGCGGCACCAGCGAACGCGGCGAAGTGCTGAAGCGCTTTAACGCGCTCTTTGCACAGTAATCCTTTCGATCTTTGCGGGGGCAACCCCGCTTTCAGGATACCCGTTGTGAACCAAAGATTAATTGCGCAAGCAACGCTGGCGCTGCTGCTGATACTGGTCGCGCTGCCGCTGCTGTTTATTCTCTTGCAGGCGGTATTTCCGCACTTTAGCTCGGGCGAGTTTGGCGGCGCTTTTTCCGCCATCCCCACATTGCTGGCCGAGCCGCAACTGCCCGCCATGTTCGGTGGCACACTGCAAATTGCCTGCGGTGTGGCGCTTTGCAGCGCGCTGATTGGCTTGCCACTCGGCGTCGCGCGCGGCTTATTTGATTTACCGTGCCCGAAACTGTGGGATCTGCTGTTTTTGATTCCCTTCTTAACCCCGCCCTATATTGCCGCGCTGTCGTGGATGCTGGTATTGCAAACCCAGGGCTACCTGATGCAGCTCACCGGGCTGGATCTCAATAATCTGCTGTTTAGCAAGAGCGGTATCATTCTGGTGATGACGCTGAATATTTTCCCGGTGGTTTACTTTGCCGTATCGCGCAGTTTGCTCGCCAGCGGGCAGCGCCTGGCACAAGTCGCCCGCGTTCATGGCGCCACGCCGTGGCGCGCTTTTTGCCATATCACGCTGCCGTTACTTTCTCCTGCGCTGGCGGCAGGTATGTTGCTGGCGTTCACGCTGGCGGTGGAAGAGTATGGCGTGCCCGCCGCACTGGGCACCCGTTCCGGCGTGGTGATGCTGACTGTCGGCATCGAAGAGAAACTGGCCGACTGGCCGATCGATTTGCCCGGCGCGTCGCTACTGTCGGTAGTGCTGATCGTCATTGCGCTATGCGGATGGTGGCTACAGCGCAAACTGACCGGCGATAAAGATGTCACCAGCGTATCCGGGAAACCGACCGAGCATGTCGGAGCGAAACTCGGCTTTGCCGTCTTGCCGGTACTGCTGGTGATGGCGGCGGTCGGCTTTCTCGCCGTGGTGCTACCGGGATTGTCGATGGCACTAACCGGCTTCAGCGCCACGCTTTCCGGCGGCGTGTCGCTGGATAATCTCACGGTGAAACATTTTGCGGCGCTGTTCGAACAGCGTGGTGATGCGCTACCCGCGCTGGGCACCAGTTTGTCGCTGGCATTCGGCGCGGCGCTGATTACCGGCGCGCTGGGCTTGTGCGCGGCCTGGTTGGTGGTGATGCAGAAGATAAAAGGGCGCTCGGTAATGGATGCGCTATCACTGATGCCCGCCGCATTGCCCGGCGTGGTGGTTGGCGTTGGCTTGATTTTGCTGTGGAACCGCAGTTTCTGGCCGGTTTCACCCTACAACAGCTGGGCAATTTTGCTCCTCTCTTACTGCTGCCTGCTGTTGCCGTGGCCGGTGCGTTATATCGGCAGCGCTATGCGCCAGTTGGGCGGCAATCTGGAGCCTGCCGCGCGGGTTCACGGTGCCAGCGCGTTCCAGGCGCTACGGCTGATTGTGCTGCCGCTGATTTTCCCGGCGATGCTCGCCTCCATGTTAATGGTGTTCGCCATTGCCTCGCGCGAGCTGGTCACCTCGCTGTTGCTGGCACCAGCGGGGACACAAACCGTGGCGGTATTTATCTGGCGGCAATTCGAGCAAGGTTCAGTAGGTCAGGGGATGGCGATGGCCACACTGACGCTGCTCACCGGGCTGGCGTTGATGCTCACCGCGCTTGGCATTTTGCAACGCAGCACAAAGGGATAAATCAAGGGCACGAAATCGACGGTAAAGCGAAAAAAATGCGCTATAACAACGGGACACCATTCGCAAGGAGCCTGTATGCCCCCTTTTTTGACCGCTTATCTGGCCCGTATTGGCTGGGAACAAACGCCCGATGTCTCTCTGGAAACGCTGCGGGCGCTGCATTTGCATCACAACGGCGCCATCCCTTTTGAAAACCTCGATGTGGTGTTGCCACGCGAAATTGAACTGAGCGATGAGGCGATTTTCCATAAACTGGTGGTCGCCCGTCGCGGCGGTTACTGTTTTGAGCAGAACGGGCTGTTTGAGCGCGTGCTGAAAGAGGTTGGTTTTACGGTGCGCAGTCTGTTAGGGCGGGTGGTAATTGCCAATCCTCCGCAGATGCCACCGCGCACGCACCGTATTCTGTTGGTGCAGATTGCGGGCGAGCCGTGGATCGCCGATGTCGGTTTCGGTGGGCAAACGCTAACGGCGCCAATTCGCTTGCGGGAGGATATCGAGCAGGCAACTCCGCATGGCGTCTACCGCTTGCAGCGTAAGGAGGAAGACTGGGTGCTCCAGTTCCGTCACCACGAGCGCTGGCAATCAATGTATCAGTTTGAGATGGGGCAGCAGTATCAGGCCGATTTTGTCATGGGGAATTTTCACTCCGCGCACTGGCCGGCATCCCATTTTCGCCATCACCTGTTGATGTGCCGCCATCTGCCGGACGGCGTCAAACTGACGTTAACCAACTTCCACTTTACCCACTGGAAAAACGGCCAGGTGCTGGAAGAGGTGACCTTTGCGGACGTCCCGGCGCTGTATGACGCGCTGCAACAGCGCTTTGGGCTGGGCGTGAGCGACGCACAGTACGGCTTTAGCCTGCAACAGCTGGAAACGGTAATGGCCGGTTTCGATTTGCACGGCGAAAAAATTTAACCAAGCTCTTTGTCGATCATGACGGCCAGATGGCGATTGAAGGCGGCTTCATCGACATCTGGCATGCCCAGCATGCAAATGCCGTCCAGCCCGCAGACCAGCGCAATCAGGCGCCAGGCAACGTTTGCCGCTGTATCGGTATCTGTGAATTCACCCGCCGCACGGCCTTGCTCAATCAATTGCACCACTTTGACGTGCCACATCTCCATGGTCAGCAGATATGCGCCTTTGATTTCCGGCTCTTTACTCGCCAGCAATAACGCTTCGCGCCACAAATGCACATAGGGTTCGAGGCCACCTTCATCGCTGCCCAACATCGCGTGCAACTGCTCGCGCCATGGCGCGGTCGCGGGTACCACTTCCACCTCCAGCAGTTCGGCAATCAGGCGGATAAACGCCTCAGCTTTTAATGCATTTCCCGAAGTGAAATGGTGGTGAACCTGGCCGGTGGCCACCCCGGCAACCGTTGCGATCCGCCGGACAGTCATGGCGGCAAAACCGTCTTCCAGCGCCACGCGCATCGCGGCTTTGAGGATCACTTCACGGCGATCGTCCTTGTTCAGGTAGCGCATACAACCTCGGCTAAATAGGGGGTAAACGGAGTGTAACAAAAAGCTGGACATGTGTTCAACTTTCCGTAGGATCGCCATTTTGGACGTCTGTCCAGGAATGAAAAACGATGGAGAGAAGTATGTTTCGTCAGTGGTTAACGCTGGTCATCATTGTGCTGGTTTATATTCCGGTCGCTATCGATGCGACGGTGCTGCATGTTGCCGCGCCCACACTGAGCGCAGTGTTAAATGCCAGCGGAAATGAGCTGTTATGGATAATGGATATCTACTCGCTGGTGATGGCCGGAATGGTGCTGCCGATGGGCGCGCTGGGCGACAAAATCGGTTTTAAGCGCCTGTTGCTTATCGGCAGCGGCCTGTTTGGCGCGGCCTCGTTGCTGGCGGCTTTTGCCGCGAGCGCCAGTTGGCTTATCGCCTCGCGCGCGCTGTTAGCTGTAGGCGCGGCGATGATCGTGCCGGCAACGCTTGCCGGGATCCGCAACACTTTTGCCGAGGCTTCGCAACGCAATACAGCGCTCGGCGTCTGGGCGGCAATTGGTTCCGGCGGCGCGGCGTTCGGCCCCTTAATTGGCGGTATGTTACTGGAGCATTTCTACTGGGGGTCGGTATTTTTAATTAACGTACCGATCGTCATTGCCGTAATGGCGCTGACCGCGCGCTTCGTGCCGCGCCAGCAGGGCCGCGCCGATCAGCCGTTACACCTGAACCAGGCGTTGAGCTTAATTGTCGCCATCTTACTGCTGGTGTGGAGTGCCAAAACGGCAATGAAAGGCACGCTTCCGCTGTGGATCGTGGCGAGCACATTGCTCATAGGCGCAACCTTGCTGACCGGGTTTGTCCGCATTCAGCTGGCCGCCAGCACGCCGATGATCGATATGCGTCTGTTTACACATCGCGTGATTTTAAGCGGTGTACTGATGGCGATCACCGCGATGGTGACGCTGGTCGGTTTTGAGTTGCTGATGGCGCAGGAGCTGCAATTTGTTCACGGTTTCACGCCATTTGCCGCCGGGGTGTTTATGCTGCCGGTAATGCTGGCGAGCGGGTTTAGCGGGCCGATTGCCGGGGTTCTGGTGTCAAAACTGGGCTTACGCCGCGTTGCCGCAGGCGGGATGGCGCTTAGCGCGGTGAGTTTTCTTGGTCTTTCCGCGACCAACTTCGCCACCCAGCCATGGCAGGCCGGAATATTGATGGCCCTGCTCGGCTTCAGTGCGGCGAGCGCGTTACTGGCTTCAACGGCGGCGATTATGGCCGCTGCGCCCAAAGAGAAAGCGGCAGCCGCCGGGGCGATTGAAGCGATGTCTTACGAACTGGGTGCCGGTCTGGGCATTGCCGTGTTTGGGCTGATTTTGAGCCGCAGTTTCTCCGCCTCGATCCAGCTTCCGCAGGGGTTAAGCCGCGAGGCCGCCGCGCAGGCGTCCTCGTCCATTGGCGAAGCATTCCGCCTGGCGCAAGAAGCACCGCCCGCAGTTGCCGAGGGGATCATCGCGGCGGCGAAAACGGCGTTTACCGGTTCGCACAGCGTGGCATTGAGCACCGCAGGCGCGCTGTTAATGCTGCTGGCGGTGGGGATCTGGTTTAGCCTGGCGCGAGTGGAAAACGCGTAGCGTTTGGCCGGATCACGCGCGCTGGCGGGTTGAGTACCAGCAGAGCAGCGATCCGGCGCACACCATCAGCGCGCCCTGCCAGAAGGAAAAAGAGAGCGGGGCGCTTAACACTACCGCCGCCAGCGCGGACGAGAGCACCGGGGTGAAATACGATGCTGTCGCCAGCACCGTGACGTTGCCGTGCAAAATCCCGATATTCCACGAGGCATAACCGAAACCGAGCGCAATGCCGGTCATCAGTAATTTCACCACCACCGGCAGCGTAAAAACCATTTCCGGTTGCGGTGTGAGGGCGAATTTGACCCATAATGTCGCGGCCGTCAGCAAGACAAATAGCGTAATGCCGTTCGCGCCGTTGGCATATTTGGTGGTGACAGTGCAGTAAATCGCCCAAATAAATGCCCCGGCAAATGCCAGTGCATAGCTCAACGGGCTGGAGATAATATTTTGCTGGATTTCCGTAATATCAAGACCGCGTTCGCCGCCAAGCACCCAGCACACGCCCAATATCGCCAGCAATAAACCGGGGATAACCCACAAACTCGCTTTTTGACCGTTGAATAATATTGCGCAAAGGATCGTCAGGCTCGGCCATAAATAGTTAACCATGCCCACTTCAATCGCTTGTTGTCGCGTCGCGGCAAAGCCCAGCGAGAGCGCCAGACACAGTTCATAACTGACAAACAGCACGCTGCCGACAATAAGATAACGCACTGAAAAACGGCGTAAATCCGGGATGCCAACGGTGACAATCAGCAGCAACCCGCTCAGGGTATAGATCATCGCAGCGCCGCCAACCGGGCCAAGACCTTCACTGACGGCGCGGATAAAACCGACCATCGTGCTCCAGAGTAATACCGCCAGTAAACCAATTAATGTTGCGCGTTTTTTATTCATTACTGCCATTAACCGCCGGAAATAAACGCACATTTTATAACACGGCTGAATGATTAAGCGAAATTCACCGTGCCACACCTACTCCTTTTGAGGGATAAAAATTCGACACGCGAAACTATTAGGTATCAAGCGCCAGGCGTTATTGATTTACCGCAATTAATTCACCCTGTGAAATGTTTAGTTTTCCGGCCGCAGTCAAAGACAATAATTGAGGAAAGCAATGGACGTCAGCCGCAGACAATTTTTTAAAATCTGCGCGGGCGGAATGGCAGGAACCACAGCGGCCGCGTTGGGATTTGCTCCCAAAATGGCGCTGGCGCAGGCGCGAAATTATAAATTGCTGCGCGCCAAAGAGACGCGAAATTCCTGTACATACTGCTCCGTGGGTTGCGGGTTATTAATGTATAGCCTGGGTGATGGTGCGAAAAACGCGAAAGAGGCCATCTATCATATCGAAGGCGATCCGGATCATCCGGTCAGCCGCGGCGCGCTGTGCCCGAAAGGGGCCGGTCTGCTTGATTACGTACACAGTGAAAACCGCCTGCGCTACCCGGAATACCGAGCGCCAGGCTCTGACAAATGGCAGCGCATCAGTTGGGATGAGGCCTTTAGCCGCATAGCCCGCCTGATGAAAAACGACCGTGATGCCAATTTCGTCGAAAACAATGCCGCAGGCGTAAAAGTGAACCGCTGGCTCTCAACCGGTATGTTGTGCGCCTCAGCGGCGAGTAATGAAACAGGCATGCTGACGCAAAAATTCGTGCGTTCACTCGGCATGCTGGCGGTAGATAACCAGGCGCGCGTCTGACACGGACCAACGGTAGCAAGTCTTGCTCCAACATTTGGTCGCGGTGCGATGACCAACCACTGGGTTGATATCAAAAACGCCAACGTGGTGATGGTGATGGGCGGTAACGCCGCTGAAGCCCACCCGGTCGGTTTCCGCTGGGCGATGGAAGCCAAAAACAATAACGACGCCACGCTGATTGTGGTCGATCCGCGCTTTACGCGCACGGCATCCGTTGCCGATATTTATGCGCCAATACGTTCCGGGACGGACATCACTTTCCTCTCCGGCGTGCTGCGCTACCTGATCGAAAACAACAAAATCAATGCCGAATACGTCAAACACTACACCAACGCCGCGTTGCTGGTGCGGGATAATTTTGCCTTCGAAGACGGCTTGTTCAGCGGCTACGACGCGCAAAAACGCCAGTACGACAAAACCTCGTGGAACTATCAGTTTGATGAAAACGGCTACGCCAAACGCGATGACACACTTAGCGATCCGCGCTGCGTCTGGAATTTGCTGAAACAACATGTTGCCCGCTATACACCGGAAACGGTGGAAAATATCTGCGGCACGCCAAAAGCGGATTTCCTGAAAGTGTGTGACGTGCTGGCCTCAACCAGCGCGGTGGACAGAACCACCACCTTCCTGTACGCCCTGGGCTGGACGCAACACACCGTCGGCGCGCAGAACATCCGTACCATGGCGATGATCCAGTTGCTGCTCGGCAATATGGGGATGGCGGGCGGCGGGGTAAACGCCTTGCGCGGGCACTCCAACATTCAGGGGCTGACGGATCTGGGTCTGTTATCGACCAGCCTGCCGGGTTACCTGACGCTGCCGTCGGAAAAACAGACCGATTTGCAACAGTACCTGGCGGCAAATACGCCAAAAGCGCTGTTGCCGGACCAGGTGAACTACTGGAGCAACTATCCCAAGTTCTTTGTCAGCCTGATGAAGTCGTTCTACGGCGACGCGGCGCAGAAAGAGAATAACTGGGGCTTTGACTGGTTGCCGAAATGGGATCAGGCCTGGGATGTGATCAAGTACTTCAACAAGATGTCGAAAGGCGAAGTCAACGGCTATATCTGCCAGGGCTTTAACCCGGTGGCGTCGTTCCCGGACAAAAACAAAGTTGTCAGTACGCTGAGCAAGCTGAAGTACATGGTGGTTATCGATCCGCTGGTGACAGAAACCTCCACCTTCTGGCAGAACCACGGCGAGATGAATGATGTCGATCCATCGGCTATCGCCACCGAAGTGTTCCGTCTGCCGTCAACCTGTTTTGCAGAGGAAGATGGCTCGATCGCCAACTCCGGTCGCTGGTTACAGTGGCACTGGAAAGGCCAGGACGCGCCGGGCGAAGCGCTGAACGATGGCGAAATCCTCGCCGGGATTTACCACCGCCTGCGCGAGATGTACCGCACTGAAGGCGGTAAAGGCGCGGAACCGCTGCTGAAGATGTCCTGGAATTACCGCCAGCCGCACAACCCGCACTCGGAAGAGGTGGCGAAAGAGAACAACGGCTACGCGCTGGCAGATCTCTATGACGCCAACGGGCAACTGCTGGCGAAAAAAGGCCAACTGCTCAATAGCTTTGCGCTGCTGCGCGATGACGGTACCACCGCCTCATCTTGCTGGATCTACAGTGGCAGCTGGACAGAGCAGGGGAACCAGATGGCGAACCGCGATAACGCCGATCCGTCAGGACTTGGCAATACGCTCGGTTGGGCGTGGGCGTGGCCGCTGAACCGCCGAGTGCTCTACAACCGTGCGTCTGCAGATGTACAGGGCAAACCGTGGGATGCGAAACGGATGCTTATCCAGTGGAACGGGGCGAAGTGGGTCGGGAATGATATTCCGGATTACAACACCGCGCCGCCGGGGAGCAATACCGGGCCGTTCATCATGCAGCAGGAAGGGCTGGGGCGGTTGTTCGCCCTCGACAAACTGGCGGAAGGGCCGTTCCCGGAACACTACGAGCCGATGGAAACACCGCTTGGCACCAACCCGCTACACCCGAATGTGGTTTCCAGCCCGGTGGTGCGTCTATTCGAGGACGATGCCAAACGGATGGGGAAAAAAGATCAGTTCCCCTATGTCGGCACAACCTACCGCCTGACGGAGCATTTCCACACCTGGACCAAGCATGCGCGCCTCAACGCCATCGCCCAGCCGCAGCAGTTTGTCGAAATCAGCGAAACGCTGGCGGCGGCAAAAGGCATTGCCAACGGCGATCGCGTGACGGTGAGCAGCAAGCGCGGCTTTATTCGCGCGGTCGCGGTGGTGACGCGTCGTCTGCGTACTTTGCAGGTACACGGTCAGCAGGTGGAAACCATTGGCATTCCGCTGCACTGGGGCTTTGAAGGGGTGGCGCAGAAAGGCTATATCGCCAATACGTTGACGCCAAACGTCGGCGATGCAAACTCGCAAACGCCGGAATACAAAGCGTTTTTGGTCAATATCGAGAAGGCGTAAAGGAGCGAAATAATGGCTATGGAAACGCAAGACATTCTAAAACGCTCCGCAACCAACCCGGTCACGCCGCCCCCACGGGCACGTGATTACAAAGCGGAAGTCGCCAAGCTTATCGACGTTTCCACCTGCGTAGGCTGCAAAGCCTGCCAGGTGGCCTGTTCGGAGTGGAACGATATTCGTGCTGAGGTCGGGCACTGCGTCGGGGTTTACGATAATCCGGCCGATCTGAGCGCCAAATCCTGGACGGTGATGCGTTTTAGCGAAACCGAGCAGAACGGCAAACTGGAGTGGCTGATCCGCAAAGATGGCTGTATGCACTGCGCGGAACCGGGCTGTCTGAAAGCCTGCCCGTCGGCGGGCGCGATTATTCAGTACGCCAACGGCATTGTCGATTTCCAGCAAGAGAACTGCATTGGCTGCGGCTACTGCATTGCTGGCTGTCCGTTCAACGTGCCGCGCCTCAACAAAGAGGATAACCGCGTTTACAAATGCACGCTCTGTGTCGATCGCGTCAGCGTCGGCCAGGAGCCTGCCTGCGTGAAAACCTGCCCGACCGGGGCGATCCATTTCGGCACCAAAGCTGAGATGCTGGAGCTTGGCGAGCAGCGCGTGGCGAAACTCAAAGCGCGCGGTTATGCCAGTGCGGGCATCTACAACCCGCAGGGCGTGGGCGGCACGCATGTGATGTATGTGCTGCATCACGCCGACCAGCCGGGCTTATACCACAACTTGCCGAAAGATCCGCAGATCGATACCTCGGTCAATCTGTGGAAAGGGGTACTGAAGCCATTGTCGGCGGCGGGATTCCTCGCCACCTTCGCCGGGCTGATTTACCACTACATCGGCATCGGGCCGAACAAAGAAGTGGACGACGATGAAGAGGAGCATCATGAGTAAGTCAAAAATGATTGTGCGCACCAGGTTTATTGACCGCGCCTGTCACTGGACGGTGGTGATCTGCTTTTTCCTTGTCGCGCTGTCCGGCATTTCGTTTTTTTTCCCGACGCTGCAATGGCTGACGGAAACCTTCGGCACGCCGCAGATGGGGCGTATTTTGCACCCGTTCTTTGGCGTGATTGTCTTCCTGGCGCTGATGTTTATGTTTGTGCGTTTTGTGCATCACAACATCCCGGACAAGCAGGATCTGCCGTGGCTGAAAAACATTGTCGAAGTGCTGAAAGGCAACGAACATAAGGTCGCGAAAGTTGGTAAATACAATGCCGGACAAAAAATGATGTTCTGGACCATCATGAGCATGATTTTTGTGCTGTTGGTGACCGGGGTAATTATCTGGCGTCCGTACTTTGCGCACTACTTCCCGATTCAGATAATCCGCTACAGCCTGCTGCTGCACGCGACTTCGGCGATCATTTTGCTGCACGCTATCCTGATCCATATGTATATGGCGTTCTGGGTAAAAGGCTCCATAAAAGGCATGATCGAAGGGAAAGTGAGCCGCCGCTGGGCGCAGAAACACCACCTGCGCTGGTATCGCGACGTGGAGCGTCTGGAAGCGAAGAAAGAGAGCACCGAAGGCATTAAATAATCCCAAACCGCTCCGGATAACCGTTCGGAGCGGTTTTTTATTTCTTCACACCCGCATTTCCCGTTTATTGTTTGCGCTCTCCCGTTTATTCATAAACCTGCCTGAATCCATGGATTTATAGGTCAGCCGGGGCATTTCAACTGGTCTGCCTGAAGTGAATAGTCAATAATGCCTGTCGCAAACTTTTAACAAGTGGTTAGTGGTATGAAAAAAACCGTTTTTTCGTTGGCACTTGCGACCTTTGGTCTGGGCATGGCGGAGTTCGGCATTATGGGTGTATTAACCGAACTCGCGAATAATGTTGGCATTTCAATTCCTTCGGCGGGGCACCTGATCTCTGCTTACGCGTTTGGCGTGGTGATTGGCGCGCCGATCATGGCGCTTTTTTCGAACCGCTTTTCGCTGAAAAACACGCTGCTGTTTCTGGTGGCGCTGTGCCTGGTGGGTAACGCCATTTTTACCTTCTCCAGCTCCTACACCATGCTGATTATCGCCCGTCTTATCTCCGGTTTCCCGCATGGAGCGATTTTTGGCGTGGGGGCGATCATCCTCTCTAAAATCGCGCCGCCAGGAAAAGTAACCATGGCGGTAGCCGGGATGATAGCCGGGATGACCGTTGCCAATCTGATTGGCATTCCGCTCGGCACGTGGATCGGTCACGCGTTCAGCTGGCGCTATACCTTCTTGCTGATCTCCATCTTTTTCGCGCTGGTGATCGTCTCAGTGATTGTGTGGGTGCCGTCGCTGTTTGATACCAGCGAAAGCCGCCTGCGCGAACAGTTTCACTTCCTGAGAAAACCGGAACCGTGGCTGATTTTCGCCGCCACGATGTTTGGCAACGCGGGCGTATTCGCCTGGTTTAGCTATGTGAAGCCGTTTATGGTCAATGTTTCCGGTTTCACCGAGAGCGCGATGACGCTGATCATGATGCTGATGGGGCTCGGCATGGTGCTGGGCAATATGTTCAGTGGTCGCTTATCAGTGAAATTCAGCCCGGTGCGCATTGCGGCGGTGACGGAATTACTGATTATGCTGGCGATGCTGGCGCTGTTTGTCGCCGGTGAAAGCAAAGTAGGGGCGTTGTCACTTGGTTTTATCTGCTGCGCCGGGCTGTTCGCGCTCTCTGCGCCGCTGCAAATCATGCTGCTGCAAAATGCAAAGGGCGGTGAAATGCTCGGCGCGGCGGGCGGGCAGATGGCGTTTAACCTCGGTAACGCGGTCGGTGCCTGGTTCGGCGGTCTGATTATCGCGTTTGGTTTCACTTACAGCTACCTGACGTTACCGGCGGCGGTGCTGACGTTTGCCGCCATGACCTCGCTTCTGATCTATGGTCGCAGAAAAACGAAGCATCAACCGGAACAGGTCGTTCAGCATTAACCCACCACCCGGTGAGCCTGCGCCCACCGGGTCAGTACTCACGGCAAATACGGCTCGCCAAGCGTTAACATCAGGCGGTTCGCCCAGGCGAAAAACGCAGCGGACTGGATAAGATCAAGTTGCTGCAAGGTATCCAGGCCTTGAGCATTGAGTTTTTCCAGGTGCGCCACCGTCAGCGCGGGCGGCGTTACCGACAGCGCGGCAGCGGCATCAATTTCCGCCTGCCAGCGCGCCGATTGCCTCTCGCTTAAAATCTCGCCTGGCTGTACGGCCAGCAAAGTTTCCACGGCATTATCATCCTTCGATAGCTGGCTGGTTTTACGCGCATGGACCGAGGCGCAGTAGATACAGCCGTTGATTTTACTGGCCGCCGTTGCCGCCAGTTCGCGCTCCGCACGCGGTAAGCCACCCGGCGTATAGAAAATGCCTTTATCGGTTAACGTGCGCTGTTCAAGCACCGGCAGGTTACGGCCCAGCAGGCGGAAATAGTCGGAATCCGTATGGCCAAATTTCGCCAGGATCGCCTGTTCATCGGGCGTAAACTCCGCCAGCGGTTTTGCCGCCAGCCACGGCTCCCAGCCTAATTCCTGCTGCGTAAATTGTACCGGCGCGGTTTTGCCGCTTTGCGTTTTCGCGTTGGTGTGCCAGACACCGGCCACCACCGGGATGTCGCTGTCAGCCACCGTTTTCCCGTTTAACAGCCGCAGCCCGGCCAGTAACCGGCTCTGGAAGCTGACAAACGCAACCAGTTGCGCCAGCGTGACAATGCTCTCTTTCTTCCAGCCCGCGGCAACCAGTGTATTGAGCGCCTGAGGCGTCGCTTTCACCGGCGAAAAAGTCAGTAAACGGGCGAATTCCAGCGCCGGAGTTAAACGTGCCGATGTCGGGTCGGCGAGGCCAAAACCGGCGTAGTGCGCCGCCAGTTCATTGGCGTTGTGCCACTTCGCCACTTTCGCCGCCACGCTATAGCGCTCATCGGCGGTGAATGCGTCTTCCTGAATATCAAACAGCGCCTGGTAACTGCCTTGCGCATGCTGCGTTGCGGCATCGCGCGTGTCGCGCGCCTGGGCCACAGGGGAACCAGGGGCGATTTCCGCCAGTTCAGAAAGAATGTCCTGAGTAAACGCCATAACGACTCCTTATAAAATCTGCGGGGCGATCTGCCCGGCGATCAGTTCGATGGAACGCAGGGTGTCCTGGTGCGAAGGTTCGACCGAATGCACCTGGAAAGAGATATCGGTTGCGCGCGCCAGCACGCTGTCTTTGCCGAGCGAATCCAGTACGGTTTTCGCATCGCCGATATGGGCATCAAATTGCTGAATATAATCAGTGACGTTGTCACCATTCACGCGATAACCCGCCGCGCGGTGTTGCTGCGCTTGCTTCGTAAGACCCGGTGTGGCGACCTGTAGCGCGTAATCAACGCTGTCGGCGACAAACGCGGTGCGCGACGCGAGAATACGCGGCGTAACGCCGGATGGCAGCGCGGCCAGATAGGCATCAATCATCGGATTCTGGATAGCATCCAGCGGCAGGAAGGGTTCATCCGCAGGGCGCGGTTGCGTGCGCGACAGCATCAATCCGTGACCGCCTTGCGCCGCACGGATAGCGCCTTCCACCGAAAAGGTGGCGATCCACACGCGCTCCGCCAGCTGCGGCGCGGGCGGATAGAGGTGGTTATCCGGGTGAGTGAGCGAATCCCCACGCCATGCACTCTGGATCAGATGCAGACCATCGGCAAAGGCCGCCGCGCGCTCGTTAATCGTCAGACCAAACGGCAGAAAGGATGTCGGCGTCCCGCCGGAGCCAAAGCCCACTTCCAGCCGTCCGTCGCTGAGCAAGTCCAGCACCGCCGCGTCTTCCGCCACCCGCAGCGGGTTTTCCAGCGGCAGGGTGATGATGGCAGTGCCGAGGCGAATGCGTTCAGTGTGCGCGGCAACGTGCGCCAGAAAAACCAGCGGCGAGGGTAATCCGCCTTCGTGTTCATGGAAATGGTGCTGCGCAATCCACGCCGTATCGAAACCGTGGCGCTCGGCATGGCGGATCTGTTCCGTCGCCAGCCGGTAACGCGCTTTCGGCGCGGCGTTATCGAGCAGGCGGGTAAAAAAGCCCAGGCGTTTTCGCGTCATGCGAACTCCTCCGTAGCGGGTGAAAAATGGGGAATGGCGTTGATTAATTCGCGGGTATAGTCGTGCTGCGGCGCGGCAAACAGCTGCTCAACCGGACCGTGTTCGACAACACGACCATTACGCAGCACCGTGACGCTGTGGCCAATACGACGCACGGTCGCCAGATCGTGGGTAATAAACAGATAAGTCAGCCCCAGTTGCTGCTGCAGTTGCTGAAGCAGGGCGAGGATCTGCGCCTGTACCGTGACATCCAGCGCGGAAGTGGCTTCATCCAGCACCAGAATACTCGGCTCAAGGATAAGTGCGCGGGCAATCGCAACGCGCTGACGCTGGCCGCCGGAAAGCTCCCGCGCCGTGCGTTCAAGTAACGACAGCGGCAGCGCGACCCGGCGAGCAACCGCCTCCACGCGCGCTATGCGTTCTGCTTTCTCAATGCGCTCAAAGTTTTTTAACGGCTCTTCGATAATCTGCGCCAGCGTCTGGCGCGGATCGAGCGAGGCGAAAGGGTTCTGATAAACGAACTGGATTTTGCGCCGCAGTTGCCGGTGCGCCTCTGGGCGCAACTGCGTGGCATCAATATCATCAATGATCACTCTGCCGCTGTCCGCTTGTTCAAAACCCAGCAGGATACGTGCCAGTGTGGTTTTACCCGAGCCAGATTCGCCCACCAACGCGTGGGTGCTGCCGCGCCGCACCTCAAAGCTCACGGCGTCCAGTGCCTGTAATGTATGGTCCTTACCGAGCGAAAAGCGTTTATGGATATCCAGCAAACGGATTGCCGGCGAGGACAGCGGCTGGCCGGAAACCGGCGCGATAGTCAGTGATTGCCCGTGTACATCGCTGAGTAACTGGCGGGTGTAAGCATGCTGCGGCGTACGCAAAATATCCGCCGTTTCACCCTGTTCCTGAATTTCACCGTCACGGAAAACCAGCAGCCGGTCGGCACGCTCGGCGGCTAGCGCCAAATCATGCGTGACAAATAGCACCGCCGTGCCGGATTCGCGTCGCAGCACGTCCAGCAGATCGAGAATACGTTTCTGCACGGTGACATCCAGCGCGCTGGTCGGTTCGTCGGCGATAATCACATCTGGTTGCAGGGCGATAGCCATCGCGATCAGCACACGCTGTTTCATGCCGCCGGAAAGCTGGTGCGGATACTGTTTGATGCGTTGTTCAGGATGGCTAAGTCCCACTTTGCTCAGCAGCGCCAGCACCTGCGCGTCGCGCTGTCGGGCAGTGAGTTTGCTGTGCAGATGGAGCACTTCCGCCACCTGCGCACCGATCGTTTTGACCGGGTTGAGCGAATTGCCCGGATCCTGCGGCACCAGGCTGATGCGCGCACCGCGCAGACTGTTCAGCCGCTTTGCCGACCACTGGCTTATCACTTCGCCGTTAAGCACAATGTTGCCGCTGTCGCGCCGGGCATTTTCAGCGAGCAGGCCAATAATCGCCTGCGCGGTGGTGGTTTTACCGGAACCCGACTCGCCGACAAATGCCAGCATTTCACCACGTTTGAGGGTAAAACTGACCTGATGCACCACTTCGCGCCATTCTCGCCCGGTGCGATAACTGACGCGTAAATTTTCTACCGATAACACAGTCATGCGCGGCCTCCGCTAAACTGGCGGCTGATGCGGTTGACCGCCAGCACCACCACAACCACTACCACACCCGGGAAGGTCGTCAGCCACCAGGCGGTGGATAAATAATTGCGACCTTCTGCAATCAGTAAGCCCCATTCCGGCACCGGCGGCGGGGTGCCGTAACCGAGGAAACTGAGAGTGGAAAGGGCGAGGATCGCCTGGCCGAATTGCAGCGTGGCGAACGCCAGCACTGCCGTGAGCGAGTTGGGTAAAATGTGCCGCCACAGCACGGCCAGAAAGGTGCCTCCGCTGCCTCTGGCCGCTTCGACATAATCGGTATGACGAATGCGCACCACTTCACCGCGTGACAGGCGAGCAAAACTGGCGACCGAAGCCACGCCAACGGCAATGGCTGCGTTCACCGTGCCAAAACCAAGCAAAATGATGACCGTCAGCGACAGCAACAACGACGGAATCGAGAGCAGCACATCGACCAGACGCATCAATACCGATTCGACGCGCCCGGCAAGCGCTCCGGCGACAACACCGGTCAGCGTGCCGATAATCAATCCCATCGCCACCGCCGCCAGTGCAGCAGAAAGGGAATGCGATGCACCATAAACAATGCGCGCATACAGGTCGCGCCCTAACTGGTCGGTGCCCAGCCAGTGCCCGGCTTGTGGCGACAACCGCTGCGCCCCGGCGATACCTTCTACCGGGCTATACGCGGTAAACAACGCAGGGAATAAGGCGGCCAGTACCGCCAGAATAATCACCGTCCACGCCAGCCATAATCCCGGCTGCCAGCGCAAACCCGACCAGACAGGAACTCGCTTGCGTGCGGCGATAGCATAATCAACCAGACTCATAACGCCCCTCCGCTAACGGTTTGCAGCCGCGGGTCGAACCACGGCATCAGTAAATCGACCAGCAGGTTGATCAGTACAAAACCGAGCGCCGAGATCATCACCACCGCCTGCAACACCGCGATATCCTGGTTATTTACCGCCTGCTGCGTGAGCTGACCTAACCCGGAACGGCCAAACACGGTTTCGGTAATGAGCGCCCCGGCAATCAATTCGCCCAGCAGCAACCCGGCAATATTCAGCACTGGCAGCAGGGCGTTGCCCGTCACATGTCGCCATAGCACGCCGGTTTCGCTAAAGCCTTTCGCACGCGCTACCGCAACAAAGGGTTGTGCGGCAATCTGATCGAGACTGCGCATTAAAATTTGCGCCAGCGGTGCACTAATCGGCAGGGCAACGGTAATAATCGGCAGGATCAGCCCCTGTAGCGGCGAAGGGTTAATGACCGGAATCAACCGCCAGTGAAATGAGAACAGCTGAATCAGCGCGATACCCAGCCAGAAGGTCGGCAGGGAGATCAGCAGCACCGGAACAGACTGAATTGCATTACTTAGCCAGCGCAGCGCCGGAAGTCGGGAGGCAAACGCCAGCGTGAAGGCCAGTGCTACCGCGAGCGCAAAGGCGGGAAGCGCCAGCTGAAGCGTGTCCGGCAAATTGCTGGCGATAAGCTCGCTTACCGGCACGCCCGCTTGCACCGAGTAACCAAAATCTCCGCGCACCATGGCAAACAGCGTATGAAAGTATTGCTGCCAGAGCGGGCTGTTTGCGCCGTAGGCCACGCGCATCTCTTCAATTTGCGCCGGGCTAAGACCCAGATCCGGGTTCTGAAACTTAATCAACACCGCGTCGCCCGGTAGCACCTGAAGCAGCACGAAGGAGAGAGTAAACGCGGCCCATAACACCAGCAGACCTTGCCCGGCGCGCCGCAGAAGATAATGGCTCATCGCCCGCCTCCTCAGTGTTTTTCAATCCACGCGCCGTAGAATGACGGGCGACCTACGGCTTCAAAACTTGCGCCTTTCAACCACGGCGCGCCGGCAAACACCTGCGGCTCTTCAAAAATTGGGATCACATAGGCGTTATCCAGCAGATAGCGCTGTGCGTCGCCGGTGAGTTGCAGCCGTTTTTGCCCGTCCACTTCGGCAGAAATGCTCACCAGCAAGTCGTTGAGTTTGTCATCGCGGAAATTTTTTACCTTGTCGCTGGAGCCGCCTTTTTGCAGCAGCGCGTCGCGGTTTGCCGGATAGAACATGCTTTTCACCACATCCGGATCGGCACGCCCGACTTCGGAAACGGTGAGCGGTGTTTTCAACGGATCGAGGTTATCCAGCGTGTGGCTACCCGCATCGCCTGCTTTTACGCTTAACGCCACACCGACCTGGCGCCACTGCTGCGCCACCAGTTGCAGCACCTCTTTGTTTTGCGGCTGCGGCAAGGATTCATACACTGCCAGCGCCAGCCGTTGTCCGTCTTTGCTGCGAATACCGTCCGCGCCGGTTTTCCAGCCCGCGGCGTCCAGCAGTTGCTTCGCTTTCGCTGGATCGAATGTCAGTTTGTCGCGCAGATTGACGTAACCGGCGGCAGAATGGGCAATTACAGAGGTTGCCTGCGGATAATTAGGTGAGAAAAGGGTATCCACCACTTGTTTAGCGTCGGTGGTGTGCAGCAGTGCCTGGCGGACCCGCACATCGGCAACCAGCGGGTTATCAGGGCGGAAACTGATGCTATCGTTTACGCCGCGTGTCGGCGCGGCATAAATTTTGAAGCCCTGATCGGTGGCCTGCTTTTCATCGTACGCCTGCACCTGGCGAATAAAGCCCGCCTGACCCGACAGCAACGCGCCAATGCGCACACTGTCTTCCGGCGTGACAATAATTTTTATGCCATCGAGATTCGCCGGGCCTTGCTGGGCGAGGTTTTTCGGCCCCCACTGATAATCTTTACGCGCGGTAAGGGTGACTTCACGCCCCAGTTTTTCATCGCTGACGACGAACGGCCCGGAACCAATAATCTGGCGCGCGTCGCCCAGTTGTTCAAAGTTACGCTGTAACGTACTGAGCGATACCAGACCGGAGCCGATAGTGGCGGTGCCTTGCAGGAAGCCCGGCGACGGCTTCTTAAAGTAGAATTTGACGGTCTGCGCATCGATCACTTCACTGTGATCATAGTTATTGATCACTTCCGATACCGGCAAGCGTTGCGCTTTGTTGCCAAGGCCGTAGGTGTCGAAGTTTTTCGCCACCGCATTGGCATCCAGCGGCGTGCCGTCGGAGAAGGTCACCCCTGGACGAATTTTAAATGTGTATTCGGTCTTATCGGCGTTGGTGCTCCAGCTTTCAGCAATCCACGGCTCCACCTGCAATGTTTTGGGGTTCTGCCAGGTCAACTTGTCGGTGATTTGGTTAAGAATGCCACCGTTGGGGTAAAAACCGCCGGCAGGAGGGTATAAATTGGTGTGCGCCTGCTGCTCAAGATATATTAGCGTGCCACCTTTAACCGGCGTCTGTGCCGCCCAGCTCTGAACGGAAGCGGCCGTTATCAGCGCCGTCAGCAGCGGCAAGCGAAAAAGGATGTGCATGGTGAATTCCTTTGTTATCTATTGTCTTAACGTCGGATTCATCATCCGGTGCGCGCTATAACAAGGGAACAAAGGAATTGAGATAAGCATTTCAGGAAAGCGCAAAACCGGGGCATGCCCCGGTAAGACAGTGTGTTAACGCAGCCAGGGCGTAATGGTCAACCCAACCAGTACCCCTTCAGGTGCAAGCAGGCGCGTGACGCTCTGCCCCCAGGGTTCCAGACGGTTAGCAACCAGCAGTTGATACCCTTTGTTGACCAACACATCGGTAGCGATAGCCAAATCCTGTACTTCGAATTCAACCCAGCTTTGCGGAACGGGGTGGGAATCCGGCCATTTCTCTGCGCCAAAGCACGACGCGGCGGCGTGATGCAGCGGCCACAGGGCAAAGTGTTTTGCGCCGTCGAGCGCATCGTGGTCGGCGACGAGGTAATCGCTCGCGCCCTCCATCGGTTTCAGCGGCAACCCAAGGGTGTGCTGGTAAAACGCCTGGCTGTCGGCCACGTTCTGGGGAATTGGGCCGAAACCTGCGATAAACAGCACTTCAAGCCCGGGAATAGTGGGGGTCATAAGCACCTCTGTGTCAGAAAAAAGGGGGCAGTAACGCCCCCGATTATAGGCAATGCCCGGCAATTAATGGCGGAGATCGATCACCATACGACCACGGATCTGGCCTTGTTCCATCTCTTTAAAGATGGCGTTGATATCTTCCAGCGGACGCAGCGCCACTTTCGGCACCACTTTGCCTTCCGCGGCGAACTGGAAGGCTTCGTTCAGATCCTGGCGCGTACCGACCAGCGAGCCAACGACCTGAATGCCGTCCAGTACCAGGCGCGGAATATCAAGGCTCATTGCTTCTGGCGGCAGCCCCACAGCCACCACGCGCCCACCGGCGCGCACGGCATCAACGGCTGAATTAAATGCCGCTTTCGCCACCGCCGTGACCACGGCGGCATGCGCGCCGCCGGTTTTTTCATGTACCACTTTTGCCGCATCTTCGCTGCGCGAGTTAATGGTCAGGTCTGCGCCCATGCTGGCAGCGAGTTTAAGCTGTTCATCATTTACGTCGATGGCGATCACTTTGGCGTTAAAGACATTCTTTGCGTATTGCAGCGCCAGATTGCCCAGCCCGCCGAGGCCATAAATAGCAATCCACTGGCCCGGTTTGATCTGCGAGACTTTCACCGCTTTATAGGTGGTCACGCCTGCGCAGGTAATGCTGCTGGCTGAGGCGGAATCCAGCCCGTCCGGCACTTTCACCGCGTAATCCGCGACCACGATGCACTCTTCCGCCATGCCGCCGTCAGCCGTATAACCGGCGTTCACCACCTCACGACACAAGGTTTCATTGCCGCTGTTACAGTACTCGCAGTGACCGCAGCCCTGAAAAAACCACGCCACGGAAGCACGATCGCCCACTTTCAGCGAGGTCACGCCTTCGGCCACCTGGGTGACAATGCCAATGCCTTCGTGTCCGAGGATCACCCCGGTTTTGTCGCCGAAATCCCCGTTTTTCACGTGCAAATCCGTATGGCAAACGCCACAGCACTCCATTTTCAGCAACGCTTCGCCATGTTTCAGCGGACGTAAGGTTTTTTGTGTCACTTCTACCTGATGATCTTTTGTAACAACAGCAGCCTTCATGGTGTTTCTCCTGTTATGAGGCATGGAACAGAGATCCGGGTGTGGCGTCTGGCTTCATCCGTAATATACGTCTTTAGAATTAATGGCTTAGGAGTGAAATTCAAGAGCAGGGCAACATGTTGTAATACTTTCTGCTCCTTTCCCCTGGTTTAGGTAGGGTAAACGGTCAGTAACCGTGCTGTTAATAAGGTTATGAAGCTCGGGGTGAAAATGTCATGCTACTGTCATCAATTCCCGCCAATTTGTTGCTTTCTAAAACAAATGAGTGACTAACAATGCATCTGGTGAAAAAACTGCTGGCCGTCAGCGTTCTCTTATCTGCCTCGGTTCAGGCACACAATATTCTTGAATTTCCGCAGCCGGAAAATAACCCGGAAGCGTTCTACGCGGTAACGGAAATCCCGGCGGGCGGCATCATTAAGTATGAAACGGACGCCAAAACCGGTTTTATCGTGGCCGACCGCTTCCAGTCAATGCCGGTGGCTTACCCGGCGAACTACGGCTCGCTGACGCAGTCGCTGGCGGGAGATGGCGATCCGCTGGATGTGATTTTCTACACTCGTGCGCCGCTGGCACCGGGAACGCTGATTAAACTGCGCCCGATTGGCGTGCTGAAAATGATTGATGGTGGTGAAACGGACGACAAAATTGTTGCCGTACCGGACAGTAAAATCGACCCGACCTATGACGACATTAAAAACATCACCGATTTGCCTAAAATCGAGCAACAACGGCTGGAGGCATTCTTCCGTGTTTACAAACAGTTGCCAGACGGACGTAAAAAAGTGGAGCTGAACGGTTTTAACGACGCGGCAACCGCGAAGCAGGAAATCAAACAGGCATGGGAGGCCTGGAAAGCGAAAAAACCGCAGCAGTAAGAAACCGCCTGCATGCTGCTGGCATGAGTTGCGCTTTTGAGTGACGTACCCACTAAAAAATCTCTGCCGGTTCTGCACGATGTCGATCCGAAGAGAATAAACCAGTGCCTGTTGCTGGCTCACGGCACAGGCTGGTGTTAAAAAAACAGGCACCTTGCGGCGCCTGTTTGCTGGGGTACTACAACCTCTGTTGAAGGCGGGCAATCTCCTCGCGCCACTGCGCCTGAAGCTGCGGTTTCTGGTGCTTCACTTTTCGCGCCAGATCTTCTGCCAGTTGGGTTTCAAGCTGAATTAACCGTTCCAGAAGGGCATCAATATCCTCTGGCTCAGCGGCGACGCTAAGCGCCTCCGGCGCTGCCTGTTCCTGGCGGACACTTTCACGCAGACGTTCAAACACCGCTTCAGCATCATGCCATTCGCTCAGCTCACCGTTTTCCACCAGCCAGAAGCGGTTACAGCTACTGCTGATAAGCGCTCTGTCGTGGCTGACCAGCAACACGCCGCCGCTGAACTGTTCAAGAGTTTGCGCCAGCGCCTCTTTGCCTGCCATATCCAGATGGTTGGTTGGCTCATCCAGCATCAGCAGGTTAAAGCGCGCCAGCGACAGACCGACAAACAGCAACCTGGAACGCTCACCACCGCTCAGTGTCGCCACGCGCTGCCCGTGGCGCGCCCAGGCAAAACCGGCGCTGATGAGCGCCATTTTGCGATCCTGCGGCGTGGGGGCAAACGGCTCTAATGCGTCAAACAGCGTCGCGTCATCCGGTAACTGATGCAGCGTCTGGTCGTAGTAACCCGCGTTTAGCCGGGGATGCAAACGCAACCCCGATGTGCTTTCCTGCTGGTAAGCCCGCCAGATAAGACGCAGCAGCGAGGATTTCCCGCAGCCGTTACGCCCGACAATGGCGACCCGATCGCCGCTTTTGAGCCGCGCGATGGGCACCTGAAACAAGTCGGGTAACCCTGGCGCAGGCGGAACAGCGAGCTGTTCCATCTCCAGCAGACGGTCAGCCCTGAGCTCCTCGCCATGCAACGCCAGCCGCCACTGACTGCCCTCAGTCAGCTCAGTCTGGCTTTCTTTCAGGCGCTCGACCTGGCCTTCCATCTGTTTCGCTTTGCGCGCCAGATCTTCGTTGTCGTAGACGCGCCCCCAGGTGGCCAGCCGTTTGGCGCTGGCGGTAACGCGGTCTATCTCCTTTTGCTCCGCTTTGTGACGCAGGGCATCGCTCTCATCGCGCGCTTCCAGCGCCTGACGCGCCGCGCTACAGGGTAGTGCGAAGTAGTGCAGCGTATGATCACGCAGGATCCAGCTGCCATTGGTCACCGCATCCAGTAACGCCGCGTCGTGTGACACCATCACGAAACTGCCGGACCAGCTTTGCAGAAACTGTTCCAGCCACAGCAATGTGGGCAGATCGAGGTGGTTACCGGGCTCATCCAGGAGCAGCAGATCCGGTTCGCGGATCAGCGCCCGCGCCAGCAGCAAGCGGGTATGTTGCCCGCCGCTCAGCGTGGCGGCCGTTAAGGTGATTTCCTGCGGACTCAGCCCCATGCTGGCCAATAATGCTTCGCCGCGCCAGCGCTGGCTGTCGCGCTCTGTCAACGGGAGCTGCGCCAGTACCGCATCAAGCAGCGTCATCGATAACAGGGCATCGGGCAGATGCTGTTCGACGCGCGCCAGCAGGCACTGGTTCGCCACCGTCACATTGCCGGAAAGTGGGGACAGCGAACCGTCCAGCACTTTTAGCAGCGTACTTTTGCCACAGCCATTGTCGCCAATAAGCCCAAGGCGATCGCCTTTTTTCAGGGTAAAGGAGAGATCGGAGAATAACGGACCAAACGCCGTTTCAACACGGATTGATTGTGCAGATAATAATGTGCTCATTGCTTACTCAAGAGTTACAGGCACGAGCGTGCCTCGTCAAACATCGCTGACGATAACCTGGTAAGCCCAAGGGAAGGGATTGTTGTCTTCGCTCAAGCCGAAGTTATCGCAGCACGATACCGATAACGCTTGAGCTGGCGCGATCGCCAAAGGCATGTGAATAGTCAAACAATTCACAATACAGCATAAGTAGCCTCCTTTTTTATATTCAGTAAGTTAATGGGTGAAAAGGAGTTTAGCGGGGAAATGAATATTTTACCAGCAGGGAGAAACCCGGCGCACAGCGGCGCCAGGTGCGGAGATTAAATAGAAGTACGGCGGTAGCTGCGGTACTTCGGCTCCCAGAAGTTATCATCAATGGATTGCTTCAGCGCTTCCGCCGAGGTTTTTGCCGCCAGGCCTTGTTGTTGCGCCATTTTGCCAACAGCAAACGCGATGGCGCGCGAAACTTGCTGAATGTCTTTCAGCTCCGGCAGTACCAATCCTTCGCCGTTCAGCAGCAGCGGGGAGTATTCCGCCAGCGTTTCGCTTGCCGCCATCAACATTTCATCCGTAATGCGCGATGCGCCACTGGAGATAACGCCGAGGCCAATGCCTGGGAAAATGTACGCGTTGTTGCACTGGGCAATCGGGTAGGTTTTTTCTTTCCACTGCACCGGTGAGAACGGGCTGCCGGTGGCAACCAGCGCCATACCATCCGTCCAGCTAATGATATCCTGCGGCGTTGCTTCCACACGCGAGGTCGGGTTCGACAGCGGCATGATAATCGGGCGCGGGCAGTGTTTGTGCATTTCGCGGATGATCTCTTCCGTGAACAGCCCGGTCTGGCCGGAGACGCCGATCAGAATATCCGGCTTCACATTACGCACGACATCAAGCAGGGAAAGGGCTTCGTTCTGCGTGCCGGTGTCCCAGTTTTGCAGGTTTTCGCGCTTTTGCACCAGCTTGCTCTGGAACGGCAGCAAATTCGGCATTTCGTCGGTCAGCAGGCCGAAACGGTCAACCATGTAGACTTTCTGACGGGCGTCCGCTTCGCTCAATCCTTCACGTTGAGTCTGGGCAATGATCTGTTCGGCGATACCGCAGCCAGCAGAACCCGCGCCAAGGAAGACGATTTTCTGCTGGCTGAGCTGGCTGCCCGCCGCACGGCTTGCGGCAATCAGCGTACCGACGGTCACTGCCGCCGTGCCCTGGATGTCATCGTTAAAGCAGCAGATTTCATCGCGATAACGGTTCAGCAACGGCATGGCATTTTTCTGCGCGAAGTCTTCGAATTGCAACAGCGCGTCCGGCCAGCGCTGTTTCACCGCCTGAATAAATTCATCCACAAAAGCGTAGTAATCATCGCCAGTGATACGCGGGTGACGCGAGCCCATATAGAGCGGATCGTTAATCAACTGCTGGTTGTTGGTGCCAACATCCAGCACGACGGGCAGGGTGTAAGCCGGGCTGATGCCGCCGCAGGAAGTGTAAAGTGACAGCTTACCAATGGGAATGCCCATGCCGCCAATGCCCTGGTCGCCAAGACCGAGGATACGTTCCCCGTCGGTTACCACGATCACTTTGATGTTGTGGTTAGGCACGTTTTGCAGAATGTCGTCCATGCTTGCGCGGTTCTGCCAGGAGATAAACACCCCGCGGGCGCGGCGGTAAATATCAGAGAAACGCTCACACGCCCAGCCAACGGTAGGGGTGTAGATCACCGGCATCATCTCTTCGAGATGGTTTTCCACCAGCCGATAGAAGAGGGTTTCATTGGTGTCCTGAATATTGCGCAGATAGATGTGCTTATCGATGTCGGTTTTAAAGCCCTGATACTGCAACCAGGCGCGTTCGGCTTGTTCTTCAATGGTTTCAACCACTTCTGGCAGCAGGCCAAGCAGGTTGAAGTTGCTGCGTTCTTCCATGCTGAAGGCACTGCCTTTGTTCAGCAACGGAAATTCCAGCAACACAGGTCCAGCGTAAGGGATATATAACGATCGGTTTTTATTATGCTTTGCATTCATCTTACAGCTCCTTGTTCAACTTTCTCCCGTGGGGGTGCGTCACGGGCGGGTACTGCGGCGGGCGCAAGTATAAAGCATCGCTTCAGCAAATACTTCCCGATTGCGGTATTCGTTGATTGAATTTTTAGCAATAACAAGGAGAGGGGGACAAAACACCACCCCGGATGGGGTGGTGAGGGTGGACAAATCAGCCTGCGCGGCGATGACGCCCGGAGCGGTGAGCGATCACCGTCTCTTCCTGGTTGTCTTTCGTGACAACTTTGCGGGTGTTCGACACTTTATAATCCAGCCCCATAAGATGACGTGCCTGACGGTTCGATTTCATGCTTACTCCTTAATCCAGTTCAATGTTTCAAGGACAAGCCCGGCGACTGACCGGGCGAAATTCAATCTCATCATTGCGCGGTACAAAAAACATACCGAGCTGTTATCCTCGGACATCCCAGCACAAAGTGCAATAAGAAAAGTTACCTTTAGGCTTTATAGCAATAAATAACTAAAGCATCGTTAACAGATTTAATTCTTACACACCATAGGGTTAACGAAAAAATACTCCGAACAAACTCTATTAAAGTAGAATATTCTTGGACTTGAGCACCTTCGCGTAGTTACTTAATGGTTACAACAATTAACGTTATATATTAAGGGTGAAACATCATTTCGCTTTTTTGTGTGACGAAAAGTAAAAAAATGGCATTATCTTCAATATTGCGATACCCACCTCTTTAATCCCTGGCTGTAATATGCTTTTCTTAACACCAATGGAATAATTAAAAATATCTTCGCAATGAGAAAGAGGTAATTCCATGGACGTCCGAAATGGAGCGATTTTTATTTCTTTTGATGCTGTTGCTTTTTCTGGTATCACCGTTGAAGCATTTAAAACGGCACAAGAGTTAGTACACAAGGGATTTAAACCTTATCTTGATCTGGGTTACGACATCAAGATAGATAAGGGTAGATTCAATAAACCATATGAATGGGAGAATGCTATATATAAAGGTGGTTTTATACTTGTGCGAATAAATGACATTACCAGCTTGCCTGATTACAACACTCATTTTATCGAGTACTCGCATAATGTATTGATTAGCCAGAAAATATCCGTTTCATCAACGGAGCGTAAAAGAATCCTTTCTGTTATTGATAAAACAGCGTACCAACTGGCAAAAAAAATCGTGCGGCAATGGGAGCAACTCAATATCGGTACTGTTTTCGTCGAAAGCGGAACGCTTCCGGAAAATATTATCTATACAAAAGCTCTATACATTGCGATTGACGCATATGGTAAACGCTATGATTTAGAGCAGTTCGTTACCTGGCGTGACCATGATTTAATGTGGAATAGCGAAAAAACGGTGATGAAGTATGGTGCCTATCCATACCCTTACGCCATTAAACCGATAAAATCTCGGTATATCACGTACTTTACGCTTAATGAGGATTTGAAAGAAAAACTTGAAGAGTGGTGCAATTATGCTGTTGAAATTAAAGTTAAAAAGAATGCTTATAACTTTACAGACGCGCGAAGTCATAGTGACATGAGGCGCAGTCTTGGTATTGGCTGTAATGATATATTGATTGCCCGGACCACACGTCTTATCCCGCAAAAACGGCTTGACCGTGATATTTACCTGGTTTCAAGGCTTAACCAACTCTTTCAACAACACGGACTTGAGCAGCGCGTATTTCTGGTTGTCGCAGGCGATCCCCATGAGGCGCCAGAGTGTTATCAATCACTGGTTGATTTAGCAAGGAAATTACAGGCTGAACCGTTTATACACTTTATTGGCTGGTTGCAGCACGGTTATATGCCACCAGGCATGAACACCTACACCATTGAAGATTTATATTACTCGTGCGACATCGTCTCTTTTCTAACGTCGTGGGATTATGACAGTTATGGCAATCCAATTGGTGAAGCGATTAGTCACCGGCGATGTTACATTTCGACACGTTACGAATATTATGACGAGGTCTATGGGCAATATGGTTTCTTTGCGCCAATTATGGACATCTCGGCCGAGAAAGATGATTTACCGGACGATGAGTTTATTCTTAGTGTTTATAAACTCATCACTAACAAACCATTAATGTCAGAAATGGCTTATCAAAACTTTCTTATTGGTAAGAAAATACTTAGCAGTAAGAGCATTGAGTCTTAATTATTACTCAGGGAGAGTATATATGCGTAACAATGTTTATGTTTCGATTGTTTTACCCGTTTATAACGAGAGAGACAGAATTAACGCTGTACTTATGTCGTTACTTAATCAAAAAACGCGTAATAACATGCTGACGCATGATAACTGGGAGCTGATCGTGGTGGATAATAATTCCACCGACGATTCAGTGGCGCAAATACATGATTTTCACCGACTCAATCCGGCAATGGATATTCATATCATCAAGGAAACCACGCAGGGTGTCTCCTCCGCGCGAAAATGCGGAATGGACTACGCATCGCTGCGTTCAAAAGCGCGTGATAAGCGCCTTGGCATAAACCGAAAGCACTATATCGTTTCGGCCGATGCGGACTGCACCGTGGACAGCTGGTGGCTGCATACGCTGATTGCAAAAATGATCGAGGAAGAAGGAGACTTAGGCACCTGTAATTACTACTACAACGAAAACGACTTCCGTCTGCGCCCAAACCTGTTTGCCGAGATCCAGAAAACGCTGCGCTGCCGTGATGTCTCATTCTCGCTGTTTGGCGGCTTCCCGGATGGCAAAGGTTTTGCCGTTGAACGCACAATGTACGATAACGTTGGCGGCATTGAGATCTTTTACCAGCTCAATAATGGTCGGTTTGTCGAGCATCTTTCCGATGACTGGGATTTCGGTATTCGCGTCATCGCCGCAGGCGGAAAACCTGTCTACGCACGTGATTCCCACGTTGAAATCAACAGCCGCCGCGTGGACACCATTCTGCAGGAAGTGATAACCGGTGTCGCCTACGGGCAGGATGGCATCATCATCATGAAAGATGTCCGCCCGGAAGGGGGGCAGCAAACCTCGCTGAGCGACACGACAGCGGAACAGTCATTGCAGGCCTGGCACTACTCGATCAAAGATTACGTGCCGAAAAACATTGTGCTGCCAGTGCTTCTCAACCCACACCTGCTATTAGATAGCGATGCCGTGCGTGACTTCTTCGGTCCGGTGGTGGCCGACCGTCTGTTCCGGCGCATTGAGGCCATCAAACACGAAACGCGCATTATCGATTTCACTCCCATCCATGCTTATAAAACGCCCGCTTACCGGCTCTATTTCGAGTTTCGCGACGAGATTTTCAGCGCCATGCGCCGCGCAATGGGCGAAGACATTGGTTTTCCACCGCCGCTGCCAGCCTGTTTTGACGAGGTTCAGGAGCATGATTTCCAGCGTTTCGTCTGGTATTTCTGTGAGGATCGCGAGTCCGGCATGGCGCATAACTACTTTGCCAACGGGGGAGTCTTCTGATGAACAGCTCTCTTCTGGATTCGTTGAACGATCTCGACCCGCACTACCCGGTGCCGCGCGTGTACGATTTTCTGACGGCACCGGAAAATCACACCTTACTGGAGTATGTCTACCGGGATCCTTTTGGCTGCCATGTGTTTCCGGGCGACATCAAAGACTATCCACAGGACGCCTTTTTCCGCGAGATGGAACACGACATTAAACAGGCAGCACAGATCCATCTCTGGGCGTCGATTCCCACGTGCCGCTACCGCTGCCATTTCTGCCAGTTCCCGACCATTATCATTAACCCGCAGAGCGCCCCCTCGCGGGCCGTTTTTCACCGGGTCGTGGATCAGAACATACAGGAAGCGAAATTGTGGCTGCAAAACGTGCCGGCACTTGCCCACGCTGAAGTGGGTGAATTTAACGTTTTCGGCGGCACACCGTCGTTGCTGCCGGAAGCGGAACTCCGCCGTCTGATTGCGTTTTACCAGCAAAATTTCAATTTTTCTGCCGCCACGCTGCGTTTTGAAGGGGAACCCGCAACGCTGACAAAAGCCTATCTGCAACTGCTCAAAACGCTGGGTTTCAGCAAAATCAGTTTTGGCGTCCAGTCGTTCAATAACCAGCTTATCGAGGCCTGCGGACGTAAACATAGCGCGGAAACCTGTGAAGAGACGATAGCCAACGCCCGCGAAGTTGGTTTCGACTGGATAAGCGTGGATCTGATCTACGGCCTGCCAGGACAAAGTATCGATGACGTGAAATTTGATATGGAGAAGTGCCGCGAACTGGCGCTTTCTCATGTCGTCTGCACAAAGCTTCATATGGCGGAATTTATGAAGCAGCGCACCGGGGTATCGGGGCAGCGCCAGAGCTTATGGCAGAAAAAAGGGGCCAACAGCGTCTTTCCGGGGTTGGGTAAGCAGTACCAGATGCGTGAACTGATCGAGCGCTACTTCGCCGATGATTACATTGAGCATCCCACCATGTATTTCCATCGGCGCACACAACCTGCGGAGAAATGGAAAGGGCTGATTACTGACCTTGATAAACAGTATCCGGAAGTGGCGATTGGCCTTGGCGGCAGTTCGAAATGTACGCAGTCGGAGGCTATCAACATTACGGATTACAAACGCTACTCCCAGGCGCTGGAAGAAGGGCGCTTACCGATTGAATCGCAGCAGGGTTTTTCACCGCTCCAGCGCGAAGTTAATGCTTTCAAAATGGCGCTTTCCACCCTGCGCCCGGTCAGCGATAACGAATTCCGCCAGCGCTTCGATGGTCGCAGTTTTTTCAACAACCCGGTGATTCACCGCACGTTAGAGACGTTAAGGCAAAAAGCGCTCATCACCGTCAATGGCGATGACGTCAGGCTCACGCCAAACGGCGTCACGTTAGTGGAAGCAATCATTAATACCCAATTCACCATGGAGCTTGTACATGAAACACACTGACGCATCCGCACCGGTTTTTAGCCTGTATTACATCGCAATCGACACCGAAGCCGGTGTCACCAATGCGCAATTTGAGCAGTTTGTTCGCGAGAAAGGGTGCCAGATCCCCTGTTATCCCGGCTGGCGCTGGACGTTGCTGCGCGGCCTGCGAGGAGAACGCGCCGGGCAATTTCTGATGCTGTATGAAATCGAAAACGCCGACATGCGCGATCGTTACCTGCGCGCAGACGGTAACCTCACCGAGCTGGCGCGTCAATTCTGGCGCGATCGCCCGCACGCACAGCAATTGCTACGCGAATGGCAACAGCTGGGAACATTCAGCGCGTTACCGACGATCTACACCGATTATCGGCTGCTGGCGGAGAACAAAAAAAGCACCGTAATGGATGGACCTCGCTATCGCGAGCGGCCGGGCGAGGAACCGGAAGCCAGGGTGATTGGCATCCATAACCTGGCGCTACGCGCGGATGTTGAGGCCGCCACCTTCGAAACCTTTATCGCTGAAAATTACCAGCGTATTGAAGATTACCCGGACTGGAAATTCCGTTTACTGAAAGGCGAGCGCGGCAACCGGCTGGATCAATATGTAGTGATGATGGAGATCGCAAGCCTTGCGGCGCTTGATGTTTTCTATCCAGAACCAGATATCGCCACCGATCAGGCGGCTGTTTTCGCTAAAGCGCATCGGGACACCAAGCAGATGTATGAGGAGTGGAAACAGCTCGCGTCTTTTTCGGGCTCGCCGCAGATCTACACCGATTATCTGGCCGTGGCCGAAAGTCAGGGTTGCGGGGATGAGCAGGGAGTGTAGCCAATGACCAATATTTACCCGGCAACAAATACCGGCGCACAGCATGCGACGCGGGCGATATTTTTTATCGCTGGTCTGGCGGTCTCGGCTTGGGCACCGCTGATCCCGCTGGTGAAAGCCACGCTGCACGTTAATGATGGCGCGCTGGGTTTGCTGCTGTTTTGTATTGCCGCGGGCTCAATGCTGGCGATGCCGTTCAGCGGCAGTTTAATCAGCCGCTTTGGCTGTCGGGCCGTGATCCTCTGCTGCGCCCTGGTGTTGTGTCTCGATCTGTCCTTCATGTTGTTTATCGATTCCCCCGTCGTGATGGGCGGGGTTCTGCTCTTTTTCGGCGCGGCAAATGGCCTGCTCGATGTGTCGATGAACAGCCAGGCGGTGGTGGTTGAGCGTGAATCCGGACAGGCAAGAATGGCCGGGTTTCATAGCTTTTATAGTCTGGGTTGCATCGCGGGTGCCGGAAGCATCAGCCTGTTGTTGTGGGCAGACGTGGCGCCGCGACACGCCATTTTACTGATTGCGCTGCTGATTCTGGCTATCGCGCTGGCTTCATCCAGCCATTTATTAGCCAGACGCCCGCAACAAACCGGCGAGAAAGGAAGCCTGCTGCGAACACTGGCGCATCCGCAGGTGCTTTTCATCGCCATCGTCTGTTTTTTTATCTTTCTGATCGAAGGCGCGATGCTGGACTGGTCCGCCGTTTTCCTGCATAGCGAACGGCAGATGCCCGCGCAGCAGGCGGGCCTGGGTTTTACGCTCTATTCCATTGCCGTCGCGCTGGGACGGATATACGGCGATCGCGTTATCAACATGTATGGCGACGTGCGCGTGCTGCTCTTTGGTGGAGTGTGTGCCGCAGCGGGGTTGCTGGTGATGGTTTCGCTGCATAGCGCCATGCTCTCTCTTGCCGGATTTGCGCTGGTTGGCGCGGGGCTGGCGAACATTGTGCCGGTGCTTTTCTCTGGCGCGGGGAATCAGCCCGGTGTGCCGTCGCACTTCGCGCTGCCCGTCGTTACGTTATTTGGCTATGCGGGGTTGTTGAGCGGCCCGGCGCTGATTGGTGCCATGGCCCAACACTTCAACCTGAGCGCGGTGTTCAGCGCCGGCATTGTGCTTCTGCTGCTGGTTAGCCTGCTGGCGCGCAAAATCATCCATTAATTCGCGGACGTGTCCGTGTTATCTCAACGGTACGAAGAAAGGAGTCTTTATGAATAATCCATCTCATGCAGTTTTTAGTGTGCACTACATTGGCCTCAACCTGAAAAAAGGGGTAACAGCGGGAGATTTTGAGCAATTCGCCCGCGAGCGCGGTGTGCAGATCCCGGCGTATCCGGGCTGGCGCTGGACGTTGCTGAAAGGTTTACGCGGTGAGCGAGAAAACGAATATCTGATGCTGTACGAAGCGCCGGATGCGCAGCAGTACGCCCGCTTTGTGACAGCCAGTGGCGAGCAGACCGCCGAAGCGCAGCGTTTCTGGCAGCAACACCCGCAGGCGCTGGCACTGATTGCTGAATGGAAAACCTTTGCGACGTTTGCCGAACTGCCGACCATTTTCACCACTTACTCCCTGGTGGCGGAAAATACAAACAGCTCCCTGCCGGAAGGGCCAAACTACCAGTCCAAATCAGGGCAAGAAACGGTGGCGCGCGTTGTCGGTTTCCACAATCTCGCGTTGCGCGCGGGCGTGCTACCGCAGACCTTCGAAAAATTCATTACTGATAATATCCACCGCGTCGAAGATTACCCCGGCTGGAAATTCCACATGCTGAAAGGTCAGGGCGGTAATCGTCTCGATCAATATGCGGTGATGCTGGAAATTGAAAGTCTGGCGTCGCTGAACGCCTTTCATCCGGGGCTGGATGTCTCCACGGAAAAATCATTGGCCTTTGTTGCCGCGCATCAGGATACGGAACGCATGTATGACGAATGGCGCACGCTCGCGTCGTTTTCCGGTGCGCCACAGCTCTATACGGACTATCTGGCGATAGCCGGAAACGCCGGTTAACTTCATTTATTCCTGTCGGGCGGTGGCGGTCATCAGATGGCTGAGATCACCGCCCAGACGGGTGTTTTGCAGCGGACGCAGGGGCGCTAAACGCTGGCGCAGCGCATCATCACACGTATAAAGCTGGCACCAGCCTTCAAGCCACGCCAGATTGGTCGGGTGCTGTAAAAACGACACATCCTGCGTAACGCCCGTTTTTTGCGCAAACGGCTGCGCATCGGTTAATCCGCCAATAACTTGTTCCCCCAGACGCCGCAGCGCGTCGTGATTTTCCGCTTCTGGATCGACACCGTTCGCACGGGCAAACAGCGCAATCATCACCAGCGGCTGGATAGCGTAATTGTGGTAAGAGAACGCACGCTGACGACGGCGCAGTTCGTTGGGTAAAAAACCTGCCTGATCAATTTGCTGCATCGCCGTGTGGTAAATATCCAGCGCGTCGGTAAAGAGATCGCGCCGCTGCGTGACGACCGCAGTTGCCATAATGGCCCAGGCTGCCCAGTAGCTGTGGTTGTTGACTTTATTCAACGGTAAATCATGCCACTCGCTAACCGTTAAATCGCCAAGTGTGCTAAGCCAGCGCTCAATATTAGCCTGCTGAGCCGGATAAGCGCGCAGCGGATGCAAAGGCGAATATTGCAACTGCAGCCAGGCAGAAGAGAAGGTGGCCAGCGCCCATTTACGCATGGATCTGCCGGTATGGTTCTTCGCATCGCCAGTTAACGCACCCGCGCTGGCCCAGCCCGCCAGGGCGTTGACCACGCAGGCGACATTCGACGGGTTCCCGTTTTGCGCCCAGGCGGTAACCTGGCGGCTGACAAAGCGTTCCATATCGGTAATCGTTTTTGTTTGCTGGCGAAAAGCGGCGTCGGCTTCAGGATTGAGCGTGGCACGCGCGCTGTCGGAGCCTTCATACTTGCTTTGAAAATCCAGCACGCCAGTAAAAGGGGCGGGTGCAGTGGGGCAGTTAACCGCTTTTGCTGTTTTGTGTTCCGGCGGTTGCATAAACCCGGCGGGAGGAGAGAGGCGTTCGGCACCATGGGCTGCTGCCGAAAGGATGAAGATCAGTGCTGCTCTGAGAAACACCATGCTATGTCCTGTTTTCCGCGACCGGGAGCAGCACTATAGCATGGTGTCCGGGGCTATCAGCTACCGCCGAAAACATGCACCGCGCGATGCAGGCGGGCGGCGCGTTCAGAGAGATCTTCCGCCGCGCTGGTGACATGCTCCACCATGCCGGTGTTGTTGTGCGTCATGGTGCCAATACGCGAAACGGACTGGTTAATCAACTCCAGTGCCTGTGTCTGTTCGTGGGTGGCGATGCCGATCTCTTTGATCATCGCCGACATATTGATCACGCTGTCGATCATCGCCGTCAGGTGCGTTTCGGTGTTCTCGACCATCTCAACACCGCTTTTCACGTTAGCCACGTTGTGTTCGATAAGCGTCTGAATTTCACGCGCGGCTGACGCGGAGTGTTGCGCAAGGTTACGCACTTCCGCGGCAACCACCGCAAACCCGCGCCCGGATTCACCGGCACGCGCCGCTTCCACCGCCGCGTTCAGCGCCAGAATATTGGTCTGAAAAGCGATACTGTCGATGACGCCAATAATGTCGACGATTTTGTTATTGTCCGCCGAAACAGACTGCATCATGGCAATGGTCTTTTTCATCACATCGCCGCTTTCCATCGCGCTGGCGCTGGTCTCATCCGCACGTGTCATCGCGTCTGTTGCGGTTTCCGCTGTTTGCCTGACTGCGCTTGCAATCTCTTCAACTGCCGCCGCGGTCTGATGCAGATCGCCGGAGGTCTCTTCCGTGCGTTGGCGCAGAGAGTCGCCCTCGCTGGAGATGCGCCCGCTAATGACGCGAATCCCTTTTATTTGCGCGGAAACATCGCCAACCAGCGAGTTAAGATTTAACCCAGACTGGTTTACCAGGCGCATCAGCAAACCAATTTCATCCACGCGGTTAAAATGGCGATAGTCAGCTTTTCTCCCGGAGACCACTTTTTGCATTTGCGACAGAACTATTTTTAACGGACGTGATATTTGGCTCTGCAAAAAAACGGAAAGTAATCCCAGAGCAATAACTGTTACACCGGCTTTTTCAGCAGCATTAACCGGCAGGAATTGCAATACCACTAACAGAGCAGCGGTAATAATAGCGCCCAGGTTAATACGTTTTGAAACACTAATCCGCTGAAAAATTGAAAGGAAAGAAAATAAACCACGGCGAACCACTAAACCTTTATAAAAACGGAAACCGCGAAGTTTGTTTTCATTCACCCGTTCATAAAGCGCGGCGCTAGCGTCAATTTCTTCGCGTTGTGGAATATTCCGCACTGAGATATAACCGGTCAACTCGCCTTGCTGATAAACGGGCGTTACGTTGGCGCGTACCCAGTAGTGATCGCCGTTCTGACGGCGGTTTTTCACCATCCCGGTCCAGCTGTCACCTTGCTGGATGGTAAACCACATATCACCAAACGCGGCGGGTGGCATATCCGGGTGGCGAATAATATTGTGCGCTTCACCCATCAACTGGTCTTCGGTAAATCCGCTGGCGTCAATAAATGCCGTATTGGCATAAGTAATATGGCTGTGCGTATTTGTGGTCGACAACAGCGTCGCCCCATCGTTAAGCAAATACTCTTTCTGTGTAACAGGAGTGTTACGCTTCATGAAAAACCCCGTAATGTACCGCGATCAATAAATTGCTGACGCGGTAATAGGCTTTTTTATAATTTACCGGCCAGTGAGTTTTTGTTATTACCCGTGCATTCTCCACAAAGTTATCGGCAACGGAAAGTAGCTGCGTTAAATATTTTTTTAGTCATACTTACGACTCAATTTATAAATATTGTTATGATTTTGCGAAAGAAAAATGACGACAAAAAAACAAACCAGCCATAAGTACATTCTTAAGTCAAATTAATAGCCAGTGATGCAGCAAAGGCGAATAAATAGACGATCAAAAATAGAAACATTAACATCGCAGGCTAACATTTTTACTTTTGGATAAAGTCCAGAGTATAAGAAAAGGACAATACCATTATTTTATTATGGCTATTAGCGATACTGGAGAATATTTGTTGCGGGCAGAAGTGCGGCGGAAACCCGCCGCATTACGATTAATGGCTGAGGATTTGATCGAGGAACTGGCGGGTACGTGGATGCGCAGGCTGGGTGAAAAACGTTTCCGGCGGCGCCGACTCAACAATGCGACCGTCGGCCATCAAAATCACGTTATCCGCCACGGTACGGGCAAAGCCCATTTCGTGCGTGACCACAATCATTGTCATGCCGCTGTCCGCCAGATCCAGCATCACATCCAGCACTTCTTTGATCATTTCCGGGTCCAGCGCCGAGGTTGGCTCGTCAAACAGCATAATCTCCGGTTGCATACAGAGCGCGCGGGCAATCGCCACGCGCTGCTGCTGGCCGCCCGAGAGCTGCAACGGGAACTTATGCGCCTGGTTGGCGATCTGCACTTTTTCCAGATAGTGCATCGCCAGCTCCGTTGCCTGCGGGCGGCTCATCTTACGCACCAGCGTTGGGCCGATAATCAGGTTATCCAGCACGCTTAAATGCGGGAACAGATTAAACTGCTGAAACAGCATCCCAATGCTCAAACGAATGCGGCTAATGTTGCGCACGTTGTCATTCATTTCGATACCGTTCACCAGAATCTGGCCTTTCTGATGCTCTTCCAGCCGGTTAATGCAGCGGATAAGCGTCGATTTACCGGAACCGGATGGGCCGCAAATCACCACGCGCTCGCCTTTTTTTACGCTGAGCGAGACATCATCCAGCACCTGAAATTTCCCGTACCATTTGCTGACGGAGGTCATTTGAATGATCGCGTCGTTCGCGGGGATTGTGGTTTGCATCAGGAAACTCCTTCAGGGTTGCGGCGTTCATCAATGCGTCCTTCGACCCACACCGCGTAACGGGAAAGCGAAAAGCCAAACAGTAAATACAGGCCGGCGATAAAGACATAGGTTTCGATGTAGTAGCGCCGCCAGACGGGATCCTGCATCACTGCGGTGGAGGCGGTCAGGACATCGAACAGGCCGATAATAATCACGAATGATGAGTTCTTCATCGCCGCAATAATATGGTTGGTCACCGCCGGCAGGCAGATGCGCAGCGCCTGCGGCAACACAATTTTGGTGGTGGTGTGCCAGTATCCCAGATTCAGCACCGCCGCCGCTTCATACTGGCCACGTGGCACAGCCTGCAAACCGCCGCGGATCACTTCAGCCTGATAGCAGGCAAAGAACAGGGCGATGCCAATAATCACCCGCAGCAGCTTGTTCACTTCCATCCCGGCCGGTAAAAACAGCGGAAAGACGTTCACGGCGACAAACAAAATCGTGATCAACGGTACGCCGCGTAACCCTTCAATAAACACTACCGACAAACCGCGTAAAAACGGCAGCGGGGAACGGCGGCCCAGCGCCAGCACCACCGACACCGGCATGCCAATAATCACCGTCCCGGAAAAGAGCAGCAGCGTCAGCGGCAGACCACCCCAGTCCGCAGAAGAAACAGTAGGTAGCCCGAACAGGCCACCGCTCATCAGCACCGACATGACAACCAGCGAGACTATCCACAGCGGCCACAACAGACGCGAGTGCCAGCACATCGGCGACAACGAAAGCCCGACGGTGACAAACCACACCAGCACCGCCAGTGCAGCGCGCCACTGCTCATCATACGGATAGAGCCCGAACAGGATCGGGCGATACTTTTCGCCGATCACCGCCCAGCAAGCACCGGTCGCCGCCCGGCATTGCTCAGCCGTACCGCTGAAGCCAACAGCGTCTATCACGCCCCAGCGCAGCAGTGTTGACCCGACCAGCGCCAGCAGTGCTAACAGCAACAACGTCAACACACTTTGCGCAACGCTGCTGAATAAATGTTGCCGCAGCCAAAAAACCACAGAGTTTTGCATAACGGTTCCTTAGCGCTCTTTAATGGCGACGTAGCGGTTGAACAGGTTCATCAACAGCGACGTGGTGCCGCTAATGACCAGATACACCACCATCATAATGGCGATAGCCTCCAGCGCCTGGCCGGTCTGACTCATCATGGTGTTGCTGATATTCGCCAGTTCCGGGTAGCCAATCACCACGGCTATCGAACTGTTTTTCGCCAGGCTCACATACTTGCTCGCCAGCGGCGGCACCATCACCCGCATCGCCTGCGGAATAACGACATGGCGCATGACATGCCACGATGAAAACGACAGCGCGCGCGCCGCTTCAAGCTGCCCCTTTGGCACGGACTGAATCCCCGCGCGAACAATTTCGGCAATATAGGCAGACGAGTAGAGCGAGATCCCCAGCAGCAACGCGGTGAATTCCGGGCTGATGGTAAACCCGCCGCGAAAGTTAAACCCGCGCAGCTCCGGGGTATTCAGCGCATGCGGCGCACCGGACAACCACCATACCAGCAGTGGCAGGGCGATAATCAGCGCGAAACGAATGCGTCCTGTCGGCAGCACTTTACTGCGCCGCTCGCGCCAGTAACGGGCAAGCAGTGAAACCAGCAGGCTTAACGCACAGCCAGTCAGCAGCGCCAGCAATGTCCACTGCCAGCCGCTGTGCGCTGCCGGAACGCTGAACGTTAAGCCCCGGTTGGTGAGAAAACCGCCCGGCAGTGCTATCGCCTGGCGCGGCGCGGGCAGGTTGCGGATCACCATTGACCAGAAGATCACATGCAGGATCACCGGGACATTACGCAGCAGCTCCACGTAAGTGACGCACACTTTCATCAATAACCAGTTTTTGGAAACCCGGCCAATACCAACCAAAAATCCGAGCAGTGTCGCCAGCACAATGCCACACAGTGTCACATAGAGGGTATTGAGGAACCCCACCACCAGCGCGCGGGTGTAGGTGTCGTTCGCGGTGTAGGGAATTAATGTTTCCCCGATGGCGAACTGCGCAGGCTGGTGCAGAAAACCGAAACCGGTCGAAATGCGTTGCGCATGCAGGTTTTCTACCACGTTGCTGTAGAGCCAGTAGCTAAAACCCACAAGCAGTGCCGCCAGCAGCAGCTGGTAACAGGCGCTGCGCACGGACTGACTGCCAAAAAAGGTGAAAAGGCGAAACGCGGTGGCCTCGCGCGTCGCTTCAGACGCCAGAACACCGGAGTTGTCAGACTGTTTCATCATTAAAATTACGACTGTGGCAGGAGTGGAGAAGGGCCGCCCCGCAAGACGGAGGCGGCCCGGCGATTAACGGATCGGTAGACCGTAAAGCAGGCCACCTTTGTTCCACTGATTATTCAAATCACGATCCAGCGGCTCAGCGCTTTTCGGGCCAAAGTGGCGGTTGTAAATATCGCCATAGTTGCCCACCTGTTTCACGATGTTGTACACCCATTTGTCATCCAGCCCCAGTTTCTGACCGAAGCCGCCGGTCACACCCAGCAGGCCCTGAACATCCGGATCGGTGGATTTCAGTTTTTCATCGACATTGCTCTGGTTAACATCCATTTCTTCGGCGTCGAAAGTGGCATAAACCACCCATTTCACAATGTCATACCACTGGTTGTCGCCTTTGCGCACCGCCATCGCCAGCGGCTCTTTGGAGTACATACCCGGCAGGATCACATGATCCTGCGGTTTGTCGGTATCAAAGGCCAGGATGCCGGGCAGGGCGACTTTATCGCGGGCGATCACATCACAGCGACCGGCAAGGTAGGCAGCGACATACTCTTTGTTGTTTTCAATAACCACTGGCGTGTAGTGAATGTTGCGCGAGCCAAAAATCTGCGCGACGTTACGTTCGGTACTGCTTGGCGTGACACAAACGGTTGCGCCATCGAGATCTTCGAGTTTTTTCACGCCACTGTTGGCGCGCACCATAAAGCCGGTGCCGGTGTAAAAATTAGGTGGAGCAAAACTGATGCCGAGCGACACGTCGTTAGTGAGCGTCGCGGTGGTATTGCGTGACAGCACATCCACTTCGCCAGACTGCAGCGCCATAAAGCGTTGCGCGGTTGAGAGCGGGGTGAAGCGCACTTTCGAGGCATCGCCCAGCACGGCGGTTGCCAGCGCACGGCAGAAATCGACATCAAGACCTTCCCACTGGCCTTTGCTGTTAATCGCGGCAAAACCGTGACGGGCAGGGTGAACGCCACACACTAATTCACCGCGCGCTTTGATTTTTTTTACGGTATCGCCATTAACAGCAGGCGCGTTTTCCGCCTGGGCAGGCGCAAGGAAACTGCCGAGCGCCAGCAGCAAAGCAGAGGCGGCAAGGTGAGATTTTTTGAGCATGACCGATCCTTTTTAAAAGTTGCTATCCGATTAATTAACTGTATTTATTACTGATTTCACTAACATATCCGTTTGTATACGTATGTTCCTCATCCATGACCTCTTTAGCAAAGAACGAATTCAGTAAAGCATATTCAGAAACCGACGATGGAATTATTGCAGCCATCCCCGCACACCTTGCCACAGCAACTGCGCACTGAGCAGGATCATGGTAATGCGAAACAGTATGCGGAACAGCCGCTCCGGTACGTTATCCAGCACCCGCGTTCCCAGCCAGGTGCCCAGCGCGCCGCTGATAATCATTGCCGCCAGCACCGGTAACCAACTGGCCCAGGCAAAGCCCATCAGCCCGAAAGCGAGGATCTTTAACCCGTGTTGCAACACCATGCAGGTCGCATGGGTGGCAATCAGCGGCTGGCGTTTTAGCCCTTGAGAACTGATAAGCCCGGCGACCATCGGCCCGGTTGCGCCAACAATCATCGTTCCAAGACTACTCACCGCGCCGCCAATAATAAACAACGGACGGCTCAGCGGTTTCTGTTCACCGCGTTTACGCAGCACCGACCAGAGAATAAACAACCCTAGCGCGATGCGGGCGATGCTGTCCGGGATCACCGCCGCAACCGGTGCGCCAACGGCAATACCGACTGCGCTACCCAGTAAAAACCACAGCACCAGCGGCCACACCACATGGACACGTTGAATCAGCGTCCGGCTAAAATTGGAGCCAAGCTGCACCATGCCGTGTACCGGCATCAGGCTGCTCACCGGCATCCCCAGCCCCATGATCGCCAGCAGCGCCGTGCCGCCGCCGAGACCCATGGCGGCCGTCAGCGCCGAGGTCAGAAAGCTGCAAAATACCATCACTCCGGCAAATAACGGGGAAATCTCCGGCGGAATCAACGTCAGTGTCATACTTACATCCGTTTAACGAAAATCATCCTGCAGCAGGCGATGATACAGCGCCTGAGCCTCTGCCGCTGGCAGAATGCGGCTGGCGCAATCAAGGAATTTCTGTTCGATCAAGTTATCCGGCAGCGGGATTGCCGGGCTGGAACCCCGCGCCCCGGCGACCCGCAAGGCAAACTGCCGCCCGTCGACGGTGGTCAGCGTGACGAAGGCGCTGTGTGTAATCTCTTCGTCATGGCGCTCCAGCGTCACTTTCTGCATTAACGTCTGTGTCGCCGGATCCTGAAAACGCGCGTCGTCGATAAAATCATCCAGCGTCAGGGTGCCGGTGACAAACGCACGCGCCACGCAATAATGCAGGCTGAATTTACCCGCCAGCGGGTTTTCCGGCTGCGGAATATTGATATGCGGGAAGCGGATCGGGTGAACTTTCACCTCGATATGTTCAATCTCGTGCGGCTGCAACCCGGTTTCCTCACGCAGCGCCAGTACACCATCCAGCGGCGACAAAATAGCGTAACAGCATGGGAAGTATTTGTAATTGTTACTCTTCACGGTATCGAGAATAAACGGCGTTGCATCCCAGTTTTCAGTTAACGGTAACGGGTCGACATTCGACTGGCCGTTATAGACATGGAAATACCCCTGATGATGCTCAAACGCGGTGGGACCTGCGCTGAAATCCTCTTTTGCCAGTTTGCAGGCCATCACTGCGCTGCGTGCCGCCTGACCGACCGCCAGGGCTTTGGTTTCCGTGCCGAAGTTCGATTTAATACCGCTGGCGAGTGAAGCGGTCATCGCCAGCGCCGTTGCGGTTTGCTCTTCATTAAGATCGAGTGCCACCGCGCAGGCCGCCACACCGGCGAAGACACCGACCGTGGTGGTCGGATGCCAGCCATGACGGTACTGAAACGGGCTCACGGCTTTACCCATGCGCACCGCGGTTTCATAGCCGGTAATATAAGCACGCAGCACCGCTTCACCATTGATGTCCAGCTCATCCGCCAGCGCCAGCAGCGCAGGCAAAACGGCGACAGATATATGACCGTGCAGCCAGGAGTTGGAATCATCAAAATCAAGCAGGTGCGAAGAGACGCCATTTAACAGGGCGGCATCCAGCGCGTTCAGCTTCAGATCGGTGCCAAACACGCGGCTGTTGCCAGTCGCGGCAGAAGGAACAATCACCGCACGCAGTTTGCGCGAGCCATCCTGCACACCGCCGGCAAGCGTCACACCTAACGTATCAATTATCGCGGTACGCGCCTGGGCGTACGCGGCCTGCGGGAAAGCCTGCCGGGAGAACGCCAGTAAATTACCGGCAAGTTGTCGGGCAATGGTCATGAACAGATTTCCTGTACAAAAAAGAATTAGTGGTCGCCGGCAAGTAATCCGGTGATGCGCGCCAGTGAACCCGGGCGCTCAAAATGCAGGGCGGCGTCATATAATTGTGCGCTTCGCGCCGCGCCGAGGACAGGGACGGTGAGGGCGTCAAATTTCGCGCGCAACTCGTCATCGCTCAGTGGATTTTGCGCGTGGCCGCGATAGACATCCGTATGCGCATGCAACACGCTGCCATCATCCAGCCAGACATCAATAAAGGCGGAACTGGCGGACTGCCCGTCAGCTGCTTCCACTTCCAGCAGCGGCAGCAGCGCGCGCGGGCGCGGATCGTCAACCGTCGCCTGCGTGAAATCGGTATCTGTCAGAGCGTAGCCGCTTAAGGCGAGGGTGATACAGTGAGGAATACTGAATTTACTCTCCAGCGGCGTACGCGGATCCATAATTCCGGCGTTAACCATACCCATCGGATGCACTTTTGCCGAAATTCGGGTGATAGTGCGCCCCTGCAATTGTGGGTAGAGTTTACGTGCGGTTTCAATGGAAGCGTGCGTACCACGGCAGCTGGCATACAGCTTGTAACCGTTGGTGAGCAGCTCCCAGCTCTCGCCGAAATCAAGCGGGGGAATTTCCGCGCTGCCGTCCTGGATAAAGATTTTTACCCAGCCGTCAGCTTCATAAAAATGGTGGGCACCGACAAAATTTTCCGCTGCCAGTTCAGCCGCCAGAATACCGTCCATTGCCGCCTTCCCGGCGTGAAACGGTTTTCCATGGGTGCCGGAAGATTTCTGCAAACCGCCCATCATGGTTGCCGCCGCGCCTAACGCGTTGCGAACCTGTTCTTCGGAAAGCCGCAAAATTGCCGCAGCAACGGCTGCCGCGCCGGCGCGACCGACCACAGAAGTAGGGTGAAAACCACGACGTTGCAGGTTACGTCCAACGCCCGGCACCCAGCCGCCGCCCAGTTTCGCCATCACTTCAAAACCGGTGATGAAGGCCAGCAGGATCTGCTCCTCGTCAACCGGATGCGCCTGCGCCATCGCCAGTGCCGTTGACCAGCACGGGCCGCCGGGGTGGCCTGCGCCCGCTGGATGGGTATCGTCGTAATCAGCGGCGTGCGCCATGGTGGCGTTGACTAATGCGGCCAGGGCAGGAGTGGTAGTAGTAGAAAGGAAAATTCGCGCATCACCGGCGGCGTTCCATTTTTTCGCCACCTGGCGAACAGCGTTAACGGCATCGTCATTAACGGCGCCGATCGCCACGCCGAGAAAATCAATTAATGCGCGTTTTGCTTCGTGCCGTACGGCAGGCGGCACAACGAGTTGATTAGCATGGCTGATGAAATGGCTTAGCTGTTCTCCACGGGTTAATGCAGTTTCTGCTTTCATTGTCATGGTAAAACACAGTTTCCCTGGTGTTGACTTGCAAATACGGTGTTGGCTTACAAAATAAAAAGCAAATATTCGTTTTGTGTATTGTTGAATTCATTTGTATACAATGAATTTAAAATAAACATAGCAGCGATTTCGTAAACGTCAAAAGATGTTTTTTAAATAAGCAAAGAATAAAAAATGCAAAAGCCTACCCGTTAGTGTGGCAAGATGAACGACGGCAGGGTGCAGACTTTGCAAAGCCATCATCAGTACATACGAAAGGAGCTAAAACGTGAAATCGACCGGTCGCGATGCGGGCTTAACGCCGTTTGAAATTCTTATTTCCGCCATTGAAGCGGGGGAGTTGCAGCCAGGAGAGCGTTTACAGGAGACGCGACTGGCAGAGCAGTTTGGCCTGAGTCGAACGCCGATACGTGAAGCGCTTCACCGCCTGGAAACGCTCGGGCTTGCCGAACCGGGACCGCAACGGGGGCTTATCATCGCCCATATCAGTTACGAGCGTCTGCGTCAGTTGTTCGATGTGCGTGAAGGGCTTGAGCGGCTGGCGATGGCACTGGCAGTTAATGCCGCTTCTGACGCGGAGATCGCACTGCTACAGGAGATGGTTCACGCCGAAGCCTCACTCACCGACAGCAAAGCACTGCACGACCACAACCGCATGTTCCACCGCCAAATTTACCGCGCGACCCATAATCCCTATCTCAATGAAATGCTGGACAATTTACGCATCCATTTGTCGTTATTGCGCAGCACCACCTACGAACTGAAAGAGCGTACCGAAGAGTCCAAACGCGAACACCAGGCCATTGTTGACGCGCTGTCGCGACGTGACAGCGCTGCGGCGCAGGAGATCGCCTGTGAGCATATTCGCCATGGCTATCGCGCACGTTTGACAATTTTAAGCCAACGAGAACGCTAACAGATTGCCCCTTATTTGACGGACGGGAATTCTCAACCGCTGATAGACTCCGGAATGGCGTAATTTTAATCGGGCTTTCTGTGGGCATTCTGAGGGTAGCATTTCGTGTTAGCGACTTTGATTTACCGTAGCCGACTGAATCGAACATTAGATCCCTCACAACTGGCAGGCCTTGTCGAGAGAGCAAGCCTGCGCAACGCGCAATTGCATGTAACGGGAATTTTACTGTTCGACGGCGATCATTTTTTACAGGTTCTTGAGGGGCCGCAGGCATCGGTTAACGCGGTGTATGAGCGGATCGGCGAAGATCCCCGGCACGGTAACGTGGTCGAACTGCTGCGCGATTTCGCGCCGCGCCGGCGCTTTGTTGACCGGGGAATGGTGTTGTTCGACTTGCGGGTGATGAAACCGCACGTGGTGCTACGCGCAATCCTCCGCTTTGGCACGCTGAAATATAAGCTTGCCAGCAATGATCGGGTCTACAAATTTATTCGCACCTTTATCGCCTCGCCCAACACCAACGGTGGGGTGCGTAACACATCGCCCGAGCAGTGGCGTTTCGCCATCAAAACATCACCTTTCGCCAGTGATACCCCGATATTTCATGAACAGCCGTGCCAGTTTGCGTTCCAGCCCATTATCGAACCGTTGCGCGGCAATATTTCGTCGCTGGAAGCCCTGATCCGTGGACCCGACGGCGGCAGCCCGCAGGACTATTTCTCAACGATTGCGCCAAACAAGCTGCACGAAGCCGACCTCGCATCGAAAGGCTGGGCGCTGGCAATGGCGCGTCGCCTCGGCATTGGTAACCACAAAGTCGCGATCAATTTACTGCCAATGTCGCTGGTCAAAATCCCCGGCGCGGTGGACATTCTGCTTAATCACATCACCCGTAACCAGCTTAATCCCGGGCAGATCATCGTCGAAGTGACAGAAGATGAAGTGATTTCCGGTTACGAAGAGTTTACCTGGGCCATCCGCCAGCTGCGCGCCGCCGGTATTGGTCTGGCGATTGACGATTTTGGTTCCGGTTTTGCCGGGCTGTCACTGCTGGCGAAATTTCAGCCAGACAAGCTAAAAATCGACCGTACCATCGTCACCGATATTCATCTGCATGGCCCGAAACAAGCGATTGTGAAAGCAATTATCGATTGCTGCGCCGAACTGCAAATTACCGTCGTCGCCGAAGGGGTGGAAAAAGTGGAAGAGTGGTGCTGGCTGGAGGCCGTTGGCATTCAGCGTTTCCAGGGGTTCTTGTTTGCCCGCCCGGTGCTTAACGGTGTCTCGGCAATTAACTGGCCACAGCGCATCCTGCACAAAATCTAATCTTTTCCGGCAAACCTCACATATAAGGAGGATCCAAACGGTATTCTCCTTTTTTATGCCTGCTCCGTGTGTATTACGCGGGAAATAGCGCAAACCCCTGCGTTATTTGGCTTATAAATCATCGTTCTTCTATGCTTAACTGAATAACAGTGGATGTGGTTGCGGGGGAGTAATGAAATTCAAAAGACGTGTTGCGCGGGCGCTGGCGCTCCATTCCTCCCTCGGGCGCAGTATCACTTTTTTTATGGTTGGTCTGTTACTCGCTGGCAGCGCGACCAGCGCATGGACGCTATCGCGGGCATGGGAGCGCGTCGTCGAAGACAGTGAACGCGATGCGATTAACCTTTCGGTTTCCCAGGCGCGTCAGGCGGAAGATACCTTTTTGCAAACGGAACTGGTGCTGCGAGACATTCGCCGCAACCTGCCAACAGACAGCATCGAAGGCATTGATGTCAACCAGTTCGGCGCTTATCTTGCAGAGCTGGCAGAGCGGTTACCGCAGTTGCATGGGCTGATGGTTTACGACACCCAGGGCAATATGAAAGCCACCTCGTTTGGCAAAATTCCGGTGATGTCGAACAACAGTGACCGCGAATATTTTGTCTACCACCGCCGTAACGGCCACGGCAGTATTCACATCGGCCATGTTATTCGCAGCCGTTCTACCGGGGATCTGGTGATCCCGGTATCGCTGCGCATCAGCGACAGTTCCGGCGGTTTTGCCGGGGTTCTGCTGGCAACGGTAAAAGTCGACTATTTCCGCCATTTTTATGGCTATTTTGAGTTGCAAAGCCGCGACCAGCTGGCTCTGGTCAATACCGACGGTACCGCCGTGTATGTGCGCCCCTATGGCGACGAGATCATCAACCGCAATCTCTCTGCCAGCCCGCTATTTACCCGCGAGCTGGCGAAAAAAGACCGGGGCAATGGCACCTGGATTTCCGCACTGGATCACATTGAGCGCATTTATGGGTTCGCCCGGCTGGAGCGCTATCCGCTGGTGGTTGCAGCGGGTTACGACAAACCCGCGCTGTGGCATAGCTGGCTAAAAGACAGTCTGCCGGATCTGGTGCTTAACGCTTTGCTGCTGCTGGGCACGTTGCTAATGGGAGCGATTATCTTCCGCCAGGTCAGGCTTAATGTGCGCAACCAGACAGAACTTGCCGTCCTGCGGGATGAACTCACCAGCATCAACCATACCTTGCAATTGATGGCGCTGGCTGACGGGTTGACCGGGCTTGCCAACCGTCGCCAGTTCGATCTGTTTCTGGCAAAAAGCCTGAAAGCCTCAGCAGTAACGCAAAAACCCGTCTCGCTTATCATGCTCGATATCGACTATTTCAAGCGTTATAACGATTTTTACGGCCACGTTGCCGGGGATAACTGCCTGCGAATGGTCGGTGAAATTATTGCCAAACTGAAAGTGCACAGTCACGATTTGATTGCCCGTTATGGCGGCGAAGAGTTTGCCATTATCCTGCCGGATACCGGTCCGGAAGGCGCGCTGTTTGTCGCGCGTCAGGCTGTTGCGTTGGTGCGCAGCGCCAAAATTCCGCACACCAAAACCAGTGGGCAGGAAAATGTGGTCACCATCAGCGCAGGCTGCTACAGCCTGATTGCCGATGCGAATTACGATGATGCCATCCGGCTGAAAGAGGGCGCAGACAAAGCACTTTACCAGGCGAAAATAGAAGGGCGCGACCGCGCAGTTGCCGCAACAGAGGCGTTGTTACGGCAACCGGGTTGAATATCAGCAAAGGGATTTCGTTAGATAGTGGCGCTGCATGCCGGTGTGCGGATAATCCGGCAGTGACATTTGCAATGCATAACCGAGTTTTTGATAGAAAGGCAGCGCCTGAAAACTGAAGGTATCCACCAGCGCATGGTGGCAACCCAGCGTTAACGCTTCCTGCGCGGCGCGCTGCATCAGTTCTTTGCCAAGCCCGCAGCCACGCCGATCCTCATGAACCCATAAATAGTGGATATTCAGCCATCCACCTTGCTGGTGGGCGATCAAACCGCCCTGCATGACGCCATTTTCATCGCGAAAATAGACGCCCAGATGTGCCCATTCACTCAGATTAACAAACTGCTGATTGTAGCGGCGCAAGCCGGTAAAGAGTTCCTGCTGATCCTGCCCGGTCACTTCGTGTTTAACTATCAGCGCCATTTCTCTCTTCTCCTTTTTGTATTTATCAGAATGATAACAGGTCGGTCAGCGGCGAGCGTCGTCTACCCTTAAAGACTGTTACCAATTCGCAAGGAGAAAGTACAGTGAGCATGAAAACCAGTGATTTCTTTGTTCAGCGTCTTAAAGAATGGGGCGTGACTCGCATTTACGGTTATCCAGGCGATGGCATCAACGGTGTGCTGGGCGCTATCCAGCGTGCTAATAAAGCAGGCGACGGGATTGAATTTATCCAGGTTCGCCATGAAGAGATGGCCGCGTTTATGGCGGTCGGTCACGCGAAGTTCACCGGTGAACTGGGAGTCTGCTTATCAACAGGTGGTCCGGGCGCCACGCATCTGCTCACCGGCTTGTATGACGCCAAAATGGATCACGCGCCGGTGCTGGCAATTACCGGGCAAGCAGAAACCACCGCGCGCGGTGCCAGTTATCAGCAGGAGATGAACCTGGATCGCGTTTTCGCCGATGTCGCCAACTTTGTGCAGGAAGCGGCATCGCCCGCGCAAGTCCGACATCTGGTCGATCGCGGCGTTCGTGTGGCGATTGCGCAAAACGGCGTTGGCGTGGTGATCATCCCCAAAGATGTACAGGATGAAGCCTGGCAACCGCCACAGCATGCGCACGGATTTACCCATTCAGGTTCGGGCTACCAGCGACCGCGCGTGATCCCACATGAAAACGACCTGCAACGAGCGGCGGAGGTGCTGAACGCCGGGAAAAAAGTAGCGATATTGATTGGCGCGGGTGCCCGCAACGCGGCGGTGGAAGTGGTGCAAACGGCAAATTTACTGGGCGCAGGCGTGGCGAAAGCGCTACTCGGCAAAGATGTGCTGCCCGATGATGCGCCATTCGTTACCGGATCCATTGGCCTGCTGGGCACGGAACCGTCGTGGAAGCTGATGCAGGAGTGCGACACGTTATTGATGATCGGGAGCGGTTTTCCGTGGACGGAATTTCTGCCGCCGGAGGGCAAGCCGCGCGCCGTACAAATCGATATTGACCCGGCAATGCTTGGCCTGCGCTACCCCTGCGAAGTCAATTTGCACGGTGATGCAGCCGAAACCTTGCGCGCGTTGCTCCCGTTACTGACGCACAAAAGCGATCGTAGCTGGCAGGAGGAGATTGCCCGCCAGGTGCGTGACTGGTGGCAACTGATGGAGCAGCGCGCCATGGCGCCTGCGAAGCCGGTCAACCCGCAACGCGTGGTGTGGGAAATGTCGCCGTTGCTACCGGACAATGCGACTGTCACCTCTGATTCCGGTTCCTGCGCGAACTGGTTCGCCCGCGACTATCGCGTTAAGCAGGGCCAGCGCGCCTCGCTTTCCGGCGGGCTGGCCTGTATGGGTGCTGCGGTGCCGTATGCCATTGCCGCGAAATTTGCCGCGCCGGAAAAACCGGTGGTGGCGCTGGTGGGCGATGGCGCCATGCAAATGAATAATATGGCCGAACTCATCACCATTCAGAAATACTGGCAACAGTGGCAGGATCCGCGCTTAATCATCTGCGTGTTCAATAACCAGGATCTCAACCAGGTCACCTGGGAGCAGCGAGTGATGGAGGGCGATCCTCGTTTTGAAGCGACGCAGCAACTGCCGGATGTGCAGTATGCCGAATTTGCCAAGTCGCTGGGATTACAGGGAATTTTTGTGGATACGCCAGAGGCGCTGTCTGGCGCATGGCAGCAAGCCCTGCAGGCCGATCGCCCGGTGGTGCTGGAGGTGAAGACCGATCCGGAAGTTGCGCCATTACCGCCGCACATCACCTTCAAACAGGCGAAAGCGTTTATGGCGTCAATGGTGAAAGGGGATCGCGGTGCGGTTCAGGTGCTGAGCGATACCGCCAGCCAGTTGTTCCATAAGAAGTGATAAAAAAGCCCGGTGCGCATGGCGTACCGGGCGAGTGCAACATCCGGAGGCGTTACAGTTTGTTCAGGAACGCCAGCAGATCGGCGTTCAACTGATCCTGATGCGTGACCGCAAAGCCGTGCGGGCCATTCTCATAGACTTTCAGTTCCGCACCTTTAATCAGTTCAGCCGACAATTTACCGGTCGCTTCAAACGGCACGACCTGGTCGTTACTGCCGTGAATAACCAGCGTCGGCACATCCACTTTCGCCACGTCCGGGCGGAAATCTGTTTCCGCAAACGCGGTAACGCAGTCAAGCGTGCCTTTCAGCGACGCCTGCAGGGCGATATTCAACGTCTGCGTCAGCACACCGTCAGAGACGTTCTGCCCGGCATTCAGACCGTAAAACGGCGTGGCGAAATCGCTGATAAACTGCGCGCGATCTTTCAGCAGACCGGCTTTAATCCCGTCGAATACGCTTTTATCAACGCCCTGCGGGTGATCGTCGGTTTTGCCAAAAATCGGCGTCACCGCGCCGAGCAGCACCAGACCGGCAACGCGCGCGCTGCCGTAGCGGCCGATATAACGGGTAACGTCGCCACCGCCCATCGAGAAGCCAACCAGCGTCACATCGTGCAGATCCAGCGCAGTGATGAGATCGTTAATATCGGACGCAAAGGTATCGTAGTTGTAGCCATTCCACGGCTGATCGGAGCGACCAAAACCGCGACGGTCGAACGCAATCACCCGGTAGCCGCGCTCAGCAAGAAAATTCAGTTGGCTGTCCCACATATCGCCATCTAACGGCCAACCGTGGCTGAAAAGAACCGGCTTACCCGCACCCCAGTCTTTGTAATAGATCTGAGTACCATCCTGCGTCTTGATTGTGCTCATGTGTTTACCTCATTGTTGTGTTGTGGTTTTTAACTGCATAACGCTTATCGTTGCGCGGGCGCGACCAGATGCCGGACCACCGGCGGCTCGTCGCCCTGATGAAAGGCCAGCACGCGCTCTCTAATCAGTTTGTCATTGACCGTGTGACGTTCATGCTGGCGCAAATGCTCGATCCACGATCCCATCACCCAGGTTTCAACAAACAGGCCAGCATGGTGGGCATCTTCATACACCGCCCAGCCCATCGCGCCGGTACGCCTGCGCACGCGGCGCATCTCCTGCATCGCACAGACAAAATCATGCGCATCTTGCGGGGAGACCCGATATTCGCAGCTAACCATTACCGGCCCGCGCTCATGCGGAATGTCGGTTTCGGTAGCGAAGCCCGTCGGATCAACCATGTCGAGATCCAGCGCGGCGTCTTTTTCCAGCCGCCAACGTAAAACTGTAGCAGTTCCCAGCACCATCCCCAGCGTGGCGGCACAAAGTGCCCACGTCACGCCGAATTCCGACGCCAGCTTGCCCCAGATGGCGCTGCCGACCGTCATTGAGCCGAAGAACACCGTCAGATAGACCGCCAGCGCGCGCGCTTTCACCCAGCGGGCCGCGCTGCGCTGCGCGCCGACGTTCAGCGTCGAGAGCACGGCAATCCACGCGAAGCCGGTAAAAAACTCAAACGCGTTGAGCAGCCAGACATGGCGAATAAACGCCAGCGCCACCATGGTGGCGGCAAACAGCAAGCTCGCGGCCACCATCATCTGGTCGGCATTCAGCCGCTTGCGCAATTTTGGCAGCAGCACCGCGCCACAAATCGCGCCGAATCCGATACAGGCCAGCATGATGCCGTAACCGCCAGGCCCGAGGCCCAGCTCGCGGCGCGCCACCAGCGGCAGCATGGCCCATCCGGCGCTGCCGAACAGGAAAAATGCCACCGTACGCGCCAGCACGTTGCGCAGCACCGGCGCGGCGTGAACATAGCGCAGCCCACCGCGAATAGCGGTAAAGAAATGCTCCGGCGGCAGGCGCTGGATGGTCACCTGGGGCTGCCAGCGATAGAGCACAAACGCCACGCCCAGCACCGACAGGGCATTCAGGAAGAACACCATCCACGGTCCGGCGAAAGAGAGCAGCAGCCCGCCCAGCGCCGGACCAATCGCGCGGCTGATATTGATGCCCAGTGAATTGAGGGCAATCGCCGGGCTCAGTTCGCGTTTTTCAACCAGATCCGGCACCACCGCCTGGAAAGCCGGTGAGCTAAGCGCCGCGCCGGTACTGAGTAAAAACGTCGCCGCCAGCAGCACTTCCGGCGTGACATTCCCGGTAAACGATAACAGCGCCAGACCGGCTGCCGCGCAGAACGTCCAGGCTTGTGAAAAGAGCAGGATCTTGCGCCGCTCAACGATGTCCGCCAGCACGCCAGCCGGCAGCACGAACAGGAACATTGGCAGACTGCTGGCCGCCTGCACCAGCGCGACCGCCAGCGGATCGGCGCTCAGCGAGAGCATTGTCCAGTTCACACCGATGTCGCTCATCCATGAGCCAACATTCGATACCACCGTCGCTATCCATAGCATGCGAAAAACGCGCTGGCGCAGCGGCTGCCAGGCAGAAGCGGCTGGGGCAGCATCAATATCAGGTGACACTGTCACCGCTGCGTGCAGTTCGTTTTGTTGCGTCATGCCAGTGCTCCTTTCGCCGCCACGCGCAGCCGCCAGCTTCCCGGCCCGGTTAACAGCAAGGTGGTAAAAATAATCAGCAACAGCCAGCCAAATTGCCCCTCGGCCAGCGACCAGTCCGCATGTACAACCAGCATCGCGACCAGTAGCACCACGATGATCGGGATACAGGCAAGTCGTGTGGTGACACCGGCGATGATCAGCAATGGGCAAACCACTTCGGCGAAAATCGCCGGTAGCAGGCTCATCCACGGCCCGAGGCCAAACGGATCTTCGATATGCGCCAGTTCGTTACTGAAATGCAGTACCTTCGGCAGACCATGCACATACAGCAACAGCAGGCTGCCGGTCAGACGCAGGAAGAACAGCCCCGCATCAACGCGGGGCGAAACAGCTGAAAAAGTGGATATTTTCATGATGTCAGAACGCAAAGCAGCTGCAGCCGAGCGCGCCCCAGAAGGCGTTCTCATCGGAAACCGGCATAGCGGAACCGCGTGCAACATCGTGTTGATGGATATGTACACCACACGGACCAGAGCAGTGGTGTACGCCCGACGCCTGGCCTACGCGAGCGGCCTGCGGCGGCGCGCTGCGGTAATGACCTGGGATCTTCACGACCGGCGACCAGTCTGGCAATACCGGGATCGCTGGCGGTGCCAGCGGACCAAACGCGCCAGCGGCATAAACAATCTCACCGCCGACCACTGTCAGCACTGATTCAATCCCTTTGATCTCTTCCTCCGGCACGCGGAAGTAGTCCTTGCTGAGGATGGCGAGATCGGCCAGTTGACCCACTTTGATCTGGCCTTTTTTCCCCTGTTCGCTGGAGAACCACGCGCTGCCTTGCGTCCAGAGCAGCAGGGCGGTATCACGATCGAGACGCGCACTGTGGTCGTACATTTGCATGCCGCCAACCGTTCGCCCGGAAACCAGCCAGTAGAGCGCTGTCCACGGGTTGTAGCTGGCAACGCGCGTGGCGTCGGTGCCCAGACCAACCGGCAACCCGGCTTCCAGCATTTTCGCCACCGGTGGCGTCTGTTTGGTGGCCTGCTGGCCGTAGCGTTCGGCGAAATATTCGCCCTGGAAGGCCATCCGGTGCTGTACCGCAATCCCGCCGCCCAGCGCTTTTACGCGCTCGATATTGGCTTCGGTAATGGTTTCCGCATGGTCAAAAAACCAGTGCAGACCGTTAAATGGAATGTCGCGGTTCACTTTTTCGAACACATCCAGCATGCGGCTGATCGATTCGTTATAGGTGGCGTGCAGGCGGAACGGCCAGCGGTGCTCAACCAGATGGCGCACCACGCGCTCCAGTTCATCTTCCATACCGGGCGCCAGATCCGGGCGCGGCTCAAGGAAATCTTCGAAGTCGGCGGCGGAAAAGACCAGCATTTCACCCGCGCCGTTGTGGCGGAAAAAGTCGCTACCCTGGCCTGGCGTTAACATATCGGTCCATTTTTCGAAATCTTCCAGCTCATGCCCCGGACGCTGGGTGAACAGGTTATAGGCGATGCGAATGGTCATCTGCTGTTTGCTGTGCAGTTCGGCGATCACTTCGTAATCTTCCGGGTAGTTCTGGAAACCGCCGCCCGCATCAATAGCGCTGGTCAGGCCCAGACGATTCAACTCACGCATAAACTGGCGCGTGGAGTTGACCTGCTGCTCCAGCGGCAGTTTTGGCCCTTTCGCCAGCGTCGCGTAGAGGATCATCGCGTTTGGCCGCGCAATCAGCATCCCGGTCGGGTTGCCGTTGCTGTCGCGCTGAATTTCGCCGCCCGGCGGGTTAGGCGTGTCTTTGGTGTAGCCCACCACTTTCAACGCCGCACGGTTGAGCAGGGCGCGATCGTACAGATGCAGGATAAATACCGGCGTGTCCGGTGCGGCCTCGTTAATTTCGTCCAGCGTCGGCATACGGCGTTCGGCGAACTGGAACTCTGTCCAGCCGCCCACCACGCGCACCCACTGCGGAGAAGGTGTGCGCAGCGCCTGTTCTTTCAACATACGCAGGGCATCCGCCAGCGACGGCACACCTTCCCAGCGCAGTTCCAGGTTGTAATTAAGGCCGCCGCGGATCAAGTGCAAGTGCGAGTCATTCAGCCCCGGGATCGCCGTATGGCCTTTCAGATCCACCACTTTTGTGCGTTCACCACGGTAAGCCATCACCTCGGCTTCGGTCCCCACCTGGACAAATTTTCCGTCGCGGATAGCCACCGCATCGGCGAACGGGTTTTCCCGATCAACCGTATGAAACTGACCATTCAGCAATATCAGTTCTGCATGTACGAGCGAATCCATACTTCCTCCAGTCTGGCGGCCTCATGGGCCGGATAAGCGTCTGGGCGGATTATGCTAAGCGTTGGGAAAGAATGAACAGTTATACGAACGTATAGGTATACGAAAGGATAGTTATACCTTCAGATAATAGTTATGCCGGGGAGGGATACCTAACATACAGCCAACGATAGCGATGGCGCGTGAGTTGCTGTCTGAACGTAACGTAACACTCCTCACTTTAACCTCTAAGGATGCTTGTATGACTACCGCGAAGCTTGAAGTTCTGACCCCGGCGAACTGTCAGTTAATCTTTATCGATCACCAGCCGCAGATGGCGTTTGGTGTGCAGTCTATTGACCGCCAGGTGCTGAAAAACAACACCGTCGCGCTGGCAAAAGCCGCCAAAGTGTTCAATATTCCGACCATCTTCACCACCGTCGAGACCGAAAGTTTCTCCGGCAACACCTATCCTGAACTGCTGGATGTGTTCCCGGAGAAAGATATTCTGGAACGTACCTCAATGAACTCCTGGGATGACCAGAAAGTGCGTGATGCGCTGGCGGCCAACGGCAAACGTAAAGTCGTGGTGTCCGGCTTGTGGACCGAAGTGTGCAACAACACTTTTGCACTGTGCGCCATGCTGGAAGGTGACTACGAAATCTATATGGTGGCAGATGCCTCCGGCGGCACCTCGAAAGAGGCGCATGATTACGCCATGCAGCGCATGATCCAGGCCGGCGTGATCCCGGTGACCTGGCAGCAGGTGATGCTGGAGTGGCAGCGTGACTGGGCACACCGCGAAACGTACGACGCGGTAATGAATATTGTGAAAGAGCATTCCGGCGCATACGGCATGGGCGTCGATTATGCCTACACCATGGTGCATAAAGCGCCTTCACGCGCGAAAGCGGGTCATCGCACGCTGGCACCGGTTCCGGCGAAATAAGTCTCTTGCTGGCCGGTGTACGCCGGTCAGCCTTTAAACGGCAGGAGAATGCCATGAGTGTCGGACTTGTCTCTTTCGCCGCAGGCGTGCTGATTGGCGTGATGTACGCCTTGCTGAAGGTGCGATCGCCCGCGCCACCGGCGATTGCGCTGGTCGGGTTGCTTGGTATGTTGATGGGCGAACAGCTCGTCAGCACACTTATCACACACGCTGCTGCGGGGTGAGCCTATGAAATCCTGGATCCTCTCCCTCCTGGTCGGTCTTCTGGCAGGGGGGATTTATGCTTTACTGGGGACGCGTTCCCCCGCACCGCCGGTGATTGCCTTGCTGGGGTTATTCGGCATGCTGGTAGGAGAGCAACTTGTTCCGATTACCCGTCGGTTACTTGCCCGGCAACCGTTAACCATGGCATGGTTTCGCCATGAGTGTGTGCCAAAGATTAGCGGTACGCCGCAACCTGAACCGCCGGACGCACCGCCGCGCCGGGATTAATGCCCCGAGGATAACCATGACGCACACCCTGCGTATTGCCATTGTTGATGATGAACCGTCCGTGCGTAGCGGGTTAAGCAATTTGCTGCAATCGGCGGGGTACGCCACGCTGACCTTCGCGTCCGCCGAGGCCTTCCTTAACGATGGTAGCGCGCAGCGGCAAACCGCACTGGTCATTGCGGATATTAAACTTAAAGGCATGAGCGGGGCGGCGCTGTTCGAAAAACTTCAACACAGCCCATGCCCGCCGCCGCTGATATTTATTTCCGGTCATGACGATGAAACCTGGCAACGGTTCGCGGGGCAACCCGGTGCCGTTGCTTTTTTGCATAAACCGATTGATATCGACATGTTGCTCGATCATATTTCGCGCACGCTGGCGGGAGGTGAAGAGACGCCATGACCGGAAACGCAAAATCACCGCCGTGGCCGCTGAGGGTGGCCGAAAACCAACCGTTTACCCTCCAGGATGATGCTATCTACACGCCGCTGGCGCAGGAGGGCTGCATTGTCTGGATGAATGCACACTACCCGTGGGCGAGCGATGCTTTCATTCTTGCCACGGCAGTGAGCGACGATGCCGAGCCGCGCGCCAGCCAGTTGCTGAACAACGAATTGGCGCTCTGCCCGCAGCTTGATAGCCGCTGGGCGGTAAAACCCGTTGCCAGCACGCAGTATCACGGCCGTGTCGCGTTGGTTTATCCCGCATTCGCCTTTCAACCGCTCACCCGTTTGACCAGCCAGCCGATGGCGTGTATCGCCAGCTGGCTTGAACTGACCCTGCGCGTCTGCACGCCGCTGCGCCAGATGCATCAGAGCAACCTGATCCATGGCGATATTAAACCCGGCAATATTTTTCTCACCGATGAAGGCTGCCGGCTGGGCGGGTTTGGTCTGACGGCCAGTACCGTCGGGGAACCGGCGCAGAGCTGGCTGCCGCTTTCCGGCGGTACGCTGGCCTACATGTCACCGGAACACACCACGCGCACCCATCACGCCGTGGACAACCGCAGCGATCTCTACAGCCTGGGCATTGTCTTTTATGAGCTGTTGACCGGCACGTTGCCGTTCGATCTCAGCGAAGGCGGACAGGCGGAATGGGTGTTGCACCACATTGCGTCTGAACCTTCGCCGCCGCATAGCCTGCGCGACGGGGTGCCGGAGATGCTCTCCACCATTGTGCTGAAGCTGCTGGCAAAATCGCCGGAAAAACGTTACCAGACGGTCGATGGCCTGATGGCGGATTTGCGCCGCTGCCAGGCGACGTTAACGACCGATGGCGAGATAGCCCACTTTACGCCGGGTCTGCAGGATCGCTCACCAGCACTGCATTTTGCTAACACGTTGTATCGCGCCCATCCGCAGGCAAAATCACTGGCAGACGCGCTGGATGCGGTTGTGCAAAGCGGTACGCAAACGCTGGTTACCATCAGCGGCCCCATCGGAATGGGGAAATCGTCGTTGATGGCCTCATCGTTAAAGGCTTTTCAGAGTCGCCCGTCGCTTATTGCGCTCGGGAAGGTGGAACAAAACTCTGCGATTCTGCCGCTGGGTGTCCTGACGGCCGCTTTCCGCTCGCTGGCGCTGCATTTACTGGGTTTGCCCGCAGAAGAAGTGGCGCGCTGGAAGGCGCGGCTCAGCAGCGCGCTCTCAGGTTATGAAGCGCTGGCGGTGAGCCTCGCGCCGGAACTAGGGCTGCTGATTAACAGTAAACCCGTGCTGTTTGTCGACACCTTGTCACTCGATTCACGCGCGCGGTTCAATCACATGGTGCTGCGGCTGGTGAATGTTTTCGCCACACCGGGTTGTCCGCTGATTATCCTTATCGATAACCTGCACTGGATCGATGACGCCAGCCTGCATTTACTGGAATACCTGTTACAGCACAGCCATGCATTGCCGCTGTTGATGGTGGTTTCACACCGCGACTTAGCCTCGTTAGACGATCCGGCGTTTGCCACCGCGCTTGCCCGCTTGCGTAGCGCCGCCAGCCGGGTAATTGAGTGTGTGCCGCAACCGCGCTCGGCAAAAGCCATCTCGCGCTGGCTGGCGACCGTTTTTCAGACGCGCCCGGCATCGACCCTTGAGCTGGCGAAACTGATCCATGAAAAAACCGGCGGCAACCCGCTGTTCGTGCATGAGTTCTTTAAGCGTATTACCGAAGACGGTCTGGTGAGCCATAACAGCTACCAGGGAAAATGGCAGTATGACCTGGCGGCGATAAGCACCCGCTACCACCGCGAAAACGTCCCCGACTTGCTGCTCCAGCAGCTGGCGCAAATGCCGCCTGAAACCCGCATCCTGCTCGGGAGCATGGCCTGTCTTGGCAGCGCGGGCGATATCACATTAATAAGCCGTGTGCTGAAACTTTCAGCAGGCGAGGTGCATTACCGCCTGCATCCTGCGCTCACGGTACAACTGGTCACACTTAACGCCGCCGAATACTCATTTACCCATGAACGGATCCACGAGGCTGCCTGCGCACTGCTGGAGCCTGCGCATTGCCGCCAGTTGCATCTGGCCACGGCCACGCTGCTGGCGCAAACGGCAGCCGAAGCCCCAGGCAATGAGCTGCTGTTTCGCGCCATCCACCACATCAATGCCGCTGGCGACGACATTTTGCCACCGCAACGCCAGCGCTTCAGCGAACTGAGCCTGCTTGCCGCCAGGCGCGCAAAACACACCGGTGACTACACGTCGGCCTTGAACTATTTACATCTCGCGCAGCGGCTTCGTACTGAAATGGGGCATGATTTTGCGCTATCGCTGGAGGAGACCGCCTGTGAGTTTTTGCTCGGCAACCTCTCAACCGCGCGCGGTCTGTGCGAACGGTTACTGGCTTCGCCCGGCGGGCTGACGGAAAAGGCGCAGGCTGCGACACTGCTGGCAGAAGTGCATATTCGCCAGTCCGGTTATCAGCTTGCACTGGAGACAACGCTCAGCTGGTTGACCGTGTTTGGCATTCACCTCAGCCGTTATCCTGACGATGCGGCCTGTGATCATGCGTGGCAGGAGATGCATGAGCGTGTTGGCGACAATCCTGCACATCTGTTCACCGCGCTGCCGCGCATGAACCACCAGGAAACCGACGCACTGATGAACCTGCTGGCGAGCGCCAGTTTGTATGCCAGTTTTAATTGCCCGCGTCTGCATTTCCTGTTGCTGTGCCAGATGCTGCAACTGACGCTGGAACGCGGGCTAACCGGCGCATCCACCTCGGCACTGGCGTGGTTTGGTGTGCTACTCGGCGAACGCTACGAAGAGTACGAACTGGGCTACCGTTACAGCGTACTGGCGCAGGAGCTGGTGACGCGCCACGGTTTACATGAATTTGCCGCAAAAGCCCTGGTTCCGCTGGGGCGTAGCTGTGTCTGGACACAACCGCTGTCGCGAAGCGTGGAGTGTGCTAACGCCTGTTTTACCGCGGCCGTTGCGCATGGCGATCTGACGATTGCCTGTTTTGCTGCTTTTCGCCAGGTGATCAACGCCATGAGTCGCGGCGATCACCTCGACACGGTATTAAGCCATATTGATCGCGGTCTGGCTTTTATTCGTGAAACCCAGTATTCGGACATGGATCATCTTCTTCTGTTACAACGTCACTTTGTCGAGTATCTGCGACAGCCGGATAGCATGTTAAGCGGCAAAGAAATCTTGCCCCGATCGCTGCTGCCACCGACGCCGCCCGCCACGATGCTGTTCTGGTTCTGGCTCTATCGCGGGATGGCGCACTTTTTCACCGGGGCCTGTTCCCGCGCGGAATCGTGTCTGAAAGAGGCAGGGAAATATGCCTGGTCCGCACCGGGGCATATCAGTCTGCTGGATTATCACCTTTACAGCGCGCTCGCACTGTCGATGCAACTTACGCCAGAGACGTTTTCCGCCGGGCACCGTCTGCGGCTGAACCAGCACTACAACAAAATCGCCCGCTGGGCGCGTGTCAATCCGGGAACCTTCAGCGATAAAGAAGCGCTGGTATACGCAGAAATCGTGCGCCTCGACGGAATGAACAGCATCGCGCTCGAACAGTATGAGAAGGCGATTACGCTTTCCCGCGAAGCCGGTTTTAACCCCAGCAATGCGCTGGCGCATGAACTGGCCGGGCGTTTTGCGCTCTCCAGTGGATACCAGACCGCGGCCGACGCCTATTTTCGCGGCGCAATGGCCGCCTGGGGACGCGCCGGGGCGCAGGCCAAAGTCCGTCATTTGCAGCAGGAGCATCCCCATCTTTTCACACCCGTGGAAAGCACACCCTATGACACCATCTCCTTTGCGCAGAACGATGAAATCCGCGATCTGCAAAGCATTATCAAAGCCTCCCGCGCCTTATCTGAGGAGATCAATCTCGAACGGTTGATTCAGATCCTGATGACCATGCTGCTGGAGCGTGCCGGTGCGCAGCGCGGCTTACTTATTCGCGTGCTTGACGACAACATTGCGGAAATCGAAGCCAGCGCGCACACCAGTAAAGAGGGCGTGCTGGTGCGGGTGATGAAAGAGATACCGCTGGCGACAGATATGCCGTTATCGGTGCTGGCGGCAGTGATCCGCACCGGGCAGGAGATCCGTACCGGTCGGCCGGAAGAGTACAGCCCGTTTAGCCAGGATCCGTATCTGGTTTCTTCCGGGGCGGCGGTGATGTGTGTGCCGATGTTCAAACAGGCGCGGCTGGTAGGGGTGTTATATCTGGAAAACCGCCTGATGCCGGAAATGTTTACCGCTGGCCAGTCACGCGTCGTGAACCTGCTTGGCGCACATGCTGCGGTGTCGCTTGAAACCGCGCGGCTGTATGCCAAGCTGGTGGAAGAGAACATGCAGCGTCGGCGCGTCGAAAAAGAGCTGCGCGCCAGCCAGACCTCGCTGATGCTGGGCGAACAAATCAGCCACACCGGAACCTGGCGCTGGGAGCTGGAACAGGATTTGATGCATATGTCGGATGAGTATGCGCGCATCCTCGGGCTGGAAGAGAAACGCAAACTGATCTCCATGGCTGAGTTTTTAACCTTTGTTCACCCGGATGATCATCCGCATATCAGCGCGCTGGTCACCCGCAGCGTTGCGCAGGGACTCACTATGCAGGCGGAGTTTCGCATTATCCGCACCGATGGCGAGTGCAGGTATATCCTTGGCATCGGCGATCCGGTCTCTTCCGGGGATGAGGTGCACGAATATTTTGGCACCATTACTGATATTACCGCCCAGCGGCAGAGCGAAGATGCGGCGCGCGTCGCCCAGGCCGAGCTGGCGCGGGTATCGCGCGCCACCACCGTCGGGCAGTTAACCTCGTCGATTGCCCATGAAATTAACCAGCCGCTGATGTCGATTGTCTCCAACGCCGGTGCCAGCCTGCGCTGGCTTAATCGCTCGCCGATCCCGGTCGAAAATGTGCGCATCGGGCTGGAGGAGATTATCAGCGAAGGGCAACGCGCCGGAGAGGTGATCCGTAGCCTGCAATCGCTGACGCGCAGGCAGGAACCGGTGTTCGAGCGCATCGATCTGCATTTCTTACTGCGCCATATCATGACGCTTTCGCGCAGCGAGCTGGCGCGGCGGCAGATAGCTGTTGAGTATGCGCTGGAGGCGCACAACAGCTTTATTTATGGCGATAGCGTGCAGATCCAGCAGGTGCTGCTTAACCTGGTGATGAATGCTGTTGAAGCGATGGCAGACATCGACGCGCGCCCGCGCGTGTTAACGCTCTCAACGCTGACGCAGAACCCGCAAGAGGTGATTTGCCAGATTGCGGATACCGGAAGCGGGATGAGTGCAGAGGTGCAGGCGCGGCTGTTTGAGTCGTTCTATACCACCAAAGCGCAGGGTATGGGCATGGGATTGACGATCAGTTATGCCATTATCGAGCGGCATAAAGGCAAGCTAACGGCGAAATCCAGGCTGCCGTTCGGCAGCGTGTTTGCCTTCACCTTGCCGGTGGCTGCGGATTAACGGCTGCGGGATTTAGCGATATGCAGGTGGCTTGCGGCATGTACCAGATCTGCCAGCGAGCGGGCCTGCATTTTGTCCATTACCCGGCGGCGATGGACTTTAACGGTGATTTCGCTGACGCCCAGCTCGGCGGCAATCTGCTTGTTAAGCAAGCCGCTGATCGCCAGTTCAAACACTTCCTGCTCACGCGGCGTCAGGGATAAGTGGCGCTGCTTGAGCGCAAAATTTTCCTGTTGTTGCTCGAAATCATGCGCCGCAACCGTCAGCGCATCCGCGACCGCCGACAGCAGACGTTCGGACTCTACCGGCTTCGTTAAGAACTCACGCGCCCCGGCTTTCATGGCTCGCACGGTCAGCGGGATGGTGCCATAACCGGTCAGAAAGATTATCGGCAGTTCGCGTCCGCGATCTTTTAACGCGCTGGCGACATCGAAACCGTCCGCAACCGGCATATTCATATCGAGAATCAAACAAGAGGGTACGGAAACCAGCGGGTGAGTGAGAAAAGATTCCGCAGAGGCGAAATCAATGGCGCGGTAACCTTCTGCTGCCAGTAGCCGGACAATTGATCGTCTGACGGCGTTATCATCATCGACAACATATACGATAGGTTCCATTATCTATCAGCCTCGGTAGGAAACGGCATGCAAGGAAAGCACACCGTAATTATGCATAACATACAGATAACACAAAATTTAACTGGATGAAATAATTGACATTTCCACAGCTAATGTGGGCTTTTTATCGGGCGACCTACAAAATGTGTGAGGTCGTAAATCACGACAGGCGAGCATATTTTATGCCCGATAAGAGTTTGAATGCTGTATAAATTTTATTCACCTGTTTTTACGCCATTATCCCGTCAACCGAAACCGCAGCGACGGGTTGACAAGTTAACACTCAAAATTCAGAACTTTTCGAACGTGCTTTGCCGTTTTTTATGATGAAAAAAGGGGATAACGATGCTACTCAGACTGGCCCGGCCCGAAGAGGCCGAAGTGATATGGCAGATCCGTAACCAGGCTATCCGCCACGGTTGCAAAGGCGTGTATGAGGACAAGGTTATCGCCGCCTGGACTCCGGATAAAATGCCGGAAAGCCAGCGTACGATGATTACCAACAACCCTTTTTATGTTGCAACCACGGTAGATGATAAGCCCGTTGCCACGGGTTTTCTCGATCTCGCCAACGCCAGCGTGGAAGCCATTTTCACGTTGCCGGAGTGGGAAGGAAAGGGACTGGCGACGCAGATAATAGAGGCGATTAAGCAGGAAGCCACAAAGCGCGGTTTGGTACGCCTCTCGCTGGCATCAACACCCAACGCCTGTACGTTTTACCAAAAGCAGGGGTTTGTCATATTACGGGAAAGTCTTTACCCCTCCGCACTGGCGCGCGCGGAATTACGCTGTATTGAAATGGAATATAATTTTTCTGTTGATAAATAAACAATATTTATTCAAAAGATGGATTAACGAGAAGAAAATTCTCATTAAAATAAACAAGTTACTTAACACTTCATCATAAAACACCGTCCTATAATAATAACGCCACACTATCGCGTGGCGTTATTTCATGATTCATCACATAAAGGGACTTTTTATGAAAATCCGTGCATTACTTTCCATTTTATTATTTGGTTTATCAATGAATGTCTTCGCCGTCAGCCAGACTGAATGTGAGGTGAATGGCGAAATGGACTGGAACTGCATGTGCCAGATCCTGTGCCAGGCGGGCGAGGGCGGCGCAGCCTGTAATTGCGATGGCGTGCCATAAGACGATATTGTAAAGGGGATATTAATTTTAATATCCCCTCTATTTCTCCCCCACCGATTCCTCTGAAACTCATTTCCCCGCTAAATAGATCCATCCGATAACGCTCTTCACATGCTACCCTTCACGTCTGAAATCCAACAGGGAGAGCTGTGATGTCGGCGATTAAAACGCTTGCCACAACCGAAGTGTACCGCAACAAATGGATGCGTCTGCGTGAAGACAAAATCCTGCGGGCAGATGGTAACGAAGGTATTTATTCCGTGGTTGAAAAAGCCGATTTTGTCGTGGTTATCGCCCGGGAAGGCGACAGCCTGTATGTGGTTGAGCAATTCCGCTATCCGCTGGGCAAGCACACCATTGAGCTGCCGCAAGGCGCATGGGAATGCGCGCCGCAGGCGGATCCTCTGCGTGTGGCAGCCGGTGAACTGCGCGAGGAAACCGGGCTGGTGGCGGGAAAGATACGCCATGTTGGGTATCAGAAGCTGGCGCAGGGCTATTCCAGCCAGGGTTACCATATCTTCCTCGCTGAAGCGTTGGTTCATCAGCAGCAGGAACTGGATCCTGAAGAGTTTGGTCTGACGACGCGCAAAATTACCCTGAAAGAATTTGAGTCGTTGATTTGTGCAGGAGAGATCAGCGATGCCACGTCAGTCACCGCGTATTTACTGGCAAAGCTCAAAGGCATGCTGGAATAGCGCAGGCATTTTGCTTTCATCACACCCGTATGCGTCGAATCTCTGGGTTAACGCGAGATAAACATGAACAGCGCCGCACAACATATTCTTTCGATCTATCAACGCCACGCTCAAACATTTGCTGAGCAGCGCTCACAGTCGTTGTTTGAACAACGCTGGCTGGAAAAATTCGCCGGCCTGCTTCCTGATGCTGGCAGCATTGTCGATATCGGGTGCGGTAACGGGCAGCCGATTGCGGGCTGGTTTATCCGCCAGGGCTTTCAACTCACCGGCGTTGATGGCGCAAGCGCAATGCTGGACCGCGCGCGCCAGCAGTTTCCCGCTCAGCGCTGGATCCAGCAGGATATGCGCAAGCTGTCGCTCGGCGAAACCTTCGATGGGCTTCTGGCCTGGGACAGTTTTTTTCATCTGCCCCATGAAGATCAACGCAGCATGTTCGATCGTTTTGCCGAACATAGCCATGTGGGCAGCGCGTTAATGTTCACCAGTGGAACTGACCACGGGATCGCAATGGGACAGTTTGCCGGTGAACCGTTGTTTCATGCCAGCCTTGCACCGGACGAGTATTACGCGTTATTAGCAAATCACGGTTTTGAAGTTATCGACATGGTTCAGGAAGATCCGCACTGCGCCGGGCATACCGTATGGCTGGCGCAGCGCGCTCGCTAAAGCGGCGATGCCGATATCTGCCGGATGCGGCTCAGACTAAAGAGGATCGCAATCAGTGTCGCCGCAGCGGCCAACCCTAAGCCAAGCCGGACAGCAAAAGCCTCCTGCTCTACATTGCCGGAAGGGGCATAGAGCGAAAGTATCCCGCCAAGCAGCGCCGCGCCAAGACACTGGCCGAACGTACGCATAATCGCCAGTACGCCGGACGCGTAACCGCTGTGCTCCCTTGAGGCGTTCGCCATCATCTCTTTATTGTTCGGGCTCTGGAAACAACCGAAGCCAATACCGCAGATCAGGCTGCGCAGGCTGATGTCCCACACCGGCGGATTATGCGGTAATCGCGCCAGCAAAATTAACCCCACCGCGAAAAGGCACAGACCGACGGTGGCAATCAATGAAGGTGCGTAGCGGTCAGCGAGCCGACCGGCATGAGGCGCAACCAGCATGATACCGACAGGCCAGGCGGTAAACAGCAGTGCCGAGGTCAACGCGCTGTAACCATATACGCTCTGAAACAGAAACGGTAGGGCGACAAACGTCATCCCCTGGCTGACAAAAGAGGCCAGCGATGTCAGTGCCGCCAGCGAAAAACGCGGCGAGGCAAAAAGCGTCAGCGGTATCAGGGGTTGCAGTGCCTGACGCTGGCGAAAAACAAACAATGCCCCGGCAGCCAGCCCAACAAGCCCGTAACTCAAGGCAGTTAGCCCTGATCCGGAACGGGAAACGGCGCTCGATGCCATTACTACCGAGCCCAGCATCAGAGCAGAAAGCAGCGCACCTGGCGTATCAAATGGCCCGCGCAGCGCAGACGTTGCAGCCGGGATCACCCGTAATGTGAAGAGCAGGGCAAGGATGCCAGGCGGGAGGTTAATGGCGAAAAGCCATTGCCAGCTTAACGTTGCCAGCAGGGTGCCGCCCAGCACCGGCGCGATAGCGGTACTCGAAGCGATTAGCAGCGCGTTCATTCCGAGGATGCGCCCCAACAACCGATTGGGAAAGACCGAGCGTAAAATCGCCGGTGCAATGCTGAGTGTTGCCGCCCCGCCAATCCCTTGCAGGATACGCATCGCGACCAGTGTTTCCAGCGATTGCGCCAGCGCGCAGCCCAGCGACGCCAACGTGAAGAGTCCCAGCCCGGCCGCGAATAATCGGCGAAAGCCAATATGCGCAGCTAATGCGGCGAAGATCGCCAGTGTCATAGCGGCAGAAAGCAGATAGCCATTCGCCACCCAAACAGCTTCTGCGGCGGTGACATCTAATGCCCGCGCAATTTGTGGCAAGGCGATATTCACCATCGAGCCATCAAACACCGCCATTGTGGTGCTGGTCATCACCGCAATCATGGCCAGCAACCGCTCGCGCCCTGGCAATCCTTCATCGCCGGGTTTATCCAAAAATAGTGTCATAAACAACCTCTGCTGATTTTGTGCTTGCGATAACTATAATTTCGCGGGATATATGGCGGAAGGCGCAGCATTTGCATTAATACGTTGCAGCAAACGCCATATCTGATCCTTCTGTTGTGGACACGACGATGAGTGAACCCGATCTGAATTTGTTAGTTGCACTGGATGTGCTGATTGCCGAACGCAGTGTGGCGGCGGCAGCGCGGCGGCTTGGTTTGAGTGCCTCGGCGATGAGCCGAACACTTAGCCGTCTGCGGGAAACCACCGGCGACCCGCTATTAGTGCGCGCCGGGCGCAATATGGTGCTGACGCCTTATGCAGAAACGCTTCGGGCACGTACGCAGAACGCTGTTTTCGAGGCGCGGGCGTTGCTGCGGCCCGCGCAACCCGAACTCAATATTGCCTCGCTGGAGCAGATGTTTACCTTGCGTGCCAACGATGGTTTTGTTGAAGCATTCGGCCCAACGCTGATTGCGGAAATGGCGGCTGTTGCGCCATGCGTAATGCTGCGGTTTACGCCAAAGCCGGAGAAAGGCTCCAGCGCCTTGCGGGAAGGACGGGTCGACCTGGAAATTGGCGTGCTGAGCGAAATGGGGCCAGAAATCCGCGTGCAGGCACTGTTCCGGGACCGCTTTGTGGGCGTCGTCAGAGATACGCATCCGCTGGCGCAACTTAGTGGTGTGACGATCAACGAGTATATCGCCTGGGGTCATGTCGTGGCATCGCGTCGTGGGTTAACAAGCGGCCCGGTTGATGAAGGGCTGACAGAGCAGGGCGTGCGCAGGAAAATCGCCGCCGTGGTACCGGGTTTCCCTGCGGCGTTAGCCGTGGCGCGAGCGTCCGATCTTATCGCACTTATCCCGGCCTCATTTCTTCTCAACCCTGCGGCCAGGCAGGGAGTGGCAATGTTTGAGTTGCCGGTAAAAACGCGCGCCATTACCGTATCTCAACTGTGGCATCCGCGTTCAGAAGTCGATCCCGCGCATCGCTGGCTGCGCCAGTTTATGCTGGGAGTGTGTCGGCGTTTAGTGCCAGATGAGTACAAGGTGTGATGCAAACACAAACAGGCCGGAAGGAAGATGATGAACAAAGAAGATGAGTTACTGGCGATGCTAGTGAGATATGAACAGCAGCTTCATGATCCTGAAATTCGATGCCAGCCCGAAATTGTTGAGATGCTTTTACATCATGACTTTTTTGAGATTGGCCGATCCGGTAAACGATACAGCAAAGAACAAGTGATTGCTGCACTGGCAAATGAGGACGCTGAGCCGATCGCGTCAGATGATTTTGCATTGTCGATGCACAACAACGGTTATGCATTGTTGACGTATCGAAGTTTTATCCTCAACGGACAAGGACAGAAGACGAAGCAAACATTGCGAGCATCATTGTGGGAGGCGTGTAAAGCAACGCCGGGTCGATGGCAGATGCGTTTTCATCAGGGAACGCCCATGGCGGAATGAATGGTGTAACTCCTGGTACAAGCACTAAGGCAAGAAAATCAGCGATAAATGACCACGGCAATCATGATGGCAAACCGCTGGATTCTATCCAATGTCATGTTGGTACGCATAATGTATATTATGTTAAATATGGTGTAAGCTAATAGCCTCGACAAGACCCAGTCCAAGCTGAGCTATCTACCCAGCGCTCAGGCCGCTCACCTCTCCTGTATCGCACTTCCGATTCACGGGCTTCGCCTTTCATAAGCTGTTTTTACCCGGCACTCAGTAGTCATCAATTTTGCAATTTGAAAACACTATCCCAGGCAACAGCACAGCATCCCTATGCAGAGTTACTGCGCTGTTTGTTCATTCCGGCGCCTGCGTCAAAACAACGAAAAGTGCTGCAGAATTTGCCAGCCTACAGAAAGCCCAACAACACAGGCCATTGCCGCCAGCGCAAAACGGTGACGCGTTCGGGATTGGACAAATTGCGTTTGTAACGCCGCAACAACGTTATCCGTGTTGGTCTGGCGGTCGACAGCCTGAGTTAACCCTTGCTCCAACGCATCGCACTGGTTCGCGGTAGTTTTGACTGAATCAAACAGTGCCACGCGATTTTGCTCGATTTCGGCGAGCAATTGCTGATGAGACAACTGCTGTTCTTGTGCCAGCGATTGCTGTATTGCTTCAACACGACGTTGCTCGGCAGCATGGTTTGCCGCCATAACCTGTTCCAGAATTTCATGCTGCCTTCCCTGCTCTACCAGGCCGCTTTGCAATTGCTGTGCAAAATCTGACGCGGATTGCGCGACACGCTGTTCAATCTCAGCCAGTAATGTCGCGTTTGCCTCGCCGATTTTATTTTCTGCCTCGGTTACCCGTTTCACGCAGCCAACCAACTGCTGGGCCTGTTCTTGTGTGACCCCTTTGGCATCCATCAGCCCCTGGTTGGCCTTATTAATCTCTTTTTGCTGTTCTTCCAGCAAGACCTGCTGCTTCAGGATCTGCTCATTCTGTTCAGCAAGAGAACGCGTCTGGCCTTCCAGAATATGTTGTTGATTCAATAAAATCTGCTGCTGCTGATTAAGCAGCTTGGAAAGTGCGGTGTTAACAATCAGCAACTGAGATGATTTTTGCGTCAGACGGCCAATGGATTTGTTGAGATCAATCTGCGCGTCCTGCAAGAGATCGCCCCGATCGTTCAACCAGTTAGTGAAAAAGTTACCATCCTTCTGTTCCTGTCGCAGATGGTCAACATGCTTCGCGCTCTTCTGAACGGATTCCTGCTCCTCAGTCATTCCGCTAATGAGTTCTTTAATATTGCTGTCGCGAAAGAAACGTTCCGGTAAATCGGCTGACGAAAAGGCCTGAATGACCTGTAGTTCTTGTTTATTTAACGCACTCATCTTCTTGTTCTCAAAGGTTTTTCAGAAAATCATCAATTTCAGACTGGCTTTCATTAATAAACGCAACCACAGCGGCGCTTTTCGCCACCTGGACAGCTGTCTCCTGTGTTGTCCGTTCCAGGCTTGCGAGGGTAGCCGTCGTCGAAATCGCGGCGGTGGCAAGGTTCGCCCCGATGGCCTGATACTGCGTTACCGCCTTCGAGTAATTTTCAATATTGCCCAGAGAACTTTCTGCAAGCGTCACCAGTTCGCCGGCAAACGCTTCCCGACGTTTGCTATCGGCGATCATCTCATCCATCATTTTTTCGCTCAGCGAGAAACGGGAGCGATCGAAAAACGTGTCAATTTGATAAGCGAGAAAAGCGGAAAGCAATCCGGTAGCAATACCAATAAGCACGGGTGTTAACATATCTGCGAACGGTTTCAGAAATGGTAAAGTGGCCATAAACGTCGCGATACTTTCATTTAATAACATGCCGACTGACGTCACGATAACCGCAGTGAGAATTTTCAACCCTTCCTGCAACGCCTGCTGTGCTGTCATCTGTTCAGGCGGGAAGAAAATCATTTTAAACGCACGAAAAAGCCCCAACAGCCCTTCGCGGATCACGGTCACGAAACGTTTTGCGGTTGAAAGAAAATTGTTCAGTAAGAAGGTGAGCAAGTTACTCATAAAACCGCTCACACCACCCTGGAACATTTGACCTACGGCATCGGGGATCTTTTTAACCACGGACGCGATAACCCGTATTAAGCGCTGGCGGATCTCCTCAAATAGTGTCTTGCCCGCTTCAACGCCGTGTTGAATAAGCACTTTGAATTCATTAAACAAGCCATTAACCAGTTCAGTGAGCAGCAGACCCAGTGCCTGGCGCATTCCCATCTGCAGCGCCTGTTGGCCACCGGTTTGTAATAACTCTTTGCCCTGCTTTTTCATCAGCGCCGAGTTCAGTGTTTTCGAAATATGCTCATCCGAGCGTTTCTGCGCCGCTGCGACTTTCTGCGGATCCAGTTCGAATCTTTCGCCATTTTTTTCTGCGAAGGTATCCAGTTCACCAGCACCTTTCGAACGGTTGATCGATTTGTGCGTGGTCACCAGATTTTCATCGGCATTCGCCATTTTCACGACTTTTTCGACGCTGTCCCCGGTTTCCAGGGCAAGATGCACTTTCTTATTTTTCGCTAGCGTCTTAAGTGAAGTGACATGATCGAGATCCATATCCGCAGCATCGGTCGTTTTACCGGTATAACCATCAACACCGCCTGCGCGAAGCTGCTGACTTTTTTGGGTGAAATCTGTGCTTTCATACTCTTTGCGCTGGTAATCCTGGCGCGATTTTGCATGACTGGAGATATCTTTATCGGCGATGTAATCGGCCTCTTCGCGCTCGAAATTATGCAGCGTCGTCACGTTGCCGCCGTTGCGATCTTCAAACATGGCAGTTGAAAGCCCGAAGGGGCCGATAATTTGTGACAATACTTGCTGCTGACAATCGTCAAAAAGTTTTTGCAGGCGCTGCTGTTTTAATTCTTCGTATGTTAAATCCATTTATCCTCCAGCCTGATCGAGCCGATGTTAAAAAGGTCTAAAGCTTGTCCACATAGTGCGTGAACCACTGTGCAAAACTGTCCGCTTGTTTTTCACGCGCACCGTCGTCATGCCAGAGCGTAATAATCTGGCCTCGCGCCCCCTCACCTGACGGATCGAGATCCAGACAAAGATGATCGCCGGCCCCGTTATAGGTGAACGGGATCCAGGCGGGACTCCACCATACCGGGCGGATGCCGCTTTGCGGGCTAGACTCAGCCCCCTCGAAATCGCCGCCATCAAGCAGCCCTTTCCAGATGCGCCACTCCTGTAAAATCCGCGAGGTGGATAAGAACTCAGCGTCATCAAATAGCCCGTGGCTGTTACCGTGCTGGCCGTTGTGAATTTTCAGGCAGGCCACAAAATCGGCGGGCAAACTCATATTCAGCGCTTGCTCTAAAGACGCAATCTCCGCATCCGTTGCCGGTGGTGCGAGATCGGCTAATAAAGCAGGGTCGGTGTCTTGCAGCATGGCTTCCAGTTTTGTCCATTGTTGCTTCATTGTTTCCGCTCCTTTTAAATCCATCCATTTATTAACGGCATATTCACCAAAGACTTAAGTGATATTTTTACCTGCAAGGCTATCTACAAATGAGTTAATCAGAGCCGACTGTCATCTGATGTCAGCCATTGTGAAAAAGGTTTACGCACGCGGTATTCGCCGCGTGCGTATGAGGTTAGCGGTTTGAGTTCTTGGGTTCTACCGACTGCCAGATTTCAAGATCCCAGTTGCCATCAAGACCATCGCAAAGGTAGTTTTCGAAACAAACGCCGCGAGCAAGTTCGTAATCGCTGTTTTCTATCGCAGCGTACAAATCGCTCCATGCTTTGGCGTAAGCGCCGTCCCGCACAAGCGTATGCCACACGGCGTATAGCCCTCCCGGCACAATTTCTTCTCTGAATGCCGTACCGGTAAGGTTCACCTGTGTTTGCGCATCAACCGTAAGCGCGACATCGGCACGCAAGTCGGCAACATCCGTTTGCGCAGGATCATCCCAGCAAAACACCAGCGCTTCCCGGTAAGTCACGCCCTGCTCTTGCGCCCAGCCAATAATTTGTTGAAAACCAACCGGTACCGTCTCGTTCCATGGACCACCAACGCGCACACAAACGATGCTCCTGGGAAGCGCATTTTCAAACCGTAAACTCATAAATCCTCCGCACCATTATTAAGAATAACGTTTATAAACGCAGCAGCCCGCCATCAACCACGTACTGACTGCCTGTGACATAACTGGCATCATCAGATAACAAAAATAACGCGACAGCGGCCGCTTCCTCCGGTGTTCCTGGGCGCTTCATCGGCACAATGGCGCGGATCTGCGCGTCATATTGATCACGAAATGGCGCCGGGATCGCCTCAAGCAAACCAGTTTCTATCGCGCCTGGAACTAGCGCATTCACCCGGACCCCTTGTGCGGCAAAGGCCGTTGCCCAACAGCGAACCAGCGCCAGCTGCGCCCCTTTACTGGCAGCGTAAATCGCAGCAAGCGGTGTTCCTTCATATGCGGCGGTCGATGCGGTCAGCACCACAGACGCGCCCGCTTTCAAAAAGCGGGCAAGACAGGATATTTGCAGTACCGCGGCGCGAACATTGTTCTTCATCATGTTATCGAACAGCGCGGCACTACCCTTTTCGGCAGGTGCAAAAGCCAGCTGCCCGGCATTTAGCCATAAGCCATCCAGCATGCCGAAGGAAGCTACCGCTTCAGCCAGCGCTTGCGCCGCTGCCGGATCGGCTCCGTCGTTTTGCAGCAACCGGGCCTCAGGTGGCAGCACCTTGCGAAGGCGCGCCAGTTTGTGCGCATCACGCCCGGTGATCATAACTTCCCCCTCTTCCGCAACAATGCGTTTCGCCCCTGCCAGACCAATACCACTGCTGGCTCCCGTAATGACAATTTTCTTACCTGTGAACCTGGCCATCTCGCCTCCCTGAAGACGTTTTTCTGCCAAACAACGCTTTTTACCTTCAATGACAATTAAAATAAAACAATAAAAACTTATTGTAAAACGATAAACACCAGGCTAGCCTGCATCCACTTCAACCACCTTTGCCAGGAGAGGCATCGAATGAAAAGAAGTCTGCAACAGGGTGTTTTGTTTTCTGGATTACTCATCTGTGTGCCGACACACAGCGCAGAGTTGTCCGGTTTTGCCGGGCTGGGCGTCAGCACGCGCCCCATTTACTCCGGTTCAAGCCACATGGCAGTGGGACCACTGCTGAAAGCGGGCGTGAATCTTCATAGCGAAAACTGGGGGCTATTCGGTTTGTCTACCGACGGGCTGATATGGGGACTGACGCCGGATTCGCCCTTCAGCGTGAGCCTGCTGTTAACGCAAGATGAGGCGCGAAAAGAGGTGTTTAACTATCCGTTTTCCGGCAGAAAAAACCGCAATCTGCAAGGGATGGGCAACCTGTCGGCTGCCGTGATGGCAGGTACAGACCTGCGTTACCAACACGAAAACTGGACGTTGTGGCTGCGCCTGTTAACCGCCACGGAAAAGCAGCGATATGGCGGCGAAGCACCGGGCAGAAGCCTGATTGTCACGAGCGGCGCGGAAAACGAATTCTGGCGCTGGCAGAGTGCCGCGCTCTCGGTCGGTGGCGACATAAGCTGGGCGAACAGTGGCTACCAGCAGCGCCACTACGGCGTAACGGCGCAGCAGGCACAACGCACCGGTTTTGCAGTTTATTCCCCTTCGTCAGGCCTCCAGCAAGGAGGTTTGTACGCCGAAGTGATATGGCATTTTGATAAAAATCTGGCGGCAGGATTGACCAGCCGCGCGCAGTATCTGTTCGATGAGGCGGGGAGCAGCCCTCTGGTCAACCGCCGAATGCAGTACACCCTGGCGTCACTGATTCAATACACATTCTGAGGCGGCGCCATGAGCAAATGTCACTTTCGCAGCCGCGCGCGGCTGCTTGCTGCGGGCGCGGTATTTATCGCACTGATTGCCACCGGTATTTACCTGCAACCTGGTTTCAGCACCCCGTCTCCTCGCCAGACGGGAGACGCCAGTTTGGTGTCGTTTTTAACGCCGTTATTGCAAGGATCGCGAGGCAGCGTCGCCGCCGCGCTAATCACGCCGCGCGGGGTGCAATACGCCCTCTGGGACAGTGATTACAACCAGCAATATGAAATCGCCAGCCTGACCAAAACCATGACCAGCAGTTTACTGATGGACGCTTTTCGCCGGGGTGAAGCGACAGCGCAAACCCGCGTCGGCGAACTCATTCCTGAGATCAGCGGCCCGGCGCGAGAAATTACCCTTGAGCAACTGGCATCGCATCGCTCTGGCCTGCCGCCGCTGGCCTCATCGCTGCGCCAGAAGATCCGGGTGATCAGCCAGATAATCCTGCGTGAAAACTTCTGGGAGTATGACGAAAAATCAATCATCGAAATGGTGAATAACACTCGCTTAGCCACGCCCGCCAGATTTGATTATTCCAATACCGGCTACGCCTTACTGGGACTGGCGCTGTCGCGAGCAGCACATCAGCCTTTTAATTCGCTGTTGCAAACGCGGGTTTTTGCGCAGGCAAAAATGACAAACACCATCGTTGCCGAAGCATTAACCCCTGACACGCCCACGTTTCGCCACGGTTGGGCGGTGTCCGGATTTGCCGAAGCGCCATGGATACAGCATGCGTTCACGCCCGCTGCCGGTGTGCGGTCGACCATCGTCGATATGGCGCATTATGCGCAGGCCTTACTGGCGGGCAAACTTGCCGGTAGCGCGGCAATGCAGCCACGCTTTGCCACTGACGATGCAGATTCACGCGTGGGTTACGCCTGGTTTACCACCCATATTCGTGGGCGGGACATCACCTGGCACGACGGTGAATCCTCCGGTTTTGCCTCCGCGATTGCGGTCGATCCACAGCAACAATCCGCCGTAGTGATCCTCTCAGATACCGCATGGCCCGTTATTGGTCCGGCCATGCGTCTGTTGTTAACGCAGACTCCAGCTAAAATGGACGCTCATCATGAACTGGATTGATATGTTGTGGGCAATATTAACCTTTGTCTCGGTTATTCTGTTTATTTGCGGCTTATGGGTCGCGCATTACAAAATACGGTTGTTGAACTACATCCTGCTGGCTTTGATTGTCATTTATTGTGCCGAAATGATGCAGACAATCACGCATCTGACCAAGACCGGTTATCTGTTCAGAATGCTGACATGGACCATACAGGCGTCGTTTATTGCCATCAGCGTTTATCGCGCGTGGCCAACGCCCTGGTTAACGCGCAGTCCGCGCGTACTGGCGGCTGGCAAGATTGCCATTTCGCTGATGCTTATGTCATGCTTGAGCATGCTGGTTTTAAAATAGAATCCTTAATTCAGGAAGGTACAAAGTGAAAGGTGTACGAAATAAACTCAGCCTGATGTTTATCACAGGGATATTACCGCTCTTTTTTATCCTCGCCTTAATTACACCGCTGTGGTTATATTTTTCCGGTGAGTCGTTTTTTATTTCCAGCATGCTTAAATTTGCCGAAATGCAAGCAGAAAGCCAGCCAGTGGCTGCCGTATCGCCACTTCACCAGTTACTGCTGTTGATCATTCTCTATTTTCCCGTTGGGTTATTTGCTTTTGCTATCTGGCAGGGAATGCAAGTGATGCGTCTGGTTGGTAAACGGCAAATCCTCAACCTGGCGCTGGCGCGTTGTGTGCGTAATATTGCATTGATGATGCTAAGCCTTGGCATCGTATTGCCGGTGTGCCGCTTTTTAATACCGCTGGTCGTCTGGTGGCCGGAAAAATATTACCAGGTCACCCTGCTGATTGGCGATGTGATCCTGCTACTCACCGGCGGCTTGTTATTTGTGACGTTTCACGCCATGCTCGCGGGGATCAAAGCGGAAGAAGAAACCAGGGAGTTTATCTGACTATGGCTGTGGTGGTTCATCTGGACAAACTGCTGGTAGAGAAAAAAATGACGTCCAGAGCACTGGCGGCCTTTATCGGCATCACCGAGCAAAACCTCTCACTGCTCAAATCCGGTAAAGTAAAGGGGATTCGATTCGATACGCTGGCGAAAATTTGCGAAGCCATGGAGTGTCAGCCCGGTGACATTATCTCCTGGGAACCCGACCCCGCTGCGCCAGACGAAGAGTGACACACCGGGACTCGTTTTGCAGACAATAAAAAAGCCGACAACATCGCTGCTGTCGGCTTTTTTTATTTACGACGCAAATCAGGCGTTCTGTAACTGCTGACCACAGGCAACCACACTTGCCAGCAGAACTTTAACGTCCTCCAGACAAACGGTCGGGTTCAGCAACGTCAGTTTCAGGCAGGTCACACCGTCCGCTTCCGTTACGCCAACGTTGGCGCTCCCGGAGGCCAATAGAGCATCGCCGATACGCTGGTTCAGCAACGCAACGCTTGCCGTATCACCCTTTTCCGGGCGGAAACGGAATAATACGCTGGCCAGTTGCGGCTGCATCACCAGTTCCAGCTGTGGCTGTTCGCCAACAAATTGCGCCACCTGCTGCGCCAGCGTGACGCCGTTATCAATAATTTCGGCGTACTGCTTTTTACCCAGCGCTTCAAGACCCATCCACAACTTCAGCGCATCGAAACGGCGCGTTGTCTGCAAGGATTTCGACACCAGGTTTGGTACGCCCTGCTCTTCGTCAAAGTCAGAGTTCAGGTAGGCCGCCTGGTAACGCATCAACTGATAATGGCGCGCATCTTTCAGCAGGAACGCGCCACAGCTGATGGTCTGGAAGAATTGCTTATGGAAATCCAGCGTCACGGAATCAGCCAGCTCAAGGCCATTGAGGAAATGGCGATACTTCTCAGAGAGCAGCAACGCGCCGCCCCAGGCCGCATCAACGTGAACCCAAATCTGCTGTTCAGCGGCCAGCGCGGCGATTTCCGCTAACGGATCAATCGCGCCCGCATCGGTGGTGCCAGCGGTAGCAACAATTGCCATCACCTGCTCACCGTTGGCTTTCGCGTCGGCCAGTTTCTGCGCCAGATCGTTCAGATCCATGCGCGAGAACGCATCCGTTTTCACCAGCGTCACAGACTGATAACCCAGCCCCATCAGCGCCATGTTCTTCTGCACCGAAAAGTGCGCATTTTCAGAACATAACACTTTAATTTTGCTGAGATTACCAGTTAAGCCGTGCTGCTGAACGGAGTGGCCCTGGCGTGCAAAAAAGGCATCGCGCGCCAGCATCAAGCCCATCAGATTGCTCTGCGTGCCGCCGCTGGTAAACACACCTGCGTCACCGGCCGGATAACCCACCTGTGCGCGCAGCCATTCGATGAGTTTCATCTCAATGATGGTTGCCGACGGGCTCTGATCCCACGAATCCATGCTCTGGTTGGTGGCGTTGATCAGCACTTCCGCCGCCTGGCTAATCACCAGGCTCGGGCAGTGCAGATGCGCCACACACTGCGGGTGATGCACGGACAAGCTGTCTTTAAGGAAATATTCAACAGCGCGCTCAATAGCGGCCTGGTTGCCCAGGCCCTGAGACGTGAATTCTAAATTGATGCGCTCACGTAATTCGGCGACAGTTTTGCCCTGATACATTTCAGGTTGCTTGAGCCATTGCACAACCGCTTGCGTGCTCTGCTCAATCGCTTCCTGATAGGCAGCAATACTCTGCGCGGAACCCGAGAGAATCGGATTTAAATCAGACATTCGCTCACTTACTCCGATTAAACAGGCTTCACGCCAGCGCTCAGCAGCGCGTTTTCAAATTTATCGAGGAAAATTTCCAGCTCTGCGTTGCTGATAAGCAGCGAAGGCAGCAGACGCAGTACGCAACCGCCACGGCCGCCGCGCTCCAGGATCAGACCCGCTTCGAAGCATTTTTTCTGCAACAGTGCAGAAAGCTCGCCGTCTGCCGGGTAGCAACCCATGTGATCCTGCGCTTCGTGCGGCTTAACGATCTCAATACCGATCATCAGGCCCAGGCCGCGTACATGGCCAATTACCGGGAAACGTTTTTGCATTTCAGCCAGTTTGCCTTTCAGCCATTCACCCTGCTCTGCCACTTTATCGGCGATGCGATCTTCTTTGAGGATCTTCAGCGTAGTGAGGCCTGTCGCCATCGCTAGCTGGTTACCACGGAAGGTACCGGTATGGTGGCCCGGCGCCCAGGCGTCGAACTGTTTTTTGATACCCAGTACCGCCAGCGGCAAACCGCCACCGACCGCTTTGGACATCACAATGATATCCGGCTCGATACCAGCGTGTTCGAAGGCGAACAGTTTGCCAGTACGGGCGAAACCAGCCTGCACTTCGTCCAGGATCAGCATAATGCCATGTTCCTGGGTCACTTTACGGATGCGCTGCAGCCACTCGATTGGCGCCGGGTTCACGCCGCCTTCGCCCTGCACCGCTTCCAGGATCACGGCAGCCGGTTTACGTACGCCGCTTTCAACGTCGTTGATCAGGTTTTCAAAGTAGTAAGTCAGCGCTTTCACACCGGCTTCGCCACCGATGCCCAGCGGGCAACGATACTGGTGCGGGTAAGGCATAAACTGCACTTCCGGCATCATGCCGTTTACCGCTTCTTTCGGCGACAGGTTGCCCGTTACGGAAAGCGCGCCGTGCGTCATGCCGTGATAACCGCCAGAGAAGCTGATAATACCGGAACGACCGGTCACTTTTTTCGCCAGCTTCAGCGCCGCTTCCACGGCGTCCGCGCCGGAAGGCCCGGTGAATTGCAGGCAATATTCTTTGCCCTGACCCGGCAGCAAAGAGAGCAGATATTCTGAAAACTCATCTTTTAACGGCGTGGTCAGGTCGAGCGTATGTAACGGTAAGCCACTGGTAATGACACTTTGGATGCTTTGAATCACATCAGGATGATTATGGCCCAGCGCCAGAGTACCGGCGCCTGCAAGGCAGTCAAGGTATTGATTATTCTCAACATCGGTGATCCAGACGCCCTGCGCTTTGGCAATCGCTAACGGCAATTTGCGCGGATAGCTTCTGACATTGGATTCAAATTCGGCCTGTCTTGCTAAAAAGGTCTCATTGCTTTGCGGGAATGATTTAGCACTCAAAGAATCAATACGGACTTTATCCGTCATCATATCTCTCCTACAACCTGGGTTGGTTTAACACCGGGTTGAATAAGGGTTTAAGGGGGGCTTGTAAAAAACGCGGCTAATATATGTGTTTTCAGCAACGGACTCAATCTTTTATTTTGCCTGGCTGTTTATGTCATTTTCTTTAAAAATCAATGACAAAAATTATTTATGCGCGGGGATTGTTCAGCATGAATTGTAACCAATTCTGTTACAAGAATATTCCAGGCGGCATGGCGAACAACGCGATGATAAGACTCGATTTTTAATATTTATGCTCTTTTTATGTTATTAGGACGTTATTTAAGCCAAACTTCGCCAGCAAGCACTGAATAAATCATGATATTTTCCATTGGCTTATTGCAAATGCTGAGGAAAATATCGATTCAGCGAGTTAAATCACTTACTATGCCCGCGATAAAAATCCCTAAGCCGAAAAAAGGAAGCATCTATTTAACCATTAATGCGCATCACACCCGGTAACTCGTGAGAGGCAATACAGGTTATCGACAACGGGAGCAGAATCCTGGGTTGTAAAAAGAAATGTTCGCGGGCGGACATTTCGTAAGGCGAAGCACGCTTCCCTTATGCCGAGAATGAAAATTTTCATGCCATTAAAATTATGGCGCCCTGATATGAGATTGTTATGACTCGCATTTATCCACACACCATCGTTGCCAAATTTGGCGGAACCAGTGTCGCCGATTTTGACGCGATGAGCCGCAGCGCCACCATTGTCCTTGCTGATAAAGATGTTCGTCTGGTTGTTTTGTCTGCCTCCGCAGGCGTCACCAACCTGTTAGTTGAACTCTCTGGCGGTCTGGAAAGCCATGTTCGACAAGATAAGATCGCCACCCTGCGCACCCTGCAATACAACATTATTTCACGCCTGAAACAGCCAGAAGCCATCGGCCAGGAGATCGACCGCCTGCTCGATAATATCAGCCATCTTGCAGCCATGGCCGTTGATTCCCGGTCAGACGCGCTATGCGATGAACTGGTGAGCCACGGGGAACTGATGTCCTCCCTGCTGTTTGTGGAAGTCCTGCGCGAACGCGACGTGGAAACGCAGTGGTTTGACGCGCGCAAAGTAATTCGTACGAACGATACTTTCGGCTGCGCGGTACCCGTTATAAGCGAGATTGCGGAACGAGTGGAAAAGCATTTGCGCCCGCGCATTGCGCAGTCTCTGGTGGTCACGCAAGGCTTTATTGGTAGCGACGCGGCGGGGCAAACGACCACGCTAGGCCGTGGCGGTAGCGATTACACTGCCTCATTGCTGGCGGAAGCGTTGCAGGCAGCGCGAGTGGATATCTGGACCGATGTCGCCGGGATTTATACTACCGATCCCCGAATCGTCCCCCAGGCGAAACGCATTGATACGCTCTCATTCTCTGAAGCCAGTGAAATGGCGACCTTTGGCGCGAAAGTTTTGCATCCGGCCACCCTGCTACCGGCGATGCGTAAAAATATTCCGGTCTTTGTCGGTTCAAGCGCTCAGCCGCGCGCAGGCGGAACGCTGGTGTGCCGCGACACGCACGAACCACCGCGTTACCGTGCGCTGGCCGTTCGTCGCCAGCAAACGCTGTTGAAATTATCCAGCGTCAATGCGCAACCCGCTCACCGCTTTTTAGCCGAGATGTTCAACATTTTGTCGCGTCATGATGTGGCGATGGATCTGGTGACCACCTCGGAAGCCAGCATTGCGCTTATCCTCAACTCCACCGGTTCGACGTCCGGTGAAGCGGACACGCTGACTACCGCGCTGCTTACCGAACTGTCGTCGCACTGCCATGTTGAAATCGAGACCGGGCTGGCGCTAGTTTCGCTTATTGGTAATACGCTCTCGCAGGCACCGGCGGTGTGCAAAGAGGTGTTCGCCGAACTGGAAAACCATTCCGTGCGGATGATTTGCCACGGCGCATCCAGCCATAATCTTTGCTTCCTGCTCCCTGCGGAATGCGCTGACAGTGCAGTCAAAACGTTACACCGTAACCTGTTAGAATAACGGCGGTTAATGCAACCCCGGCGAGTGCTGGCAGCGTTTCTGCCAGCACATTAACCATGACATCCTCCCTTTTCCCGTGATACCGCCGCGCTGAAATTCCGCCTTACTGGAGATAGCCGGAACAACCACTTTCCGCAGAAAATCGCCTGTGCCTGTCTGGACGGTAACGTTTAGCGGTGCAAAGCCCGTGACGCTCAGCGGGCTTTCTTGTAACCTTCCGCAAAACTTTTCCCGAAAACCGGACTTCACATGGCCGCTCATATTTCAAAAGATCCTTTGCACGGCGTGACGCTTGAAATGCAGGTTAACGCGCTGGTCGCCCGCTACGGTTGGCACGAACTCGGCAAACTCATCAATATCAATTGCTTTAAAAACGATCCAAGCGTTAAATCCAGTTTGAAATTTTTGCGACGCACGCCCTGGGCGCGCGCGGAAGTTGAGGCGCTGTATCTCGAATCGCTGGAAGAGCGCGCCCCGGCCAAATCAGACGAACCTGCGTTTAACCCGTGGACAAGCGGTCGAACGCCTAAGAGCTAATTTTCAGATGTCACTACAAAAGTCAGGCGTGCTTATTGCCACTGCGCTTTTACTCGCCAGTTGCGCCTCGAAAGCGCCGAAATCACTCGTCACGCCGTTGCCGCCGGTGGCAAAACACCCACTCGCAACGACGCCTGCAAAAAATACACAACCCGTGCGAGGGATCTGGCTGGCGACCGTGTCGCGTCTCGACTGGCCGCCGGTAAATTCGGTGAATATGAGCGCCCCGTTGCGCGTTAACCAGCAGCAAGAAGCGCTGAGAAACAAACTGGATAAGCTAAAAAGCCTCGGTATCAATACCGTCTTTTTCCAGGTCAAACCCGACGGCACCGCGCTGTGGCCGTCAAAGATTTTACCCTGGTCAGATATGCTGACCGGCACGATTGGGCAGGATCCGGGTTACGATCCGCTGCAGTTTATTCTCGATGAAGCCCACAAACGCGGCATGAAAGTGCACGCGTGGTTTAACCCCTACCGCGTTTCAGTCAATACCAAACCGTCGACCACCGCAGAGCTTAACCGCACATTATCCCTGCATCCGGCCAGCATTTTCGTGCTGCATCGCGACTGGATCCGCACGGCGAGCGACCGTTTTGTGCTCGATCCCGGCATTCCGGACGTGCGCGACTGGATAACCAGCATCGTGGCAGAAGTAGTGGCACACTACCCGGTCGATGGCGTGCAGTTTGACGACTATTTCTACTCTGAAACCCCCGGTTCTGCGCTGAATGACAGCCAGACTTACCGGCAATATGGCCAGGCGTTCAGTTCAAAAGCAGACTGGCGGCGCAACAATACGCAGCAGTTGATTGAGCAGGTTTCACGCACCATCCGCCAACTCAATCCCAATGTCGAATTCGGTGTCAGCCCGGCGGGAGTCTGGCGTAACCGTTCATTTGACGCAGCTGGTTCGGACACGCGCGGCGCAGCGGCGTATGACGAATCATTTGCCGATACGCGCCGCTGGGTGCAACAAGGATTACTGGATTACATTGCCCCGCAAATTTACTGGCCCTTCGCCCGCGATGCGGCACGTTACGATGTGCTGGCAAAATGGTGGGCGGATGTCGTGAAACCGACAAAAACGCGTCTCTACATCGGCGTGGCGCTGTATAAGGTGGGAGAATATTCGAAGAATGAGCCCGACTGGACAGTCAACGGCGGCGTGCCTGAGCTGAAAAAACAGCTCGATTTAAACGAATCGCTGCCGCAAATTAACGGCACGATCTTGTTCCGCGAAAGTTATCTGGAACAGCCGCAAACTCAGCAGGCAGTGAATTATTTGAAGAGCCGCTGGGGCGGCTAAGCAGGAAGGAAAAATTTTTGATAGTTTCCCCGGGGGTTCTCGCACTCAGATTCTCCAATTAGCGTACCGTCGGGGAACACGCTGTAGTTGAATGCTTGCATCGCAATATAGTTGCTAAATAGATCAAAATCGCTTATTCCACCATAGTTGATGAAATCGTTTTCATCGCCAGCAAAATATTTCTCAATTGCCCGCATTAACTGCAAATCAATGCCCACAATGATTGCGTTTTCATCTTTATTTTTATGTCTGTTTAATATAACAAACTCCCCCCCAAAAAACTGCTCGACTCTGAAGGAGTATTGTTGAAAATCGCTTTCACCACCGTTCATTAATTTATCAGCAAGCGAGAAAAAATTAGCAAACTTGAACCAAGCTGCATAATTTCTAACTTTTACCCATTCGGCTGAAAGCTCAATTTCGTAACCGATATTTTTCCCTGGCGGATCGACATAAATGATAGCGCTGTTAACGGGTTGCTTTTCACCACGTAGGGCAGAATGCATCGCATAACCATTATTGATATTAGTTGTGGGACTGTTGAGCCAGGGATCTACCTGTTTATCTAAAGCTCGTTTTAACGACGATTTAATCTCAGAAGGGTCGTTAAACTGCAACGCGTAGGAGCTTTTAGATTCAAAAATAACTCTTTCTGAATCGCCACGGGTTTAACAGACACCTCAGAGTCATTTAAGATGGCTTAAAGAGAGGTGCCCATGAGCGGTAAGCGTTATCCCGAAGAGTTTAAAACTGAAGCAGTCAAACAGGTTGT